>JAFYXM010000004.1 GCA_017546175.1 Elusimicrobiaceae bacterium
AGATGATCATGCCGGGCGACAACGCCGAAATTGAAGTAAAACTCATCACCCCCGTAGCCATGGAAGAAGGATTGCGCTTTGCTATCCGCGAAGGTGGCCACACGGTAGGTGCCGGTGTTGTAACCAAAATTATTGAGTAGTTTCTTTTAAGAACCCGCTCTTTATTTACACAGCCTAAGGTTTTGGCCTTAGGCTGTGTTATATTTGCTCTGCAAAGTGCTATAATAAATAAAAAAGGGGAGAAAATATGAAGAATTTGATTGTTTTATCGTTTTTCGTTTTTACTTTAGTGGGTTGTGCCTCTTATAATGTGCATATGCAAGACCCGCAAAAAGTGGCGGATTATCAAGAATCTTTGTCTGATTACAAATCTTGCAAAACCGATGCCGATTGTACAGCCATTTCCAAAGGTTGCTGCCCTTGTGACGGGCAAGAGGCCGTAAATCAGAAATATGCGGAAAAACTTAATAAAAAGCGCTTAAACGCTTGTGGGGTAGGTCCGTGTACCCTGCAAATGTGCTACACCGATATTAATGTATCTTGTGTGAACAAGGTTTGCACCGGTACGCCCAAAGAAATGTCTTATTATTCGGTGAGATAAAAATTTAAGACAAGTAAAAACCCCTCCGAGCGGAGGGGTTTTTTATATGATTTCAATGGTTTGTAAGTCTTTAAGAATGGGATTGCTTTTTCTCATTTTTTCCAAGACTTCCACATCCGTCAAATGCACGGCTAAAAGCATTTTTTTGCCCTTTTCTTCCAAGGCATTTTTTACGGCAGCCACCGTTTGCCCCGTGGCAAAAATATCATCAATATAAATCAGATTATCGTATTTAGCTAACAAATCGCCGTCCATTTCCATATCATAGCTGGTATATTCGTTGGTAATGTGGAAACGATAGGGGTTATTGGGAATTTTGCCTTTTTTGCGAATGGTAAGGATAGGCAAGCCCAATTTGTAGGCTACGGGCGTGCTGAACAAAAATCCGCGTGCTTCGGTGCTGATAATAGCGGTCTTGGCCAATACGTCTGCCGGTACAGCCTTTTGAATTTCTTCGCAAAATTTGTCTATGACCGTTCTGAAATGTTCCGGCTTTTCAAGCAGGCCGTTAATATCAATAAAATTCACGCCCTTAATGGGGTAGTCTTTTACAATGGAAAGTCCGTAATTTTGAGTCATAAAAAATCCTAAAATTGAAATAGTATTTTGGCAATACTTATCTATTTTGTAATAAATTGACTATTTCTGTCAAATTCTTTTCTTGGGCAAGGTCCAAAGCGGTCTTGCCGTCTTTGTTTTTAAGCTGAGTGTCAATGGCGGGTTGCGCCAGCAAAAGCTCCACAATATCTTTATGTCCGTTCCACACCGCCACATGCAAAGGGGTGTTGCCATTGGAAGCATAGGGGATATTTATATGATCGGGATATTCTTTTAAAGCTTTTTCTACGGTCTCTTTGTTCCCGTCCAATATGCTTTGCAGAAGTGGGGTGATGGTATGAGATGGTTTTGGTATTTCTATAGGAGCTGGGTCCGACTTTGGCATAGCTTTTTTTAGTTTGCGGTAATGTTTCCCAAGAAGCGCGGTCCCAATAGAGCTAATAAGAAAAAATGGCCCCAAAAAAGGAAGTGCAAATAAAAGCCACCAACCCACGCCCTGACTATCGGTGTTTTTTCCTCCCACAAGCAAAAGACAAAAAGGAATTAGGAAGATAATAGAAAATAAAAGACAAGTAATACAAGAAACGATAATCAGACTTATTTTAGTCCTTGAAAAAGCTTTTTCCGAGAAAACAACCGGCTTTTCGGTTTCTTCTTGATTTTTATAGGGGTTTACTTTATTTCTGCCTTTGTAGTGCAGAAGAACAGGAAAAGCAATAGAAAATATAATAATTGCGCCGAGCAAACAATAGTAGAACATAAAATCTCCTTTTCTCTATTTACAAGTAACCCCGATTATTATACAATATATATAGGTTAAATATAGTGTTGGCGTTTTGAAATGGGCAGGGTGAAAATCCCAAAGTAAAAAACCTGACACAAAGCCCTCTGAATATAGTATAATATTTATACGTATCAGAAATTAGGTGGCAAACCCACTTGGCTCGTCGGAGAAAGATGAGCCGGAGAGGGGTTTACTGCCGATAATTTTTTATTTACAAGAAGTTCTAAGGAACAAAAAATGGCAGAAAAAACTGAAAAAAAAGCTAGAATTCTCAGCCAAGAAAGAATCCGCATCAAACTGCGCTCTTACGATCACCGCATGCTTGACAACAGCGTTGCCCGCATCGTGGAAACCGCGCAGAAAACCGGTGCTATCGTCGCCGGTCCGGTTCTTTTGCCGGTGCGCATTAAGAAGTACACCGTACTTCGCTCTCCGCACACTGACAAAAAATCCCGTGAGCAGTTTGAAATGCGTATCCACAAACGGCTGATTGACCTGAAAAGTCCCACCTCTAAGACCGTCGATGAGTTGATGAAATTAGACCTCCCCGCCGGTGTTGATGTGGCAATTAAAAGCAACTAATAAGGAAAAAAACAGATGGTAGAAGAAAACATCCAAGCTGCTGGCGCCCAAGAGGCAACCCCCGTTGCTGAAGCGGCCAAAGCAGAAACTGTCAAAGAAGCTCCGGCTACATTCCGTTTTGTACTCGGCGAAAAAGTGGGCATGACCCAGCTCTTTGATGAAAAAGGCAACCTGCATGGTGTTTCCGTCGTAAAAGCCGGCCCCTGCAAAGTTGTACGTGTCAGAACCCAAGAAAAAGACGGCTACAACGCCGTTTGTGTAGGTTTTGGCGAAGTGAAAGAAAGCAAACTGAACAAGCCCGAACTCGGCTATTTCAAAAAAGCTAACACGACCCCCGTCCGCCACTTGAAAGAACATCGCGTGGCCGACGTGAACGGTTTCGAAATCGGTCAGGTCATTTCACTCGAAAAAATTTTTAAACCCGGCGATTATGTAGATGTGCAGGGCAGCATTAAAGGTCACGGCTTTGCCGGTGCGATGAAACGCCACGGCTTTGCCGGTCAACCTGCCTCCCACGGTGCCTCTGATAGAGAAAGAGCTCCCGGTGGTTTGGCTTCCCGCCGCTCTTTGGGTAAAGTATTGTCCGGTCAGCGTATGGCTGGTCACTACGGTACCACGACGCACACCGTCGCCAAAATTGAAGTTATCAAAGTAGACGCTGAAAACAACTTGCTGTTCCTCAAAGGCTCCGTCCCCGGTGCCAAAGGCAGCATCGTGTCTGTCTTGGAAACTTCCAAAAACAGAAAACATGTTGTGGCTCCTATCGTGCAGAAAATCTCTGCTTCTAAAGCCGCTAACAGGAAGTAAGGACTTTGACCATGGAAACTAAAGTTTTAGATATCAAAGGTAAAGAACAAGGCACCATCGCCTTGCCGGAAAGCTTGTTCTCTGTCAAGCCGAACCCGACCTTCCTTCACGAAGTCATCACCGCCTTCTTGGCCAACCAAAGAAGAGGTACTGCGGATGTAAAAACCCGTGCCGAAGTATCCGGTACCGGTAAAAAACCGTGGAAACAGAAAGGCACCGGCCGCGCCCGTCAGGGTAGCTTGCGCGCCCCTCAGTCCCGCCACGGTGGTGTGGCCTTTGGTCCTACCCCGCACTCTTATCGCCAAGAATTGCCCGTCGCCAAACGCCGCGCCGCTATTGCGCAGTCTTTGTCGGCCAAATTTGCTGAAGGCAACATTGTGGTCTTAGACAGCTTAACCTTGAAAGAACCCAAAACCAAAGCTTTCGCCGAAGTATTGAACGTGCTTTCCGCCGGTCGCAAACCGTTGGTGCTCGCCAATATTGACGAAGTGACTCGTTTGGCTTCTCGCAACGTAGCTGGCTTGACCCAAATGGCTCCTCAGGATGCCAATGCCTACGCGGTGCTCAACAGCAGCAAAGTCATCTTGACCAAAGATGCCGTTGAAACCTTGACCAAGACTTTCGTTAAGGAGGCCAAATAATGAGAACGTATAGCATTTTGAAAAAGCCCCTTTTGACTGAAAAGAGCTTGATTGAACGCGATACCCAAAACCGCTACGGCTTCGTAGTCGCCAAAGATGCTTCTAAAGGCGAAATCAAAACGGCCGTAGAAAAAATCTTCAACGTCACTGTAACGAAAATCAACACCATCACTGTGCGCGGTAAAATGCACAGAATGGGACGCTTTGCCGGTAAAAGACCGGACTTCAAAAAAGCTTTCGTGACCTTGAAAGAAGGCGATAAAATCGACGTGGTAGAAACCACGGCGAAGTAGAATAAGGAGAACTACTAACTATGCCTATCAAGACATTTAGACCTTATACTCCTTCCAGGAGAACCATTACGGTTGCTGATTTCTCCGAAATCACCAAAACCACTCCGGAAAAGAGATTAACCAAAGGTCTGCGCAAAACCGGCGGTCGTAACAACACCGGTATGATCATGGTTCGCCACATTGGCGGCGGTCATAAACGCGCATACAGACAAATTGATTTTAAAAGAGAAAAATACGGCGTGCCCGCTACGGTCGTTTCTATTGAATACGATCCGAACAGAAGCGCCCGCATTTGTCTTTTGAAATATGCCGACGGCGACAAACGCTACATCTTGCACCCCATTGGTGTTAAAGTGGGTGATGTGTTGATGAGCGGTCCTCAAGCCGATATTAAAGTGGGTAACTGCCTTGCTTTGAAAAATATTCCTGAAGGTACTTTTATCCACGCGATTGAATTGCAAGTCGGCAAAGGTGCGCAACTTGCGCGCAGCGCCGGTTCTCAAGGCCAATTGATGGCTAAAGAATCCGACTATGCCCACATCAAAATGCCGTCTGGCGAAATCCGCCTGGTTCCCAGCGCCTGCTGCGCTACCATCGGACAGGTGGGCAACGTAGATCATGCCAACATCGTTATCGGTAATGCCGGTCGCAAACGCCACCGCGGTGTAAAACCGACGGTACGCGGTAGCGCTATGAACGCTGTTGACCACCCGATGGGTGGTGGCCGTGGTCACGGTAAGGGTGGAAACATTCCTCGCTCTCCGTGGAACCAACCGGCTCGCGGTCTGAAGACCCGCTCCACCAAGAAAGTATGGGGCTGGATGATTGTCAGCGACAGAAGAAAAAATAAGGTTAAATAACTATGGGAAGATCAACTAAAAAAGGTCCTTATGTGGATTTAAACCTGTTGGAAAAGGTTCAAAAAATGAACGCCTCCAACGAAAAGAAACCTATTAAAACGTGGGCTAGAGCCTGCACGATTATCCCGGAATTCGTGGGACATACCTTCTTGGTACATAACGGCCGGAAGTTTTTACCCATCTACATTTCCGAGAGAATGGTAGGTTACAAACTCGGTGAATTCTCTTTCACCCGGTTGTTCAAAGGTCACGGTGGTATGACGAAAGATTCCACCGCCTTGAAATAAGAGTTGAGGATTTGATATGGAAGCTTGTGCAAAAGCTAAATTTCAACGCTACGGCAGCCGTAAGGTGAACCTGGTGCTTGACCAAATCCGCGGCAAAAACGTAAAGGCGGCGGAAGACGTTCTTCCGTTTATCGCCAAACGCACCGCTGATTTAGTGGCCAAAACCATTCACAGCGCTGCTGCGAACTTAGAAGTCAAAGCCGGTAAAAAGCTGGACTTCAGCAAAGTCTTCATTAAAGAAGCTTACGCGAACTTGGGCCCCAGCGGCCACTTGAAACGGATTCAACCCGGCCCGCAAGGCCGTGCCATGCCTTACAAAAAGAGCATGTGCCACCTGACGGTCATTGTTTCCGACGAAAAAAAGGGAGGTCGCTAAACTATGGGACACAAGATTCACCCTCGGTCCATTAGACTTGGTTATATTCAGGATTGGCGTTCCCGCTGGTTCGCCCCCAAGAATATGCCTGCGTTGATCATGGAAGATTTCCAGATTCGCAAAATTGTGGACGACAAATTTAAAATGGCCGCAGTCAGCTATGTGGGTATTGAACGTGCCGGCGCTTTCTTGCGCTTGAACATTCATACCGCCCGCCCGGGTGTGGTCATCGGCAAAAAAGGCGCCGACATTGAAGCCTTGCGCAAAGAAATTGAAGCATTGACCGGTAGCAAAACCTTTGTCAACGTTATCGAAATCAAAAATCCGGAAACGGATGCGCAGCTCGTGGCGCAAAATATCGCTATGCAGCTTGAAAAACGTGCCCACTACGGCGCTGCCATGAAAAAGGCTATTGAAAAAGCCTTGCAAGGCAAAGCTTTGGGTATTAAAATCATGGTCTCCGGTCGTTTAGGCGGTGCTGAAATTGCCCGTACCGAATGGAAACGTGAAGGCCGCGTACCCCTGCATACCCTGTGCGCTGATATTGACTACGGTTTTACCGAAGCTCAGACGGTCAGCGGAAAAATCGGTATTAAAGTGTGGATTTTCAAAAGAACTCACTTCGCCAAATCTCCCAAAGAGATTATGAATGAGCTCAAAAAACACCGCGACATTACCGAAGGCACGACCGATGCTGGAGCCGTAGAAAACGTAGCTCCCGTCAAGGAAATCAAATAGAGGAATTTACTTATGTTGATGCCTAAAAGAGTAAAATATCGTAAACCGCACAGCGCTCCCCGCATTAAGGGTAACGCTACCCGCGGCGCCGAAGTGGTGTTCGGCGAATTTGGCCTCAAAGCGTTGGAACCGAAATGGATCACCGCTCGCCAGATTGAAGCGGCTCGTATCACGCTGTCCAGATTTATCAAGAAAAAAGGTAAACTTTGGATTCGCGTTTTCCCCGACAAAGCCATCACCAAGCACCCCGCCGAAACCCGTATGGGTAAAGGTAAAGGCGCTCCGGACCATTGGGTGGCCGTCGTGAAACCGGGCACCATCTTGTTTGAACTTGAAGGCGCCACGTTGGAAGATACCAAACACGCTATGCGCTTGGCTTCCGACAAATTGCCCATCAAGACCAAACTGGTAACGAGAAGATAGTATGAAGACCAACGAAAAAGAAGCTTTGAAAAATAAAACCGTGGCCGAGCTTAACGAAGCTTTAGCCAAGGCGCAGGAAAAGAAATTTAATCTTCTTTTCAAACACAGCACCACCCCCATCGCTAATCCGATGGAAATTCGGGCGGTCAGACGCGAGATTGCTCTTCTGAAAACGTTAATCAACCAGAAGAACGAGCAGAAATAAGAGGTTTATACATGGAAAATCAAGAAACCCGCGGCCTGAGAAAGGTCCTCACTGGTGAAGTTGTCTCGGACAAGATGAACAAGACCCGCGTCGTAAAAGTAGAACGCTTGGTCCGTCACGGTCTGTACAGCAAAACCCTGAAGAGAGCGGCGAAATACCATGCCCACGATGAAGCCAACGAAACCAAAATTGGCGATAAAGTGGAAATCATGAGCACCCGCCCGTTGTCTAAAACGACCAAATGGCGCATTTCCAAAATTGTGGAAAGAGCCAAAGCTTAGTTTTGTAAGAAAACTACGGAGTTAATGTATGATTCAATTAAGAAGCATCGTCAACGTGGCTGACAATTCCGGCGCCAGAAAAGTGCAATGCTTTAAAGTGCGCGGTGGTCACCACCGGGATATCGCAACCCTCGGAGACGTAGTAATGTGCTCTGTAAGAGATGCGATCCCTACTTCCGCCATTAAAAAAGGCGACGTGGTACGTGCAGTAGTAGTGCGCGTAGCCCGTGAAAAAAGACGCAAAGACGGTTCCTATATTCGTTTTGATGACAACGCCGTTTGCATCATCAACGACAATGGCGAACCCAAAGGTACTCGTGTATTCGGCCCCATTGCCAGAGAATTACGGGAAAAGAACTTCCTGAAAATCATCTCCTTGGCACCGGAGGTAATCTAATGCAAGTCAAGAAAAACGATACTGTATTGATTTTGTCCGGTAAAGACAAAGGCAAGAAAGGGGAAGTGAAATCTGTAAACCCGTCCAAAAATACCGTAACGGTAGTGGGCATTAACATGATTTCCAAACACGTGAAACCTTCCCAAAACAAACAGGGCGGCATTCAGAAAATGGAAGCTCCGTTGGACGCCTCCAATGTCGCCGTCGTTTGCGGAAAATGCAAAAAAGCCATGACCCCCAAAATCCAAATTTTGGAAAATGGTGAAAAAGTGCGTGTCTGCCGCAAATGCAACGAAACGCTCATTTAATCTAGGTAAGAAAAATGACTAAAGAAACGAAGAAAACGACGACCGCGACCTATCAGCCCGCCTTGCAACAGCTCTACAAAGAGAAAGTGTTGCCGGCTTTGCTGAAAGACTTGGGCATCAAAAGCCCGATGGCCGCGCCTAAATTGGAAAAAATCGTCATCAACATCGGCGTGAAAGAAGCCAGAGAAGACATTAAAGCGTTGGAAATCGCCAGAGAAGATTTGACCGCTATCGCCGGTCAAGCCTCCCAGATTCGCCGCGCCAAAAAGTCTATTTCCAACTTCAAATTGCGTGAAGGTATGCCCATTGGCGTTCGTGTAACGCTTCGCGGCGCCCGCATGTATGAATTTTTGGAACGCTTCATCAATATTGCCTGCCCCCGCATTCGCGACTTCCAAGGTTTTGCGGAAGGTTTTGACGGCCGCGGCAATTTGAACTTGGGCATTAAAGAACACTACATTTTCCCTGAAATTGATGTGGAAAAATCGCCCAAAGCCCACGGTATGAACATTACGTTCGTTACCACCGCTAAGAACGACCAAGAAGGCAGCTTGCTCATGAAATATATGGGCTTGCCCTTCAGAAAGTCGGCCAAATAATAGGAGCAATAGAATTTATGGCTACTAAAGCATGGGTTGCAAAAATGGCTAAAGACCAAAAGTTCGCAGTACGCTATCATAACAGATGCCAAATCTGCGGCCGCGCGAGAGGTTACTATCGCGATTTCGGTCTCTGCCGTATCTGCCTGAGAAAAATGGCACACCAGGGTCTTATCCCGGGTCTGAAAAAATCTAGCTGGTAATTACAGGAGGAGGAGGCGAACGCGAGTTAACTCCGCAAGGAAAGTAATTTGGGACGCTTCCTAATAACATGGATCCAATCGCAGATTTCTTGACCAGAGTCAGAAACGCAAACATGAAAAAGAAAGAAAAAGTGGACATCCCTTTTTCTAAAATTAAAACGGAAATCGCGCGCATTTTGAAAGAAGAAGGTTATATTTCTAATTTCAAAGCCGTGCATAACGAAACCAAAGGCGGCGTGGTCCGCGTATTTTTGAAATATACGCCGGAAAACGAATGCGTCATTCAAGGTTTGCGCCGTGTTTCCAAACCGGGCCAACGGGTATATAGTGCTTACACCAATATCCCCAAAGTCCGCGGTTCCTTTGGTATCACGATTTTATCTACCTCCAAAGGTATTATGACGGACGCTCAAGCCAAAGCCGAAAAAATCGGCGGTGAGCTTTTGTGCCAAGTGTGGTAAGGAGGGAATATGAGCAGAATCGGTAAGAAAGTAATCAATATTCCCGCCGGAACCAAAGTAGATGTAAAAGACAACGTCGTCACCGCTACCGGTAAATTGGGCACCTTGTCCTACACCGTACCGGCCGACATTGCTATTAACATTGACAATGGCGTAATGACTTTGTCTATTGATGAAGCCAAAAAGAAACAATTAAACGCCATTCATGGTACCACCCGCGCTAACGTCTTCAATATCATTGAAGGTGTAACCAACGGTTTCAATAAAAACTTGGAAATCAACGGTTTAGGTTACCGCGCTTCCGTGGCCGGCAATAAGCTGACCTTGGAAGTAGGTTTCTCTCACCCCGTTGTGATGGACGTGCCCGCCGGCGTAACCGTAGCGGCCGACCCCAAGAGCAACTTGATTGAAATCAAAGGCAGCGACAAATTTGTCATTGGCGATTTTGCCGCCAAAATTCGTCGTATCAGACCTCCCGAGCCGTACAAAGGCAGCGGTATTAAATATCAGGGCGAACACATTGCCCGCAAAGCCGGTAAGACTGCGGCAGGAGGCAAATAATTATGGCTACTAAACAAGAAAGATATCAATTCAGAAAAGACAGAAGCCGCAAACACTTGTTGGCCTCCTGCGGTGCTCACCGCCCGCGCTTGTCTGTTTACAGAAGCTTGAAATATATCTACGCCCAAATTATTGACGACAACACCCACAGCACCTTGGTGTCTGCTACTACGTTGTCTAAAGAATTGGAAGGCAAGTTTGAAGCCTCCGGTAAAAGCGTAGAAGCCGCCAAAGCCTTGGGCGCAGTCATCGCCAAGAAAGCTTTGGAAAAAGGCATTACCGAAGTCATGTTCGACCGCGGCGGCCGCGTTTATCACGGCAGAATCAAAGCCTTGGCCGATGCCGCCAGAGAAGCTGGCTTAAAATTCTAAGAGTGTAAGGTGAATTTAATGACTAACGAAATTAGAAAAGAAGCGAAAGGCAAAAAAGCCGAGTTTCAAAAGGTCAAACCTGCCACGGAAGGCAAAACGACCGTTATCCACGTAGCCCGTACGGCCAAAGTGGTAAAAGGTGGTAAACGTTTTGGTTTCCGCGCTTTAGTCGTCATCGGAAACGGTGATGGTAAAGTGGGTGTGGCCATCGGTAAAGCCAACCAAGTTCAACTTGCTATCGGCAAAGCTGAAACTCATGCCCGCAAAAATACGGTCACTTTCCCGATCGTAGGCGACACGATTCCGCATGAAGTCATCGGCCGCTTCGGCGCCGCCTCCGTGTGGATGAAACCTGCCGCTCCCGGTACCGGTGTAATCGCCGGCGCTGGTGTGCGCTTGGTATTGGAAGCCGCCGGCATTAAAGACGTTTTGGCTAAGAGCTTGGGCAGCACAAACCCGTGCAACTTAGTGTACGCTACCTTGGAAGCTTTGAAACTCTTAAAGAGCAAAGAAGCTGTCAACGTTATCCGCGGTAAAGCGGAAGCTGTGAAAGCGGAAGAAAAACCCGCGGCTGAAGTAGCGGCCAACTAGTTTTGTGGAGAGAATAATATGGTAACTTTGAATACACTTTTCCCTAAACACGGGTCCAGAAAACCCAGAAAAAGACTGGGTCTCGGTGCCGCCTCCGGCCTGGGTAACTACTGCGGTAAAGGCATGAAAGGTCAAACCTCTCGTTCCGGTAACAGCCGCAAAGAAAGCAAAGCCGGTGGTCAGATGCCCTTAGTGCGTCAAACCCCGAAGAGCGGTTTCTCTAATAAAGATTTCGCCCGTCGCTTTGACTACGTAAACGTGGGCACTTTGGAAAAACTCTTCAAAGCCGGTGAAGAAGTAACTCCGGAATTGTTGAAAAAAGCCGGTGCTATCCACGATGTAAACAGCGTAAAAATCCTCGCCATGGGTGAGTTGACCAAAGCGCTGAAAGTTTCTGCTCATGGTTTTTCCAAAACGGCCAAAGCCGCTATTGAAAAAGCCGGTGGCAGCGTAACTGTTATTGAAAAGAAGACCAAATAATGGAAAACAATACAGTCGCGAATATTTTTAACGCTCCCGAGCTCAAGAAGAGACTTCTCTTCTTGCTCGGGGCGTTGGCCGTTTTCCGCATTGCGGCCGCCATTCCCATACCGGGAATCAATACCGATGTTCTGCGTCAAATGTTTGCTGCGCATGAGAACGGTATTTTGGGCTTTATGAATATTTTTTCCGGTGGTGCACTGGGAAAATTCTCCATTTTAGCCCTCGGCATTATGCCTTACATCAACGCGTCCATCATCATCAGCTTGGTGCGTGGTGCTCATATTTTTCCGGCACTTGACCGTATGCACAAAGAAGGCGAAGCCGGTCGGCGGAAAGAAAACCAAATTACCAGAATATTCACGCTGTTTTTGGCTGCCTTGCAAGGCTCCATGATGACGTTCGCCATTACCAAGGTAGAAGGTGCAGGCGGTGTTGCTGCTGTAGTAAATCCTTCTTTCTTGTTTTTTGTCACGACCGTATTGACCTTATGTGCCGGTACGATGTTTGTGATGTGGTTGGGTGAACAAATCACGGAAAAGGGCGTAGGAAACGGTATCTCTTTAATCATTTTTGCAGGTATCGTAGACCGCTTACCCAGCGCTATTATGGAAGTGGTCAACCGTGTAAAAGCTGCTGAAATGGACTTTTTCATGGCCTTGGTTATCTTCGCCGCTGCTGCGGTTATTACCGGTTTAGTGGTTTGGTTGGAAACGGCTCAACGTCAAATTCCGGTGCAGTATGCCAAACGTCAAGTAGGAAATAAAATGTATGGTGGGCAGACCAGTTATTTACCGCTTAAAATTGATCAAAGCGGTGTAATCGCGGTCATCTTTGCTTCTTCCGTCATTTCCTTGCCCTTGACGATTGCCAGCTTCAATCGTGAAGCCGTTTGGGCGCAACGTTTGATGGAATTTATGAATCATAACAGTGTGTGGTACATGGTGTTGTTCTCGGCGCTTATTATGTTCTTCTGCTACTTTTACAACTCCATGACTTTCAACCCTGCCGATTTAGCTGACAACATGAAGAAATGGGGTGGTTTTATTCCGGGCATTCGTCCGGGTGAACCTACCAAAAACTATATTGAATGGGTAATGAACCGCTTGACCTTCTGCGGTGCCATCGCTGTATGTTTGATTTCCATTTTGCCGGATTTCTTCCGCGCGAAATTTAATGTAGATTTTTACTTCGGCGGTACTGCGTTGTTGATCGTAGTAGGTGTAGCTTTGG
This sequence comes from Elusimicrobiaceae bacterium, assembly GCA_017546175.1. Taxonomy (GTDB): domain Bacteria; phylum Elusimicrobiota; class Elusimicrobia; order Elusimicrobiales; family Elusimicrobiaceae; genus Avelusimicrobium. Next base: position 12,641 of record JAFYXM010000004.1, read on the forward strand.
ATACGGTAAGCCAAATTCAAGCCCACTTGCTCGCCCGCAACTATGAGCCGCTGCTCAAAGGCAGTAAAAAAATTAAAGGCCGCTGGTTCAACGTCGGCCAGTAATTCTGTTTTAGTTTTATTCTAAAAACGAGAATTGCGAATCCGAGAAACGGAAAAAGTTGAAAATTATGGTTTGTTACTTTGCGTTTAGGTCCGTTTGGGCCTAAACGCAACTGTGTCTAGAGGAAAGGAAATGGATATTGTACTAATGGGGGCTCCCGGAGCCGGAAAAGGAACGCAAGCGTATAAGTTGGAAAAAACGCTGAATTATAAACATATCTCTACCGGAGATGTGTTGCGTGCCGAAATCGCTTCCGGAAGCGAGCAGGGAAAAGAAATTGCCGAAATTATTAATGAAGGTAATTTGATTTCCGATGAAATGATGTTGTCTATTCTGAAAAAAACGGTAGAAAATACGCCGAAACCGATTATTTTTGACGGTTTTCCCCGCACTGTTAAACAAGCCGAAATGCTGAAGGATATGTTGGCTGAATTGGGTCGTACTCTCGGCAAAGCGGTTGTTATTACTTTACCCGAAGACACGGTGGTGCAACGTCTGTCTGCGCGCAAACAATGCCGCTTACCGGACGGCACCGTTAAACAAATCGGTCCTAATTTTTCTTTGCAACAATGCCAAGAACAAGAAGGCGAAATTTTTACCCGTCCCGATGATACACCGGAGCACGTTTTGCATCGTTTGGCTGTTTATCATGAACAAACTGAACCGATTATTTTGTTCTACCAAAGAGCCAATTTATATGCTGAGGTAAACGGTGATCAAGAACCCGAAAAAGTTTTTGAAGAATTGTTGGCGGTAGTAAAAGCCTAAGAAGGATTTATGATAGAAGTAAAAAACGAGCACGAAATTCAACTAATGAGAAATGCGGGCAAAGTAACCGCAGCAGTGCTTGCTAAAATGAAGGAAGTAGCCCAACCGGGTATTTCCACTTTAGATTTGGACGCAATAGCCGAAAAAACGATTCGTTCCTTCGGAGCGATTCCACTTTTTTTGGGTTATGGCGGTTTTCCGGGCAGTATTTGTGCGTCGGTAAATGAAGAAATCGTGCACGGAATCCCCAAAAAAGATAAAATATTAAAGAGTGGTGATATTATCAGTATCGATACAGGAGCCAAGCTTGACGGTTTCTGTTCGGACGCCGCGATCACCCTCGGCATCGGAAAAGTTTCTGATGAAGCCCAGAGATTGATGGACATTACCAAAAAATCTCTTTACAAAGCAATCGGGCAAGTCAAGCCGGGTAACCGTTTAGGAGATATTGGTTATGCGGTGGAAACTTTTGCGCAGCTTCATGGTATGGGCGTTGTCCGCGATTATTGCGGGCACGGCATTGGCCGCAACATGCATGAGGAGCCTTCTATTCCGAATTTCGGAGAGAGAGGCACCGGCCCTGTTTTACAGGAAGGCATGGTGCTTGCCATTGAACCTATGCTTACAGCGGGAACATGGAGAGTCAAGCAGCTTAGTGACGGTTGGACAGTGGTCACGCGGGACGGCAGTTTGGCGGCCCACTTTGAACACACGGTAGCCGTTACAGCTCACGGCAGTGAAGTTCTTACTGCTTTTGAATGACCTTTGCAGGCATTCTGAAATTTAACCTAAACTCGGAGATGTATGAGCGATAAAATAGAAGTAGAAGGCAAAGTCTTGGAATCCTTGCCCAACGCAATGTTCAAAGTTGAAATTCCGGGCGGCAAAGTGATTTTAGGGCACATATCCGGGAAAATGAGAGTTCATCATATAAGAATTCTGCCCGGCGACAAAGTGAAGTTAGAGTTGTCCCCGTATGACTTAACAAAAGGCAGAATCACTTATAGGGAGAAATAAATGAAAGTTAGAGCCAGTGTAAAAAAGATATGCCAAAAGTGCAAAATCATTAAGCGCAACGGCGTAGTACGTGTAGTGTGCGAAGTTGCTAAACACAAACAACGCCAAGGTTAATTTATAGGAGTCTTATAGAATATGGCTAGAGTCGCAGGTATTGATTTACCGAAAAATAAAAGAATTGATGTAGCGTTGGAATACATCTATGGTATTGGCAAAAAGAATGCGAAAGAAGTACTCGCTAAATTGGAAGGCCAAATTGACCCCGCTACCAGAGTAAAAGACCTTACCGAACAACAGGCCGGTCTTTTAAACACCATCTTGCAAAAAGAATACAAGGTGGAAGGTGAATTGCGCAGAGAAGTAGCTCAAAACATTCACCGCTTTATTGAAATTGGTTCGTACAAAGGCCAGCGCCACCGCAGAAATCTGCCGGTCCGCGGTCAACGCACCAAAACCAATAGCAGAACCCGCCGCGGCAGAAGAAAAACCGTCGGTTCTAAGTCTAAATAACTTTAAATTTTAGGATTTAACATATGGCAGAAGAAAAAGAAATTAAAACCGCCTCTGCTGCTCCTGCGGCAAAAGGCAAAAAGAAAAACGCCAAAGCTCCTGCATTCGGCGTGGTGCACATTTATTGTTCTTTCAATAACACCATCGTAACCGTCAGCGACGACAAAGGCAACACCGTTGCTTGGTCCACCGCCGGTTCTCATGGTTTCAAAGGCACCAAAAAGAGCACTCCGTTCGCTGCTCAAATTACCTGCAACAAAGCTGCTGAAAAAGCCGTTGCTTTGGGTATGCGCGAAGTAGCCGTAAAAGTTTGTGGCCCCGGTCAGGGACGCGAAACCGCTGTACGTGCCGTACAACAAGCCGGCCTTACGGTTTCCTCTATCAAAGACGTGACCCCCATCCCGCACAACGGATGCAGACCCCCTAAAGCCCGGAGAGTATAAGATTTATGTCTAGAAATACTGAAGCTAGCTGCAAAAAATGCAGAAAATTAGATTGCAAATTGTTCCTCAAAGGAACCAAATGCTACACCAACTGCGTCATTGACAAATTGGCCTCTGCCAAAGTTCGCGGCGGTAAAGGTGCCGGCAAAGTGCGCCGTGCCAAATTGTCCGAATACGGCGTGCGCTTGCAAGAAAAACAGAAAGCCCGCTTTCAATCGGGTATGTCTGAAATTCCGTTCCGCAATATGTTTGACAAAGCTTCTAAATTGCAAGGTCAAACCGGTGAAAACTTCTTGCGCTTGTTGGAAACCCGCTTGGATAACATTGTGCGCCGCTTAGGCTTTGCCGTATCTTTGAAAACGGCTCGCCAAATCGTCTTGCACGGTTATGTAACGGTAAACGGAAAACCTGTCAATGTACCCTCTTTCCAAGTAAAACCCGGTGACAAAGTGGCTTTGAGCGCTGCTTTAGCCGAAAATACGCAAGTAAAGCAAGGTTTGGTTGAAACTGAAAAACGCAACCAACGCCCCAGCTTCTTGGAATTTGATGCAGAAAAATTGACTGGTAAGCTTTTGAGATGGCCCGACAGAGCGGAAATGTCCTACCCTGTCAATGAGCAGCTCATCGTAGAATACTATTCTAAATAGTGCGGAGGCTGAAATGGCTTTTAATGAATTAGTTCTTCCCCAAAAGATACAGCTGGACGAAAAAACTGCTTCGGATCGGTATGCAAAATTTACCGCCGAACCGTATGAAAGCGGCTATGGTCACACCGTAGGCAATTCTTTGCGCCGTATTTTACTTTCCGGTATGGAAGGTGCTGCGGTAACGGCTGTGCGCATTAAAGGCGCCGTGCATGAGTTCTGCACTTTGCCCAACGTGCGGGAAGACGTCATCAACATCTTGCTCAACTTGAAACAGTTGCGCATTAAGATGGACGGCAAAAACCGTGAATATGTTACCTTGAACGCCGCTAAACCCGGTGCGGTAACCGCTGCTGACATCGAAGAAGTAGATGGTGTGAGCATTGTAAACAAAGACTTGCAGTTGGCCACGTTAGAAGTGGGCGGCAGCATTGAAATGGAAATTGAAATTTCCCGCGGTAAAGGCTATGTGCCGGCTGAAGACTTGGCCAAGATTCAGCGCCCTGCCGGATTCATTCCGGTGGATGCGTTGTTCTCTCCCATTGTCAAAGTCCACTATGACGTTGAACCTGCTCGTGTCGGCCAAAAAACTGACTACGATCGCTTAATTTTGGAAATCACCACCGACGGTACCTTAGAACCGGCCCGTGCTTTGCACCGCGCTGCGGTCTTGCTCTCCGGATCTTTGCATATTTTCACCATTGAAGGTGAAGAACCGGGTACTGTAGCCGTCAGCACGGCGGCCGATATGGTAGAGCCGATTTCCACTACCGGCAGCGTCAGCGGCGCGACTCCCGTCAACTCTAAACTTGACGAAGTGCTTAACCAGTCTATTGAATTCATTGAACTTTCTTCTCGTTCCATTAATTGTTTGAAATCTGAGAACGTAAACACCGTTCGCGATTTAATCAAAATGACGGAAGATGACTTGAAAATGATCAAAAATTTCGGTGCCAAATCTATGGACGAAATTAAAGAAAGACTGGCCGAGATGAATTTGTCTCTGGGCATGAAAATTTAGGGTATTACCCGTTATAAGGATTGTAAAAGATGATTAAGAATACTGGATACCGTAAACTCGGCAAAACTTCTTCTCACAAGAATGCCATGCTTAAAAATATGGCTACCAGCATTATCTTGCACGAAGAAGTAAAAACCACTCTGCCCAAGGCCAAAGAAGTACGCCGCGTGGTGGAAGGTTTGATTACTTTAGCCAAAGCCAATGATCATTTGGCCGTTAAAGATACCTTGAAAGATAAGAACGCCTACAAAAAACTGTTTGATGTGTTGGCGGCTCGTTATCAAAATCGCCCCGGCGGTTTCACCCGCATTTATCGTGCCGGTGTACGCCAAGGCGATAATGCCCAAGTGGCTATCATTAAATTGGTGGACTAAATGGTTATTGACTATCTGGGGGGGCTGTTTTCCTCCGACCTCGGCATGGACCTCGGCACAGCCAACTGCTTGATTTACGTCAAGGATAAAGGCATTGTGCTTAGTGAGCCTTCTGTCGTGGCGGTGGATCGCGAAACCGGCGAGGTAAAAGCCGTCGGTAAGAAGGCCAAACAAATGTTAGGCCGTACGCCCGCAAATATTATTGCTGTTCGTCCGATGAAAAACGGCGTTATTGCCGATTTTGAAGTGACACAGGAAATGATTCGTTACTTTATTCGTAAAGTACACAGCCGCAGCAGTTTGTTGCGCCCTAGAATTGTCATTGGCATTCCCTCAGATATTACCGGTGTAGAACGCAGGGCCGTGGATGACGCGGCCCGCCAAGCCGGTGCTCGGGAAGTTTATTTAATTGAAGAACCCATGGCTTCGGCCATGGGGGCAGATTTGCCCATTGCAGAGCCTCACGCCAGCATGATTGTAGATATCGGCGGCGGCACCACGGAAGTGGCGGTTATTTCTTTAGGCGGCATGGTAGTAGCCAAATCTATTGATGTGGCCGGTGACGAACTCACGGAATGTATCGTGCAGTATTTTCGCAAGAAATACAATTTGATCATCGGAGAAACCACTGCTGAAGAAGTAAAAATCAATTTAGGCTCCGTCTATCCGCTCAAAGAAGAAAAATCTATGGAAGTAAAAGGACGCGACCAAACCCAAGGTTTGCCGCGTACTTTGACGGTGACTTCTGAGGAAATCCGTCAAGCTTTAATGGAGCCGGTCCGTTTGATTATTGACGTAATCAAGAGTACGCTGGAAGAAACCCCTCCCGAATTGGCGGCCGACTTGGTAGACCGCGGTTTGATGGTCGCCGGCGGAGGAAGTATGTTGCGCGGTATTACCGATTTAATCCGCAAAGAAACGGATATTCCGGTGCATCGTGCCGCAGACCCCTTAAGCTGTGTGGCTTTGGGAACGGGTAAATTCTTGGAGCAACTCAACGAAAAAGGTTCCCGTTTCTTCGGAAACAGAGGTAGATCTTACTAAGTTTTTTACCACCATGAGCGGACAGGGTTCTTCAGCCTGAGAACTTTGTCCGCTTTTTTTTGAAGTTTTTATTTTATATGCAACGCAAGAATAAACGTAAAACTCATATTTCTCAGGGAAGCCGCAGACGGAAAATTCTGCCGGTGGTTTTTCTGTTGTTTGCGTTGCTTTTGATGATTTTGCCGTTAGAGAGCCCTGTAGCCTCTATCAAAGCTCTTTTGTCCTATGTTTTTATCCCGCAAATTCGTGCTGCGCATGCAACGGTGGAATATGCTTCAGAGGTAAATCAGACGGTTCATACCTTGCTCAATGTACATCAGGAAAATGAACGTTTGAAAGAAGAAATGGAACAACTGCGTTTAGAAAATGCACAAGCTCAAGAAATCTTTGCTGAAAATAAACGTTTAATTTCGGCATTAGATTTAAAAGCTCCCAAGGGGTGGACGGGGCTTTGGGCCAAAACCGCTTATCGGGAGCCGACCCAATGGAATAGCGTCATCATAGACAAAGGCTCTGCCGACGGTGTGCAAGAAAGAGCAGCTGCTATTGCCTTAAAAGAAGGGGTACCTGTTTTGATGGGCGTGGTGATTGAATGTGCGGAAAATACGGCAAAAGTGCTTTTATTGCAAGATGAAGATTTTTCTGCTGCCGTGTACGCAGCTCCTTCTAAGGAAGAAGGTCTGTTGGTCGGAAGCAGCAACGGAATATTGAAAATGCAATATCTGCCGGTGCTGTCCAATCTGCAAAAAGGCGAAAAAATATATACTTCCGCTGCCAGCAGTATCTTTCCGGCGGGAATTTTGGTGGGAGAAGTGGAAAAAGTGGAAAAAGAATCGGAAGGCTCCACGGCTCCTATTGCGCAAATCGTACCGGCGGCTAATGCCTCTTTGGTGCGGGAATTATTTATTTTAACCAATCAAGAAAAACAAGAGAAAAAATGACAACCGTTTTGAAACTTTTTTTATCATTTATTTTCGCGACCATTTGTCATTGGGCGTGTATGGCGTTTTTTGGAGAAGTGGGAATTACTGTTAATGTCATGCTTATTTTTTCTATGGTGGTATGTGCCTATTTAAAACCGGAGTTCGGTTATCCGACGGTTTTTTTAAGCGGGCTTTTTTTAGATTTTTTCGGAGTAAAATTGTTTGGTTGTAATGCCTTTGTTTTTACCCTGTGTGCGTGCGCGGTGTATGGTTTGGAAAAGCGATTAGATTTTGATGGGGTTATTCCGCAAATTATCAGTATTTTTTTCTTAACATTGGGTGCAGGGCTTCTGAATTTATTACTGCTGAAAGTATTTACCGGTTTTTCGGCTTGGAGTGGCTTTTGGCCATTTGCGGCCGGAATAACTTTAAACGCGGTGCTGACGCCGTTTGTCTTTAAGATTTTGCGCCGAGTTTTTGCCTTAGAAATCAAAATCTCTTAATGGCTGCCACTAAAATTTGTTTTAATAACCGCTTAAAATCTTTACTCATCGTAGCCTTTCTGGCCGGGGGGATAGTGGCTTTGCGCTTAGCTGACATTCAACTCTTGCGCCATACTCATTATCTGCAACTGGCAGAACAAAACCGAACACAAGTGCTTTATCAAACGGCTCCGCGTGGGCGCATCTTTACTGCAGATGGCAAATCTGTAGCCGCTAATGCCCCTTCTTTCAATTTATATTATCTGTCCGCAGGTCCGAAAGACAAAGACTATTTGGACCGTTTGGCGCAAGACTTTGCCCCGTTATTGAATATTAAAGAAAATACACTGCTTGAAAAACTAAACAAGGGGTTACGCAGTGGGAAAGCATTGGCTTTAGCGGAAAATCTTTCTCCCAAAACCGCTATTTCTTTAAAAGAACTGCTTTTGTATTATCCCGGTTTATATTTGATTGAAGAAAACAAACGCGTTTATCCGTATGGGGCTTTTGCCAGCCATTTGGTGGGGTATTTGGGAAGCATGGAGGGCAAGGAATGGAAAAACAGAGATCAATCTTTAGATTACCGGTTAAATGCCAAAATCGGTAAAAACGGTTTAGAGAAAAAATTTGAAAAAGAAATGAAAGGCCGCGACGGCGGTGTTTATTTGGAAGTAGATTTCCGCGGACGGGTAAAAAGAGTAATTGAAGACCGTAAGTGGAGAGCCGGACATGATGTGTATTTGACCCTTAATTATGCGGTCCAACAGGCTGCTGAAAAAGGGCTTAAAAACTCCAAAACGGGGCGTGGGGCCGCAGTAGCGATGGATCCTAAAACAGGGGCCGTGTTGGCCCTGGCCACGGCGCCGGCCTTTGACCCGAGTATGTTTGTTGCTTATTCTGATGAGCCGGAAGTAAAATCAAAAAGAATCAGCGAATATAACTTGGCCGTGCAGGGTATTTATCCTCCTGCTTCTACTTTTAAAATCATCACAGCTATAGCCGCTATTGAAAAGGGAGATTTTGACCCTTACAAAGTGATTGGGTGCTCCGGACATTATGATGCGGGCTCTCGTTTATTTAGATGTTGGAGCAAACACGGACCGGTAGATTTTTTTGGCGGTATGGCAGGCTCTTGCGATGTTTATTTTTATACGATTGCCGCACAAATGGGTTCTGCCGCTATAGAAAAAGTGCAAAGAATGTTTCAGTTTGGTCAGCCGACGGGTATTGATCTTCCCGGTGAAAAAGCAGGTAATTTATATGGGCCTACCAAACGGGCCCGTAATCGCTCTTATTGGTTTATAGGAGATACGTTAAACCTGTCTATCGGACAAGGAGAACTGTTGGTTACTCCGATTAAAATGGCCCAATTTGCCTCTGCCGTAGCCAGTAAAGGAAAAATATGGAGACCTTATTATTTAGATCGTTTGGTACATAGTCAAACTGGTAAAGTGTTGCAAAGCGGAAAAAGTGAACAGTTGGGTAGTGTGAATATTCAAAAAAGCACGTGGGATTTAGTTTTTAAAGCATTAAAACATACCGTAGATACCGGTACGGCTGCCCGTGTAAAACTAAAAGGTTTTGACGTTTACGGAAAAACGGGTACAGCTCAAAATCCGCACGGTCCGGACCACGGTTGGTTTATGGCATTTGCCGCTGCTGAAGGGAAAGAGCCTGAGATAGCCGTGGCCGTGTTTGTAGAATATGGTGAGGGCGGCTCTTCCGCGGCCGGCCCGATTGCCAGAGAAATGCTTAAGGCATATTTTGATGTTCAAGAAGGTAATTAGCGAACTTGGCGGAAGAAAAAGGAATAAAACGTATGGTGGGTTATAAATCATCTTCTCGTAAAAGTAAAATAGATTGGCTCTTGTTGGGAGCGATGTTAGGCTTAGCTCTTTTGGGGGCTTTGTGTATTATGTCTGCCGTGAACGCGCTGTCTTTATCCAATGCCGTTGTGCGTACCCATCTGATTGCTTTGCCGCTAGCTTTCATGGTTTTTTTGGCTGCTTGGAGTTTTAATTATCAAATCTTTGACGAACAGTGGAAGCCTTTATACGGAGTCATTATGGCACTATTGATAGGGGTTTTGATTTTTGGAACGTATCAAAGAGGGAGTAAATCTTGGTTTGTATTGCCGTTTTTTTCTATGCAACCGGCAGAAATATGTCGTGTGTTGACCATTTTAGTGGCGGCGGCTTTTTTGGATAGACAAGGCAGACGCATTCGGGATATGCGCACGTTAATTTTGTTGGGGGTTTTGGTAGGGCCGATTTTTGGACTTATTATGATGCAGCCGGACTTTTCTTCTATTGTTATTACTTTTCCCGCCTTGATTGCGCTGTTGTATTGTGCAGGAATTAATGTATTTTATTTGGCATTGATTGCCGTATTTGCGGCGGTGGCCGGATTTTTTACCATTGCGTGGACTTATCTTTATTTGCATCCGGCGCTACTAGATTATAAAATATTAGCCATTTTTTATAAATTAGCTTCTTCTGTTTGGTATATGGGAGGGTTTTGTCTGTTATTGTCTGTTGGCGGCTATGTGTTTTGGTGGATATTTAAACAATTGCGTATTTTCTTGCCCTCGTTTTATTTTGTATTGGCTACATTGGTGGTGGCGGCGGGTTTTTTTGCCGGAGTATTTGTGGACCATCAAATGAAGCCCTACCAACGCAAACGCGTGGAAGCTTTTTTGGCACCGCAGTCGGACCCGCAGGGGGCTTCCTATAACGTACTACAAGCCCAAATTGCCATGGGCTCCGGAGGTGTGTTGGGGAAAGGACTGTTTTCCGGCACTCAATCTAGGCTGGGTTTTGTTCCTGAAAAGCATACAGATTTTATTTTGGCGGTAGTGGGGGAAGAATTAGGCCTGTGGGGTACGTTGACCGTATTGGGGCTTTATTTGTTGATTTTATGGCGTATTTCTGCGGTAGCTTATTTAGCCAGTGATCGGTATGGTTATCTGGTGTGCAGCGGTATATTTGGTATGTTTTTGACGTATATGGTGATTAATTTTGGTATGTTGATTGGCCTTTTCCCCGTGGCGGGAATACCACTGCCGTTTATCTCATACGGAGGGTCCAATCTCGTATCAAGTATGTTGGCTTTGGGTGTAGTACAATCTGTATATGCCCGTAGGATAACATCAGCCTAAGAAAAGACTATGAACAATGCCCCAAAAATTTATAAAATGCGAGTAGTGTTTACTGTGCCCGGTGCTTGGGATCACAAGCGTATTTTTGCGGCTTTGCGCAATATGGTTTTACGCAGTGGTTTGCCTTTTGAGCCGGCAAAAGTGAACAAAAATTGGCCCAGGCTGGCCTATGGTCCCGCATTGGGATATGGGCAATTTAGTTCGGGCGAATATGCAGATTTGTATTTTTCTTCCCCCGTCAAGGAAGAGGCCGCCATGTCTGCATTATCCAAGGTGGCTGCAGGGATTACGTTGTTGCATGTAAAAAGAGTCCCGTATGCGTTGCCTTCGGTAAGTCAATTGGCGGAAGTAATGCAATATGCGGTAGAGGGAAACTTAGATAAGTATATTCCCATTAAACCGCTGGAAGCGTTTTTTGGCGGAGAACATATATATTTAACCGTACAAGCTGCTAATTCGATGACGGTGGTGCAAGATTTAAAACCGTTTGTTTTGTCGGTTCAGCGGGCGGGTACGGACAGGTTGGAACTGCTTTTGCAACGGCATTTGGATAAAACAACCAAGCCGGAATACCTGATGGCGGCATGGTTAAATATGATGGTGCCTGCGGAAGCAGAATTTACGATAGAAGGTTTAAAATTTACCAGAGAAGAGCTGTACTGGCGTGACGGAAGCGGAAATTTGCACGTCATATAGCAAGAGGATTTGTATGAGCAATATTTTAGAAGAAGCGCCGAAAGTAGAGGTAATCGTTAATACTTCTTTTGAAGAAACGCGCATCGCTATTTTGGAAAATGACCGTATTAATGAACTGATGTGGGAACGCAGAGGTTCACTAAATATTGTAGGAAATATTTATAAAGCTACCGTTGAAAACGTGCTGCCGGGTATTTCCAGTGCTTTTGCCAATATCGGATATGAAAAAAATGCCTATTTGTATATTTCCGATATTTTGGGGGCCGATCGCAAAAACATTGAAAAAGTGCTGAAAAAAGGCCAACAAATTATGGTGCAAGTGGTCAAAGATGCCATTGGTACGAAAGGTATGAAAGTAACCATGGACGTTACTTTGCCGGGTCGTTATTTGGTTTTGACTCCGCACCAAAGCTTTGTGGGAGTGTCTAAAAATATTGAAGACAGCGAAGCACGCCACAAACTCAATGAAGTAATGCAAGAACTGGCCGAAAAGCACTTAAACGGTATGGGGTGTATCGTGCGTACCGAAGCCGAAGAAGCCACCAAGGAAGAATTGGAACGGGAAGTGAAATACCTGTATCGCCAATGGCAATCTATCTTGAAAAAATTTGACAATTTGCCATCTCCTGCTTTGTTGCATGAAGATATGGACGCGGTGCTTCAAGTGGCGCGTGATGTGCTGAGTGAAAATGCCAAAATTTATTTGTTGGATAATAAAGCCGATTATGAAAGAGTGCGTGATTTTGTGAGAAAAAACTCTCCGGAATTAGAAGATCGCGTGCAACTCTACAAAGGCAAAACCCCCATTTTTGAAGCTTACGGAATTGAACCGGAAATTGATAATTTGCGCAAGACAAAGCTTCCTTTACCTAATGGCGGAAGTATTATTATCCAAGAGGCCGAATCTTTGTGCGCCATTGACGTGAACACGGGCAAATTTACGGGGAATAAATCTCAAGAAGAAACCGTTACGCAGACCAATATTGAAGCTGCCCAAGAAATCGCGCACCAATTACGTTTGCGCAATATCGGCGGCATTATTGTGATTGACTTTATTGACATGCGCAAAGCTTCCAGCCGTCATCGTGTGGTGGAAGCATTGGCTAATGCCGTACACGGAGACAGGGCCAAAATTCGCATTTTACCCATCACTCGTTTAGGCTTGGTGGAAATGACGCGTGAACGTAAACGCGAAAGTACGGGCAGTTTTATCAGTGAGGAATGCCCGCAATGTCATGGCTCGGGCCGTGTGCTTTCTGCAGAAAGTATGCGCATCAAAATACAGCGTGAAGTGTACGACCTTACTAACGGTCGTCCCGGCGGTACATTGCGTGTAGTCTTGCACCCTGTGCTTGCGGAAGCCATTAAACAAAAACAAGCCGATATTGAGGAAAACATTCACCGTTCCCTCAAAATTCAGTCTGATCCCCAATTGGCTTGGGAAGACTACAAAATTGTTTTAGAATAGTTGGTTTATTGCCGCGCAGACCAAAAATCTGCGCGGCCTTTTTATGAGAAAAATCTTTTTATTTTTACTTTCCTTATTTTTCTTGGCTGCCCCGTCGCTTCATGCACAGGGCAAGACGGGTGTGGCCGTATTGGGTAAAAATAAAGGGGCCGTTTCTTCCATTCAAGTGAACGGAAAAGTGTTGGTGGACGCGCGCGCCACGGCTAAAAAACTAGGCGGCAGCGTGGAAGTTTTTTCCGCCGCCAAACAAATCAAAATTGCCTTTCCGGGGATGTACGCCATTTTAAGCGCTCCGCTTAAAGAAGCTATTATTAACGGAAATACCGTTAAACTGACTACGGAAGTGGTGGCTTCCGGCGGGAAAATATATGTACCGGTTTCTTTCTTTACGTTTTCCCAGATAGAAAAAGCTTTAGATCGTCAAATTACTTTTGAAAATAATACAATCATTGTTGAAAAAAATTACAATTTGGCTTTTGTGAAAAAAGAACAAAAAGCGGACTATGATCATTTGGTTTTTTCCAGAAAAGGGGAAATTTCTTTTTCTTCCGAACAACCGAACAAACACACTATCAAGGTGCTTTTTCCCAATACTGTGCTAAAGCGCAATGTTACTCAACGTTTGAAAGATGATTTTGTACGTTCCTTTTCTTTGCTGCAAAAAGGGAAAAATGTAGAGTTAAAAGTTATTTTAGCTAAACAAGCCAAAGTATGGAATTTGGCAGAAGAAAAAGGGTCTTTAGTGTTGTCTGTCTCTGCCCAAGCTTTGCCGATGGTGCCGGCAGAGTTGCCCACAATGTCTGCTGACCAAGATGCCGAAGAGCTAGATTTAAACCCCTCCCGGCTGACACCTTCCGTCATGTCCGAAGTAAATTCTGGACAGAGTGGCACGTCCACTCCGGTACTCAAACCCACCGTTCAGCCCGTGATGAAAGATGCCACTCCCGTTTTAAAAGGACCGAAAAAAATGCGCATCGTCATAGACCCCGGCCACGGAGGGAAAGACCCCGGTGCCGTTCGTCGCAGAAGTGCCAAAGAAAAGGACATGAATTTAACGGTTGCCAAACATTTATATGACTATCTTAAGAAACAAGGTTTTGAGGTTAAATTGACGCGCGATGACGATTCGTTTGTTACTTTAGCAGGTCGCAGTAAAATTGCTAATGAATATAAGGCAGATTTGTTCGTTTCCATTCACACCAATGCGGCCAAGCGCACGGCTGCCCACGGCTTTGAAGTGTATTTTCGCTCTGATAAAGCTACCGATAAAGAAGCTGCCGAAGTAGCTGCCTTTGAAAACGAAGCTTTACAATACGAAGAAACCCACTATAATTTTGTAGATATGCTGCTGCAGTCTTTGGCTAAAAACGAATATATGAATGAAAGCTCCAAAGTGGCAGGTCATGTGCGCAATTATGTGTATAAAGAGCCGGGTATCGGTATTGCGGTCAGCCAAAATAATTCTATCCGTCAGGCTAACTTCTATGTATTGAAAGGGGTGCAGTCTCCGGCTATTTTAGTGGAGATGGGCTATATCAGCAGCCCTAAAGATCGTTTGCGTTTAAATAATAAATCTTCCCAAAAAAAGATGGCAATCGGAATAGGAAAAGGAATTTTATCTTATGCCAAAGCGGAAGGGTGGATAAAAAAATAAAAGATTTAAAAAAACACCGAGTTTTAAAACTCGGTGTTTTTTTCATCATAAACAGGTAATTCTTCTTCTATCCCAAATTTTTTTTGCAATTCTTTTTCTAATTTTTTTTGAGATTCTTTTTGTTGTTTTTCTTGTTCTTCTTCAGTCGGATATCCACTGTTTTCTTTTGGATAGCCCTCTTGAGGATAACCTTGAGCTTGTTGGGGGTATCCTTCTTGCGGATAACCGGCATTGGGGTATCCGTCAGACGGCCAAGTGCCGGAATCGGCGGAAGAGGTGCGATGACCAGTAGCGGGCCAAGTTTGGGAATCAGAATCAGATGGCCATGTTTGAGAATCAGACGGCCAAGTTTGGGAATCAGTAGGCCAAGTTTGAGAATCAGAATCCGTCGGCCATGTGTTTGCTTGTCCGGCATAAGCGGCAGCCGCCAAAGCCATCACGCATAAAATCGTCCACAATTTTTTCATAGACACTCCTTATCATATATCAGTATGTTTACCTACATAGTATAACATAAAACAAAGCAAAAACAAGAGTGGAGCAAAATTGTAAAATGAAAATATGAAATTTTATTGGCAGCTTTTTTTTATCTTTTTTAAAATCGGCGCTTTTACATTGGGTGGTGGGTATGCCATGTTGCCTCTGATAGAAGCGGAATTGGTCAATAAGCACAAGTGGATAGGGAAAAAAGAATTTTTGGATATGACGGCCATGGCCCAATCGGCCCCCGGTATTTTGGCGGTCAACATGGCTATTTTTACAGGATATAAATTGCGTTCTTATATGGGTGCTATTGCCGCTACTTTAGGGGCGGTGCTCCCTTCTTTTGTCATTATTTTACTGGTTGCCATATTTTTTAGAGATTTTAAAAACAATCCGTGGGTGGAGCGAATTTTTGCCGGCATTCGCCCCGCGGTGGTGGCTTTGATTGCTGTGCCCGTGTTTCGTTTGAGCCGCTCTGCCGGCATTACATACAAAACGATTTGGTGGCCTGTACTGTGTGCCGTAGCGGTATGGTGGTGGAAAGTTTCCCCCGTCTACATAGTGATAGTCGCAGCAGCAGGGGGATATGTGTTTTGTCGTGGGGGTAAAAAATGATTTACTGGCAAATTTTTAAAACTTTTTTTAAAATCGGCCTGTTTAACTTTGGCGGCGGTTACCCCATGATTTCCTTTATCCAAAATGAAGTGGTTTTGAGGCACGGTTGGCTTTCTAATGCCGAATTTACCGATATTGTGGCCGTCAGCCAAATGACACCGGGGCCGGTGGGAATTAATATGGCCACTTATACGGGCTATGCCGCGGCCGATAATGTTTGGGGTGCGGCACTGGCTACGTTTGCAGTATGTTTGCCCTCTTTTATTGTGATGATTTTAATAGCACGCTATTTTTTGAAATATCAAAATAAACCTGTCGTACAAGCTGTGTTTAAAGGGCTGCGCCCTGCCATTATCGGTTTAATTGCGGCGGCGGCTTTGGTGTTGTGTGACGGGCAGAATTTTATAGACGGTAAAAGTTATTTTATTTTTGCCGTTTCTTTTTTCTTGGTGCTGCGTTTTAAGCTTCACCCCATACCGCTGATTTGCTTGGCGGGGTTGGCCGGCATTGTTTTTTATTAAAAAACCTCGGATAGTTCCGAGGTTTTAATTTTTTTCTTCTTGAGCGATGTACTTTAAATCTAAGTTGGCAAAGACGGCACCTTTGTTGTCATTGAGCCACTTGCGGCTGGTTTTATATTCGGGGCAGAACTGCGCCACCAACTGCCAATATTCCGTGCCATGATTCATGTGTACCAAGTGGGAAAGCTCATGTACAATCAGATAGTCCCGAATAGCTTCGGGCATTTTGATAATGCGATATGTATAATTGATATTCTTTTTAGCTGAGCAGCTGGCCCATAAGGTTTGTTGATCTTTTACGACGATATTATTATATTCCACACCCATTTTCTGTGCCCACTCGGCTGTTTTACTGCGCAACACATCAGTTGCTTTTTCACGCAGCCATTTTTCGGCCATGGCATTGACGTCTGCTTGCGGAGTTTGAATATAAATGTCAAAAGCGTCCCCTGCAAAATCTATCCCTTCTTCTTGATCAGGAGTTAGGTGAATGCGTGCCGGCAGCAAGCGGCCCTGATATAAGATTTTACCTGCTTCGGTTTCTGCATTTTCAGCAGTCGTGCCAAACACTTCCGGCAAATCTTTTTTCAGCCGTTCAATAAATAATTTTACATCGCTGATGACGCTTTGGGTATCGCTCATATTTTTATTATAGCAATTTCAATTTTCAGGCGGAGAAACAATCTTGTTGATTTGTAGCTAATATTTTATACAATAATGCTATATCAGGAGGACACGTGACTTCAGAATCCCTCAAAAAAACGCCTTTGTGCGAGGCTTGCCAAAAGGCAGGCGGAAAAATGGTAGATTTCCACGGGTGGTTTTTGCCCGTGCAGTTCAACAGCATTATTGCCGAACATAAATCTGTGCGTGAAAAAGCGGGTATGTTTGATGTTTCCCATATGGGTCAAGTATTTGTAGAAGGCCCCGAAGCATGGCAATTTTTGCAATACATCAATACCAATAATATTAAAAATACGCCTCCGTGCGGTACTTATTCTCATATTACTGATGAGCAAGGCCGTATCATTGATGATGCCATTTCTTTTTGTTTAACACCGGAAAAATTTTTGGTGGTAGTCAATGCTGCTTGCATTGAGAAAGACGTAGCTTGGTTTGAAAAACATGCCGCTAAATTTAATGTCAAAATCACCAATGACAGTGCCCGTTGGGGTATGATTGCCTTGCAAGGGCCTGAGGCTATTGCACAAGCAGAAAAGTTGATTGCCGGTGTGGGGCAAATGCCACGCTTTACGATTAAGGAAATAGAGCTTTTTGGGGTAAAAGGCTATGTTACGCGTACCGGATATACCGGAGAAGACGGCGTAGAAATTATGCTGCCCGAAGATAATATCGTAAAAGTGTGGGACTCTTTGCTCCAAGCGGGGGTAGCTCCGTGTGGTTTGGGAGCCAGAGACGTATTGCGCCTAGAGGCTGGATATTTGCTCAATGGCGTGGATGCAGAGGGTTGCCAAACCCCCTATGAAGCAGGTTGTGGCTGGGTGGTAAAGCTCACCAAAGAAGATTTTGTAGGAAAAGCCGCTTTAGAAGCACAAAAAACCGCGGGACTAAAAAGCCGCTTGACGGGTTTTGTGCTGATGGCCGCGGGCGTGCCCAGAAGCGGTTGTAAGATTTTAAAAGACGGCGCGGAAATCGGTTATTTAACCAGCGGTACTTATTCCCCTCTTTTTAAAGGGATCGGGGTAGGATACGCTCCGACCGATTTACCGGAAGGTGCCGAAGTAGAAATAGAAGTACACGGGCGGAAAATTCCGGCCCAAAAAGTGAAAACACCGTTTTATAAGAATCGGGTATAAAGACAAGGAGAATCTTATGCATACAGCAGAAAATAGCAAATATTGCAAAACCCATGAATGGGCTTATTTGGAAGGAGACGTCGCTACCGTAGGCATCAGCGAACATGCTCAACAAGAAATCGGAGATATCGTATTTGTAGATTTGCCGAAAGTAGGTCAACAGGTAACGGCCGGACAGAATTGCTGCGTCATTGAGTCCGTTAAATCTGCTTCTGAAATTTACGCGCCGATGAGCGGCGAAATCGTGGAAGTAAATGAAGCTTTAAACGGTGATCCTGCTTTGGTTAATCGCAGTGCTCATGCAGACGGTTGGCTCTTTAAAATTAAAGTATCTGCTCCGGCCGAATATGAAGCTTTGCTGGACTTGAAAGCCTATCAAGAAACCATCTAGTCCGTTGTTTATATTCCCCCGTCAATCGGCGGGGGATTTTTAAGAGGTGCTTATGTTTACGTCCAATACCCCAGAAAATGAAAAAGAAATGCTAAGCAAGATAGGTGTTTCTTCTATTAAAGAACTTTTTAAATCTATCCCTGAAAATTTATTATATCCTTCTTTTAATTTACCCGCGGCTTTGACCGAAGATGCTTTGCATAAACATTTACATGCATTGGCGGAAAAAAATAAATCTTATCTTAACTTTATTGGTGCAGGTTGTGAAGAGCATTTTATTCCTGCGGCTGTGAACGCGCTTAGCTTGCGCGGTGAATTTTTAACGGCATATACTCCATATCAAGCAGAAGCCAGCCAAGGTACCTTGCAAACCATTTATGAGTTTCAAAGCAGCATTTGTGCTTTGTTTAATATGGACGTGTGCAGTGCCTCTCACTACGACGGTGCTACCGCTTTGGCCGAGGCCTGCTTAGCGGCGCAACGCGTGAGCAATAAAAAGAAAATTTTATTTTCCGCCGGTCTGCACCCTCATTACAAAGAAGTTTTGCATACTTATTTAAAAAATGTGCCTGAAATCGTGCTGCAGGAAGTTCCTCTTAAAGACGGTTTAACGGACCAAAATGCTTTGCAAACCGCTTTAGCAGAAGACGTAGCTTGTGTGGCGGTGGCAGGACCTAACTTTTTGGGACAATTAGAGCCTATGCAGGCACTTTGTGATGCTACGCATCAAGCGGGAGCTTTGTTTGTAGCGGTAGTGAATCCGTTGTCTTTGGGTGTGCTGCAAACTCCCGGAGAATATGGGGCTGATTTTGCCGTAGCCGAGGGTCAAAGCCTGGGCAATGCCATGCATTTCGGCGGTCCCGGTTTGGGTATTTTTACCTGTAAACAGGCCTATGTGCGTCAAGTGCCGGGGCGCATTGTGGGAATTGCCAAAGATAAAGACGGCAATCGCAGCTTTGTGCTTACTTTGCAAGCACGTGAGCAGCATATCCGCCGCGAGAGAGCCGCCTCTAATATCTGCTCCAACGAGGCCTTGTGTGCACTCAATGCGGTCATTTATTTAACATTACTTGGCCCTGAGGGAATAAAAGAGGTAGCTTCTTTAAATTTATCTCGTGCCCATGAGTTCAAAGAAATGTTGGTTAAAAACGGGCATAAAATTAAATTTGCAGGCCCTTTTTACAATGAATTTGTGGTGGAAGTAAACACCTCTGCTCAAGAAGTTATTGAAAAGTTGGAAACGCAAGGAATTGCCGCCGGTTATGACTTGGGGCAAGTGTGTGAAAATTTAAAAAATTGCTTGCTTGTTTGTGTAACCGAAACCAAATCAGTGGAAGATTTGCAAAAATATGCACAAGCATTGAGGGGGTTTTAATATGCAAGACATCATGAAAAAGAATGCTTTGAGCATAGAAAAATCTGTCAGCGGCCGCCGCGGGGTGCGCTTTGAGCAATCGGCCAAGCTTCCGCAAGATATTTTACCGCAAGAATGTTTGCGTAAAACCGCGCCAAAATTGCCTGAAATGAGTGAGTTAGATACAGTGCGCCATTTTACCAATCTTTCCCGCCAAAATTACTGCTTAGACAGCCATTTCTATCCTTTGGGCTCTTGTACCATGAAGTACAATCCCAAAGCGTATGATGTTTTAAGCGGTTTGGACGGTTTTGCCTCTGCCCATCCTTTTGCTCCGCAAGCAGGCGTGCAGGGAACATTGGAACTCTTGTATAACTTGCAAGAACTGCTCAAGGAAGTAACGGGCCTTTCCGCTTTTACTTTACAACCGGCAGCGGGTGCTCACGGAGAACTGACGGGCATTTTGACGGCTAAGGCTTATTTTAAAGCCCACGGAGAACACCAGCGTGCGGAAGTAATCGTACCCGATACCGCTCATGGCACGAATCCGGCCACTTCCAATATGGCAGGATATAAAGTAGTCAATATCAAATCTGCTGCCGATGGTTGTGTAGATAAAGAAGCTTTGCAAAAAGTGTTATCTGACAAAACAGCCGTAGTAATGCTGACGGTGCCCAATACGGTCGGTCTTTTTGAAAAAGATATTTGCGAAATTGCGAAAATGGTGCACGCGGCCGGAGCTTTGCTTTATATGGACGGAGCTAATTTCAACGCGCTGATGGGTGTAGCCAAACCGGCTTCGTTTGGCATAGATATGATGCACTTGAATTTGCATAAGAGTTTTGCTGCTCCGCACGGCGGCGGCGGCCCCGGTTCGGGCCCGGTAGGAGTAGCGGCTCATTTGGCAGAATTTCTTCCCAAACCGACGGTAGCCAAAGTGGGAGAAAAGTTCGTCTTACAGGAAACAATGCCAAATTCTTTAGGGAAAATAAAAGCTTTTTACGGTAATATAGCTGTATGTATCAGAGCTTACTGTTTCTTGCGTCAATATGATGAAAAAACTTTACGTCAAGTGGCAGAACAAGCGGTACTCAATGCCAATTATGTCCGTGTGCTTTTAAAAGATTATTTCCCTGCCTTTTTTGATGCTCCTTGCATGCATGAATGTGTGCTGAGCTTGCAAAAGGAAAAAATGAACGGTATCCGCACAGCTGATATTGCCAAGCGACTATTGGACTATGGTTTTTACGCACCGACCATTTATTTTCCGCTCATTGTGCCCGAAGCGATCATGATTGAGCCGACGGAAACCGAGAATAAAGAAATGCTGGATCTGTTTGTAAAAGCGATGAAAGCTATTTTTGAAGAAATCATTTCCGAGCCGCAAACGGTGCATGATGCGCCTTTACATCAACTCGTCAAACGTATTGATGAGGTGAGTGCGGCGCGCGAGCCGAACTTGCGCTGGTAATTTACAACGGCGCGGTTAAACACCGCGCCGCTTTTTTATGGCAATACATTTATTAACTCCTGCGTTTAATGTATATGAACAAATGGCCTTGGACGAGGTTTTGGTCCGGGCAGATTTGCCAGAGCCTGTGTTGCGTTTTTATCATTGGACGCAAGGGCCTGCTGTTACTTTTGGCTATGCTCAGTTTTACGCAGATATTCAAAAACAATGCCCCGAAACCGCCGGCCCCGTGTGCAGAAGACCAACAGGCGGCGGAATTGTTTTCCACGGAGAAGATTTGACGTTTAGTTTGGTGTTTGAAAGTGTATGGAATCGCCCCAAAGAAATTTATGCCCGCCTACACAGCGCGATAGAAAAAGCGTTGATGCAAACGGGTGCGCTATATAGTAGCCGCCAAGGGCAGGTAACAGCGCAGGCTTATCTGCCGCAGCAAAACGGAGCGGCAACAGGGTGTTTTGTCAATCCGGTAGAAGATGATTTGCTGTCGGGCGGACAAAAAATTTTGGGAGGGGCTATTCGTCGTTTTGGCAGCAAAGTGCTTTATCAAGGCTCTTTGCAGTATGAGGCGGTACGCACGGATCCTTCCTTTCGGCGCGCGGTGCAGCTGGGATTGGCAGAAGCTTTGCAAGTTTCTTTTCGGACGGTTCCTCTTGAGGAAGACTTATTGCTCAAAGCCCGTCTTTTGACACAAGAGCAGTATAAAACTGACGCATGGAATCAAAAATTCTAATGAAAAATTTTCTGAAATTACTATTAGCCCTTTTTTTACTTCCGCTGGCTCTATTTGTAGTAGCAGAAGTGTTTGGTGCGTGTTGGCATGTGTTTGTAGATTTTCAGAATGCGGTAGGTTTTTTGGCCGGAGCGGCACTATACTGTGTGATTCACTTTTCGGTGTATAAATTTGAACGTATGTATGTTTTTGCTCATGAAACCACCCATGCCGTGGCGGCGATGCTTTTTGGGTTTCGCGTGCATGATATGTCTGTCAATAAAGACAGCGGCCATGTGAAAATGGACCGCTGTAATGCAGCTGTTGTGTTGGCACCGTATTTCGTTCCGTTTTACAGTATTATCGTAGGACTTATTTATGTGGGAATAGGGCTTTTTTGGCCGGTAGAAAATTATAGCGGAGCTTTTATTTTTTTGGTGGGTTTTTTTATGGCGTTTCACTGGGTGCAAACTTGTAAGACGCTGTGGGAAACCCAACAGCCAGATTTAAAAATGGCCGGAGGAAACCTTTTTTCCATTGTCATGATCGTATTGGGAAATATGATTGTTTTGGCTTTGGTTCTTAAATGTTTGTTCCCGCAGAGGGTAGAATTATTGGAAATAGCGCGCGGAGTCTGTAATAGCACCTATAATTTATGGAAAATTGTGATAAACTATATAATAGACCGCGCAATCTCTGCGCAGGGCTAGGGTTACTATGAGCAAAAAAAAGAAAGAGCAGAAGAAAGAAAGCGGAAAAAAGCGTTCCAAGGTGTTTCGTTTTGCCAAGGGGACGGTTTCTTTGTTTTGTCGTACGCTTTTGTTTACGTTGATGCTTTTGCTTTTGCTGTTTATGGGACTGTGGATAGCCGCGCAAAAAATGTTTAATGTTCAGCAAATCAGTGAAATGCTGGTGCAGCGTTTAGAGATTCTTTTTGATCGTCCGGTTGTGGTTACTTCCTTAGATTTAAAATTTTTAAATACAGTACAGTTAAACGGTTTTGCTGTATTGGACAGCAAAGTACAGCCGGGGGAACCGTTTATTGCAGCAGAATCAGTAACCATCCGCTATAAAATTCTTCCTTTACTGGAACACAAACTTATCATTGATGAAGTAACGCTCAACCGCCCACGTATCAGTGTAGTACATGGAGAAGACGGTGCTTATAACGTTCCTCCCGTGCATACGGATGAAACGCAAAAGAATTTCGTCAGCCAAACCACCGGAGAAAAAATTACCGTCAGTATTGAAGACTGGCGCATTAAAAACGGGGTACTGAGTTATAAAGATTTGGGACGCGGTGTCAGTCATGCCATTTATGGACTCAATGTGCATTTTCCGAAGTTAAAGTTTGATGAGCTTTCCCGTTTTCAAATGGACGCTGTGCTCAGAAACCGTTGGGGAGAAAATATTTCTGATTTGGAAATTCGCGGTAGCGGCCATGTAAACTTTGCCGATTTTAATTGGAGCAAATTTGCCCTGCGCAGTTTTAAAACGCAGGTGGCTTTGTTTCAAAAACCGGTAAGCGTAAGTTTAGACTTAGACAATTTAAGAACGCCATTTTTTAATGTGCATCTTTCAGCTCCTGCCTTTGATCAGCAAGATTTATCCGTTTTCTACAAGGATCTTCCTGTTTTTAATGTGCCTGCTTCCAAAATTTCGGCCCGCGGAGTACTGACGGAAGGATATACTTTCCTAACCCTGAATGAATTAACAGCCCAAACGGACAATTTAGATTTTACGCTGTCCGGAAAAGCCGATTTTGCCGCTAAGCCTTTGACGGCTGAGCTGAGCCTGAAAACAGGCTGGAACGATTTGGCTACGCTGAGCAAACGTTGGCCGGCACTGGCGCGTTTTGCTTTGAAAGGCAAAGGATCTTTATCGGCCAACGTGAAAAGAGAAAACGGCAAATTTACCTTGCCTTTGGTGGAGATTGGAGCTAAAGAAGCCTCAGGTAATTTTTGGGGATTTGTGGCGTCGGGGTTGAGTGGCAGTTTCACAGCTAAAAAAGATTTTTCGGATCTGTATGCCCAAACTACGGGCGGAAAAGTGAAAGTGGCAGACAGTGTTTTTGATAAACTAAAGCTGACCGCCTCTTATCGCAAAGGCGATGTATATGCATATATTTCTTCGGCATTGCTCAATGATGTGCCGCTGAAACTGCGCTTGTCCATTGATAATATTAAGAGCAAAAAACGCAAAATAGACACTTCTATTTATCTGCAAAATTTTGAACCGATGAAGTTTATTGGCACTGTGATGGACTTTGTGAAAGTAATTTTAGAAATCCCCAAAAAGAAAAGCAAACCACTTCCCGTTCAGACGGGAGAACTGGCATGGATGCGCAATTTTAGAGACCGC
Source organism: Elusimicrobiaceae bacterium (assembly GCA_017546175.1). Classification (GTDB taxonomy): domain Bacteria; phylum Elusimicrobiota; class Elusimicrobia; order Elusimicrobiales; family Elusimicrobiaceae; genus Avelusimicrobium. The sequence continues at coordinate 36,666 of JAFYXM010000004.1, forward strand.
CTGCCCAATTTTATGCCCAATTTTGCCGGCACTTTGTATGCAGATACCTTTACCAGCACCGTTTTGTCGGGCAATCATTTTAATGCCGAATTTGATTTTACGGGTATGGTGGCCGGAGCCAAAGAGTTAAATGGCACTTTGGATATGAAACTGGAAGACGGCATTATTCATCAAATGGAAAAATTGGCCGAGGAACAACAAGCCCTTAACATTACTTTTACCCCGTTTATTATGATGCACCGAATGGAAAGGAGCGGAAGCTTTAAGGTGGGGGAAGTGTTAAAAGATGTTGCTTTTAACGAAATGGCTGGCTCTGTGGACTTTAAAAACGGTACAATGATTATTAACAACGCTTTTACGCAGGGCCCTGTCATATCGGCAGCCGTATCCGGCTGGGTAGATTGGGTGCGGGAAACGTTTGAATTGGCTATTTGGACGATGTTTACTCCGTCTTCTAAAAAGGGCGGCATTTTAGCAGAGAACTTAACCGACGAATCTGGCAATCCGGCTTTGGCGTTTAAAGTTTCTTCTTCTATGCTAAAGCCCAAGCTGGAGATGTTGCGTGCCAAAAAAACCAATGAACAAATAGAGACCGCCCGCCGACGGGGATTAAGAACCGATTTTAATAAAAGCCGCGATTTTTTGAAAGGAGAATTCAATGCTAAAAAATAACTTAGACCTTTTGTCACTTTTGCAGGAACACGGAGCGATTGTAGAGGGGCATTTTGTAATGCCTTCCGGTTTTCACAGTCAAACCTATATCCAAACTTCGCTTTTGTTGCAGCACCCCAATTTAGCGCAAAAAATCGCGCAAGCCATGTCGGACAAATTCCCCGCCAAGGCAGATGTGGTGATGGCGCTTACGCCGTCTAACTCTGTACTGGCGCAAGAAGTGGCCCGTGTGCGCGGTGCGCGTGCGATTTTCGCCTCTAAAGATACTAATGGCAATATGATTTTAAAACACAATTTTGTTATTAAACCCGGCGAAACGGTGCTGTTGGTGGATGACGTAACCGTCGGCGGACGCAAAGTATTGCGCGCTGAAGAAATGGTAAAAGCGGCCGGTGCCAAGGTGTTGGGCATTGCTGTTATGGTGGACCGCTCTATGGGTATTTTGCCTTTGGAACTTCCGCTCCGCGCTTTGCTTTCTTACCCGATTCAAACTTTCACGGCCAAAGATTGCCCGTTGTGCGCTTCCGGCGTGCCCGTCAATGAAGTGGACGATTTAAACAAGGAACTGAACTAATGATTGAAATTAAATTAAAACCCAAAGAACACCGCCGTATTGCGGCAGGACATTATTGGATTTTCTCTAATGAAATTGACGGCTTGGATACTTCTATTGAGCCGGGCAGCTTGGTGCGCGTGCTGGATAGTGACGGCAACTGCGTAGGTACGGGCTTTTTTAACCCGCACAGTTTAATTGCCGTGCGCATGATTCAAAAAGGACCTGAAGAACTGCCGGAAGATTTTATTTTCCAAAATTTGGATACGGCCTATGAATACCGCAAAGAAATCGGCGTGCGCAAATACGGCCGTATGTGTTATGGCGAATCGGACAATATGCCGGGGTTGATTGTGGACCGTTACGGTGATGTGCTGGTGGTGGAAATTTTGACCGCCGGTATGGAAAGACAAAAAGAGGCCATTACTTCTGCGCTTAAAAAGATTTTTAAACCTAAAGGTATTTTATATCGTGCCGACAGTGCTTTCCGCACGTTGGAAGGCTTGGGTAATACACCCGAAATCGTGGGTGAAGTGCCCGATACGGTGATGATTGAAGAAAACAAAGTAAAATACGAAGTGCCTTTGCGTGTCGGACAAAAGACGGGTTTTTACTTTGACCAACGCGAAAACCGCGAATTTTTAAAACCGTATTTCAAAGATAAACTGGTGGTAGATCTGTACTCTTACATCGGCTCTTTCGGCATTACGGCTGCCTTGGAAGGGGCCGCTCAAGTGTGGGGGGTAGATTCCTCTGCCGCGGCGGTGGAATTTGCCAACAAAAATGCCGAACTCAACGGAGTTAAAGAGTTGGCTGTTTTCCACAGAGACGATGCCGAGCGCATTTTGTCTGCCATGAAGAAAAAAGAGCTTCCCGAGCAACCCGATTTTGTACTGTTGGATCCTCCGGCCTTTGCCAAAAGCCGCAAAAATTTACCGCAAGCCGTGGGCTTGTATGTAAAGCTGGTTAAAATGGCTTTGGAAGGGTTGGAAACGGGCGGTTATTTGGCCTTTTCTACCTGCTCTCACCATATTTCACGCGAATTGTTTGTAGATATTATTCGCCAAGGTGTCAGCAAATCTGGCAAACGCGCGGTGATGTTGGAGCTGCGCGGCCAAGCCAAAGACCACCCTGTCTTAATCGGCATGCCGGAAACGGACTATCTGCATTTTGCCTTATTGCAAGTGAGATAATCTCCGACGAGAAAAAATAGTTTTATTTCCAAAACCGTTTATTTTTGCTATAATATAACGGTGATGCCGAGGTAGCTCAGTGGTAGAGCACTGGTCTGAAAAACCAGGTGTCGACAGTTCGATCCTGTCCCTCGGCATTTCTTCTTTTTTTGTTGCAATGTTTTTCCGTCTACGACGCCTCTGCAAAGAGGCGTCGTTTTTTTATACCAAAACAGCTACCTCCAATTACCCATATTTTTTATTGCATATTGGCCCGAAAAAGACATATACTTTAATGGAGTGTATGAGATATAAGGAGGCATCTTATGCCTAGAATAGAAGTAGATGTGAACCGCTGTAAAGCTTGCTACTTATGTGTCAATGCCTGCCCGAAAAAATGCTTGGGCAAATCTACCGTCATCAGCAAAAAAGGATATTTCCCTGCCGAAATGCAACGTCCGCAAGATTGTATCGGTTGCAAAATGTGCTATATGATGTGCCCTGATGTGGCTATCACGGTAATCAAGGAATAATTTGAGGATTTTATGACAGAAAAAACATTAAGAAAAGGCAATGAAGCTTTGGCCGAGGGTGCAATTCGGGCCGGAGCTCGTTTTTTTGCAGGCTATCCCATTACGCCGCAAAACGAAGTGCCGGAATATATGTCTGCCTATATGGCAGATGCCGGCGGTGCTTTTGTGCAGGCCGAAAGTGAAGTGGCCGCTATCAATATGGTCTACGGTGCTGCCGCTACCGGTACGCGCAGTATGACTTCTTCTTCTTCCCCCGGCATCAGCTTAAAACAAGAGGGCATTACCTATTTGGCCAGTGCCGACTTACCGTGTTTAATTGTGAACGTCATGCGCGGCGGTCCCGGGTTAGGAAGCATTAATGGCGCACAGGGGGACTATTTCCAAGCCACTCGCGGCGGCGGTAACGGAGATTATCGGGTGATTGTATTGGCTCCGAACTCTGTGGAAGAATTGGGCAATTTCCCCAAGCTCGGTTTTGAACTGGCTGAAAAATACCGCATGCCGTGTATGATTTTAGCCGACGGTATTTTGGGCCAAATGATGGAAAGTATGTCTTTTAACTTTGACCCCATAGATCCCAATACCTTGGGCAAATTGGACTGGGCCGTGGACATTGAAAAGAACGGCCGCCCCAAAAGAAAAGTTTTCTCTTACAAAGGTGATTCTTTAATTGCCGACGTCCTAGAACGTGCCAAACGCTACGGACTTATGGAAAAAACGGAAGCCCGTTGGGAAGAAAGAAATACCGAAGACTGTGATGTGCTTTTAGTGGCGTACGGTTTATCTTCCCGTGCTTGTTTGGAAGCGGTGAACAAAGCCAAAGAAGAGGGCTTGAAAGTAGGTCTTTTCCGCCCGATTACCTTGTGGCCTTTCCCGTCTAAACGATTGAATGAACTGGCGCAAAAAACCAAAGCCGTATTAACGGTGGAACAAAGCTTGGGCCAATTGGTGCAAGACGTAAAACTGGCTGTGGACGGTGCCGCCCCTGTATATTTAAACGCTTACCCTGCCGGCGGTCAGCCGGACGGGAACAGTATTTTAACAGCTGTCAAGTCTTGCTTAAACGGCGGCAAAGAAGGACTCTTTGATTTGCAAGAGCATGCCGGAGATTTTGCCTATAGCTGTGAACGAGATGCGTCCTTGGGAATGCAGGGCGATTGCAAGGGAGGGAAATAAGATGACGATTTTAGCTAAAAAACCTCAAAGTTTAACGGATGTCCCCATGCATTATTGCCCCGGTTGCGGCCACGGTATTGTGCACCGTTTGATGGCGGAAAGTTTTGATGAACTGCAAATTGCAGACCGCGTTATCGGTGTGGCCCCTGTGGGGTGCGGTGTTTTTGCAGATGATTATTTTGCTTGTGATATGGTGCAGGGTGCGCACGGCCGCGGCCCCGCCATTGCTACAGGTATCAAACGCTCTAAACCGAAGGCGATTGTATTTTCTTATCAAGGCGACGGTGATTTGGCCTCTATCGGTATGGCTGAAATCGTGCATGCGGCGGTTCGCAGTGAAAACATTACGGTCATTTTTATCAACAATGCCATTTACGGTATGACCGGCGGTCAAATGGCGCCGACTACCCTAGTCGGGCAAGTGGCCACCACTGCTCCCAAAGGGCGCGACCCGAAACTTCAGGGTTGGCCGATTAATATGTGCGAAATGCTTTCACAAATCACCGGTGCCAAGTATTTAGAGCGCGTGGCTGTGGATACCCCTCAGCACGTCATGGCGGCTAAAAAAGCTATTAAAAAAGCTTTTGAAAACCAAGTGAAAGGGGTAGGATTTTCCATGGTGGAAGTGCTTTCTCAATGCCCTACTAACTGGCACGCCAGTGTGGACCAAGCCTTAGAATTTGTGCGCACGCAAATGATGCCGCAATATCCTTTAGGCGTGTTTAAAGACGAGGAGGCTAGATAATGTACCAAGGAATTAGAATAGCCGGATTCGGCGGACAAGGGGTTGTTTCTGCCGGTATTTTATTAGCCCAAGCCGGTGTGGAAGATAAGAAAAACGCCAGCTGGCTTCCCTCTTACGGGCCGGAGATGCGCGGCGGAACGGCCAACTGCTCTGTGGTAGTGACCGACGGCGAAGTATATACTCCTATTGTGTCTGCACCGGATACGGTAATCGTGATGAACGAGCCTTCACTTCCTAAGTTTGAGCCGTTGCTGAAAAAAGGCGGCGTGTTGATTTTAAACAGCTCTTTAATCAACTCTCGCCCCACTCGTACGGACATCCAAACGGTGTGTGTGCCTTGCAACCAAATTGCCGAAGATTTGGGCATGGCACGTATTGCCAATTTGGTGGCTTTGGGTGCTTTTATTAAAATAACAGGCGCAGTGAGCTTGCAGAGTGTAGCTGACGCGATGAAAAAAGTGTACAAACGCGCTAAGCCGGAAATGTTGGAACTCAACAAAAAGGCTTTGCAGGCAGGATATGATTTTGTGAAATAAACACAAGAACATCAAAAAGCCGCTCTTTAGGAGCGGCTTTTTTGTGTGTAAAAATGCAGAGTTGTTTTTATTCAGCACAATCTTCTGCGTAATAGCGGATCAGCCGTCCCTCTGCGCGTGCAAATTTGGCTGCGTAATACATTAAAATACTGGCAGGTAACATTACCGCCGCACAACCTAAAACGGCGATTTTAAGGCCAAAAGCGTCTGAAATACGGCCTATTAAGGCAGGAGAGATAGCATCACCTAACGCATGAATTAAAAATATATTCAGTGCAAAGGCCATGGAGCGCACCTTGCGTCCGCTTAAGGCTACTAAAGAAGCACTGATAGGCCCGAGCGGCATGAAAATAAATGTAATGGCCAAGAAGAAAAACAGCAAAGTAAGCCATAGATTAGAGCAAAACACCCCAAGTGCGGCGAAAGGAATAAACGTAATAAAACTGGACAAAATGACAATGAAGTGGGCCGAATTTGTTTTTTGCAGGAATTTATCGGCCATTCTCCCGCCGATAAACGTGCCCAAGGCTCCTGCCAAAATAACAATCGCGCCAAAGACGGTACCTGCCTGTGCGATACCTAAATCAAAAAAGCGGTGGAAATAGGTGGGCATCCAAGCAGACAAACCACCCAAAGTAAACGTCTGCATGGCATGGGCTAAACAGAGCAGCAAAAAGGGAATATTTTTAAGCAGGGTAATGTATTGAGAAAGACCCGGTTTTTTACGTTTTTCCAAGTGACGGTGTTCGCGGTCCTTAATTTGAAACAGGGTCAAGAGGCCCAACAAAAACCCCGGCACGCCCACAATCATAAAGGCCATTCTCCACCCCCAGCTAGCCCCAATCACGGCTCCCAGCAAGTAGCCCAAAGCACTGCCGGCGGGCAAAGCTAAGCCGAAATAAGAAAGAATAGTGGCACGTTTGTTTTTGGGATATTGCTCAGCCAAAAAAGGCTGGGCTATGGTGGTAAAGCCACCCTCACCGATACCGATAAAAGCTCTGGTACTTAAAAGAGCCGTATAATTTTTGGCAAAGCCGCTTAAAAAGGTAGCTCCGCTCCAAATCAACGCGCTGGCGGCTATCCAGTATTGGCGCGGGTGACGGTCTGCAAAAAAGCCCACAATCGGTGCATAGCACATATACACCAGCATAAACACAGAAGCTAAAAACCCTAATTGAAAATCAGAAATGGAGAGTTCCTCTTGAATCAGCGGAAAGACAGAGAAAAGGACCTGCCTGTCTATATAGTTGAACAGGTTTAAAGAAAATAAGATCCAAAATAGTTTGCGAACATTCATCTATTTATATTTTATAAAATCAAGTGCCAAAAAGTACGCGCAAATGAATTTAAATTTATATAATAAGCCAAAGGGAGGAGTATATGAAAAAAGGATTTACACTGATTGAACTTTTAATTGTAATGGTAGTAGTGGCCGTGTTGGTTACAATAACGGCTCCCAAATATAAAGTAGCTATGGAGAAGGGCCGCGGATTGGAAGGGATACATAATGCCCAAGCCATCAGCGATGCTTTAAATGCTTTTTATGTAAAAGACGGAAATATGTATTATGAAGAACGGATGCAGAGTGCCATGGATGCTGCCGGTCAAACAAAGAGCAAATATTTTTCTTGCGGTATCCGTGAAGGCAATAATGATTATCAAAATGTTCTTTGCGAAAGATTGACGGGTAGATATAGCATAGAATTTCAAAATATAGACGGAGAGATAGCAGAGAGAGTTTGTTATGGAGATGAAAGATATTGCAAAGCTTTAGGAGCCGTAAATCTAACAGGAACCACCGGAATATGGAGTTTTGACTGATAAAATACCCGAGCAAAAGCTCGGGTGTTTTATTTGCAATATTTTGTTTGTCGTAAGGCTTCAAACAGTGTAATAGCAGCCGAGGAAGACAAGTTTAAAGAGCGCACGGGACCCGTCATAGGAATCGTGAACAGACGGTCTTGGTATTTTGCGTAAAACTCTTTGGGCAAACCGCAAGATTCAGCCCCGAAGCACAAAAAGTCTCCGTCTTTAAACTGCGCTTGGAAGTAGCTCTTTTCTCCTTTGGTGGACATGAAAAAAAGCTGATCTTGGGAGGGGTTGTTTGCTGCTAAAAAATCTTCCCACGTTTCATATCTTTTGTAGTCCAGGTTTGGCCAGTAGTCTAGACCCGAGCGGCGAATTTCTTTGGACTCTATTTTAAATCCCAGTTTTCCCACCAAATGCAGCCGTGTACCGGTGGCTACGCAGGAGCGGCCGATATTGCCGGTATTAAAAGGAATTTCCGGATTAATCAGTACAATATTTAGCATAGTATTACAAAAAAAGGGCGCACTTTAAGTGCGCCCTTTGATAAGGTGTTTTATTCCTCCCAGCGGATGAAGAACGGCGTCAACACGTTGGGGATTTTATCGCAAGCGGGCAAGATGCGCAAGGCATAGTCTTGGCGTCCGCTGTTAAACGGAGAGATTTGCACTTCATAGATGTAGGCATCGCCTTCATTTCCTACCACGTGCATATCTACGGCGTTTTCTTTTTCAATGCCGCCTAAAGTACCGCGGGTACCCAAGTAAAGCTCTACTTGAATATCTTCCGGAGCTAACCCGCCTAAGAATACGCGGGCGCGGAAGGTAAGCTGATCTCCCATCAAGATGGCTTTGTCAAAGCTCGGGGTAATGTCGGTTACGCTGACACGGTACCAATTTTCGGCAATTTTCTTGCGCCAAGCCGCCACGTTAGCGGTATTTTCGCCTTGGTTTAAGAGTTGACCGTAGTTGTTGGCCCCTACATAGAATCTTTCATAATATTCTTTAACCATGCGGTTGGTGTTGAAGAAAGGGGCAATCTCTTGGATAGATTTCTTCATCAACGCTAACCAAGCAGAGGAGAAGCCTTTATCATTTTTAGCGTAGTAGGAAGGGGCAATTTCTTGTTCAAGCAAGTTGTACAAAGATTCCGCTTCCACAGCATCGCGTTCTGCTTCGGAGCCGTATTTTTCGGCACCGCCGATGGACCAACCAAAATCACACGGGCCCACTTCGTCCCACCAGCCGTCTAAAATAGAAAGCATCAAGGCACCGTTTAACGCAGCTTTCATGCCGGAGGTACCGCTGGCTTCCATGGGGCGGATCGGGTTATTGAGCCATACGTCCACACCTTGCACCATGTAGCGGGCAATATTCATGTTGTAGTCTTCCACAAACACGATTTTATTTTTAAAGCGCGGATCGTTTTGAGTCAAGTTGTAAATGGTTTTAATAAACTCTTTACCGGCCGTATCAGCGGGGTGCGCTTTACCGGCAAAGACGAATTGAATCGGGCGCAAGGGATTGTTGATGATTTTATCCAAGCGGTCCAAATCTTTAAATAATAAAGTAGCACGTTTGTACGTAGCAAAGCGGCGGGCAAAACCAATGGTCAGCACGTCCGGTTTTAAGACGTGGCTGGCTTTGTTGACCGTCATCACGTCAAAGCCTTGGCGTTTGAGCTGGCGTTTGATGCGGGTGCGAGTCATATTAATAAGTTTGGCTTTGCGCTGTACGTGAATGTTCCAGATTTCTTCATCGGGAATTTCGCTCACTTTGTCCCAAATGGGTCTGTCAGAGGGGTCAAACTCGCCCAATTGGTTACCGTTTAATAAGTATTTGCGGTACAAATCGTTCATTTCGTGGGAAATCCAAGAAGCGCTGTGGATACCGTTGGTAATGCTGCCGATGGGCACTTCGTTTTCCGGTAAGGTCGGCCACAGATTTGCCCACATTTCACGGCTTACTTTGCCGTGCAGTTTGGCTACACCGTTGGCATACGCGGTTAAGCGCAAAGCCAAAACGGTCATGCAGAAAGTGGCAGAATCTTCTTTTTCTTTGCCTAAAGCCAAGAAGTCAGCCCAAGAAATGCCCATGGCTTGCGCGTAATATTCCATATATTTGCGCACGAGTATGGGGTCAAAGTGTTCGTTACCGGCAATGACGGGAGTATGGGTGGTAAATACAGAAGAAGCCCACACAATTTCGCGCGCTTGAGCAAAGCTCATTTTGCGTTCGGTCATGATGTCAATAATGCGTTGCAATAAAAGGAAAGCACTGTGCCCTTCGTTGATGTGGTACACGGTGGGGTTTAAACCCATGGCATTTAAAGCTTTTACACCGCCGATACCCAAAACGATTTCTTGGCGGATGCGGTTTTCGCGGTCACCGCCGTAGAGTTTTTCGGTAATTAAGCGTTGGGCCGGGGTGTTTTCTTGCAAGTTAGTGTCTAATAAATACAAGTCCGTGCGACCTACTTTTACGCGCCATACACAAGCTTTGACAGTTTCGTTGAAACCTAACGGAATGTCAACCACAATTTCATGACCGTTTTTATCCAATACGTGTTCTACGGCCATGTGAGCCCAGTCATTATCGGGGAATTCTTCGTTTTGCCAACCTTCGCGGTTTAAGAGTTGCTGGCCATAGCCTTTTTTATAGAAAAGACCGACGCCGATAATAGGAAGTCCTAAGTCGCTGGCAGATTTAATGTGATCTCCGGCCAGCATACCCAAACCGCCGGAATAAATAGGCAACCCTTCCCCGATACCATACTCCATAGAGAAGTACGCGGTCAGCATATCACCCTGTTCTTGCTTGTTTTGTTTATACCACGTGTTGGGGTTGTTTTTATAGTTGTAGTAAAGCTCTTTTACTTTATTTACCTGCTCAACAAAAGCGGAATCGTTGCTTAATTCCTCCAATCTTTTTTGCGGAACGCAACCAAGCATCCATTTCGGGTTGCGGTTGGAATCGTTCCATAACTTGGGATCAATTTGCATGAAAAGCATGATAGCCGGCCAGTTCCAAGTGAACCACATGTTGTTGGCCAATTCTTCTAGAAATTTGATGTTTTCCGGCAAATTAGGTTGTACGTTGAAAGAATGAATTTTCATGTATTCTCCTTAAAAATTTATTTCCTTAATATTATATTAAATGTATGTGCTCTTTACAGTATGATGGACAGCACAATAAAATATCCCACCATGAGCACCGCACCCAAAGGCAAAGCAGCTTTAGCCCATTCTTTACTTTTGATTTTAAGTTTAGAGGCACAAATAATGTTGGGGATATTGCCGGGGATTAACATGCCGCCGGAAATAATCAAGCTCAAGAGCAGGAACATTAAATTGCGCATGGAAATATCAGGCGTGATTTCAATAGCGGCCAAGGTGGCATTGTCCAAGATGGCAGAGAGCATATTGATAAAATACAAAGCATTAGCAGACAGGTGAGAAATGGTTTTCTCGGCCAGCGGTTTTAAACCGTCGCCCAACATGACCAAAGCCATGACGAAAAGATATACTTTGGCAGCGCGTACAAAGATATTTTTGATGCTGTGTTCGGTAACGGAAGTTTCCTTTTTAGCTTCTTTCGTTTCATTTTGTTCGTTGCATTTAATGCGGGCAGCCAAGGCGGCTAAAATAACGTTGCCGGCCAATACATACCAACCTAAATGTTGTACCAAGAACCAAAAACCGGCATTGTACGGCTCACCTTTGAGCTTGGAAAGAACAATGGTGCCCAAGGGTTCACCGATAGAGGTAAGTACGGCACCCATACCGATAGCATAACAGCAATATACAACCAATTGAATGCGGGCTTTGCGTTGTAAAGGGAGCAAAAGCACTACTTCAGACAAAATGAGCGCTGCAATAATAGCGGTAATTAAACTGGACGTCATACCCAGTAAAAATACGGTCAAAGCCATGGTAGCGCGCAAACCGATAGTGGCTACGGTTTTATGAGTAACGGTTTTTAAAAGTTTGTGGCTGAATTTAAATAATAAGCCGGCTACAAATACAGCTACGGTAATGGTAATAGGGTCTTCCAAAGCGGTTTTAATCAAGTGCCAGCTCCAGCTGTTGGTAACGGTAACGGCAAAAGCACCGCAGCAGAACAGGAAAGCTTCTAAGTTTTCTTCCACTTTATGTACGGATAAGGGAAGGACTAACACTAATAAAATTAGTGCGTAAAGTAAGACATTTTGTAGTACAGACAGTTCCATTTTTATTTTTCTCCACAAGAATTTTTTTCACATAAAAAAACCCGGCAAAACCGGGAAAAAGGGCCCCAGCTTCAGGCCAAAAATACGTCCCGTACGAGATTCGAACTCGTGATCTCCGCCTTGAGAGGGCGGCGTCCTGGGCCGCTAGACGAACGGGACTGAATGTATTTATTTTAGCAAATTCTTGTTTGCATAGGCCAGTAAAGTTTTTTATGTTTCAAAATGGTAAAATAAGAATATAGACTTTTTATATTTTACCTCGCCTAAGGAGATTTTCATGGAAATCGGTATCGTAGGGCTGCCTAATGTAGGCAAATCCACTCTTTTTAATGCGCTCACTTGTGCCGGAGCCGAAGCAAGCAACTATCCTTTTTGTACCATTGAGCCCAATGTGGGCATTGTGGCCATTCCGGATAAAAGATTGGACCAACTGTTTGATATGTTTAAACCACCCAAGAAAACGGCTGCCTTTATTAAATTTGTAGATATTGCCGGTATTGTAAAAGGTGCCAGCCAAGGCGAAGGACTTGGCAATAAATTTTTAGCCAATATCCGTGAAGTGGATGCTATTATTCACGTAGTGCGCTTATTTGAAGACGAAAATGTAACCCACGTGATGAACTCTGTAGACCCTTTGCGTGATATTGAGGTAATTAATACGGAGCTGATGCTAGCCGATTTAGAGTCTGCCAGCAAAATTTGCGACCGCTTGGGCAGCAATGCCAAAAGCGGCAAAAAAGAAGCGGTAGCTGCCTTTGAAATCATGAAGAAAATCAAAGCCGCCTTGGAAGACGGCAAACCTGTATCTGCTTTAGGGTTGGAGCCGGAAGTACTGCGTGAGTATCAATTTTTAACAGCTAAGCCCGTCTTGTACGTGGGCAATAACTCCGAAACGCGCAACGTGGCCAATGCTGAAAAAGTGGCTAAATATGCTCAAGAAACCAATGCCGGCTTTGTAGAGCTTTCCGTAAAATTTGAAGCTGATATTGCCGAGTTTTCCGAAGAAGAAAAGAAAGCCTTTTTGGCCGAAACCGGCAACGATTATACCGGCCTTGAAAGAGTGGTGCGCGAGGGGATGAAACTTTTAAACCTTTGTACCTATTTTACGGCAGGTCCTGAAGTGGAAGTGCGCAGCTGGCTGATTCCTGTCGGTTGTACCGCTCCGCAGGCAGCAGGCAAAATTCACAGTGATTTTGAAAAAGGCTTTATTCGCGCTGATGTTTACACGTTTGATGATTTGGCCAAATACGGCGATGAAAAATCTTTGCGTGAGCACGGTTTAATTCGCTCCGAAGGTAAAGAATATATTGTAAAGGACGGCGATGTCTGCCTGTTTAAAGTCAATGCCTAAGATTACCTGTAAACATTTCAAACAATGCGGCGGCTGCGCCATGTTGGACTTGGCTTATGAAGACCAAGTGGCCAAAAAGCAAGAGCGTTTAAAAGAAATTTTAAAAGATTTTTGGTCCGCGGATATCCCCGCTACCAAAACGGATCATCCCATTTTCTTCCGTAACAAAGTGGAGCTTGGGTTTTGCCGTCAGCCCATTTGGAAAGAGCCTTTTGATAAAAAGGCAAAGCGCGATAAAACCATTCCTTTGGAGTTTGAGCAAACCTTAGGGTTTAAGCTCAAAGGCCGTTGGGACCGTGCGGTAGATATTGAAGAGTGTTATCTTTTTGATGAACATTTAATTCCTCTTTTGCAGGCAGTGCGTACGTGGGTCAAAGCGGAAAACTTGGAGTATTATGACCACCGCAAACATACGGGTGTGTTGCGCCATATTATGTTGCGCGTGGGCAAAAACACCGGTGAAGCAATTGTCGTCTTGTTTGTAACGGACGATATTCCCGAGAAAACCTTTGTCCAAGCAGTGGAAAGTGTTTGGCCGGAAGCGAATATTATGGTGGCCGTGAACACGGGGCTTGCCGATACGGCCGCACCGGAAAGCTTGCGCGTGCTGAAAGGGAAAGATTTTATCAGTGAAAAAATTATTTTGTCTTCTCCCGAAGGCAAACAAGAGCGCGAAGTAACCTTTAAACTTTCGCCGCAGTCTTTCTTTCAAACTAATACATTATCTGCGCAAAAGATGTACTCTCGCGTTCGCGCTTTGGTGAAAGAAATTTCCCCCAAAGTGATTTATGATTTGTATGGCGGAGCGGGCAGTTTTTCGCTTTCTTGTGCTGATTTGTGTGAAAAAAGTTTGTGCGTGGAATCGGTGGCGCCTGCCATTTACAACGGTATTGAAAACGCCAAAATCAATGACGTCAAAAACGTACAGTTTTTCTGCGCCAAGGTGGAAGATTTTGTAAAGCAGCAGCCGTTGGAGCGCAAAGACGTGCTGATTATTTTGGACCCTCCGCGCTCGGGCATGCACCCCAAAGCAGCCAAAGCGGTGGCCGAATCGGGCGTGAAAAATATTTTGTATATTTCCTGCAATCCCGTTACTTTGGCGGCGGACCTAAAAATCTTGACCCAATATTATGATGTGAAAGACGTGGAAGCCTTTGATTTCTTTCCGCATACGGACCACATTGAAACCTTGGTACAACTGAAACTGAAATAAGAAGGAATTATGCAGAAATCAAATTTTTGGCGGTTATTTGGTGCATATTTGGTCGATTTTGTGCTTACTTTTTTTGCCGCTTGGTTAATGTGGAAACTTTTTGAGGCATGTTTCCCTCAAGCATTAATTGGTAAAAATGGCGCTTCTGTGTTTTTTTGTGTTCTTACAATGTGCGCTTTTATTCCTAACTTATCGTATTTTGTGTGGAGTGAATACTTGTGGAAAAAGACTCTTGGGAAGAGATTGCTGTGTATAGAAGTGCTCGAGGGGAACCGACGGCCATCCGTAAAAAAATTATTGAAAGCATATGGGATAGATTTTTTACTTTCCATTCCTGTGACGACCGCATGTATCATGGTAGGGTTATTTTTGCAAGCTATCATTATTTTTGATCGTCGTATGAATACTCTTGATTATTGCATAATGCTAGGAATCGTACTATTGTTTTTGAGTATGATTGTGTTATATTTTTCCATTTGTGAAAGTGTATGGGGTAAAACCCTCGGTAAAAAACTAATGGATTTGCAAGTGGTGCAAGTCGCATCCGCCAACAAAACTAAATTCTTATGACCATACAAGAAGCTTTAAAATCTTTAAACCCGCAGCAGCTTTCTGCCGTGCATTATGACGAGGGGCCATGTTTAATTGTGGCCGGTGCCGGCACGGGTAAAACCAAAACGTTAACTACCAAAATCGCCAAACTCATTCACGACGGGTATGCTCCGTACCGTATTTTGGCGGTAACCTTTACCAACAAAGCCGCCCAAGAAATGCGCGACCGTGTGGAAGCTTTGGTCCCCGGTCAAAGCCGTAATGTGTGGATCCATACGTTCCACTCTTTCGGTGTGCGCCTTTTGCGGCAAAATGCGGAAAAACTGGGCCTTACGCGTGACTTTGCCATTTATGACGATAATGAGCAAAAGAAACTCGTTACTCTGCTTTTAGAGCAAATGGGCGTCAAAGACCCCAAAAAAGAATCAGGTCAAATCGTGAGTTTGATTTCGCGTGCGAAAGACGATTGTATTTCTCCGGAAATGCTATCCACTTCCGCCACGGCCAGCGGGCTTGATTTTAAAATTCGTGCCGCAGAAATTTACAGACGTTACGAGCAGAAACTCAAAGAGGCAGGTGCTTTGGACTTTGGCGATTTACTCGTTAAAACCCTGCAACTCTTGCGCGATCATCAAGACATTCGGGAGTATTATCAACAGTTTTTCCAATATATTTTGGTAGACGAGTATCAGGATACCAACCACACCCAATATCTTATTACGCGTATGCTCGCTGAAAAGCATCGCAAATTATGCGTGGTGGGGGACCCTGACCAAAGCATTTACTCTTGGCGTGGGGCGAATATTCGCAATATTTTAGAGTTTGAAAAAGATTTTAAAGACTCCAAAACCATTACGTTAGAGCAAAACTACCGCTCTACCAAAGTGATTTTGGACGCGTCCAACAAACTTATCACCAAAAACAGCAAGCGCAAAGAAAAAAGCCTGTTTACCGAAAAACAACACGGTGATGATATTGAAGTACATCAGGCCGCCACCGAGGGCCAAGAGGCCGTATGGGTGGCACAAAACGTAAAAGCCTTGGTGGGGCAGGGGGGCTATTCTTTAAATGAAATAGCCGTGTTTTACCGCACCAATGCCCAAAGCCGTAACTTTGAAGAAACATTCCGCCGTTATCAAATTCCGTATCGCTTAATCGGTACGGTGCGCTTCTATGACCGTAAAGAAATTAAAGACATGCTCTGCTACGCGCGGCTACTGATCAACCCGCACGATGATATCAGCCTGTTGCGCGTAATTAATACGCCTACGCGCGGTTTGGGTAAAACGGCACAGGAGCGTTTGTTGGCTTACGCGCAGGTGAACGGACTTTCTCTGTACGGAGCCTTAAAAGCGGTGCAAAATGTGCCGGATTTAACCCCGATGGCTCGTCGGGCCGCGGTGGAATTTGTGCGCTTGGTGGAAGGGTGGCGCGCGGATATGTTTATCGCTACGCCGACGGACGTAATGGATAAGATTTTAAAAACGTCGGGTTATACCAAAATGGTGGAAGCCGAGATAGAGAAAGATCCGGAAGCCGAAAGCCGTTTGCAGAACTTGGAAGAGTTGATCAACGCGGTCAAGGAGTATGAAGAACGCTGTGTGAAATATGAAAAAGAACCCTCCTTGTCTGATTTCTTGCAGGAAATTTCTCTGCTTACGGGCACGGACGAAACTCAAGTGGGTGAGGGCGGCGCGGTAACCTTGATGACGGTGCACCTGGCTAAAGGGCTTGAGTTTAACAGTGTTTTTGTGACAGGACTGGAAGAAAATTTATTTCCGCTGGACCGTGATGACAGCGACGAAATGGAAGAAGAACGCCGCTTGTGCTACGTGGCCATGACCCGCGCGCGGGAAAAACTGTTTATGACGTATTCGGCCCAGCGCCGTAAATACGGCAAAACGTACGAGAATGTACCGTCTCGCTTTTTGTTTGAGAGCGGCCTTTTGAGCGAAGAAGACCGTGAACAATTTGAGCAAAGCCAGCCCCGCTATGATAATTTTAAAACCAAATACGGTTTGTACGGGCAAGGCGGCGGCTTTTACGGCGGAAGTAAAAATAAAAGTGGTTACCCGGGCAGTACGGGCCGCAACAGTAGCAGCTATAACGGATTTGAGGGCTTTGTCAGCCGTAGCCAATTTCAAAAGAAATATGACGAACACGGGTATGAAGTGGAGGATAATGACCTGGACTATACTTCTTCTTCCTATAAACGTTCTTCGGGTTTGGGGTCCTTGTACGGTGGTTCTGGTTACGGGGGCAGTAGTGGGTTTTCTGCTTCAGGCAACAGACGCCAATTCCCCAACTCTTCCTATTCGTCAGCTTTTTCCTCTGCCGCACCCAAACAGGAAAAGGGCACCTCTACCACTGCAGGCGATGGCAAGAAAGTGGCTGTGGGGGGAAAAGTAAAACATGGCGCCTTTGGCGAAGGAACGATTACCGCGGTGGCAGGCTCTGGCGACAGCTGCAAGATTACAGTGGTATTTAATAACCGCGTGAGCCGGACGTTTATGTTGAAGTTTGCGCCGTTGGAAATATTATAACGGTATCTTTAAATAAAAAAACACCCCGCTTTTTGAGCGGGGTGTTTTTTCGGTAAATCTCCGTCCAGATTTACATGGCGCTGATGATCGCAGCCAGGCCGGCCAGTATAGCACCCCCAAAGAAAATGAATAAGAGAACGGGCACAACTACGATAGCCACCGTAATCCACCCGAACAAGCCTGCCCAAAATGCGGTGCGTGCCGCCTCCTCCGTCCGCCCCTGCGTCAGTTGATCTTGTACACGCAAGGAAAGGATCAGCCCCGCCAACGCCAGCGGAATGGCAAAAAACCCTGTGAAACAAGATAAACACACCGCCACTACGGAAAGCGCAAAGTGCGTATTGACGGGATTGCCGTTGTGGCAAGCTCCGTTCTGCAATTGTTCATTTACCTTACAGGCGCCGGGTTGTGTTTTTTTGAATTCTTTATTCATAGTGTTTTGCCTCCGTATATGTTCAGCGATACCCCACGCGGGCTATTTTTTCTTGCCGATATCTTTGTCTTTACCGCATCCACATCCGCATCCCATAACGGTACCTCCTTAGAATAGTATAGTCAACTTCAAAATTATTATATAAAATGTAATTTCAAAGGAGTTTTGCAAAATGAGATTAGATGACAAACACGCTACGACGTGCGCCCGCATGGTCAAAATGACACTGACCGAAAAAGAGGCCGAAAAATATCAAGCCGAACTGCAGGATCTTTTTGACTGGGTGAAACAACTTTCCGAAGTGGATGTAAAACAAGTAGGCGATTGTGCTGCCGTACGCGCAGCCTATCTGCGCCCCGATGTCCCCGTTACCGACGAGGCTTTAAGCCAACAATTGGTGGGGGCTTTTAGCGTCCAAGAAGGCAACTGTGCCAAGGTAAAAAAGGTGCTTTAATATGAAAACTGTTTTTGAAATTGTCCAAGCTGTGCAAGCAGGCACTTTGACCGCGCGCCAAGCGGTGCAAGAATCCTTGCAGAAAATCAAAGAATTAAACCCCCAAATCAATGCTTTTGTAGAGGTTTGGCCCGAAGAAGCCTTAAAACGTGCCGAAGAAATAGACGCCCGCCGTAGCCGTGGGGAAAAACTTGGTCCCTTGGCTGGTGTGCCGATAGGCATTAAAGACAATATTTTATACAAAGGTCACAAAGCTACTTGCTGTTCTAAAATGTTGGCAAATTACGTAGCTCCGTATAACTCCACCGTGGTGGAAAAACTTTTGGCGGCAGATGCCGTCATCGTGGGCCGCACCAATATGGACGAATTTGCTATGGGCAGCAGCAACCAAACCTCTGTTTACGGCCCTGTGCATAACCCGATAGATTTTGACCGTGTCCCCGGCGGAAGTTCCGGCGGCAGTGCCGCTGCGGTAGCCGCAGGCATGGTGCCTGCTACCTTGGGTACGGATACGGGCGGATCGGTGCGTCAACCGGCCTCTTTCTGCGGTATTGTGGGTATTAAGCCCGGTTATGGCCGTATTTCACGCTATGGGGTGGTGGCTTTTTCTTCCAGTGCTGACCAAGTAGGGGTTTTAGCTTCTGATGTAAAAGGGGCTGCCTTGGTGTTGGAAACCCTGTGCGGACGTGACGAGAACGATTCTACTTCTTTAGAAAATGAAGTGCCTGCCTTCAGTCAAAACTTTACGGCAGATTTAAAAGGCTTAAAAATCGGTATGCCTAAAGGCTTTTTGGACAATTTAGGCGAAGAAGTGAAAGAAAAGATTTTGGCCTCTGCCGAAAAATTTAAAGCTTTGGGAGCGGAAATTTTGGAAGTGGATATTCCGCATGCCAAATATTCTGCGCCGTGTTATTACATTATTACCAGTGCCGAAGCCAGCTCTAACTTGGGCCGTTTTGACGGACTTCGCTACGGATATAATGACGAAAAAGCCGCCGATTTGAATGCCAACTATGAGTCTAACCGTTCTCAATTCGGAGAAGAAGTGAAAAAGCGCATCATCATCGGGGCAACGGCCTTGAAATCAGAGAATTTTGAAGAGTGCTACTTACAAGCCGTCAAAGTGCGTGAACTGATTAAAAAAGACTTTGAAAAAGCCTTTGAGCAAGTGGACGTGATTTTGACTCCCACTTCGCCTACCACGGCTTTCCACTTGGGCGCGCACAAAGACAACCCGTTGGCCGTTTACTTGGCTGATTTATACACCTGCCAAGGCAATATGGGCGGTTTGGCAGGAATCAGCATTCCCTGCGGAGAGGATAAATTAGGACTACCGGTAGGGTTGCAGCTTTATGGTCCTATTTTGGAAGAAGAAAAAATCCTCAATGCGGCTTACCATTTTGAGAAAGGATTATGATTGTTTCTGAGTTTTCTTGCGGCGGCGTGATTTTGGACGGGCGCAAAGTGTTGCTCGTGCAAGTCAAAAATATGAAAGGCCGAAAAATCTGGACGTTTCCCAAAGGACATATTGAAGCGGGGGAAACGCCCCGTCAGGCCGCGCTGCGTGAAGTGTTGGAAGAAACAGGCTATAAGGCCGTCATTGTCCGCCCGATGATTCGTGTGAAATATGCGTTTACGTTTCAAGGAAATTACATCAAAAAAATGGTGCAATGGTACTTGATGAAAAAGCTGGGCCGAATAGGAAAGCATGACGCATCTGAAATTTTGGCGATTCGTTGGGTTTCTTTAGCCAAAGCAAGAGAGTTGGTACAGTACCCCAGCGATATACGGTTGGTAGAGATGTTGATGTCGTCTATGGGAGTAGTGCAGACCGCCGAAGAGCCTGAAACGGAAGTAGAATAATAACAACATTTTCAGGTATTTGATATTTTGCACACAGGGTAAAACGGAAAGTTTTACCCTGTGTTGCTTATGCGCTCTACTATTTTTCAAATTTAGTTTATTTTGAACAGCTTTTTCATTTGCGTGTCTTGTGTTGGGCAAACCATTTTCCATTTTTGGGTTTCTTTGAATTACCTTGGCGCTCGCTGTACCTATCAGTACTTGCCTCGGCCAACTGGTAATCCAAATAAACCTCAAAACTGAAAAATCATGCTACAAACAAGTTGTTTTGCTGTTGTTGTTTTTTCGTCGTGGAAAAAGAAAAGACTTGAGCGGTTTTTTTTGCTACAATTTCGGAGTCGGGCCGGACAGTCAAATTTAAAAGGCTGTTTGGCTAGTCGTAAATACGTTTAAAAGGAGAATAAAAATGAAGAAAGGTTTTACTTTGATAGAACTATTGGTAGTGGTGTTAATTATCGGTATTTTGTCGGCGGTAGCTTTGCCGCAATATACTAAGTCGGTAGAGAAAGCCCGCCTTGCGGAGGCGTTGACCAACGTCAAAGCTTTTACAACGGCGGTAGATTTAATATTGTTGGAAAACGGCGGATATCCTTCCACGGAGATAGGCCTACAAGATATGACTATAGAGCTTTCCGGCGGAACATATGATGCGGATGGAAACTTGGAAACAAAGAATTTTAGTTATGAAGGAGGATCCTGCTATAGCGGTGGTTGTGGTATGGAAGTCTATAGAAAAACGAATGATTACGCGCTTTCTGCAGAATGGAACAACTTAGGGAATAATCAGTGGGACTTGGTTTGCTATACACAAAGTACGGATTTGGGAGAATATATTTGTAAATCTCTTCAATCGCAGGGTTGGAGAGTAGCAAATTCAGATTTATAAGTTAAAACCACCCCGCCGATTGGCGGGGTGGTTTGTGTCTAGACAAACTTATTTAGCCGTTATCTTAATTTTTTGGCAGCTTTTTCAAGGCCGTCGGCGGCTTTGTTGCGAAAGTCTTCGGTTTTTTCTTCCGCAATTTGTTTGAACTCCTCGGCTTTTTCGCCAAAGCGTTCTTTCAAAGCGCCTGCGCGTTCGGCCAAGGCTTCTTTGGCTTGGGCTACTTTGCCTTTTACGTCTTTGGCATGACCCAAGACTTTTTCTCTCAAATCTTTGGTGTGAGCCAAGAACTCTTCTTTACCGTCTTCATACGTATTTTCGGCCCATTTTTTGAGTTTTTTGCGGGTGGTTTCCCCTTTGGCAGGCGCAAACAAAACGCCCACCGCTGCTCCAATCAAAGCCCCTAATACAAAAGTAGCTAATCCTTCTCCATGTCTATTGCACATAACCCCTCCTTTCTTACTTTTTATTATATATTGTATAACAAATCTTTGTGTTTTCAATATACTATAATAAATATAAGGGAATTTTTGTATTTTGCCCATTGTTTTTTTAGATTAGGAGAACTCTATTTATGCCCAACCCGTCTGCTCCGCGCCAAAACGGTCATCAGCAAGAGCCGTCCGTGCGCAAAAATAATTTTGAAGAAGTAGCCCATACCTTTACCAAAGAGGAAGCTTTGTTAGAGGCGGACCGCTGTTTAAACTGCCCCACCCATCCGTGTCAAAATTCTTGCCCCGTGGGGGTGCATATTCCGGCTTTTATCGCTAAAATTAAAGAGGGCGATATCGGTGGAGCAGCCAGCGAAATTATGAAAACCAGCCTTTTGCCTGCCATTTGCGGCCGTGTGTGTCCGCAGGAGAAACACTGTGAAGGGCATTGTGTACTCAAGGCCAAATTCGGCTCTGTGAACATCGGCGGTTTGGAGCGTTTTGTGGCCGATACCGCCCGTGCCGAAGGTGCGCTGCAGCCGCCCACACCGGCTGAAAGTACGGGTAAAAAAGTGGTTTGTATCGGCTCGGGGCCGTCTTCTTTGGCTTGCGCAGCCGAGCTGCGCCGTGCGGGGCATGATGTGACCGTGTTGGAAGCTTTGCATGCTTACGGCGGTGTGTTGCGTTACGGCATTCCCTCTTTCCGTTTGCCGCGCGAAGTGATCAATAAAGAAGTAGAAACCGTGCAGCAAATGGGCGTAAAATTTCAAACCGACGTGCTTGTCGGTGCGACTATTACTCTGACGGAACTTTTAAAAGAATATGATGCGGTGTATATCGGCTCGGGCGCGGGACTGCCGATGATGCTGGGTATTGAAGGGGAAAATGCCGTCGGTGTGTATAGTGCCAATGAGTTTTTAACCCGTGTAAACTTGATGCAAGCTTATAAATTTCCGCAAACCGATACCCCGATTAAAGTGGGCAAAAATGTGATTGTATTAGGCGGCGGAAACAGCGCTATGGACGCAGCGCGCTGTGCCATGCGCTTGGCCCCCGAAACGGTAACAATCGCTTATCGCCGCAGTGCCGAAGAAATGCCTGCCCGTGCCGCAGAAGTGGAACATGCACAAGAGGAAGGGGTAAAATTTGAATATTTAGTAACTCCCAAAGAAGTAGTTAAAGACGCAAACGGCCATGTAACGGGTGTGCGTTTTACGCGTAACGAATTAGGCGCACCTGATGAAAAAGGACGTCGCCGCCCGATTGAAATAGCAGGTTCTGATTTTGTGATGCCGGCTGACACGGTAATTGTGGCTATCGGCCAACGTCCCAACCCCACCATTACCAAAACAACGCCTGATTTGAAAACGACCGAGCGCGGTGTGATTGCTTTGAACGAAAAAGGGGAAACCTCGTTAGAGGGTGTGTTTGCAGGCGGGGATATTATCCGCGGCGGAGCCACGGTGCTTTTGGCTATGAATGACGGTATTGCCGCGGCGGGAAAAATCAATGAATATTTGGGGAGAAAATAAGATGCAAGAAAATGAAATTTTGCTGAAAGAACAACTTAATGATGTAGTAATGAAATTTGTGATTTATAAACCGCTCGTAGCTAAGGCCGCCAAGGCGGGGCAGTTTGTCATTTTGCGTGGCAGAGAAGGGGGAGAGCGTGTGCCCGTAACGTTGGTAGATTGGGACTCACAAAAAGGCACCATTACCGTGATTATTCAATCTATCGGTAAATCTACCTTTATGTTTAACTCTTTAAAACAAGGAGACAGTTTTTTAAATATTTTAGGGCCTTTGGGTACTGCGGTGGAAATTAAAAATTACGGCACGGTGGCCGTAGTGGGTGGCGGCGTAGGCATTGCCGAAGTGTACCCTATTGCCAGAGCTTTAAAAGAAGCCGGCAATAAAGTGATATCTGTTTTAGGTGCGCGCACCAAAGATTTGGTCATTTTGGAGCCTGAAATGAAAGCGGTATCTGATATTATTTTGCCTTGCACGGATGACGGCTCTCACGGACAAAAAGGCATGGTGACTGATGTGCTCAAATCAGTGGTGGAATCAGGTGAGAAAATCAATGCCGGTTTTATTATCGGCCCGATACCCATGATGAAATTTACCGCTAAATTGATGCTGGAATTAGGCATTGAGCCTTATGCGAGTTTAAACCCCATTATGCTAGACGGTACGGGTATGTGCGGCGGTTGCCGCGTAACGGTGGAAGGCAAAGTGCGCTTTGCGTGTGTGGACGGCCCGATGTTCCCCGCGCGTACGATTGATTTTGATGAGCTGATTCGCCGCACGGGCGAGTATAAAGACCGAGAGAAAGTGGCGGTGGAGCATTACGAAAAGGACCACCAATGCAAGCTCGGTTTGCACTAAAAACTGTTGCTTCTAAATAAAACACCCCGCCGATTGGCGGGGTGTTTTTGGTTGTTTAGATTCTTACAACAGTTTGGAGGCCAAGTCCGCCAAGCGGCTGCGCTCGGTCTTGGTGAATGTAATGTGACCGTGAGAGGGTTGACCTTTCAGGCGGTCCACCAAGTAGGTCAGACCGTTGGACTCTACGTCCAAGTACGGCGTATCAATTTGATACGGGTCACCCGTTACCACGATTTTGGTGCCTTCGCCGGCGCGGGTGAGAATGGTTTTCATTTCATGCGGAGTTAAGTTTTGCGCGTCGTCCACAATCATATATTGCCCCGGCAAAGAGCGGCCGCGCATGTGGGTAACAGAGGCAATTTCAATCTTGCCGCTGTCTAACAGATAATGCGCTTTTTCTTCGCCCTCGTCAGGATTTTTGCGGTCGGCCAAGAAAGCTAAGTTGTCATAAATAGCGCCCATCCACGCTTCCAATTTTTCTTCTTTGGTACCGGGGAGGAAACCCAAATCTTTCCCCACGGGTACAATAGAGCGGCACACCACCATGCGGCGGTAGGCATTTTCGTCCATGGTGCGTTGCAAACCGGTGGCTAAGGTAATCAAGGTTTTACCTGTGCCGGCCGTACCCACCAAGGTTACAATGTCTAAGCTGTCATCAAGCAAAAGTTCCATCGCAAAGCGTTGCTCTTTGTTTAAAGGCTTAATGCCCCAAGCCATCGGCTCTTGCGTAGAAAGCGGTTTTAAGCACAGCTCTCCGTGGTTAGACACGCGGCCCATGGCAGATTTTTTACTGCCGTCATTGGCTTTTAAAATCAAAAACTCATTGGGGAAGTATAAACCTTCTTTCAAAGGCAGTTTTTTATCACGATAGAAAGCGTCAATTTGCGCACTGTCCACTTCCACTTCCGCCACACCGGTGTAAAGCTCGTCCAAGCTTACTTTGTCAGATGTGTAATCTTGCGCTTGCAGGCCCAAGGCTTCTGCTTTCAGGCGCATATTAATGTCTTTGGTTACCACGATGACGGGGCTTTGGTTTTTCTTATAAGAGCCCTCTTTTTTTGCCATGGTGTAGGCGATGTTTAAAATGGAATTATCAGATTTGTTGATAGAAAATACTTGCGGCAAAATTCCCGGTTTATCCAGTTCAATTTTTAATGTGCCGCCGTTTTCCAGCGGTACCCCTTCGTTCAAACGTCCTTTGGCTCTTAAAGAGTCCAACTCGCGCGAGACCATGCGGGCACATTTACCGCGGTTGTCGCCTTCACTTTTAAAGGTGTCCAATTCCTCAATCACTACCATGGGAATAATGACGTTATTGTCGGCAAAAGCGTACAAAGAATTAACGTCATGGAGCAAAACGTTTGTGTCTAGGATAAAAGTTTTTTTCATAATTCACCTCGGTCCGTCTGAAAAATGCGACGACCTACCTATAGTATAAAGCTTACGCAATATTTTATCAAGTGTTTTTTAGGCGGAGAAACGTGCAAAGAGGGCAAATTAATTGCTATAAGTATATATATGAAATATCTTTGTATTCACGGACACTTTTATCAACCTCCTCGGGAGAACGCTTGGTTGGAAGCGGTAGAACGCCAAGACAGCGCTTTTCCTTTTCACGATTGGAACGCCCGCATCACGGCCGAATGTTATGGCCCGAATGCCTCCGCCCGCGTACTTAATACCAAGGGCGAACTGACCCATTTAGTTGACAATTATTCTTACATTAGTTTTAACTTCGGTCCGACTCTTCTGTCTTGGATGGAAGAGTATGCTCCGCAAGTATATCAGGCTATTTTAGCTTCCGATAAAAAAAGCCAACAAAATTTTAACGGACACGGCTCTGCTATCGCGCAAGTGTATAATCATATCATTATGCCTTTGGCCAATGCCCGTGACAAAGAAACACAAGTAAAATGGGGGTTGGCTGATTTTAAAAAGCGTTTTGGAAGAGAGCCCGAAGCTATGTGGTTAGCCGAGACGGCTTGTAATAGCGAAACGTTGGAAGTGTTGGCCGCGCATGGGATGAAATATGTTATTTTAGCCCCCGGTCAATGTGCACGCGTGCGCAAAATCGGAGAGAAAAACTGGACGGATGTTTCGGGTGCAAAAGTGGACCCCAAACGGCCTTATTTGTGTCAGCTGCCCAGCGGACGCAAAATTGCTTTGTTCTTTTACGACGGTCCGATTTCGCAAGGAATTGCTTTTTCCGATACTTTAAAAAGCGGGGAAAACTTTGCCGGTCGTTTGCTCAGCACCTACAACAATTGCGCCGAGCCGCAACTGATGCATATTGCTACCGACGGAGAAACCTATGGGCATCATCAGCATTTTGCGGAAATGGCTTTGGCGTATTGTTTGAAATATGTCAAAGAAAAACCGGACGTAAATATTACGGTATATGGCGAATTTTTAGAGAAATTCCCACCCAAATATGAAGCACAGATTATTGAAAATACTTCTTGGAGTTGTTTTCATGGGGTGGAGCGCTGGAGAGCCGACTGCGGTTGTAACTCCGGCGGCAGACCCAATTGGAACCAAAAATGGCGTGGCCCTTTGCGTGCGGCTTTAGATTTTATCCGCGATGAAATGGCCAAAACTTTTCAAAATAAAGGGGCGGAGTATTTCAAAGATCCTTGGGCGGCCAGAAATGATTATATTGATTTGATTTTGGACCGCAGTTTGGATGCTCAACATCAATTTTTCTTAAAGCATGCCACGGAAAAAGCATGGAATGACCGTAGCGGTGCTTTAAAACTATTAGAAATGCAACGTCACGCTATGCTGATGTACACCAGTTGCGGTTGGTTTTTTGATGAAATCAGCGGAATTGAAACGGTGCAGATTTTGCAATATGCGGCCCGTGCGCTAGAGCTTAATCGTCAAATGGGCGGTGCTGAGTTGGAGCCACAGTTTGTCAAAATGTTGCAGGCCGCCCCCAGTAACATCAAAGACTTTAAAAATGGTGCGGTAGTATATGAGCGTTTTGTAAAACCTTCGGCAGTATCGGCTGCTAAGATTGCTCTGCAAACTGTTTTGCAAGATTTGCCTGCCAAAAAGCCCACTCCTCCCAAAGCTTATTGTTGCGACGTGCTCAACTATCAACGGGAGCGTATCCCCGTCAAAGAAGGAGTCCTGTGTTTGGGAAATATAAAGCTAAAAAATCGTATTACATTGGAAGAGGATGATATTGTATTTGCTGTTTGCCAAACGCAAAGCACGCGCTTAACCTGCGGCGCCA
This sequence comes from Elusimicrobiaceae bacterium, assembly GCA_017546175.1. Taxonomy (GTDB): domain Bacteria; phylum Elusimicrobiota; class Elusimicrobia; order Elusimicrobiales; family Elusimicrobiaceae; genus Avelusimicrobium. Next base: position 63,435 of record JAFYXM010000004.1, read on the forward strand.
GCCATGCCAGAGAATTAAATCAATCGGAAATATTTGCTTTGTTAAAAGAGGCTGCACAAAAAGAAGATCTGGAAACATTACATACGCAGATTGATCGGCATTTTAAAGAAAAATATCCTTTTACCTCTTTCTTTAAAGATGCCCAACGCAATGTAGTAGATCAAGTGTTAAGTGATATTTCTCAAGTTACGGGAGAAGAGTTTTCTCGTATTTTTGAAACGCAATATCCGGCTGTGCGTGGTTTAAAATATATCGGTGCGCCGTTGCCGTCTGCTTTTAATACGGTAGCTGATTTTGTGCTGACGTCTGATTTAAAAGCAGAACTGGAAAAAGATCCGGTAGATATCAATGCTTTGGAAGAACTAATGGATGATGTGCGGACATTAGGGCTTCATTTAAACCAAGCGGAGATTAATCGTGTAGCGGAGAAAAAACTTTTGGCCTATGCTAAAGACTTTTTTGCTGCTCCCGGTCAGTTGGATATCTCTGTTAAAATGGTGGAATTTATGAACTATCTGGAGATTTTTGGTTTTACTCCGGATACCGTACAAGTGCAAAAATGGGTGTTTCAAGGCTTGGAAACATTGCCTAAAGAAAAGCGCGACAAGAGTATTTTAAAAGCCTTGGCGCGTAAACTAAAAATAGCCATTTAAACAAAGCCCCGACTTATCAGTCGGGGCTTTTTATGAAAAGAAACTCATTTTGCTAAAGTTGAGCGTTTGGGTTTTTATTTGGTTTTTATCAGTTTGCGTTCCTGTAAGGTGTAAACCACGTCTGCAAAGTCCGCCGCGTGCACATCATGCGTGACCATGAGAATGGTAATTCCTTCTTTTGCCAAAGCCGCAAAATCTTTAAATACCTGCTCTTTGCGCGCTGCGTCTAAGTTGCCGGTGGGTTCGTCGGCCAGCAGCAAGAGAGGTTTATTGCACAAAGCACGTGCAATGGCGGCACGTTGTTTTTCTCCGCCGCTTAAATCAGCCGGCATTTTGTGACTGATGGCTCCAATACCAAAATTTTCCAGCAATTCTTGAGCTCGTTTCTGCTTGTTCTTTCCATTCATCAGCCCCGGCAAAGCCACATTTTCCAAAAGAGAAAACTCAGGCAGTAAACCGTCAAACTGAAAAACAAAACCCATTTTGTTTAAGCGTAAATCTGAACGTTTGGTTTCGCTTTTAATGGCGGTAATTTCTCGGCCTTGGAAGAAAATCTGACCGGCCGTAGGTTTATCCAACATGCCGATTAAGTTTAAGAGGGTACTTTTTCCGCTTCCACTGGGCCCCAAAAGGACAACGAAAGTGCCTGCCGCAACGGATAAAGATACGTCCTCCAACACGCACAAGTTTTCTTTGCCTTGTCCGTAGATTTTGGTTAAATTTTTAATTTCAATGATATCAGCCATAACGTATCGCGTCCGTGGGGTTTACGCGGGAAGCTTTCACAGCCGGATACAGCCCCGCAAAGAAACAAACCAAATAGCTGCCGGCAATAACAGCCAATACGTCCATCAGCTGTATGCGTACCGGCACTTTGGTTAAATAATAAATATCACCTGGCAGTTCCACGATATTAAACGTAGCAATGACCCAGCATAAAAGCAAAGCAAGCCCTACGCCAAGCACGATACCCACGGTAGCAGTCATCATAGCTTCCCACATAAAGATACCGCGTATCATTTTGGGGCTGGCACCTAAAGCGCGCATAATGCCGATATCGCGAAGTTTCTCGGTGCCGAGCAAAATTAAATTGGAGGCAATATTCAAGGAAGCCACTAGAATAATTAAGAATAAAATGATAAACATGACGGCTTTTTCCAGTTTTAGTGCGGCATATAAGGTGCTGTTCATTTGCGCAAACGTGCGTACGGCATAGCCGTAACCTACAGCTTCTTGAATGTCTTTTGCCACAGCTTCGGCCTTGTTCATGTCTTTGAGGCGCACGGCAATACCCGTAACACCTTGTTTAAGGCCCAAAAAATCGCTGGCATCTGCCAAAGGAGCATAAGCGATAGTATTATCAAACTCATAGTATCCTGTGCGTAAAAGACCGCTGATGCGAAAGCGTTTCATTTTGGGGAACATACCTGCTCCGGTGGAGATAGATTGAGGGGAAATTAACACCACCTCATCACCTACAAAGGCATTGATGTTTCCGGCTAACTCCGTACCCAGTACAAGCGGTGCGGGGGCGTCTTCTTCCCAATCTGTGGGGTTAAAAGAGCCCTCTACCAAAGAATTATTTAAATTGTTGATTTTAGCTTCTTGCTCCGGCACTAAACCGCGGATGACTACGCCGATACTTTGCCCGCGGTGGGAAACAATGGCCTGCCCGTAAATATTCGGAGCGGCCCCTACCACTTCGGGCAAAGCTTCCACCTGTTTGATTTTTTCAGGATATACTTCAGCTGCCATGCGGCCAAAGACCAAGATATGGCTTTGCGCACCGACAATCTTGTCCTTAATGTCGGTTTGAAAACCGGTCATGACGGCCAGTGTAGTGATAAGTGCCGCCACCCCTACGCTCACACCTGCCACCCCGATAAGAGTGGTGATGATGGCGAACAGGCCTTTGCGTTTGAGCATGTAGCGCGTGGCGATAAAGCGTTGAAATTTCATAGATATATTGTACTTAATTATGAAGTATCTTTGGGTAAGGAACGGTTTTGCGGGTATTCTTATGTAAAAGTGGAAAAAACGTATAAAAAAGCAAAAAAAAGACCCCTGAACGTTACTGATAACTCTGGTGCCATATCAGTAACTACTGGCCAAGCGGCGGGCGACGCCACAAAAGGCAGTCAAGGGGTTAGCACCAGTATAGCAAATAAGTCTAAAACAGGCAAAGTAGTCAAAGAGAAAAAAGAAAACCCCCGCTTTTGGCGGGGGGTTTTTAAGTGAAACTTTTTATTATTTCTCTTCTTCTTTTTCTGCAGTGAGCGATTTTAAAGTCGGGAAGAAGATAATTTCACGGATAGAATCTTGTCCGGTCAGCAGCATGACCAAGCGGTCAATGCCGATGCCCATACCGCCCGTCGGAGGCATGCCCGATTCTAAGGCTTCAATGTAATCGCCATCTAAAATGTCGGCGTTTTCGGCATCTTCACCTTGGGCCTTGGCTTTAGCCTGTGCTTGGTCTTTCAAGCGTTCAAATTGGTCGGCAGGGTCATTAAGCTCGGTGTATGCGTTGCCCAATTCTCCGCCACAGACAAATGCTTCAAAGCGTTCCACCAACTCAGGATCATTGGGTTTGGTTTTGCTGAACGGGCTGACTGCGGTGGGGTAATCTAAAGCAATAACGGGGCAATTGTAACCGGCTAACAATTTGGTTTCAAACAGTTCATCAAAAAGTTTGCTGTCCGGGTCAGCTGCAGAGAAAGAAATACCTTGCTCTTTAGCTAACTTAGCCAACGGCTCGCGTTTGAATTGGCGGCCGTCTAATACTTCGTGAATGTCTTGGCCGAAGGTTTCTTTCCAAGCTTCAGGGATGTAGAGGCGTTTAAATGGCGGTACTAAGTTGATTTCCTGACCGCGGTACATCACTTTTTCTACACCGATAGCTTTGGCGGCATTACCCACGATTTCTTCAAATAAATCAGCCATGGTGTTCACATCTCCATAAGCTTGATAAAGCTCCATCATGGTAAATTCGGGGTTGTGGGTGGTGTCAATGCCTTCGTTGCGGAACATGTGTCCGATTTCATAAATACGGTCAAAGCCGCCCACGATTAAACGTTTGTGATATAGTTCCAACGCAATACGCAAACGAAGCGGCATTTTCAGCGCGTTGTGATAGGTTTGGAACGGACGAGCCACCGCACCGCCGGAATCGGGGGTTAAAACGGGGGTTTCTACTTCCAAATACCCTTGGTTTTCCAAAGTGCGACGAATGGAAGAAATAATTTTGGCGCGTTTGACGAAAATATCTTTTACGTCTTCGTTGGCAATTAAATCTAAATGGCGTTTGCGGAAGCGTACTTCCGTATCTTGCAAGCCGTGGAATTTTTCCGGCATGGGGCGAATGGCTTTGGAAATAAGTTCTAAAGAGCTGGCTTTGATGGTTTTTTCACCTGTTTTGGTGACAAACATGTGTCCTTTGACGGCTACAAAGTCACCCACGGCCATGTGTTTCTTGAAAAAAGCATAAGCCTCATCGCCTAAATTGTCTTTGGCAATGTAGAGTTGTACTTTGCCGGAGAAGTCACGAATATGGGCAAAAGCGGCCTTTCCCATCAGGCGCAGTTGTACCAAGCGACCGGCGGTGCTGACTTCGGTTTCTTCGGCAGCTTCTTTGGCTTCGGCGCAAGAATGTGTTTTTTCACAATGATTGGGATAAGGGTTGATGCCGGCGGCCTTAAGTTCTTCGGCCTCGGCGTAGCGTTGGGCAATAATACCGTCTAATGCGGTAGCGGGTTTTGTTGTGTTTTCCATAAAAGCCTCTATGAAAAAAGCCGCCGCTTATATTGCGGCGGCTCTTGTCCTGAAAAATTTACTCAAATTTTTCCGGGACTAGGATTCGAACCTAGAATTAATGTTCCAGAGACATTCGTGTTACCATTACACCATCCCGGAGTAACGTATATATTTTAGCACTTTGTAAGGTAGAGGCGCAAGGGTCAACGGCTTTTTAAGCCAAGGACGCTTGTAATTTGTTATAATAAATCTAGTTCTGCGCCTATAGCTCAATTGGTTAGAGCAGCCGACTCATAATCGGCCGGTTTCAGGTTCAAGTCCTGATGGGCGCATTTTTTTTTCAAAAGTTTTCAATTACGGGGCATGGCCCAATGGTAGGGCGTCCGCTTTGGGAGCGGAAGGTTCCGAGTTCGAGTCTCGGTGCCCCGAGTTTGTTTGAGGGTTTGAAATGAATCGCGCAGAAAAAAAACTGCCGTACCTCACCTTTTTTCACCGTCCGTGCCGCGGCTATCAGCTCAGCGGGGACGGAAAAGAACATATCATCTTATCGCCCGTTTTTGAAACCAGTGTTTCTTTTTCCTCGTTAGTTTTGTCTTTAGATTTTTCTGCCAAGGGGCAAGATTGGTTGCTCAGCGAAGTGCAAATTTGCCAAGAGGGTAAATGGAGCCCCTTTTATAAACTGGCGCTTTATTCACAAAAGTTAAATCATAGTTTTGATGAGCAAGAGGACGGTTTTGCCCGTGTTTGTGTAGATGTGTTGCAGCTTAAAAAACCGGCACAGGCGTATCGGTTTCGTTTGACGATAGAAGGGGAAGCTGCCTTGCCGCGTGTGGCGGTATGTTTGACCGATGCTAATGCAGAATATGATCCGTGCGCGGCATTGCCTCCGGACGGGAAAAGAGAATTGGAAATAAGCCCCATTTCTCAAATGCGTTTAAGCGTTTGCGAAAAAGATCAAATTCGTTTATGCAGCCCTACCGCTTTGACTATGGCCCTAAATGCCTTGGGAATAGAGCTGGACCCTTTGCAAACGGCCGAATCTGTATATGACGATAAAGCCGCTATCTATGGGAATTGGACCTTTAATACAGCCTATGCCTGCCGCATGGGGGCGGACGCTTTTGTTACTCGTTTTCAGCGCTTAAATCAGTTGAAAGATTTTTTAAAGAAAGACAGTTTGGTGCTTGCCAGTATTGCCTACAATAGGGCAGAGTTGACGGGGGCCGCTGTCAAACAAACCGCGGGTCATTTGGTGTTAATTTGCGGTTGGCAGGACAGCAAAATAAAAGTGGCTGATCCGGCCGCAGGCGAAACCAAAGACGTAATTCGCTATTATGATGCCGAAGAATTTGCCCGCGCGTGGCTGGTGCGTAAGCGCGGTTTAGCTTATATTGTGAGGAAAAAATGAGAAAAATATTTGTACTGCTGTTAGGGGTTTTATGTTTGGGTGCCTGCCAAAAGCAAGATGACAGGCAAACACTGATCGTGGCTCATGCGGGGGAGATGCAATCTTTAGATCCCGTATATTCTTATGACGGAGTAACACAGGGCATGATGATCAATGTTTATGATACTTTGCTCAAGTTTAGCGGTAGCTCCATGACAGAATTTTTGCCGTCTGTGTCTGAAGAAGTGCCTTCCGTAGAAAACGGTCTGATTTCTGCTGACGGGCTGACGTATACTTTTCCGATTCGTAAAGGTATTAAATTTCACGACGGTACCGAACTTACGCCGGAGGACGTGCGCTACTCTATATTGCGTTTTATGATTTCCGATATTTCGGGCGGGCCGTCCAGTTTGCTCTTGGAGCCTATTTTGGGGATTACCTCTACGCGCAACGAAAAAGGGGAAATTATTTTAGACTTTAAAGAGGCGGAAAAAGCCGTACAGGTGGACGGGCAAAATGTGGTGATTCGGTTAAAGCGGCCGTTTGCTCCTTTTTTGGGAGTAATTGCCCGTTGGGGATACATCGTGCCGAAACAGTGGGTAGCGCAAAACGGCGGTTGGGACGGAACGGAAGAAAATTGGACGAAATTTAATAATTTTGAAAAACAAAATTCTTATCTTTTTGATCATATGAACGGCAGCGGTCCTTTCAAACTAGTGCGGTGGGACAATTCTGCCCGCCGTTTGCAGCTTTCGGCCCATGATGATTATTTTGAGGGAGCTCCCGCTATTAAAAATATTCACATGATGACGGTAAATGAGGGCAGTATGTTGCGCTTGATGCTGGAGACGGGCGATGCCGACATTTCCGAAATACCGGCCCAGTTTGCAGATCAGTTGCGCGGTCAAGAGGGAATAGTGGTGTACGATAATTTGCCCCGCTTGCGCACAGACCCCGTCATTTTCTTTACATTGGATATTAACACGAAGGGAAACCCTGATGTGGGCTCGGGCAAATTGGACGGAGCGGGTATTCCGGCTGATTTTTTTAAGGATGAAGATGTGCGCAAAGGTTTCTCTTATGCCTTTGATTATGACTCTTTCTTAAAGCAGTCTTTGGGCGGGCGCGGTACGCGCGCTTATGGGCCGGCCCCGGAAGGACTTTTGCATTATGATGAGGAAGATCCGCATTATGAATTTGATTTAAAGAAAGCCGAAGAACATTTCAAAAAAGCTTGGGGTGGAGAAGTGTGGGAGAAAGGTTTTGCTTTTACCATTACCTACAATACCGGCAGTGCTCAACGGCAGATTGCGGCGGAAATGTTGAAACGTAATGTAGAAAAACTAAACCCCAAATTCAAAATAGATGTGCGAGGCGTGATGTGGGCCTCTTTCTTAGAGAAAACTACCGCCCGACAAATGCCCATGTGGGTGCGCGGTTGGGTGGCCGATTATGCAGATGCGCATAACTTCTATTTTGCTTTTATGCATGGGGACGGCCGCTATGCTTTCTCTCAAGGATATAAAATCCGAAAGCGGAAAAATTGGTGAGCCAAGCCGTAGCGGAAACAAACCCCGAAAAACGCGTGAAGCTTTATAAACAGTTACATCGTATTGCTTATGAAGATGCCATGCAGATTTACACCATTCACCCCACCGGCTTATGGGCAATGAGAGATAGGGTGAAAGGTTTTGTGGATAATCCGGTGTATATGGGGTTATACTTCTACCCCATGTATAAATAAAGCGTAACGGCTTCTTCGGTTGCTTGTCTGATTTTAGGCAAACGATTTTTTATATTTGGACTTCTTTAACAGTTTTCTCAGTTATGAGTATTACGCACACAGGGTAAAACGGAAAGTTTTACCCTGTGTTGCTTGTATGCTCAACAATTTTTCACATTTAAGCTCTTTTGCCGTCTCTTTGTGCTTATGTAGCTAACGCTACACTGCGCACAAACTAAATCCGCCAAAATCATCTTAAATTTGAAGAATCAGAATAGAGTAATAAACGTTTTTCAGTTATTACGAACGGCATAATGTTTTGTCTATTAGTCATTCTTTCGTCGGAGAAAAAGAATAGCATTGACAAATCGTTTTTTTTTTTTGCTACGATTTTTTTAGACGGAAAAATAAATAAAAAGGAGAGAAAAATGAAAAGAGGTTTTACACTCATTGAGTTATTAGTTGTTGTTTTAATTATCGGCATTTTGTCAGCGGTGGCCTTGCCGCAGTACAGAATTGCTGTAGAAAAAACCAAGATTTCTGAAGCAAATATTATTTTAAAATCTTTAACTGACGCTTGCACTCGATATTGTTTAGAAAATGCTTGTTCAGACGAAGGCGCCTATAACTGGGATAATATAGACATTGAGCTAAATGGTATGGCTGAAGCAGATGGTGGTGCGTGCAGACAAGGAAAGAATTTCTACTACTGTTTGGATACGCCAAATATAGAAATATGGGCAGGCCGTGGTTTAAGAGATAATGATTCGGACTATTATATTAATTACAGATTTAAAGAAGAATACAATCCCGGATCTTATATTCGCACTTGTTTTGCAGTAACTGATTGGGGGGCAAAGGTATGTTCTTCTGTGTGCGGAAAGAAAACTTTGACTGATAATGAGTGTGAGTTTTAGGTGTTTTTATTCAGATAATATTATCGTCACTTCTTAGGCAGAGTTGCCAAGTTTTTTCATATTTGCTATAATAAAGTGCGGGGTAGAGAAGCCTGGTATCTCGCAAGGCCCATAACCTTGAGATCACTGGTTCAAATCCAGTCCCCGCAATAGATTTTATAACCGCCCGCCAGGGGGCGGTTTTTTTATGGATAAGTTGTTTTGTACAATTTATAGAGAAAATATAAGTATCGGACCGTCGTGTCCGTAAAGGGAGAAAGATAATGAAGTATGTAGTATATGTAGCAAATCATAAAGAATTTTCGGGTTTGCGCTTGGGGGTACGTTTGGCGCAGAATTTAGCTTGGAACGGCAACGACGTCATTTTGGCCGGACCGAAAGGAAAATTGCCCGATTATACAGGGTTAAAAACGGTAGAATTTGCTGCCACGGCTACCACCAAAAAAATGGCAGAATTTTTAAAAAAAGAAGAAACGGAAAAGGTACTTTCTTTGGCTTCTTTGCCTATTTGTGAGGCAGCAGCTGCAAGTAAAATTCCGTTTGTGTATTGTGAGCCGGAAAATTTAAAAGAAGACAAAGCCGTTAAGAACAAAAAGACGATTTTGAAAAAAGCCAAAAAAGTGGTGGTGTTAGCTAAAACGGGCAAAGCTTTGGATAAAAAACTCTACGGTGCCAATGCCGTGCGCGTAACGGGCCCTGCCGTGTGGGTAGAACATTTTGGTCATGCCCGTCCGACCTGCTTTAAGAAAGAAAACAATATTTTGGCTGCCGGCAAGCTGACTAAAACAGGTGGCTTTGACGTGCTTATCAAAGCATGGGCAAAATTGGCCGTGTTGCATCCGTCTTGGCATTTAACCATTGTGGGTGACGGACCGAGTAAAACCTCTTTGAAAAAATTTATTGAAAAAAATAATCTCTCCGCCAGTACCGAAATCATGCCTGCCGGCTGTGATTTATACGGTCTTATACGCAATACCGATATCTACGTAAATTCGGCCCGCGAAGCGGAAGGCTTAAACGAGCTTTTAGATGCCATGGCCAGCAAGTTGCCCGTTGTGGCTACAAATGTAAAAGGGGCTGATGAGTTGGTGCAAGACCGCGTTAACGGCCTTTTGGTAAACGCGGGTGATGAAGAAAGTTTGCAAGCAGCTTTGGATGAATTAATGGTAAACTGGGGGCATAGAGTGGGACTGGCTGTAGAGGCCGCCCGCTTGAAAGAGCGCTATCCGTTTGAAGTATTTATGGCATTTTTTGAACAAGACTCATAATGAACTATACCCACGATAAAACACGGCTTTCTCTACTGGAGATGCAATCTGCCATTGAAATGTATGGCAGAGATTGCCGTGTAGTTCGCGGAGCGTTTGCATACCGCCGCTTGCGCAATAAAATTTGGTGGCAGTGGCGCAGACGGTTTTTATCTTTTTTTCAAAAAGGGCCTGCTTTGGATAACCGCTTGCACGTGTTTTGGCATTTGCGCGGCGGGGTGGGGGATGTAGCCGCGGCGCGCTTGGCTGTTTTGGCTATGCGGGAAAGACTGCCCCAAGCTGTGTTTTATTATCATACCGATGCTGCGTCTGCCGCTTCTGCTGTGTTTGCGCAGGACGATAAAAATATATTTTTACCATCTTCAGAGCCCTTGTGGTACAAATATGATGTAGCCTTTGAGTTGTGTCAAAGTTTTAGGCTGGTCCACGTCAATTTAGAGCGCGTGCAAAAAGTGGCGCCGGACTTTTTGCCTCTATTGGATAAAATCAAAGAGCGCCAAAAAGAGTTTTCTTTTTTCTTAAGCGACAGCTACCTGTTGGAAGATTTGTTGGGCCGTTGGATGCTGGGCAACGGGCTTACCCGTTTAGATTTGCACAGTTATTTGAGCGGGTTAGATTTTGATGTAAAAGCCACCCCGTCTTTACCTCCCGAATTGACCAAACAAGACAATATTAAAAAGTGGAATTTGTCGGGGAAAAAGTACATCACTTTTCATGATGGAATTGATGCCGGTTTTCAGCTAAACGGCAAACGCCCGATGAAATGCTGGTCTTCTGAGAAGTGGAAAGAATTGGCCCGTTTTATCAAAGAGAAATATCCGGATCTTTTACTGGTACAATTGGGCGGCAAAAACAGCTCTAAATTTGATTTTGCCGATATTTGTTTGGTGGGAGAAACGAAACTTTCCGATTTGCCATCTTTGCTTCATCACGGTTGTTTGCATATAGACGGTGAAAGCGGCTTGGTGCAGTTGTCCAGATATTTGCAAAATAAATGTGTGGTGCTGTTCGGACCGACGGATAAACACTATTTTGAAATAGAGAAAAACATTAATTTAAAAGAAGATGTCTGCTCTAGCTGTATGTGGCTTTTGGGCCCACAGTGGCATACAAAATGTGCCTTGGGACATCAAACCTGCCAAAATATGCAAGCGCTCACCCCTGAGCGCGTATTTGAAGCCGTGCAAGAATCGTTAAAATAAATTTTTAACGACTTTGGAAATTTCCGTAGATTTCAAAAATAATTCCAAATCTCTGCTTTTGTAAGAAATGATTAACAGTACCGTTACGTACACCGATCCGCAGAAAAGCAAACTCCAAAAATAGTTGTGTTCCGATAAGAAAATGCGAATAACAGCCGCCGGTAACAGCGCAATAATATTAATAGCTACCAAGCGCAAAAGTTCCCAAAAAGAGCGGAAATAATTAACAAACGGAAAATGTTTTTTAAACAAAAAATAGTTTAACATAAATCCAAAAATCGTACCTCCCGCAAGTAGGTACGGATAGCTAAACGCACCCCATTTTGGAATTAAAAACCAAAAAGCCGCCATCATGGATAAAGAAGAAATGAGCGCATAAGGGAAGCTTTCTTTCATTTTTAGCCAAGCGGCAATAGTGTTGTTTTGTAAATAAGCAGGTACGAGCAAAATCAACATAAAAATCATCGGACGCAAAAAGCGTACCGTGTTGGCGGCATCTTCGGGGCTGAAAGCGCCTCTTTCAAAGAAAAGCCCCACGATATCTAAAGCAAAATAAGAGCTAAATACCGCCAGTGGCGTAAGTATAAAAAGCAGCAAATGATTGGTAGATAAAAAGTTTTTATTAAAGACATTCACTTGTCCTTTAGAGGCGTTTTCTGTCAGCTCTATTTTAGATACATTGGCCACACGCAGGGTAATGACCTCGGTGGCAGAGTCACTGAGCTGTTTGCAGTAGCTGAGGGCGCTGACAATGCCGCTGCCCATACCGCTAATCAGATAAAGCGGTAATAAATTATTCACGATATCAATAATAGCTAAGGTTTGTCCCGTGAGCATATTTTTTTGAGCGCGTGGGTGAATGGGACACGGACGAGGGGTAAAATCCCAATGCAAGTATTTGCGCATTAAATGCATCAGTAGTAAAATCTGAATGATATTTGCTGCCAAAAAACCATATATCATGCTGATAATACCGATACTTCTGCCAAAAATTATCAGGCTGATTAAAGGCAATAGCGCGTTGAGCGGGCCCAAAAGTGCAGTAGCAAAAAATTTGTGCATTTCAGCCACTGCCAGCAAATAATAATAAATCAAATTGGTAGCAAACAACAAAAATGCGGTACAAAGCAAAAGCTGTTCCGTTTGCAATAAGGTCACATCAAAGCGGGAAAAAAGACCGACAACGTTTACGGGAAACAACAACCCCAACACGCACAGTGCCAAAGCCAAAAGCACATAAAAGTAAAACCCCATGGTTAGAAAACGGCGGCTTAATTTTTCGTCTTCTTCGGCTAAAAACATGGCTTCAGGAACAAGCACACTGCCGTTGAGCTTTTGCATAAAAGTAACACCAAAGCCTATAAGCATGATAAGATAAAAGTACACGTCCGTATCGGCGCTGGCACCGAAATAAAGGGCAATCAAAATACTGCTGGCAAAGGAGGCCAACTTCCAAAAAGAAGTAGCAGCTACCGCCAAAGCGGCACCGGTTTTGTAAGAAGTTTTTTTAAAAATAGAAAGCATATTTGATATTATAGTATTTTAGGAGATAAAACCAAGTGACTACACAATTTGAACCCGTTATCGGACTTGAAATACACGTACAACTGGCAAGCAAAACTAAAATGTTTTGTGCTTGTCCCAACGGCATGGATGAAAGCTCCGGCCCGAATAGTGAAATCTGCCCCCGCTGCAGCGGTCAGCCCGGCACTTTGCCCGTAATCAATTTGGGGGCTGTGCGTTTGGGCGTTCGCGCAGGTTTGGCATTGGGTTGCCAAATTAATGAAGTGTCTTCCTTTGAGCGAAAACATTATTTTTATCCGGACTTGCCCAAAGGTTATCAAATTACCCAAAACGCGCACCCGATAAACGGGCGAGGTGAAATAGAAATTACTTTCGGTCCCAAAGAAAATTTGCAAAAAAAGAAAATCGGCATTCATCATGCTCATTTGGAAGAAGACGCTGCTAAATCTTCTCACTGCGCAGATTATTCTCTGGTAGATTATAACCGTTCCGGCTGTCCGTTGTTGGAAATCGTATCCATGCCGGATCTTCGCTCTGCCGACGAAGCTTACGCCTATTTAACGGAAATTAAACGCTTGATGCAATGGGTAGATGCTTCTAACTGTGATATGGAAAAGGGCGAACTGCGTGTGGACGTCAATGTTTCCTTGCGTCCTGTGGGGCAAGAATCCTTTGGCACTCGCACCGAAATTAAAAATTTAAACTCCTTTAAAGCCGTGCGCGATGCGATTAATTTTGAAATCAATCGTCAAAGCGAAGTGTTAAACAAAGGAGAAAAAGTAGTACAGCAGACCTTGCTTTGGGATAAAGAAAATAACCTTACTAAACCCATGCGCTCTAAAGAAGATGCGTTGGATTATCGTTATTTTCCGGAGCCGGACTTGCCTGCTTTGGTTTTAAACAAAGAACGTCTGCAAGAGCTTCGCGCCGAAATGCCCGAACTGCCTGCCGCTAAAGAAGCCAAATTTATGGGGTTAGGGTTGTCTGCTTATGATGCGGGGGTGTTAACCATCAGCCGTGCTACTGCTGAATATTTTGAAGCGGTGTTGGCCGCTAAAGCGCCTGCCAAGGCAGCGGCCAACTGGATTACCACCGATTTAATGGGCCTTTTAAATGCCGATAAAAAAGATATTTCCCAAAGTCCCGTGGCGGCTGGAAACTTGGCTGAGTTGATCGGGTTGGTGGAAAGCGGCAAAATTTCGCGCAATCAGGCTAAGACCGTTTTTGAGCATATGTATAAAACGGGTGAAAAAGCCGGTGTATTGGTGGAAAAATTGGGCCTTTCTCAGGTCAGTGATGAAGGGCAGCTTTTTGCTTGGGCTCAAGAAGCCATCAACGAATCTCCCAAAGCCGTGGCCGACTTTAAAAAAGGCAACCGTGCCGCGGTGGGTGCTTTGGTGGGCGCTGTGATGCGTAAGAGCAAAGGAAAGGCCAATCCCAAGAGAATGAATGAAATCTTGGTGGAGTTGTTGAGCAAATAAAGCCGGTTCTATCGTTTAAATTTAACAAAGCGCAAGGGATATACTTGCGCTTTGTTTTTCTAATGCAAAAAGAAACTGGGCAAATTTGACTTGATATGATATAGAATAATTAGACACATAAATGAATGGGGGAAAAATAAAAGGGGGTTTTCGGCGATAAAGAGCGGTTGACCCCAGACCTAAAAGTCTGCTATTATTTATGTGTAGAAATAAATCTATAATGCAACATGGAGACACACAAATGAAGAACTTGTTGAAACTGACCTTAGTGCTCGCTTTGGCCGCCGGCTTAACCGCCTGCAGCAAAAACGTCAAAGACGATGCCAACGCTGATGCCACCTTGGCCGGCACCTCTACTGAAATGGTGTTGGAAGAAACCACTGTGACGGAAGCTATTCCTGCTCAAGTATCCTTGGGTGTGGTACACTTCGCGCTGGACAAATCTACTTTGACCGCCGAAGCTCGCAAAATTGTTGAAGCCAATGCTCAAGCCATCAAAGCTGCCGGAGACAACTACAGCGTAGTAGTAGAAGGCAACTGTGACGACAGAGGCACCATCGCTTACAACATTGCTTTGGGTGAAAAAAGAGCCAACGAAGTAAAAGCTTACTACGTTCGCTTAGGTATCCCCGCCGAGAAAATCAGCACCGTTTCTTACGGTAAAGAAAAACCGGTTTGCTACGAAGCCACGCAATCTTGCTGGGCCAAAAACCGCCGCGCTGATACTGTCTTGACGGCCAACTAATTGTTTTGAAAAAGGGGCCCGAACTGTTATGAACAGAAATATAAAAATCTTTTGTTTAGGCGGTTTGGGCCTTTTGTTGTCCGGCTGCATCGCCAGCGAGCGGGATATGGGAACGCTCAAATTGCAGCTGAAAGAATTAAACGATACCATTGCCGTTATGCAAGTCAACCAGGCAGAGCTTGCCAGCAAAATGGAAGAGCTGAATCAAAACTTGTCGGTTTCTAATGAAAACCTTTCCCAGTTAGACGCGCAAATTTTTAATTTATCTGCTAAATTGGACGATATTAACGTAGCCGTAAAATCTGGCCAAAACGGTGCGGAAAATACGGGCGAACAAAAAGTATTGCTCCCTTCCGATATTTTTAACGAAGCCAAAAATCATTTAAACAAACAAGCCTATGATTTGGCGGTTACGGGGTTTAAACTTTATATTGAGCAGTATCCGGAAGGAGAAAATATTGAGCAAGCCTATATTTACATGGGTGATGCTTATTTTGCCCAAGAGCAAGCCAAACCCGCGGCCATTGCTTATGCCACGGTACTACAAAAATTTCCTGAAAGTAAAATTATTCCTACCGCGCGTTTAAAATATGCGCGCAGTATTATCCCTTTAGGCAAGACGGAAGAAGCCAAACGCTATTTTAGTTCCGTCGTGCAGGACTTCGGCTCTAGTCCGGAGGCCCGTCTGGCCAAAGAAGAACTGGCCAAATTAAAATAAACAGCCATGAAAAATACTTCTAAACTTTTGCTCACCGCCCTGTTGGGGTTGTGTGGTGCGGCGGCTTTGTTTGCCGCGCCGCAAACGGACGTATATATTGGTATTACGTCTTCCGGCGGCAAAAAGCTTCCTACGATTGCTATGCCTGCCTTTATTGCACCGGAAACGGCCCAAAATGCGGCCCAAACCGTGCATGATACATTGAGGGCCGATATTTTGTACGGACGTTATTTTGACGTGTCTGAGGATGGACCTGCGTTTGACCCGAAAGATTTAAAAGATACATTAAAAGGGTGGGGTAAAAAAAGAGCCAATTATATGATTGGCGGAAATATTACGTATGCTGAGCCTTACTACACCATTAAACTTTATGTTTATGACGTAGCTACCCGTGCGCCGGTGTTTGCCAAAGCATACAAAGGCAATCAGTCCAGCTTGCGCCGCTTATCCCATATTGCTTCCGATCAAATTATCCAAACTTTGACGGGGCGGCGCGGTATTGCCGATACCAAAATTGCTTTTGCCAACAACTCTACCAAACATAAAGAAATTTATGTAGTAGATTATGACGGTCAAAACTTAAAGAAACTGACCAATGACCGCAGCATTTCTTTGCTGCCGCGTTGGAGCAAAGACGGACGCATTTATTATACGACTTATCGCTATAAAAATCCGGACATTTTTGCTATTGATTTAAAAGCCGGCAAAATTGCTCCCGTGATTATCCGTGGTGGACTTTCTTTGATTGGCGGTGTTTCTCCGGACGGTAAAGCCTTAGTCTTTACCAGCTCCAAAGGGGCCAACCCCAGTATTTATATCTATAATTTAGAAACAGGCGAAAAGAAACAGATTACCAACCGCCACTCGGTGGACGGATCACCGTCTTATTCTCCGGACGGAAAGTTTATTACTTTTGTGTCTAACCGCGCCGGTAATCCGCAAATTTACGTAATGGAGCTGGCTACGGGGCAAACCCGCCCGCTGACCAAAACATTTAACTGGTCTGACAGCCCGCAATGGTCCCCTACCGGAGAGTGGATTGTATTTGCAGGCCGTGAATCACCGTATCATCCGTTTGATATTTTCCTTGTGGACTTAACGGGTACGCAGTTGCGCCGCTTGACTACGGATGCAGGATCAAACGAAGACCCGACGTGGTCCCCCGATGGGCGCTTTATTGCCTTTACCAGCACGCGCGATGGCGGAAGACGCAAATTGTACGTAATGGATTCGGACGGCAGTGCGCCACATTTGGTGGCGGATCTGAAAGGGGATAGCTTTACACCGCACTGGTCGTTTTAGGGATTCATTGGTTGTTTTTATACACCGCGTAGAACATAAGGTTTTACGCGGTGTTTTTTGCGATGAAAAAAGTTAGTATTCTCCCGTCGGTAAAAAATAGTCTTGACAAGCCGTTTTTTTTTTTTGCTACAATTTTTTCAGACGGAAAATTGAAGCAAAAGGAGAATAAAAATGAAAAGAGGTTTTACACTCATTGAGTTATTAGTTGTTGTTTTAATTATCGGCATTTTGTCTGCTGTGGCCTTGCCGCAATATACAAAGGCAGTCACTAAGGCACGCTTCGCTGAAGCTTTTACAAACTTAAAGATAATTGCTGATGCGGTAAAAATTTGTGAATTAGAAACAGGTACAAATGTGTATTTTGTTTCAGGCTGTGATTTGATGGAAAACCTATCTGTTTCTGTTGAGAATGAAAAAAATTTTTACTATCATGCAGGTCCTGGAACAGGGACTAGTGAAACAGTTAAAGCCTGTGCTTCCTATCAAAAGTTTGATACGTGTTTGTGTATTCATGAAGATGGGCATTTTTCAGGCTATGTTGGGGATGGGTGTGGTACATCAGAAGAAGCTCCTTTTGATATACTGAAAGTGTTGAATTTGGAACAAGAGGATGGTTGTCGTTGTTGCTAAAACAAAAACCCCCGCGGTAAGCGGGGGTTTTTAGTTTAACAAAACTTACTGACAAACGGGAACGGAGATGTTTTGGCAATCTTCGTTAGGGAAGATGTCGCAACAAACAGTTCCGTTCGGTTCGGGCAAGTAAAGCACATAGCTTTCGCCCGTTTCATCTTGGAAAAGTGCCCGATAGCCCGTTTCATCTTGAAAAAAAGTAATTTCACTTTGGGTAACCGGTTCAGCAATTCCGCCCTGTTGCGCTATGCCGGGCAATACAGATACCGCAATTTTGGCCTTTAGGGCCGTAGGATTGGCCGTTTGTTTAGCCATATGCAGCAGCAGGGTAGCACCTAATAAAGCTAATACAGCCACGATTATGACAAAAATTCCCCATCTGCTGTGCGTGTCCGGCAAGGAGTCTTCTTGTTTGAAATCAGCTTTAACCACATAAGTTTCGGCAATAAAATCATGCAAGGCTCTTTTTCGGTTGCTAAAAGGCGCCATCAAGAAACCTATATACAAAGTAACGTAAGATGCGATTTTAGCCAATGTTCTGCCCGTGGCATGGGCAAAGCCGAGGGCTGCACCCTCTTTGTTGACTACTTTTATTTTAAAGAGTCTTTTGCCCCAAGTGGCTTGATGTTTGCTGCTTTCTTGCCATGAAAAATAAAGCCAAAAAGACAGCGCACCCAATACATTCCACACCAAGTACGCCACAAGAATGCCAACAGAATAACCTGCCGCATCGGCTCCCATTTGTTCTGCCTCAACACCTTTTTTTACCAGCCAAAATATGACCGGAAAACAAATCAAGGCAGGCGGGACGGCAGATATAATGACGTCTATTAAAAACGCCACACATCTGCTCCAAAATCCGGCGTAAGGAGCTTCTTTATCAGGTACGGGGCCCGAGGATATTACTTCTTCCGACCAAGGGGTCTTAAGGGTATTTTCTTCGTTCATTTGGCTTTTCTCTCTTTGGGTTTGCGATAGCAACGGCGGCAACGGGCTTGGTAAGCGTCCGTCGTGCCCACTACAATACGTTTGGTGTCTTTGGTCATGCGTTGCGTAAAAGTGGCAGGATTGCCGCATTTGGTGCAGACTGCATGGTTTTTCATCACAAATTCTGCTTTAGCCATTAAAGCAGCCGTCACTTCAAAGGGTTCGGCGCGATAATCGGTATCCAAGCCGGCCACAATGACGCGTTTTCCTTGATTGGCCAACTTTTCACATACGTCAATAATTCCTTTATCAAAAAAGTTCACTTCATCAATCGCAATAACTTGAGTATCTTTTTCAACGAGGGGTAAAATTTCAGCGGAGCTTTTTACACAGCAGGCATCTACTTTGTTTTGGTTGTGGCTGATAATGCTGCCAATGCCATAGCGCGTATCCAAACGAGAATTAAACAATTGGACCTTTTGTTTGGCAATCAGTGCGGTGCGCACGCGACGAATGAGTTCTTCGGTTTTACCGGAAAACATACATCCGCAAATTACTTCAATCCAGCCTTGTTTTTTAAACATCAAGTTCGGGGTCATGTTTCTTTTTCCTCTCTTTTTTTGCGATCTTTAAAATCTACATATCGCGCAGGTCATTTTCGCTGCGCCACGGGTACCAGTAGGTATCTTGCGCGTTTTGTTGAGTTTCTTTTCGTCCGTCTTTGCCGCATAACACAGAAATGCGGAAAGCAAAAGACAAATTGTCATTTCGGTCTCGTACGGTTAACTCACCGATGGCATCATGGAAACGTTTGGTAAGGCGGATTAATTTATTAAAAGAGTCAAAAGATCCGCTTTGAATCTGAAAGTCCGTTCCCAAGTCTAAAGACCAAGTGGCATTCGGCAACCGTAAGCCAAAATTGGTAGTAAAGGTATAAGCATCGGAAATATTTTTATACAGTGCATAGTCACTGCTTTCGGTAGTATCGTAGTTTGTTAAGCCGATGCCTAAATGCTGTCCTTTGATAATAAAATTGGTTTGCGCGATAAATGCTTGGTTCTTTTCTATTAAATCATATAAATTCTGCGCAAACAAGTTTATTTTTCCATCGGGGGAGTTGTATCCTGCTTCCAATAAAATAGGCTCTACGCGGTGTTTAAGGTGTTGCCAAGAGTTGTTTTGAACGTCGTGATTTGCCAATCTAAAGCCGGTAGCCAAACGAACATAGGTATTAAAAGACGGGCGATAATAATTTTCCAAATATAAGCGGTTTCTTTCTTCCCCGTGATCTAAAGAGAAAGTATCCGTTTTTAATGTACCAGTAGAGAGGCGTTTGGTGTATTGATAACCAAAATCTAATGTGCCGATGGGGGTATCTGTCTGTAAGTTCAAGTCCGTGCCCACACGCCCGACCCAAGCGGTTTTATCATTATAGTCATCATCATCTAAAGAAACATGCTGATCATAAAAAACGCTGGGCAAAAAGGTAATCCCTTTTGCTAAACGAATAGATTTTTCGGTGGTCCAACGAGCAGAGCCTTGTTTTTTCCACTCTTCTTCCATATGAGAGGTATTATTAAAATTCACTTCCATGCGGTGCGTTAAACCCAGCAAAGGATCTTTGAAAGGAAGCAACGTGTAATCAAGCTGTGGCATATTTCGCTCTTTGGCAATAAAATCACCGCGTTGCCAATCAAAAATATCCATTTGCGTATAGCTTAAACGCAGCGTGGACCGGCGGCTTTGGCGGGAAAGAGAAAAATTGGTTTCCTGATCCGGAGTAAAAATATAAGGGTTTCCGCGGAAGAAAGAATCGTTAAAATATGGGTCTGATACCATGCGGAACTGGGTCTGAAATTGATACAAAGCGCCTTTGTTATTATTAAAATGATCGGAGCTGTCATACATTTCCCACCAGTAACCGCCGCGCATACCCCAACGTTTGGTGTCTTGGAGTTGGAAGGGGTGCCCGTCTAAGGTATATTCTTCGTCAGAGCTGGAGCGGTCATTGATATAATACACTTCGCCCGTACCGCGCAACGTTTCGCTTTCTACCGCCATTAACTCAAGGCCCAAACCAACACCAGATTTGGTGTAATAGTCCAAATTCACTTTCGGGCGGAAACCGGCCACTTCTTGGAAAACGTTGGAAGTTAAAATGCCAAAGCCGGTGTCTCCGCTTTGCGTGAAATCTACGTGAGTGGTCCACGGTTTTTGACTGTCTAAAGAACGCCAAAAAACAGGCAGCCACATAATGGGGAAACCATCTAATTTAAATACGGCATTGGTCCCAAAAACCCGTTTTTCCGGAGAAACTTTTAAATTTCCCAAGGTAATGGTATAGTGCGGTTCCGGATTGTCACAACAGGTCAGCACGGCTCCTTTTAGGCGTTCGGTACCGTCTTTCATGGAAATTTCTTTGGCGGAAATTACGCGCAGGGGGGGGTATTCGGTTTGAATATCTTCTGCATAAAAATCTTTGGTTTTATAATTGACCGATACATTGTTTCCGCTGACGGTAGCTCCCATTCCTTCCACGGTCATGGGACCGAGGGAGGAAATAGTGGTGTTGACTTGGTCAAAGGTAATGTCTTCGCCTTTGGCGGTGCGGATTTCCCCCGTTTGGGTTTGTTGGACCAAGGTGACATTTCCTTTTAGGTTAATCTTTTTGGCGGCAGGATCAGCCGAAGCTTCATCTGCGGTAAAATAAACAAACCCCTTCTCTTCGTCGGGTTGAGGCAGGACATTCTGTTCTGCCCACACAGGTAGAGAGAAAGAAACAAACAATACAAGGAGAAGGGGTAATTTTTTCATTATTTTTTCAATTCTTGATGAATAGCGTACATGGCTGCGCCTACACCGCCAATATTGGGGTCTTGGGAAACCATGAGTTTTAATTTCTTAAACGGTGTTTGTATTTGCTGATGATGCAATACGTTTTCCGTAGCGGGCAAGAAATATTTAGCCGCTCCGGATACGCCGCCGGTTAAGACAACGGTATCCACATCTAAGACCAAACAAATATTGGAAATACCGATACCTAAGAAAAAGCCGGTATCTTCCCAGATTTTTAAAGCAAGGGGGCATCCTCTGTCGGCCGCACGGGATACAAGCTCTATTTTAAAATTCTTTTCTTTGGCTACCATTTGAGCCAAAATAGATTGCGGATGCTCTAAAACGCCCTCCATCACTCTGCGGCGAATACCAATCGTTCCTACAAACGCTTCCAAGCAGCCGCGCGCACCGCAGCCGCATTGAGGGCCGGTTTTGGTACTGGCAATCTTGGTGTGCCCCACTTCTCCGGCGGTTCCGTTGGAGCCTTGATAAAGCTCTTTGTTGATAATTAGGCCGCCGCCTACACCGGTACCCAACGTGATGACCAAGACATTATTGGCTTGGCGGTTTAAAGTGCTTTCATACACCCCCCAAGCGGCCATGGTAGCATCGTTGGCTACGTGCGGGCGAATGCCGGTCATTTTTTCCAAAATGTCTGCCAACGGCCAATCATCTACATCTTTAAATTTTAAATTGGGATTATAGCGCAGCACACCGTTTTGATTATCTACATCTCCGGGGGCGCCCACACCTACGGCTACTTTATGATCAGAAAATTCTGCTTTAATTTGATTAATAAATCCGGCAATTTGCTGCAAAAAGGCTTCAGCACCGTTTTCGTAGTTGGTTTCTACTTTTTCTTTGCGGATAATTTCTCCGTTTTCATTCATTACGTACAGCTTTACAAAAGTACCGCCAATATCTACACCAATACCAATCATGGTTTTAGCTCCTTGTTTTTGGGGTGGGCGTGCTGATACACGCTTTTTAATTTGTCCAGCGACACATGGGTATATACCTGTGTGGCCGCCAGTGTTTTGTGGCCCAACATTTCCTGCAAACTGCGTAAATCACAACCGTTGTTAAGCAAGTGCGTCGCAAACGAATGACGCAAACTGTGCGGGCTTACTTTTCTGGCGATATGTGATTGTATGGCCAGTTGTTTAAAAATATAAGCCAAGCCGTCTCCCGTTAAAGCGGTGCCGTTTTTATTTAAAAACAAAGGCTCCGTGGGTAAAGGGTTGGCACGGAAAGCCAAATAATTTTTAATAGCTTGCAATGCTTCATCGGTTACGGGAACGTATCTTTCTTTATTGCCTTTTCCCAATACTTTTACAACACCGTTAAAAAAATCTACATCTGCTATTTTTAGGCCCGTTACTTCACTTCTGCGAAGACCACTGGAATAAATAAGCTCAAAAAGAGCTTTATTGCGCATTGCGTAGCGGCCTTTATTTGCGGCGGTATCTATCAAACGGGCGCTCTCGTCTATTGTTAAAAACTTAGGCAATAATTTTTCCCGCTTCGGAGCCGGCAAAAGCTTAAACGGATTTTTCTCTATTTTTCCCTGCTCCAGCAGAAACCCTGCAAAACTGCGCAAAGTGGCGATCTTGCGCAAAACGGTGTTTCTGGCGGGCTCTTTTTGGGTCAAATCGGCTAAAAAAGAACGAATAAAACTAAGCGTAAAATCTTGCGGTTTTGTTTTATTGCGTGCGGCACAAAAATTTACAAACTCTTGCAAATCTTCTCCATAACTTTTCACGGTCATGACAGAATAATTTTTATTTTTTAGTTGTAATAAAAAAGCTTGTGCCCATTCTTTCATGCGCGGCCTAATTACTAGCGGCTTGTTTTTCGTGAGCCGCTTTTATTTTTTCTATTTCTTCATTGGATATCGTAACGATATTTTTGCATTTGGGATATCCGCCGCAGCCTAAGAAATAACCGCGTTTAGAGCTGCGAAGCACCATTTTCTTGCCGCATTTATCACACACGTGGTCGGTAACGATCGGGCCTGAGGAGGCTACTTTATTTCCGTTTTCATCTACGGAGTAAGTATTTTTGCAATTGGGATAAGCAGAGCAAGCCATAAACTTACCTCTGCGTCCTGTGCGTATAACCATGGGGGCACCGCATTTGTCACAGACTTCGTTGGTGGTCTGCGGCTGAATTTTTTCGCCTTCTTTATTTAAATTGATTTTTCCTTTGCAATCACTATCACTGCAAGTTAAATATTGTCCGAAACGGCTGGTTTTCAGCAGCATCTGTTTTCCGCAAAGGGGACATTTTTCATCCGTCTGTTTGGCAGCAGGACGGAGCATGCCTTTGTCTGCATCGTCTAATTCTTTTTTGAAGGAAGCATAAAAATCTCCCAACAAATCTACCCATTTTTGACCGCCTTCGGCCACTTCGTCCAATTTTTCCTCCACACCTGCCGTGTAGGAAAGAGCCATGATTTCTTTGAAAAATTCCTTTAAGCTTTCCGTTACTGTAATGCCTAACTCCGTAGCTACTAATTTATTGGACTTGGGTTGACGCGTAATGTATTTACGATCCAAAATATTTTTAATGGTCGGTGCATAGGTGGAAGGACGACCGATACCGTGTTTTTCAAGCGTTTTAATTAAGCTTGCTTCGTTGTAATACGGAGGGGGAGTGGTTTTGTGATCTTTGGTGGTGATTTCTTTGAGCGTCAGCACGTCTCCTTCCGTCAACTCAGGCAAAAGTGCGGTTTCTTCGTTTTCGTTCTCGTTTTCATCTTCATCTTTGTAGATGGACAAATATCCGGGGAATTTGACTGTTCTTCCGCCCGCACGTAAAATACAATCTTTCTTTTCTCCGGCGGAGATATCCACCGTGACCGTATTAAACACCGCTTCAGCCATTTGGCTGGCCACAAAACGCAGCCAAATAAGTTCATAAAGTTTATATTGGTCTGCCGTTAAAAATTGCTTGATGCTTTGCGGAGTGCGGTTGACATCCGTGGGGTGAATAGATTCATGGGCCTCTTGCGCGCCTTTTACTTTGCTTTTATATACGTTCGGCGTTTTGGGTACAAAATTTTCCCCATATTTTCCGGCAATAAATTTTTTGGTTTGCTCTTGCAATAATTTAGATACGTTAAAAGAGTCCGTTCTCATGTAAGTAATTAAACCTACGGTTTGACCGGCAATTTCAATACCTTCGTAAAGGTGTTGGGCCGTCATCATGGTTTTTTGAGAAGGGAAGCCTAATTTGTTGTATGCGTCTTGCTGCATGGAGCTGGTAATGAAAGGCGGTTTAGGTTTTTGCTTAACCGCTTTTTTCTCAATTTTTTCTACCGTGCAGGGGCCTTGACGTAAAAGCGCATTGACGGGGGCCAATTTTTCAGGAGCATCAAAAACGGTATTTTTTACCTTGTAATCTTCTGCAAATAAATGATACGTGGTGGTTTGTTCCACATTTTTGCCTTCCCATTTTAACAGGCGCGCCCAGAATAAAGGCTGGCAGTTGGGTTTCTCAAACTGAGCTTTCATGCTCCAGTAGGGTTTTTCGGTAAATTCGGCAATTTCTTTGGCACGTTCTGCCAGTAAACGCACGGTAACCGATTGCACGCGACCGGCAGAAAGGCCGGAGGTAATTTTGCGCGACAATAGCGGCGAAAGCTTGTAACCTACAATGCGGTCTAAAATACGGCGAGCCTGCTGGGCATTGACCAAGTTGTCATCAATTTTACGCGCATGGGAAAAAGATTCTTTAATGGCTGCCGGGGTAATTTCATGAAAGAAAATACGGTGATATCTTTCTTTAGGCAGTTTTAAAAGTTCCACCAAATGCCACGCGATCGCTTCCCCCTCGCGGTCAGGGTCGGTGGCCAGATAAATTTCGGGTGCGTTTTTGGCAACGGCTTCTAATTCTTTAATCAAGCGTTTGGCTCTTTCTACAGGCTGATAGGTGGGTTTGAATTGATTGTCAATATCTACCCCCATATCGTGAGAGGGCAAATCTCTCACGTGGCCAAAGGAACTGCGGACCAAAAAATCCGCACCTAAAATTTTGCTGATGGTCTTTTGTTTGGTGGGAGACTCTACGATAACGAGTTTTTTCCCTTTAAAATTATTTGTTGTTGCCATATTTAGTTCCCTACGCTAAAAATTAAAATTTGCTTTTGCTATATAAGCCCGCTTTACAAGAAAGAAGACCTTTTACTTCTAATTCAAATAGAGCAGTAGCTGCCTCTTGTACCGAAAGTCCCATTTCTTCCACCACTTGGTCGGCAGAAACTTCCGAAGTGGCGATAAACTGCATAATCTTTTGTTGCAAGGGGGGCAAAGATTCATCGGTTTCTTGACTTTGCGGAGTCTCTTGCATTTGTAAATCAAAAAGCTGTGGGCTCGGTATATAGTCTATTATATCTTTTACCGTGGTGACAACACCTGCCCCGTCTTTTATCAAATTATTAGGGCCGCCGCTTTGTGGGCTATCTATCGGGCCGGGGACGGCTAATACGTCTTTTCCCATTTCTAAAGCCAGCTTAGCCGTAATGAGTGCTCCAGATTTTACTTCGCCTTCCACGACCACCACCAATTCAGACAAAGCAGCAATAATGCGGTTTCTGCGCGGGAAGTGAAAAGCATGGGGAGGCTTATTAAAAGGAAGCTCTGATACAATCGCACCGCCATGTTGTAAAATAGCGCGGGCCAATTCTCTGTTTTCGGGCGGATAGCAACGGCCTATGCCTGTACCGATGACGGCAATCGTCGGTTTTTGTAAACGTACCGCTGCGCTGTGGCATTCGCTGTCAATTCCGCGGGCCAAACCGCTGACCACTACGGCTCCTGCTTGCGTAAGACCGGTAGAGAGCGTATTGGCTACTCGGCGGCCGTAAGCGGTAATTTTACGCGTACCCACCATACCGATATAAGCCTTGTTCGGTGGCAATTTGCCTAATACGTACAAAGCGATGGGAGCTTCTTTGATATCGCGCAGACTTTGCGGATAATCTTCGTCTTCCGGTACTAAAATTCTTCCGCCGTATTTTTGTGTTTTTTCCAGTTCTTCTTGCGGATTGACGGCAAAGGCATCTCTTAAAAAGTGCGCGGCGGTGGAAGGGTTCATTTGTGCTTGTTGAGCTAAGGTTTGGGCATCTTGCTTTAAAATCTCTTGAGCAGAGCCGAAAATATCAATAAGGCGCTTTAACCAATCGGCCCTAAAATATAAAAAAGCATTGATGCGAATACGCGCTAAACGCTCTTGCTCGGAGATGCTCATAGATCAGGCACCCCCTTTCTGTCTAAGGGTCTGTATTGCAAGACCTCAATCAGGTGGGTGTTTTCTATATTGGCTTTACCTTCTAAATCGGCAATGGTGCGGGCCGTTTTAAGTACTTTATCTAAACTGCGCGCACTAAGGCCGAACTTACGCATGGCTGTTTCCAAAATGCTGTCGGCTCCGGCCGGTAAAGGGCAAAACTCTTTGATCTGTTTTTGCGTCATAAAAGCATTGGCCGTAGTAGGCGTGCCTTTAAAGCGCTTTTGCTGAATTTCACGGGCAGAAATTACTCGTGCGCGAATTTGGGCGGTGGTTTCGCCTTCGCTGGGCTTGTTCCAATCTCCGTATTGGACGGGGTTTAAATTGACCGTCAGGTCAATACGGTCCAAAAGCGGCCCCGAAATTTTAGATTGATAACGGTTTATTTGCATGGGAGAACAAGTGCATGCTTTATGCGGATTTCCCAAATTGCCGCATGGACAGGGGTTCATCGCCGCAATTAAAGTAAAGCGGGCCGGATAAGATACGGTTTCTTTGGCGCGGGAAATAGTGACGGTGCCATTTTCAAGAGGCTGACGCAATACTTCCAGGGTAGTGCGGGAAAACTCTGCAAATTCGTCTAAAAACAAAACACCATTGTGCGCCAAAGACACTTCCCCCGGCTTTGGCGTGCTCCCTCCTCCGATAAGCGCCACATCAGAAATCGTGTGATGAGGATCTCTAAAAGGACGATGAGTTAGTTTTTTAGTTTTCCCAATCAGATTACAAACGGAATAAATTTTAGTAATTTCTAAGATTTCTTCTTCACAAAGCGGCGGTAAAATACCGGGGAAGCGCTTGGCTAACATACTTTTACCCGTACCGGGCAGGCCAATCATGAGTACATTGTGCCCTCCTGCGGCCGCTATTTCCAAAGCTCTTTTGGCTACCGCTTGTCCTTTAACATCACAAAAATCTAGGGAAGAGATAGATTGCTCTTCTTGTTCGGGAAGAAAAGATACTTTTACACTTTCGTCTTCCTTTTTTCCTTCCAGCCAATCAGCTAAATCACGCAATGTGCGCGGAGTCACAAAAGGCACGGTAGAGGTTTGCGCTTCTAAAATATTAGCAGGGGGAACGATTACGGTTTTTCCTGTATTTTTGACGGAAATCAACATGGGCAGCACCCCAGCACACGGGCGCAAGGAGCCGTCTAAAGCCAATTCTCCCAAAAAGAGCAACTGCTTGGCCTTTTCAACGGCTTTTTCCGACAAAGCTTCCGACGCGGCCAAAATACCTACGGCAATAGCCAAATCAAATTGAGTACCGCTTTTGCGCAGTTCGGCAGGGCTTAAATTGACGGTAATTCTTTTGAGAGGAAAATCAAATCCGCTGTTGCGAATGGCTGCAATGACGCGGTCTTTGCTTTCTTTTACTTCTGCATCGGGCAAACCTACCACGGAGAAAGTGGGCATTCCTGAAGAAATGTCCACCTCTGCCGTTACTTCAAATCCGTCTATGCCTTTGAGAGCGCAGGTTTGTATGCTGGCTAACATATTAGATAAAGTTCAACACGATTTTTTGCGGAGAAATAGCCATCACCGTAAAATTTACATTGTAATTTCTGATGATTTTGGCGGTTAACTCTTCGCCGGAGGATACATTGGCCGCAATTTCAAAATGAGCGTCAGAATTGGTGTATTGAGTTAAATTATAATCTTCTATCTCGCGCATTTCTTTAAAAATATCCTGAATTTGTTTCAAGCGTTCAATGGTTTTTACGTTTTGCACAACCACATTAAACTTAGTGGCAGAATTGATGGCCGCATTGATGGGCTCTACCAATTGTTTGGCGGCCGCTTCACAAGCGGCGGCAATAGATTTTTGCGCCGCAATATCTTCCATAGGGTCTAAGCCGCTTACTTGGTCTGCCCCTTCGGCCACTACTTGATAGTTTTTGGTGGAGGCCACTTTGAGATTAGCGCGGGCGCGATAGGTTTTAAAAGGAGAAGAAATCCCCGGTAATGCCTGCAGGGGGGCTGTTTCTACATCTGCCATGATGATAAAACGGGCACCGTCTTGGCGGGCTTTATCAATGATAGGGGTAGGATTGTCCAAATTGTTTTGGCTTAAATTATCGCCGTTTACCAAAGCATAAGGTTGGCTCTTTAAAGCACGGTAAATGGCTTGTTTGCAGTCTTGTTTTAAGGATAGATCTTCTCCGACAGCTTCCCGAGAAGTAACCAAAATGGTTGTTTTTTTGGCAAAAGCATCAGACTCAGATTGTTTAATAATCTCGCCCACGTCTTTAACCAATACCATCACGCGCACGCGAGTGTACCACTGGTCTGCTTTGCGGTAAGCTTTTTGCACATAACCTCTGCGGATAAAGCCGGCTGTTTTGGAGGTAATTTTTTCTTCCACCAGTTGGGCTTGTTCTACGGTGGAAGTGGAGGAAATAAAGATACCCGCCACTTTTTCTACAGCTGCTTTTTGAGCGGCCAATTCCCCTTCTTTTTTCATAGAGGCAAGATTATTTTCGTCGTAAGGAACCAAAGATTCCGCTACCACATACTCGCCCTCTCCCTTGGGACCAATATGCAATGCGCGGCAAGCCCCCAAAACAAAAGTGGACAATAAAGCAATGAGCAAAATTTTTTTCATTTATTCCTCCAAGAAGCAAAGAGCTATTGTAATTTTTCTTTGCTTATACGCATAATAACGGTACAACCGCCGTCTTCTAAGTATTCGGTAGATACCAACTCCATGTGATTTAACACACCGCTGGCGGAGCTGTGAATGGTAGACCCTTCAGAGACGGCGTCCACAATTTGCACGTTACTTTCCAAGTTTGCTCCATAAATTACTTCGGTAGCTCTTTGGTAGGCATGTGCAATAGCTGCTTCTCTGGATAAGATTCTGCGTTGAGAATCGGTTTGGTGATTGGGATTAGCTGCACCAAAACCGCGAACCCAAAGATAGTGATCGTCTACTAACGTATCATTAAAAGCAGGAGCTATCACCCCGTCTTTGACGGCACTGTTTAAACCGCCGCAAGCCGATAAACAGAAAAGACCCAACAACAAAAGAGCCAGTTTTTTCATCTTAATAACTCCGATAAAATTTTAACATACGTGCTGGGGGCGTTTACTTTTTCGTAATTGATGACGCCGCAGCGAATGAGCATGATTTCTAACATATGCGTTAAAATATCATAAAAGTTTTCCCGGACGGAAGATTCACAAACATCTAATTCCGGCCCCAAAATGACCGCGCCTTTTAACTTTTTATTATCGCAAAGGTTGGCAATTTTAAAAGCGGAAGAAATAATGTTATCCGTGGAATAAGATGATCTTACCGCCAATTCCGGTCCTCCCGGAATGCCCAACTCTTTAGCACGCTGTTGCAGAGCAAACAGCAGCCAATTCATCATATTGGAATTGTTTTGCGGATAGAAGAAGCCGATTTTGCCCCATTCACCGTTTCCGGTAACGGGCGAATTGCCTACTTCAGAAATTTCCCGAATAGCCACTTGGCTGGAGCGATCTTCTCCGGTGGTGGCTAACAATTGTTCAAATATATCTTTGGAAGAGCGTTGTTGGGGGGGGAGTTGCGGGAAAATAAGTCTTTCCAGTACCCGTACCCGACGAATAGCCCGATTGACCGTACCCAAAGACATATTAGGTTTGCCAAAGAAGCGGTTGGCCTCTTCATCCGTGATGCTGATGTTATTGGCCAGTAACATTCTTTGGATAATTTGCGTACGGGTTTTTCCGGCGGCATCTTTTAACTCAGAGATCCAACCGGAATCTAATTTGAAATCTAACAATTCTTCCAACTTGGCCAAACTTTCCGGCGGATATTTGGAAGTAAGGACAATTTGTTTGTGTTGAGCTCTAAAATCTTTGAGCAATTTGGATAAATGGGCACGATTTTGCTCATTGACGGCGATTAAGTGTATATCGTCAATTAAAATGGCTTGGGCATTATTGGTAAATTCTTCAAATTTTTTAATATTGCCTTCCATTACGTAGCGTTGAATGCCGCGGGATAAACGTACACCGTTAGTGATAAAGATATTTTCTTGCCCGAATTTTTTAGATAAGGCATAACCGATGGCATGCAAGAAATGCGTTTTACCCGTACCGCTAGCTCCGTGCAACACAAGCGGATTGTAAAGTCTTCCGGGATTGTCAATAACAGAAATAGCAGTAGCATGGGCAAAGCGGTTGACCGATATCGTCATGTTTTCCAACGTATAGGTAGGAATCAAAGGTACTTCCAACGGCCAATTGTGCTTTTTGAGTTCCGAAAGAGGCAACTCAATGGAATGGTCAATGGTTCTTGTTTTTTCCAAAATAGTGTGGGCACTGGGGCGCCGTCTGCGCAAAATAGTATGATGCTTTTCCTCTTGCGGTTTTTCAATTTCCGGAACCGGTGTTTGAGCAACAGGCTCTGTAGCAACAGGCTGGACCGGTTGAGGTACGGGAGGTACAGGGGCAGCAGCCGTCGGAGCATTAGGCGCAGCAGGTGCAGCAGGTGCGGGCGGAACCGGCGGCAAAGGTGCGACAGGAGCAGCCGGAGCGACCGGTTCCTGTGCTTTGCGTTTGATGCGTAAAATTGGTTTTTTATCCCCTGTGTTTTCAGACATAATATTTTTCTCCATAATAGGTGCTGCCGGAGGCGGAATAACCCTGTCTTCCCGCTCCGTTGAGCCGGATAATTCTTTCGGCTGCGGCAAAGGTTCCTCTGCTTTGGAGATGTTTTCTTCCTCTACGGGAACCGTGTTTTCCTCCATATTTTTAACGGGAGGAAGCGGCGCTTGCTGCGGTGCAATCTCATCAATTGCCGGTGCAGCGGGTGCCTGTTGTGCTTCTTGAGTAGGCGTTAAATTTTCCGCTGTATTTTCTTTCTTGGCAGCGGAGGCAAGTAACTGTTCAAAAGGGTCTAATACTTCTTCTTGATCTTCTTTTTGTTGTTCAAATCGACTAAAGGGTATAGATACGGCCAGGGTCGATTTCTTGGCAGAAGGCTTTGACGGTTGTGTTTGTGGAGTTGTATCCGAAGAAGAAACCGCTACTTCAGCATGCTCTACAAAGCCCATGTCTTTTTGGGTAATACGTTCTGTGATTTGTTTTACATCATCAAAATCTACAAAACAGGTTTGGTCTTTGATTTGTTGGTCAAAAATATTAAAGCCTTCATTTTCTGTATTTTTTTCTTCTGACAAATCGTCGGCAGATAAAGTTTGTTGCTGTAAAGAAAGCTCTTCCTGTTTTTTCTGCTCTTCTTGTTTGGCTTGGGCTGTTTCTTGGTTGTTTTGCGGAGCCAATTTTTCCAAATCTAAGAACATATCGTATTTGGTTTCTGCAGAAAAAATATCTTCCAAAGATTGATCTAATAAGGTCCCTTCCATGTCTTTGTTAAGCATGTCTTTGTCGGTCAAAGGAAGGGGATCTTCTTGCGTGTCGGAGCTTTCGTTTTTCTCTTGTGCCACTTCGGCGTCAGATAAAACGGGCTCAGATTCTTTTAAAACAGGGTCAGCTTCTTTTAAAATAGGAGCAGGGGCCTCTGGGGAAAGAGTTTTGCCCAAGGTAATGGTTTTGACGTGAGGCAAATCTTCCGCAAATCCGGCAGCGTCATTTTGCGCGTTGGCATCTTCTTCTGCAGAAGGAACATCATTTAAAGAGGAATCTTCCGTCATTTCCGGTAAAGGCCGTATTCCGTCTAATGTATTGGCCGGCGCCTCAACAGAGGCGGAAATATCTTCAACGGAATCTAAATTGATTTGTCTGTGCTGTAATTCTTCTACTTCCGGTAAAGAAATGTTAGAAGAAGATATTTCTTCAACACTGGGGGCTTGGAAAAAACTGGCAGAAGGGTCTAAAGTGAGAAAAGTGGGAAAGTCTTTATCTTCTTTAGATACATCGTCATTAAACAAGGCATTGCCAAATCCGCCGCCCGGCACAAATTCATTTACCTTTTTTGCCTGTTCAATGCCTTCTCGCACGGCGGTACGTATTTTTTCCACGGTATCTTCGTCCAAATCGTCCGGCAACGGAAAACGATACACATACGGAGCCAAAGCCGGCTGCGGAGATTGAACGTATCCTTGCAGCTTTTTGGCAATCAAGCGTGCATCATGCTCCGTTCCATCAATCAGTAAAGAATAAGTGATGGAATTGCTTTTCGGACTGATATTGGAGATGATATCCCACTGAGTAATCATTTTCCCTCTATGATTTTTATTCCGGCACTGGCCCCGATACGGGTAGCACCAGCAGCAACCATTTTATCAAAGTCTTCTTTGGTCCGTACTCCGCCGGAAGCTTTTACCTGCATATCGGCAGATACATTTTCTTTCATGAGTTTGACGTCTTGCGCCGTAGCACCGCCACCGGTAAAACCGGTAGAGGTTTTGACAAAATCAGCCTTTGCTTGGGTGCAAAGTTGGCAAAGTTTTACCTTTTCTTCTTCGGTTAAGACGGAAGTTTCGATAATCACTTTTAACGTAAAATTTTCACCGGCATGGCGCACGGCCTCAATATCGGCCAAGACGGTTTGCCAGTCTGCACTTTTTACGGCGCCGAGGTTGACAACCATATCTAACTCATCGGCGCCATTTTTCAAAGCGTCTTTGGCTTCTAATACTTTGACTTCGGTGGTGTTGGCTCCCAAAGGAAAACCAATTACGGTGCATACTTTTACATCACTGCCCTTTAATTGTTCTTTGCAGAACGGTACCCAGTACGGATTTACGCAAACGCTGAAAAAGCCATATTTACGAGCTTGCTCGCATAAGTTTTTAATTTCCGCTTGGGAGGCTTGAGGTTTGAGTAAGGTATGGTCAATGTATTTAGCCAAGTTCATAAGATGCTCCTTAGTTAAAATTGATAATGCGGGCAAATTTATCGGCCAGTAAGGCTTGTCCGCCAACCAAAGCACCATCCACATCCGGTTGAGCCATGATTTCATCTACGTTGCTGTCTTTTACGCTTCCGCCGTACAAGATGCGGGTGGCATCGGCATATTCTTTGCCGTATTTGTCTGCTAAAAATTGGCGAATGGCAGCATGTACTTCTTGGGCTTGCTCCGGAGTGGCGGTTTTGCCTGTTCCGATGGCCCAAACAGGTTCGTAAGCAATGACCATACCTTTAAGATCTTCGGCGCTATAGCCTTTTAAGCCGTTTTCCAATTGGCCGTTAATAACAGCGATGGTTTCATTGGCTTCGCGTTCTTGCAAGGTTTCACCTACGCAGAAAATAATGGTAAGACCGTGGCGCAAAGCGGCGGCTACTTTTTTGTTCAAAATTTCATCAGTATCTCCAAAAACGCTGCGGCGTTCGCTGTGACCCAAAATAGCATGGGTAGCACCGGCATCTTTGGCTTGGACGGGGGAAACGGCACTGGTGAAGGCACCTTTATCTTCCCAATGTACGTCTTGGCAGGCTACTTGGATATGAGAGCCTTTGGCTAGTTCAGCTACTTTGGCTAAAGAGGTGAAAGAGGGAGCTACGATTACTTCGGCATTGTTTTTGTTACCGGCAGTTTTCAAAGCTTCAATTAAAGCGGCAGATTCTGCCAAGGTATTGTGCATTTTCCAGTTTCCGGCAATGATAGGGGTTCTTTTTGTCATATTTTTTCCTCGTTAAAATAAGTATAAAAAACATCTACCGTCTTTGCTGGGACGGCCTATATTAGATAGTACCATAAAAAAGAAGGTTTTTAAAGGGGGGAAAAGAAAAGTTTTTAGCAAATAAGAAAAAGAAAAACCCCGCCCTTAAAAGAGCGGGGTTTTGATAAAGCGTTTTTAATTGACGCCGTGCATCCACTTTTTGATTTTTCCGGAAGCGGCCCATACGAGTAAGCCGAAAACCATCAAAATGACGGCCGGAATAGCAAAGAAGGTGGTGATGGAGCTGAGCTTAGAAGATAATACGGCAAAGTAGCCGCCCATCAGGTTGCCGAAGAAAGAAGCGGCCAACCATACACCCATTAACATGGACATCAATTTGGCAGGAGCCAACTTGGTTACCATGGACAAGCCCACAGGGGATAAGCAGAGCTCACCACAAGTGTGGATTATGTACAAAGCTACCAACCACATCATGTTGATCTGATGCTCAGGAGCTAAGAAAGTAGATCCGATGGCAATGACCAAGAAACCAAAACCCGTCAAGAATACGCCCAAGGCGAATTTGAGGGGAATAGAAGGTTCTTTGCCCACAGAGCCGAGTTTGATCCACATTTTGGCAAACAAAGGAGCCAAAACAACGACGGCAATGGGGTTAATAGATTGGAACCAAGAAGCTTTGACTTCCAATACCCAACCAAAAATATGGAAGGTAGGCAAGGCAATGGAGGTTTGCGCAAATTTGCTTAAAGAAGAACCGGCTTGTTCAAAGAAAGCAAAGAAGAAAATAGCGATAAACGTAAAGGTAAATACCGCTTTGATTTTATCTTTGTCTTCAGAGGTTAAGGGTTTGTCTTCTTCTACAGCTTTGGCCGTTTTGTGTTGAGATACGGGGTAAAGACCGATATCTCCCAAGAATTTTTTCTGTTGGAGCAAATACCAAGCCAAACCGATAATCATACCTACACCGGCAGTCATGAAACCCCATCTCCAATCTACCCAAGAGGGGGAGGTGGCCGTTACTTCTCCTACATAACCGGTTACGAACGGAGCGATGAAAGCCCCTACGTTAATACCCATGTAGAAAATGGTAAAACCGGCATCTCTGCGCGGGTCATTGGGTTCGTACAACTCACCTACAATACTGGAAATATTGGGTTTAAAGAAGCCGTTACCGATGATGATTAAAGCCAAGCCGGCAAACAAGGCCACTCTGGCCGGAACAAAGCCATAGGAAGCGAGCACAAATTGCCCTAAGGCCATTAAAATAGCACCAATGGTAATAGAATGACGTTTGCCGATGTAATTGTCTGCAAACCAACCACCGATGACGGGGGTAAGGTATACTAAAGCGGTAAACCAACCATAGATTTGATAGGCCTGCGGATCGGAAAAACCGATTACGGCGCTTGTCATAAAGTAAACAAGCAACGCTCTCATACCGTAGTAGTTAAAACGTTCCCACATTTCAACCATAAACAGCATGTATAATGCTCTAGGTTGACCTTTGGCGGGAACACTTTGTTGTACTTCTTGATTCGTCATGTGTGTCTCCTTACGTATTTTTTAAAACAAGATTACTCCATATTTTAGCAAAAAAAAGCAGGCTAGTATAGATTAAATTGCAGAGGAAAGCACGGCTGAGAAAGTCTGAGATACCAGCAAATAAGACTGATAAAGCATATAGAGCAGGTAAGCAGAAAACAGGCCGATACCCACAGACCACGCACATTTAACGGTGATGGAGAGTTTGCGTGATAACCAAAGCGGCAGTAAGGAAACAGGGCCGGCAATTAAGGTACATAATAAAATTCCGCCATGGTCATACCAGAACCCCATAAAGGGACGCAAGGGCTTTCCGCAGTGGCGGCAATAACAATCTAACTCTTCAACGGGTTGTTTGCAGCGTTTGCATCGCAAACTTTGTTGTTTGAGCACTTGTTGCATTAGGCGCTCTTCTTGAGGGGTCATGGGAGCAATATTCATTAAATATCCTCCCCATGAGTGCGCAGATAACGTTTGATGCGGCTGCGAGCATTGGCTGTGCGGGCAAACTCCAACCAGTCCCGTTTAGGTTGAGCATTTTTTTTGGTAATGACTTCACAAACGTCACCGGTTTTAAATACATAATCCATACGCACCATGCGGTTATTCACTTTGGCCCCCATGTAACGATCGCCGATATCCGTGTGAATGGCATAAGCAAAATCAATAGGGGTGGCGCCGTCCGGTAAAGGTTTTACATCGGCTTGAGGTGTAAAAACAAAGACTTGCTGCAGGTTAATATCCGTTTGAAAACCTTCCAAAAATTCGCGCGGAGCGGTTAAATCGCGCTGCCATTCAATCCATTGACGGATCCAGTTAATTTTTTCATCAAAGTTTTTGTCTTTTTTACCACCCAGTTTGTAACGCCAATGAGCAGCGATACCATACTCGCATGTGCGGTGCATTTCTTCGGTGCGGATTTGAATTTCTACAATATCTCCGGTAGGCACCAATACGGTGGTGTGGATACTTTGGTACATATTGGCCTTGGGAGTGGCAATATAATCGGTAAAAGTACCTGCCAACGGTTTGAAACGAGAATGTACCACTCCGAGTGCTTTGTAACAATCTTGTAAATTTTTAGTAATAATACGTACACCCAAAGAGTCTTGAATTTCGGCGAAAGAAAGCTTTTGTTGTTGCATTTTGCGGTAAATGGAATAGTAGTTTTTAGCGCGCGAAAGCAGACGATAGTCTAAATTTTCTTCTTTAAGAGCCGGCTCTAAAAGGCGTTTAAATTCGCTTAAGGCAAATTCGCGATCGGCGGTTCTTTTTTCTACTTGTTCAACTAAATCTACAAATTCTTCGGGATGTAAATATTTAAAAGCTAAGTCTTCCAGTTCGGTTTTAATGGTGAACATGCCTAAGCGTTGGGCTAAAGGGGCGTATAAAGTAATGGTTTCGTAAGATTTAAATTTTTGCTTTTCCGGCGGCATGACATCCATGGTACGCATGTTGTGGGTGCGGTCGGCCAGTTTGATTAAAATAACGCGCACGTCTTCTGCTACGGCAATAAGCATTTTACGCCAGTTTTCCACAGTTTCTTCGTCAGTGGAAGAAAACTTTAAATCGCTGATTTTGGTAACCCCTTGTACCATGTGGGCAATGTCTTTGTTAAATTCTTTCTTTAATTCTTCCGCCGTTACGCCGGTATCTTCCACCGTATCGTGTAAAAGCCCGGCACAAACGGTTTCTTCGTCCATTTTAAAATCTAAAAGAATTTGAGCTACCGCCGCACAATGGTTGAAATACGGCTCACCGGTTTCGCGCTGTTGGTCTTTATGGGCATTATAGGCAAAAGAATAAGCCTTCTCCAACATAGAGGTATCTGCATTGGGGTTGTATTCTTTAAATTGGGCAATAAGTTCTTTAAGCTGCATAAATTAATTGTTTCCTATATCTTCTAAAATCTCTTTTGCCGCACGGTGTGCAACACCTTTTTCGCCCAAGCTGGCCCGCAGTTTAAGCAGTTCATCTTTTTGCGCTTGTAAACGGGCGGGATTTCGGAACATGGATATGACTTGCGCAGCCAAAGCTTCGGGGGTGGCTTTCTCTTGAATTAATTCTTTTACCACTTCTTTTTGCGCCAAAATATTGACTAAAGAAATATGTTTTACTTTGATGACCATTTTGGCAATTTGATACGTAGGCCAGAACATTTTATAAGCTACCACCATAGGCACGCCCAAGAGGGCATTCTCCAAGGTGGCCGTACCGGAGCAGGCCAACAAAAAGTCCATTTGGCTTCTGAGTTCGTAATTTTTGTCTTTCACAATGTGAAAATTCGGATGAGGGACCTCTCCCAATAAATCTAAAAATTTCTTTTCGTCGGCATCAGGTAAGGCAAACAAATAAGCCTGCGTGTTTGGAAACGCTTTGACCACTTGTTTGAAAGCTTGGTAAAAAGCCGGCGTTAAACGGGAAATTTCGCTATTTCGGCTTCCCGGCAAAAGACCTAATTTCCAAGCTTTGTTTTGAACATCTTCCGTCTGAAAAGAATGTTCTGCCGGAGCAGGCATAATGTCTAAAAGGGGGTTTCCGCGGAAAACGGCATTGCCGCCGAATTTTTTGTGAAAGTCCGGCTCAAAAGGATAAATGACAAACATTTTTTGAGTCAAACGGGCCAATTGTTTGGCACGGTATTGACGGCTGGCCCATACTTGCGGAGCTACATAATAAAAAGCAGGAATTTGCAGCTCTTTGGCGATATTTAACACCTGATGGTTAAAACCATAGAAATCTACTGTAATAACGGCACAAGGTTTTTGCCCTTGTATATATTGGCGAATTTGTTTTAAGAGTTTTAGCCACAACGGCATTTTTTTAAGAGGCTCAATAAAGCCTGTAGCCCCTTGGGCGGCTAGGTCAAAAAGAAAAGTATCTGCCTCTTGTTTCATCAGTCTTCCGCCAATAGCGGTAATATGCATCTGCGGGCGCAGAGCCTTTATTTCGCGGATTAAATTGGCCGCATGTAAGTCTCCGGATACATCTCCGGCAACAATTAAAATATTTTGGGCGGGTAAAGAGCTGTTGTTCATAAAAAGTTCTTCCTATAATACTCATTTTATTATATCATAACTACGCGCGTAAGGAACGCACAACTAACAAAGCTTTTTTAGGTATAATATGCTTATGGAACAGACACTTATTTTAATCAAGCCCGATGCTATTGAAAAAAAACTGACGGGTATTATTTTAAGCCGCTTTGAAGCGCTGGGACTGGAAATTGCAGGAGCCAAAGTGGTGTGCGCGACCGAAGAACTTTTGCGGGAGCATTATGACAATTTAAAAGGCAGCCCTTTCTTGGACGGGGTGCTGAAATTTATGTTGGGTGAATATAATAATTTACCCGATCATCGCATTCACGCTTTTGTGTTACGCGGGGAAAATGCGGTAGCGCGTGTGCGCGCAGCCTTAGGGGCCACTAATCCCGAAAAGGCCGAACCGTGGACCTTGCGCGGTCAGTTTGGTTGTATTAAAAATGGGGTTATGCAAAATGCGGTACATGCTTCCGGCACACCGCAGGAAGCACAACGCGAAATTAATTTGTGGTTTAAACCGGAAGAAGTATTGAAATGAAAAAAATCTGGTGTATGGCAGGGGCCGTTTTGTTGGCCTTTCCCACTTTTGCCCAAGAAACGATGAAAGGTCATCCGGCGAGTTTTCAAACGCAAGACGGCTGGTCTATTTCTGCGCTTTATCAAGCAGCAGCACCGGAACAAAAAACGGTACTTTTGCTGCATGATGCAGGAAAAACACATACTGATTTTGCTTCTTTTGCTGCCAAATTGGAAGAGAAAGGCTTTGGCTATTTGGCACTAGATTTACGCGGTCACGGCAAAAGCACGGGCAAAGGTGTTTACACTTCTTTTGCCAAAGAAGGCGTTGATAATGACTATAATAAAATGACGCGCGACATCAATGCCGCCATGGACTATTTGAAAGGCAAAGGCGTGGCGGAAGAAGATGTTTTCTTTGTCGGAGCAGGTTTAGGAGCCAATGTAGCCGCTAAATCTGCCAGTCTGTGGCCGTCTGTGGCCGGTGTAGCTTTGTTGACTCCGGTAACTAACTTCCGTGATGTATTGCCTATTTCTGCTTTGCGTGTGTATAAAGGGAATATTTTTATTGCAGCTGCGGCTGATGATAAAAAACCTTTTTTGGAAGCCAGTGTTATACGCAATGTAGCTTTTTTGTCCAGCGGAGAAGGAAAAGTAACTTTTGCCACGGCTTATGATAAAAAAGGTCATGAACTTTTGGACCGTTGGGTATCTGCGGAGCTTTTACAATGGTTGCAAACCCCGCAAAAACCGGAGCTTAAGCCTGATGTTATAGAAACAGAAGAAGACCCTTATGCTGGGGCTTATGAAGAGGTGGCTCCTTCCACTACCGAAGAAGCTTTGTTCCCGTCTATTTTAGAGTAAGGAGAATGTATGAAACCGTCTCGCATTGTTTTTCCCGCTTTTTGGTTTGGTGAAAGTGATATGGCTCTTGCCAAGGAGCAAGCCAAACGCGGTGTGGGCGGATTTTGCGTCTATGGCGGAACAGCCGAAGAAACAAAGGCCTTTATTCATGAAGTCAGAGAGGTTTCTCCTTACGATCATTTGTTGATTTGCGCTGACATAGAGGAAGATCTGTCGGAAGTGGTTACCGATGCTCCCGCTTTGCCCAGTAATGCTGAATTGGGCGCCAATGCAGACACGGAGGGTGCGTATCGCAAAGGGCTTGTCAGTGCGCGCATGGCACGCAGTATAGGGATAGACTGGCTTTTGGCTCCTGTGGTGGATGTGGGATACCAAAGCCCTGCCTTTTGTGAGACACCGATGTTGGTGGCTCGCTTGGCGGGCGATTATGTAGCAGGGGTATCCAACGGCGGCCTTTTAAACTGTGTAAAATACTTCCCCGGAGTGAGCGGATTTTTAAAGACGTTGGCACAAATGGAAGACTGCGAATTTGTGCCTTATAAACATATGTTCCGTCGTGCTGATGCAGTAATGCCGTCTGACATGGTATTTGCCAACATAGATCCTGCCAACAGGGCTATGATGTCTGAAAACATTATTAAAGGTCTTTTGAAAAAGCGCCTAAATTATAAAGGATGTGTCATCGGTGCGCCGCTATATAAGAGCCGTATTAAAAATGAAGGAGCTGCCGCTCTTAAAATGATTGGTTGCGGTGTGGAAATGATTATGGCTCCGCGTGACGGAAATGCCGTGCTGGACGCGGTGGAACGAGAATTTGATAAGGGAAATATCGTAGATGCGGTCATTGCCTCTATTTCCAGTTTGGAAATGTTCACCAGCAAAGTGGTCAGTTTTAGTATGTTACCTTTTTCGCAACAAGAAGCTTTTGAACAAGCAAAAAATTTCAAGAAATAAGTTTTTATCGGGAAAGAAAAAACGCAAGGTTTTGGCCTTGCGTTTTTTTTATGGATAGATTGTTCGGAAATTAAATAGCCATTAAGCACAGGTGGTGCTTGTCGGCCAAAGCGATGACTTCTTGCAAGTCCAACACCAAGGTTTTTTCGGCTTCAAAGGCAAGCACCTTAAACCCTGCCTTTACGACGGACTCAATGGTTCCTTTGCCCACAACGGGCAAATCAAAGCGGTTGTCTTGGTCCGGCCGCGCCACTTTCACAACGGCTACGCTGGAGCTTTTTTCAGCTGCGTTTTTATACAGTTCTCCGGCCCGCAAAATGCAGTTGTCGGTGCCTTCCATGCCTTCTACGGCAATGACCGCGCTTTGGCTGACCACGCAGGTAAGCCCGATATCTAAAGCGGCAATACCTTTGGCTATTTTATAGCCGTACTGCACGGTTTGCGTTTCCTCTTGAGAGGGTTGTTTTTTGGAAAGGACTCCTTTTTTGGGCATGTAATGCTCCAGATAAAGAGCGGAGCTGACAAATTCCAACCCTTCTTTTTTAAACTCGTCCATGATTTTGTTTAAAAGATAGCTGGTCTGCATAGATTTGAGCGAGGCTAAAAATTTAGCCCCGCGCAAATCTGGCATTAAATTCTTAAAAATAGTGCTGTGTTGCACGCGTCCTGCCATGACAATCTGGGTAACTTGATGCTCTTTAAAGAATTTAAAAGCACCCCCCATTTGGCCGATGCGCATTTCTTTGAAAACGGTCGCCGCGCCCTGAAAATCTGCTTCTCGGGCGTTTCCTTTGATAGCGGCTACGAAAACTTCTACTCCTTTTTCAGCCGCCTCACGGGCGATATAAACGGGCATCTTGCCTTCGCCGGCAATGATGCCCAGTTTGTTATTCTTCATCAGAGTCACTATTTTTGCATCTTACGGATGCGATGCCGCGTTGGGTATTTTTGCAAAACTCCAACATTTCCTTTACAGGAGCAATCGGGTTTTCGGCTTCCAACTGGGCAATGGCGTCTTTGAGTAACATTTTGGAGCGGAACAACGTCTTAAAGGCACGTTTAACCGCCATAATTTCATCTCTGCCCATGCCGGCTCTGCGCATACCGATAACGTTTAAACCCACCAAGCGGGCGCGCTCACCTTGCGCGGTACAGTAGGGCGGGATATCCAACACGGTCATAGAACCGCCGGAGATCATGGCTTGTCTGCCGATGCGCACAAATTGGTGCATGCCTACAAGCCCTGAAGCAATGGCTCTATCGGCAATTTGTACATGCCCTGCTACACCGGTGCAGTTACCCAAGATAATATTGTTGCCTAATTGGCAATCGTGTGCCACATGGGAGTTGGCCATTAACAGGCAGTTGTTCCCGATGCGGGTAGGTACATCTAATTTAGTGGAACGGTGAATGGTTACGCATTCGCGAATTTTATTTCCGTTTCCCATTTCTACCATGCTTTGCATGGAATCGTCGTAGGATAAGTCCTGCGGCTTCACGCCGATAGTGGCGTGCCCGATAAGTTCATTTCCATCGCCCATGACTGTATTTTCAATAATACAGAAAGGCCCGATGCGGTTGTCCTTACCAATAGTAACTCTCGGCCCAATAACAGTATACGGACCTATTACCGTGGAAGGATCAATCTTTGCGCTAGGGTCAATGATAGCGGTGGGATGAATGAGGTTGTCAGACATGTAGGTTTTCTCCTAAAATAAACATCAGGTTCGCCTCTACACAGAGTTTGCCGTTGACGTACGCTTGTGCGGAAATACGCGAAAGCTTGCCAAGGCGCAGCACCTGTATCGGCATTTCTAAAGTGTCCCCCGGTACAACCATTCCTCTGAATTTGGCATTTTCAACGCCCAAAAATAACGGGATTCCCTTGCCTGTTTTGTTGACGTGTGGCATCATGGCCCCGCCAAAGGCTTGGGAAATGCTTTCCAAGACCAGTACCCCCGGCATAATCGGCTTTTGCGGAAAATGCCCCTTGAAAAACTCCTCTTCCCCTGTTATTTTATAAATTCCAATACAGCTTTTCCCTTCTTCCAATATACGAATTTCATTCACAAAAAGAAAGGGCTCCCTGTGAGGAATGTTCTTTTTGATTTCTTCAACATCCATGATTCTTTGTACCGGCATAGATAATAACGGTAACAAAGATTTCTCCTCTACTTTACTCATTTAACCTCCGCGTTTGCTACTAGCAGCCGCCCGAACAGCACATTGTGTTTGTGTCCCCCCATGCGGCAAGTGATTTTCAACGGCGGCAAGCGTTTACCGATTAAGCTGAAATCTCCGACTAAGTCTAAAATTTTATGGCGTACCAGTTCATCGGCATAGCGAAGTTCGTTTAAGTATTTTTCTTTGCCGATAACGATGGCATTTTCAAGGCTGCCGCCTTTGGCCAAACCATGTGCTTTTAAGAAAGCAAGTTCCTCTTCAAATCCGAAGGTACGTGCGGACGAAATTTGCTCCATGTAATTTTCGGTATTTAATTCTACCGTATATTCTTGGCGGCCTACCAACGGATGTTTGTGTTCATAGATAAAAGTGACGGTCAGCTTATCGGCCGGTTCGGCACTGTAGGTGATAGGACCGTAAGAATAGGTAACCGGTTGTTTGAGGGTTAATTGCGGCAAATCGCCCTCCAAGGTGCGAAAGCCGACCTCTTGTAAATGCTGCGCATAGACTTTGGCAGAGCCGTCTGTAATAGGCGGCTCGGGACCGTCCATTTCTACCAACACGTCAGTGATACCCAAGGCACTTAAGGTAGAAAGTACATGCTCTACGGTCCATACCTCGGCGGTTTCATTTTTAAGGTTGGTACCGCGCAAGGTGGATCCTACGTGGTCTAAATCTGCCTTGATCGGCTCCGAACCGGCAATATCTACACGGACGAAATGAATACCGTCTTCGGCCGGTTTAAAAGTCATGGTGGAGGGAGCTCCTGTGTGGAGCCCTACACCCTTTACACTAACGGTGTTTAAAATGGTTTTTCTCATACTTATTTTTCCACAGCCTTTTTAATGAGTTTTAAATCTTTATAGATTTCAGGCAATTTTCCTTCAATAGCCAAGATTTTCAAAGTCTCTCTCATCGGGCGAGCAGGAGTACCGAAATAGGCTTGTCCGTCTGCTAAATTATCCATCACGCCGGACTTAGCCCCGATTTGAATGCCGCTGCCGATTTTTAAATGACCTACAATGCCTACCTGGCCCGCAGCCACTACACCATTACCAATAGTGGTGGTGCCGGCTACACCCACTTGGGCGCACATGATACAACCTTGGCCTACTTTTACATTATGCGCAATTTGGACCAAGTTGTCTATCTTTGTATTTGCACCGATTACCGTATGGGCCAGTT
The DNA here is from genome assembly GCA_017546175.1 of Elusimicrobiaceae bacterium. Lineage (GTDB taxonomy): Bacteria > Elusimicrobiota > Elusimicrobia > Elusimicrobiales > Elusimicrobiaceae > Avelusimicrobium. The sequence continues at coordinate 107,648 of JAFYXM010000004.1, forward strand.
TAGCGCGGTCCACACAGCTGTTGGCTTGAATTTCCACATCGTCTTCAATGATTACATTGCCGATTTGCGGTACTTTATGGTGGCGGCCTTCGTGGAACATAAAACCAAAACCGTCATTGCCTATTTTGGCTCCCGGTTGTAAGATAACGTGATTTTTAAGTACACATTCTTCGCGCACGACTACTTGCGGATACAAAATACAATTTTGTCCGATTTGGGTGCGTTTGCCCACATATACTTGCGGAAAAATGACGGTATTATCGCCGATGACTACATCATCTTCAATCACGCTGTAAGCACCTACGGATACATTCGCGCCCAATTTGGCAGACGGACTGATAACGGCGGTAGGATGAATGCCGGCGGTATGTTTGGGTTTTTGTGCGTCATAATATTGGACCAACAAATTGAAAGCCCATTCCGGATTTTTGGCAAATAAGAAATTGGTTTTAATAGGTAAAGGCAAGCCTTTGGCTGATTCGGGTAAAATAATGGCTCCGGTGGTAAAATGGGGGGGTACAGCCACTTTTTCAATGCTGATTAAATAACAGATACCGTCTGCTTGCGGGGCGGTTAGATCACAAAGGTGGCGAATGGTAAAGCTCTCATCGCCCACTAACTCTGCTCCGGTAATTTTAGCTACTTCTTTAAGTGTGATTTCCATAGATACCTCCGGTTATTTTTTCCGGTATTTTTTAGATTTTTTGAGTCGGTTCACAAAGTCTGTCGTTACATTCACCGGCTCTTGTCCGTATAAAATTTCATCTTTGCGCACTACGGCGCCGATATTGCGCTTTTTGGCAAAAGATTTTATTTCGTTGTAAATATCCTGCAAAATAGCTTTTACTTCCTGTTGTTCCAATTGCAAGATTTCTTCACGAGTCTGATACTTATAATTATCAATAAAAAAGCTTCTTTCCGCAATGATTTTTTTGTTCGCACCGATTCGTTCGGTCAAATCATCTAGTCTGGCCGGAGAATTTAAGGGAGAGGTGGAAAGCACTTCCGTACCGGAAAAAATAAGGCGGTTTAATGTGTTATTTAAGAGCAAGGTATCCGCCGCTTCCGGTACTTTGGGCAGGAGGACTTGATCGGTAACAATCTTTTCATAAAAAGGTTTTAGCTCCGTCAGCTGTCTGGAAAGAAGTTTGTTTTCTGCTTCCAATGCATGGATAATATCTTTGGCATTTTCCACTTCACGCTGTTTAGATTTGATTTTTAAATCAATTTGTTTTTTAACAGCCTGAGTACGCGGATGTTCGTTAAAGGCAATGTCAATGTCAATGTAAGCTACCAAAAGACATTTTTGAGGGGTTTTTTCTTTTTCTTCTCTCTCGTCCTCTATGTATTCTTGTGGTGTTTCTTCAAGCAGCAGATTTTGCGTTTGTGTTTCGGGTTCTCTCAGGGCCTCTTGCTTGGTTTGCTCAGAGAGTTGAATCTCTGAAGAATCAGCACTTCCTTTTTCGGCAGGCGGCTCTTGTATAGAGATGGCTTGACCCGAAGTTTTTTGCGTGGAAGATACGGTGTTTTTGGCTTTAATGGCTTCTATAATATCCATTTCTTCTTGCGTCAGTTCCTCTGCCGCTTCCTGAGCAGAAAGCGGTAAAGAAAGCACTACAAAAAGAAAAAGCCAAAAGAGTTTTTTCATAAAATCTTTACATCATGTTGGAAATATTGAAATAAAAGTGAGAGCGGTCCTCATTGCTCTTATGGTTTAAGCCGTAGCCCCAATCAATACGAATGGGCAAGGACGGTGTGGTAAAGCGCAACCCTACACCGACACCGGCTTTAAACTGGCTGTCTTCGGGGCCAAAAGAGAAGTCCACATCATCAAAATGATTCCAAGAGTTGCCGATATCGGCAAATAAAGCAAACTGGGCCATGGTGCGCCGTCCTTCGCGTGCCAACGGGAAGCGAAGTTCTGCGTTCATTACATAGTAGGTGGTGCCGCCGTATTGGGGACCTACTTCTCCGGCACGTTCATAACCGCGTACAGTGTCTGCACCACCCAAGAAAAACTTTTCGTAAGGAGGTACTTCCTTGGTGCGGCCATAGGCGCGTACGGAGCCGATTTTGTTGGATAACACAAATACAATCGGATAGTTTCCGCCGATGTTTAATACCGTATGATTAAAAATAGAGCGGGCGTTTAAATACCACAAATCTAAATCGCCGCCAATCGGGCCGCCGGCCAAAGATACACCTAAAGAATTGCGCCAACCGGAAGTGGGATCCCAAATATTATCGCGAGTATCTACAGCAATATCTGCACTGAAGGTGGACATGTATTGATCCCCTTTAGGCAGATAGTTGTCATCTCCGGGCTGTGCATTTGGCTCTGTGAAGCGTTCGTCAATATCGTAAATATCAATGTTTTCAAAAGAGTAACCGAAACTTAATTGATAAATATCGTCATTAAAGCGCGGTCCTACGCGCAAACGTCCGCCGACGCGTCTTTCCGTATAAGCTTGGTTTTCATCGGCAAAGGAACGGTAGCGGCGCGTATTAAATAAATCTGCTCCCAAAGAAATGGGTTTGTCATAAATCCACGGGGTGGACCAACTGACCGTATAGTCTAAAATTTCTTCACCGAATAACGTACGCAAAGACAGACGCTGTGCACGACCAAAAAGGTTCATGTGATTGATGGATACTTCCCCGTATAAACCGTCTAAGGAACTCATGGCAAGACCTGCGGTAAACATGCCGGGTCTTCCTTCAACTACATTAAAGCCAAGGTCCACTTTTTGCGGGTCGGCGGTGGGCTGGATATCAATCTGTACGTCGTTAATAAAACCTAAATTCAAGATTTTGGTTTGACTGCGTTGAATTTTTTCCGAATCATACAAATCGCCGGGTTTGACGGAAATTTCACGCGTGAAAACGTATTTTTTGGTGTTTTCGTAACCCGTCACGTCAATGTTGTCAATGTAGAAAACATTGCCTTCGGAAATATCATAATTAATGTTTAATTGTCCGTTTTCAATGGTTTTTTGCGGTTCAACGCGCACCTGCAAATAACCCTTGTTGGCATATTGTTGCTGAATGGCAATCACGGTATCATCAAAATCTTTTTGATTGTATAATTTTCCCTCGCGGATATAGACGTGTTCTTGTAACTCCTCGGGGGTAAAGACATTGTTGCCGTCAAAAGAAACCGTGCCGAAATTTACCTTTTCCCCTTCGGTAACGTCATAAGAGAGGGTCACTTCGGTTTGCTCTTGATTTACCTCTATTTTCGGCTCGGAGAGGTTAAATTCGCTAAAGCCTTCATTGCGTCCGTACAGGACCATTTTTACCCAGTCCCGTTGTAGATTTTGAGGTTTAAATACTTTGCCGGTGCGGTTGGAAGCTTTTTTAATAATTTTTTCGGCGGGAAGCGTGTCGCCATCCGAAAGACCGTTTAAATGTAGAGCAGCCACTCTTACGCGCGGGCCTTCATCAATAATTAGATTGACGGTAACGGTATTGGTTTTTTCATCGGGGATTACTTCGTAATTTACTTGAGCGGAGATATAGCCTTTTTCGGCATATTTGGCCCTAATACGCTCCATATCCCCCATGAGCTTGCCCTCATTAAAGGGGTCTTTGAGCTTTAAGGTCATGGCACCGGTAATGGCACTTTTGCCCAATTTTTTGCGGCCTTGATAAGTAATACGGTCAAAAATGGGTTTTTCTTCTACGATGTAAGTGAGGCGGTGGCAGGGATAATCTTGCCCCAGTTCATCTTGGCGAGCACCTTTGCTGCGGGAAATATCCACTTGTACACTGTCAAAGTTTCCCAAAGAGGAAATGTCTAAAATATCTTCGTTGACGGTGTATCTTTCGTACAGCTCCCCTTTTTTAGAATGTGCCGCCTTGGTAACGGTGCGTTTGCTGATGTTTTTCAGCCCGTCCACCTCCACATCACAAATCATCCACGGACCATAAGGGTCCACTTCTTCGGTGTTTTCTTGAGCAGGCAAAGCCAAGGGCCATACCAAAAGAAAGAAAGTCCACAACCACTTATTCCAAGACGTCATATCCACCCCCGGTTATGCGTTCAAACAAAAAAGCCCGCGCCAAATTACCAGCGCGGGCTGACTATCAGAAAACAAAAAACAGCGCAAAGCCGGACTTATTTGGCCGGTCTTTTGGCCAGTCCGCTTTTGATGCAATTGGTGCACACGTAGGCCGTTTGCGTTTTGCCTTCCAACACCACTTTTTGTTTTTGCAAGTTGGGGTTGAAGGTACGTTTCGTTCTGAGGTTAGAGTGGCTGTAAGAACCGCCGGAGACGGGGCCTTTGCCACAGATTGCACATTTATACGCCATAAAGTCCTTCCTTATATATAAGTTAAATTCGGTCTTTATATTCTAGTAAATATTGCCGAGTTTGTCCAATTAATTAGCCGTTTCTTTTGGTGGAAAGAATTTGCTGGCCAACATAGACACCGCCAAAATGAATATGATAATGCCCAAAGAAGCGGGTACGGGAATCTTTACAAAGTGGGAAATAATCATTTTGACGCCCACGAAGAATAAAATAACGGAAATGCCGTATTTGAGATACGGGAATTTGCCCGCCATACCGGAAAGCAAGAAATACAAAGAACGCAAACCGATAATGGCAAAAATATTAGAGGAATAAACCAAAAAAGTATCCTGCGTAATACCCAAAATAGCCGGAATAGAATCAATCGCGAAAATAACGTCAGACATTTCAATGACCAAGAGAGCGGCAAATAAAGGAGTGGCAAACCACTTGGCATTGTCTTTGATGAAGAAGTTTTCCCCGTGATAGTCGGTTTTGATGGGCATAATTTTTTTGAAAACTTTTAAGATAAAAGACTGGCTGGGGTCAAATTTATCATCTTCTTTTTGCATAAGCATTTTGATAGCGGTAATAATCAACAAAGCGCCAAAAACATAAATCATCCATGCAAAAGCGGAAATGAGCTGTACACCGACGAAAATGAACAAAAAGCGCATGGCCACGGCACCCAAAATACCCCACAAAAGCACTTTGGGTTGCAACTCATTGGGTACGGCAAAGTAGCCAAAGATCATGATAAACACGAACATATTATCTATAGAGAGCGAATATTCTAACACATAGCCTGTGTAAAATTCTAAAGCGTGGCGAGGTCCTTCAAACAACCAAATAGCTGCTCCGAACAAAAGTGCCAAAGAAATCCAAGCACTGACCATTACGGCTGCTTCTTTGATGGAGACATGACCTTTATGTTTGTTCATGACGGCTAAGTCAATAAACAGGGCGGCTAATACAATGACCCAAAACGCGATCCACATAGCAATGGATACGCCGGTGGTAACAGGTTCCATAGACAAATACTCCTAACTTGTAAAATATGGCAAAAAGCCAAAGAAAAAAGCCGAGGATGGGAGTCGAACCCACAACCTACGGTTTACAAAACCGTTGCTCTGCCAGTTGAGCTACCTCGGCACTACTTATTTATGATATCAAATTTTTATCACTCACTCAAATAGTAAAAAGAAAAGTGAAAAAGTATTATAATGAGAAGAACAAGGAGTCATTTTATGAAAAAATTACTATTTTTATGTATATGTTTTATGCCTTTAAATCTTTTGGCGGAAGCTAATTGCAGGGTAGAAGAACAACTCCCTTTACAGCTGATGCAACAGGAGCTTAAAAGAAATTTTAAGATTCTTAAAAAACAAAAACCTCCTATTTATTATATCTCCTATACCTATACACAAGGGGAAGATATTTATTTGAGTTTTGCCAATGGCGGACTGAAAGAAGAGTATAAAAAGCCCGTTTCGGCGGCGGAAGTTTTGCTTCGCGCCGGAAGTTCTGTTATGGATAATACCCGTTCTTTGCGTGGGGAAAATCGGCGAAATCAATGGATCAAACCGGAAGAGGTGGCTCAGGTAACACCGGATAATACAGATGATTTTTTGCATAGCTTTTGGCGGGCTACACAGCAGTTAGCCAAAAATGCTCAAGAAGATTTTATTCGCGTTAAAACGAATGTTCGCTCTCGGGCCGAGAACAAAGACAAATCAGATGATTTTGTTTTTCCTCCGCTGAGTTATTACTGTCATGAAGAACCTTTGCAGCATTTTGATATATCAAAAATAAAAGATTTGTTGGCAGCGGCTTCTCGTTTGACAATTGGGGAAGAAACTGTTTTGTGGTCGTCTTTTAATTTTTCCGTAGAACAGGGGCATCGGTATTTTGTGGACAGTGTGGGCACAGAGCTCAAAACTCCGTATGCCTATATTCGCCTGACCTATTCTTTATATGGTCGTGGACAAGACGGAGCAGAAATTGAACGATTTAAAGATTATAATTTAATCAGCCAAGAGGACTTGCCGTCTTTAGAAGGATTGAAACAAGATATTGCCGCTTCTGTGGACGAATTAAAATCTTTGTCTAATGCGCAGGAGGGGGAATCGGCCAACGTTCCTGTTATTTTAAAAGGCCGTGCAGCTGCGGTATTTGTGCATGAAGTGATGGGGCACCGATTGGAGGGAGATCAGCTAAAAGATGCTGAAGACGGACAAACACTCTCCGGTAAATTGGGACAGCAAGTGATTTCTCCGCTAATTACAATTACGGCTGATCCTACCCTTACCGAGTTTAACGGCGAGCCTCTGCGCGGCGCATATGAATATGATGATGAAGGGGTAAAAACGAAGCCTGTTGTTTTAATTGAAAATGGGGTTTTGCGTAACTTTATGATGCGCAGCTCTCCCATACAGGGTTTTCCTGTCTCCAATGGACACGGACGAAAAGAAAGAGGCTATAAACCGGCTGCGCGCATGAGTGTACTTAAAGCCACTGCTTCAGAGCAGGTGCCTTATGAAGAACTTGAAAAAATGCTTTTGACGGAAATTAAAAAACAAAATAAACCCTATGGTTTTATTGTGGAAGATTTGGGCGGAGGTTTTACCTTTACCGGTTCAGCCATGCCGCAAAGCTTTAAATTGGAAACAAAACTGGTTTATAAAATCTTTCCCGATGGTAAAAAAGAAGTAGTGCGCGGACTGGATGTAATCGGCACGCCGCTAGTGAGCTTTAACCGTATTATAGCGGCTGGAAATGATGATGCCGTGTTTAACGGCAGTTGCGGCAGTGTGTCGGGCTGGGTACCTCAAACCAATATTTCTCCCAGTTTGTTGTTTGAAAATATGGAATTTCAAAAAGCCCAAAAGAGTGCTTTTAAACCTCCGGTGCTACCGGCGCCGAACTTTAAAAAAGGGGGGAAATAAATGAAAAAAGCAATAGTATTATTCTTTAGTTTTCTTTCAATAGCGGTGTGGGCGGGTAACTTGCCGGAGCATATGTATTTTCAGGCAATGAATGATGAAATGCAACGCACCCAAAAAGAGCTAAGAATCAAAGGCAGTTCCGTTCCGTTTTTTACCGTGTATAAATTAACGGATGTTTTTAGACATCAGGTATCCTCTTCTCTGGGGGCGGCTTTGCCGGAAGAAGAACCGAATAATAATTTGTCTGCGTTAGTGTATATGTACACGGGTAATGCTCAAAAGAACAGCTCCGCTTTTGTGCCTTATTCTGAATCTCAAAATAAAAAGGCAGAATTTGCGCCGGAAAACGGCAATTACATTGCGCAAAGTTACGAAGGACTCCGACGGGAACTTTGGCAATTAACAGACAAAGCTTATATTTTTGCATCTTCAGCTTATGATAAAAAAGAAGCCTATAAAAAAAGAAAAGGGTTAAAAGACGAATTGCCCGATTTTAGCAAAGCTCCTAAAGCCGCTTACCAGCAAGAAATTCCTGCTTTTGTCCCTTTGTCGTCTGATACACAGGAAAAAATAAATGAAATTTCTAAATTAGGCAAAAAATTACCCTATTTGGAAAAATTTATTGTCAAACGGGAACGACTGCAAAATCGCTACTATCTTTTGGATAGCGAAAAAGATTTCGCCCAATATTTCGTACCGCAAGATTATGTGCACATTCAGGCCTTATTTCGCGGAAAAGAGGGACATCGTTATAGTTTATACCGAACCTATAACTTGCCTGAAGATGAGTCCTTACAGCAAGCTCAAATGCAACAATATGCCGAAGAAATATTGAAAGAAGTACAAGCACAATATCAAGCAGTAAAAATGCAAAAGCCTTATATCGGGCCCGTTTTATTTGAAAAGAAAGCAGCAGCGGACTTTTTCTTCTTTTTATTTTATCCGTCTGCTCGCTACAGCAAACCCCTTTTAAGAGGAGACGACCGAACGGACAGCGATGCCGGCTATTTTAAAGACAGAGTCGGCATGCGGGTCATCAGTCCTTTGTTTGATGTGTATGATAAACCGCTTCTTTCCCATTATCAAGGGGTAGCTTTGTCAGCCTTTATGCCGGTAGATGACGAGGGAGTGGCCGCGCAAGACTTACAATTGGTACAGGAAGGCAAATTGATTGCTTTGCCTACTTTGCGAAGTCCGCTGGAAGGGCAAAAGGAAAACAACGGCCATGGGCGGGCCAACTTAATCAGTATGCCCAGAGCGGGACTGACCAATTTGATTTTTGCAGCCAAAGAAGGTTTTTCTCAAAAGCAAATGGAAGAAAAATTGTTGCAACGTTGCAAAGAATTAGACCTAGAGTATTGCTATATTATTGTGTCTTCTTTTGATTATTGGAAAGGAGAAGGCTGGCCGGAGTTAGTAGAGCGTATTTATACCCAAGACGGCAGAAAAGAAGCAGTAACGGGCTTGGAACTGGCCGGTCTTTCCGCGCGTAGCTTGCGTAATATTTTAGCGGCAGGGGATAAACAATACATATTTGGTGATTTCTCCCGCTATGAAGCGTATCGCGGAGTCAGTGCCGTCTCTATTGTGGCGCCTTCAGTTTTGGTAGATGAAATTGAGTTAGTGCCGGATATGAAAGTGCCGGATACTGCGCCGTTGGTACCTATTCCATAAAAAAATAAACCCCGCCAAAAGCGGGGTTTATTAATGTAAAAGATGTCGGGCTACTTTATTGGCAAAGGAATCTTTATCTAACTCTTTTATTTTTTGCAAAGCTTGTAAGGATTGCTCTTTTTGATTTAATTTCTGCAAGTTGAGAAATATTGTAAAAAGTGCCAGTTCGTTTTCCGGCTCTTGTTTTAACAGTTCTATAGCTGAGGAAAGAGAGGACGTGTATTGGGCCATTTGATAAAGCCACATGGCTTTGATGATTTTTAAATCAGTCCTGTTCGGCTCCAAAAAAATAGCTATTTCTAAGTCTTCCAGAGCCTCTTTCGGCATAGACAGGCCCTTATAGGCCCGCGCACTGAGCAACCAATAATCAGCTTGAGAAGGCTCCTCCATTTTGGCCATGGTAATATGGATTAGCGCATCGGCATAATTGCGTTGTTTGGAGAAGGTATAGGCGTATCGTGCGCGGTTAATAGCAGGGGCCTGAGGATCTAATTCAAAAAATCGGTCATAATACGTACGGGCCTTAGAATAAAAACCCATATCAATATAATTTTCTGCCTGCCCCGATAATGCAATCAGATTGTCCGGTTCTATTTTTAAGGCTTGATTATACAGATTGATAGATTGGTCCGTTAAGTCTGTTCGGTGATAAAGTTCCGCTGCTGCCAAAAGAAGAGGGACATCTTTTTCATGGAAAGTTAAAGCTTCTTTATAAGTTTCCAGTGCCTTGCCGGGCATATCCAGTTTTTCGTAAGCCAACCCCAACAGACGATAGGCTCTGGCTTCTCTGCGCTTAATGTTTTTGGTTTTATAAATATAATCGGAAAGTTGGGCAACGGCTTGTTCGTAATTTCCTTGATTATATGTTTCTCTGGCGTGTACAAACTCTTGACGGTCTTTGGGGCTGATGCCGAATAACCCCGCCTCTGTAGAAGGCAGAGTAAAAAAAAGAAAACCGATCAATAAGAAATATTTATTTTTGAACCACATGATCTATAGCAAACAGAAGGATATCTTCCTGCAGGTCCTTTATTTCTTTGTTAGCAGAGCGGATACCTATCTCTCCGGCTTGGTGCAATTTGTCTAGCTCTAACGTGCTGATATCTAAGACTCTGTTTTGAATAACAAAATTAGCTTTCTGAGCCGATTCTTCAATCATAGCCGCTCCCCGTACATCTCCGATGCGTAATAAATAAGCCGCCACCGTTTTAGGTACTTGAGAAGAGAAATCTAAGGGCGTTACCGAAGCGATAATATAGTCGGCCCCTTGGTTTTTGACCAAATTGACAGGCAGGTAATTGACCACTGCGCCATCTACCAAATAACGATGTCTATATTCTACGGGATCAAAAACACCGGGCAAATTCATACTGGCTCTGACGGCAATATCTAAAGGACCGGAGTCAAAAATGACCTGTTCCCCCGTTTTTACGTCCATGGCAGCGGTGGCAAAAGGAATTTCTAAATCTTCAAAGCGTATATGACCGATTTGTTCATTAAAAAAAGACTGTAAATTTTGCGAAGAGGGGAGTTTTTGAAGAAATAAAAACTTAAACAAACCCATAAGGTTAAAATCAGGGGTGATTTTTTTAAAATTGATATGCTTGCCGATTTCCCATAACTCTTGCGGAGGTAATCCTGCGGCATACAAAGATCCGATCACCGCTCCCATGGAGGTACCTGCCATAGCATCAATGGGCATGCCTGCGTTGTTTAACACTTCCAATACTCCTACATGGGCAAAGCCTCTTACCCCTCCGGCAGACAAAGCCAATCCGATTTTAGGACGCTGATTAGCCGGCACAGAAATAAATTCTTCCCATAAAAAATCACGCAAAATTCCGTCTTCGGTTACATTGGGCAATGCCCAAAGAGCAGAAGAGAGGAACATAACTGCTAATGATAAAAAAGTGCGTAATTTTTTCATGGGAAAAGTAAAATTATAAATCGCGTCCGATAGCCCATTCCAAGGATGCTTTAGATGTCAGATTATGTAAAATTCCTTGATAATAGTCTTTTCCGCTTAAGTAATAGGCATCCAATGCTTCCAATGCGTTTAAATTAACGCGAGAAGAATTTTCGGTCTTGTTAAGCAATTTTTGTACTTCTTGCCATGTATTTTGGCGGGCAAATACTTCCTTTTGCCAAAAGAGCAAATTGGTATAATTTTCTGCCACTTGTACGCGGATTTTATCTTCCATAGCCGCTCTGCGCAAGGTGCTTTGTTTTTGCTCGGCTTTTCGTTGAGAGGTTTGAGAGGCTATGTTGTAAGGAAGCGGCAGCCGAACCGCCAAAGAGATTTGTTTGTTTTCATCATCTAAGTTTTCTGTGCCCAATCGTTCATAACTGCCGGTTAAAATCAGATCCGGATAACGACGGGATAAGGCCAAATCTATAGCCAAATTATCTAATTCTAATGCATAAATAGCTGCTTTTAATTCCGGTCTAAATTCCATGGACCACAAATTAAGTCCTGCAAAATCTAGTTTGGTTTCTATGGGAGCAAAATCTCCTTTCACTTTTACGGGACTGTTAAGCTCTTTGTTTAAACTGACTAGCATAGCCAATTGGGCTTTTTGCAGTTCATTGGTGGCAAGGTTTTTTTGGGAATATAATTTAGACAGCACATACTGTGCTTTGATTTTATCCCAAGAAGAAACACTTAAATTGCGCTCATATTTTTGAGCTTTTTGGTCTATTTGATTAGCCAAGTCCAGCAGGTTTTGCGCATAAAGCAGCTGAAAAAAAGATTTTTTAATATCCAATACTACGGCATTTTTGACCGATTCATATTTGCTTTGTACCTGTTTTAAATTGGCTTCCGCCATTTTCAAGGCACCGCGGATTCTGCCGCCGGAGTAGAGGTATTGTGTGCCGGATACACCCACCCCAAAGAACTGGTGCTTGTCCCCGGCGGGTTGAGAATCATTGTTGGGAATGAGACGATTGGCCACTGATTCTGGCAAAACCATCGGATAATCTAAATCGTACCAAGTGGCTGTACCCTGCAGAGCAAACTGCGGCAAAAAAAGGAATTTGGCCTGTTTTACTTTTTGTTCGGCAACAATTACTTCCTGCTGAGCGAGCAGAAAATCGCTGTTATTTTCCAGTCCGATGCGAATTGCATTTTCTAAAGTTAGTTCGTCATTGATTAAGCTGGAAAAGCGCAACCCGTATTCTTTTTGTGCCGTTGCCGGCAAAGCCAACAGCAGTGCCAAACATAAAAAACATAATTTCTTCATAATCCCCCGCTACTTCTTGTTTTTATTAATTTCTTCTTCCACGCGATCCATCATCTTGTTAAACTCGTCTTGCAGTTCCATAAACTGGTCCCCTTTGCGCAAGTGTATCCGTTGTGAAAAATCTCCTTTGGCAATCGCCTTACAGGTTTGTTCAAAACGATATACGGGGCCGGCCATTCTGTGAGAAAGAATAGCAGAAATCAAGATCACAAAAACTACATAAATGATGAGTTTGTAAATAAATCCATAAGCCAAACGGGGGAAATGTTCGTAAAGTGGCTGCAAAAGAACGGGGTGTTGATCAAACACTTCGCTAAGAGTAAACACAAGCTCAAAAGACATAATCAAAAGGCCTGCGAGTACGCTTAAAATAATCAGTGTCATGTAACGGAATTGAAGACCTTTTTTAATAAAAATAGTTCTTCTTTTAAACTGCTGTTTTTGAGGGGGCGTTTGTGTTTGCATAAGGGCTGCCTGCTAAAAATTGGTTACGTAGCGCAGTTGTAATACGCGCTCATTATCGCTGCCTCTGCCGATACGGCGCACGGCACCGGTTAAGGTAAGGGCAGGAGAAATGAAAATATTAGCACCCAAATTAAAGCGGGAATCACGGATATTATTGATATTGTCCCACTCGGCCAAAAAAGCAAAATGATCTTTGATTTGCCAAGACATACCCGTAAAGGCAAAGATGTCATGGCGGTTAAAATCAGATAAGTTGGCCCCCAAAGACAAATGAAGGCCGGGGGTAAAAAGTTCCCGTGTTAAAGTAATATAACCGCCTTTGCGATCATCTAAATATTTTTTAGTTTGGCGGTTGTAGCCGTAGCGTCTGCCGTCGTAGCCGATGGCAATAGCCGGAAAATACAAACTTCCGTCAAAAAGTTTCCATTTTACCTGAAAATCAGGATCTAGGACTTTAATGTCATCAGAGCTGCCCACCAACTCATACACAGCCAAAGAAACACCGATATTAACCTGCGCAATTACGCCAAAATCTAAGCTTTCCATAATAGTGCCGTTGGCATAGGCACGGGTAAGCAAGGAGGCTTGATATTTGTCTAATACATTGGCGGTCGGTACGTCTAAAATCAAGGTTTCGGAGTTTAATAAATCTGATTCTTGGGCAGAAACGCACAGAGGAAAAATCAAACATGCGGCTAAAAATAAGCATTTTTTAAACATATTTTTTTCTCCTATAACCAAATGCGCGGGTCTTTATGCTCGGGTTTTTGAATATAGCGCACATTGTGCAGGAAAATGAACTCGCGTGCGGCCATAAAGTCGTTACTGTCGCGCGGAAATTCCAACTCCACAACCCCTTCTTCCATGCGGGAAGTGTCATACACTACCCCTTTCTGCCAACGGTCAAGTTTGGCGGTGTCTTTGTCTAATTGGCGGGGATTGTGAAAATTGCGTAAGACCACTTCTCCTCTAAGCAACTGGCCTCCGGAAACGGGAGAGGTTTGCTCAATAACGTCAGTAGTGAAAATGGTTTTTCCTTCGCACGGACCGTTGACAAAGGTCACTTTAAAACGCGGATCACAATCGGTCGGTTTGCGGTTGATGCGAGCCAAGGAATAGGTGGAGTAGGGTTTTCCTTCGTTTAAGCAGGAAGCAAAGACATTGTTGCGAAAGTTGCGCTCATAAGTATCTGCACTAGATTGTCTGTTGTAGGGGGCCTCTTTTTTCTCTTGATGGCAGGCGGTAGTAAAAGCGAAAACGAAAAGAAGCGGTAAAATAATTTTTTTCATAAAATCTCCATGAGTAAAGTAAAAACTACGGGCACAAAGACCCTTACCACAAGTATAGCTGTTTTGCGCTACTTTTGACAAGGTTTTTTAGAACGCGCCCGCGCGGCGTTCGGTGGGGGGAGAGTGTATTATTGCTATCAATATAAAAAACACCCGCCTGTGTCGGGCGGGTGTTTGAAACAGACATAGTATTATAAAGCCATAATATCATCCATAGAAGAACCACTTGATTCTGCCATTTCTTCCTGTAAATTTTCACTATGGTATTTCAAGTAAAGTTGCGCACATTTTTGATGTGCTTGTTGGATTAGTCCCGTTTCATGAGCGGTGTGATGAACTTCCGCATTTCTTTTTAATATTTGTTTATGTAATTGTTTACCACGTTCGGTAAAGTCTACCTCGTTTGCTGCATCTAAAATTTGACTGTCTTTCGTCTCATCATAAACAATACGAAGTGCATTCGGCAACACTTCTTTCATGGCCAACGCATTTGCCGGGGAAGGAATATAATAGACTTTGGGGTTTCTTCTATTTTCTTGATTAAGCGTCTCCATGTTTTCTGCGTTGTACGGAACATATGCTAAACCGACTCCGCCAGTTTGCTGATATTCTAGCAAGCGGTCTACTTCTTCTTCTGTTTCGGCTGTTTTGATTTTTTGTGTGAAGAAATCCGTAAACAGCGGAGATATAACGTTCAGCGGATCTCCCGAGTATTCCATCCCGGAGCTTTGTACGGTATGGCGTAATTCCGGATTGTCACCTAAATATTCTCCTCCTACCCAATAACAGGGATTACTATTGCTGCATCCTTGCTTTTCCAATATATAATTGACAAATTCTTGATTTATTTTCATTCTGGCTTCCTCTTCAGCTTCTTCTTTTCTTTGCAAGGCATATTTTTGCTGCTCTTCGGGGGAGAGAGAGGCCAACATTTCTTCCGTCATATTTTCTTCAGAAATGGGTTCGCCAAACTCGTCATATTTTTTTTCATATTTGTTTGACGGTTCCAAAAGTTCTTGCAGCTTTTCCGAATCGGCTTTTCCCAAAATGACCATCATCGGGATGGGATTTTTTGCAAAATTTTCGTCAATAGCGGCAAGTTCCCCATGCATGCGTTTCATGTTTTCGGAAGCCAACTGGTTGTTTTTCTGTAACTCTTCTTGAGGATCAAGATTCTTTTTCAAGGTTTCTCCCGAAATAGTCGGATCCTGGCAGGAGGAAGCACCCGGTGAGCGATAGAGAGAGTTTATTGTCTTGTTTTGCATACAATCTCTCACGATGGTTTCAGCTACAAAATTCCTCTCTTCTTTCTGCTCTTCCTGACCCATTTTTTCCCAAAGAATCTCATTCGTTGCCCTGAATTGTTTTCTTTTGGTATCATCTATGATTTTTTGTGTTTGCTCTAAGAATTTTTGGGCTTGTTGTGGTGTTAATGTTTCGTGGGCCAGTTTCGTATAACTTTCGGCCATATCGTCAAAAGCTCTAGTAGGATTAAAAATGTCTTCCAAAGAGGCTTCCCCGTTTCCAAGTTCCCACTCAGAGGCAGAAATATTGGCCGATTTTCCGCGTCTGTAAGTGCTACCCTGTTTGTAGCTATCCTTTCCAAGGCCGGTGCTGGCAGAAGCCAAAAGATAGGCATTTTCACCGGTGGCTTCTTGTACGGTGTCCGCTTCATCTTCTCCGGTGAAGAAAGCCTTAATAGGTTTCCACAGGCGGGCCCACTTAGAATCGGGAATGGCCGGCCCTGCATCAGCGCCAGCTTTGCCCGTATAGCGAGCCGCACGTTCTTGGCGGACGTGGCGGTCATAGGCACTTTCGCGCGTGTTGATTTCATGCATGCCCAAATTGGCCGATTCGGGAGCCGTTTGGCGCACCAAAATCCATTCGCCGTTTTCATTGACCATGCCTGCTTCGCCATAGGCATAACTGGCATCTACTTCGGTGCTGTATTCAAAGTTTTTTCCCTCTTCTTCCGCTCTTTGCAGGGCGTATTTTTGCTGTTCTTCAGGGGAGAGAGAGGCTAACATTTCTTCGGTCATACCATCGGAGTAAGAGGGGGCTTTTTGGCTGTCGCGCTTAAACATGGCGAACACTTTTTGCACCAAGTCGCTCAACGGATTGGAGGTGAAAATTTGCGGTACGGCCTTTTTGCCGCCTGCGCCGCCAGAGGCGGCAGGGCTATCTAAAAAGGGAAGCAACAAAAAGAATAAAATAGCCAAACTTAAAACAATGATAATAATTTTTCCGGCGGTTTTCGCCTTGTGTTTATTAGCCATAAAAAACCTCTCAAATTAGAAGAGTATAAATAAAGTATAAACAGTTTTACCGTGAGAAAGCAAGGACCTTTTGGCCTATATGAAAAATAGGTCTATTTTTCGCGTTGAAACGGGCGGCACACCATTTCCCACGCTTTGGCAATATGATTGGATATTTTGTCCCATACGGAGTTATTGTTTGCTTTGTCGGCAGAGGTAAGTACGGGCGGAAAATAATTTTTGGCATTGAGCAGTTTAACCAAATAATTGGAAGGAACGGAAAAATTTAAGTTTTGGTTACCCTCTCCTTTATAGCTTGAAAATGCCACGGAAACCACCAACCCTTCTTTATTAAATACAGGGCTTCCGCTGGAGCTGGGGGAAATGGGCGCGCTGATTTGATGCCAAATAATACCGTCAGATTTTTTACGCACTTGGCTGATTAAGCCGGAAGTAACGGTATTTTGCAGACGGCGAGGGTTGCCGATGACGGTGATTTCTTCGCCCGGAAGCACATAGTCTGAATTTCCTAAAGAGACGGTAGGTAAGTTTTTGGCCTCTATTTTAATAAGAGCAAGGTCCACTTCGCCTGCTTGTACCAGTTGTTTAGCCTCTCCCGATATAGCACCCGTATTGAAGGTAACATTTACAAACATCGCTCCTTCCACCACGTGCCGGCTGGTGGCAATAACGCCGTCTTGCGTGACCACAAAGCCCGTGCCGTTAAAGGTGGTGCCGTCTTTTTTGAGCACATTGATAGCCACAATAGCGGGGGAGTTTTCCTCCGCTATTTCCACATGGCTTTTGGCGCAAAGCGGCAAGCACAGGGCAAGAAGTGTTATTAAACAAAAAAGGGCTCTCATGTAGTGATTATATAAATTTCACAAAAAATTGTAATGTTTTTTCTGCGGTTGCTTATTTGGTGCATAAATAGTACACTCTATATCTACAGGAGTGTGTTTTATGGAAAAATATTATGTAAGCCGTAAGAAGTACGAAGAACTTGTGCAGGAACTGAAAAATTTGAAAGATTTAAAAGCATCTCTTTCGGTGGAAATCGGTGAGGCTGCCGCTCAGGGGGATTTAAGAGAAAATGCCGAATATCATGCCGCCAAAGAAAAACAAGCCGAAACTTTGATTCGTATCCAAGAATTGGAAACCAAACTCAGAAATGCGGAAATTACCGATAATTTAGACGTAGACCACAGCGAAGCGCGTATCGGTGCCACCGTAACCATTAAAGATGAGGATGCCGATATTGAGTTTACTTATACTTTGGTGGGTTCCATGGAATCTAACCCCGACAAAGGTTTGTTGTCTGTGAAAAGTCCGTTGGCCTCTGGCGTGTTGGGCCATAAAGAAGGTGAAGAATTTGAGGCGCAGTTGCCGCGCGGACCGAAGAAGTATAAACTTGTGAAATTGGAATATAAATAAGTTTGTCCTTACTTGATAACCACCCCGCCAAAAGCGGGGTGTTTCTTTTCCTAAAAATAGGTTTTTTATAAACATTTCTAATATCGGCGGAAAACAGTAAGAAAAGGGAAGTTTCTTTTTTAGTTGTTTTCCCATAGAGGGAAAAGAAAAGATTTGACAAACCGTTTTTTTGCTACAATTTTTTTAGATGGAAAACTAGAAAAAAGGAGAATAAAAATGAAGAAAGGTTTTACATTGATAGAACTATTAGTGGTTGTCTTGATTATCGGTATTTTGTCTGCGGTAGCTTTGCCTAATTATCAAAAAGCGGTATTGAAAGCAAAAATCCAAAGCTTGATGCCTGTTGTAAAAGCTGTGGCCGATGCGGAAGAAATATATTATTTGTCCAATGGATCTTATACAAAGGACTTGGAAAATTTAGATATAGATCTTCCGAATGCTTCTTATGTGAGGGGACATACAGACTGGAGTGAATATTCTTTCGGCAGTGACGGAAAAGCAACCATATTAATAAATCTACCTACCAATGATGTTTCTCTTGTATATGAAGTGCCAGGTAATGGAACTACTCATGATTTGGAATTGCGCATAGCATTTCAAAATGGGAATCATTATGCCTTAGGAAAAGGGCAGTGGGCCTGCCGAGACCAAAGCATTGCCGCGATGACACAAGTGTGTAAAAATTTGGGTTATACGGTAAGAAAATCGTATGATTTTATGGTACAACCGTAGAAAGCTTAAACAAACACCCCGCCAAATCGGCGGGGTGTTTTTGTGTTTAATACTTATTTATACTGATTGAGTACTTTGTCTTTGGCCGCTGAGGAATAGACATTGTAGTCTATTTGTTGGAAGATAGAATCTCTGGTTTCCAAGTTATAGACGTAGCCTTCATCAATGCGGTTGTGTTTTACTTGCTCGTAAAGCTCGTTGAAGCGTTTGATATGGTCTTTAGTACGTTTGGTGGAATATTCTTTAGCCGTACCGGTAGTGACCAAGAACGCCCAGTCCGAAGATTGCATAAGCACCAATTCGCGCGCCATTTGGTTTAAGGTGCGCTTGAGCAAACCGTCTGCATTGGGGAAGCGGTTGGCATATTCGGTCATGCGTTCGGCGGCTTTGATGAGGTGGCGGTAAATCCAGTCATTGCCGGAGTTGAGCCATACATCATGATAGCCTTTGTCACCCCAAGAGGACATGGAAGGTTGTACCGTTTGGTTGGTGGGGTACATTTCCAAATATTCCATCGGGGTAATGAGTTTAATATCAGTTTGATCGTAGTGAATTTTCTTAAATAAAAATTCCAAGAATTCAATACCTTCATACCACCAGTGACCGTAAAGTTCCGCGTCATACATAGATACCACCAGCGGTTTGCGGTCCATAAGCGTGGACAAATATTCAATTTGTTTTTGGCGGTTGAACATGAAGTTTCCGGCGTGCTGAGCAGCCACTTCACGCGCTTCTTGCGGGTTGTAGGCGGCTTTTTGGTTCAAGGGCACTTTACCGGTGATTTTGCAGTATTTCATACCGATATTGCGGCGTACGCCGTCGGAATGTAAATACGGCTTGATATAATCGTAGTCCAAATCATAGCCTAAATCGCGGTAAAATTCGCGGTAGCGGGCATCACCGGGGTAACCCGATTCGGCACTCCAAACCTGTTGGGCAGATTCCATGTCGCGCGCAAAGGCGGCTACGCCGGTTTGCGGGCAGTACACGGGGGCATAGATACCGTATTTCGGGCGCGGGGTGCCGTGCAATACGCCGTGAGATTCCATGAAGTAAAAGCGAATGCCTTCATCACGCAAGAATTTATCGTCGCCGGGGTTGTAGGCACATTCGCCCAACCAAATACCGCGCGGGCTTTTGCCGAAGCGTAAGCGGTAGTCGTTAGCGGCGATTTTTACTTGGGCATTGACGCTTTCTTTATGCACCATCAAGGGCAAATAACCGTGCGTAGCACCGCAGGTAATGATTTCCAATTTGCCCATATCTTGGAATTTTTTAAATCCTTCCAATACGCGGCAATGGTACACGTTTTCAAAGAGGTGTTTGAAGCGGCGGAATTTATCCAAATACATATGGGCCACGGCTTCAAATTCGGTCCCTTTGGTGCGCTCTATTTCTTTTTCGGAAAGTTCTACGCGTTGGTTTAAATAGTGTTGGAAGCGGCTGATTAAAAGCGGGTCGCTCATCATATTGCACAAAGGCGGTGTGACGGACATCGTTAAGCGGAAGTCTACCCCTTCGGCTGTCAGGTTTTCAAATACGTTGAGCAGCGGCAGGTAGGTTTCTACCATGGCTTCATAAAACCAGTCTTCTTCCAAAAAGTCAGGATATTCCGGATGTTTGATAAACGGTAAATGAGCGTGTAAAACAAGTGCTAAATAACCTTTTTCTTGTCCCATAATTATTTCCCCTGTTCGCGAGAAGCTTTAATATGTACTTGGCGCGTTTTGGTGCCGGATTTGTTGGAAGCGGCGATGGGCAAATCTAACACGGCACCGGCCGGCAAGGCTTGGCGCAAGGAGAATTTGCCGTTTTGTAATTGGATTTCTTTTCCGTTAATGGTTACAAAAGCATTCGGGGAAGCAGAGCCATAGACGATAATTTCACAATCGGCCTGCAACCAAATGTCTTCATCTTCTGCCGTCGCAGCCACCGGAGCGGTGTGCAAGGCAAAAGAAGACCAAGAACTCATCGCAGAAGACGGCGCATTGCCGGCACCGGCCAGTTCGGTCAGTCTCCAGCGTTGGTCAATGACTTGCATAAGTTCGCTGGCGCCGATGCCGATGCGGTCTGCACCGGAAAGCTGCAAGAGCTTAATAAAATCGCCTTCCACGCACATCCATTTGTCATCTACAAGGTCAGACACTCTGCCCGGAGGCAAGGTCATTTGATTGCTGCGGGTAAGTAAAATAAATTGGCCTTGCGGAGTGATGTAACCCAGCTCTGCCACGTAGCTGTGGCCTGCTTGCGGGGCGTGGATATACCAGCTGCCGGCATCAAAAATAACGTTCATGTCATAATAAGCGCGGGAGTTGGTACCGTCAAAATATTCCACACCGGTTACATCGTGCAAGCGAATAACGGAACGAGATTGATTTACGGTTTCTTGACCGTAGTGGTCTCTTACGTAATCAAACGTTTCTTGGGTAATTTCCCAAAATAAAAACAACCAAGCCGGATCTTTCGGCAATAAATAGCTTTCCGTGGTGCCGTATCCGGTGGGGATATCACCCAATTCTTCCGGTACGGTGGGCCGCACTTGATGAAAGGCGGCGGAAGATAAATTTTTCTCCATAGCAAACCTCTGCTTATCTAAAGTAATTATGAATATCTTTATTCTATTTTATTTTACCATTTTTAGCGGGCTTTCGGGGCTTTTTTGGGCTGTGGGAAAAAGGTGGGTCCTTGGACCTACTCTACCATGGGTCCAAAGACTCTTTTTTTGTTGGTATGTATTTGGCAAAATTAAAGATATGAGGAAGAAAATTTTTGTTTTAAGTTGCCTTTTTTTAATGCTTGCGAATGTTTCTTTTTCTCAAGAAGTTGATGCTATGCAAGAGTTGCTCTCAGCCCAACAACAAGCCCGCCAAGCGGCTGAAGAGTTGAAACAAAAAGGACACCACGCAGAAAGCTTGCTGAGCGTAATAGCCGGAGGTACGGCGGCAGGATTGGGCATTTTTGCGGTTAAAAAGTTGATTTCCTATGCATCTGTTAAGGAAGAAGCCCGCGGCTATATGGGGTTGTATTTACAACAAAGCACTTTGGCGCGTAACGGCTCTTACTTGGCAGGGGAATTATCTCCCAAAAATTTTCGTTTATTGGAAAAGTTGCTGAAAAACTGGAAAAAGCAATATGTTTACGAAGTTCCCGTTGTATTTTCTGACCCGTGGGGCCGTAAATTTTTTGTAATAGACGATGTTTTTTATAAAGAGTTTTTGGAAGAAGCGGGAATTTTGTGGGAGAAAAATTTGAGCAGCTTGGTTTTGACCGAAAAAACCCGCCTTCGTACGCTTAGAGGATTAGGCGATTTAACGTGGGATTGTATCGGTAAATTTAATGAAGATATGGCTGCGGCTATGAGCAAAGAGGGTCCTTTGTCCTTTTATGTAAAAGAATTTTCCACTTTAAAAGAAGCCGAAATTTTTGCCGCCGGCAGAAAAAATTTTACGGCGGGAATTTTAAAATACAGAGGCCAAGGAAAACCCGCTAAATTTAAAATATTGGGTAAAGCTTTTTTGAAAAAAGTAGTTGTTTTGGCAGGAGTATCGGCTTTGTGGAATACTGCGTCTGCCACCGCGGCCGAATCTGCAGAAAAACAGCAAATGATGAGCCGTATAGATGCCAGTCCTGCTATTTTGCTGCAAGTAACCGAGCAAGACCTACAAACCATTGCGCAAGTGCCGGAGTTGAGTTCGCGGTTTTTGGCAGCTTGTGCTTTGGTGGAAGAAATAAACGCTTTGGACGAGCAAGAATTAGAAGTTTTGCAGGCCCAGACTCAACAAACCCAAAATAAACAGCAACATTGGATGCAGCAACGTCTGCAACATGATTTACACCAAATGGTAAATTATTAAAAATAAATTAAGAAGTCTTGATTAAGGAGAGTACACATGAAGTTTTTTTGTAGAAAAATGATAGCGATTATTGTGTCGGTCGGATTGATTGCACCTAATCTTTTTGCTCAAACAGATAAAGTAAATCAATTACGTGCCGCCAGAGCCAGTTATATAGCTGCTACCGAAAATATGTCTCAAGAGGAACAAAGTGACAAGAAATTGTTGGTAAATGCCCTTTTGACCGTTGCCGGAGTAGTAGCCACCTTGGGGGCCGTATATCTGACGAAAGAATTGGCCTATCATTTCAGTAAAGTTCAATCTAAAAAATCGGCTGCAGCTTCTTTGACTTCGGTAGATTTATATGTGGCCCAAGATAAACTTTCTGCCCAATTGACCAAAGGAGAAAAATACATGGCTTCTCAGTTGGGAGAAGAAGTGATGCCCGTGATGCAAGGTTTGTTTGAGCGTTGGAAAGAAACGTATGTATATGAAATTAAGAGCGTAGTGCAAGAATCTTCCGAAAGAGCTTTCCAAGTGACGGCAGGACTGGAAAAAGAATTTGTAGAAAGAGTAACCGCCCTGTATGATGATTTTATGTCCAAAGCGGTTTTGGACGGAAATACCATGTTATTGGCAGGAGAAAACGGAATTTCCTCTTACACCAAAGGGCTGCAGCAAGAGTTTGAAAATATTGTTTTTAAAGAAATGAAAGCCGGCGGCAGCTTGTATGCTTATGTAAATCCCGTCCGTGCCAAAGCCGGACAAACAGCTGCCAAGCGTGCCGGACTGACCGGTGCCAAACATTTGGGCAGTGCCGGAAAATTGATTTTCAAAAGAAGCTTGCCCTTGGTAGTGCTGGCGGTAGCTTTGGGAATGTCGGAAGCGCGTGCCAGTGATGCTGATCTTCTGCGCCGCGTAGATATCAATCCGGTTCTCTTGTTAGAGATGGATGATGCCACTTTTGAAGCAATTTTGCAATCTCCCGAATTAGTGGAGAGAAGTTTTGAAGTATATGATACTTGGCTTCGGGTCAATACTTTATCGGCAGAGGATAGAAAGACCTTGCAAGAAGAATTGAGCCAAGGGGAAAGAGCAGCTAAAACATTGCAACAAAAACAGACGGAACAGGCATTAAAAGATTTAAGCAGTTATTAGTTACAAACCCCACCATTGACTGGTGGGGTTTTTTGTGTAAAGGGACTGCATAAATTTTGTGGCAAAATGTACAAATTTATGTAGAATGAAAGCATCAGGTCCGTTCCTGCGGACTGGGAGGAGAATCATGAAAGCTCTGTGTAAAACTCAACCTGCCAAAGGTGCGCAGTATATTGACGTGGATATTCCTAAAATAGCCAAAGACGAATTATTGGTAAAAATTTATAAAACTTCCATTTGCGGAAGTGATATTCCGGTTTATAATTATACGGGCTGGGCTCCGCAACGTATCCCTATACCATTTATTTTCGGGCATGAGTTGTGCGGTACAGTGGTAGAAGTGGGCGAAGAAGCCCACGGTTTTGAAAAAGGAGATTTTATCTCTATAGAGTCTCATGTGTGGTGTGGCCATTGTTATCAATGCCGCAATAACCACCGTGACGTATGCGCCAACAATAAAACCATCGGTTTGGACCGCCCCGGCGGATTTGCCGAGTATGCTGCCATTCCCGCGCGTTGCGGCTGGAAACATAAAGACGATTCTTTAAAAGATATTGCTTCTATTATGGAGCCTTTGGGTAATGCCGTATATGCTACGCTAGCTAACGATATTGCCGGCAAAGTAGTATTGATTACGGGATTAGGCGCCCAAGGTTTGTTTTCCGCCAACGTAGCTAAAGCTTGCGGAGCGGCCAAAGTAATCGGTACGGAAACCTCAGCTTTTCGCAAAAAACTGGCCGAGCAAATGGGGGTAGATGTGATTGTTGACCCCGGCGAATCCGGTGCTTTGGAGAAAATTTTGAAAGCTTCGGGCGAAAACAGAGGGGTTGACGTGGTGATTGAAATGTCTGGTCACCCCGCCGGTATTGACTTGGCTTTGCACGCCATTAAGCCGGCAGGTCACTTTGTGGCATTTGGTTTGCCGGGTGCGCCGATTACGATTGATTATTCCAATTTAATTGTATTTAAAGGGGTGCAGATGCAAGGGTTGACGGGCCGTCAGATTTATGACAGCTGGACCACTATGGACGCATTGTTGCGCAGCGGTAAGATTGACCCGCGTCCCGTAATTACGCATGAATTTGAAATGAAAGATTTTGAAAAGGCATTTGCCGCTATGATGGATCCGGAAAGAAAATGCGGTAAAGTGATTATGATCCCGTAAGGAGAGACTATGAACGAGAAGTTTAATTTTTTAGATGAAGAAATTGCTAATTTAAAAGCAGAAAACCGCTTGATTAAGCTGCATATTTTGGAGTCGGAGCAAGCCCCCGTAGCTACGATTGACGGCAAAAAAGTGGTCAATTTGACCTCTAACAACTACCTCAGCTTAACCACTCACCCGAAAGTAAAAAAAGCCGCCATTGAAGCCGTGGAAAAATACGGTATTGGTACCGCGGCCGTGCGCACGATTATCGGTACAATGACTATGCACGAAGAGTTGGAAAGACGGTTAGCCGCCTTTAAAGGAACGGAGGCCTCTTTGCTGACACAATCCGGTTTTACCGCCAATACGGCCACCTGCCAATGTTTGATGACCAGTCCCGAAGACGTGCTGATTTCTGACGAGTTAAACCATGCCTCCATTATTGACGGCGGCCGCTTGGCTAAAGCCAAAAAGAAAGTCTATCGCCACAGCGATATGGCCCATTTAAAAGAGATTTTAGAAAGTGATGATGTAAAACATGCCCGTCGTAAACTTTTGGTAACTGACGGTGTGTTTAGCATGGATGGAGATATTTGTAATTTGCCCGATATCGTGGAACTATGCGATAAACATGGCGTTATTACCATGATTGATGATGCACACGCTTCCGGTGTACTCGGAGAGCATGGTCACGGAACGGTGGAACATTTTAAAATGCAGGGGAAAGTGGATATCCAAATCGGTACTTTGTCTAAAGCTTTTGCTGCGGTGGGCGGTTATGTAGCCGGCCCGCAAAAACTGCGCGATTATATGATTTCCACAGCTCGTCCGTTCTTGTTCTCCAGTTCTCAGCCGCCCTCTGTGATTGCCACTTGTTTGGCAGGCTTGGACGTGATTGAAAATGAACCCGAACGCTTGAAAAAACTGTGGGATAATACCCGTTATTTCAAAGAAGCTTTGACCAAAGCCGGCTTTGACACCGGAAATAGTGAAACGCCTGTCACTCCCGTTATGGTAGGCGATAGCGCCAAAGCCCAAGAACTCAGCAAACGCCTGTTTGAAGAAGGAGTATTTGCCTTGGCTATCGTATTTCCGACCGTGCCGCGCGGCAAAGAACGATTGCGCACTATTGTAACGGCCGGTCATACGAAAGAGGACTTGGAATTTGCCGTTGAAAAGTTTACCAAAGTCGGCAAGGAAATGGGCCTGATTAAATAAGTGTATTTTTCGTTTGATACAGGAGTACAAAGAAGCTTTCTTTGTACTCCTTTTTTTGCAACTAAAAATAAATACAAAATGATAAAATAAGCGTATATTCGGGAGGAGTTATGAAGAAAGGGATATACGCTTTTTTATTGATTGCAGGGGTGGTGGCTTTTGGGGTTTGGTGGTTTGGCACACAAGAGGAAGCAGCCGTCGTTCCCATGCGCGGAGAAAAATTAAAGGTAGTCGCTTCGGGCTATGTGCCGTATGATTTGGCGCGCAGTATCGGCGGGGATAAAATAGAGCTTTCTCAGTTGATTCCCGCAGGCACGGAGCCACATCATTTTGAGCCGACTCCGGGCGATATTATCAAAGTAAATCACAGTGATGTTTTTGTCTATGTTTGCGCTGAATTGGAGCCGTGGACACAAGATATTTTAAAAGGTTTGCCTTATGTCGTTTCTGTGGAGTCCGCACCGCTTTTGGAAGGGGAAGACCCCCATGTATGGATGACGCCGTATGGTGCCTTGTCCATGGCGCAGACGATTGCGCAAGCTTTGATAGAAAAAGACCCGCAGAACAAAGCTTACTACCGCCAAAATCTTAAAAACTTTGAAAAAGAAATTCAAGTTTTGCACAGTGCTTTTAAGCTGGGGCTTGCCAATTGCCAAAGCCGTGAAATGATACATATCGGCCATTTGGCTTTTGGAGCATTGGCGCAAGATTATGGGCTAAATTTGCATGCGTTGACGGGTACTTCGCACCAAAGTGAACATTCCGTACGCAAACTGGCAGATTTGGTTAAACTGATTAAGAAACATCAAGTCCGTGCCGTCTTTACCGAAGAAATGCTCTCGCCGGATTTGGCAAACACCGTTTCTTTGGAAACGGGGGTATTTGTTTTGCCGCTTTATACCGTACACGGTGTGAGTAAAGAAGATTTTTCCGCGCAAAAAACGTATTTAGATTTCATGCGCCAAAATTTAACCAATTTACAAAAAGGATTACAATGTCAAGCGCAGTAGAAATTAAAAATCTATCCTTTCGTTACACTCACAATTGGGTGCTGGAAAATATTTCTGCCAATGTGAAAGCAGGCGATTATGTGGGTGTGATCGGCCCAAACGGCGGCGGAAAAACTACCCTTTTAAAGTTGATTTTGGGGCTTGAAAAAGGAAAAGGGAAGGTAAAACTTTTCGGCACGGACGTCGCTCGTTTTTCCGATTGGAAAAAGGTGGGCTATTTGGCGCAAAAAAGCCCTGTAGCTCAAACTCGCTTTCCTATTTCGGTGGAAGAAGTGGTGCTGATGGGTCTTTGTTATGACGTTAAACACAAAGAGGCCACTGCTGAGAATTTAAAACAGGTTTACCGTGCTCTTTCTCAAACGCATACACTTGATTTAGCCAAACGCATTTTCGGGCATTTGTCCGTCGGACAGCAACAGCGTGTTTTGTTGGCGCGTGCCTTGGTCAGCAAACCGCAACTTTTGATTTTGGACGAGCCCTCTGCCGCTTTGGACGTAGATAGCCGAGATTTGTTTTTCGGCTTGCTCGGAGAGCTTAATAAAAAGCATGGAGTTACTATTTTGCTTATTACCCACGATACCAGTGAAGTCGGCAAATACATTTCCAAGTTTATGTATATTGATAAAGAATTGGTCTTTTTTGGAGATAAAGAGCAGTTCTGCCAGTCTAAAAAGGTAGCCGAAAAACTGGGCAGCTTTGCCCAACATACCATTGATCATTTGCACAATCAGGGGCATTGCCCGTTGGGGTGCAACTGCGAACACGAACACACCCATCACCGTGCGCAACACGGGGCGGAGGCTTTGCATGCTAAGTGAATTTATTAGTTACGGCTTTGTGCAACGGGGCCTGTTGGCAGGCTCTTTGGTGGCGGTGGTATGTGCCGTTTTAGGTGTGTTTTTGGTGCTCAAAAGACTTTCTTTAATCGGAGACGGCCTAAGCCATGTGTGTTTGACGGGGGTGGCTTTGGGGTTATTGACGCAGACCAGTCCTTTATACATGTCTGTTCCGGTGGTTGTTTTATCCTCTTTGGGTATTTTAAAAGTGATGGATAAAATCAAAGTTTACGGGGATGCAGCTATCGGCATTGTCAGTGCGGCGGGACTGGCACTGGGAATTATGATTACTGCGTTTGCCGGCGGGTTTAATGCAGACCTGTTTGGTTTTCTTTTTGGCAGCATTTTGACAGTAGGAAAAACGGAAGTATTTTTATGTGCGGTGCTTTTGGTATCACTTCTGCTGTTTTTACTTGTTTTCTATCGTGATTTAATTGCGGCCAGCTTTGACGAAGCTTTTGCCCATACTCGCGGTATTAATGTAAAACGCCTGAATATGGCCCTGATTTTATTTACTTCCGTGGCGGTGGTGTTGGCATTTAAAGTGGTGGGAATATTTTTGATTTCTGCTTTGATTATTCTGCCGCCCGTGACGGCCTTGCTGGTAGCGAAAACATTTAAACAAGTGCTTATTTGGGCCGCGGTAGTGGCGGTGCTGAGTGTGTGGAGCGGGGTGTATTTATCTTTTGTGTTTAATATACCATCGGGTGCTACTATTATTTTGGTGAATTTGCTCTTTTTATTAATAGGGTTTGTTTATTCCAAATTAGTTTCATTACAAGATAAAAAGGAGGAAAAAGATGTTGATTAAAAAACCAGATTTGCCTCTTGTTTTAGCAGAGCTAAAAAAGCTTTATCCCAAAGTCATTATTCCGCTCAAACATCGCAACGCATGGGAACTGCTAATGGCAGTAATACTTTCTGCTCAATGCACCGATGAGCGCGTCAATCAAATCACGCCGAATTTGTTTAAAGCCTATCCTACGGCGCAGGATTTGGCGGAGGCTGATATCAAAGAGGTGGAGAAAATCATTCACTCGGCAGGGTTTTATCACAGCAAGGCCTTGTCTTTAATAGAAAGCTCTAAACGTATTTGCGAAGTCTACGGAGGGGAAGTGCCGCAAAGTATGGCCGAACTTCTCACTTTGCGCGGTGTGGCCCGCAAGACAGCCAATGTACTCTTGGGAGATTATTTTAATAAACCCGAAGGCGTGGTGGTGGATACGCACGTAAAGCGGTTGTCTTTTCGTTTGGGCTTTACCAAGCAAACCGATCCCGTGAAAATTGAGAAAGATTTGATGAAGTTAATTCCCAAAGATAAGTGGCAATGGATTGGCATTGCGCTTATTTTGCACGGACGGAGTATTTGCCCTGCAAGAAAGCCAAACTGTGAGGGCTGTCCTCTTGCCCCGTGGTGCCCCAAAAACGCAGTAAAGTAAAACTTCTTTCCATAAAAAACCCCCGCGGTGAGCGGGGGTTTTTGTTTTTAAAACTTACCTTATTTACCGAGCAAAGCCAACAGGATACCGGCCGCTACGGCACTGCCGATTACGCCGGCCACGTTCGGGCCCATGGCGTGCATCAACAGATAGTTGTTTTTGTCATATTCCAAACCGACTTTGTTGGAAACGCGGGCCGCCATCGGCACGGCAGATACGCCGGCAGAACCGATAAGCGGATTGATTTTGGTTTTGCTGAAGCAGTTCATCAGTTTAGCCAACAGCACACCGGAAGCGGTGGCCACGGAGAAAGCAATGATGCCCAGCACCAAAATACCCAAGGTTTCCGTAACCAAGAAATGGTCATATTGCAATTTGGAACCTACGGACAAACCGAGCAAAATGGTAACGATATTGCAGAACTCGTTTTGCAAGGTTTTGGAAAGTCTTTCCGCCACGCCAGATTCTTTGACCAAGTTACCGAATGTTAAGGCACCGATTAACGGAGCAGCAGAAGGTAACAAGAAAGCACAAAGGAGCAAAATCACCAACGGGAAAAGAATTTTTTCACGTTTGGAAACAGGGCGCTGTTGCGTCATGCGGATTTTGCGTTCTTCCGGAGTGGTTAATAGCTTCATGATGGGCGGTTGAATGACCGGCACCAAAGCCATGTAAGAATAGGCTGCCACGGCAATAGAACCCAGCAAATGGGGAGCTAAGCGCGTGGTAAGGTAAATAGACGTCGGGCCGTCAGCACCGCCGATAATACCAATGGAGGCAGCTTCTTTAAGGCCAAAGGCAAAGAGCTGTTTGTCGCCTACGTAAATGTAACCCAAGGCCACGGCACCGATCAATGTAGCAAAAATACCAAACTGAGCCGCACCGCCCAAGAGGGCCATTTTCGGGTTGGCAATCAAAGGACCAAAGTCCGTCATCGCGCCCACTGCCATAAAGATGAACAGAGGGAACAAACCGGAGTTGATACCAAAGTTAAACACAATGCCCAAAAACCCGTTCGGGCCGGCGATTTCTTCGCCGGCGAGCATAGGGATGTTGGCGAGCAGACCGCCAAAAGCGATAGGGATTAACAAAAGCGGTTCAAACTGCTTTTTAATACCCAACCACAAGAGGAAACAGCACACGGCAATCATGACAGCTTGTTGCCAGCAAATCATGTAAAGACCGGTGGTTTGCCAAATTTGAGAAAATGCTTGCATCAAATCCATAGCAGGCCTCTCTTATTTGATTTCCGCCAAGGCATGACCGGTTTGTACTTGGTCACCTTGTTTAACGAGGAAGTGTACCGTTCCGGCAGCAGGAGCGCTGACCGGGGTTTCCATTTTCATGGCTTCCAGTACCAAGACTTCTTGGCCTTCGGATACGGTTTCACCGTCTTTAACGCAGAAGCGTAATACAGCACCCGGCATGGGAGCGGCTAACGTGGCACCGGCGCCGGCAGCGGCCGGTTTGGCAGCAGCCTGAGCATCAGCAGCACCTACACCGATGGTGTAGCGTTTGCCGTTGACTACGGCCACATTGTCACCTTCAAAAGATACATTGTAATCTTTGCCTTCTACGGTTACTTTGCACGCGTCGCAGTTAGCAGCGGCAGCGGCTTTGGCTTCTACTTTGCGCACACCGTTTACTTTGGCTTCGCCTTTGAGGTACATTAAGCCTTTATCACCGCAGGTAGCCACGATGAAAGCATTTTCTTCGTTGACAGGCAAGCCGGCTTCTTTGAGTTTTTCTTCCGCTACTTTGAGGCCTTTTTTCGGGTTGGCATCATTGAGTTCAAGCGGGGTTTTGGTGGTGGGTTCTAAACCTAATTGTTCAGCGGCAATTTTGACCACATTGGCATCCGGTTCCACCGGAGTTTTGCCAAAATAGCCTAACACCATTTTGCCGTAACCGTCGGTAATTTTTTTCCAAGGGCCAAACATTACGTTGGCATAGGCTTGTTGGAAGTAGAATTGAGAAACGGGGGTTACGGAAGTACCGAATCCGCCCAATTTCACACATTCGCCCATGGCTTCCACCACTTGGGGGAACTTGTCAAAGGTGCCGTTATCGCGCATCATTTGCGTGTTAGCGGTCAAAGCACCACCCGGCAAGGGAGAGAACGGAATAATCGGGTTGACTTTGGTGGCCTCGGGCGGCAAGAAATAGTCTTTCATACAGTCGCAGAACACGTTTTCGGCTTCTTGAATCTTCTTGGGATCAATGTCCAAGGTATATTCGCTGCCGCGCAACGCATGCCACATGGTCAAGATGTCCGGTTGGCAGGTACCGCCGGAAACGGGCTGCATGGAGAGGTCCAAAGAGTCGGCACCGTTTTCAATAGCGGCTAAACAGCAGGCAATAGCGTTACCGGCGGTTTCGTGCGTGTGGAAAACGATTTTGGTGCCTTCGGGTAAAAGTTTGCGGGCCATGGCGATCGTGCGGCCGACGGTGACCGGAGTAGAAGTACCGGAAGCGTCTTTAAAGCACACGGAATCAAACGGCACGCCGGCATCTAAAATGGAGCGCAATACTTTTTCGTAGAAAATTTCGTTATGAATCTGACCGGTGGTGTCCCAGCCGGGGGCCAAGGACATCATGCTGACGCAGACTTCGTGTTTAAGGCCGGCTTCGTGAATGCATTTACCGGAGTAGATAAGGTTGTTAACGTCGTTTAAAGCATCAAAGTTACGAATGGTAGTGGTGCCGTGTTTTTTAAACAATTGGGCATGGGCTTTGATAACGTCGGAAGATTGGCTTTCCAGTCCTACCACGTTGACGCCGCGGGCCAAGGTTTGCAAGTTGGCATCGGGGCCGGCGGTTTTGCGGAACGTATCCATCATATCAAAGGCGTTTTCATTGCAATAGAAGTACAAAGCCTGAAAGCGCGCACCGCCGCCAAATTCCATGTGGTTGATGCCGGCATGTCTGGCAGCTTCCACGGCGGGCATAAAATCTTTGGTGAGTACGCGCGCACCATAGACAGATTGAAAGCCGTCACGGAACGCGGTGAGCATAAAATTAACTTTTTTCATATGTTTTCCTCGTTTAATTATTTACCTTGAAATCTCTTTGCCGCCGCAATGGCAATAGCCACTAAGGCGTTATCCGCACCGGCCGCTGCTTTTTGTTGCGGCACTTCTTGCGGGAAATATTTTTCCATCACTTTTACCAGCAGACTCATGGCTTTTACACTCCATATCGTCAAGATAAGGAAGGCAAACACGATGAGCATCCCGATAATGGTGATAGATACGCTTTGCATAATCAGACTTTCTGCGTTCATAGCATCATATCTCCTATTGATATTTCTGTAAATCCTTCGGGGGTTTGTAAAACTAATTTACCCTCGGGGGAAATCGTTTGTACTGCGCCTGTTACTTCTTGTGCGGCATTTTTTATTTGCACGGTCTTTCCTATATAGGGGAAGAATTGTAAATAAGTGCCGCGTATTGTTTCAAATCCGTATTGTAAAAGCTTTTCGTAAGATTGAAAAAAACGATTTAAAATATCTTGTAAAAGAGCATCTTCGTTTGTTTGTATTTGTAGCCGCGCCAAAGAGGTGGCCGGTTGGCCGACATGGTCTAAATCTTGCTGGGCAATGTTTACCCCCACTCCAAGCACTAACCCCACAAAACCGTTTTTGGTAAAAAGGGCCTCGCTTAAAATGCCGCAAATTTTTTGGCTATTAACTAATACGTCATTGGGCCATTTTAAATGACTTTCGGCCCCCAACCCACGCAAAGACTCGCACACGCATAAGGCCATCAGCTGTGTGAGGTTGGGCAAAAAGTCGGTTTTTTGAGGCTTGAGTAAGAGCGAAAAATACAGTCCGCCTTCTTGGGAAATCCACTTTCGGTCTAAACGTCCGCGTCCGGCAGTTTGTTGCCGCGCGATAATGACGGTTTGGTCGGCTAACAAAGAACAATTGCGTTTTGCGTAAGCATTGGTGGAATCTAGCACGTCAAAACGAAGAATTTGCATATATTATATTTTACCAAATTAGGAGCGAAAAAGCAGAAGTTTGAGGCAGATTATTTTGTTTTAGCGGCAAATAAAATAGCCTCTATCATGCTGGCGGGGTTGGCTTGGTTTTTGCCGGCGATGTCAAAGGCGGTACCATGGGTGGGGGAAGTGCGCAAAAAGTCTAGGCCTGCGGTGATGTGAACCACCGGTTTTTTAGCGGCCAATTTTAGCCCGAGCAAAGCCTGATCGTGATACATGCACAAAATACCGTCAAAATGGCCTTTAATGTGTTTGTCCCACAAAGAATCGGTGGGATAGGGCCCTTGGACATGAATCTTTGCTTTTTGTAAAGCTTTAATAGCGGGTAAAATTACTTCTTTTTCTTCTCTGCCAAAGCGCCCGTCATCACCGTTATGCGGGTTTAATGCGCTTACGGCAATGTGCGGATTTTTGATGCCTAATTTTTTCAAAGCATCGGCAAAATCTTTGCCGGCTTGCACAATACGATTTTTAGTTAAAATATTGGGAACATCTTTAATGGAAAAATGCTCTGTGGTTAGTGCACAGTGTAAATCTGCACTGACAAACATCATAAGAGCCGTTTTGCCATAATACTCACGCAAAAATTCGGTATGTCCCGTAAAATCTATCCCTGCTTTGCCCCAACTCTGTTTGGAAACGGGAGCCGTTACCACGGAGGTCTGATACCTCTCTGCCAGTTTGCAAGCCAGTTTTAATGCTTTAAAAGAGATTTCTCCACCCCATTTACTCGGCCCGATAGTCGTAGGTTTATCGGCGGTAGATTCCACCGCAAGCAAAGACGCTAAGTCAGAAGTTAACCCTGCTTTTTTTAAGGTATTAGGCTCCCCTATCACAATGGGGGTGCAAGCTTTTTGAACGCGCTTATCCTGCAGGGCCTTGACCGTTACTTCCGGTCCGATACCTAGCGGATCTCCTGCCGTAATAAAAAGAATGGGTTTGTGGTTTTTCATATTTTACAAAGGCGGCCGCTTTTGCAGCCGCCTTTTTATGTATAAATTATTTCTTTTCTTCTTGTTTTACTTCTTTTTTATCTGTTTTTTCTTCTTTTGCTGATTTTTCGCCTTCTTTTTTGGCTTCTTCAGCGGCGCGCTTGGCGGCTTCAGCCTCAATTACCTTATCTACTTCAAAAGTTTTGGTTACTTTGATATCGGCTTTATCGGCCAAACCGTTTACGTACTCCATCATCGCAGTTTGAATTTTGTTTTGGGCTACGTATTGGGCTAAATCTTGGGCGATGTCTTCATAGCCGATTTCTTTTTCGGCCCGTTTTTCTTTTACTTTGATAATGTGCCAACCGACTTCCGTTTTAATAGGAGCGCTAACCTTGCCTACAGCTAAGGTAAAGGCAGCATTATCTACTTCTTTAGGAGCAATGCCTTTGATCAAAATCATATCTCCGCCGCTGGCTAAAGCAGTTTTGTCTTCGGTATATTTTTTGACGGCCGCGGAGAAATCCATACCACCGTCTAATTCTTTTTTAATTTGTTTTGCCAATTCTTCTTTTTTCTTGGCTTCTTCGGCGGGCATATCTTTGGTAACAGCCAAATAAATGTGGCCCACACGCACCTGTTCTGCGGTGAGTTGTTTCAGTTTAGCCGCAATCAGTTGCGCTTCGCGCAATTTGGCGGGGTCCTCTTTTTCCAATTTTTTCAAAGCTTTGGTTTTATTTTTAAGAGCAGCTTCTACGTTAGCATACAAAGCTTTTACATCGGCCTCTTCTACCGGTTTGACAGATGCTTGCACTTGAGCTTCCAAGAGTTTTTTGACAGAAATGTCTTTTTTGATTTTATTTTTATAAGACTTTAAAGTCATGTGCTGTTTTTTCAAAGCTTCGTTAAATCGTTTTTCGGCACCTTTAGGGTCTTGCTTGCCGGTATCATCTATGGCAAAGCGCGCTTTGATTTCCGCAAGGCCGCTGTCCACTTCAGAATCTTTGACTTGGATTTTGGCTTCTTCGGCGGCTTGATACAAAAGTTCTTTGGAGATAAGCTCTCTGAGCACTTCTTTTCCCAGCATATCTTTGGCATATGGTTGCTCTAAAATTTGCGGAGCAGCCGCCTGATATTGCTCTATTACCCCATCATAATAGGTGTCAAATTCAGAAGATAACACCGGCCGTCCGTTGACGGTAGCCACAGAAGCGTCCATCACTTTGGCTTGTAAGCCCGTAGCCAAGAATACCCCAAGTACGGGCAAAAGAAATTTATTCATCTTGTTCATAAATAACCACCTTGTATTTGTTTTGCAAAGCATGTAAAGCCGCATCTATTTTTTGATTTTCCAAAATAGTGCGGATACGAGGGGCCGCCTCTGTCATTTTCAGACGGCGCTCCTTCGTTTTCATTATTATATGAAATCCTTGTGCCGTTTTCACAAATCCTTGTACCGATCCGATGGAAGAGTTGGCGGCGATAACTTCTAGCTCCGGTATAAATTCCCCCGGCATAAAAGAGATTTCTTTTCCTTTGCTTTCTTCGGGTGCTTTGGAATATTGGCGCTCCAATTCTTTCCAACGGCTTTTGGAGCGTTTAAGTTCTCTCCATACCGCATCAGCTGTTTCAGCATCGGCAATGATGAGTTGTTTAATGGTCATTTCATAGGGGTATTTGTCGTAATATTGGGCAATTTCCTCGTCAGTGACGGCAATGATGCCTTTCTCGCGCATGTGTTCTTCCCACATGCGGTTTAAAAGATCTGAGGAAAAACTGAGGTAAATTTCTTTGAGTTGTTCTCGTTTGTCTTCTAAAGCCGTAAGGTAAAAATCTTGTTTGTCCAAGTTTTCTTCTTTGGCGTCCAAAGCAATCAATTGTTCTCTGGCTAAAAGATGCAGAAAGTTTTTTCTTCCGACGGGGGTTTGAGCAAACTCTTGATCTTCTTGCGCAAGCAGGGATAAACGCTCTTCTAACTGACGTTGGGAAATTTGTACAGGGCCGACCTCAGCCACAATGATATCTTTGGTGGGGGCGGCTTCTAAATCGGCTTCTATGTCTAAGGCTTGTTTTTTCTCACAAGCCGTCAAAAAGGATAAAGCTAAAATCAGTAATAAAAATTTCTTCATATTTATACTATAGCATTTTGCGGTTTTATTAAATGCTCAAAAAATGTAATTATTTGTTGCGTTTGCGCCACGGCTTCTTCTTGTTTCTCTACGGAGAAACGAATGCCGTCTCCATGGCGGGACTTGATAAACTGTACCCGAGATCCATACTTTTGAAGCAGATCAGACGGAAGAGTGGGCGGCATTTGAAAGTTGCTCGTGAAAAGAAAATCAAGCCCTTGATAAGAATATTCCACATGATAAATTTTCAAGAGGCCTGCGCGGCGAGATAATTGTAAAATGAGATTTAAATTTTTAAGTTCTTGTGGTATGGGACCAGCAAAGTCGGCCAATTTTTGCAAAATTTGAGTGGCACGTTCTTCGTCGGCAGACATGAGTTCTTTGTAATATTTCAGGCGTTGGCTGTCGTCAGGTAAGTAATCGGGCGAAATATAAGCGGGCAAAGGTAAGTTGACCGTGGCGCGAATGGTTTTCTCTACTTTTTCTCCTTTGAGTTTTTTTACTTCTGCTGCCACCAAATCACAATACAAACTAAGCCCCACTTCGTTTACGTATCCGTGTTGCTTAACGCCCAAGAGTTCCCCTGCACCGCGTATTTCCATATCACGTAAGGCCAGCTTAAAGCCACTGCCCAAATCGCTAAATTCCATTAGGGCAGATAAGCGTTTTTTAGCTTCTTCGGTAGGATCTTTTTCTTTGGCGGGTTTGAAGGGCATAGCCAAAAGCTGCGCGTAAGTATCTTCTTCTTGAGGGGCTTTTTCTTGAAAGAGCCAATCCGGATGAAAGAGGTAGCAATACGCTTTTTGATCTCCGCGTCCGATTCTGCCGCGCAGTTGATAAAGCTGAGCAAGACCAAAATTTTGGGCATTTTCTACAATCAGCGTATTGGCATTGGTAATATCCAGACCCGATTCTATAATGGTAGAAGCCAGTAAAATATCGTATTTTCCATTGTGAAAGTCCCATAAAGTTTGTTCCAATTCGGCTTCTTTCATTTGCCCATGAGCCATACAGATTTTGGCTTCAGGTACTAATTGCTGTAAAAACAAGTAACGCGACTGCATGCTTTGCACACTGTTATATACATAATAAATTTGTCCTCCGCGGGCCAACTCTTGGCTAATGGCAGAGGCGGCCACTTCATTGTTCCAAGGGCAAACTACCGTTTTGATGGGTGTGCGCCCACGCGGGGGAGTGTCTATTAAAGAAATGTCGCGCAAAGAAGAAAGGGACTGATTTAAAGTACGCGGAATGGGGGTGGCACTGAGCATTAAGGTGTGTACGCCGGCGCTTTTGGCTTTGATTTTTTCTTTTTGTTTTACTCCAAAGCGGTGTTCTTCATCAATAATGACCAACCCCAAATCTTGAAAGGAAATATCTTTAGACAGCAGGCGATGGGTACCGATAATAATATCGCAAACACCGTCTTTAAGCTGCTGGATAATTTCTTTTTGCGCTTTCTTGGTTTGGAAGCGGCAAAGCATTTCTATATTAACGGGAAAGCCTGCCATGCGTTTGCGAAATGTTTTGCAATGTTGATCGGCCAAAATGGTAGTGGGCGCAATCATCATCACTTGTTTTCCGCTCATGACTGCATGCAACGCTGCGCGCATAGCTACTTCGGTTTTTCCAAAGCCCACATCTCCCACCAGTACGCGGTCCATGGAGCGGGCGCGGCTCATGTCTTTAAGTACATCTTCTATGGCTTGGGTTTGTCCGGCTGTTTGTATAAAAGGGAAAGAGGAGGCAAATTCTTCTTCAATGCGTCTGTCTCCGACTAATGCTTCTGTACCGGCGGCTTGACGTTGGGCCTCTAATTTTAAAATTTCTTTGGCAGTTTTTTGTGCCTCTTCTTTGACGCGTTTTTTAACGTCTTTCCACGCTGCCCCGCCCAAAGCAGACAAAGAGGGCGCTTTTCCGCCTGCACCGATATATTTTTGTACACGCTTAAAATCGTACATGGGGACATACAGTTTGCTGCCGCGGCGATATTCTATGATTAGGCAATCGGTCGGGTTTTCTTCTTTATCCATGATTTCAAGCCCTAAATATTTGCCGATACCGTGATGTTGATGCACGACATAATCTCCGGCGCGCAACTCTTTGAAGCGTACTTTTTGCGCATTTTCAAGTGTGAAATTTTTGAGAGCTGAAATGGGACGATAACGCCGGTTTAAAATATCTGCAGAGGTAATAAAAGCAAATTTTTCTTTTGGG
Source organism: Elusimicrobiaceae bacterium (assembly GCA_017546175.1). Lineage (GTDB taxonomy): Bacteria > Elusimicrobiota > Elusimicrobia > Elusimicrobiales > Elusimicrobiaceae > Avelusimicrobium. The sequence goes on from JAFYXM010000004.1 coordinate 145,897, forward strand.
CTGTAAAAGCCTTGCATCAACGGTGCAATCGTAAGCGGCAGATTTTTTAGGTGTTCATAGTCTTGCATAATTTCTGCCAAGCGGTCCAGCTCTCCGCGGTTTAAACAACTAACGGTTACGGAAAGTCCCTGTCGTATAAGTGTTGAAACTTCACGGTCTAAAAGAGGAAAATTAGCCTTAAATTCAATATTGGCTTTTAAGCAGCAGTCGGTCCCTTGAGCTATGGGAAATGTAGAAAAAACGACGGCTTTCTCATAAGAGGCAAAGTCAAAATCTGCGGAAGGCTGGTCAAAAACATATTGTGCATTTTCTACATAATCTTTTAAGGTGGCAGGAGTGTGCTGAAAAACAAGCGGCAAAATAGAGACAGTGTCTATATGTTCTTGAGTGGTTTGGCTGTCTATATCAAAGGTGCAAATACTTTCCACCCGATTTCCGGCAAAATACAAGCGAAAAGGGAACTTTTCTCCCGATACGAACAAATCTAATACACTGCCGCGCACGGCATATTGGCCGCAAACTTCTGTATAATCTTCTCGGCTATATCCGCGGTGTTGTAAAATATCAAGCAAATCTGCCCTGCGCAAGGTCTCCCCACGGTGAATGGTGAAAGTATTGGCTTTGAAATCAGCAGGGGCGGGCAACGGGGTTTGCCAGTCGTTATATTGAGCGATTAAAACATAAGGCTGTTGAGCCGTTAGCAAATGGTGAAGCACAGCCATTTGCCCTATTTTTTGTTCCGGAAAAGAGAGTAAAGCGGTGTTTTTCGGGGCGAAATATTGAATAGAGGCTTCCAACGAATCGCTGGAGTTTGCTGTCAGATATACAACGTTGTTTTCTCTATTTAAAAATTGCTTGCAAACAAAATACCCCGCAGCGGACGTATTGGCTAGACCGTAGTAAAAAATAGGAGAATTTTTTTTATTTGCCATCATATGTATATTGTAGAAAAAAAGCCCGTCTTTCGGCGGGCTTTCTGATGATTAGAAACTGGTCGGGGCGGTGCCTTTTTTGAAAGCTTCCAAAAATTTATTGGGGTCGGTGGGGGTGGCCAAACGGCCCGTGTTGGGATTGACGTAAGAGAAAGAAATTCCTTCCGGTACGGTAAAATCGTCTGCCGGCTCATCTTTTAAAATTTCTGCCATAATTTCTGCCCACCAACGCGCAGTGGTGCTGCCGGTCCAATGGTATTTTTCTTGGGAGGTGTCATCATCATAACCCATCCAAGCCGCCGCAGAAGTATAAGGTGTCATGCCTACAAACCACATATCGCGGTGGCTTTGGGTAGTACCCGTTTTACCCGCCACGGGACGTTTGAGTACCTTGACAGAAGCCCCGCTGCCGCGGTCCACCACGCCTTTCATCATATTGATAAGCAGGTAAGAATCTTGCGGAGAGAAGGCGGCTCTTTCTTCACTGATATGTTCTTCTAACAGACGGCCGTTGTGATCTTCCACTTTTTCAATGTAGTAGTTGTCTGTATGGATACCGCCGTTGGCAAAGGTAGTCAGTGCGGCTAAATGTTCGTCCATATTGATGACCGATACGCCTAAGCCCAAAGCCGGTACTGCCGGCAAAGAAGCGGTAAGGCCTGCTTTGCGCGCCACGTCAATCACTTTGCGCGCTCCGATAGCATCAATTAAGTTCACGGCCACAATATTTTTAGACTTTTCCAAGGCTCTTCGTAAAGTGATCCATCCGTCATTTTTGCCGCCATAATTTTGGGGAACCCATACGTTAAAAGCCTTGCTGGCGATGAAAGATTGAGCGGCTAAATCTAAAGAGTATAAGTCTGCATTTTCATCAAATGTATGCCAGTTTCTTCCGTCAAAATAGAACATGGTAGGTAAATCTTTTACCAAAGTGGCAGGGGTATAACCTTGTTGCAAAGCGGCCATCCAAACATAGGGTTTGAAAGAAGACCCCGGCTGGCGACGCGCTTGGGTGGCACGGTTAAATTTACTTTCGCTAAAGCTTCTTCCGCCTACCATCACGCGCACGGCACCCGTTTTGACATCACGCGCCATAAAAGCCCCTTGCAGGCGCGGATATTCCAAACGTTCTTGCACTTCTTCGGGGTTTACGTCTTCTTGATTAATCAGGCGAGGGTCGGCTTCCGGATCATTGGGGTCTATTTCTATGCCCAATCCTTTGGCGATAACGGCATCAAATTCCAAGAGCTTTCTATTCATGATTTCTTCGGCTACGGCTTGTTGGTCTATATCAATAGTGGTGTAAATATTTAACCCGCCCTTCCATAAAGTTTCTGTGCCGTATTTAGGTTCTAAAATTCGGCGGATATGCTCAATAAAATACAAACCGGGTTTGTCTCCTTGGGTAGCGGGTGCTTTTTCCGGCAGAAGTTCGGCTTTGGCTTTTTCCAAGTCTTCAGCGGTAATATATCCTTGCTCATGCATTACTTGAAGTACAAGATTTCTACGCGCTTTAGCACGTTCGGGATTAGCAAAAGGGTTGTAGTTTCCGGGGGAGGGAATAAGACCCACCAACATGGCCGCCTCTCCGGTGGTCAGTTGGTCAAGCTCTTTGTCAAAGTAACGTTTGGCGGCGGCTTTGACACCGTAGGCCCCACTACCTAAATAAATTTCGTTTAGGTAAAGTTGCAAAATTTCCGGTTTACTGAAGCGATGTTCAATCTGCACAGCCAGTACAATTTCACGAATTTTACGAATAATTTTTTTCTGTTGGGTTAAAAATACACCGCGCGAAAGCTGCTGCGTAAGCGTAGATCCGCCCTGTTTGGCACGGCCGGTCATAATATCGTGGAAAAGCGCGCGCATAATGCCGCGAACGGAAAAACCAGCATGCTTAAAGAAATCGCGGTCTTCCATGGCTACTACGCCGTTTTGCAAATCTACGGGAATTTCTTCCAGAGGGACCATGCTTCTTTTTTCAATGGAAAATTCATGAATAAGTTTGCCGTTTCGGTCAAAAACTTTGCTGGTTAAGGAAGGCGTATATTCTTCCATTTCATACACGGGCGGAATACCGGAGAAAATATAGCGCATAAAAACAGCTCCGCCAATGATCGCCACAAAAAGGCCTGCCAGTAAGCAGAAAAGAAAGAATTTGGAAGTTAAAAATTTAACGATGCGCTTCATTCTATAATTATAGCAAACTTGCCTTAGCGGCGCGTTGTTGTGCGCTTAAAAATGAAAAAAGAAAAATAACCCTTTTTATGTGTTTGTTGTTTTTATGAGGTCTGCTATATTTGAGAAGAAGAGGAATCTGGAACGTAAAGGGCTGTAAGGATAGAATATAAACCTATTTTCTCAAGAGAAAAACGGTAAAAAAATGATTTTGTGGCAAATGATTTAAAAAATAGTAAAATTTAATTATCACATTTCTGTAGGAGAGAGTGATATGGCTGAGTTAAAGAAAAAAACAAAAAGCTGTACTTATGTTTGTCCGGCCCAGTGTGCGGAAACAGCGGCTTTTGCATCTTCTTCCACTGCCGATTATGTAAAACAGAACGGAGTGGAGGGGTATGACTTGGTTTATATCGCCGATTTAAAAAACAAGCATGTCTTTATGTTTGGCAGTCCTGCAGGAGTTCATGCCGAAGTAAAATTTGACCCTTCTCAACCGGTGCATCAGCAAGCGCATGAAAAAGCCGCTTTGGGAGAAACATTGTATTATGAATGGAGTATAAGCGAAGGGGAAAATACGTGTTTTTTCCAATCAACCCTCATTCCGCTGAGAGACGGACAAGGAAAAGTGGGCAGCTTGCTGGGATTGGTAAAAAATATTACTTCTTGGGCGTACAATCATGCGCGAACTCGCTTGTTAAGAGAAGTGGGGGGGCGGACATTTTCTCAGCTTTTGTTGGCCGCACGCGAAGAGGAAAAACGTAATATTTCTTCTGCTTTGCATGATGAAATCGGATCTGCGGCGGTTATTTTAACCTCTTTACTCAGTATGGTTAAACAAAGCGTAGAGAGCCAAGATCAAGCACAAGCCCTTAAAGATATTGCCGCTTTGGATCAACAAATTAAAGATTGTATAGAACGCGTGAAAAACATTGTGGTCAGCTTGCGGCCGCCCAACTTGGAAACGATTGGCTTAGCCGATGCAGTACGTGAGCTTTTGGCTAATGTTACCCATTATAAAGGGATCAAACACTCTTTTAAGTTGCAAACGGCAGACGATGTGCCTACTTCAGATGAAGTGAAAATCGTGTTGTACCGCGTAGCGCAGGAAAGTTTGAATAATATTGTCAAACATTCCGGCGCCACGAAAATAGATGTAAGTCTTAGACGTGGAGTAAAAGATATAATCCTCAAAATAAGCGATAATGGGAAAGGATTTAAACTTTCCAAACAGCGCTCTATCAAACATATTGGGCTGTTGTCCATGAAAGACAGTGTGGCTTATTTGGGAGGAAAATTTACGATAAAAAGCGAATTGGGCAAAGGAACGACGATAGAGGTCAAATGCCCGAAAATCGTTTATGGGGTGAAAGACTATGATAAAAGTGGTATTAGCTGATGACCATGCCATCGTTCGTGACGGCGTAAGAGCCGTATTGGAGAGAAAAGGAAAAGACATGGAAGTAGTGGCTGAAATTGCCAACGGAAAAGACTTGGTAGAATGGGCCAGCAAAAACGAAGCAGATGTGTACGTGGTAGATATTTCCATGCCTATTTTAAACGGTATTGAATCGGTGCAACGCTTGGTAAAGAATAATCCGGAAGCCAAAGTGGTCATGCTGAGTATGTATGATGACAGAGTTTCTGTGGAAAAAGCCTTAAAAGCCGGTGCCAAGGGTTTTATTGTTAAAGTTTCCACGGCTGATGAAATTGTAGATGCCATTAGAGAAGTGGCCGGTGGACGTTTTTATTTATGCAGCAAAGTATCCAAATATATCGTGCAAGGATTTTTAGGTAAGACTTCTTCTCGCAAACGCGATGTAACGGGTTTGACCCCTAAAGAAAAAGAAGTATTGCAGCTGATTGCCGAAGGGTATAGCAGTAAGCAAATTGCCAAGACGTTTAATTTATCTTTAAACACTATTCACGTGCACCGCAACAATATTATGAAAAAACTGGGCATTCATAAACAAGCCGAGTTGGTGCGCTATGCCATTAAGGAAGGCATTGCTCAATTATAAAGGAGTTTTATGCGTATTATTGCAGGAACAGCCAGAGGACGGAGAATTTTTTCCGTATCCAAAAATTTGCCGGTAAAACCTATTTCAGACAGAATAAAACAGTCTGTATTTGATATTTTGCGCCCCCGTATTATGGGGGCCATGTGGCTAGATTTGTTTGCCGGTACAGGCAATGTGTCCATGGAGGCTTTGTCCCGCGGTGCGGCTCGCGTAGTCAGCGTAGATAGGGAGCCCGCTTGTATCAAAAATATTCATCGTAATTTGAAACATTTGGGTTTTGAAGATCGCGCCCGTGTGATTCGCGGTGATATTTTAAAGCCGCTTGATTATTTGCTTTCTTACAGTGATAATGAAGGCTACGATATTATTTTTATGGGGCCTCCGTATCGCGACCAAAACAACAAAATGTTAGCTTTTTCAGAGCCGGCTTTGAAAAATGTAGCCGCGGCCAAACTGTTGGCACCCAAGGGAGTTATCGCACTGCAAACCCATAAGACGGAAGAGTTTGCCGTTCCGGAAGAACTGGAGCTCTACCGTGTGGAAAAATACGGCGATACCTTGGTACATTTTTTACGCTATAAGGCGGCTTAAGTATGTATAGCGATGTACACGAGTTGAACTATTCCAAAATCAAAACCTATCTGGAATGCCCCCTTTTGTATAAATACAAATACATGGACGGAAGGAAAGAGGGGTTGGTGCCGGCATCTTCCTTGGGAGTATCTATTCACCGTGCGCTGGAAGAATATCACCGAAACAGCAACGATCCTTCGGAAATTTTATCTTATTATGATGATTGTTGGTTGGGAGCCGGTTATAAAAGTGCCGGCGAGCAAATGGAATATTACCTCAAAGGTCAAAAAATGCTGGAGCGATATGCCGAACACGAGTACCAGAGAGAAACCACGGTAGACAGCACGGAAAGAGAGTTTATTTTTCAAGAAGGCAAGTGGACTTTGCGCGGAAAAATAGACCGCACGGATAAACATCCCGACGGTACGTGGGAAGTAATTGACTATAAGACGGGTGATGATATTGATTTTGATGCCAAAATCACCGATTCCTTACAACTGGGTATTTATGCTATTGGCGCACAACGAGCATGGAATTTAAAGAAAGGGAAAGCCACTTTTTATTTTACCGCTTTTGACAAAAAAGTCAGTACTCCGTTTGAAGATTTTGACGAAAAAGCTATTTTGGCCAAATTTATTGAAGTGGGCGAAAAAATAGAGGCCGGCTTGTTTGAGCCAGATTTAACCTATTGTCAACATTGTGCTTTCAGAAACCGTTGTGAAAAATCGTCCTGTCCGGATCCGGAACCGGATAAACCTGATTTTAGCGGCAATAGCCCCGCTTAATTGCCAAGCCCCCAAAACGGGGGCTTTTTTAGGATTTAATGGGTTTTTGAATTAAGAATAAACTGATGAAAATAAAACACAGCCCGAGAATTTCGTTTCCATTAGGAATGCGGTGCAAGAAAATAAAATCTCCGGCCATGGCTATCACGGGTGAAAAATAAGTAACGGAAGCCATACGGGTGGCTCCCCAGCGTTTAATAAGAGCAATCATCAGCAAAAAGGCAATAGCTGAAGAGAAAACCCCTGCAAAAAGAATAGAGACAACCACTTTGACCGAGAAATCGACCAAAGCAGGCGGCGTTTCCAATGTGAAAGCCAATACGAAAAGAACGATAGAGGCAAATAAGTATTGATGAAAGGTGTTGGCTTCCAATGAGGTACTGTGATTATCTACCATAATTTTTTTGGTAATTACGTTTCCAAAACCGTAAGACCAAGACATTACTAGTAACCCCGCGCAACCATATAAAAAAGCCAAATCTGTTTTTATTACCAAAGAGGGCCAAGCAATGCATAAAATGCCCCCTAAACCAAACAATACGCCAAAAGCTCTGCGCCAAGTAAAGCGGTCCACTCCTTTTAAGATAATAGCTCCTGCAATAAAAGACCAAATGGGGGTGGTGCCGTTAAAAATGCCACCTATGGTAGGAGCCACAAAGCGTTGTCCCCAAGAAAGAGCAGCAAAAGGAAGCAAAATAAGCATAAAACCGATAAGCCAAGGGCGCCACAATTGTTTAGGAGAGATGCGCAAATCTTTGCGTTGCAGACCATATAACACGACAAAAAACAGAAGTCCTGTCAGTACGCGGAAAAAGGTACACCAATAAGGGGGCAAGACATCTACTATATTTTTTGTGGCTAAAAAAGCCGTTCCCCAACACAAAGCTAAACAAAAGGCTAATAAATAGCTCATATTAAACTCCTTTTACCGGAAGAACCAAATTAAGATAAACGCACCGAGCAATAATCTATAGATCACAAAAACATTAAAGTTATGTTTTTGAATATATTTCATAAGTCCGCTGATAACGAGCAACGCCCCTAAGAAAGCACTGATAAACCCCCAAACAAGGGGAGCAGATATATCGGAGAGAGATAAATGGCTCAGCTCCAACAAGGCAGCCCCGCCAATGACTGGAGCGGAAAGCAAAAAGGAGATACGCGCGCTTTGACCGCGGGAAAAGCCCAAGAGCAAAGCGGCCGTAATTGTAATACCGCTGCGCGATACCCCCGGCATTAAGGCCAAAGCTTGCGCACATCCGATGATAAATAAATTTTTGGCAGAAAGAGGCGGATTGTTTTCTGTACCCGCTTTGCGGTCGGCCCACCATAAAAAAACGGCAAAAATCATCAAACAGCAAGCAATGGCCACAGGCGAGCGGAAAACGGTTTCCACCTGTTTTTCAAACAATACCCCCGCTATAGCCGCCGGAAGCGTGGCCAACGCCAAAAACCATAAGGTTTTCCCTTGTTCGGAAAAAGGCCTTGTTAAACCGTTTTTAATCAGCTGCAGCCAGTCTTTATAAAAATAGAGCAATACAGCTAGCAAGGTAGCCAAATGAAGCAGCACATCAAAAGAAACTCCTTGATAGGCTTGTCCGCGGAAAAATGGCAACAATACCAAATGTGCGGAACTGGAAATGGGGAGGAACTCTCCCAGTGCTTGTAAAAGTCCTAATAAAACCGCATCAAAAATACTCATTTATGCTCCTGCCAACAGTTTGGGTTTTTCAAAATCTGTTACGTCAAAAATCATGCACTGCCCTGCTTCAAAAGATATATATTCTTGGCATAAAAGACTGGCTAAAACGCTCATATTGGGGTTGTGTCCTACCAAAAGCAAACAGTCTTTCTGTTGCAAATGTTGTTTGGCTAAATTTAAAAGTCCTTGAGCGCTTAAACGACCGTCCAAATCTTCTTCTGTTTGGAAAGAGATTTGTAACGTTTGAGCAATAATCTCTGCCGTTTGTTGTGCGCGTAATAAAGGGCTGGCTAAAAATAAATTTGGCTTTATATTTTGTTTTAGTAACATTTGTGCTGAGGAAAGAACTTTCTCTCGTCCGCTGGGTAAGAGCGGTCTGGAAAAATCTGTTTCCGCGTAAGGAGCGGCTTTGCCGTGCCTGATTAAAATAAGCCTTTTTGTATTCATAAATTTTCTTGCGCGCTACAAGGGGCAAAAATGTAATAATGTATAAAACTTCTTAATTAATATAGCATTTTATGAAGCTGTTTTATGCGCCGCTCCGTGCGTTGGAGCAGAAATTTATAGAATATGTCCTTAGTCTGCAAACAGGCCCCGAACAAGGACTGCTTGTTTTGTGTCCGTCCGAGCGCGTAGCCGCCCATTTGCAACGTTTGCTTCTGAAACATCGGCCGATTATCGGCAATATTACCTTTAAGACGTTGGGGCAGTTGATGGGGGAATTGGATAAACAATCTGGGGTGTGGCGTAAACCTCTTTTGCCTAATGACTGTTTCCACGATTATTTACTGAAAAATTTACTTCTGCGACCGGAACTAAACCGATACCCTGCCAATACGGGGGTAATCGGAGCATTAAAAGCTTCTTTGCGTGATTTGGCGGATGCTATGGTAGATCCGGAAATTTTACATGAGCATTGGATCACGTTGCCTGAGTTTTCTATGGAGGACGAACAGGCCCATTTAAAATGGCTGATTGAAGTGTATAGGGCTTATTTGGAGCAGATGGAGCAAATACCCCAATACCGCAGTTACGCTGCTTATTTTGATGAGGTAATTCGTTTGGCAGAAAACTCCGCCTATCTGCACGGTTTTAAGCAGATTTTGGTATATGGGTTTTATGAATTTACGGGCAGACAGTTGGAGCTTTTTCATACTTTGCGGCGGAATTATCCGCTTTCCGTGTTTTGGGCATATATGCAGCACCCGGCATTTTCTTTTGGAAAGAAATTTTTTGAAAGCAATATTTTGGGGACGGCGCAAGAAGTGTATCCTTTAGAGCAAGATTGGCTGAAGTTGGCGGCTAAAGAGGCGGCAGAAGATTTGTTTTCCGGCAAAGAATCTACCGCCGAAATACCCCAGGGACTTAAAATTGTTTCTGCAGCTGATGTGGAGGCAGAGCTGTTTTTTGTGGCCAAAGAAATACTGCGTCTGCACGAAGAACAGGGAATTGCTTATGAAGATATGGCGGTAACGGCGCGCACCATGGAGCCTTATAAAAATTTGCTTCCTGCTGTTTTTGAACAAAATTTTATTGCATTAAACGCTTCTTTTAGTAATTTTCTTTCGTCCACTTCTTTGGGTGTATTTTTGCATAATTTGCTGGGGTTGTTACGCAAGGGGTTCCCCCGTGAAGAAGTGCTGGCAGTGGTACAATCGCCCTATTTTAAACAAAAAAATAAATGGCGTTATTTAATAACTGAGTGCCAAGCTCAGCGAGATTTTGCCCAATGGACTGATTTGCTTCGCCCGTCTTTGCCTCATTATGACCCCGCTTTTTTAAAGTGGCTGGAAGAGACCCGAGAATCTTTGAGCCTTTTGGAAAAACCTTCTTCGTGGCAAAATTTATGTCAATCTGTTAGTTGCTTTTTGGAAAAAAATATAGATTTTTCTTCTTTTAGGGCCGAGGAACAATCGGCTTGGAAAGAGTGGGAACAAGGACTAAGCAGTTTGCTTCGTTTTTCAACGGTCTCTGCCCAAACGCGCCATGGGGAATTTTTAGATGAGTTGATGCAGATGTTTGCCCAACTTTCTGTACATGAAGTGGTGCAAAGCGGCGCAGGGGTAACGGCGGTGGATGTCATGGGGTTGCGCGGGCTAGGCTTTAAAGTATTGTTTGTATTAGGGTTAAATGAAAAAAACTTTCCCCAAGTGGTGCGTGAAGACCCCATGCTCAAAGATTTTTACCGTCGCATTTTGCGTGATCATCTGGGGTACTGGATCAATCAGAAAATGGAACGTTTTGATGAAGAAAAGCTGCTTTTCTTCTGCGCACTGGAGGCTGCCGGCGAAAAAATTTATTTATCTTTTTTGCGCGCCGATTCGGAGGGGAAGCCCTGTATAGTGTCCGGCTATTTGGCAGAAGTGGCACGGACGGTTGGCATAGCGTTAGACGGAAAAGAGATTTGTTTTGTCAGCGGACGGAAAATAGAACGATTAAAAACCCTGCCTGCGGCTTATCTGACGGAAAAAGAAACCTCTTGGCTTTTGGCGGCTCAAGGAGCGGATATTGAAGAATATGAAAAAGCCGGTATTTTGTCTGAACAAGTAAAAGATTCTTTAGCTGCGGCCCGACAAATTGCTTCCAGAGCCGGCCTGAATCCTTATGACGGCATGGTGCAAAGCGGAGAGGCTATTTTTGATACACAAAATGAAGTCGGCTTTTCTCCTTCGGCTTTGAAAGATTTGGCGCTTTGCCCCATGAAATACTTTTTTGCCAAGGGATTGGGACTGAGAGAGAAAGATGAGGTGTTTAGCCGTTTTGAGTTAGCTCCCAATTTGCGTGGCACCATTTATCATGAGATTCTTATGGAGTATTATAAACGGTTATATCAAGAGGGCCTGACGGGAGAGTTGTTTGGCAGTGCTTTGCAAGATCGTTTGCATCAAAGTCTTGACTCTCATTATAATAACGGTAGCTATAAATATTTTGGAATTTATCCGGTCATTTGGGAGTTGCTTTTACAAGATATAGATGCAAAATTAGTTGATTTTGTAGTCAAAGATGCCGAATGTTTGGAAGGGTTTGTCCCTCAAATTTTTGAAACTTTATTTGAAAAAGAATATGTGCTTTCCGAGTATTTATGCATAAAGTTAAAAGGAATTGTGGACCGTATTGATGTTGATCCAAAAAATAAAAGGTTTCGCGTGTTAGATTATAAATCTAGTCTTTCAAGTAAGAAAGGATTGGCGGAAAATATGTTTAGGCATCTTATCTTGCAGCCTTTTATTTATTTGCTTTTGGTAAATCAGCAGCCTCAAACCGTCGGTTTGGAGGCTGACGGGGCGGCTTTGCTAGGAATTAATAAAGGGTACGCCCGTCAAGAATTATCTCAGACTGATTTTGAAATGGTATCGGCCAAAGCGGCAGATTTTTTTACTTTGTTGATGGGTTTTATTACGTCAGGTTGTTTCTTTTTTAACCCTTCTGAGCATTGTCAGTATTGTCCGTATCAGAGCATCTGCCGAAAAGACAATTTTCGCAGTTTGCTGCGTGCCCGACATGCAAAGAAGTTTGACGCGTTGGAGGAGGCCAAACAATGAGTGTTTTAACGGAAGACCGATTTGGCGTGCGTACCCAATTAGGGGTTAATATGGTGGTAGAAGCGGGGGCCGGTACCGGAAAAACCACATTGCTTATTGACCGTTTATGCTTTGCTCTTTTGGCCCAAGGGATACCGGCTCCTCGTATGGTGGCTTTGACTTTTACGGAAAAAGCCGGGGCAGAAATAAAAACCCGCTTGATTGTTAAGTTGCAGGCGGTGTTACGGGCTTTGCGCACCGGAGAAAAAGAAGACACTTTGCAAGTTTTGTTGGAGCATTTTGGTATAACAAAAGAAGTGATTTTATCCCGTGCTGAAGATGCCTTGGCACAACTGGACCGCAGCTCTATCGGTACGATACATTCTTTTTGCTCCGAAATTTTGCGCTCCTACCCGTTGGAGGCAGGCTTGCCCCCTAATGCAGATATTGACAGAGGCCCCAGAGCCAAGGCCATTTTTGAAGAAGAATGGAACCGTTTTTTAGATGAAGAATTGGGGACGGAAGCCCCGAGGGCTCAAACGTGGAAAGAAATTTTGCCCTACATTACATTGCCCGAGCTTTGTGAGTGTGCAGCCCAAATGTGTAGCGGTAAAATAGAAAATTATGACTATTTTGCTCAAAGAGAAAAACTAATACAGGTTTGCCATGAAAATGCCACGCGGGCAGAGCAGCTTTCTTACGAATTTGTAAAGGAAAACAAAAAACCGCGCGCTTTGGAGTTGGCTTTGAGGCAGGCCGCAAGGCGTTTTTTACAAGCGGCAGAATGGTTGAAAACACAAAAACTTCCGTCGGAAGAAGAAACAATTATCGTGCGCTCTGTTCCTAAAAATTGGGACGAAAAAAGTGCGGAAGAAGCCCAAGCTTTGCTGCGCTTTTCCGCCGCGGCCGATCCTGCCGTCCAACAAAGAGTTTTGACTGTTTACCGGTTATTGGAACGTTTGGTACAAAAAGTACGGCACCGATATATGGCGGAAGGTATTTTGAGCTTTGACGATTTGATTGTTAAAACGCGAAGTTTGCTGAAAAATAATTTATGGGTCCGTCGTCAATTGCAAGAATCTTTTGATGTCTTTTTTATTGATGAATTTCAAGATACCGACCCCGTGCAGGGAGAACTGCTTTTGTTTTTAGCGGAGCAAAAAGGGGCGGGGGCGAAAACTTGGCAAGAAGTGAAATTACAAGCCGGCAAGCTTTTTGTAGTGGGGGACCCCAAGCAATCTATTTATCGTTTCCGCGGAGCCGATATCACCGCTTACGAATTATTTACAGATTTAATTTTAAAACAGGGCGGGCAAAAAGCTTACTTGCGCCAAAATTTCCGAAGTGAAAGAGAAATAGTAGCCTTGGCTAATGATGTTTGCTCCGTTGTCATGACGGAAAAGCCTGCTTTTCAGCCCTTTTATGAGCCGATTTTTACTCACAAACAAGAGCTTTCCCAAGCGGCGGAGCTGGTGTTGATAGGGGAGCAAGAAATGCTCTCGGCCGATGATTATCGGGAAAATCAGGCGCAGTTTATTGCCGGTTGGATAGAAGAAAATGTAGGTAAAATGACTTTGCGTAACAACCGCAAGTTGGCGTATAAAGATATTGTTTTGCTTTTCCGTTCCGCCACGACTTTAGATGCTTATACCCATGCTTTACGTCGGGCCGATATTGCTTTTTCTGTTGAGGAAGACAGAGATTTCTACCATCGTCAAGAAGTAAGTGATTTCTTGAATTTGCTGCGTTGTATCAATGACCCCGAAGATAAAATTGCCTTGGCCGGTGTCATGCGCAGCCCGTTGGGAGCATTAACCGATGAAGAAGTCTATCAAGCATTTGCCCGCAAAGAGCAAAACTTTTTCAAAAGCAGTCAAAACGAAAAATTGGAAAGATTGTTTGTGCAACTGCGTCAATTTGCCGACCGCGCGGGAAAAGAACCTTTGTATCGTTTTTTAAGATCGCTGTTACAAGAAAGCTTTTTGAGTGAAGCATGCGCCCTTGCCTATGACGGTGAAAAAAGCATGGAAACTTTGGAAAAAATCGTATCCTTGGCAGGGAGTTATTCTTTGGAACAATCGGCTACGTTGGGGCAGTTTTTAAGCCGCATAGAAGAGTTGATGAGCCAAGAGCTGGGGCGCCTGACGGCCTTAACGGAGAAAGAAGCCACCGATGCGGTGAGCATTATGACGGTCCATAAATCTAAAGGACTGGAATTTCCGGTAGTTATTTTGGCTGATATTTCCAAAAAAGATGTTTCTTCCGGCAAGAAATCTAAATATTTATATTCCTGGAAATATGATTTACACGGAATGCGCGTAGGAAAATATGCCGATATTAATTTGGCATGGCTTGAAGAGGAGCAATATTTACATGCTCGGTGCGAGGAAGTGCGTATTTTGTATGTAGCCTTAACGCGTGCGAGGGAAAAAATTTTGGTGGTGGGTAACGAAAAAATAGAGGATAAAACCATTGCCTCTATGTTTATGCGGGCGGGCCGATATCCGTATTGGGATCAGAAAGCCCCTCTGTTAGGAGGAGAAGACGGCCTGCGGGTACGCTATGAGGCAGCGGTAAATCCTGACCATTTTATTTACCGACAAAAAGCCGATTCTCAAGATTTAAAAAAAGAGTTGACGCTGCAAAACCAACAAGAAAACTTCCGTCGCCGCCGAGAGGCTTATCAACGCTTGCTTAATGATGCTTCTTGGCAGGCTCCTTCTCTGATGCAGGAACAAAGCGGAGTACAGGATCAACAAGCCATGGCTTTGGGCAGCGTGATACACATGGCTTTAGCCCGCGCCTGGCAGCTGCCGCAAGAAGGAATGGAAAAGACTTTAACTTACGCAGCTATGGCTTTGCAAAGAGCAGATTTATTACCCCAAGCCCGTGAAATTTTGACCCCGTATTTTTCTTCAGCTTTATTCCAACGGTTGCGTCTTATGAAAACCCTTGCCGTGGAAATGCCTTTTGCAGAAAAACAGGGGCCGTCAATGGTACGCGGCGTGATAGATTTGCTGTTGGAGGATCAAGACTCAACCGTGTGGGTAATTGATTATAAAACAGATCAAGTGGGCACTGGCGCCCTATCACAAGCGGCGCAAAAGTACGTGGCTCAGATTTCAGCCTATAAACAGGCTGCACAACTTTTGTATCCGGGCAAAAAAATAAGAAGTGCTGTCGTCTTTGTACGTGAGAGTGAAATGCTGGAGCTCTAAAATTGGTAAAATTTAATAAATATTTCAGGAGGAAGTATGTTTAATAAATTAGGACAACTCAAAGATTTGTGGAATTTGAAAAATCAAATTCAAGAAATTAAAAAACGTTTGGATAATATGGTTATCAAAGTAGATAGCCCTAACCATGTGTTTGAAGTAACGGTTTCCGGTTCTCAAGAAGTGAAAGAAGTAAAAGTAAATGAAAACATCAAAAGCTTTTCCCAAGAACAATTGGGCGAAGAACTAAAAACGGTTATCAATAAAGCCGTGCGCGATAGTCAGGCCTTGGCCGCTCAAGCGATGGGCAGCATGGCCGGAGATTTACCGAACGCTTAAATCATTTTATGCATACGCCGCTCTATATCGCCTCTAAAAAAACGCCCCGTTTAGCCTTGGGGACGTGGGCTTTGGGCGGCGGTGCTGACTGGGGAGAACTGCCCATAACGCAAGCACAAGAGGTTTTAGTGGCTGCGATAGAGGCGGGGATAGGTTGGATAGACTCTTCTCCCGTGTATGGGTGGGGGGAAGCCGAAACGCGCCTTGGGCAAGTGATCGGCCCTTTTAGAGAGCGGTTGATTTTGGCGAGTAAATGCGGGATTTGTTTAAACGGTCAAAATCGCCCCGATCATGATTTAAGTCCTCAACGCATTATAGCTGAATGTGAAGCTTCTTTAAGACGTTTGCAAACTGATTATTTAGATTTATATCAAATCCATTGGCCTGACCCAAAGGTTGCTTTGGAGGATAGTTTGGCTGCTTTGCAGCGTCTAAAAGAGCAAGGTAAGGTCAAGGCTATCGGGGTTTGTAATTTTTCGGCAGAGCTTTTACAAAAAGCTTGTCAAATAACCTCTATAGACTGCGTGCAAAATCAACTTTCCTTATTGGCTGCGCTACCAAGAGAAATATTAGATTTTTGTAAGAAACGCCAAATTCCCTTTTTGGGATATGGTTTGCTGGGTGGCGGCATATTGAGCGGTAAATATCAAAAAGAGCCCAATTTTAGGCGTTGTGATGCCCGTAAATATTTTTATCCGTATTATACAGGCAAATATTTTGCACAGGCCCAAGAAACAGTTATACGGGTAAAAGAGCTTTCTGGTAAAAAGAATATATCTGCTGCGGCGGTATCTTTGGCTTGGGGATTGGCACAAACGGGTGTAAGCGGTGTTTTGTTTGGAGCGCGTAGTCTGGAGCAGTTGAGACAAAATATACAAGCATTAGAAGTGGAATTATCGGCAGAGGAAAAGGAGTTTTTGCAACATGGTTAATGTGGAAGAAATACGAGCTTATTTAAACGGTATTTTGCCGGAATTGGGAATGAACAAGCAAAGAGAGCTTTCCCGTTTGATTTATGAAATTTCCAAACGGGACGGGCATGCTCCTTCTGTCATTTTGCCTGCCGAAAAGAATTTAACCTTTGAACGGGCTAAAAAAATATTGCTTCAAAAACGCTATCCCTTTAGTTTTTCCGCTGCTCCGAAAAATGCATTTTATTTGCCGAAGTTGGACTTTGACCCTGCGCAAAGGGCCGACTTGCAGGAAAAAGCCTTTTCTCCCAAATATATCTACATTGAAGAGAGTGTAAAAGAAAGTGGCTTGGCTCGCCGAGCCAAAGAAATGTTTCCCGATGCCAGTTTTTATTCGTGGGACGGCAAACAAAAGGTAGGATCCGAGCATTTTTCCCGCCGCATAGAAACATTATTGATTCATCAGGAAAAATACGACTTTTTGAAACCTTGCCCCTGTTCGGAAGGAAATGCCGGCTGTGGTTATAACTTAATTAACTTGGGTTTTGGTTGCCGCTTTGAGTGTGAGTATTGTTTTCTACAACAGTATCAGAATTTGCATGCGGTTTTGCTGCCGGCCAACGTGCAAGATTTTTTGGAAAAAATAGACCAAGCTCCGTTTAGAAAAGGCCCGTTTGACCGCGTACGCATCGGCAGCGGTGAGTTTACCGATTCTTTGGTGTTTGATGAACTGACGCAATATAGCCATGATTTGGTACCTTTTTTTAAAAATCGTCCCCATTTGCAATTTGAATTTAAAACCAAAAGCACCTGCATTGACGGTTTACTGAAAGAGGGGGGTGCTGAAAATGTGGTGGTCAGTTGGTCCGTCAATGCACCGCAGTTTATTGAGCAGGTGGAGCATTTTACCCCGTCTTTAACACAACGTTTGGCTGCGGCCAAACAGGTGGCTGAGGCCGGATATAGAATCGGTTTCCATTTTGATCCCGTTGTACCGTTTGACGGCTGGAAGGAGGCTTATTTGACAGCGGCAGAACAGATAGCCGCCAGTGTGCCGCGGGAGAAAGTGGCATGGATCAGTGTGGGGCTTTTACGCTTTTCCAGAGAGCTTAAAAAAGTGGTGGAAAACAGATTCCCCGAGAATTGGATCCTAGACGGAGAGTTTCTATTGGAATTTGACGGTAAAATGCGTTACCCCGAAAAGTTGCGCCAAGAGGCGTATGAGTTTTTTGTGCCGCATCTTCAGAAACTTTTTCCGCAAACAGTGGTGTATGTTTGTATGGAAAAACCACACATTTGTTCGTGTAGTTTGTAAATAAAAAACCCCGAAGAAACTCGGGGTTTTTTAGGAAAGGTTTATTTAACTAATTTGTTTAACTCGGTGCGGTATTGGTCGGCCAACGTGTCGGAATAACCGCCCCAATATTTCACCAGTTTGTGCTTGCCGTTAAAGAGCATAATATGCGGAAAACCTTGCACGCCCAAATCTTCGGCGGTTTGGCGGCCGTTGTAAAGAATTTTGCTCTCTAAATTATATTGTTTGATGATTTCTTTTACTTTGGCTTCATCATTATCTACAAAAACGCCGATAACTTCTACTTTGTCACCATATTCTTTGTTGGCGATTTCCAAAGCGGCCAAAGATTTTTTACACCAACCGCAATAGCTGGCCATCACGGCAATCAAGACCGGTTTTCCTTTTTGATCGGCAGACACCCAAACGGATTCTTCTCCGGCTACAGGCAAGGAAACATTAAGTTTCGGCGGTTGGGGCACGTTTACACAAGCGCCCAAAAGTACAGCAGCAGACAACGTCAAAAGTAAGGCTTTTATTTTCATATTCTCCCTCTTAAACTAAGATACCCATATTGTACCTAAAATAAGGCCAAGAAAAAAGTGCCTGGTGGAAAATTTTATATAATAAATCATATTAATTACGCAGTTTGTAATTAATAGTAAGCCTCAACAGGGCTTAGCTACAATTTGAATCTGTTTTTGGAACCGTGCGAAGAACACGGTGCGCTGACGGGATACCGGCGGCACAATTGAGGTCCAAGAACAGTCGTTTTAGGCACGCAACAAGCGGACTAATTACCCGAGTGTTTGCGTGCCGAGTGTTTCCTGTCTTCTTCTGAGGACAGGAAGCCACGGCTGTTATTATTTGGGTTACCTCAATTGGCTCAAGTATAACAGCCGTTTTTATTTGTCCAAAAACGCCAAAACAGGTTCAAACAAAACAAGGAGAAGAATGATGAAAAAATTAAGTTTGTTGGTTTTGGCAGCTGTGTGTTTAGTGGGTTGTAGTTCTGTGGGTTATCATAACGCAAAATCCAGTATGTTGCTTAATGATATTAATAAAATTAATACACCTTCCTTTAAGGCAGATGTAGAAGTGGGCGAAAAAATCAGCGGTGTAGCCGAATGTGAAAGTTGGTTCGGTTTTACTACAAAACAGCCGGCCCGCCAAACTTATGAAGCCAAACTGCAAAGTAACTCCGGTAACTTGGCTCCCTCTGCCTGTACACGCGGAGCTTTGTATGATGCGATGTCCAAATCCAATGCCGATGTAATTATAACCCCAAAATACACTTCCGTCAATAAAGATAACTGGTGTGTTTTTGGATACTGTATTCATAAAGTAAGACAGATCATTGTAACCGGTTATAAAGGAACAGTGAAAAAAATTGCTCCTATGGCCAAAGAAGATTTTGAAGTTTACGGTGTTTTAACCGAAGTTCAAAAGAATAATAAAGCTTCCGAAGCTTCTATTTTGGGTTTATAAAATTAAGGAAAATTTATGAAGAAAATAATTTTATTTTCTCTTTTCTTAGCACTGAGTTCTTCGCCCGTTTGGGCGGCAGAGCTCTGCCAAGAGTTTGACGGTAATATGAATATCATTACCGTAGATTGTCAAACCGGAAAAAGGGTGATTACGGCAAAAGAAAAAGAGCGTATGGCTCAAAAAATTCGCGCCGAAGAAGAACGCAAAGCCCAAGAAAAACAAAAAGAGTTGGAGCGCGCTATTGAAAAACGTAAACAAGAGCTCGCCAAAAAACGTCAATCAAGCATATTCGGTAAACGGGTATTGATCGACGGGAAGTATTATTATCTTTCCGAAGAGCCTGCCCGCGGCGGTAAAAGCAGTGGCGGTATCAGAGCAGGAGATTGGCTCTTTTCCGTCTATGGAGGCAGTGGTGCATATACAAAAGGAGAAGTCGGTATAGAATATAGAGAAGAATATAATGAATATTTAAAATGGAGTGCAGGCGTATCAGGCCTGTATTTTATAAACTCTTATTTCGGTGCCGGTCTTGGAATTGATTGGGATAGAGATAAAAGCGGCATTTCTCTGACAAAGCTCTCTCTTTTGGGCCGTTTAAACTTAAATCCTCATTATCCTGCCCGTTTGTATCTTCCTTTTGGAGTAGGTTACGGCCGTGTAGAAGAGAAAGGAATATATTGGAGCGGCGGACGAGGTCTGGTTAGCTATGAAGAGAAATCTAATGAAGTTGTCTATTTTGTCGGTTTAGGTTTAGAGTTTGACTTGACTGAAAGAGTGTCCATGGGGATTGAAGGACGCTACAATTGCTTTAAATTTAGATCTACAGACTTTGCTTATCTAAACGGTCTGTTGAAACTAAACATCAAATTATAAATCTGTTCTTTGACATAAAAAACCCCCGCATTTTTTAAGTGCGGGGGATATTTATTTACTTTGTTTTTTTCAAGATTTTATATTGCTCAATCGCCTCGCGAAAGCGGCGCTGCATATCTGATAGTTTGTACAGCCCGTCTGCGTTAGTCGGCAGATTTTTTAACTTCAGCGAAAAAACGGCCGGGGGCGTATCCAAAGAGAGCATGGTCCGATTTTGTAATTGTTCCGTTGTTTGGTAGACAAGGTCCAAGGATACATATTCATTGCCGTTGATATCTTTCCATTTGGCCCAAACCAGTTTGGAGCCAATGGGCGTTTTCTTTTCAATGGAGTTCGGCAAATCATAAGGCTCTGCGTCTAAAGCCGCCAATAAACTGCCGATATTGGAATCATGCCCGCACAAAAAAGTAAATTTGCGGTTTTTCCGTGTGAGTTCTTTACTTATTTCTTTGAGTAAAGGGTGGGCTACGTTGACCGCCACGGCAGGTGCGGTAAACAGTACATCTCCATAGACGTCTTTAATGCGGGCAATTTGCTCCCATTGCTCAGCAGAAATAGTATGTCCGAAAGCTGCTTTAAGAGGATCTTCTTCCTCGTAATATTGCAGAATAAAAGCATCACTGGCTTGGTTGGCAGATTTCAAGGAGCCTTTCATAGTCGGCTCTTTGAAATTTTCTAAAATAATTTGTAAATCATCCGTGCGAAAGGCGGAGAAGTTTTCTTTTTTTGCTTTTTCTGATTGCTCTAAATCTAATACGTCTTCAAGCAGCGTATATTCTTGCTGCAGGCTTTCTCCAATGCCCTGTAAACCTTTTTCACCTCCCATTTGCTTTATTTGAGATAATGCTAACTGTTTGTAAGGTAACGTCATAAAAGTAAAGCGAGGCTCAAACATAGGATCCATTTTATTAAGGTCATAATGATGCTCAATGCGCACATTGGCTACAGGCAGCATGCCGCTGGAGAAATATTGAGCGGTGGCGATGGTGCGCTGCATGGAGTTGGCGTAAAAACGCATTTCTTGGGGTTTGGGGATATAGTTTTCCGTCATCAGTTTTTCTGCCACCAACCATTGACGGAAATATTGCCCGAACAAGGTTTCCAATTCTCCACCACGCAAGGATAATTCGCTGGGGCCGGACGTCCACGTAAACCATTTGTGCGGAGTTAATTGGGCCAAGGCAGAGCCATTGCCGGATAACGGGGAGCGGATATTGTGTCTGCTAAGTACCACTACTTGGGTCAATTGGTATTTTTGAGAAAATCTTGGCCGATGGGCCGCCTGTAGTTGGGGAAGTATCAGCAAAAGAAAAGCAAAAAGGGTAAGAAGTTTTTTGGCAAACATGATATTCTCCTTGTGAAAATATATTCTTTTTCACATTATACATGTTTTTATTGGGAAAAACTTTGGCACAAAAAACCCCCGATTTTATCGGGGGTTTATAAATTTATATTAACGTCCGGTTAATATATGCCAAATAGAAGTTTTTGAAATCTTAAACTTGGGAAGTATTTTTTGTCTAAGTTGCTCTAAAGAAAGGCTCGGGTTTTCTTTGCGCATCTGTTTGACGTAAGCAATCTTGCTCGGACCGACTAAGTAACGACGCGCCAAAGGATGCTTGTTAGAGGCATCTGCTGTTTCGATTCTTTCTCTCCAAACAGACATTAAAGAACGAGAAACACCATATTTCGCGTACATTTTTTTGAAGCCATGCTTTTGGTAGAAAGCCCAAATAGCTTCTTTCTCTTCGAGTGTTCTGATATTGTATTTAGCCATACATATATAATATATAAATTTTTTAAATTTTTGCAAATATTTTTTTCGTAAGGAAATGCTGGCTTCCATACGTTCAAATGGAGTTGCATTGGGAGCAAGCTTTTTAATAAGCCCCTCATTGATCGACCCGTCTTTTTTTATGAATTTCTTGGGATTAGTTAATACTTGTTCAACAAGATTATTTAATTCGTATTCTTTAACAATGGATAAATAATCGGAATAATATAAGAAATCCTTTTGGGCATTTATATATTCCACAGCATGTTTATAGCTATAATCAGTAGCGATTTGTTTAGTATAACTAGAAAAGAGTTCTTTTCTTGACTTTTTTATCTCATGTTCAATTGCACTTTCAGTGTATCCCTTAATTTCATAATATTTTTTCTGATTATCATCCCAGCTCTTTCTTTTATAAAAGGTGTTTTTCTTGTTAAAAATTTCAGACTGGTTGCTTGCTCCTACGGGCAAAAAGCATGGAAAATTTACTTTTCCAAGAAAAAAAGAGAGGGGTTTTCTTTTGCTAAATATCAAATACTTTTCTGTACTGTTTTCATGTTTTCCTGCTTTTGCAAAATTTTGATTCTTTTTATAAAATATTTGTAGTTGGTAGATAAGGAGTGTTTGTTCTAAACTTATTTAAGAGAGATTGAGTATGAAAAAAATAATTTTTCTTGCATTTTTTTCTTTAATTCTATCCGGTTGCGGATATGCAATTGTTAATAATTATAAACTGGAAAAATATAATAATTCCGAAATGCCTGTTTGTGTTAATTATGCTCAAAGGCTCAAAGTGGTGAACCCATCTCGTTCTTACCTGGATGATTGTGGTAACAAGAAAACAACGCCAGCAAAATATAAGTCAACCAAAAGACCTTGTGATGTTTTTAAACCGGAAGTTGTTTCCTATTCTTATTGTTTAGAAAACTTGCCAAAGCCTGTTCATCTTGTTGAAAAACAAGTGGGTGATATGACAATTTGTTATGATAGAAACAATGGAATAGAACTGCCTATTTTGTATTGTCAAAAAGATGCTATAAATATTGCTGTTCAGAAAACTGTTGTAAAAAATTCCAATCAGGTTTTAATAAAATAACCCATAAAAGTATTGTGAAACAGTAAATATGGAAGAAAACAAAAAGCCTCCGTTTAAGCGGAGGTTTTTTGAGTGTCAGAAAAATTATTTAATTTCTGTCAAGTGTTGTCTGCCTTCATCACTTTAGAAGCGTTTTTACAAACCCAGTTGGTAGCAGGACAACAATAAATGGGAGCCGAAACCCCCGTATTGCTAACGAACAGAAAGGACATTTGCAGGTAGTATCTTCCTTATTATTTTTGACGCTCAAATTGTCTTTATCGGCGGTAGAGGCAGGGCTTTGAATGGTGTAGGTAAAGTTGACATCCGTAAATACGTTTCCGGAAATTTGCTTCGCCTTTATTTTTCCTATAAAAAACCCTTCAACTTGTTCGTTGAAGGGCTATCTTGTACTAAACTTTACCGGGGAAGGGACTTGAACCCTTAAGCCCGTGCGGGCAATAGTTTTTGAGACTATCCTGTATACCAATTCCAGCACCCCGGCATGAAATCTATATATTTATTTTAACAAATTTTTTTGCAAAAGGGAAGTATTTTACAAAAAAATTTTTGATTTTACAGAAAAATGCTCCGCTTTCTGACGGAGCATTTCAAATTTCCTAAGTTAAAAACGCAACATAGAGGTGTATTCTTTGAGGCGTTTTTCAATCTCGCCGTTTTTAATACTGGCTAAACGTTTGACACTGAAAGACTCAATGGTAAAGGAAGCCATTACATTGCCAATCATCATCGCACGCTTAATAGCAGCCAAGGTATCCCACTTGCGTAAACTGGCTAAATAGCCGGTTGCTCCGCCGCCGAAGGTGTCACCGGCACCGGTAGTGTCGTACACATGTTCCAACACAAACGGGGGGAACTGTACGATGCCCAGTTTGCTTACCAGCATAGAGCCGTTGGGGCCTAATTTGATAATCACGTGTTTTGCCCCTAATTTCAAGATTTTTTTACCGGCGGTAATCAAATTATATTCTCCGGTAAGTTGACGTGCTTCAGCCTCGTTTAAAAAGAATAAATCAGTCTTTTTAAGGACTTTGAGCAGGGCTTCTTTGCGAGAGCTGATCCAATAGTTCATCGTGTCACAAGCTACCAATTTTGGATTTTTAACCTGTTTTAATACAGACAACTGGAGCTCGGGATCAATATTAGCCAAGAACACGGCTTTTGCATTTTTTTGTTCTTCAGACAAAACAGGGTTAAAGTCCTGAAATACATTTAAATCTGTAAAATGGGTGGTGGCATTTTTGAGGTCTTTGTCATAACTGCCGCCCCAATGGAAAGTTTTGCCGTCTTTCACTTCCAAGCCGGAGATATCTACCCCGCATTTTTTAAACGGAGCTTTATCTTTGGCCGTAAAATCTGTCCCCACTACCGCTACGATACTGGGAGCGGCAAAATAACTGGCGGAGATAGAGGAGTAACTGGCGGCCCCGCCCAATACTCGCTCGGCCTTGCCGTGAGAGTTTTCTACGGAGTCAAACGCTACAGAACCTACCACAAGTACGCGATTTTTCATTATTGTTCGTCCAAGAAAGTTCTGATTTCTACGCGGTTGTTGAAATCATCAAAGAAAGCCTGTTGAGCTGTTTCCATTTTGGTTTCAAACAACTGTTTTTCAAAATCTTTTTTATTTTTTTCAAAATTTTTCATATTGCCGTTTTGTGTCAAATAGGCAAAACGTACTTCTTCCGGAGTAAGTTTATAAATAGAGTATAAAGCCATGCGGAAGCGGTCGGCCAGTTTACTGCGGCGAATTTGATCTTCAAATTGAGCCGGCGTGACGCCCAATTGGTGTTTAACGGCATATTCATAAGCAGTTTTGTTAAATTGACCGTCTTGATTAAACTGCGGAGAAGAATGAATGTCTAAAGCTATTTCATAATCAGCCACAGCTATGCCAAATTCTTTGGCTGCTTGGTTTAACACTTCTTCGCTGACTAAGGCACTTAGTACTTGTTGATTGAGCATTTTGCTCATGTTTTCATCTACATCTATGCCGCTATTGCGTAAAGCGCGGGCCTGAGCATCGGCTGCTTTGTATAAAGTGCGATAGGTGATATTGCTGTCTCCTACGGTAGCGGCTGTATCTTTGAAGGTTCCTCTTTGGTAAGAGTCTAAACCAATATAACCGATACTGCCGATGAAAAAGGCCAACGTGATAATCAAAATGGCTTTTTTATATTTGATGAGGAAAGATATCATTTTTGGACTCCTTATTCTTTATCTTCTACTTCTGCAGAAGCTTTTTCGCCGCCGATATTGCACATACCTTCAATGCGGCCGCCTTCTTCCACAATCATTTTTTGAGCGCGGATATCCCCTTTGATAGAGGCTTTTCCCAATACTTCCAACATTTCGGCGCAGACGTTTCCTTCAATTTCTCCTCCGCATACAATCGTAGCGGCAGTAACGTCTCCCACAATTTTGCCGCCTTCACCTACGATGACTTGGCGGGCATTATCTACAGAACCTTCCAATGTGCCATCCACGCGCAAAGAACCTTGCACGCTTAGCGTCCCTTGGAAGTAGCACTCCGCACTGACGATGGAAAAATGTTCGCCGGATGCGAAATCAGAATCTTTTTTCAAAAAGCTCATGGCTTCCTCCTAAAATTTATTTAAAATAGTTGCGCGGATTGACGGCTTGTCCGTCTTTCCATACTTCATAATGTAAATGCGTACCCGTACTGCGGCCCGTGGTACCCATAAAAGCAATAATTTGGCCCCGTTTTACCACTTCTCCGGCTTTTACTTTGATGCCTGTGGCATGGGCATAGAGAGTGGAATATCCAAACCCGTGGTCAATAAGCACCGCTTGTCCGTATCCGCTTACCCAGCCCGTGTGGCGCACTACACCATCGGCGGTGGAAACAATAGGGCTGTCGGGCTTGCCGGCAAAATCTAACCCTTTATGCATGCGACCTGTCGGACGGCCAAACGGATCGCGGCGGTAACCATAGCCGGAGCTGATGCGCGAAGAAGACGGACGAATGGACGGAGTGGAATTTAAGCTGTCTTTTCGGTTGGCAAAATACCAAGCGATTTCTTGGAAAGAGGCCAATCTTTCTTCCGCCGTTTCTTGCATACTGTCTATATATTTTTCAAATTCTTCCGTATCAAATTCCTTTAAGTCCGATCCAAAAAGCTGTTGGGCTCTGTCTTCTTCCTTTTGTTTTTTGGCTTCTAAGCCTTTGGGTAAATTGATAAATTTACCGCCGGGCATACCCAGCATTTGACGCATTTGCTGCTCGGTATTTTGGGTCAAAGACAAATATTTTCTGCCGCGTTCTAATTCGTCTGAAATCAATTGCATTTTTACGCGCATAAGTTTATTGTCGGCCTTGGTTAAATGATAGTCGTAGGCTTTGCTCCATAACCACAATGAACCTAAGGTAACCGCCAGCCATAGTGCAATAAAAATAACAAAAGTCAGTCCGGTTAATTTTATTTTTTTAGACGCACCGGCACGCGGCATGATAATGATATCCACGCGGTCGCTTAAAAAACGGTTAATGGCATTGGTTTTTTTACCCATTACTTCCATTCTATCATATTGGAACGGTATAAGGCAGAATTACTGTGCGGGATATTTGTTTTTATAGAAATCAACAATACCTTGATACAGAGTTTCTGCTAAGGTTTCTTTTCCCGTTTGGCTTAATACCCAGTCTTCTTGCTCGGGTAAAATCGGGAAAGCATTTTCCACCAAAATGCTGGGTATGTCCGAAATGCGCGGGATAAAAAGGATATCGTCATTAATGAGTCCATTATCTGCAAGGGGGACACGTTTATTAAAAGATTTATAAATGCTTTCTGCCAAATCAAAAGAATGTGGATAAGCATAATAAACGGAGTAGCCTCTCGGCATTGCCAATGGGTTGACGGTATCAGGCAGTGCATTGTAATGAAGACTAACGAAAATGTGGGCTTTTTCGTTCAAGGCTTTTTTGTAGCGTTGCGTTAAGCTGATATGATTATGGCCGCTGCGCGTCATAATGACGGTGGCTCCTGCTTGCTCTAATTTGGGTTTTAATGTTTCGGCTAAATCTAAATTAAGTTCGTACTCTAAAAATCCAGAAGGGGTTACCAACCCGTCATAAGGATGAGTCCTTTTGGGGCTATGTCCGGCATCAATTAAAATGCGTGCTCCCAAAAGTGGTTTTTGGGGGGTGGTGGCTAATGTGGGTTTTTGATGCAGATTTAATACAAAATCGTTCTTTTCATAATGGTAGGCATACCCCCAAAGAGGTTGCTCGGGTTTAAAATAGAGAATAAACTTGATGATATCTGTTTGTGATCTTTGCCATTCTACTCTATCAACTAAAGCAGAGGTGGTGTCTAAATTAAAATTTTGCTCAAAGACGGGGGTATAATAAAAGGAAACCTCCAAGCGGTCTTTAAATTCTTCTATAAACAGAGGCACTTGTTTTTCAAGTCCCCACCGGACTTGTGTGCTGTCGGGAGAAGATAAAACATCTAATTCATCAATGACGTTCGGGCGATATTGGCCGGCAGAGAAAAGCTTTACCTTGCGTTCTTCTATCCAAGCAGATTCTCCGTTTGCTAAACGAAGACGGTATAAACCATTGGCCCGGCCGCTGATTAATACTTCTCCAAAGGCTCGGTAAAAAGGGTATAGACTTCCCTGAGAGACAGGGATTTTGCGCAGTTTGGTTCCGGCAGATTTGACCCGCGCCGGTTGCAACGGGCTGTGCGGATTTAATATTTTTAATTTTTCTTCAGCGGTTATTTTGTCTTTAGTTTGAGTTTTTTCATCAAACATGCTATAGATTATTTTTACGGAGCGTGTTTTTTGGTCTGTCGGAATGGTATAGCGTGCTTGATATAAGCCGCGCTGTTTCGGCTGCTCCGTCAGCTCAATAGACTGAGCATTTTTTATCCCGACAAGGCGTGCCTGCACCCGGGCATTGGGGGTGCCTCTGGCAGAGAGGAGCATAGTATCTCCCGGCAAAAGCCACAAAGGTTTTGATGGGAAAATTTCTTTCGGGTCAAACTTGGCGCTTTCTTCAAATTCTTCAATAGGCGTTCCGGGGACTACAATGCTTCGTGTGGCCTGATAGGTTTTTCCTTGGCTTTGAGCGGTTAAAAGAAAGGTAAATTCTCCTTGTTCTACCGGTAAATAAGCCAAAAAAGTACCATTGGTATGCAGCGGCACATCTACTCCGTTAATTTGCAAAGAGGCCGCCTGCAGATTAATTTTACCGAATAGATAAACACTGGTGGCTCCGTGCGGTACAGCCATTTTTTCTTGAGGGTATTGAACGGTAATGTGGGCATTTTGGGCTTCTTTATCAGTGTTAGCCGGCAAATAAGGGGCTACGGGTAAAGACTCTGCCCGCAGTAGGCCCAAAAATAAAAATAAAAAAATACTACAAAAAAATATTTTTTTCATCGTATAAAAATGATAACATAAAACTATGACTACGCGCGAGGATGTCGTTTCTTTTGTAAACGATTATTTGCAAATTTCTTCTGTGCCCGATAGCAGCCTAAACGGTTTGCAAGTTCAGGGGCGTGGAGTTGTGCGCAAAATTGTCTTTGGCGTGTCTGCCAGCTTGGAACTCTTTAAGAGAGCCAAAGCTGCCGGTGCGGATATGATTATCGTGCATCATGGACTTTTGTGGGGGAAAGAACAAGCGCTTGTCGGTGCATTCGGTCAGCGCGTTGCTTTCTTACTGCAAAATCAAATTAGTTTATTAGGCTATCATTTACCTTTAGATAAACATCCGACCATCGGACATAATGCACTTTTACTTAAAAGTTTAGATGCAAAAAATGTTCGTCCGTTTGCTCTCTATCATGAACAGCAAATCGGTTTTTATGGGGATATTAAAGAGATTTCCTTATCCGCTCTTACACGCAAATTGCAAAAAATCTGCGATGCGAAAGCGCGGGTTTTGCCTTTTGGTCCCCAAAAAATACGCACGGTGGGTATCGTTAGCGGTGGCGGCTGGAGCATGTTGCCGGATGGGGTAAACTTGAAACTGGATTTGTTCGTAACGGGCAGTGCCGATGAACCCGCCCAAGAAATATGCAGGGAAGGGAAAATAAATTGCGTGGCATTGGGACATTACAATTCAGAGAAAATAGGAGTGTTAGCTTTGATGAAATTAGTGGCGGAGAAGTTTCCCGTTGAAACTGAGTTTATAGATATTCAAAATCCGCTCTAAAATGGAGAAAAATATGATACAAGCAAAAGATTTATTCAAAAAAATAGATAGTTATAAAGATTACATTATTGATATTCAAACCAAAATGACGGCTTGTCCCGCCATAAGCCCGCATGAAGAGGGTGGTTTGGGTGAAGCAGCCAAAGCCGAGGTTGTGTTGGCTGCGTTAAAAGAAATGAAATTTGACGAAATTAAAGTAATTAACATTAAAGATCCTAAATCTCCGACGGGAGTTCGCCCGAATATCATTGCCAAATATTATGGCGAAAATCGTAAAAAAACCTTGTGGGTTATGGCTCACTTAGATGTGGTGCCTCCCGGTGATTTGTCTTTGTGGAAAACGGACCCTTATAAAGTAGTAGTAAAAGGGGATAAAATTTACGGCCGCGGCGTAGAAGATAACCAACAGGGTTTGGTGTCTGGTTTGTTAGTTGCCAAAGCCATGATGGAAGCGGGTGTCCGTCCTCCGGTCAACTATGCTTTGCTTTTAAACTGTGATGAAGAAACCGGTAGTATCTACGGCATAGAACCGATCATGAAAAAACATGCTAAATTGTTTGGAAAAGAAGACAGTTTTATTGTGCCCGATGCCGGTAACTCCGAAGGGGAAATGGTAGAAATTGCCGAAAAGAGCCAATTGTGGTTGAAAATTACCACCTTTGGCAAACAAACCCATGCCTCTACCCCCGGCAATGGTATTAATGCTTTTGTTGCCGGTAGTCACTTGGTGGTGGCTTTGCACGAACTTTATAAAAAATTCCCGAAAAAAGACAAACTTTTTGATGTGCCGGAAAGTGTCTTCTCTCCGACGAAAAAAGAAGCCAATGTTCCCAATATCAATAGCATTCCGGGTACGGACGTGTTTTACTTAGATTGCCGTGTTTTACCGTGCTATACAGTGAAGCAGGTATTTAACGAAGTGCTAAAAATTGCTAAAAAAATTGAAAAGAAATTTAAAGTAAAAATCAAAGTGGAAGAAGTATTGCACACGGTGTCTAAACCGACGGATAAAAAAGCGCCGATTGTGAACTTGGTGGCCCAATCGGTCAAAGCTGTTTATAAAAATAATCCCAAAGTGCAGGGTGTCGGCGGCGGAACGGTGGCTGCTCATTTGCGCAATGAAGGCTTTCCGGCTGTGGTGTATTCTAAATTAGATGAAACCATGCACCAACCGAACGAAAACTCCAGCATCAAAAATACGATGGGCGATGCCAAGGTGTTTACGTTAGTGGCTTTGGGCTTGAAATAAGAGAGTATTTATGAAAAAGGGATTTACGCTGTTAGAAATCTTAATAACGGTAGTCCTGTTTACGGTTTTGTTGGGCTTTACGGTGCCAAAGTTTATTTCCTTGGTGCATAAAGCCCAAGAAGGCAGCACCAAACATGAGCTGGTGCGCCTTCGCACAGCTATTGCTGCATATTATGGGGAAAACCAAGGAGTTTATCCTACCGATGATTTGGGCTCTTTAGTTCCCAGATATATTGAGGCTATTGCGCAGGTCAATGTGCCGGGCTTGGAGCCCAGCAACCATGTCAGTGCCGGAACCTATGAAAGTGCTTTTACCAAAACAGGCGGCTGGGCTTATGTGAATGACCCCTCCGATCCGCGTTTTGGTGATGTGTTTGTAAACACGGATAAAGAAGACAGCTACGGCAAAGCTTGGAATACGCATTAATGTAAAGGTCCCCAATATGCTGGTTGGGGACTTTTTTTGTAAAAAAGGAGAAAGCATGGAAAGTTTAATTTTGTTTTTTGCAGGAATTTTTGGTTTGATTATCGGCAGTTTTTTAAATGTATGTATTTATCGTATTCCTAGAGAAAAATCTATTGTATGGCCGCCTTCTTCCTGTCCTAAATGCGGCAAATCTATTGCTTTTTACGATAATATCCCCGTGCTCAGTTATATATTTTTGTGGGGAAAATGCCGCCATTGCAAAGCTCCTATTTCCTGCCAATATCCTATCATAGAGCTGCTCACGGGCCTTTTGACGGTGTTATTTGTATGGCGCTGGGGACTGACCCCGTGGACGGGTGTATTGTTGGTGTCTGTGTATAGCTTAATTATTTTATCGGTGATTGATTTGGAACTGATGATTATTCCGGATCGCTTTTCTTTAGGGCTTATCGTATGGGGGTTGGCTTTCTTTTGGCTTAATCCAAATTTTGACGGTACTATGTTGTCGCGCTTTTTGCAGAGCTTGTTGGGGGCCGGAGTGGGCTTTTTCGGTACGCTGGCCGTGGCGCTGCTGGGATATGTGATGTTTAAAAAAGAAGCCATGGGCGGAGGAGATGTAAAACTTATGGGAGGTATCGGGGCGCTACTGGGTTGGAAAGGGGTACTGACCACCATCGTTTTTGCCTCTGCTTTGGGTCTTATTTATTCTGTGTTCCTCATGATTTTTAAAGGAAAAAAAGGGGGGGATGCTATTCCTTTCGGTCCTTTTTTAAGTGCTGGAGCATTAATTAACTTATACTATTTAATTCTGCCTGAAATGTTGGCAATACAGATATAAAAGTTATCTCTATAAAAAAACCCCTCTGAAAAGAGGGGTTTTTTACATCGGAAAATTTTA
This sequence comes from Elusimicrobiaceae bacterium, assembly GCA_017546175.1. Taxonomy (GTDB): domain Bacteria; phylum Elusimicrobiota; class Elusimicrobia; order Elusimicrobiales; family Elusimicrobiaceae; genus Avelusimicrobium. The sequence goes on from JAFYXM010000004.1 coordinate 177,357, forward strand.
CAATAAATCTAAATGTTTGGCCAGTTTCTCAAAAGCTTTGGCACGGTGGCTTATTTTATTTTTTTCTTCCTCGCTCAGTTGTGCCAATGTATGAGTAGATCCTTCTACAATAAAAAGCGGGTCATAGCCAAAACCGTTTGTTCCGCGGTAGTCAAAACCGATAAATCCATTTAAGATGCCTTCAAAGCTATGTATTTGCCCTTGCGGAGTGGCTAAGCTGGCTATGGTGCGAAAACGGGCAGAGCGTTTGCCTAAAAAAAGCCCTTCAAGCTCCATGAGAAGCTTTTGATTATTGGCTTGTGTGTCTGCCTCTTTTCCGGCATAACGTGCGGTGTGTACCCCCGGTCTTCCGTTTAAAAATTCCACTTCTAAACCGGTATCATCAGCAATGGTCCATAGGCCCGATTCTTTGGCAGCGAAAATAGCTTTTAATTCTGCATTTTCCTGTAAGGTTTTTCCGTTTTCCTCAGGCATGGCCAAGCCACCGATGTCTTGCAAACCGACATAATCAATATTCTCCCCCTTCTTGGTTTGACGAGGGAGAATATTAGTGATTTCTTGAAATTTATGTTTATTGCCGGTGGCTACCAGAATTTTCATAAAAATTATTTTCTTTTTAATTCTCTTTGTAACTGGTGTTTGTTTCCGCTGGCATCAATACTCTGAATGATGGTCTGCTCAATAATATTTAAAGCGGTTTGATAAGCAGAGAACATATCTTTTTCGCTTAACCATTCGTATTCGGAGTGAACACGTTGTTGACCGGTCCATAAGCCCATACCGGTAATGCCGTGTCTGGCATTCATCATGCCGGGGGTAATGCCACCGCGTACGGTAATAAAGCGCGGAGTTACGCCGGCATCAGCAGCCGCTTGAGCCACGATGTTTTTAGTCATGGGGTGCATACCGTCAGCCAAGTTTTTATATTGGCTGGCTTCGTCAATGATTACTTCATTTTTGGTGCCATAGACTACGTTGACGTGAGTAATGGCGGCTTTGACCAATTCTTTCATGCGGTTCCATTCTTCATCGGTGAAAAAGCGGGCATAACCTTGTAAGCGCAGAGATTCCGGTTCGTCACCGGGTTTAATATCACCGGCGGCAAAGCGAATATAAGGCTCTCTGCCTTGGCTTTGGTTGGGTTTTAAATCGTTGGCTTGGTTGATTTGTTGTAAGAAAGTACCCAATACTTCAGACACTTCCAAACCGTTTTGAGAAGCGGCCTCAGAGGGGTGCGCTGCACGACCGCGCAAGGTAACCAAAAACCCTTTGGCGGTAAAGCTTTCTGCCATGATTTCTCCATTTACTTCACCGTCAAAATCAAAATAAATTTCCGGCTTAAAATATTCGGTATCTACACGATGAGCAGCTAAACCCACGTCTTCACTGGGGACCAACATAAATTGCAAGTCTCCGTGGGCAATTTGCGGGTTTTCGGCCAAGGTTTCAATGACGGTGACCACAATAGAGGTGCCGGCTTTGTCATCAGCACCTAAAATGGTGGTGCCGTCGGAAGTAACAATGGTTTCTCCGATTAATTGGTTTAAATAAGAATCCATGGTTTGCGGGTCCAACACAATACCGTTTTCTTCGTTGATGACCACTTTTCCGCCCTGATAGCTTTTGATTACATTGGGCTTAATTCCTCTTCCGGGTACTTCCGGCGTGGTATCATAATGGGCACTCATGCCCAATACGGGGACGGTGGCTGTTAATTTTTCAGAAAGGTTAGAGGGGAAATGAATATAGATGTATTTATCTTGAGAAAAATGAATAGTGGCATTGCTGTTGTTGTTTTGCAAGATATTTTGCAATTCGCCGTACAAAAGTTCGCCAGCTTTGGCCACCTCATCACTCATGACCCAATCTCCATAAAACTGACCATATTGGCTTTGGCTGTCTACTTGGACATATCCCAAAAAACGGTTTAGCAAAGCAGAACGATACTTGGCCGGTTTTACCGGAGAGGCAGCAAACAAAAGGTTGCTGCATAAAAAGGCCGCCATCACGGCTACACAAGAGACAATTTTTCTCATTTTTATTTTCTCCTAAAATAGAAAATCTGCACACCATACATCAGGTGTTACTATCATTGTATGAATCCGGTAAAAAATGCACAAGGGCCAAAAGACCTAAAATAAAAGTAGGCCCTAAAAAAACCCCACCTTTTAGGGGTGGGGTTGATAAGAAGAAGACAGCCGTATTATTTGGTTTCTTTATTCCAGTAAGAGACGGTGGAAAATAACGTGCGCAAAGAAGCTTCCATAATATCAATGTCGGCATATTCAAGCGGACTGTGAAGATTGAACATTCCGGCAAAAATATCTGCCGTGGGAAGCCCGTTGAAGGATAAGAAAACACCGTCAGTGCCTCCGCGTGCAGAAACTCTTTTTGGGGTCACTTCTTCTGCGGTCATGGCTTGCTCCAATACTTCAATAAGCTTAGCCGGAATAACGTCTTTGGCATTTTTATACTGATCGGTAAAAGAAAGCTCCGTGCCTGTATTTTTGGGATAGAGTGAGCGGACAGTTTTAAAAGATTGCTCTACAACAGCGGTCAGTTCTGCCAGTTCTTCATCGGTAAAAGAGCGGATATTGCCTTTTACTACACTTTGGTTGCCTTGGGTTTCAATGGACTTTACCAAGATAAAACCTTGTCTGCCGGAAGTTGTTTCCGGGCGGCGGTGACGGGGCAAGAGGGTGTGAAAATCTGATGCCATGAGCAAGTTGTCGGCAAAAGCAGAATTCATGGCAGAACCGGCATGTACGCCGCGTTCACCATTAAACACGGCAGTGAAAGAGCGGCCGTTGAAGTTTTCTACAATCGTTTCTCCCAGATCTCCTCCATCTACGGTGTAGGCATAATCGGCACCAAAATCAGCTACGTCCATAGTTTTGATACCGGTAGAAATTTCTTCATCGGGGGTAAAAGCGATTTTAATGGGTCCGTGTTCAATGCCTGTATTTCCCAACAAATAATCAGCAAACGTCATGATAATGGCTATGCCGGCTTTGTCGTCTGCGCCCAGCAAAGAGCCGCCGGAAGCGGTCATAATATCATGACCGCGCGCATGCAGCAGCTGCGGGCTGTTATATTCGGTCAAGCGCAAGTTTTGCGCTTGGTTAATTATAATATCTCCACCTCTGTATTTGCTGTGTACTTGCGGTATGACATTTTTGCCCGAAGAGGAGGCAGAGGTATCCATATGGGCCAAAAAAGCAATGGTGGGTGTCGGTTTGGTCGTGGTGGCAGGGATTTCTGCCGTCACGATACCCGTTTTTGAGATTTTTACGTTCTTGGCTCCGATATTTTTAAGTTCTTTAGCCAGTACCTTTCCAAAGGAAATTTGTCCTTTGGAAGAAGGGACTTTGCCGGAATTAGCATCGGCAGTAGTGTCGTAGGTGACATATTTGCTCAAGCGCTCGGTGAGAGCTGTTTTGGCACTTTGTTTGTCATAGCGCATGACTGCTTTCCAGTTTTGTTGTGCTACAGCTGCCATGGGCAGAGCAGCGCAAATAAAGGCGGTAAGCCATTTTTTCATAGAAATTCTCCTTACGCTAAATCGGCCAAAGCAGCTTGAGCTTGAGCCAATAAAGTTTCGGCGGCGGCCAATTCAGCTTTGGTTTTATCAATTTGCTCTTGCGGGGCATTTTTGATAAAGTTTTCCTGCGCTAAGCGCGCTTTGCGCGAGGCGATATTGGCTTGGGCAGCAGCCATATCTTTTTCCAAACGTTTCTTTTCTTTGTCAAAGTCAATTAAGCCCGTCAAAGGCACGTAAATGGCTACTTTGCCAAAGGTGGCTGTAGCGGTTTGTTTGGGTTTTTGCTCATTGATACCGATGGTCAAATGGTCAATTTTAGCCATCAACTTAATATACGGAGCATGAGCTTTGACAACGCTTAATTCTTCTTCATTTTCAGCAGACAACACGGCATTGATTTTTAACCCCGGCGGTACGTTGAATTGAGCGCGAATGGTGCGGATTTCTCTGGTAATACCTTGCACTACTTCCATTTGTTTCACGGCTTGCGCGTTTTGCAAAGCGGCGTCAAATTCCGGGTATTTTTGCTGAAGCAAGAACTCTCCTTCTTCAGCCACATAAGGGCGCAAGCTGGAGGCAATTTCTTCGGTGATAAACGGAATAAGCGGGTGTAAAGCTTTTAAGGTACCGTAAAGAATATTTACACACAAAGCCATAACATATTCTTTTTCTTGCGTTTGGAAACGTTGCTTGGCAAGCTCAATATACCAATCGCAAAAATCGCCCCACAAGAAGTGGTAAAGCGTATTAGCCGTCAAAGCCAAGTTATACTTTTCAATGCCTTCTCTGGCGGTTTTGATGGCAGTAACGTAACGATCCAAAATCCATTGGTCGGCCAATTCTCTAGCCTGCGTCGGCATAGATAAGGGGCCTTGGATCCCTTCCATATTCATCAAAATAAAACGGGAAGCATTGTAAATTTTGTTACAGAAGTTACGCGCGCCGGTGATGCTTTCTTCGGCGTACGGAATATCTTTGCCGGGTACAGCCTGCATGAGTAAAGAAAATCGGACCGCGTCGGTGCCGTATTTAGCCGTCATATCTAAGGGGTCAATAACGTTACCCAAAGATTTGGACATTTTCTTACCGCGTTTATCGCGTACGATACCATTTAAGAAGACATCTTTAAACGGCAGTTTTCCTTTAAATTCCAATCCCATCATTACCATACGGGCTACCCACAAGTATAAAATTTCATATCCGGTAACCATGGAAGTGGTGGGGTAAAAGTAGTTTAGTTCTTCAGTTTCTTCCGGCCAACCGAAAACGGACATCGGCCATAAGGCAGAAGAAAACCATGTATCCAACACATCGGGATCTTGCACAAAATGCGTACCGCCGCAAACGGGGCATTTTTCCGGTGCACCGTAGGAAACAATCGGTTGAGCACCGTCTTCAAAAGACACTTTGGTCAGTTGTTCATTGCCTTGTTTGTCAGTAGTAAAGGTTAAGCCTTTTTCGCTGCAGTGGCGGCAATACCACACCGGAATACGGTGTCCCCACCAAATTTGGCGAGAGATACACCAATCTTGAATGTTTTTAAGCCAATTGACAAAGGGGGTTTTCCAACTGGCGGGGTGGAATTGTAACTCGCCAGATTCTGCTGCGGCAATGGCCGGAGCAGCCAACTTGTCCATTTTTACAAACCATTGTTCGCTCATAAACGGTTCAATGGCACTGTGGCAGCGGTAACAGGTGGAAACGGCATTGTTGTATTTTTCTTCCTTTACTAAAAGACCCGCTTCTTCTAGGTCTTTCACCGTTTCTTTGCGGCAGACTTCACGATCCATGCCTAAGTATTTTTCGGGACAGTTGACCATCTTGCCTTTATCGTTAATGACGCTCATAATCGGCAGGTTGTGGCGTTGACCGACCTCATAGTCCGTAGCATCATGAGCCGGAGTAATTTTAAGAGCTCCTGTACCAAATTCCATTTCCACGGCCTCATCAGCAATCACGGGAATGGCACGGCCAGCCAAGGGAATGATCACTTTTTTGCCTACCAAATCTTTGTAGCGTTCATCTTTAGGGTTGACGGCAATGGCAGCATCAGCATAAATGGTTTCGGGGCGGGTGGTGGCGATGACTACGCCTTCAGATCCGTCTTCTCCTTTATAAGCCAAATGCCAAAGTTTGGCAGATTGTTGTTCGTGTTCTACCTCAATATCAGATAATGCGGTGGAACATCTGACACACCAGTTAATCAGGCGTTTTCCGCGGTAAATATAGCCTTTTTCCCACAAGCGTTTGAAACACTCATAGACGGACTTGGCGCGTTTTTCGTCCATGGTAAAGCGGAGGTTTTCTTTGGATAAGTCCAAGCTCCAGCCCATTTTTTTAAATTGATTGAAAATGGCATTTCCGCATTCATTGTACCAGTCCCAAACGGTTTCTACAAATTTCTCGCGGCCCAAATCGTGTCGGGTTAAATGTTGTTCTTTGGCTAATTTTTTTTCAATAACATTTTGGGTGGCAATACCGCCGTGGTCGGTGCCGGGGACCCAGTAAGCTTCCTGCCCAAACATGCGGTGAGAGCGAATTAAAGCATCTTGTAATGTATCGTTTAAAGCATGACCCATATGCAGGGCGCCGGTAATATTGGGAGGGGGAATAACGACGACAAAAGGTTTCTTCTTTTCATCTACTTTAGCGGTAAAAAGTTTGGCTTCTTGCCATTTGTTAATTAACTTTTCTTCTACTTCTTGCGGTTCGTAAGCTTTGGGTAACATATTTTTTCCTCGGTTTTTAAATTACGTGATGTGACTTCACGCGTAACCTATATATATTTTAGCACTTTAGGAAAAACTAATCATTTTTTGTCTGGTCAAAGTATTTCTATTTATGTAAAAATATAGATATGAAGAAAGAACAACAAAGCGAAAAGCAAGTAATAGAGGCAGAAATTTTAGATGAAAAGGGAATGCCTGTTATTACACCTGAAAATCAAGAAAAAGAGCAACGTGTCTATACGCAAGCTCATGCCGGTTTTCTGACGGGGTTTGTGGCTTTGGCTTTTAGTTTTATTATGATGCTATTAATGGCAGTGGTGACGGTATTTATCGTGTTTCCGCTCATGCTGTTAGGGCGGCTGTTAGGCATGCAAATCAAAACCTTTCGTCGCTAATCTCAGACGATAAATTTTATTTTATTTTTCAAATCCTTTCTAATTTGATATAATTTTTAGGTACTCCTTTTTTGTTTTGATTTTGGAGAGGTGGCCGAGTGGTTTAAGGCACAGTCCTGGAAAGACTGCATACGGGAAACCGTATCGAGAGTTCGAATCTCTCCCTCTCCGTATGAATTTAAAAAGCACCCGCAAGGGTGTTTTTTTAATGCATAGAGAGAAATGGAAGCGGACATCTAACCCCTTTTAAAATAGATAAGAAGCAGAATTTGGTATATAACGGGGAGCAGAAACCAAATCCAGTGGGCAACAGTTTTGTATTGTTTGATGTCTGCATCAACAACTACAAAAGGTGATATTTTTTTCAAGGTATTATACAAAGACGCTTTGGTATTGAAGATACATAAGACATTTGCTTTGTCTTTTAAGTGAAAAGTAACCGAAGTAAAATGGGTGAAAAAACCGGCACGGTGGAAACATTGAGATTCCAAAAAACTGGGTTGTTGCATTTCATGCGTTGTTATATACTCTATTTCAGCAAAAGGTACGACCTCTCCATCTACAGAGATATATCGTTGCGCTACATTTATTTTAAATTTATTGTAGGGAGAGAAAGGCCTTTCTACCACTATAATTGCCCATAAAGTGTAGAAGATGATAGAAAAAAGCAAAAAAACCAACAAAAAATAGAATGCACTATCAGCAGTCATAAAGAAATCCTTTTGCTAATTTTTTTTATTGTACAAAACTAAGATTTCATTTGTACCTGAACTTTGTTATATAAAGGCGTTTGCTTAACTACCGTGCCGAAAGGCCCCACATAATCCCAAGAATCACAAAGGCAAGAAATACAATAATTCTCCAAAAAATGGAAATTTTGTATTGCTCTATGTTTTCATAAATAGCCACAAAAGGCTGCAGGCGTTTTAAGGCTTTGTATAAAGCGCCCTTCGAATTAAAACGGCAAGAAACGGCAGTTCCGTTTTTTAAGTGAAAAATCATCTTGGTTAAATAGGTATGATAGGCCGTTTTGGAAAAAGCCTTTTCCGTAGTGCTGGGCTGTTCCAATTCCAATACGCAGATATGATCTATTTCCTTAAAGGATACGGTTTCCCCGTTTATGCAAACATTTCTTTGGGGTATATTTATTTTGAATTTGTCATATTGAAAGGAATACTTTCTTATCATTTTAAATTGCCAATAGAAAAACACAATCAAACACAAGAAAAGAAAAATCAACACAAACTATCTCCTTGTCTAAAAATTTTCTTTATTTTAGCATTAATTCTGTTTGTCGCCCAAAAAACTTTATTATATAATGCAAGTATCTGGTTATTACATTTTGTAAGGAGAGAATATGGAAATACTTAACAAAGCAGATATCGGTGTTTTTGGCGGTTCCGGTTTTTATAGTTTTTTAACGGACGTGGAAGAAGTAAAAGTCTCTACTCCGTACGGAGAAACCAGTGACAGCATTTTTATCAGCAAAATCGGCAACCACCGCGTAGCTTTTATGCCGCGCCACGGCAGAAAACATACTATTCCTCCACATTTGATTAATTACCGCGCCAATGTGTGGGCCATGAAACATTTAGGTTGCAAAAGAGTCATTTCTCCTTGCGCTGCCGGCAGTTTGCAGGCTCATGTAAAACCGGGGGACTTTGTGATTTGTGACCAGTTTGTAGATTGGACCGACGGCAGGAAATCTACTTTCTTGGAAGGGCCTTTTGTGCAGCATCCTTCTCCGGTGGATACCTATTGTCCCGAAATGCGTGCCGCCACCAAACAAACGGCCAAAGAACTCGGTATCAATTTACACGAAACAGGTACCATGGTGGTCATTAACGGTCCGCGTTTCTCCACCAAGGCAGAATCTTCTTTCTTTACCAATCAAGGTTGGAGCGTAATCGGTATGACGGCTTTTCCGGAGAATTATTTAGTAAAAGAAATGAATATGTGTCCCCTAAATATTTCTTTGATTACCGATTATGATGCCGGTATCAACGGGGATATGCCCCCTGTTTCTCATGAAGAAGTGCTGAAAGTTTTTAACAAAAACGTAGAAAACTTAAAAGCATTACTTTTCCAAATGATTGAAAAATTACCGGCCATGCGTAATGCCTGTACGTGCGCCTCTTCAGTTCAGTTAGATTAGTTTTTAATCAAACCGACTTAAAAGCCTTAGTGTAATGCTAGGGCTTTTCTTTTTGCTCTAAAGGGAGTTAATTTATATAATGAATAATAGGTTGTTCCGTGTAAAAAAAATTATGATTTATACAGTTACTTTTAACCCTTCTTTAGATTATGTAATGTTTATGCCTTCTTTGCTGGTGGGCGGTGTGAGCCGTGCCGAACGGGAAAGTATTTTCCCCGGCGGAAAAGGAATTAATGTGGCCGTGGTGCTGGAGCAGTTAGGCTTTACTTGTACGGCTTTAGGTTTTGAGGCCGGATATACGGGCCAAGCCATGCTTTCTATGATACAGGGGCATATTTCGCACGTAGATTTTATTCATTTACCGCAAGGCCAAAGCCGTATTAACGTAAAAATTAAATCTAAAGAAGAAAGCGATGTAAACGGGCGCGGGCCTAAAGTATCAATGGAAGATTTGGAAAAATTACATCAGCGTTTGGCTTCTCTTACCGGAGGGGATGTGCTGGTATTGGCAGGGGCTGTATCTGCAGGATTGCCGTCTGATACGTACGAGCATATTTTGTCCCGTCTTAAAGATAAAGGAGTCCTGTGCATAGTAGATGCCACGGGAGAACTGCTGAAAAAATCATTGGTGCATAAACCTTTCTTAATCAAACCCAATGCCCAAGAGTTGGCAGATTTGTTTGGTGTTTCTTTACAAACGAAAGAAGATATTGTGAAGTATGCCAAAAAAGCCCAAGAATTAGGAGCCAGAAACGTGTTGGTTTCTTTGGGTGCTGAAGGGGCAATGCTTGTTTGTGAAAACGGCGAAGCGCAAATCTGTCCTGCCGTCAAACTTACGGGGCCTGTTGTTAATTCCGTCGGAGCAGGTGACAGTATGGTGGCGGGATTTTTGGCCGGTTGGTTGCGCTGCCAAGATTACACAAAAGCCATTACTTTAGCTTTGGCCTGTGGCGGAGCCTGTGTCATGAAAGAGTGGTTACCGCAGAAAGAAGATATCAAAAATTTGTTATCTAATCCGCAAGATTATGCTTTGTAATACGGAGAAAATATGAAAATAACCGATTTGTTAAATGAAAAATCTATTCTATTGGGAGCTTCTGTTTCTTCTAAGCAAGAAACCATTGATCAGGTGGTATCCTTGATGGAAAAAAACGGCAATGTGCAAGATTTAGCTGCCTATAAGCAGGCTGTGCTTGCGCGTGAAGAGCAAAGCAGCACCGGTGTGGGCGAAGGAATTGCTATTCCCCATGCCAAAACCGCTGCCATTACTGCCCCCGGGTTGGCAGCCATGACCGTGCCGGCAGGAGTAGATTACGACTCTTTGGACGGGGCTCCCGTAAATTTGGTCTTTTTGATTGCCGCGCCTGAGAGCGGGGAAAATGCCCACTTGGAGATTTTAAGCCGCCTTTCCACCATGCTCATGGATGAAAATTTCCGCCAAGATTTGCTTTCTGCCAAAGACGGTCAAGAATTTTTACAAATTATTGACCGCGCCGAAGCGGCTACTTTTGCCGAAGAAACCCAACCTGCAGAAGAAAAAACCGGCTATGATGTGTTGGCCGTAACAGCCTGCCCAACGGGTATTGCTCATACGTTTATGGCTGCAGAAGCTTTGGAAAAAGCTGCCGAAAAAGCCGGTATTTCTTTAAAAGTGGAAACTAATGGATCTGCCGGTATTAAAAATGCCTTGACGGCGGAAGATATTGCCGCTGCCAAAGGTATTATTGTGGCTGCCGATAAAGCGGTGGAAATCAATCGTTTTAACGGAAAAAGAGTGATTTTTGTAAAAGTTTCCGAGGGTATTCATCTCCCTGCCGAGCTTTTGGAACAAGCAATGAAAGGCGAAGTGCCCGTATTTCATGCTACCGCCAAAGCGGTGGAGGCGGATAACGGCCCTAAAGACAGCGCGTGGCGCAAAATTTATAAATATTTGATGAACGGTGTTTCTCATATGTTGCCGTTTGTGATCGGCGGCGGTATTTTGATTGCTTTGTCTTTCTTGTTTGATAGTGCCAATGCCGGCACACCGCAGTTCGGTACGGGCAATCCTTTATCCTCTTTCTTTAATCAAATAGGCGGTTTGGCTTTTGGCATGATGTTCCCCATTTTGGCGGGTTATATTGCCATGGCGATTGCGGACCGCCCTGCCTTGATGCCCGGTATGGTGGGCGGTTTTTTGGCTAAGACCGGCCTGTCTTTGAGCTTGCCGCAAGAAATGTGGCAACCCTCCGGTTTTTTGGGAGCTTTGGCCGCCGGTTTTTTGGCCGGTTATTTGATGCTCGCTTTGCGCAAAATGACTAATCGCTTGCCTGCCTCTTTAGAGGGAATTAAGCCGATGCTTCTGTATCCTTTCTTGGGTATTTTGGGCATTGGAGCTGTGATGGTATTTGTGGTCAATCCGCCCATGGCATGGCTTAACAGCGGTATGAATAACTTTTTGGCCGGTATGAGCACGGGCAGCAAAGTATTTTTGGGCCTTTTGTTGGGGGGCATGATGTCGGTTGATTTTGGCGGTCCGATCAATAAAACCGCCTACGTGTTTGGCACGGCTTCTTTGGCCAGCCAGCAGTATGACATCATGGCGGCTGTGATGGCAGGGGGTATGGTACCTCCTTTGGCGATTGCCTTCAGTACGCTTATCTTTAAAAACCGCTATACCAAGGCCGAACGTCAGACCACAGCCAGCAATTTTGTGATGGGGCTTTCGTTTATTACAGAAGGTGCCATTCCGTTTGCCGCGGCTGACCCTTTGCGTGTGATTCCTTCTTGCGCCGTCGGCTCTGCCGTAGCGGGGGCTTTAAGCATGTGGTTTGGTTGTGGGTCTCCGGCACCGCACGGCGGTATTTTTGTGGCAGGGGTGATGACCCATGCCGGATACTTTTTAATTTCGTTACTGGCAGGAGCTTTGGTAGGTATGTGTTTGCTGGCACTACTTAAAAAGCCTTTGTCGCAACAAGACTAAATTTGTAAGGAGATATTATGAAAGAATTCAGCTATGTGATTCAAGATAAAGACGGTATTCATGCCCGTCCTGCGGGAGTACTCGTAAAAATAGCCAATGGTTTTAAGAGCCAAGTAGCTATTTCCAAAGCGGAGAAAAAAGGCGATTTGAAACGTATTTTTTCCGTGATGGCCTTAGGCGCCAAACAAGGCGATACGGTAACCGTACGGGTAGAAGGTGAAGACGAAGTACAAGCCGCTGCTGCTTTAGAAGAAGCCTTGAAAAACAATTTATAAACATGAAAGAATTGCGCGGAACAGGTGTTTTTAACGGAGTAGTGGTAGGACCGGTGTATTTTTATGCACCGGGGCGTTGTGCTGTGTCTGAAGACAAAGTGACCGATCCGGAACCGGAATTGGCTCGTTTTGAAATTGCCCGTTTACGGGCGCAACGTCAGCTAAAGGGTTTGTATGACCAAGCTTTGGCTCAAGCCGGAGAAGAAAGCGCAGCTATTTTTGATATTCATCAAATGATGCTTGATGACCAAGATTACATTGATTCCGTGCGAGGCCTGATTGAAAAAGGCCATGACAATGCCGCCCGTGCCGTACAAAAAACGGGAGCCCGCTTTGCGCGTATGTTTTCTGAAATGGAAGACGAGTATATGCAGGCGCGCTCAGCCGATGTATTGGATATCTCCCGTCGCGTAATTCAAATTTTATGCGGTGCTGAAGGGGAAACGCCGGGGCTGGAAGTGCCGTCTATTATTGTGGCGGAAGATTTGACCCCCAGCCAAAGTATGCAATTTGAACGGGAAAAAGTGCTTGCTTTTGCTACGGCCAAGGGGTCAGCTTGTTCTCATACGGCCATTTTATCTCGCACAAAAGCGATTCCTGCCGTGGTGGGGCTGGGTGAAGATGTTTCTGCCCAGTGGCACGGTAAGACCGCCATTTTAGACGGAGAAAAGGGACTGCTTATTGTTGATCCTGATGAGAAAACTTTAGCCACGGCTCAAGCGCAAATCAAAGCCCAAGAGCAAGAAGCGCAAGAATTGGAAACTTTAAAAGGTACGCCAGATTGTACCCGTGACGGACGAGAAATTAAGCTTTTTGCTAATGTGGGTAATATAGAAGAACTCCAAGATGCACTCTCTCGCGATGCGCGTGGGGTGGGGCTTTTCCGCACAGAATTTTTGTATTTACAATCATCAGATTACCCGTCGGAAGAAGAGCAATTTCGCGTTTATCGCCAAGCCGCGCAACTGATGGATGGAAAAAAGATTATTTTCCGCACATTGGATATTGGCGCTGATAAAAATGCTCCTTACTTTGATTTGCCGAAAGAAGACAACCCTGCTTTGGGTTTGCGTGCGGTGCGTTTGTGCTTGGCCCGACCTGATTTGTTTAAAACGCAGCTGCGGGCTTTATTACGGGCATCTGCTTTTGGCAATGTATCTATTATGTACCCGATGATTACTTCCGCTTCGGAAGTAATGCAGGTAAAAGAAATTATGGAAGAAGTAAAAGCGCAATTGCGCACCGAGCAGGTGCCGTTTAACGAGCATATTGAAACGGGTATCATGATTGAAACGCCTGCGGCTGCCTTGGTCAGTGATGAGCTGGCGCCCTTGGTAGATTTCTTTAGTGTGGGGACCAATGATTTAACACAATATACCTGCGCGTTGGACCGTCAAAACCAAAGCTTGGACCGCTTTTTAGATATTCATCATCCGGCAGTTTTACGCTTGATTGAGCTGGCAGCTAAAAATGCACATGCAGCCGGCAAGTGGATTGGCATTTGCGGAGAGCTGGGCGGTGATATCAGCCTGACGGAAACTTTCCTAGAAATGGGCATAGATGAATTGTCCGTTTCCGCGCCGAAAGTGTTGCCGTTGAGACGTAAAATACAAAGTTTGTAAGTTGTGTAATTATAAAAAACCCCGCACACTGCGGGGCTTTTTATTATAAAAACGGGGCTTTGCTGCGAATGGTTTGAAAGAAAGAAATAACACGGCTGTCACAGCGAATATCGGAAAGCAAGATATCTCTTTTTAATGTCACCCCCTCCAAAGAGCGGCAACGGCTTAAGGCCACATAAGTTTGGCCGGGGGCAAAAGCACCGCGCCCGATGTCTAAATAAATGCCGTCAAAGGTAAGGCCTTGGCTTTTGTGAATGGTAATGGCCCATGCCAATTTAAGCGGGTATTGCTTAAAAAAACCGTTAGTTTTTGGTTCCAACTTTTGTGTGAGTCCGTTATAGACATATTTTACGTCTTCCCAAAGGTGCAGATCTACTTGGTAAATATTTCCTTTAAGCTCTACTTTAATAAAATCTTCACCCAAATCATATACGGTGCCGATATCCCCGTTGACCCAGTAATCATCGGGATGATTATTAAGCATCATGATTTTGGCTCCGCGTTTTAAACGCAGGCAGTATTCGGCGGGGACAGCTTTCTTCTTAAACGTTTCATCAACCACCGCTGTATAGGTAAATTCTTTGCCGGGAAGGCGGGCCAAATAATTATTATTTCTCCAAGAGGCCCCCTCATTGGTAGGGGATAAAATAATGGCATTATCTAAGTCAGAAGGCTCCTGCTCGTTTTTGCGGCAGTTTAATTTTTCGTCCAGCTCCAGTTGGGTTACTTTATTTTCGCGGATTTTATTGAGCAAATAAGCAAAAGTTTTGTCTCCTTTTTGGCGGAAAATGCGTTGCAGTTCAAACACTTCTATTTTTGTTTCTCTCACTACGCGCGCATCAAAAAAATACGGGCTTTGGTATAAGCTGTGAAAATAGTCAAACAATCCCTCAGAGCGGTTTTCCTCCACGGGGGGAAGCTGAAAAAGATCGCCAAATAAAATAATTTGCTTTCCGCCAAAAGGCCGATGGTCACGTGTGGAGATGCGCAGAATATGATCCATGGCGTCCAACAGGTCCGCGCGTAACATGGAGGCTTCGTCCACAATAATGGTATCTATGGCTTCTACAGTGCGGCGCGGCAATTTTTTAAGGTTTTCCAAGTCCAGCAAATTCCCCGGTTTTAAATGAAAAAAAGAATGTACCGTTTGTCCGTGCACGTTAACGGCGGCAATGCCTGTGGTGGCTAAAACAACGGCATTTTTGACGGTGTTGCGCGCGAAGAATTTGAGCAGGGTAGTCTTGCCCGTGCCTGCTTTACCCGTGATAAAAATGAGCGGATAAACTTCTGCCGGTGCTTCTAAAAGGGAAAGACCATGTTTAAATTCGTCGGTTAGTTCTATATGTTCGTTGGGCGCACAAGAGATAGTCATACCTCTATTATACTATTTGTATTTTGTTCTCTGAAAATGCAGATTATAACTTATCTTTTTAGGTGCGTGTGAAATAGAGTTTGCTATCATATAGTTATGAACGAATCTATTTTATACGCACTTTTACTTAGTTTTTTTGCCGGAGCGGCCACCAGTGTGGGGGGGCTGCTTTCGTTTGTTGTTAAGAAAAATAATTTTGCTGCCTTAGCTTTGGGGCTTGGATTTTCGGCAGGGGTAATGCTGTATGTTTCCTTTATGGAAATGATGCCGGAGGCCAAAACTTCCTTGATAGGTTTGTACGGGGAAAATGCAGGCGCGTGGCTGAGTGTGGGGTTATTTTTCGGCGGGATCCTTTTGGCTTGGCTGATAGACCGTTTTATGCCTTCGCACCACATTCAGGCTGATGCTTTGGAAAAGAAAAATAAGCTCAAACATTTAGGGCTTTTTACGGCCTTGGCTTTGGCCATTCACAACTTTCCTGAAGGGCTTGCCACGTTTATGGCTTCTATGGAAAATATCACACTGGGTATTTCCATTGCCGTAGCGGTGGCGGTGCATAATATTCCCGAAGGAATTGCCGTTGCGTTGCCTGTTTATCATGCCACGGGCAGCAAAAGCAAAGCTTTTTGGTATAGCTGCCTTTCAGGCATGGCGGAGCCTTTGGGGGCTCTTTTGGGATTTTTGATTTTCCGCTCCATTTTGCACGGGGCCGCGTTTGGCGTGATGTTTGCCATGGTGGCGGGTATTATGGTGTATATTTCCTTAGACGAGCTTTTGCCCACCGCCCATGAATACGGAGACGGACACGGCGTAATATGGGGTGTGATAAGCGGTATGATGGTAATGGCGCTATCTTTACTGATTTTTTAATTAAAAAACCCCGGTTTAACACCGGGGTTTTTTCTTTAGAATTTAAACTGGCCTTTTTCGTAAATCAACACTTTTTTGCCGTTTTTGAGGGTAGCATGAACGGTTTTGTTTTCCGTGTTGATTAAGTCCCAATGTAAGGCAGATTCGTTGTAGCCCAGTTTTTCTTTGAGCTTTTTGTCCAGTTTGCTCATATCGCCGGCATAGGTGTCTGCATAGCTAGATCCCACCGCCACGTGGCAGTTGCCATATTTTCCGCCGAAGTTCTCGTCAAATAAAATATCTGCCATAAACTTATCAATTTTAGAAAAACGTCTATCGGTCAAAGAGAACTCTCCGATTTGGGCCGCACCTTTATCCATAGCCAGCATTTTGCGCAAATAATCTTCTCCGGCTTCGGCTGTGGCTTTGACGGCGCGTCCGTTTTTAAACTCCAAGCGAACTCCTTTTACATAATTACCCGTTCGGTAAGAGGACAAATCTGCAAAGTAAACACCTTTGGTGCCGCGCCAGTCAGGAGAAGTAAAAATTTCAAAGGAGGGGATATTGTTTCCGCCGCCCGATATAAATTTGCGTTTTTCACCCAGTAAAACCTCAAAGTCCATATGGGCTGATTGTACGTGAAGTGTATCAATTTTAAGTCCGTTTAACCATTGACCGATTTCCGTGATTTGGGCCATCACTTCTTTCCATTTTTTTACGGGGTCTTTTTCATTTAAAAAGCATGCTTTGGCAATTTGACCTGCGTATTGTTTAAGAGTAAGACCTGCTTTTTTAGCCAGTTCTTCGGTAGGGTAATTACACAAAGTCCAAGAGAATTTGCCGGCTTGTTCGGTTTTGTCTAAAATTTCTCTTAAAGATTTACGCGCTACGGCGGCTGTGCCGATGCGGGCGGGATTGACGGTTTTTAAGGCGGTCAAGTCTTCCGGCGCGTGCAAGGCGATCAAACCGTTTAAAGATTCTTGGAAAGCAGCCTCTCCGGCTGTAATGTGTTTGAGCTGTTTGTCATCTGCCAGCGTATAAAAACTGCGTTGAATTTCTTCCGGCAAGGTGGTTTTGACAGTAGGTAAATATTTTTTGTCTAACAGCCTTTCGTAAATAGCATGTGCCAGCGGCAGGGCGGCTTTGTCGTAACGGACCAGTACGCTATCGTACTTTTTAAATTTCCCTCCGCGTCTGGCATTTTCCATCGCCCAGATCATAACGTCTGCATATTTTGCCAGTTGTGTTTTGCTAAAAATCATAACTTCCCCCTTTTCTTCGTATAATGTTATAATAGCAAATATATGTTATGAGGCGAAAAAAATGAAAAAATTATTATCTTTTACCTTTTTGTTTTTTGCTTTAGCACCGCTTTGGGGGGGGATTTCTCCAAAGCCGGAAATGGATTTTTCTTTTGAATATCAAACGCAGCATCAGCCTTCCATTTTGCCCGCCACCAGTGAGCAAATTCAATGCAAAGACAATCAATGTATAGGTCAAGAGCCATTGGGGGTGTACGGACTTCAAAAGCTTTATTGCCAAACGGGAAGTTGTTTTTCCATTGCCTATGAATATGCGCCGTTTCAACAGTTGATTATTGATTTTTCCGATGGAGTAAAAAGAGAAAGCAATGTCTTTGCCACTCCGTCAAAACTTAGAAATAGCTTTGTCGTAACGGTGCGAGAGAAAGATTTGTTGGTGGAGCCAACGGCCCAGCCGCAAAAATTTAATGCCTTGGCGCGTGCCGATGCGTGGGCCTCTTTGCTCATTATTTTGCTTGTTGAACTGGTGGCTGCTTTTGCGTATTTATATTATACGGAAAAGAGTTATCGGGTGCTTTACTCTGTAGTGCTTGTCAATTTAATTACGATGCCCATTTCGTGGCAGTTTTTGGCACAGGTGGTAACAGAAACTCCTTTGATTTGGCTTTTTAGCTTTGTGTTTGAAGCTTTCTTTATTTGGCTGTGTAATAGAAAAACACTTTCGTTACGTAATGCCGGTGTGTTGAGTTTGGCTATTAATGTGAGCAGTTATTCGGCGGGGATGATGATATCTTTTTTAATAGCGCCGTATCTGTTTTAAAAGTGTTAAAAACCCCGCCTTTTGAGCGGGGTTTTTGTATATGATTATAAGCTTTTTTGATACAAGCGGTATCTTTTGGTTTGCTGACAGCCCGCCTCGGTCATGGCACGGATAATACCGTCATTGTCTTCCAAAATCCAAGACAGTTCCGCCTCGTCCCAAATGGCTACGCCATATTCCACGATGTGTTTAATCAGCACCAAATCAATACCTCTTTTGCGGTAGTTGGGATCTACGCCCAACATAATCAGGCGCGCATCACGGATTTTGGGCCACTTCAAAAGTGCTTTTAAAGTGCGCCACGGGTTGCATAAAGTGCCGCGTAAAATTTGAAGCACGTGGTTCATATTGGGTATGGCAATATAAAATCCGGCCGGCACACCGTCCACCTCGGCCACACAGGTGCCTTCGGGCTTTACAATCCATTTTAACTCTTGCACCATATCTTGGATTTCCTGTTCGGAAATGGGGGTGTGCCCCCAGTTTTCGGCCCAAGCATCATTGTAAATCTTGCGAATGATAGAGGCTTCCGCCTTTAAATTTTTTAGATTGAGTCTGCGCAAGACAAGCCCTTTTCCGCGGGCGGCGCGAGCCACAATTTTTTCAAAGAGGGGGGAGAATTTATCTTCTTTGGTGCGATGAAAAGCGAGCAAATCTTTTACTTTTTCAAATCCTTCTTTCTCTATCAATTCCGTATAATAAGGATAATTATACGGCATCATGATAGAGGGCATGGAGTCAAAAGAATCGGTAAGTAAACCGTACACATGATTGCTAGACGGATTGGCCGGCCCGCGTACGGCACTGACCCCTTGGGCCTTGAGCCATTTTTCTCCTTCTTCAAACAAAGCATGTGCTACCTGTTGGTCATTGACAGCGTCAAAAAAACCAAAGAAGCCTATGTTTTCCTTTTGATACTCATTATAAGTGTCATTCACCAACGCGCACAAACGGCCTGCTAGTTGGCCGTCTTTGTAGGCTAGTAATAGCTTGCGGCGGGCATGGGTCCAAAACGCATTGTCTGACTTTAAAAGTTTCAATGTGTCTGTCTTTAACTCGCCCACCCAATACGGGTCATTTTTATAAAGTTGATAAGGAAAATCTACGAAAGTTTTTAAATCTTTTTCTCCATCTTTGATGACAATTTGATTCATAGCCCCTCCAAAAAGAAAACCCCTCCGCAAAGAGGGGTCTTAAAAACTATTTAATAATACCTATAGCGCGGCCCGCTTGAGCGAACGCGTCAATGATTTTTTGTACGTGTTCATCGGTGTGCGTGGCCATCAAGGTCAGGCGCATTAAGGCTTTTCCGGGAGGCACGGCAGGACTGACCACCGGATTGGAGAAAATGCCAATCTCATGCAAAGCTCTCCACATGCGGAAGCAGTTTTCGTTGCTGCCTACGTGTACGGGAATGACCGGAGTGGTGCTGGTGCCAAGGTCGTAGCCTAAATCGCGCAAGCCTTTTTTCAAATTATTTGTCATGCGGAAAAGGTTATCGCGGCGGGAGGTGTCGTTTTCAATCAGTTCCAACGCTTTGTTAATAGAGGCTACGGAAGCCGGCGGCAAAGCGGCAGAGAAAATCTGGCTGCGTGCGCTGTGGCGGATATAGTGAATGATATCTTCATCACCCACGACAAAGCCACCCACGGTGGCAAAGGTTTTGGAGCAAGTGCCCACTACCAAATCTACTTCACCGTTTTCCAAGCCAAAGTGTTCGCAGGTACCGCGGCCGGTTTTACCCAAAATACCGGTGGCGTGTGCATCATCTACAATGATACGAGCGCCGTATTTTTTACCGATTTTTACAATTTCCGGCAGGGGGCAGATATCCCCTTCCATGCTAAACACCCCGTCAACAATGATGAGTTTGCCAGCTTCTTCGGGAAGTTTGGAAATCACGCGCTCTAAGTCAGCCGGGTCATTGTGTTTAAAGCGCACCATTTCCCCGTCAGAGAGTTTCACACCGTCTAAAATACTGGCATGGTTTAATTTATCTACAATCGCGTAATCGCCTTTTTTCAAAAGACAGCTGACTACACCCAAATTCATCTGATAACCGGTGGAAAAGATAAGACCGGCTTCTTTGCGTTTGAATTTAGCGATGCGTTTTTCCAAATCGTCTTGTGCTTTGGTATTTCCGTTTAAAAAACGGGAACCGGCACAACCCGTACCGTATTTCAAAGCTGCTTCAGCGGCTACTTTTTTCATTTCGGGGTCATTGGCAAGGCCCAAATAGTTATTGGAGCCGGCCATAATATAGGTTTTTCCGTTTAAGACAATTTCAGGCCCTTGAGCAGATTCAATCGGTTGGAAATAACCGTAAATGCCCATACGCATGGCTATTTTTGCATCTTTAAAATTCCTGCATTTTTCAAAAATATCAGACATATTCTTTTCCTTTCGTACGAATTTTACTTCTGTACTTTCTTAATAATATTGGTAGTGGAGCGGCCTTTAAGCAAGGCAAAACGCACTACTTTTTTTGCAAATTCACGGCCCACAATTTCACTGGGCTTATAATCTCCACCTTTGACTAAAACGTCCGGTTGGACCGATTTAATAAGGTTGTAAGGGGTGTCTTCTGTAAAAATAGATACCGCATCTACAGACTGCAAGGCCGCTAACACCAAAGCGCGGTCGGCCTGCGTATTAACGGGGCGGGTAGGACCTTTTAAACGGCGCACGGAATCATCGCTGTTAATGCCTACCACCAAAACGTCTCCTTTACTGCGGGAAAACTCCAACACGCTTACGTGCCCCGCGTGCAAAATATCAAAGCAGCCATTAGTAAAAACTATTTTTTTACCTGCTTGGCGTTGTTTTTTAACCCAGTTAGTCAAAGAGCGGGGACCCAAAATTTTATTTTTCGCTTTTGTCATTTTTTTCCGCCGCTAACATTCTTTCAATCAATCCGGTATCCATGTTTCCTGCCGCAAAATCTTCATTTTTTAAGATTTTTTGGTGGAAAGGAATCGTGGTTTTTACACCGGCAATTTTAAATTCGCCCAAAGCGCGCTCGCTGCGCTTTAACAGTTCTTCACGATTGGGTGCGGTGACGATTAATTTGGCAATCAAACTGTCGTAATAGCTGGGAATAGTATAACCCGTGTACATATGACTATCTACGCGAACACCCAAACCGCCGGAGGGAATCCACTCTTCAATCGTTCCGGGACAGGGAGTAAAATTTTTATCGCTATCTTCGGCATTAATGCGGTGCTCTACTACGTGAGCACGCACTACAGAGGCCTCTTTTTGTGTAATGGACAGCGGCATACCTTGGGCAATTTCAATTTGCAGTTTTACCAAATCTTGTCCGCATACTTCTTCGGTAACGGGGTGTTCTACCTGCAGACGAGTGTTCACTTCCATGAAGTAAAATTCTTTATTAGGAGCCATTAAAAATTCTACGGTTCCTACGCCATGATAGTGGGCCGCTTTGACCAATTTTACGGCTGCCTCTTGCAATTTTTGGCGTACTTGCGGAGTCACAAACGGAGAAGGAGATTCCTCTACCAATTTTTGATGTCTGCGTTGCATGCTGCAATCACGTTCTGCAAAAGCAACAGCATTTCCGTAATTATCGGCAGCTACCTGCACTTCAATATGGCGCGGGTTTAATACCAGTTTTTCAAAATAAACACGGTCGTCGCCGAAGTTGGCCTTGGCTTCGCCTTGGGCCGTTTTCATCATAAGATCTAAATCTTTTTCTTCAAAACAGGCACGCATGCCTTTTCCGCCGCCGCCCAAAGCGGCTTTAATCATAATGGGATAACCGATTTTGCGGGCGACTTGTTTATAATCTTTGCCTACTACACCGTCGGAACCGGGGGTAATGGCCACGCCGCCTTTGATAGCAATTTCGCGCGCGGTACTCTTTACGCCCAACATGCTGATAGATTTGGCCGTAGGGCCGATAAAAGTAATACCGGCTTTGCTAACAGCATCAGCAAAATCTGCGTTCTCAGATAAAAAGCCGTATCCGGGATGAACGGCATCTGCCCCCGTAATTTTGGCGGCCGTTACCACGGCGTCAATGTTTAAGTAGCTTAAAGAAGACGGCGCCGCTCCGATACAAACGGATTCATCGGCCATGCGTACATGCAGGCTGTTGCGGTCTGCTTCGGAGTAAATAGCCACAGATTTGATGCCCATTTCTTTGAGGGTGCGAATAACGCGTAAGGCAATTTCTCCGCGGTTGGCAATCAACACTTTTTGAAAAGGTTTAACGGTTATTTTAGCCATAATTTCCTCTACGGTTCAATAAAGAAAAGAGGCTGGCCGTATTCTGCGGGCTTACCGTCTTCAATAGAAATAATACGCAATACACCGGCTACCGGAGCTGTGATAGCGTGTTTTTTGGAGGCACTTTCAATCAGACCCAAAGATTGGCCTTCTTGAATTTTAGCTCCTTCTTTTAAGGATAAGTTTTTGCCTTTGTCAGCTCCGCGGTAAATGCCTAAAGCAGGCGCGGTAACGGCAGTTAAATGACAAGTAAATTTAGCAGGTTCCGGCAAAGCTTCACGGGTTTTGATTTCAATGCAATTGTGGTCTTTTTGATAGCAAAACTCGGCCAAATCGGTCGTTTTAAGCCAGTCGGTAATTTCGGTAATAAGTTTTGTGTCCATATATACCTCGCTGCGGCTGTATAAAATTGATTATATTTATTTTAGCATTTTTGACCTTGTGCGTGGGAAAAAAGCCCTAATAAACTAATCCTTTTTTTCTCTTTTACTGTAGAGGAGATATATTTATACTGAAAAAAAGGGGGGAAGTATGCAAATGACAAAACTGGTAATGTGGTTGTTGATCTGTCAAATACCGGCTTTGGTAGGTATGGGAGCCGTGCAGGGGAATATGGTTTGGTATCACAGCTTGAATCAACCTGTTTTTGCGCCGCCGGATTGGGTATTTTCGACCGTGTGGACTATTTTGTATGTGTTGTTGGGGGTTGTGGGGTATTTAATTACGCGCGACGGTATAAATCAGCACAATCGTCCTGCGGTCGTTTTGTTTGTAGCGCAACTGGTATTTAATGCTTGCTGGACTTTGATATTTTTTGCTCATCAAGAAATAGGCCTTGCGCTGATTATCACAAGCATTATGATATTTTTGACCGCGTGGCTCATGAAAAGATTGTGGGCGCCGCAACATCAGGCTTTTTGGCTGATGATGCCTTATATTTTGTGGTTGTGTTTTGCATGGTGTTTAAATTATGCCATGTTAATACTAAACTGACTCAAAAAAATTTTTGGGTATATGGCGGAAACAAATAGTAAAGCCTCTCTAAAAGAGAGGCTTTACTACGGTTATATTGAAAGATTTATTTTTTAGTGCTTTTATATTTGCTGAATAAATCAATTCCCAGTTTCATTGCTTTATAAAAAGTGCTGTCCAGCGCAGAAGAAACATTGTGCAACAGATCAAACGTACTTTGGGTTTTTTCCACATTTTCGGCAGCCAAAATACTCAAATATTCCACTGATTCGGCGGTCCTTTTAATCTGCAAAAGCGTCAAAACCGCATAAATGACCAGTACAACAAAAGCACAAACAGCAATTAATGTCATGATTTGGTAAAAGTCCATATCACACCCCCTTTTTCTTTATTTAACAAGTTTGCAAAGGCTTGGTCAAGGTAAAAAATAGTTAGAAAAAAGAAAAACTTGACAACGGATAAAAATAAATAGTAAAAATTCTTAATAAGAAAAAAGAGTCAGAAAAAAAGCGAAAATTTTATTTTGATTTCAGACTGGGATAAAATTTGAATTTCTCAGACGGTAAAAATAAAAAAATAGATAGAGTAAAAAAATATTTTTAGACGTGATTTGCAATTTTGCTTTTTTTATGTAAAAATTTTAATTGTCGTAGGTTTTTAACCTGCACAACTACCCAACTTACAGGAAATATATCATGGAAAACGCAGAAGTAATTACCAATATCGTCAAAAGAGACGGTAGCATCCAACATTTTGATTCTAAAAAAATTACCAAAGCCATCGCCAAAGCGGCAGAAGTGACGGGAGAGTTTGATATTGAAACGGCCAAAAAATTAACCATTCGTGCCATCAATATTATTCAACAGCTTTATGCTGATACGACCCCGAACGTGGAAAATGTGCAAGACATCGTAGAAGATGTATTGCTTACTTCCAACTATCATAAAACCGCCAAAGCTTATATTTTGTATCGCGATCAACATGCGCGTATCCGTGAAATTTCCTCTAAGTTTAACGTAGATTTGGTGGACCAATATTTGCAACAGTTGGACTGGCAGGTAAAAGAAAACAGTAATATGGGCTACTCTTTACAGGGCCTTAACAACTATATTTCTTCTGAAGTGAGCAAAATTTACTGGCTCAACAAAATTTATCCGGAAAAAGTAAAACGCATGCACAGCGAAGGCGATATCCACTTGCATGATTTGGGCTTGTTGGGTGCCTATTGTGTGGGGTGGGATTTGCAAGATTTACTGTTAAACGGTTTTACCGGTGTAGTGGGCAAGGCCGAAAGTAAACCGGCCAAGCACTTTCGCACCGCTTTGGGGCAAGTGGTTAACTTCTTTTATACCTTGCAGGGTGAAAGTGCCGGCGCGCAAGCATTTTCCAACTTTGATACTTTGTTGGCTCCGTTCATTCACTACGACGGTTTAACTTATGATGAAGTAAAACAGGCATTGCAGGAATTTTTATTTAACTTAAATGTGCCGACCCGCGTGGGTTTCCAAACGCCGTTTACCAACTTGACGTTAGATTTGAATGTTCCTTCTTATTATAAGGATCAACCTGTAATTATCGGCGGGAAATTGATGGACAAAACTTATAAAGAGTTCCAAAACGAAATGGACCTTTTAAACCGTGCCTTCTGCGAAGTAATGCTCGCCGGTGATGCCAAAGGCCGCGTGTTTACTTTCCCGATTCCGACGTACAATATTACCAAAGATTTTGATTGGGATAACCCCAAATTAACCCCGTTATGGGAAATGACGGCCAAGTACGGTATTCCGTATTTTGCCAACTTTATTAATTCGGATATGAACCCCGAAGATGCCCGCTCCATGTGCTGCCGTTTACGCATTGATAACCGTGAATTGCGCAAACGCGGCGGCGGTTTGTTCGGCTCTGCTCCGCTCACAGGCTCTATCGGTGTGGTAACGATCAACTTGCCGAGATTGGGTTATCTGTCTAAAGATGAAGAAGAATTTTTCAAAAACTTGTTAGACCGCATGGAAACGGCCAGAGAAAGCTTGGAAATCAAGCGCAAAGTGATTGAACGTTTCACGGCGGCTAACTTGTACCCGTACATGAGTTTCTATTTGCGCAGTGTCAAAGAACGCTTTGGCAAATATTGGACCAACCACTTCTCCACGATTGGTTTGGTGGGCTTGAACGAAGCCGCCATCAACCTCTTTGGCGAAGATATCGGTACGGAAAAAGGCCGCGCTTTTGCCGAAAAAGTGCTTACTTTTATGCGTGAGACCTTGGTCCGTTTCCAAGAAGAAACGGGTAATAATTACAATTTGGAAGCCACCCCGGCCGAAGGTACCTCCTACCGCTTGGCCAGACTGGATAAAGAACATTATCCCGAAATTATCTGCGCTGATGAGCCCATGTATAAACAAGGCCACCCGCCTTTTTATACCAACTCTTCCCAGCTGCCGGTCAATTACACCGATGATGTGTTTGAAATGTTAGACCTGCAAAGCTCTATTCAGGCTAAATATACCGGCGGTACGGTGCAGCATATTTTCACGGGTGAGCGTATCAAAGATCTTGAAGCAATGAAGAAGTTTATCAAAACCGTCTGCGAAAGATATGTTTTGCCGTACTTCTCCATTACGCCTACGTTTAGCGTCTGCCCCAAATGCGGATACATTGAAGGCGAGCATTTTGAATGCCCGAAATGTAAATCTGAACGGATGCAGGAGTTGGAACGTCAGGTACGTTTGTTAGAAGAACAGCTTTACAGCAAATAATCTATAGTTATTGCTCAAAAGTCCCTTTTAAGGGTTAGAGTCTAACCCTTAAAAGCAGTTCGGCTTCGTGTCATAAAATGTTAAAATATGGATGTTCTGCCGAACAGAAGTAAAAGTCTAGGAGAGTTCCCATGACCGCTGAAGAAAGAAAAATTGTAGAAAATAAAATCTCTGAGTTGAAAAAACAAATGGCCGATGTACACGGTTCTAAATGTGAAGTTTATTCCCGTGTGGTCGGGTATCTCCGTCCGGTGCAAAACTGGAACAAAGGCAAGAGAGAAGAATTCACCATGCGCAAAACCATGACCAATGTGGATTCCTGCTCTTGCGGCTGCTAACTTTTTTACGTTTTTAGCCTGATATGAAGATTGGGGGTTTGATCAAGTTCACGTTGATTGACTATCCGGGCCATGTGGCAGCGGTGGTGTTTACGCAAGGCTGCAACTTTCGGTGTCGGTACTGTCATAATCCGGAACTGGTTTACCCCCATCTTTTGCAAGAGTCCATGCCCAAAGATGATGTGCTTTCTTTTTTGCGCAAACGCAAAGGCACATTGGAAGGGGTGGTAATAACCGGCGGTGAGCCGACTTTGCACTTGGGGCTGATAGATTTTATGGCCGAGATTAAAGCCTTAGGCTATAAAATCAAATTAGATACCAACGGCACTAAGCCCGAAGTGTTGCAGGAAGCCATTGAAAGACAGCTGGTAGATTTTGTGGCAATGGATTTAAAAGCTCCTCTTGAAAAATATTCCTTGATTACAGGGGTGGAGTTTGATCCGAAAATTATCCAAAAAAGCATGGATATGATAGTCGCTTCGGGTCTGCCGTATGAGTTTCGTACCACGTATGATAAGGAAGTTTTAACCGACGAAGACATTCAAGCTATTTCTGATAGCGTACAAGGCAAAAATTATCGCGTACAAGAATGTTTGCCGGTAGCTAAAGAAAAAGCAGCACTCAAAGTAATGCACGACGAAGTATAAACTGAGTCTTGCAAAAAGATATGGCAAACTTAAACCGTTGCGCAAGGAGCGGTTTTTTATGTAAGTCAAGGTTAAAGAAAAAGCAGCACTCAAAGTAATGCACGACGAAGTATAAACTGAGTCTTGCAAAAAGATATGGTAAACTTAAACCGTTCCGCAAGGAACGGTTTTTATGTAAGTCAAGGTTAAAGAAAAAGCAGCACTCAAAGTAATGCACGACGAAGTATAAACTGAGTCTTGCAAAAAGATATGGCAAACTTAAACCGTTGCGCAAGGAGCGGTTTTTTATGTAAGTCAAGGTTAAAGAAAAAGCAGCATTGAAAGTAATGCACGACGAAGTATAAGAAGATTTACTTCTAAAGAACGCCTCCGAAAGGGGGCGTTTTTTTGCGCAAAAAACCCGCGGTGGGGGTTATCCGCGGGTTTAATTCCGGTTTTTCCGAGCGTTGGAGATACGCTGGGAAAAATCAGGGGGATACCAGTTTCTCCTCATCAGAAAACTCATCTCCCTCTGCCTTATGTCTTGCCCGAGCGGGCAAGTCCCCCAAGGCCAGAAATGTACTGCTTATAAAATTATTATAAAGGGTTGGGGCCCCCTCTGCAAGGCCTAAAAATTAATTAGTTTTAAAAATGGCATCTTCGGTTGTTTGGCTGTTTCTTGACAAAGCGTTTTTTTACTATAATTTTTTCAGATGGAAAAATTAGAGAGATCAGGAGAATAAAAATGAAGAAAGGTTTTACTTTGATAGAACTATTGGTAGTGGTTTTAATTATTGGTATTTTGTCTGCCGTAGCAATGCCGCAATATACAAAGGCAGTGGAGAAAGCACGCGCCGCGGAAGCGTTTGTTATCTTGAAAGATATATGGCAAAAACAGCAAATGTATCACTTGGCTACCGGAAGTAATGATTTCTGTGCAAATACAAATGAAGAAGTGGGGATAGAATATCCCGCAGATTTTGAGTGTTTTGGAGACCCTCTTACAAGCACGATAGGTGGAATGTGTTGCAGTAAAAATTGGTGTTTCTTAAAACATGGTGAAGATTCCGGTGGAGGAACTTGTGCTTTAGGATATGCCAGCGCTTGGCGTATTAATAATGCACAAGAAGAAGGACCTGAAGGTGAAGTGCTTTATCAAATTGATATAACTCCAGATGGAAGTTTTGATTGTTTAAGAAGTACTAATTACTGCAAAATGCTCAATCTCTAAATAAAAAAGGGAGCCGAAATGGCTCCCTTTTTTAAATCTTTATTTTTCTTCTGTTACACGTTTCCACGCGTTTTCAAAGTCTGTGGGAACGGGTGCCTCGAACTTCATGGAACGCCCGTTTAAGGGGTGTTTAAACTCCAAACGGCGCGCATGCAGCATCAGTCTCTCAGCCGTTGCGCCCTTGTAGAGCCAATCGCCCAATACGGGGTACCCCAACCAACTCAAATGCACACGCAATTGATTAGTGCGGCCCGTACGCGGGAAAAGCTCCACGTAGGTAAATCCGTTTTTGCGTTCCAAAACATGATAGTCGGTAATAGCTTCACGGCCTACATCGGAGGCTTTTATTTTACCGCCTGCCACACGCCCGATAGGTACATCAATCGTGCCGTTATCGTCGGGAATTAAGCCGCAGGCGATAGAGTGATACGTCTTATTTACTTGGCGGTCGGAAAACAGCTCCACCATGGCTTCTTGAAATTCTTGGTTTTTGGCAATCAGCATCACACCGCTGGTTTCGCGGTCCAAACGGTGTACCAAGCCCGCGCGCGTCACCGACGTGTCAAAGCCTTTGGGGGGATTAGCCAAAATAATGGAGACCAACGTTTCCTCGGAGGCGAAAACCGCTTCGGGGTTTTCCTCCCAAATGGGGCTTTGCGGATGCACCAGCATGCCGGCGGGTTTGTTGATGACGAAATAGTCTTTTCCGTCAGCAATGATAAGGTCGGAAAGTTTGCTTTTGTGGTCTTGTGCGGACGGTAGCTCTATTTCCACTTTTTCGCCCTCTTGTAAAGGCCAAGAAGGTTTTACTTTTTTACCGTTAACGGTAATTTTGCCGTCTTTAATCATCTTTTGCACTAAAGCACGAGAAAACTCGGGCAATTCGTCCGTGGCAAAAATATCCAACCGTTTAGAATAACCTACAAAATCTAATACTTTTTTCTCAGCCATTTTTTTGATCCTTTTTTAAAAATATCCATACGCAGGCCACCGCCAATACCGCCGCGGCAGAAATAAGCTGCGAGGGGGAAAGCCCCCACCAGAACCCTCCGCGAAAGTCCCCGCGGAAGAACTCTATCACAAAACGTATGACACCGTAACCTACGATATAAGCAGCCAATACTCCGCCATTTTTATGCGGCTTTTTGTAATACTGCTGCAGTAAGAAAAACAAAATCAAATTCGCGCCCACTTCATAGAGTTGCGTAGGGTGCAAAGCAATCCCTTGAAATTGAGGGGGGACCAAAGTGTGCGGGTGTGTAAAACTCACACCCCAAGGCATCTGCGTCGGTTTACCGTGGCAACAGCCTGCCAAAAAACAGCCGATTCGCCCGACGGCATGCGCCAACGGTAAGCCCACTACCAAAAAATCGGCCGTTTTTAAAACAGGCAGATTTTTCTTTTTCATATAATAGAGCAAAGATAAAATGGCCGTTACCGCTCCACCCAAAAATACAAATCCGTAACGGAAATTTTTAAGGGCAAAAAAGAATCTCTCGCCAAAAGTAGCTCCCAATTCCTGCCAAGACAACAATAAATACAAAATTTTACTTCCCAAGAGAGCCGCCACAAAAGCAATAAAAATAATGTTCCAAAAAGTGTCTTTATCCAGCTTAATATAATGCAATCGTTTGAAAAGATAAAAAGAGCCTGTTAAGTATGCCAGCGCCGTCATCAAACCGTAGCTGGCAAACTCAAAAGAGCCGATTTTAAAAAGAATAGGATGCATTAGCTGATTACCTTTTCGTCCTTAATAGCATTTCTCATAAAAGGGTTATGCGTGTGTTCATAGCCGATATAGCTGGAGCATTTTCCGCCGTAACTGTGTCCTGCAAAAATTTGCGTATCTTCGGGTAATTTAGAAAGCATGAGCAAGCTTTTGCGCATTTCGCGCGGGTCCGATGACGGCAAATCTACCCTGCCGCAAGCCCCCGGAAAAAGTGTATCTCCGGTAAACAGGGCATTGCCTATCTGCAAACAAACGCAACCTGCCGTATGCCCCGGTGTGGGGATAATGTGGATATCAAAAGGCCCGATTTTTAGGTTTTGCTCTCCGCTATAAGTGTTTAACAGTTCTTCGGGCAGGCCGCTTAAGGCAATATCGTTTTTTTCCAAATAAGCTTTTAAGCCGTGGGAGCGCAAGAGTGTCTCGGCATCGCGTACGTGATCAAAATGTCCGTGGGTAAAAAGTACGGCCAACAAATTTAACTCTTTGGTTTTTAAGGTGTGTTCCAAAAAGTTCATATCCCACGCAGGGTCTATAAGCAGGGCATCTTTGCCTTGCGTGAGCAGGTATGTGCAGTTGGCCATGGGGCCCAGTTCCAATACGTCTATATTCATGAGAAGTCCTATTTGTTTTTAAATCTAAATTCCGTTTCTCCGGCGGCAGACATGTGATATTTTACCCGTGCCAAGCGCTCCATGTGTTTGGGGTCTTGTTCCTGTAAAAGTTTTTGCTCGGCTTTTAATTCTTCATACTTTTGGTCCAATTGCTCACTGACTTTGGTTAAGCGGTTAAACTCCATTTTGTTATGAACCAAGTTTAAAAAGCTGCTGCCCAAAAACCAAACAACCACTGCGATCACCCCTAAGATGATCAGCAGTGGTTTTTTGTTTCGTCTGATAGTATCTAATAAGTCGTTCATTTCTTAAAAGCTTTATCTTTGGCGTAGGACGCTTTTTTGCCAAGTTCATGCTCTATTTGAAGAAGGCGGTTGTACTTGGCGGTGCGTTCTGCGCGGGCAGGCGCTCCGGTTTTAATGGCGCCTGCATTGGTGGCTACGGCTAAATCGGCAATAAAGCTGTCTTCCGTCTCACCCGAACGGTGGGAAATAATACAGCTGTATCCAGCTTTTTGCGCTTGTAAAATGACATCTATCGTTTCCGATACGGTACCGATTTGATTGAGTTTAATCAAAATAGCATTGGCTGCATGCGCCTTGATACCTGTTTGCAAACGTTCTGCATTGGTTACAAACAAATCGTCCCCCACCAAGCGGATTTTTTGTCCTAACTTTTGCGTAATAAATTGCCAACCGGCCCAATCATCTTCCTGCAAAGGGTCCTCTATGGACACAATGGGATATTTTTTACACCATCCTTCATAAATTTTGCTCATTTCTTGGCTGGTGTAATCTTTCTTCTCAAAGTGATATTTGCCTTTTTTGTAAAACTCACTGGCGGCGCAATCCATGGCTAAAGCCATATCTGTATGTTTTGCTTTTTTACACGCAGCCACCAATGTCTTCAGCACGTCTTCGTGCTTGGCAATTTTAGGGGCAAAGCCGCCCTCGTCTCCGACGGCAATCACTTGGCCTTGTTTTTTAAGGATTTCTTTTAAGGTGTGATAGGTTTCCACCGCCGCTTGCAAAGCCTGAGAAAAACTTTTACTCTGGGTGGGCACAATCATAAATTCTTGTACGTCCAACCCTGAATCGGCATGCTTTCCACCGTTAATGATATTGAGCATCGGTGTAGGCAGGATGTACTTTTTGTCGGTTAAACCGTAGACATGGCGAACGTGCTCATAAAGAGGACGCTTGGCACTTGCAGCACCGGCACGCAAAACAGCCATAGATACGGCCAGCATGGCATTGGCGCCCAATTTACTTTTGTTGTTTGTACCGTCTAAGGCAATCATGCGGTCATCAACCAAGCGAATATCATCTGCTTGGATGCCGGCAATGCATTTAGAGATTTTTTGAATATTTTTGACGGCTTTTAACACTCCTTTTCCACCGAAACGTGTGCCGCCGTCGCGCAGCTCTAATGCTTCGTGAGAGCCAGTGCTGGCTCCACTGGGTACCATGGCGGTAGCAACGGTGCCGTCTTCTAACAAGACATCTGCCGCTACTGTCGGAAACCCACGGGAATCTAATACTTCCCGCCCTGTTACTTTTTTAATTTTAGACATACTCTCCCCCTTTTATTAACTGCTTGCTAAACAATGCTGTCTATTATTTTTTTGCCTTCTTTAATCAATACCGCAGGCAATTTTTCATCGGGCGCTTCTGCATATAAGCGAATACGCCGTTCGGTGCTGGAAGGGCGAATGGCCAACCAGCTGCCGCCTTTTAAAATAAATTTAAACCCGTCGGTGGAATCAATACGCCACACGGAGGTTTTGTTGATGGATAAGGGGGGTTTAATGTCCAACCGTTCCATAATACGGTTGATTTCCGTTTCCGTTTTAGAGATACTGACTTTTTGGTCGTACATGGGACGATATTTTTTGTAGAAGTCTTTGCGCAACTGTTTGAGCGTTTTGCCTTCTACAGCCAACATATCTACAATGAGGAAGCACGCCAAAAGGCCGTCTTTGTCCGGAATGTGGTTGGCTATGGCGATACCGCCAGACTCTTCCACACCCATGATATACTGGCCGGTGGTCATCAGCTCGGTAATATACTTAAAACCTACCGGCGTTTCACGGATCATCAGGCCGTGCGCTTTGGCCACTTGGTCAAACAGCGTAGAGGTGATGACGCTGCGCACCGCGCGGCCTTTGAGTTTTTTATTGCGTACCATGTGATCTAACAGCATGGGACCTATTTCGTTGGGGGAGACCCATTCTCCGTCAGAATCAATCAGACCAAATTTGTCGCAATCGGGGTTACAGGCAATACCCAAATGCATTTTTTTAGACACTACGAGCTTTTTTAATTTTTCCAAACTGACAGGGCCGGCATTAGGCACTTTTCCGCCGAAGAGGACATCAATTTCTTCGTTGACGGCTTCTACCGTGACGCCGCATTTTTCCAGCGGGGCGCGGAAGTAATACTGAGCCGTACCGAAAAGCGGATCCAAGGCGATTTTTAGTTTGGCTTTTTTCAAGGCTTTTTGATCTAAGAGTTTTTCCAAATGAGCCATGTACTCTTTTTTGAGCGAATTGGTGGGTACAACAGCTTTATTTAAGTGGTCAAACTCCGTAGAAGAAGCTTTTAAAAGTTGGGAAGAGGCACTGGGGGTACGTTTTTCAATATCTTCTACAATTTCATTGTTGGCGATACCGCCGTAGTAAGCAATCCATTTCAAACCGCATACGTGATAATCTGCCTCACTACCGGTAATGACAATGGCGCCTACGGCTGCTTCTTTAAGCACGTTCCATTCGGCCACAGGGGTCGGCAAAGGCTCATCAGCCATTTTTACGCTGATGCCGTTTGCCAGTAAAGCGTTGGCCGCTACATAAGCAAATTGTTTAGAGAGAAAACGGGTATCATACCCCACGATAACCAATGGTTTTTTGGGTTTTTTTCCTAAATCTTTACAATGTCTTTGATAGCCTGTACCTTCAAATCCATAAAAAGAGTTTTCCAATACGTGGTCGGAAATCCCGAACGTCAAACGTTGCACAGATTGGGCAGTTAACCCTTCTGCAATAACGGCTCTAAAGCCGGAAGTGCTAAATTTAATATCTTCGCTCATAGTGCAGGTATTATACTAAAAAAAATGCGTTTTTACATCTTTTCTTACCTTATAATGCAAAAAAGCGGCTTATAAAAGGCGAAAAGCTTTCAAAAATGATAAAATAATGCTAACTTTACCGAGGACTAAAAAAATGAATTTTGAATACGTTAAACAATTTGTCAAAGATGCCGGATTACCCAATTATCGCATTTCTCAGGTCAAAGATGCCGTCTATAAAAACGGTATTTCTTCTTGGGCCGAAGCTACCACCTTGCCGGCTGATTTGCGTGAAAAATTGGAAAAAGAGCGCCCTATTTTAAGTTTTACCGTAAAAAAAATGGTATTTTCAGAGGCTGACCGCGTAGCCAAAGCTTTGTTAAAACTCAAAGACGGCTTGCTGATTGAAACCGTACTTTTAAAACCGCATGACGGTTGGAGTGTGTGTGTATCAACACAGGTGGGATGTGCGATGAAGTGCAGTTTCTGCAGTACGGGCCGTATGGGCTTTAAGCGGGATTTGACGGAAGAGGAAATTGCCGATCAGGTGCTGATGTGGTTTCAGTATGTGAAGAAAGAAAAAATCGGAGACCGCATTTCTCATGTGGTGTTTATGGGTATGGGGGAGCCGTTGGTCAACTATTTAAACTGTGTAAAAGCGGTGCAAAATCTGACCAATCCCGATTTCTTAAACATCGGAGCGCGCCATATTTCCATTTCCACATCGGGTATTGCCGATAAATTGCACAAACTGGCGGTAGATTTGCCGCAGGTTAATTTGGCTGTTTCTCTGCATAATGCAGACAATGACGAACGCAGCAAGCTTATGCCCGTCAATCGGCGCTATGATTTGGAAGAATTGCAAAAAGCCTTGGACGAATATTTGGCTTTAACAGGCCGCCAAGTATTTTTGGAATATGCCGTCATTGACGGAGTGAATAACCGCCCCGAGCATATCCGCAAACTGGGCAAGTGGATCAAAGACAGCAAGTTTAGTTATTTGTTGCATGTAAATTTGATTGCTTGTAATTTGGGCCGCGGTGCTAAGACCGAAGACCGTGCCGTGCAAGATATGGCCGAAGCTTTAAAAGCCATGAATATCGGGGTGACCATTCGTAAAAGTATGGGTAATGATATCAGTGCCGCGTGTGGTCAATTGGCCTCTAGAAACTAGGAGAAAAAATGAAAAAACTGATTATTTTGTCGTTTTTATGTTCACTTATCTGTGCTTGCGCCTCTGTTCATCAGGCTAATTTGGACTGGATCCCTATAGGGCCGGAATTTGAGCCTACTTTGGCAGCCGATATTGAGATTTTTACTGACCGCAGCCAAATCACCCGTCCGTACGGTAATTTGGGCCTTTTGCGTATTAAGAATTTAGAGCCGGACCGCGACAGCCTAAAACGCGGCGTGCAGCGCGGGCGCAAATTTGTGGCTTCCAAAGGAGGGGACGCGATGTTTTTGGGTCAGTATAACAGCGCTGAAGACGGCGCCCCTAACCCGAAGGTTACATTAATTATCTATGCTTTGAAATACGGCGATAATTTAACGGAAGCGGATATCAAGGCTATGAATGAATTTGAAGTAGAATCCGCTTTAAATAACAGTATCGGTTTTTAATCTATGAAAAAGAAAGCGATTGTTTTATTCTCCGGCGGTTTAGACAGTACAACTTGTTTGTTCTGGGCTTTGGACCAAGGCTATGAATGTGAAACATTGACCGTTTCTTATGGTCAAAAGCACGAGCGTGAAGTGCGCGCCGCCAAGGAAATCGCCGATAAACTGGGCGTAAAGCAACATTTTGTAACGCTTGATTTTCCGTGGCTTTCCAGCAGTTCTTTGGTAGATAGCAAACAAGAAATACCCGATTTGCCGATGGAAGAAATTGAAAGCGGCAAAATACCGTCCACTTATGTACCGGGGAGAAATTTAGTGTTTTTGTCCATAGCTGCTTCTTTGATGGATTCTTTGCATGCTGATGCTATTGTGGCAGGCCCGAATGCCATTGACTTTTCGGGCTATCCTGATTGTACCCCGATGTTTTTTAAAGCCGCTGCCGAGGCGATTAACCGCGGAACGGAGCGCGGTGTAACGGGCGGAGTGGAAGTGTTGGCCCCGCTGATGGACCTGAGCAAAACCGATATCGTAAAGTTGGGCGATAAACTGGGGGTGCCGTTTGAGCTGACGTGGAGCTGCTACAGCGGAGGGGATAAACCTTGTGGGCATTGTGACTCTTGCAAACTGCGTGCCCGCGGCTTTGCCGAAGCGGGTGTGAAAGACGGTTCGGTAAAATAAGGAGCAGATATGAAAAAAATATTTTTAGTTTTATTATTTGCGGTAGTAGGTTTGTGTGTGCGCGCGGCTGAAAATCAGACGGAGAGTACCTCTGAAAATACACAAACTCCTGCAGTTATGACGCAGGAGGAAAGACATAAAATTTTTAAAGAGCGCAACAAAGAAATTCGCAAACTGGTCAAAAAATACCGCAAAGCTTCCGCTGAAGAAAAACCGAAGATTAAAGAGCGTTTGGCGGAAATTGTTTCTCAAACGACTGACGAGAGCGTGGCTTGGTCCAAGGCGCGCATTGCCGCGGAAAAAGAAAATTTAGCTCAGTGGGAACAAAAATTACAAGAGCAAGAGGAAAACTTGTCTGAAGTAAAAGCCCGCCGCGTGGATGAAATTTTAAGCGGAGAGGCCGAGCGGCGCCACAAACTGGCCAAGAAACGTTGGAAAAAAGAACTCAAAGACCGCAAGAAAAGAATGAAATAATTTCAAATAAAAAACCGCACCGAAAGGCGCGGTTTTTTGATGAGGGGATCCGTCTATATCTGCTTACTTTTCCCTGATAAAAGTGTAAAGGAAATTAAAAAATTAACAAGACCCAAAAAAGGTTAGATGAATATTTTGAGTTTGTTTTGCTGATACTAAAAATAAATTTTCCGTCGGGAGAAAAGAATAGACTTGACAAATCGTTTTTTTTTTTTGCTACAATTTTTTCAGACGGAAAAAATAGTAAAAAGGAGAGAAAAATGAAAAGAGGTTTTACTTTGATAGAACTATTGGTAGTAGTGCTCATCATCGGTATTTTGTCAGCTGTTGCCTTGCCGCAATATACCAAAGCGGTAGAAAAATCCCGCGTGGCGGAAGCTATGGTTTTTTTGCGTCATTTAAAAGACATGGGAACAATGTATATGCTGGAGCATGGAAATAATACCGGTGTTGTCTCCTTTTCTGATCTTGGAGTAGATTTGCCTAGCGGTTATTCTATAGAAGATACAGATGATGGTGGTGTTGCTTGTAATAATTATTGGTGTTTTATGACAAATTCTCTTTCATGGGGAGATGATTCCACGGATTCTCCAGATGCTCCGATGGCTCGGCGTTATAAAAATGGAAATTCTGATGATGATAGTGGTTTGTTTTACAGTTTAGAATATATTTCTCAGAATTCGGAACGTGCAGATAGAGGCCAACTTATTTGTACCGATGACCAAGCGAAATGGTGCTCTATGTTTGGTACAACTTCGGGAAATCCTATTAAATAAAATTTTCCACATAAAAACACCCCGCTTAGACGGGGTGTTTTGCATTTATAAATCTAATCTTAAAACAAGCCGGAGCTTTCTAAAGCGTTGAGGGCTTGGGCAATGTCACTTACGACAATTACAAAGCGCGCATGACCGTGGCCGCAGCAAGCACCGTAAATGGTGGTAATATTGATGTCTTTTTTGTGCAGTACATCACCGATATCGGTTACCACGCCTACACGGTCGGGAGTGTCTATACAAATGGCATCTGTTTTGACGCTGGTGTAGCCGGCCTTGGTCAGCGCATGGCTGACATTGGCATTATAATTTACAGCCGCACGCACGACGGCAGAATCAAAACGGACATCTTGAGAAATGGCAATCAGGCTCGCTTTTTCTTGCGTGAACAAATTAGCAAACTTTTTTAGCGCGCCCGGTTCATTCGGTATGAAAACACTGTATTGTTTTACCACACTGATAGACATGAGTAAACCTCTTTTTAACCCTTATACTCAGACGGTGCTGTTTTGCGCCCGCCGCGTTATCCTTTCTTTATTATATCAAACATTTCACGGTGAATTTTACCGTTACTGGCCAACGTCTGACGGCCGAAGTGTTCCAATTTGGTCCATTTTTTGTTTTGGTAATCGGTTGCCTTGCCGCCGGCTTCTTCCAAAATCAGTTTCCCTGCGGATATATCCCACGGATTTAAACAGTCTTCCCAGTATCCGTCAAAACGTCCCGCCGCCACCCAGCACATATCCAACGCAGCTGAACCTAAACGACGGATATCATGGCAGGATAAAATGAAATTTTCAAAACGATTTAAGAGCTCTTTCATGCGGTTTTCACGCACATACGGAAAACCGGTAACCAGTAAGGCATTTTCTAATTTCTTGACGGAGGAAACCTTTATTTTTTTACCGTTTAAGGTAGCGCCTTTGCCTTTGCGTGCCAAAAACAACTCGTCCATGCACACGTCATACACGCCGCCTAAAATAATGTCGTTTTTATAGGCCAGCGCTACCGAAATGGAGAAATGCGGCATGCCGTGGGCAAAGTTGGTCGTGCCGTCAATAGGGTCAATGACCCATTTATAATCAGAGCCCGTATTTTTAAGACCGTCTTCTTCGGCCAAAAAGTCATGATGCGGAAAATTCTTTTGGATAATTTTTAAAATAGCCTTTTGGCAAGCAACGTCGGCCTTGGTTACCAAATTGGCCTTGGCCTTGAGGTCAAAGCCCACTTTGCCCAAGTGTCGGCGGGCTATTTTGCCGGCTGTTTGCAAACATTCTTTCAGTACGGTAAATTCTTGATTCATTTTAGTTTTAACACATCGGCAGATTTAAGTTTTTCTTCCAAGTATAACATGGCTTTACAGTCATCTTCGTTATACATAAGTACTTTGTTAAGTAAATCTTCATTGCCGGTTTTAAGCCAGTTGGTAAAATAGACCATGCTGTCCATGGCACCGCAGTCATCTTGGCGCCAGTTAAAGCCAAAGGCAGGGGCGGCTGCTTTTAAAGAAAAACTGGGAGCCGGCAGATAAAAGGCCTTTTGGGTGGCAACTTTTAAATCGTAGCACAAACTGACCAAGCGGTTGAGCTTCTGCTCGTCATGTTTGTTTTCTTGGGCCATTTTGCGCATTTTTTTGGCTTCGTATTCGGTCCAGTGGTAAAGCACCGTGTTTTCGGGGTCTTTGATATAATCGTGAAATTGCTCAAAAATTTTGATTTCTTCTTGCGGTGTTTTAGCCACAAAAGACACGTATTTGTCTTCTTCTTTATCCCAAATACCAATCAGATATACGAAAGAAACATTGTCTTTGGTAAAGGTTTCCGTGGCTTCAAAATCAAAATATAAATTGTGTTTTTTAGCAGGCGGTGGAAAATGGCCGGCTTCTTTTAATACGGGCTTATTGTGCAGGTATGCCACGGAGTTATAGTAAGCATCTGTGGCAAAAGGCTCTTCCAAAAGGGTGCGCAGTTTTTCAAGGCCGAAGCGGGCCACATCATCAGTGGTGTTCATGCCGTAAATACGCAGGCATTGGCGCATTTCTGCGCTTAAAGCAGGGAGCATGAGCAAGTCTTTGCTTTCGGCCACTACTTTGTTGGCATACACGCGCCAAGGGGAGTTGGCTGCCTTGGGCGGTTTGTGAGCTTCGGGGCGTACTTTGCCGCTGGAAATATTACGAAAATAATTAAGCTCACGCACCAAGCGTTCTTCGTGTTCTAAATAATCTACTTGTACCGTTTTGGTTTTAAGTTCCACGCGGGTATAGCGACAAGTATATTTTTGGATATCAGATAAAATGTGATTGAGCAAGGATACCTGCAAAGCATAATGCTCTTTTAAATCATGTGCGCGTTTAAACTGGACAATACGGTAGTGATAAGGACCAAAAATGCTTTTTCCCTCGTCAATGCGTTGTAGAAGATTAATGCTGCCGTACACATTTTTTGGCAAGTTCCACAAAGCCGCATTGGCAATGGCGGGTTTGCCCTCTGCCATAGCACGCAATGTATTTTGAAAACGCTCTTTTTCGTTTTCGGCATGGATAAACTCCACTCCCGCAAAATGCTCTTTGATCCAAATATCGCGGCTGTTTCTATCTGTGCGGACCTTTAAGTTTTCATAACGGTTTAGCTCATGTACAGCACTTCCTTCCGGTGCGTGAAAAGAACACCAAATACCAAAAGGGTCTTCCAGCAAAGAATACATTTTAGAAGCATTAAAATCGGATTTGTCCGGAGTGCGTCCGGCAGAGAACTGTTCAAAAAGGGTGGTAATTAGTGAGTCTTGCATTACTTATATTGTATATCTTTTTAGTTTTTCTTGCACCTTTTATAAAAAAATATCTCTTTAAATGGAAAATATGATAATATAATGTATATGCTAAATGCTTTGCTTTTTCAATTAATCGGATTTGTGGTGTGTTTTGTTTTGCTGTTTTATTTTACGGCAAAATACCGCGCCGCTTTGGTGCGTGAAACGGATCTGGACTATCCGGTAGAAGATTTGACGGTTATGACTGTAGCCAAACCGGCTTTTGCTTCCCGCGCGTCTATTTTGAGTTCTTTACAAAATACGTCGGCTTTGGAAGTAGCAGACTTGAAAGAAAAAGTGAAAGAATTGCATTACCGCTTGGAAGAACAAAAATTAGCCCAAGATAAAAATAATGCTGAAATGGGCAAATTGGTGGCTCGCATGGAGCAGCGTCTTTCTACCTTTGAACAAGAGTATATCTCAAAATTGCAGCCTACTTTGCTGAGTTTGATTGAAGAATTGGAAAATATTAAACTTGCTGAAAAGAAAGAAAAATAAAATTGATTGTGAATTTGCAAAAACCCGCTTAAAAGCGGGTTTTTTGTTTTATTTAGTGCTGAATGAATTTCTAATGCCTTAAAATCTAATTTGTAGACTTAATTTTTCGAAAAATCAAAAATTCAAAAAATAGCTTTAAATTGGTTTTGTATCCCCTAAATTTAATATAATATATCCATATATAGAGTTTTACCCAAAACTCGGGAGACAAAATGAACAAGAAAACCAAAGAGCCTATTGCCATCGTCGGCATTGGCGCCATTATGCCCGGAGCTTTGAGCAAAGACGAGTTCTGGAACAACATCCAATCTGGTAAATATTGCATCACCGAAGTACCCAAATCTTACTGGGATCCTGCTCTTTTTTACAGTCCCGATCATAAAGCCGAAGATAAACTTTATTCTACTATCGGCGGTTTTATTCCCCAAGATTTTAAATTCAATTCTATTCAATATCGCATTCCTCCTCAAATTGCCAAACAAATGGACACGGTGCAATGCTTAGCCATTGAAACCACCCGTATGGCCTTGGAAGACAGCGGTTATGACAAAAAGGAATTTGACCGCAATCGTTGTGCCGTAATCGTGGGTAACTCTTTAGGCGGTATGAAAAATGAAAAATCCAATACTCGCTTAAACAGACCTTTCTTTTATGAAATCTTAAAAGAAACGCAAGTTTATAAATCTCTTACTCCGGACGCGGAAAAACAAATGATGGCGGAAATGGACGAAAGTTTCCGTCAGAAATATACCCCGATTACCGAAGATACCATGCCGGGCGAATTGCCCAACGTTATTGCCGGTCGCTTGGCCAATGTGTTTGACGTACATGGGACCAACTTTACCGTAGATGCCGCGTGTGCTACGTCTTTGGCCGCGGTAGATCAAGCCGTCAACGGTTTACGCGAAGGCAATTTTGACATGGCCATTGTGGGTGGTGTAGATCAGATGATGTCTCCCTCTGCTTACATCAAATTCTGCAAAATCGGTGCCTTGTCTGAAAAAGGTTCTTGCCCGTTTGATGCTAAAGCCGACGGATTCGTGATGGCCGAAGGTGCCGGTACGGTAATCTTAAAACGCTTGAGCGATGCGGTAAAAGACGGAGATAAAGTATATGCCGTCATCCGCGCCGTAGGCGCTTCTTCTGACGGAAAAGGTAAAGGTATTACCGCTCCTAACCCGAAAGGGCAAAAAATTGCCGTTGAAAAAACTTTTGAACAGTTAGATTACACCCCCGGTGAAGTGGGCCTTGTAGAAGCTCACGGCACCAGCACGCGCGTGGGTGACGCTGTAGAGCTGAATGCTTTGTACGAAATTTTCTCTCCGTATGCCAAGCCGGCTACCATTGGTTTGGGCAGTGTAAAAAGCCAAATCGGTCATGCTAAAGCGGCGGCCGGTATTGCCTCTTTAATTAAGACCTCTATGGCCTTATATAATAAGGTGTTGCCGCCTTCTGTAAATTTTGAAACACCGAACCCGACGGTAGATTGGGCCACCAGTCCTTTCCGTGTCATTACCAAGGCCGAACCGTGGAACACTGATAAAGTGCGCCGTGCCAATGTGTCTGCTTTTGGTTTTGGCGGAACAAACTTCCACGTAGCTTTGGAAGAAATGAACGACGGCCTGCTTAAAAAAGAAGAAGAAAATAAAGTCTGTGCCGAAAAAATTTCCACCCCCGTTGTTGAGGAGAAACCTGTAATGAGTACTAATTATGAGTTGCGCGTACCGGGCGAAAAAATTCAAGGCGATGTATTGACTTTCTCTGCCCCGACGAAGCAAGATTTGTTTAACGAATTGGGCAAAGCCGTACTGGCTATTAAATATGACCCGACCTATTTGCCGTCTATTTCTTATCAAAATCATATTCAAAAACCGCAAAAGTTTGCCGTATCCATTAATGTGGAATCTCCGGAAAAATTGAAAGATAAAATTGAGTATTTTATCAAAATTGCCAGCGGTCAAGATGTGTGGAGTCAAGATTCCTTATATTTAAAAATGAAAGGAATTTACCCGTTTACTCCCAATGAAATTAAACCGAAAGTTTGTTTTATGTTCCCCGGTCAAGGTTCTCAATATGTGGACATGATGAAAGATTTGGCCTCCAAATATAAAGTAGTCCAAGACACTTTTGACGAAGCCGACCGCCACTTGATCAACATTATCGGCCAAAACTTAACCGATACTTTGTGGAGTAAAACCGGCGAAACCA
Organism: Elusimicrobiaceae bacterium; assembly: GCA_017546175.1. Taxonomy (GTDB): domain Bacteria; phylum Elusimicrobiota; class Elusimicrobia; order Elusimicrobiales; family Elusimicrobiaceae; genus Avelusimicrobium. Next base: position 219,975 of record JAFYXM010000004.1, read on the forward strand.
AAGAACAAATTGCCGAACGTGAAGAAGCCATCCGCAGAACGGAAATGACGCAGCCGGCCATGTTGACGGCTGATATTGCCATGATGCGCTTGTTATCTTCTTTTGGCATTAAGCCCGATGTGGTGATGGGGCACAGCTTGGGTGAATATGCCGCCGCTGTAGCTGCCGGTATTTTTGATTTTGAAAACGGTTTAAAAGCTGTCTGTACTCGCGGTAAAGTAATGTCTGAAATCCGTGTAGAAGATAATGGTAAAATGGCCTCTATTGCCGCTCCGGCTGACCAAGTGGATCCGGAACTTAAACGCATTAACGGTTATGTAGCCGTAGCTAACAAAAACTGCCCGACTCAAACCGTTATTGCCGGTGCCAGCAAAGCCATTGATGATGCGATTGTCATGTTTACCAATATGGGTATTCAGGCTGTACAAATTCCGGTTTCTCATGCTTTCCATTCCGAAATTATCCGCCCTGCCATGCCACAGTATCGCGCTTTCTTGGATACCTTGGAATTTCACTCTCCCAAAATGCCGATTACTACTAACGTAACGGCGGAATTCTATCCCAATGATCCGGAAAAAATTAAGGATTTGATGGTAACGCAAATTGCTCACTCCGTAGAGTGGATTAAGCAGCTCAAAACCACCTATGATTCCGGTGTTCGCTTGTTTGTAGAATGCGGTCCCAAACGTGTGCTTAGTGCTTTAGCCACCAATACATTGTCTGACAAAAAAGACATTCGCGTTTTGGCTTCCAACCACCCCAAAAAAGGCGGTATTGTGGAATTTAACGATTTGTTTGCCAATTTGATTTCCTCCGGCATTGCCATTGACTGGACCGGTACGGATATGAATGGTAACAATTCTGCCTATAACCCCGCTTTTGCCAAATGGGTCAATCCGTCTGCTGCTGTAGTAACCGAAAAAGCGGAAACTCCTGCAGAAAACAAAGTTTGCCCTGCAGAAACCAAAGAGCCTGCCAACTATCATAAAGACATTGTGATTAGCGGTATTGCTGCCGGCGGCCCTGGAAGCTGGGACAAAATTTTCCGCGAAGGAATTTTGGATGAAATCTTGTCCGGACACAATATGATTGAGTCCGTCAGTCCTGAAATTCAACAACAGCAAATTGATAAGCATGTAGAGTTTGTGGTCAAATCTCCGGACGGTAACCACCGTTTTGAGCGTTTGACCTCTGCTTCTCAGGCCATTAAATTGGCTGCTAAAGGCGGAGCCTTTGATTTGGAAAAAGAGTTTGGCTTGCCTGCCAAGTGGGTGCGCTCTATGGACCGCAGTTTCCAATTAGCTATTGCTGCAGGTATTTTGGCACTCAAAGATGCCGGTATCCCCTTAGTGCTTTATTATAAACCTACTTCCACAGGCGGTTACTTGCCGGATCGTTGGGGCTTGCCCGCCGACATGATTGATGAAACGGGTGTGATTTTCACTTCCGCTTTCCCCGTGGCTAACAGCATGATGGGAGATTTAACCAAACGGGTAGAAGGCCTGCTCAACAACAAAACGGCTAAAGAAGTACGCGCTTTCTGTGATAAATTTATTGCCCAGATTTCCGATCCTGCTTTGAAAGCAGAAATTGAAAACTGGTATAACGCAAACTTTAAAGATAAAGAAGTAGAGCCTCAAGCTTTTACCTCTGAATTTATCTTGAAAACCATTGCTATCGCACACTCTCACTTCTGCCAATGGATTCGTGCTCGCGGACCCGCTACGGCCATGAGCGCTGCTTGTGCCTCTACTGCTCAAGCTATTGCCATTGCTCAAGACTGGATCAAATTGGGCCGCTGCAAACGCGTTATTGTTATCAGCGCAGACGATATCAGCAATGACAATGTGGCGGAATGGATTTTGACGGCTTTCCTCGCTTCCGGTGCCGCTACGACCGAAGCCGATGTTACCAAAGCCGCTTTGCCTTTTGACCGCCGCCGCAATGGTATGATTGTGGGTATGGGCGCGGTATCTTTGATTGTAGAAGAAGAAGCCGAAGTAGCCAAACGCGGTATGAAACCGTTAGCTAAACTGTTAAACGCTGAAATTGCTAACAGCGGTTTCCACGTGACCCGTATTGATGTTAACCACATGGCCCATGTGATGAACCGCTTGGTAGCCACGGCCGAAAAAGAATACGGTTTGAACCGTTCTGATATTGCCAAACAGTTGGTATTTATTTCTCATGAAACCTATACGCCTGCCCGCGGGGGTTCTGCCAGTGCAGAAGCTTATGCATTAAAGAGCACTTTTGGCGCTGATGTCGGTTCTGTGATTGTGAGTAACACCAAAGGCTTTACCGGACACTCTATGGGTGCCGGATTGGAAGATGCCATCGCCGTACGCTGTTTGAACACGGGTATCGTACCGCCGATTGCCAACTTCCAAGAAGCCGACCCCGAACTGGCCGGAATTAACTTAAGTAAAGGCGGTCATTATGATTTTAAATACGCCTTACATTTAGCTGCCGGTTTTGGCTCTCAAGTAGGTATGACTTTATTAGAAAAATCTTGGCAAGTGGGTGAAGAGCGTATTGCTGATACGGCCAAACACCAAGCTTGGCTTAAAGAAATTTCCGGTCAAGAGACCCCTGTACTTGAAGTAGTGCAAAACACCTTGCGTATTAAAGACAACTATAAGCACGGCGTCAAACCGGCTTTAGTCATGGAAGGCGCGCAAGCTTTTGTAGATAAGGTGAACACGGTTAAACCGGTTGCCGCCGCTGTAGCTAAACCTGCGGTGGTGCAAACTCCGGCAGTAGCTCCGGCTCCTGTAACTGCGCCTGTTGCCGTAGCTCCTGTAGCTCAGCCTGCCCCTGCTGCTTTGCCAAGTCTAAATGAAGCCGATGTAACCAAAGAAATTTTAAACATCGTTTCTGAAAAAACGGGCTACCCCGAAGACATGTTGGACTTAGATTTAGACATGGAAGCTGATTTAGGTATTGATACCGTAAAGCAAGCGGAACTGTTTGCGATTATGCGTGAGAAATACCAAATTGCTCGTGAAGAAGGGGTACAACTCAAAGATTACCCGACCATTCGCTCCATTATTAAATATGCCATGGCCAATGCCGGTCAAGGCGGAGCAGAAAAGGTAGCAACTCTTATGCAACCTGCTGTAGCGGAAACCCCGGTAGTAGCTCCGGCTCCCGTAGCTGTGAGCTCTGTAGCTCAGCCTGCCCCTGCTGCTTTGCCGAGCCTTAACGAAGCTGATGTAACCAAAGAAATTTTGAGCATCGTTTCTGAAAAAACGGGCTACCCTGAAGATATGTTGGACTTAGATTTAGACATGGAAGCTGATTTAGGTATTGATACCGTAAAGCAAGCGGAACTGTTTGCAATTATGCGTGAGAAATACCAAATTGCCCGTCAAGAAGGGGTACAGCTCAAAGATTACCCGACCATTCGCTCCATTATTAAATATGCTATGGCTAATGCCGGTCAAGGCGAAGCGGCAGCTGCTCCCGTAGCGGAAGCGGCTCCTGTGCAACCTACTGTAGTGGAAACCCCGGTAGCAGCTCCGGCTCCTGTAGCCGCGCCTGCTCCTGTAGTAGAAACTCCCGTAGTGGCCCCTGCTCCCGTGGCGAAGGCCGTCGCTAATTTAGATGAAGCTAACGTAACTAAAGAAGTAGTGACCATGGTGGCTGAAAAAACGGGCTACCCCGAAGACATGTTGGACTTAGATTTAGACATGGAAGCCGATTTGGGTATTGATACCGTAAAGCAAGCGGAACTATTTGCCGCTATGCGCGAACATTACGGTATTG
>JAFYXM010000001.1 GCA_017546175.1 Elusimicrobiaceae bacterium
AGATGATCATGCCGGGCGACAACGCCGAAATTGAAGTAAAACTCATCACCCCCGTAGCCATGGAAGAAGGATTGCGCTTTGCTATCCGCGAAGGTGGCCACACGGTAGGTGCCGGTGTTGTAACCAAAATTATTGAGTAGTAAAATTGTTTAGTTCACTGTTACAGGGACATTGCTCAACCCAATGTCCCTGTAGATATCATTAGAGTGAACCATTTACGTTAAGGAAAATTAAGATGGCAACCAACGAAAGAATTACGATCGCCTTGGCTTGCACGACCTGCAAGAACAAAAACTATTACCAAGTGCGTGGTAAAAAGAAAGATTATAAACTTGAAGTAAACAAGTTTTGCAAAAAGTGCGGCAAAAGCACCTTGCATAAAGAAACGAAAGCTTAAAATTTAGTGGGAGCGTCGGTTAACTGGTAAACCACCGGTCTCCAAAACCGGGACTGAAGGTTCGAGTCCTTCCGCTCCTGCCATTTTTACGCAAGGATTATTTTATATGAATAAAGCAATCAATTTCCTCAAGCAATGTGTGTCTGAGCTGAAGAAATCTACGTGGTTAAGCCGCAGAGAAGTGGTGCAATCTACCATTTTAGTGGCCATTGTAGTCGCGTTGACTTCTGCTTATGTGGGTTTTATTGACTTCGGCTTGACCAAAGTGCTGGGTCTTTTGGTAGGAGGACGTTAATGTCTGAAGAAAGAAATTGGTACGTAGTCCACACCCAGACTGGACATGAGGATAAGGTCCGCGAGAAAATCAACTTGCAAATTGAAGTGCAAGGATTTGCTGACCGTGTTTTTAAAGTACTCGTCCCCACCGAAGAAGTGGTGGAAGTAAAACAAAACAAAAAAATCCTTCGCAAACGCAAATTCTTCCCGGGTTATGTGCTTGTGCAAATGTGCATGACCAGCGAATCTTACTGGTTTATTAAAGGTGTTTCCGGTGTGACCGGTTTCTTGGGTGATCCCAATCCGGTGCCGCTTCCGGAAGAAGAAATTACCGGTATTGTAGAATTGACCGAAGAAGGCGGTAAGCCCAAACACGTAATTACCTTTGAACGCGGTGAAAGCGTGCGTATTACGGAAGGTCCGTTCAAACACTTCATCGGCAGAGTGGAAGAAGTCAACGAGCAGAAAAACAAACTCAAAGTGATGGTAACGGTATTTGACCGCGCCACCCCTGTTGAAGTAGATTTCTTGCAAGTAGAAAAGAACTAATTTTTTAGGCCCGCGCGCGTCGCGGGCGCTTGTTTAGTAGTATAAATTATGGAGTAAAAAATGGCAAAAGAGAAAAAAATTAAAGGTTACATCAAGCTGCAAATCCCTGCAGGTGCGGCTAATCCGGCTCCTCCGGTAGGTCCTGCCTTGGGTCAGCATGGTGTAAACATCATGGAATTCTGCAAACAGTTTAACGCCAAAACCGCTAAACTGGAAAAAGGTATTAAGATTCCGGTCGTCATCACTGTATTTGAAGACCGCTCTTTCACCTTCATCACCAAAATGCCGCCGATGGCTGTGCTCATTGTGAAAAAATTGGGCTTGGCTAAAGGCTCCGGCGCCCCGCATAAAGACAAAGTGGGTAAGATTACCCAAAAACAATGCGAAGAAATCGCCGCTGAAAAATTGCCCGACCTGAATACTAAAGATATTAAACAGGCCGCCGAAATGGTAAAAGGCACCGCCCGCAGCATGGGTGTAGACGTAGTAAAATAAATTTGTGTTAAGGGAGGGCTTAGGCCCGCCAACACCTTAAAGGAGTTTTAAAGATGGGAAAAAGAATGGAAGCTGCCAAAAAAGCGTTTGATGCTGAAAAGCTCTATACGTTTGCTGAAGCAGCTCAAATCGTAAAAGACAATGCCAAAGCTAAATTTGACGAAACCGTTGAATTGCACATCAGCTTGGGCATTGACACCAAAAAAGCCGACCAACAAGTGCGCACCACTGTGGTGCTCCCTCATGGTACCGGTAAAACCAAACGCATTGCCGTTATCGCTAAAGGCGAAAAAGCCCAAGAAGCCCAACAAGCGGGCGCTGACCTCGTGGGTGGAGACGATATCGTAGAAGACGTAATCAAAGGCAAAATTGACTTTGACGTCTTGGTTGCCACTCCGGACACGATGAAAGACTTGGCCAAAGCCGCCAAAATTTTGGGTCCCCGCGGACTTATGCCGAACCCGAAAAGCGGCACGGTGACGTTTGACTTAGCCAAAACGATTGCCGAGCTCAAAGCCGGTCGTGTAGAATTCAAAGCGGATGCTTATGGTATTGTACACACCGTCATTGGCAAAGCTTCTTTTGATGCGGAAAAATTGACCGAAAACGCCAAATCCGTATTGGAAACCATCTTGCGTGTGAAACCCAGCACCTCTAAAGGCACCTATTTGAAGAGCATCACCATGAGCTCTACGATGGGCCCCGGTGTACACGTTTCCACCAGCAAATAATCTTTTGCCAAGAGATGATAAAAGCCCCGCTAGTAAGCGGGGCTTTTTTATAAATGGAAAATTTTGTTACAACTCTCCTTCTTGATACTCCCAATCTTGATTTTCAATAGATTTACAGATAGACTTTCCTAAATCTGTCGACTGGGTATAGCAATATTTTTTCCAATTATTACTCGTGCTAGCATGTTTTAATATTTGTAAAGAATATCCAAGACCGGAGGTGTTTAAACGATCTATTTGTATTTCGCAACTATCAGTTCCGCAACCCGAAAAATATTGAAAATATTTTGTGGCGTACCAACCATCTGCATTAATATCTCCACCAGAAAGATTAATATTCCCATCTCTTACCAGATTCACATCCTGTGCCGGAAAACCTCCATTTTCTAATAATAGGATGTTAGCATTATCATGAAGAACTTTTGCATTGCTCAAAGCTTCCGAGAGTCTTGCTTTCTCCACGACTTTGGTATATTGCGGCATAGCTACCGCAGATAAAATACCGATAATGAGTACTACTACCAATAACTCTATAAGAGTAAAACCTTGTTTTGTTTTCATATTTTCTCCTTTCTGTTTTCGGCAAAAAGGCGCAAAAAAACGGCTGCTACTTTTGAGCCAAGACAAGTAACCCAAAAGATAACAGCCGTGGTCTGCCGCGCCCGAAGGCGTGGCAAACACTCGGCACTGCATCTCTAAGGGATCAGCTCAGATACGCAGTGCCTAAAACGACTGCTCTTGGACTTGTCTTGTGCTTAGAGTTCTTCTAAGCGCTCCGTATTCTGCACACGGTTCCAAAAACAGATAAAATTGTATGTTAAGCAACTTCCTTAACCCCTTTATTGTAACAAAAATAAATTGTTAAAATAAAGTATGCACAAAATTTTTATTTTGTTTGTTTTCTTAATCTTTTCTTTTCCGCTTTTTGCACAAGTAGGTTTTGTGTCTGTAGTGGACGAAGACAGCCATACAAAAAAAGAAGATTTTTTCCATACTTTTGAATATTATATCCTTCCCGAAAAAGGCCGAGCCACCAAATGCCAAGCTACCCGCGTAGGACGAAACTGGTTTGCTACGGCTGCACATTGTGTACAAACTTCCTGCAGCAAAAAATGTACCTTACGCTTAGATTTATTAGAGGGAAAAACTTCCGTTTTTTTAGACGTTACCCACACAGACAAGAAAAAACATGTTTTTGTGCATCCGAAGTATAATCCAAAGGTGCCTGCTTCTCATGATTTTGCTTTGCTTAAAATAGATCCTGCCTCTGCACGTAGGAGCTATTATCGCCGAGCTGCTGATGAAAACGGAGAAAATGTATTGATTTCCAAACAAGCTTTTGACGCCTTTTTAGCCAAAAATAAATCTGCTCGTCACGCCTATAAAGCCGCGTTAAGCCCCGTTTTACCGCCTTTGTTGGTGTTTGAAGATGCTACCCGTCAAATAGACAGAAAACTCTCCGTCATCTCCATTTTTGATGGAAAACGAAACATTTTAAAAAACCCAAATGATACTTATTACGTAAAAGAGCTTGGGTTTGCCTACACAAAAGATTTTGGAATTATTAGTGGGATGAGCGGCTCCGGAGTGATGACCAATACCGGAGAATTAGCAGGTATTATTTCTGGTCATTTGGGCATAAGTAATCAAAAGGAATATTTTATGTTTACTGCTTTTAATAAAAGCCTGATGGAATTTATGGAACAGATCATGAGCAGTGATTATTATAAGCTGGAAAGAAAATCTTCTTCTCCGGACTTTGTAGTGCGCTCTACGCAAAACCATCAGCCCATTATTAATGTGATTCGCTTGCTTTCTCAAGGAAACAATTCTGTAGTTGTGCCATAAAAAAGCCGCCTTTTAGGGCGGCTTTTAAATTATCCTTCTCTTTTTGCCTTTCTTCTTTCGGCCCGCTTGGCCAAACGCTCCGCTTTGGTTTCGCGGCGTTTATAACCGGCATGGTCGGGGTTTTCGGCGGCGTGTTTGTCTAAGCTGCCGTTCCACTCAAATTCTCTTCCGCCGGCTACAATCGGGTCCCCGTCTTGCACGCCTGCTTTTAAAAGGGCTTTTTCCAGGCCGATTTTTTTGAAAATACCGCGCAAACGCGCTACGGCTTCGGCTTGGGTAAAATTGGTCATGGCAATAAATTCGTCAATTTTCTTGCCTGTGATATGCACAATGCCTTCTTCGTCACGGTCAATGGTAAAAATAGGTTCTACTTTGTGCAAAACGGCCTTGGGGGCTTCCAACTCTACCACCGGTACCGGAGTGACAGAGAGAATTTTGACTACTTCGTCTAAGACCTGTTTGACCCCTTGGCCTGTGGCGGCAGACATCAGCATAACGGGAAATTTTTTGTATTTCTTTTTGATTTGCTCATAAGCTTTTTGAGCAGAGGGTAAATCGGCCTTGTTAATGGCGATAATACGCGGTTTTTTGGCCAATTCTTTATCAAATTGCTTTAACTCTTTTTCAATCACTTTGGCAGATTCGGCTGCATCCATACCGTCAAAACCGTCGGGATCAATTAAGTGCAAAAGCACACGGGTGCGCTCAATATGTTTTAAGAATTGATGCCCAAGGCCCTTGCCTTCGCTGGCCCCTTCAATAATACCGGGAATATCAGCCGTAGCAAAAGACATCCCTTTGTGCATGGTAATACCTAAATTAGGATTTAACGTAGTAAAAGGATAATCTGCAATTTTGGGGCGCGCACTGGAAATAGCGGTTAAAAAGGTGCTTTTTCCGGCATTGGGAAAGCCAACAAGACCCAAGTCTGCCAATACTTTTAATTCTAAAATTAACGTAATTTCTTCCCCGGGTTGGCCAAGCTCTGCCATGTGCGGGCAGGTATTGTTGCGAGTTTTAAAAGATTGATTTCCGCGTCCGCCCATGCCTCCTTTGGCTACAGTAAGTTGTTGACCGTGTTTGGTTATATCGCCTAAGAGTTGTCCGTCTTTGTAAATCAGCGTACCTAAGGGAACTAAAATAATTTTGTCTTCACCGCCGCGGCCCGTTTTGTTATAAGTGCCGCCTTTTTCACCGGCTTGCGCTTCAATATGAGGGTTGTAGGCCAGTTCCAAAAGAGTAGTCAGATTGCTTTCTCCCTGAATAATGACGTCTCCGCCTTTGCCACCGCAGCCGCCGTTGGGACCACCAAATTCTATGAATTTTTCACGGCGAAAGGACATACAGCCGTCTCCGCCTTTACCGGCGGTGATATAAATTTTAACACGGTCTAAGAAACTTCCAGATTGCATACATTCCTCTTTTTGCTGACTTTTCTGCCTTCACCCTTCATTGTAACATAAGCAGGCGCAAATGCACGTTTAAAAAAAGATTAAGCAAAAAAAGCGGCGGGTTTCCCCGCCGCTTCAAAACTGAAACGCTTATTTGGTTTCCGTCTTTTTGGCCTTGGCCGGAGCTTTTTTAGCTTTCGGAGCAGCGGCTTTTTTGGTTTCCGTTTCTTTCGGATAGACGGAAATTTGTTTTTTGCCTCTGTAGGCCCATTCAAACGTTACGATACCATCAACGCGGGCAAAAAGGCTGTCGTCGCTAGCGCGGGTAACATTGGTACCCGGCAAGAACTTGGTGCCTTTCTGGCGGACGATGATTTCACCGGCGCGTACGAACTGGGAACCGTAGCGTTTGACACCCAGGCGTTGACCGTGGCTGTCTCTTCCGTTGGAGGAAGAACCTTGTGCTTTTGTATGTGCCATAGTTTATCCTCTCCCAATTAACCGAGTACGATATCGGTGATTTTGATTTGCGTTAAATCCTGTCTGTGACCACGGGTTCTTTCGTAGCCTTTTTTGGGTCTTCTTTTGAAGACCAGGATTTTCGGACCTCTCAAATGTTTGACCACTTGAGCGGTGACCTTGGCGTTAGAAGACGCCTTGGTATCTGCTGAGGTACCTTCTTCAGAAGCGGCCCAAAGAACTTTTAATTCTACGTTGGCACCGATTTCTGCTTCCAGCTTTTCAACCTGCAGATCTTGACCGGGTTTTACCCAGTACTGTTTTCCACCAGTTTCGATGATTGCGTACATGTTTTTTTCCATTTTTAGCGCATAAACCTCCGCCCCGCTATTTGCGCGGCAGAAGTAAAGCGCTTACTTCAAGTACATATATTATAGCTTATTTAGTAGGTAAAAGCCAGTATTTGTATTTACAAAATTACACCGCCGCCCAAAACGATGTCGTCTTGATACAACACGGCGCTTTGTCCCGCCGTGATAGAAAGCTGCGGTTCTTTAAATTGAGCGGTGATTTCTTTTCCGTCAGCAGATACACGCACCAAGGCCGGTGCGGCATAGTGTAAGTTGCGAATTTTGATTTTGCATTCAAATTCTTGTGCAGGGGCTTGGCCTAAGGTCCAGCACATATTGTCTGCTTGTAACGTGTCTTTATACAAAGCACTTTTAGGACCGATAATGACTTGGTTTTTGAGTGCATCTATGCCCACTACATACATTGGCTCTTTAAAACCGCTGATGCCCAAGCCTTTTCGTTTGCCGATAGTATAGCCCCATATTCCCGTATGCTTGCCAATGACGGTGCCGTCTTGCAAAATCATATCGCCGGAGCGGTTGGGGAAATTTAACAGATCATTATAATCACCGCAATAAAAATCTTGGCTGTCTTCTTTATCGGCTACCGCCAGACCTGCTTGACGGGCCAACTCGCGGATTTCGGCTTTGCCTAAATTTCCCAACGGGAATAAAATATCGGCCAGCTGCGTCTGCGATAAACGATGCAAAAAATAGCTTTGGTCACGGGTGGGATCTAACCCTGTTTTAAGATAAAAAGTGCCGTCTTTTTCTTCAACGCGGGCATAATGTCCGGTGGCAAATTTGTCAAAAGAAATGCCCAAAGCACGCACCGCTTGCGGCAATACGCCAAACTTAATTAAACTGTTGCAGATAACACACGGATTGGGTGTGCGCCCATGAGCATACTCTGTGCGGAAATTTTCCAGTACGGCTTGGCGGTATTGCTCGCGGCAGTCTACCGTTAAATATTCAATACCTATTTTTTTAGCCAATTTGCGAATTTCGCTTACATCTTCTTTTTCGGGAGAAAGACAGGCGTTTTGATTGTGTCCGTTTTTGGGAATGGGCAGAGAAGGATCCCAAATCATCATGGTAGCCCCGATGACGCGGTACCCCTGCTCTTTAAGTAGTAGTGCTGCCGCAGCGGAATCTACCCCGCCGCTTAGGCCGATGAGTACGGTCTTTTTGTCCATCATATCCTCTGATAATTAAATTTTGTACTTAAGGTTGAAAGCCAAAAGGACACTTATATTTTAGTAATTTTCAAGCGGATAAAAAAGAAGCCCCGCTTTATGGCGGGGCAAAAAAACTATGGCTGTGGAGGCAAAGGCTTTTGCGGTATAGAAACAGGAGCCTTTGGCGCCTCTGCCTTTATGGCAGGACTTTCCTGCGTTTGAGGTGTTTGATTTAGATATAATTTTCTAACGGAAGAGTAAATTTTCTTAAATGCTGCTACAATGCGCGGATCAAACGCTTTGCCCGCTTCCCCTAAAATATAAAGATAGGCATCGTCAGTTTTCCAAGCTTTTTTATACACGCGGGAAACACACAAGGCATCAAACACGTCTGCTACCGTAATAATGCGGGCTTCTAACGGAATATCCTCTCCTTTTAAGCCTTTGGGATATCCCGTTCCATTCCATTTTTCATGGTGGTACAGACTCATTTTATGGGCCACTTGTAATACTTTAGAGTGCGCCCCTTCCAAAATGCGTCCGCCATAAACGGTATGAGATTTCATGATTTCAAATTCTTCATCAGATAAGCGACCCGGTTTAAGCAAAATATTATCGGCCAAAGCCACTTTGCCGATGTCGTGCAACGGGCTGGCGTTTTTAATAAGTTCCGCTTCTTTTTTGGTCATCCCTAAGGCAAGAGCCAACAAGTAGGAAATAATGCTGATGTTTTTTAAGTGGGCGCGGGTATCTTGTTGGTCACGGTATTCAGCGGTTACGGCCAAGCGGTAGATGGTTTCCAGCTGAGCTACGTGGATATCTTGATAAAGCTTGGCAATTTCAATAGAGCTGGCAGCCAAGGTGGCCAATAAAAGCAAAATACCCTCATCTTTATTGTCAAAAGGAGTGCTGTCTGCTTTGTTAGCTACTTGGAAAACGCCCAACACTTTTCCAGTATTGTTTTTTAAAGGAATTGTAAGCAATGTATGAGTGCGGAAATCTGTTACCATGTCAATAGCCATGGAAAAACGATCGTCTGCATAAGCATTTTGCAAATTAATGGTTTGGCCGGTGCGTGCTACGATGGCGGCGATATTATTGCCATCTAAAGGAAGGCGAATTTCTGTATGCTCCAAGCCTTTTCCTTGGGCTATTTTAGACCATAATTCATTGCGTTCTATGTCTTTTAAATAAATGGTGCAGCGGCCAACATTTAACATGCGGGTAATTTGGCGTGCGATAATATCAAGCAGCTTATCCAATCGCAACTCGCTGGAAATGCGCGTGCCGAATTCTACGAGAAGATTTAATTTCTCGTCAGCCGTCAGTTTGTGGTTTTCTTGTTGAAAATCAGTCATGTTGGTCCTGTAAAAACACAATATGTTGCGCTTGTGTCGTTAATTTTTGCTGTTTTAAAGTGGCCGAAAGCATAAACGCAGCCCAACCGGATAAACAATATATTTGCTCAATCTGTTGCTGCGCAATATCATTAACCTGTTCAAGCAAAACTTTCTCCGTCTGAAGAGGGCGAGCAAAAACGGCCCCTCCTAACGCAGTAGGGAAACGACTATAATCACACTCTAGCAAATTTTTTCCCGCTTGTGTCTTTAATATTCTACGTGTAAATGAAATATTTTCCAGTGGTAAAAATAATAAACTGGAATAGTCCATAGCCGTTTTAACTTTTAAGGTTGATCTTTTGGGTTTTATGTAGTCGGATATAAAATGAATGTGGGAAGAAAAAGTATCGGCTCTTTTTTGCCAGTTTGGCAAAGAGGCAAAAAGCGTGGGATAGTTTTTTAAGAAAGCAAAAACTTCCCAAGAATCTGTGACGAGGGGAACTTTTTTATTTGATATTTTCTCCCATCGGGTCAGCAAGTTTTTTGCTTGTGTTAAACAACGAGCATGCTCTCCATACAGATATTCGAATAATCCGCAAGAGGTCTGAAAAAGGACATGTATTTTTTGACTTCCCAAAATTTGTAATGTTTTTTGTCCTATTTCGGGCTCTATATAACAGGCCTCTAAAGAGGGTAAATAAATAAAATCCGGTTTTTGGCAAGAGAGCGGCAGAGCCATTTTTTTAAGTGTGGCTTTTAAACTTCTCTTAGGTGCCGGTAGGGTGCGGTGGGCAAACCGGACCCAATAAAAAGAGGATTTTTTGGAAATACCAAATACCGCAAACATTTTCCAATGGCGCAAGAATTGAATAAAGCGAATGAAAAAATCAAAAAATTTAGGAAAAACTTCTTTTGCTCTCCAAAAGAATTTAAAAGAAGAAGAAACGGTGTTTAATCCCATTTCTTTACTTAAACAGAGCACCTGCTGAGCTACCGGGATATCCCCCGCACAGGCAAGGCTGCATTTGCCGCACAGTAGGCAGCCCTCCAGTGTTTTTTGGATAAGCTCGGTATGGTTTTCGGGTTTGATTTTTCCTTCCAATATAAGGCGTAAAAGCTGCACGCGTCCTCTGGGGGAGGATGTTTCCTCTGGCTTGAGCAAATAAGAGGGGCAGCTTTGCAAGCAGCTATTGCATCGGGTACAGCGCATGACGCTGTTTTGCAGGCTTTGCACCTTTCCCATAGAGGATACAAAAGAAGCTGGGTTTAAATAAAATTTCTTTTTCATGCTTAGTTCTTTTTCTCCTCAATAATAAAAAGCCCATCGGGGTCTATTTCTTTTTTGACTCTTTTAAATAGCTCGTCTGTCGGGAAAGGCGGAAACCCTTTCAAAATCTCTTGTTTGGGCTGCGCAGCGTAAATTTTAAAAGTTACCTTGGTAATCAAGCCAAATTGCCCCATAGAGCCGGTAAAGAGGCGGCACAGATTGTATCCGGCGGCATTTTTAGTAAATTTTCCGCCATAATTGATAATATCCCCGTTAGGTAAAATAGCTTGAATAGCAATGATTTGGTTGGTAAAAGCAGGATAAATTTTACCGGCAATCAGTCCGCCTAAGGATCCGGCATATTGAGAGGGGAACTGTGCAAAAACATTTTCTTTTTTCAGGGCTTGCAATAGAGTTTTTATTTTAATGCCCGCTTGTGCCGTGACGGTAAAATTCTGCTTATCAATTTCCAACACTTCATCTAAATTTTGCACCGATAGAGCATGTGTAGATTTTGTATGGACTTGAGTACCGCAACCGCAAATAAGACTGGGTTGTTTTGAAGAAAAGCGCTTTTTTATTTCTTCTCTTACCAAGAGTACTTTTTTATTTTCTTCTTGGAACGGACGGGCTTTTTCGGCAAATTTCAGAGGGATAATTTTACCGGGGTTAGATAAGTTGAAGGGGTCAAAAGCCTGTTTGATTTTTTGGAATAGACTTAGTGTTGCTTCATCGTACTGATAGGCCATGAGAGCGCGTTTTTGCACGCCGATGCCGTGCTCACCGGAAATCGTTCCTCCAAAATCTACACACGTTTTTAAAATTTCCTGTAGTGCTTTATGCACCCGTTGTGTTTGTTCGCTTTGCCGTGCATCAAAAACAATTTGCGGATGAAAATTACCGTCGCCTGCGTGAAAGAGCAAACTGGCGGTTACACCGTATTTATCAATAATTTCCCGCACTTTTTTAAGTGCCTGCGGCAAGGCGCTGCGCGGGACAGTGCCGTCTCCCACCGCTATATCGGGGGCTAAAGAAACCATGGCCGAATAAGCTGCTTTGCGACCTTTCCATATTTTTTCTTGCTCTTGTTGGTTTTTAGCAGCCGTAAATGTCTGGCATTGATTTTTACGACAAATGCCTTCTAAAATGGGGGTTTGTTCTTGAATGGTTTTTAAATTTCCGTCCAATTCTAAAATAAGTAAAGCTTGTGCTTCTGTAGGGTACCCTGCATGAGAGAAACTTTCTACTGCTTGAGTAGTGATTTGATCCATGGCTTCTATGCAACGGGGGATAATGCCCTCTGCCACCAAATCTGTTACTGCTTGAATCGCTTGTTGCAAAGAAGGGAAAGTGGTTAAAAAAGTTTTAATGTGTTTGGGGGACGGCAAAATGTTGACGGTCATTTGTTTGATAATACCCAAAGTCCCTTCGCTACCTCCGAGGAGGCCCACCCAGTCGGGGCCGGATTGCTTGCGGTGCAAAAAATGTTCTGTCCCGTCAGGAGTAATAAAATCTACCGCCAACGTATGATCTGCCGTATTTCCGTATTTCATACATCGCGCGCCGCTGGCATTTTGGGCTAAATTGCCCGATAAGGTGCATACAGCTTCGCTGGCGGGGTCCGGTGCGTAAAAAAAACCCAAAGACTTTATTTTTTTTTGCAAATCTCCCGTAATCACACAGGGTTGTAGTTCGGCCG
This sequence comes from Elusimicrobiaceae bacterium, assembly GCA_017546175.1. Classification (GTDB taxonomy): domain Bacteria; phylum Elusimicrobiota; class Elusimicrobia; order Elusimicrobiales; family Elusimicrobiaceae; genus Avelusimicrobium. The sequence continues at coordinate 11,981 of JAFYXM010000001.1, forward strand.
TTTTTTGGTCGGTATCAATGGATAAAATATGATTTAACGGAGCTAAATTTAGCACGGCCCCGCCATGTACGGCACTGCAACTGCCGGCATGATTGGTGGCAGAGGCGCGTGGTATAAAAGGAATTTTAGCTCGCCCAAGCAAAGAAATAACAGGCACTAATTGATCAACAGAAGTAAAAGTAAGCACGATATCGGGCCGATGGCGGCTTTGGGAACAGTCATAACCGTTGAGCAACAAGACCGCTTCGTCCGTTGACACATTTTCTTTTCCGAGTAGCTTGTGCAGTTGTTTAAGTGTGTGTTTTGATATGTGCATAATGTAATTTTGCTATACTGTCATTATAGTAATTATGAGCGATACCAAACCACAACGAAAAGTGATAGTCGTCGGAGATGTGCACGGGCAATATGATGCTTTTGTGCATATCTTACGTCATGCCGGCCTGATTGATGAGGAGTTGAACTGGATCGGCGGACGCAACAGGCTGGTGCAGATGGGGGATATTTTTGATCGTGGCCCCAAACCTCGCCAAGTGGACGATTTGTTGGATAAAATACAACAACAGGCTAATCAAGGGCAGGGAGAAGTGATACGTTTGGTAGGAAATCATGAATTAGAGCTTTTGATGAGCAATTTCTTGATTTCCGGCTTTAATAAAGAAGAGGCCAAGTTGGTGCGTGATAAACTCAAACAGCAAGTGCTCAATTTTGAAATTCGCGCCGCCTATGCTTACAAAGGGTTTTTGTTTACCCATGCAGGCGTAACTCATAAACTTATGAAAATTTTTAAAATGCAACTGGACGATTTGACGGAAAACAATGTGGCTATTTTAACCAATATGATTTTCCGTGAGGCCATTAAGCATGAGTTTTTCCGCCATCCGATTTTTAATATCAGCCTAAACCGTAGCGGTACGGACCGTTTTGGGGGGATCTTTTGGGAAGATTTGGAAGATTTAATTTCTTCCTGTCCGCGTAGTCAGCTTCGGCAGGTGGTGGGGCATACGCCGGTGGAAGAAATTGTAATTGATAACGGGCGCAATATTATTCCGGTGGATGTGGGCCTGCACCGAAAACTGCAATATTTAAAGATTGTAGACAGTACGCCGGAAGTGGTCACGATTTCTTAAAAGCAGGTTTTTTAGTTACATATATTTTTATACAGGAGAAAACGAAAAGTTTTCTCCTGTGTTGTTTTATTGGCTAGCTTTTTTGCTTGTTTTTTCTTCGGAGAGAAAATAACAATTTGACAAATCGTTTTTTTTTTTTTGCTACAATTTTTTCAGCCGGGAAAATAGAAAAAAGGAGAGAAAAATGAAAAGAGGTTTTACTTTGATAGAACTATTAGTAGTCGTGTTAATCATCGGTATATTGTCAGCAGTGGCATTGCCGAAATATCAAAAAGTGGTTTTGAAATCTAAATCTACACAACTTTATACGGTAGTAAGACATTATCGTGATATTTGCAGAATGAGTTTATTGGCAGGGGGAGATTGCACCGACTTAGAGGCGATGGGGTGGGGCTATCCTGCGGAAAAAGATGAACATGGAAATGTACGTTTTGCTGATTTTACAGCTCAGTGGGGATCAGAAGGAAAAGCCATGACCGTATATGTAAAAGGTAAAAATTTCAGATTTAACATATATGTGCCGACGGGAGAATTGCTGTGCGGCGGCAAAACAAAAATAGAAAAAGAAACATGTCTTTCTTTAGGGGGGACATTTCACCAAGATCTTGGTGAAAACGGTGCTTGGTATAAACTAGCCTCTTTGCGGTAAAAACAAGATTTAGCAAAATTATATAGACTTAAGCGTGCGAAAAATAATCTTTTCGGCTTGGCGGTCCATTTCGGCGCGTTCTTCGGGGGTATGGTCGTCTAGGCCCGATAAATGCAAGCAGCCGTGCACGGCATACATCATCATTTCTTGCAAAATAGTGTGCTTAAATTTAGGGGCATTTTTACGCGCCACCTGATAGCAGACGTACACATCGCCAAAGGCCCATGGTTCTTCACATACAAAGGGTGGCTTTTCGTGATTAAAAGAAATTACGTCCGTTACGTAATGATGATTTAAAAACGTTTTATTTACGCGCAAAATTTCTTTTTCATCAACGAAAATAATGTTCGCTTCCGCCTTTTCTTTTTGAAATTTTTTCAAAGCTTTTAAACATGCTTCTTTAAAAATTCCCGTGCGGTGTAAATATTTGGGAATATCGGTTTGATAAAAGATGTTTATTTTCATTTTTCCGCCTTTGCTGTTTTCTTTTCCCATTTTTCGTAAGCATGTAAAATATTTTTTACAAGCGGGTGACGCACTACGTCCTCAGGCCCGAAATCTACAAAAGATACCCCTTTGACACCTTTTAAAATTTTAGGCAGTTGCAAAAGTGCACTTTGAGATTTTTGCGGCAAATCAATTTGAGTTAAATCTCCGTTGACTACCATTTTGGAATTAATACCCATACGGGTTAAAAACATTTTCATTTGCGCGGGCAAAGTGTTTTGTGCTTCGTCTAAAATGATAAATGCTTTTTCCAAGGTGCGGCCGCGCATATAGGCTAAGGGGGCAATTTCTAAAATATTGCCGTATTTGAGCGCGCGAAATTTTTCCACGCCTAACATAGAATAAAAAGCATCATAAATGGGCCGCAAATAGGGGTCTGTCTTTTCATTGATATCCCCCGGCAGAAAGCCCAGTTTTTCCCCTGCTTCTACGATAGGGCGCGTGACGATAATGCGCTCTACCATACCCAGCTCCAGCGCACGCAAAGCACACGCACAGGCCAAGAAAGTTTTACCCGTACCGGCAGGGCCGATGGAGACCAACAGATCATTGTCAAAAACAGCTTCAATATAGTTTTTTTGATTTTCGGTGCGTGCTTCAATCGGGCGGGAATGTTCGGGGCGGAAAATAATGTTATCTTTGAAAGGAATACGGTCTTTTTCTGCATCTTCGGTTTTGATTTTGCCGGACATTTCCAACATTTTCTTTAAACGCGCCAAGGCTTTATCTAAGCGGGAATGGGTGCCCTTTAAAGAGAGTTCGGCACCTTGCCCGTCTTCGTTATATTTGACGACGGCGTCAATTTTAAATTCTTTTTCCAGTGCGCGTAATTTACGATCTTGCACACCTAGAGCGAGTAAGATTTCATCTTGATCTCTGAGTAAAATTTTCTTAATCATTACTTAAATTATAATAAAAAACAGGCGGCCTGTAGGGACCGCCTGTTATATAGGAGCTAAATTTATAAAAATTTGCTCTTTCCGCGCGGAATAACTACAATGCCGGACGGGTCAATATAATAGCGTTGGGCATCATCTTCTTGGTTGTAGCCGATAGTCTGATCGGCAGCGATGGTGTTGAAGCGGTCCACAATTACTTTTTTAAGTTTGGCTCCCGGTTTGATTTCACAAGAATCCATAATAATGCACCCTTCCAATTCTGCCCCGTCATGCACGATGACATTGCTGGCCAATATGCAGTTTTTGATCTTGGCATTAGGATAAATCGTACAACCATTGCTGACCATGGAGTTTTCAATATTTCCGCCCATGTATTTGGTCGGCGGTACACGGTAGGCCGTAGTGTTAATGGGCCATTTCGGATTATCCAAGTCTAATTTCGGCGTAGGACCTAATAAATCCATATGGGTCTGCCAGAAAGATTCTATGGTACCTACATCGCGCCAGTAGCCTTTTTCCTCATAGTCTTTAATGCCGGGTAACACTTGGCTTTGGAAATCGTAAGCAAAAGTGCGATAGTCTGTTAAAATTTTGGGCAAGATGTGTTTGCCGAAATCTAAAGAAGGAACATCACAGAAACGTTTTTGCAACACTTGCAGCAAAACATCCGCATTAAAAATGTAATTACCCATAGAGGCAAAAGCCGCGTTGGGATTACCGGGGATCGGGCGCGGGTTTTTAGGTTTTTCGTCAAACTGAATAATACGGTGATTATCGTCTGTACCCAACACACCGAAGGCGGTGGCTTCTTTAATGCTGACGGTATTGGCTGCTACAGTGACGTCTGCTTTGTTTTTGATGTGAAAATCAATCATTTGGCGTACGTCCATGCGGTAAATGTGATCGGCCCCGAAAATAGCCACCAAATCAGGTGCAAAGTCTTTGACCAAATTAATATTTTGGCGTACGGCATCGGCCGTGCCTCTGTACCAAATTTCACCCATGCGCATTTGCGGCGGAACAGTGGTTAAAAAATGGTCCGGAATCAGACCTTCCGTTCGCCAAGAAGTGCGCAAATATTCAATTAAACTTTGCGATAAATACTGCACCAGCACATAAGACGAAAAAATACCTGAGTTGACGAAATTGGACAAAACAAAATCTACAATACGGTATTTTCCGCCAAAAGGTACGGCCGGTTTAGATCTTTCTTTAGTCAGCGGATAGAGGCGTTCTCCCTTTCCGCCGGCCATAATCATTCCTAAAACTCTCATGGCATCTCTCCTTATTTATATTATTGCGCGCCCAAGGGAAGTTGTTTGTTTAAAGCTTCAAAAGCTTCCCAAGTCCACGGCATTTTTTCTTTAAAAATTTCAGCGATTGCATCTGCATAGACGCGGATTTCATATTGGGCGTGTCCGTCTTGGCGCAGTTGCAAGAAGTTGAGCAAGCTTCGGGCGTTTACGCTCCAGTAAAATTGAGTGTATTGGCACACCGGCAAAACACCGCGGGCCATTTCACGCGCCACACCGGCTTCAATGAGTTTGTTGTAGGCGGCGAAGGAAGCTTCCACGGAGTCTTCATAAATTTTGCGCAAAGCTTCGTTATCAAAATCGGCCGCAACGGAGCCTTGGCGATTTTTGATGTCTTGTCCGCGGAACTCTTGCGGAATATAAAATTCGTCTTGTACCTGGGTGTAACGGGCGCTGATTTCGTTGAAAGAGCCCCAGCGGTGGCGCATCCATTGACGGGCTACGTAAATGGGGCAGCAAACATGAAATTGAAAATAACAATGTTCAAACGGAGTATGATGTCTGTGCTCCAAGAGATATTTGATTAAACCTTTATCACGTTCTTCTCCCTTGGAAGTGCCTCCAAAAGATACGCGGGCAGAGCTGACGGCGCGATTGTCGCTGCCCATAAAATCTACCAAGCGAATAAAGCCTTTGTCTAACAGGTTAATGGTTGTGTTTTCCACGGGGTTTCTCCTCAAGTGTTATCTATAAATTTCTGTTAAAACGGTTTGACCACTGCTCAAAATTTGCGGTACCAAAATGCCGCCGGAAGTGCAGTTGGTATCATAGACAAAACCATTTAAATCAATAGTTTCTTTGACGTCTAAAATGCCGTTTTCGTACTTCAGAAAATGAATTTTACTGCTGTTGTATTGGCCAAATTGTTCGGAAAGGATTCCTTTTTTGGCCACATTTTCCACCGCTGCCAAAGTGGCTCTCCCGTCAGGACCGTACACTTGAAGCGAGGGATAAAAAGAAATGATATCTTGTTTATATTTTACACGATTTGCAGCTGTTGCGAAAAGGGCAGGGCTTTCGGCATATTGACCGCCGGCCAGCTGCATACGAATCTTTCCGTTTTCTGCGGTGTAGACAAAATTGTCATAATCGTCATTTTGAATTTCATGATAGTTAATGCCGGTAAGCCAATGTCCGTGCGTGGGCAGACGCTCATCATCTAGCGTAAAGCGCAGCCATTCGTGGTCCAACTCACGTGCATCGCCGGCTTTGGGGCTATTAATAAACGGCTTTTGCCCATAGAGGTCTTTATCTCCTGCACAACCGAGCTCTTTTACAAAATATGGCACACTATCAATTTTTTTAAGGCCGTTATTATCTGCTTTGAAAATCAAAGTAGAGATTTTTTGTTTGGGTTCATTATATACGGTGGCAAACAGCTGAGCGTAGCGCGCGTCCATGATGTCTTTGGCCGACAAAGTAATGGCTTTATGTCCGGCGGGGAGTTTGTACTCTGCTAATTGGCGAAGAGTATTGCCTTCTTGAGTATAAAGGGCCAAAAAGCCTTTGCTGTCAATAACGGCTATTTCTTCTCCGGCGGCAGGTGTTAAGTTTGCTTTGACCGCGCTGATAACTTCCCGTTCAAGCACAGGATAGGTGTAAATTTTCCGATTGGAAATTATTTTTTGTGTTTGAGGTGTTGCCACGGCGGTTTGGACAACGGGCGATTGGACGGACAAAGCGGCTATCACGGCCTCTTGACCGACGGAAATATTCTCTTTTTGCGGCAGTTCCCCGATGGCGTATAAATCTTGCACTTCGGTGATTTTGCCTTCGGCGGAATAGTGTTTGATATTTCCCAATTCTTTTCCGGTTTTGGGGTTGGTCAGTTTTTCTTGAGATAAAACAACTTTAAAAGTGTCCCCTACCGCTACTTGACGGTTAAAATCAGACGTATCCAAATATACTTTGTTGCCGTCTTGTTTTACGACGATTACCTGAGCAAGTGCACAGGGAAGAAAAAATGCCAATAAGGCGGCTGTAAGCGTGAGTTTTATGTTTATTTTCATATAATAATGATATAGCATTTTTTCGGAAGAGGAACAACCAAATATGAAAAAGAATTTTACCGATTTAATAGAAACTATCTCCACCCTGCGCGGCCCTAACGGTTGCCCGTGGGATAAAAAGCAGACACACGAAAGCTTGATTAAGTGCTTACAGAACGAAAGCCAAGAGCTGATTGATGCGATTAACAATAAAGACGTTGAAAATATGAAAGAGGAACTGGGAGATGTGCTTTTGCAGGTAATCATGCATGCGCAAATTGCCAAGGAAGAAGGGCTTTTTGATATAGAAGACGTGATGATTTATTTAGACGAAAAATTACACCGCCGTCATCCGCACGTATTTGGCGGTCACGCACAGGCAACATCGCCGGAGGAAGCGTTGGCACTGTGGAAAGAGATGAAGAAGAAAGAAAGAGAAAACAAATAACAGCATCTTTGGTTGTTCATATTTCGCGCACAGGGTAAAACGGAAAGTTTTACCCTGTGTTGCTTTTTGCACGGCTTCTTCAGTTGCTTAGTTAAATGTGGGCAAACAATTTTCCATTTTTGGGTTTCTTTGAATTGCCTTGGCACTCGCTGTAATTACCACTACTTGTCTCGGCCAACTAGCAATCCAAATAAACCTCAAATCTGAAAAATCATGCTACAAGCAAGTTGTTTTTCAGTTGTTGTTTTTTGTCGGGGAAAAAGAAAATGTTTGACAAACCGTTTTTTTTTTTTGCTACGATTTTTTAGATGGAAAAAATAGAAAAAAGGAGAGAAAAATGAAAAGAGGTTTTACTTTGATAGAACTGTTAGTTGTTGTATTAATTATAGGTATCTTGTCGTCTGTAGCTTTGCCACAATATACCAAGGCGGTAGAAAAAGCCCGCGCTACGGAAGCTATACAAACAGCATCTGCTTTGACCCGTGCCATAGATATTTGGCTGTTGGAAAACGGGGGTTTTCCTTCATCTGTAGTAGATGGTCAAGAAATGGGACTTGCAATAGAGTTATCCGGTGGAGAATGGGTAGATGAACAAACCTATCAAACAAAAAATTTTTATGCAAATTCTGTTTGTACTTCAGCCCAATGTAGTATAGAAATTATGACAGAACCGACATTAAAATATTCTTTTTATTTAAAGAAGAATAACGCTAATGGGGAATGGGGGAAAGAATGTTATACACAGCTTACGGAAATAGGAAATGCTATTTGCAAAAGCATGGTTTCTCAAGGTTATACGTATGTAGAACAAGACTTGTAATGTTTCCCCAAAAAATAAACCCCCGCATATTATTTCGGGGGTTTAGCTCATGTAGGTCATTTTCATGACTTTAGTTCCTCTTTCTCGTCGGGGCTATGTGCTCGGGTCTTTACGCAATCGGGAGACACGCCGTGCCGCCTGCAACTGCAACCAAGAGCCTCATGCTTTCCAACGTTACTTCGTATTATCAGTATAAGCAAGTTGCTTCAAATTTCAAGTGCAAAAAAGGACCTATTTTTTATAGGTCCTTTTTGTTGGAGAGCTTTTTATCAAGCCACACATTAAACAATTTGTCACACATCAGTATCGGCGGTGTGGCGGCCATAGTGAGGTAAATGCGCGAACGCGCAATCTTTACCCGACGAGAATTGTCCAGTAAGTTCAGTTCTGCAGATATTTTGTTTAAGGTGTCTCCTGCCCACAAAACAGGCCACGCTACGGCGGCGCGGTGTTTAAGCTGAGTTTTGGGGATAGCGGCAAAATATTTTTTGGCCGAGTTAAGTTTGGCTCTGCCCCATTCAATCCATTTTTGTTTAATCGGCTCAAAGCGGAGGCTGTTTTTTTCGTTCAAAAGGTCCTCAGCAGACAAACCGTATTGTTGTAAATCTTCTTCGGGGAAATAGCACCGGCCGATGCGTAAATCTCGCGGTAAATCTCGCAAAATGTTTACGATTTGTTCTGCATCGCCAATGTCTTTTCCGAGGGATAAAAATTCTTTTTCATCAACGGAAACTTTTACGTGCGAAAGAATTAATTTGCTCCAAAAAACCCCCGGAGCTCCACCCATCAAATGACAATAATGTTCCAGTTCTTCAGTTGATTTTAAAGATTTTATTTGATGTGTGTTTTCGGGAGGAAAGACTTCCAAATCTATTTTCATTCCGTCGCACACGGCATGCACCACTTCCAAAATAGTTTCTTTTTGTTTTTCGCTTAAAACATTGAATGCCTGCAAGCACAAAGGGAAATTGTGCAGCAGTTTTTCTTCATATATATTAGAGGAAGAACCGGAAATTTCTGCGACCAATTGTTCTTGATCTCGCGTATTTGGACGGATAATCATTTCCGGAAATTTTTTGATCCAGTACAATCTTTTTTCGGAAGAAATCAAAGAGGTATCTGCAATACTGTCTGCATATCGGCATAATAAATAAGCAATGCAAAACGTGTCTCTCACGTCGGTAGGAAGCAGGCGTGCACTGAGGTATAAACTGCGGGAAGTATTTTTTAATAATTCATTTAGATTTGTCATAAGCTTATAAAAATAATATAAAATTTTGTTGACACAAAAAACATTTTTGTTGTAAACTGTGCATATGCAGAAGATAAACATTCGCAAAGAAAGCCTATCTATTATTATGAACGCCTCCCTATTTATTATGGAGGCGGAGATGGACTTTGTTTGCGAGTGTGCGCTATGATTAAGTTATAGATTTTATTTTTTGCATAACCAAACTCGCATTCAAAAAAAGAATGCGAGTTTTTTATTGTGAAATAGAAGAAAAAGAAAAATAAGGAGAAACAAAATGAAGAAAGTAATATTAACAGCATGTGTAGTAGTTTGCGCTGCAGTAGCAGCCTCGGCCCAGGGGGTGGGAACTGTAAAATTGATGAATTGGGAAGCCCAACAATATCAAGATTCCAAAACTTCTGCTGTCGCTGAGAAAAAAGTAGCTCGTGCCAACGGCGGTTTTGCTGCTGCCTTAAATCGTGCCAGTGCAAAAGCTGCATTAAATCATAAAGCCGCCCAAGAAGCAGCTGCGGCAAATGATACGACGACGGCCCAACCCGCTGTGCCGGTTTCTACCGAAACGGCTACGGCTCCTGCCACGCCTGCGGCTCCTGCTAAACCGGCTGCCAAAAAAGCTGCCAAAAAGAAAACCTTCTGGGATTATGTCATTGAAAGTATTCCCACGGACGGACATTGCTCAACGCAACCGTTCAAATAATTGTTTTTCCGAATTAAGGAAAAGGGTACAAGGGGTCATATTTAATATGATCCCTTTTTATATTTTTCGTACGCGCGCGCGTGCGCGCACTATGTATACATGCCATATTACACGTCTTACCGGAGTGATGAAAGAAAAATAGATGTTGCAAAATGATTTTCGTTTTGCTAAAATATATACATACTTAAACGATTGATCTTTTACAAAACTCTTAGAAGCAAAGCGGAAAAAGTTGAGAGTAAAGTAAGCAAGTAGTTTGCAAAACAAGGTTTTCTCAGACGGAGAAAAAATTTGTTGACAAACAAAAATATTTTTGCTATACTATTTATATAGAGAACGAAATGGTTCGTTCTTGCGATAACAAAAAGACCTCTTTTTAATCTTTTTTAAAAAGAAATAAAAAAGGGGCTTGACATTTCTGTCTTTTTTTGTTATACTATAAAGGTAGTCGGAATTGCTCTTTTAATCAACATAATAAACCATTTAGTTTTACAACAGATGTTTTCAGGCAGTTGGATATCCCCTTATATTAGAAAAGGTAGAAAGATAGTCCAGACCGAGCTAGAAGACCCCGTAAAACCCGATTACGTTACTATTTGTCTTTTACCCTCCGCCTTTTAGGCAAGACTTACTTGAAAAATCAAGAAGTTATCAAAAAAGACTTGACAAACTTTTAAAAATTTGCTACACTATAAGAGTAGTAAGAAAAGTCAGGTTCCTGAAAAATAAAAAAGGACTTGACAAACGCGAAAGATTTTTGTTATAATATCTCTATAGCAATGAAGCTATAGAGAAATAATAAAAAATTTCCTTTGTCTTTCGGTGAACGAAAGGACAACGAGGAAATTTCGCTCTCTGAAAATTTGACAGCAATGTGCGAATGGGCGATTTGAAACGGAAGAACCCTTCGGGGTGAAACGGTTCAAGGCTCATTAAGTATGTCACAGCTTTATAAATGTGACACCAAGTTAATTCAAAAAAGTATAGAGTCAAATGTCAACAGCTCGATGTTAGCGATTGGTAATCATTGAACTGCTTGCAGTTTAACGGTTATTAATTCTAATGGAGAGTTTGATCCTGGCTCAGAGTTAACGCTGGCATCGTGCATAACACATGCAAGTCGAACGGGACTTAATTGGTAGCTTGCTATTGATTAAGTTTAGTGGCAGACGGGTGAGTAATACATAAGGAATTTACCTCTGAGTGGGGAATAACAGTCCGAAAGGATTGCTAATACCCCATAACATATCTGAGTGGCATCACTTAGATATCAAAGATTTATCGCTTGGAGAGAATCTTATGGTCTATCAGCTAGTTGGTAGGG
>JAFYXM010000005.1 GCA_017546175.1 Elusimicrobiaceae bacterium
GGCCCCTGCCTTCGTGCGATGCGCACGCGCAGCTTCACTCACCGCCCGATCAAAACTCGCTTCAAAACTCTCCACCGCTTCCCGCTCGGCACGCACGGCATCGGCCCCTTGTGCATACAAGGGGGCTACAGACGTGAAAATTAAAGAAAAACTAAGGACTAGGGATATAATTTTTATCATAAATTTCCTCTATGAAAAGTGTTATAAAAAACAAAATTTGACAGCTTTACTCCTACAGTATAACATCAGAACTCCCTTTTGGTCATGGGTCCAATGGACCCACACCAACGGAAATTTGGACCTATATTATTTATAGGCCCTATCCTTTTATACCGAGAGAAAAAAAGACTCTGCAAGCAAACGAATATGCGTTTTCTTCCAAGAGTCTTATATTGATTCCAATGTACTGATACATACAGTATAGCCCAAAAAAACAATTTTGTAAAGAAGATTTAAGAAATTTAAAGAAGTATAATATAAGATATGAGCATCAAAAAGTTTAAACTTTCGCGCAAGTGGACTATTTTTTCGGTAACGGCCAACGGTACGTTTATGGCTACGTTGTCTGCCGGTATCGTTAATATTGCCCTGCCCACCATGGCGCAAGAGTTTAACGTAGCATTGGAAGATATACAACTGGTAGTCAGCATGTATTTGCTGGTGTTGACGTGCTTATTGCCCGTTTTTGGCAAACTCTCCGACATTTACAGCCGTAAATGGATGTATTTGGGGGGCTTTATCACGTTTGGAGTGGGGGCCTTGTTGGGGGCGGTGGCATGGTCTTTGCCGAGTATGCTTTTCGCCCGTGCCATACAGGGGGTGGGGTCTTCGGCCATGATGGCCACTTCTCAGGCACTCATCGCTCAAGTATTTCACGGCAAATCACGCGGTAAAGCTTTTGGCGCCATTGGCGCGGTGGTGGCCTGCGGAGGGTTGGCAGGGCCTGCTATCGGCGGAGCATTGATTCAATCTTGGGGTTGGCAGTCGGTATTTTGGATTTCCATTCCTGTTTGTATTATCGGTGTATGGAGGGGAATTTATTTGATTCCGCGTTTTCACCCTTTAAAACACGTCAAAATGGACTACTTGGGAGCTACTTTATATGTAGTGATGAGTTTTTGTTTCTTATACGCTATGAATAATGGAGCAGCAAAGGGTTGGAATTCTGCCACCATTTTAAGTTCGTTTGTATTATCCTTTCTATTTTTTATCTTTTTTCTCAGGCGGGAAAAAGCCAGCTCCCACCCGTTTATGGGATTGAGTATTTTCCGCATTCAAGCCATTTCATACGGTTGCGCGGTGGCAGTGCTGGGATATACCTCTTTATTTACCAACTCCGTTTTACTTCCTTTTTATTTGACTGATATCATGCACCTTGACCCCGTGAAAATAGGGCTTCTGATGCTCCCGTTCCCTGTCACTTTGGCTATTACGTCTTCGGTAGCGGGGGCTTTGTGCAGTCGTTGGCCGGCACGCATTATCACAACGGCAGGATTTGTTTTACTGATTGTTTCTACTTTAATGTTTGCATTTATCGGCCAAACCCCTACTATCTTATATATAGTGCTTGCCCAATTGATTATGGGCGCGGGGTCAGGTACGTTTCAGGTGCCGAACAACAACACCGTGGTTAGTGCTGCCCCAAAAGAAAAATTGGGAGTGGTGGCCAGCGTGAATGCACTTTCGCGCAATGTGGGTATGATTAGCGGGATAGCCTTGTCTGTGGCTATATTTACCGCGGTGCAAAACTTAGCTCTTGGACGGGGCTTGGAAACGACAGAGGCTTTTATCCGTGCTTATATGGCGGCTATGATCTTTGGCACCTTGTGCGCGACGGTGGGGGGGATACTTTCTGCCAAAAGAGAGTAAAATTTCAGAATAACCCCCTCGCTAAAAAGCGGGAGGGTTATAAAAAATTATAACGGGTTATCGCTATATTCCCAACCTTGAGATTCTAAACTCTTACAGATAAAACGCCCCATTTCTGTCATTTCGGTATAACAAGTTTTTGTCCAACCGTTCCTGTGGAAAGGAGCTAATGTATAGTCTCCATTCTGTCGGCGTATCTCCGGACCACAATCTCCTCCAGCACAATAAAGAGAACCGTATATGAAATTTTTTGTTTCATACTCACAATCGGCATCTGCATTCCATTCTCCACCGGATAAATCTACCGCTGAAAAATCTTTAAAACACCCATATGGAGCTGATGTTCCGCCGTTTTCCATTAAATATAAATTCGCCGCATCCATAAACACTTTAATATTTTGTAATGCTTCGGACAAACGTGCTTTTTCCACGGATCTGGTATATTGCGGCAAGGCCACCGCTGACAAAATACCGATAATTAAAACAACTACTAAGAGTTCAATCAAGGTAAAACCTCTTTTCATATAAATCTCCTTTTGCTTCAATTTTTCCGTCCGAAAAATTGTAGCAAAAAAAAAAAAACCAGTCAAGCTTTTTCTTTTTTCCGACGGAAAACAACAAATGAAAAATCTGTTCAAAATAAACTAAATTTGCAAAATGCTTGAGCATAAAAACAATGAAACCCGATACTTTGCGTATCGGGTTTCGTGCGTCAATCGCTTCAACTGTAAAAGTCGTTAAAACTTATACTAGAAGTTTTCCGGATGGATCATAAAGTAAGCCTGAGCATGAGCGCAAACGGGGCATACTTCGGGGGCAGCTTCGCCTACGTGTACGTGACCGCAGTTGGAGCATTCCCACATGACGATACCGGCTTTTTTGAATACTTCTTTGGCTTCTACATTGTGTAAAAGTTTGCGATAGCGTTCTTCGTGCATTTTTTCAATTTTGGCTACCAATTCAAACAAGCAAGCCAAGCGGGTGAAACCTTCTTCTCTGGCGGTTTTGGCAAAACCGGCATACATGTCGGTCCATTCATAGTTTTCGCCTTGGGCGGCATCTAACAAGTTGGCAGCCGTTTCAGGAATTTTACCGTCATGCAATTCTTTAAACCAAATTTTGGCGTGTTCTTTTTCGTTATTGGCGGTTTCTTCAAAGATTTTGGCAATTTGCACATAACCTTCTTTTTTAGCTTTAGAAGCATAGTAGGTATATTTGTTGCGAGCTTGAGATTCTCCGGCAAAAGCGGCCCAGAGATTTTTTTCGGTTTGGGATCCTTTCAGTTCCATAATTTCTCCTATATTAATGTACAACAATTTAATTTTTCACATCGTTTGCTGCCTTAGAGCAGCGGTTGCAAATCCCATGAAACTGCAGATTTACATTTTTTACTTCTCCAAATTCTTTTACCTGTTCGGCCGTCCAAAAAGGCTCTTTTCCAAAAGCAGGAAAAATATCATACACTTCTCCGCATTCCATACAAACAAAATGATAGTGGGGAGTCAAATCTGCATCAAAGCGAGCTCTATTAGAAAGCCCTACTCTAAACACAACTCCCGCTTCTTCCATGGAAGATAGCGTGCGATACACCGTATCTAAAGAAATATTAGGCATCTTTTGGCGTACACACTGAAATACTTTCTCCACGCTGGGGTGCTCTTTGGACTGGGCTAACGCGCGGAAAATTTCCACCCGTTGGTTGGTTACACGCAAAGCACACTTGCGGCAAAGTTTTTTAAAACTATCTACTCTTTCATTCATATCATTTTGCGAATGTGTTTGCATAGTATTTTCCTTTTTAAGAATTTTTCTTATATTGAGTATATCATTTATAATCATTTTTTACAAGCAAAAAATTTTGCCTATTTTTTACCTTTTTATGTTAAAATCTAAATGAGTAATTACGATTATATGTTAATAAAGGTGAGGAAACAATACTCATATGCAACCGAAAGTAGCTTATAACAAAGCCTTAAAATTGATTCAAAGAACCACTTGGGTTCTGTGCACGGTAGTATCTTCTTCTGACGGGTTTCCCGATCATTCCTATAGAACAAATTTCGCCAATGTTTACAGATATCCGTCTTTGGCTAAAAAAATTGATTATAAAAAACTGGAGAGCTATTTCCCGATCAATAAATATTCTACTCGTCTGACCAGCATTTTAAACTCTCCCAAAACTACGCTCTACTTTTACGACATTACCACCGGAGAAATCTGCCAGTTAAAGGGAAAAACGGGCATTGTGGAAAGTGCCAAAAAACGTGCCGAACTTTGGCAAGACGAATGGGTAAAACAATTCCCTGACGGTCCTACTGATGAAGATTATATGTTAGTTCATTTCCAAGCAGAATGGTTGCAGTATTATGACGGATTTTCTGATTCTTATTGGGGTCTTTTAAAAGATGCTTTGGCTGATAAAACAACGAATCTTCCTTTACTGCCTTCTAAGAAAAATGTTTGGCCCGCCCGAAACATTAACTTAAGGCTCGATGCAAAAAAGAAAACAAAAAACAAGAAAAAATAATTTTCTTTAGCGGCGGCCATTTTATAAAGGCCGCCGTTTTTGTTATACTTAATGGATGAATCAGAAACAGACGGAAATTTGGCATACCATCATCATAGGAGCAGGCGCATCGGGGCTGTTTTGTGCAGGTTCTTTTTCTGCGTCAAAACTAGTATTGGAACATAATGACCGCGCCGGAAAAAAGCTATCCGTTACCGGCGGCGGAAAATGCAATTTTACCAATTTATTTCTTTCCGCCACAGATTATGTTTCTTCTCAAAAGCACTTTTGTAAAAATGCATTGGCTGCCTTTAAACCCCAGCATTTTACCGATATATTAGCACAAGAAAAAATACCTTTTTACGAAAAAGAAAAAGGACAGCTTTTTACGTATGATGCCAAAGAAGTCGTGAAGCTACTTGAAAAGCGAGCCAAAAAACAAAACTCTACATTCTCCTACAACACGCAGGTTTTATCCATTCAAAAAGAAAAAGATTTTTTCCGTGTGCAAACCTCTAAAGGAGTCTTTTACGCTTATCATGTAGTGGTGGCGGCGGGCGGGCTGTCTTATCCTGCCTTGGGGGCAAGCGGCTTTGCTTTTCAAGCGGCACAGTCTTTGGGTATAAATCTTATCCCCATTCGTCCGGCTTTGGTCGGCTTTCGTTTGCCAGAGCCTTGGAGAAATATTTGCAGATCTTTGGCAGGAAACAGCCTAAGCTGCACCGTCAAAACCCAAAACAGAGAAGAAAACGGACAATTACTTTTTACGCATGACGGCATTAGCGGACCGGTTGTGTTACAAAGCTCTTTATTCCACAAAGAGGGGGAAAAAATATTCATCAATTTCTTACCTCAAAAAGATGCTTTGGCAATTTTGAAAAATAATAAAAACAAAAAAGAAACTTTTTCCAAAATTTTATCTGCTTTTATCGCGCCTAAAATCAGCAGACTGATTTTACAAGAGTTAGACCTGCCCGCCTGTGAAGCCACCAAAGAAATCTTGCATCGTGCTGCTGAGCGTTTAAACCGATTTGAATGCACTCCCGTAGCAACAGCCGGTTATACCAAGGCCGAAGTGACGGCGGGGGGAATTGATCCGCAAACTATAGACTCACACTGCATGCAAAGCAAAGAAATCAACGGACTATTTTTTATAGGAGAAGCGCTAGACGTTACCGGACGATTGGGCGGATTTAATTTGCATTGGGCTTGGGCCAGCGCATACGTATGCGCGCAACACCTTAAAAAAGAATAAAAATTTTATTTGCATAAAGTTAGATTTTGATATAATAAAGAAAAGGATAAAATCATGGAACTCAAAAACGGTCTCGTTTCAGTTTTACGTCTTATCTCTATCAGCTTAAAAGCTGCGAACCAAGCTTTTGGTTCTGTTATCGCCGCTGCTATTTGGACGGCTCTGTTCTGCGGTTTATTAGTAGGAATTGTCTTCCTATCTCACTTTATAAGTCCCGTTTTACCTGTTATTTTGCAAATTCCGCTTTCTTTGGTCTTTGCTTTTATCAGTTTGCTTTTCCCGATGGCTATTATCCAAATTTTAGCCGCCAAACTGGAAAAGACGGGCATGACCGCTTCTGAGGCGCTTACCTCTTCTATCGTACCGTCTTTCTATTCCATTATCAGCTCTCTGATTTTAGCGATACCGGCCATGGTTCTTTTTGGGGCGGCCGCTTTATCTAAATCAGCATTAGCCATTGTAGCGGTGTATCTGATCATCGCTTTTGCTTTTATTCCTTTTATGTTTTTGCAGCAGTCTTTGGTCTTACGTCAGCAAGGCCCTATTGATGCACTGAAATATTCTTGGGAAATAGGCTCCACCTTCTATGTGCGTATTTTGCTGATGTTTGCCAGCATTTTTGCCGCTGTCGTTGTTTTTGTACTGGGCATTTTCTGTGTGGTAAAAGCCGTTAAACCGGAATGGATGGATTTCATTTATACCACCAGCCAAGTTCCTCAGCAGATGTTGCCCTTCTACTTGGCCTCTTACATCAACATGATTCCCAAACCGTTGCTGATAGCCGGAGCCATTATCGCAGTAGCGTTGTATGTGTTTATTTTCTTAACGGCAGAAGCATTTTTGACCGCGTTATTTTTAAATTTAGATTACTGTTTGTGCGGTGGAAATAACCGCGAAGCAGACATGCCTGTTTTAACTGAGCAAACTTTCGTTGCACAGCAACCTACGCCTACACCGGTAGCGCAACCTTTGGTACACACGCACCAAGTAGCTGTAAAACAAGAGGCCATTCAGACCGAATCAGTGGACGAGAACACCACTCGCCATTTAGAGCAGGTATATAATCCGCAAGAACATTTGGACAGAGCCATAGACCAAGATGAAGACCGCATGCCCACAATTTTATTTGATGAAGACATGATGAAGCAATTGGCAGAAAATGAAAAACAAATGCGCGAGCGTCAAGAGCGCATGCAGCAGCAAGATGATGATACGCCGGATAGTATTAAAATGTCCGACAAAACTTTATGATAAAACCTAAACCCTGTACCGCTACTTTGATTTCCGCTTACCATATAGCAGGTTTAGTTTTGCCGTGCAGAAATATGTATTTGATTTTTAATTAGGCAGAGCCCTACGGGGGCCCTGCCTTTTTTACAGATATCTAATAAAGGAAAAAAGGAGAAAACATGAAAGCAGTGTTACTTACGCTGAACTTGTTGGGAGGAATGGGGATATTCCTCTATGGTATGAAAATCATGAGCGACGGCTTGCAAAAAATGGCCGGCGTGAAAATGAGACAAATGTTATCTATTGCCACGGCCAACCGCTTTGCAGCCACGTTCTCGGGTATGTTGGTAACGGCCATCATACAGGCTTCCGGTGCCACTACCGTTATGGTGGTAGGCTTTACCAGCGCGGGACTTTTGACTTTAACCCAAGCTTTGGGGGTTATTTTCGGGGCCAATATCGGCACCACGATGACGGCATGGATTGTGAGTGTATTCGGTTTTAAAGTACAAATCTCGCTCTTTGCCCTGCCTGTCATTGCCGTTGGTTTCTTTAGTCAATTTTTACCTTCTAAATGGGTTTCCGTTCGCCGCATTGGTGAAGCGGCTATCGGGTTTGGGTTACTCTTCTTAGGTTTGGATATCATGAAGAACACCATTCCGGCCGATTTTGCCCAAAGTCCCTTTGTAGTCAACTGGCTTTCTAAACTCACTCCGGACACACTTTGGAGCTTGATGGGAATTGTCCTTATCGGCAGCGTTTTGACGGTTATTTTGCAGTCCTCCAGCGCCGTCATGGCCATGACGCTTACCTGTGCCGCTGCAGGCATTATTAACTTCCCGACGGCTTGTGCTTTGGTATTGGGGGAAAATATCGGCACCACTATCACGGCTAATTTTGCAGCCATCGGGGCCAGTAAAAACGCACAGCGTGCGGCCTTGGGGCACTTCTTATTTAACTTCTTAGGGGTAGTGTGGGTCAGCTTAATTTTTAATCACTTTGTTCATTTCATAGATTGGCTTGTCCCCGGCAATCCCGCCTCTATGGACCCCGAATCTTTAAACAGTGTGCTTCCGTATCACATTTCTGCTTTCCACACGGTATTTAACATCTTAAATACTCTTATTATGTTGGCTTTCCTGAAACAACTGGCTAAACTGACCATGATTATCATTCCGAAAAGCAAACGCGAAGACAAACACAGCGATAGCGAACTTGTATTTCTTAACACTCGCTTAAACCAAACGCCCGAACTGGCTATCGTAACGGCGCGCAAAGAAGTGGAACGCATGATGAAATTTGTTTCCAAATTGGTAGATAAACTCATTTATGCTATTAAAACCGATGATGAAAAACTCTTTGAACGTCTGATTTCCGATGCCAAAGAAATGGAACATACTACAGACGTATTAGAACACAAAATCAATACCTATCTGACACAATTGACTCACGGCAACTTATCCCGCCATGCCATTGCACAAACGGTGTCTTTGATTGACCTGACAAACAGCATTGAAGGTATGGGCGACTGCGGAGAGAAAATTGCCCGTATTTTAGAAAAGTTCCGCAACACTAATCCGGCTTCCTTTACGGAAAAAGATTTGGAAAACATGGAACTGATTGCCAAGAAAACCAAAGAAAATATCAAACATGCCCGTTTGACGGTTTCCTATTTTCCCAATATCGCCACGCAGGATAAAGAACGTGCAGGAAAACTCTTTGAAACAGCCGTTAAGAATGAGGAAAAACTCAATGCTATGCGCAAAGAGTTGCGCTCAGAGCGTAATGAACGTATTTCCAAAGGCGAGCTTAAGGCAAGCCCTTCTTCCATTACGGCTTACGGCGACATTTTAAATAATTTTGAACGCATGGGTGACTATGCCATGCGCGTAAGCGAAAGCGTACTGCGCACAAAAATTGTGGGAATAGATGAGCGAAACCCCGTCGGCGGTATGCCTACCCCCACAAGCAACGAACCGATTGCATAAATGCTAAAAGGGAGAGCCTGACAGGGGTTCTCCCTTTTTTACAGATATCTAATTAAAGGAAAATAAAAAGGAGAAAAAAAAATGAATGCAGTGTTACTTACGCTGAACTTACTGGGAGGACTGGCAATATTCCTCTACGGTATGAAGTTAATGAGCGACGGCTTACAAAAAATGGCCGGCGTTAAGATGAGACAAATGCTATCTA
This sequence comes from Elusimicrobiaceae bacterium, assembly GCA_017546175.1. Lineage (GTDB taxonomy): Bacteria > Elusimicrobiota > Elusimicrobia > Elusimicrobiales > Elusimicrobiaceae > Avelusimicrobium. The sequence goes on from JAFYXM010000005.1 coordinate 9,054, forward strand.
TCGCGACGACAAACCGCTTTGCGGCTACGTTCTCGGGTATGTTAGTGACGTCTATTATTCAATCTTCCAGTGCTACTACCGTTATGGTGGTAGGCTTTACCAGTGCAGGGCTTTTGACCTTGTATCAAGCCTTGGGGGTTATTTTCGGGGCTAATATCGGTACCACGATGACGGCATGGATTGTGAGTTTGTTCGGTTTTAAAATGCAAATTTCACTCTTTGCTCTGCCCGTGATTGCTATTGGTTTCTTTAGCCAATTTTTACCGTCTAAATGGGTGGCTGTCCGCCGCATCGGCGAAGCGGCTATCGGGTTTGGGTTACTCTTCTTAGGTTTGGATATCATGAAGAACACCATTCCGGCAGACTTTGCCCAAAACCCGTTTGTGGTTAATTGGCTCTCTAAACTTACGCCGGATACGGCACTTAGCTTAATTGCCATCATTTTAACAGGTAGTATTTTAACGGTTATCTTGCAATCTTCCAGCGCCGTTATGGCTATGACCTTAACTTGTGCCGCCGCAGGGATTATTAACTTCCCGACGGCTTGTGCCTTGTGTTTGGGGGAAAATATCGGCACTACCATCACGGCCAACCTAGCTTCTATCGGGGCGAGCAAAAATGCCCGCCGCGCCGCTGTAGGCCACTTCCTGTTTAACTTCTTGGGTGTGATTTGGGTAGGCTTAATCTTCAAGCATTTTATTGCCTTGGTAGATTGGTTTATCCCCGGCGCTCCGTACGGCACCAATCCGGAAGTTTTAAACAGTGTACTTCCGTATCACATTTCCGCTTTCCACACCACGTTTAACATCGCCAATACGATTGTAATGCTGCCTTTGCTTAAACAACTGGCTAAACTGACCTTGATTATCATTCCGAAAAGCAAACGCGAAGACCAACACAGCGATACGGAGCTGGTATATTTGGCCACCCATTTCAATCAAACGCCGGAACTGGCTATCGTCACGGCGCGTAAAGAAGTGGAACGCATGATGAAGTTCGTTTCCAAACTGGTAGATAAACTCATTTATGCTATTAAAACCGATGATGAAAAACTCTTTGAACGTTTGATTTGTGATGCCAAAGAAATGGAACACACTACAGACGTATTAGAGCACAAAATCAATACCTATCTGACGCAAATGACACACGGCAACCTCTCCCGCCATGCCATTGCCCAAACGGTAACCTTGATTGATTTGACCAACAGCATTGAAGGCATGGGCGACTGCGGAGAAAAAATTGCCCGTATTTTAGAAAAGTTCCGCAATACTGATCCTGCTTCCTTTACGGAAAAAGACTTGGAAAATATGGAGCTTATTGCCAAACAAACCAAAAACAATATCAAACATGCTCGTTTGACCGTGGCTCAATTTCCCAATATTGCCACGCAAGATAAAGACCATGCCGCCAACCTCTTTGAAACGGCCGTTAAGAACGAAGAGAAGCTTAATGCCATGCGCAAAGAGTTACGCTCAGAGCGTAATGAACGTATCTCTCAAGGAGAACTTAAAGCATCTCCGGCTTCCATTACGGCTTACGGCGATATTTTAAACAACTTTGAACGCATGGGTGACTATGCCATACGCATAGTAGATAGCGTACTGCGCACCAAAATTGTGGGAATGGACGGCAGAAACCCCATAGGCGGTATGCCCGCTCCCACTAATAACGAAACGATTGTCTAGGAGAAAAAAAATGAGCGATATTAAAACATTCTTTTCTATGCTGCGTGCCGTACTTCAGAGAAAATATCCCATGCCTTGGAAAACGTTTTTTATCGCTCTTTTTTGTGTGTTTTATTTGTTTAGCCCCGTTGATTTATTGCCAGACATTATGCCTCTTTTGGGAATTACCGATGATGCCACCTTTGTTTTACTGGTGTTGGCACTGATTAAACAGGACTTATCTAAGTTTAAGCAAGCATCGGCTTTAAAACCGCCCCAAGAAAACGTCATAGACGCAGGCGACATCAAAGACCACAAAAAATAATTTCAGCCCCCTAAAACAGGGGGCTTTTTATAACCCTTTTTCTTAAAGACGATAGAAAAATCAAATTGCTATAATTTATCTATGAAAAAAATAGTAAAAATATTAAGTATCTTAGCGGCTTTGGCCGCCGTCTTGCTGATTGCGGCGTTTATTACGCTGAAAATCATGTTTCCTGCCGAGAAATTAAAAGCCATGGCGCAGGAATATACCCAAAAGAATTTCAACCGTGAAATCGCTTTTTCCGGCGTTTCTTTCAATTTAATCGGGGTCACTTTGGATAATTTTGCTCTTTCGGAAGCAGGCTCCTTTGAGAAAAACGGCACTTTTGCCAAGGCTGATCAAGCCGTTGTCAAACTGGCTTTAGCACCGCTGCTTAAAAAACGTATTGAAGTATCTACCATCGGGTTAGAGGGGATGGATATTACCGTCATAAAAAACAAAGAAGGTAAATTTAATTTTGACGATTTTTTAACACAATCTACCGAAGCTCCCACACCGCAAGAACCTTCTGTCAAGAAAGAAGAAGAAAAATCCTCTTTTGAGATTATGGCTGAAGAAATCTATGCCACGGATTGTAATTTCTATTATAAAGATTTGCAAAATAACATGGAAGCCTCCGTCACAAAGCTCAATTTGCAAATCAAAGATTTTGACCTAAAAAATGCATTCCCTGTCAGCTTCTCGTTTACCACCGATTATCAAGACAATAAGGGGCTGACGGTGCAAATACCCGTGCAAGCCGAATTTGTGCTTTCGTTGGCAAATTTAGACATGCCTAAAGCCTCTGCCGAATTGAAAAAGTTTAGCTTAAACTACAAAGATATTTTCTTTGTTCTGCAGGGAGCGGCAGAAAATTTCGCCAACCCGTCGGTAAATTTGCAAGGAAAAATATCGGGGATTTCCGATAAAGCATTGGCTGATTTAGCCTCTGATTTGCCGAGTTTTGTCTTGCCCGACATTTTATTTACAGCTCAAGCGGACGTAAATTTGGACCAGTCTTCGGCAGTTATTAAACAAGCCAAACTCTCTATCCAAGATTCCGCTATTACCGCCCAAGGCAGCGCAGCTTGGGGGGGAAACACGCCTACGTATCAAATAAACAGCGGCATTAATTTAGATTTAGGCCAAATTGCTCAAATGGCTACTATGATGGACGGTTTTGGTTTAGGCGGCAAGATAAAAGGCAATATCGCCGCTACGGACAAAAACAACGGCCAAGACGTCAGCGGAAAAATTGCTCTTTCCGGTTTAACGGTAGCTTACAGCCCGATGAATTTATCCGACGTACAGGGCGATATCGTGCTGAAATCTTTAGGCGATATTTCTTGCTCCTCTTTGAAAGGGCTGTTAAACGAAGAAAAATTTGACTCTTCTTTTGCCTACAAAGACCTTAGCGGTGTGCTAGATTTGGCTTTTCATTTTGACCTTGCCAAGCTCACTCTTACGTCTTTTGATTTTCAAAATAACACGTCTGCAAAAGAAGAAAAACCGTCGGAGAAAGAAGATCCCGCCCCTCAAGAAAAGAGCACCACGCCCGAAACTTTCTTCAATGTAAAAGGCGATATTAAAATCGGTCAAATTACCGTGCCGTATTTCACAACGCAGGGTATTACGCTGAGCGCTGATGTAAAAAAAGCCAGTGCCAGTATGAAGAAAAGCAACGGTACCGTGACTTTTAACCTGCAAGAGGGAGCTATTACAGATTTGGACTCCTTTGTCAAAGAAAATAAAATCGTTAAAATCTTACTTTTACCGTTTACGATTATCAATAAAGTAACTTCCAAATTGGGGGTGCAAATTTTCCCTGCCGTAAATGCGGAAGATAAAGGCAAAATCAAGTTTTCCTCCGGTTCGGGCAGTTACTTGTTTACCAACGGACTTATGAACATTGAAGAAACGCATTTTAACTCTGCCGTAAGCGACATGAAAGCCACAGGCTCTTTGGACTTTAATACCGAGAAATTGGACATGAAGGTATCCGCCACGGTTCTCACCTCTCAAACGCCGATTGTGATAAAAATAGGCGGCACAATGAGCAATCCTTCGGGAAAGCTGGATGTGGCAAGCACCGCCGTATCTTTGGTGGGGGGAATACTTAACTACAAAACCCCCGTTAAAGCCGCTCAAGCTACTACGGGTGCTGCTCAACAGGTAGCCGAAAAAACGGTAGATGTAAGCACCGAGGCTGTGAAAGAAACCGTGAACACGGCCGTGAATACCATCAAAGGTATCGGAAGTCTTTTTAAAAGCAGTAAAAAAGAAGAAAGCACCGCAGAAAAATAATTTTGCTTTCCATGTAAAAACCCCCGAAAATTCGGGGGTTTTTTATGCACAAAAAACCCCGCTTTTTCAAGCGGGGTTTATTAAACTAAGAAACTATTACCAACCTTTTTTGACCAACTGACATGTCATTGTGGAGTCTTCTTCCGGTCCATTACAGATATGGATATTACAATAAGATCCAGCTATAGATTTAGTACACGTAGGCATAGATTTATTGCTGTTGCTGTTCCACGACTGGCTCACACCGCCAATCACACAATCATATTGGTCCGGCTGAGTAGTGTAGCATTGGCCCCAATCTCTATAGTATGTTTCTTCCCAACTATACTTATAACAATCCGTATCCGTATCGCTGGCAGAGACACAGCAAGTAGCTTTATTGGCTAACTTATAAGAGCTGATAGAGCAGCAATCTTTATCTTGGGTAGAACAAGAACCCCAGGCATTCCATTCGCCCGTAGTCGTATTGCACGTGCGCGTTTGTGTACCGTCATTGTTACAACCGCAAGAACGGGTGGACTCACCGCTACATTCTTTGGTAGTCGTAGAGCCACCTGTAGTAGTGCTGACCAATAAATATTCATTATTGGCAGAAGAGCCGATATGCGCCCAAGTAAAGCTATCTGCCTTCGTATCTCCGACCGCTGCATTTTTGAAGAAAACCACGGACGGAACATGCAGTTTTTCAAAAGAAGCAGACTCCACCGTTGTGGTTTGCTGGCCATTATTAAGGGGGGCTTGCAACGTACCCTTCACTTCAACATAAGAGCCCTTTGTACTATTACCGGTAGAAAACTTACCGCTACAACCAATATCTAAATATTCAATATTGACGTCAGCACCGGCACCTACTTTTAATTCATTTTCAATATTAAAGCTACCGATCGTTCCTGCCAATATAGCAGTATCGGCAACGTTTAAATTGGCAATGCGCACCAAGGGGCCATCAATGGGCTCGGAACCGATTTTGATAGTACCATTGGCCCCTTTGTTACAGAAATTTAATTGATAAATTTCCACGGGATCACTACCCAATAAATCCATCTTGGCGAAGCTGCCCACCGGTTGGGAAAGCAACGTCACAAACTGCATATTTTCTGCAAATGCCGCCGCAGAAAAGAAAACCAACAATGTAAGAGTTATTATTTTTTTCATAATTATGCTCCAAAGAAGCTGTTTTTCTCACTATACATTAAGCATAAGCCTAAAGTCAAGATTTTACAAGTATTTTTTACAAATCTTCACATTGTCTCAGCCACAAAACCGCCTGTGCGTCACTGGGCATGCGCCAGTCTGCTCTGGGGGAAAGGCCTATCACGCCCACTTTTGGTCCGTCGGGTAAGCAAGAGCGTTTAAACTGCTGAGCAAAAAAACGACGCAAAAATATTTGCAACCATTTTTTAATTTCAGCTTTGCTGTATTTTTTATCAAAAGCTTGTGTAGCCAACCAAAAAATCTTTTTTGGAGAAAAACCAAACCGTACAAAATAATAAAGGTAAAAATCATGCAGTTCATACGGTCCGACCAAATCTTCCGTCTTTTGGCTGATCTTCTTGCCGCTGGGGGGTAATAACTCCGGACTGACAGGCGTATCCAATACGTCTGTCAAAACAGCAGCCAATTTTTTATCTTGGCAATTGTGTGCGGCATATTCTACCAAACATCGAACCAAAGTTTTAGAAACACCGCTGTTCACACCGTACATACTCATGTGGTCCCCATTATACGTGGCCCACCCCAAGGCAAGCTCAGACAAGTCACCCGTACCGATAACCAAGGCCCCTTGCTGATTTGCCAAGTCCATTAACACCTGTGTGCGTTCGCGCGCTTGGGCATTTTCATAAGTGACGTCCTTAGCGGATAAAGAATGTTTCAAGTCTTTTAAATGTTGCAAACAAGAGGCCTTAATATCAATTTCTTGAGAAGTTATTTTTAAAGCCTTCATCATTTGCAAAGCATTTTGATAAGTTCTGTCCGTCGTACCGAAACAGGGCATTGTTACCCCGATAATTCCTTTTCGGTTTAATCTCAACCCATCAAAAGCTTTGACAACAACCAGCAAGGCCAATGTGCTGTCTAAACCGCCGGATATACCCAGCACCACTTTTTGACATTTTGTATGTGCTAAGCGTTGCATAAGTCCATGGGCTTGGATAGATAAAATTTCCTCACAGCTTTCTTTTCTTGCTGCCTCCGCAGGAATAAATGGGGTAGGATCAATACGGCGCGATAAAGAAAATTCGGCAGTTTCAGACAGTTCAAAATCTACTACACGACTAGGCACAAGCGGAGCATCATCACCAAAGGTGGTAGAAAAACGGCGCAATGCTTGTAATTTTTCTACATCAATCTCGGAAAGGATCAATTGTCCTTTTAGATTAAATCTATACGCTTGTGAAAGTAAATTTCCATTTTCTGCAATAAACCCATTACCGCCAAAAACCAAATCGGTAGAAGATTCCCCAAATCCGCTAGAAGCGTACACATATCCGCTTAATGTACGGGCCGATTGAGAAAGAATGAAAGATTTTAAGCGAGCATTCTTGCCGCAGAGTTCAGGCTCGGCAGACAAGTTTAAGATAATATTGGCCCCGGCCAATGCCGCCAACGAGGAGGGGGGGACAGGAACAGACAAATCGGCCCCTATTTCTGCGCCAAGTGTAACTCCTTGGCAGGCAAACAATAAGTCCGTGCCAAAGGGAACATACTGTCCGGCCAATTCTATTTCTTCTGCATAAGATTCTTCTGCAGAGCGAAACCAACGTTTTTCTGTAAATTCACCATGGTTAGATAAAAAAGTTTTGGGGACTACACCCAAAATTTTTCCTTTTTGAAACAGGACTGCACAATTATACAGCCCATTCTCTACCTGCACGGGCAGCCCCACTACCCCCACACTAGAAAGACGAGCCGTTTGTTTCAGCAAATCTTTCAAAGCTTTTTCTGCAGACTCTATCAACAGTGTTTGGTGAAATAAATCTCCACAAGTACATCCGGTAAGTCCCAGCTCCGGAAACACCACTACCTCCGCACCTGCCTTGGCGGCACGGATCAATAAATCTTTTGTTTGTTGCAAGTTATACTCGCAATCGCCTACCCGCACATGGGGTACGGCTGCAGCTACTTTAATAAATCCAAATTTCATAACTATATTATAGAAAATCAAATGCCTTTACCGACAAGGCATTTCTGCGCTCCCTAGTTTTTTTCTTCCAAATATTGCGCCATGGCGGCAAAAAGCTCTTTTATCTGCTTCATTTTATCAATAGACAGGCGAATGCCTTTTTTGCTCCAACCTTTGTACTCTTGCGTTTCCTGCCATTCTCTAAAATCAAGCCCTTTACTTCCTTGAAAAGAATTAACCCGTACCACCACAGAAAGCCCCGGCCTTTTGGCAAACTTTCCTATTTCCACTTCCTTTATTTGGTCGGCTTGATCCGGCAAAGCCGCTAAAAGCGGTGCCACGGCTTTTACTATTTCCGGTGTCATGGTAATGCCAATTCGCGTAGCACCCATATAACCGCCGGAAGTTAAATATTTTCGGATAGATGCATAGCGATATCCGCGGTAAGCATCTATGGAAAATTTAATTTCACTGCTTTCATCTAAAGGTAAAACCCCTATCTCTGCCAATGAGGCAAAACTTGTATCGCTCATAAACGCTCCTTTTCTATATGAAATCTCATTTGCCAAACGATAAAAATATGCTATGATAAATTTGACTTGTTTATATTTTACGGTTTGACAACGGTAAAAGCAAGCACTTTTTGTATAATAAAATAAAGTAGTTTTTTTGGATTTTTATTCTTTTACAGGGGAACCATATGCTCGACGGACAATCACTGGTAGGGAAAGAAATTTCCGGTTGCGAGATTTTAACAAAAGTTGCAGAAGGCGGTATGGGGGCTGTATTTAAAGCTCGCCATAAAGCGTTAAACCGTATTGTATGCGTTAAAATTTTAAGTCCTTCTTTAGCTAACGATAAAAAGGCCGTTTCCCTCTTTTTAACTGAAGCCCGCGCTATTGCCGAGTTGGACCACCCCAATATCGTCAACGTATATAACGTAGGCAAAGAACAAGGCTATTATTTTATCGTGATGTCCTTTGTAGAAGGGCAAACCTTGTCTGCCATGCTTAAAAAAGAACGCGTTTTACCCATCGGACGCGTGCTAGATTTGTTTGACGGTGTACTCAAAGGTTTATCCGTCGCTCATGAAAAAGGCATTATCCACAGAGATATTAAGCCTTCCAACATTTTAATTACTCCCGAAGGAAGCCCCAAAATCGTAGACTTTGGTATCGCCAAAAAAGTAGACAAAGAAAAAGGCTCTACCAAAACAACGGAACTGGCAGGCACTGCCTACTTTATCGCACCCGAGCAAGCCTTGGGTAAAGATATTGACACCCGCGCGGATTTGTATTCCATCGGGGCCAGTATGTATTATGTGCTGACAGGGCACTTTCCGTACAACGGAAAAAATACGATTGAAATTATTCAAAAACACATTAACGAGCCTGTGCCCAATCCTGCAAAACTTCGCTCGGATTTACCCGGTTGGTTAGGACTGACTATCCAAAAACTCATGAGTAAAAATCCCGACGATCGTTTTTCTACCGCCAAAGAAGTGTATATGCATTTTGCCAAAATGCGCGCCGAAGAACAATTGCGTGTCAAAAACATGCACGGTCGGGCAACGGTAGATTTAGGGGTGGAAAGTGCATTAAAAATTTCTAACGAGCAAGCCTTGAGCACTACCTCTAAAAACTTACCGGCTTCCGAAGCTTACCGTGCGGCTTTGGCCAAACAAACCCAGCCCGGACGCTCTAAACAGGTTACGCAAATGCCCAAATTGGACGATTTGGCTGCCGCAGTAGCGGAAGTACCTCCGAAATCGGCCCCTCCGTTGGCTCCTACTATGGAATTGGTACCGGAGAAAAATCTGCAGCAAACCACGGTTCCTGCTCCGACGGCTACTGTTTCGGCCATTAGAGAGCCTAAACCCATTGCCAAAATAATTGCAAAATTGCTTATTTTGTTACCCGTCTTTTTAGGGTTTTCGGCATTGGTGGGATATGTGTTTTTCTCTCTGGGGCAAATTTGCTCGGCTTATGTTTCCGACTCTGCCGGATTTTTTAGCAATTTATTGGCCCCTTTAATGGCAGGTAAAACATTACCCAATCAGTTATTTTATTCTGCTTTGGCTTTAGTCATGTTAGCAGCGATTTTTGCTTCTTCTGCCATAAAAGCCTTTGCCAGAACGACTGCAATGTTATTGGCCTTAGCTTTTGCTTCTTATTTGGCAGGAGTATTCACACCGGAGATTAAATTTTTTGACGCAAGCAATATGTTTAACTATTTATTCTCCCCTGAATATTATTTGTGCTACTTGGTACCGGCTGCGGCTTGGACCGTTTCTTTGTGTTGGCGTTTGAATAGAAAATTAACAGAACGCGTTTTAGCAATGGCCTTAATCATCTTGTCTTGTACATTGGCCTACTGCGCTTCTTCGTTAACCATTCTGCCAGATTTAAATGCCCTTTCTACCAAGATACTGTTTGCGGGTGCCGTCTTATTTGCTTTGCTTGCTGTTTACTATATCAGTGCCAAAGCGGAAAGGAGCATCATCTTGCCTACTATTTGTTTCTTGGTAGCTCTTTCTTGTTTTTGGCTGTATAATATTTCTGGGTTGGCGACCAGAACTCAAACGACCTTAAATACGTTGGTTAGCGTAATCCCCATGCCGGATGCGGATGCTGCCCAAAAAGAATCGGCTCAATCACAAGATGACTATTTAAATATTTCTCGCCCAGGCATTTTTAAAGCCATCGGCTCTTCCAAAGCGATTAACTTCTTACCAGAAGAGAAAAAAGATGCCATGCTTACGGAATATTTGGACCAATATGCCGGGGAATTGTTGCCCCAAGAACAATATCCGTTCTTTATTCATTTGTTAAAGACCTACTACTTGTATGGTCCCAGTAAAACATCCTTGAAAATTTGGGATTATGCGGCCAGCTATCCGGTGGAAAACTTTAATAAAAATGCACAAACCAATAATGCCTACTTCTTCTTGGTTATGCTTTTATTCACGATGGCGGCGCTGAATTGCGTAGGGGGAATCCTTTTTAAAGAGGACGACTTATGAGCACCTTTGATATAGAATTTGCAGCCGTTACCGATATCGGTAAAATCCGCGAAAAAAACGAAGATAACGTCTTAATCTCTTCTGATTTGGGGTTAGGTGTGGTGGCCGACGGCATGGGCGGACATAGTGCCGGAGAAATTGCCAGCAGTATCGCGGTGTCCGTGTTAGCCGAGACCATTCGCAAAATTAACACCGAAACCTTAAAAATTCCGGAAACTTTTTTGCCGAAGTTGGCCCCTACCGAACGTAAACTGTTAATGGCGGCCAATCTGGCCAATGCGGCCATTTATTCTACGGCCCAATCTTCTGAAATATACAAAATGATGGGCACGACCCTTACAGGTGTTTTGTTTGATAAAGACTGTGCCATTGCCGTCCATGTAGGCGATTCCCGTTTGTACCTGTTAAGAGACGGGAAAATCATTCAGATTACCACGGACCATTCTTTGGCTATGGAACATGTACGCAGAGGTCTTTTGTCCAAAGCTGATGCCGATAAGAGTAAAATTCAAAACGTCTTGACCCGTGCCATGGGTATTAAGAAGAACATTGAATTTGACTTGTTGAAATTCCCTATCAAAGAGGGGGATGTTATGGTGCTTTGTTCCGACGGCCTATACAAGGGCTTGACCGAAGAAGCCATCGCGGAACTTTTAACGCAGGACAAGGACTTCCCGATTGTCAAAACCTGCAAACATCTGGTTCGCCAGTCCAATGAAAAAGATGGGCAAGATAATATTTCTGCGGTACTCATTAAAATATTGCCGGCACAAAAGCTGACTTTTGGTCAAAGAATGCGCCGTTTCTTCCGCAGAAACAAATAAATTCTTAAAAACCCCGCCTTTTGAGCGGGGTTTTTTTGTACTAGATTTTCTTTCATTTACGACGACAAAAATTTCTTTCTTTTTCTTCTTTTTTAGCAAACGCATTAAAATATTGACAATTATCTTTATTTTATGCTAAATTAGCATTAATCTGGCAGGAGTGCTAATTTATTTCTCCTCCGAGAAAAATCTAAAATATATATTAAGGAGTGCGTGAAAATGAGCGACGTAAAAATTAAACCGCTCGGCGACAGATTAATCGTTAAGCCGATTGAACGCGAAACCATGAAAGGCGGCATCATTATTCCTGATACCGCTAAAGAAAAACCGATGGAGGGGGAAGTATTGGCCGCCGGTCCGGGCAAATTAGACAATAACGGCAACCGCACGCCGATGGATGTAAAAGTGGGGGATAAAGTATTGTACGGAAAATATTCCGGTACGGAAATCAAATTGGACGATGAAACCTATTTGATTATTCACCAAGACGAAATCTTGGGTATTTTGGGGTAAATGAGGAGATAATTTAATATGGCAAAACAAGTCATTTTTGCAGATGAAGCCCGCGCCAAAATGAAAGCGGGTATTGAAAAAGTAGCCAATGCCGTAAAAGTAACCTTGGGTCCCAAGGGCCGCAGCGTTGTGCTAGAAAAAAAATTCGGCTCTCCGCTCATCATTGACGACGGTGTGACCATCGCTAAAGATATTGAGTTGGAAGATAAATTTGAAAACATGGGCGCTCAGCTCATCAGAGAAGTAGCCACCAAAACCAACGACGTAGCCGGCGACGGCACCACCACCGCCACGGTTTTGGCTGATGCTTTGCTCAAAGAAGGTATTAAAAATATTACCGCCGGTGCCAACCCGACTATGGTCAAAAAAGGCATTGAACTGGCCGTTTCTGCCGTAAAAGAAGAATTGGCTAAAATGCAAAAACCGGTAAAAACCAAAGAAGAAAAAGCTCAAATTGCCACCATTTCTTCCAACGACCGCGTTATCGGCGAACTGATTGCCGAAGCCATGGAAAAAGTGGGCCACGAAGGCGTCATCACGGTAGAAGAAGGCAAAACTGCCGAAACCAAATTGGAAGTAGTAGAAGGTATGCAATTTGACCGCGGTTATATTTCTCCTTACTTTGTAACCGATACAGAAAGAATGGAATGTGTATTGGAAAATGCCTACATCATCATTACCGACAAGAAAATTTCTTCCATGAACGATCTCTTGCCCGTTTTGGAAAAAATCGTACAAAGCGGCAGACCCTTCTTAATCATTGCCGAAGACGTAGATGGTGAAGCTTTGGCTACTTTGGTAGTCAACAAATTGCGCGGCACCTTGAAAGGTTGCGCCGTAAAAGCCCCCGGATTTGGCGACAGACGCAAAGAAATGTTGCAAGATATCGCCATTTTGACCGGCGGTGAAGTAATCAGCGAAGAACGCGGTATGAAACTTGACAAAGCCGATTTGGCCTTCCTCGGTCAAGCCGAACGCATCGTGGTAGATAAAGAAAATGCCACCATCGTCAGCGGCAAAGGCAGCAAAGAAGCTATTGCTCAACGCGCCGAACAAATCCGCAAACAAATTGAAAATTCCACCAGCGACTACGACAAAGAAAAATTGCAAGAACGCTTGGCCAAGCTTTCCGGCGGTGTAGCCGTCATCAGCGTAGGTGCTGCTACCGAAACCGAAATGAAAGCCAAAAAAGCCAAAGTAGAAGACGCCAAAAACGCTACCAAAGCCGGTGTGGAAGAAGGTTTAGTTCCCGGTGGCGGTGTAGCCTTGGCCCGCAGCCAAAAAGCCTTGGAAAATTTAAAAACCGAAGACGAAGACGTCAAAACCGGTATTTCCATTGTGCGCAAAGCCCTGACGGCTCCTTTGAAACAAATTGCGGTCAATGCCGGTTTAGACGGCGCCGTAGTAGTGGATAAAGTATTAGCCATGAAAGGCAATGCAGACGGTTTTGATGCCGAAACGGGCACCTATGGTGACCTCTTGAAAGCCGGTGTGGTGGACCCTGCCAAAGTGGTACGCACCGCTTTAGAAAACGCCTCCTCCATCGCTGCTACCGTACTCTTAACGGAATGCTTGGTAGCCGATGCTCCGGAAAAAGAAGGCCATGCTCATGGTCCGGCCGGAATGCCCGGCATGGGTGGAATGGGCGGCATGATGTAATTTAAGCCTTACCAAAAAAGCCCCGCTTCGGCGGGGCTTTTTGCATAATAAGGAATAGGACCTAATTTTTTTAGGTCTTTTATTTTGAGCATCTAGGTCTTTTGGTACTGGAAAAATTCAGCATAATTTTTTATACTGTATTAGACAGGAAGTATCATTTTAAAGGAGAATCTTATGAAAAAATTACTAGCTGTCTGCTTGGCTCTTTGCTTGGCACCTGCCGTATTTGCCGGTGCAGCAGAAGAACTTGAAAAGATGCTGAAAGAAAAGGCCGAAGCTGCTTATTCTGCCAATGCCATTAACAGTGCCTTGGAAGTGAGCTTTAGTGTTAAAACCATATTTAGCATTAGTGATATTTTGGAGAAAAACGGAAATCATCTCTCCCATGGATACAAAATCCCCGGAAATTCCAAAGAGGGTACGAATTGGAACTTAGATGAAATAGAGGATATGCAGGAGATCATCTTATTAGAATATAATGATGACTTCGGCCCCACTGTTTTTGTCAATGAAGATTTGAAGGATAAAAACGGAAATTACCACGAAGTGCTCCGCAACTATAAAGATCAACCGAAAGGTTGTGCCATGTTCTTAATTGATGAAAACTGGCTAATCGGTTCCAGAGAATGTATCGGTGCGGAAACGGAAGGAGCCGTGGGATACCCCAACTATATTTTGGCCAATACCCCGTATGAAATCAATGACCATATCGTAGAGGGGGACCTGTACTTTGCTAACGATTCTGAAAATAAAATTACCTCCGAAGGACATATTTTCAAAGGACCGAATGTAGTGTTGGTTTATATTGAAGGTACCGATGCCAAAAAAATGATGTCGGGTAAACCTAAAGCCAATGTAGTGTTCTTTAAAGAAAATATTTTCTCCATGTTGGCCGATGGCTCTGTGGCTAATAAATTCCAAATCCGCACCAGCCGTTTTGGTACGGGAGCTATCAGAAACCGCGGTTTAAAACCGGGCTCCTATGATAACGGTGTTTTCAGCTTAGATGATAATATGATTAATTTGTCCGGCACCGGCGGAGACCCGTTGTTCTATACTGATGAAATGGGCGCTCAATATTTAGTAGGTTTTAATGCCGGCAGAATTACTCCGACCGTTGCAGACACCGCCCACTATTGGTTGGCCAATTACAAAGGAGAAGTCATCAATAGATTTTATGATTTCCATAAAGAAGATTATGATTTTGTAAAGAAAACCATTTCTTCTAAATCTGCCGCCGATTGGGCCAGAATTAAAAATCATCTGTTTGTAAAATAAATTCGTTTTACATCAAAAACGCTCTAGTATAAAAACTAGGGCGTTTTTTTATCTTATTTTTGCTAAATATTTTATACAATAAAAGTATCTTAAATGATAAGGGAGAAAACGTATGTCTCAAGGAAATCCGCTTTTTAATGAAAAAGCTTATGAACAAGCTGTTAGAAATATACGCGTAGAAGAAGCCATGACATTGCAAGGCACCGTCAACAAAACTTTTGCGCTGTTGTTTTTGTGTGTAGTGGCAGGTATGTTTGCGTGGAAAAATTATCAGGCTTTAGCCGGATACACCACTATGATTGCTATCGCCACTTTTATCGTAGCTATGATTGTTATTTTTCGCAAAACCAGTGCGCCTGTTTTAGCTCCTATCTATGCCATTGGCGAAGGGTTGGTTTTGGGGATTGTGTCTGCTGCGTATAACAGCGCTTATCAAGGAATCGTCGCTCAAGCGGTCAGCATTACGCTTTTGGTATTTGCGTTAATGCTGTTTTTATACAAAACGGGCATTATCAAAGTAACCCGCGGTTTTGTGATTGCCGTAACGGCTGCTACATGCGCTATTGCCTTATTTTATTTAGGCTCTTTGGTAGTGGGGCTTTTTGGCGTAAACGTGCCGTATTTCACCAGCACCAGCGGGGTAGCTATTGTCGTCAACATTGTAATCTGCATTGTGGCCGCTATGAACTTTGCCATAGATTTTCATTTTATTGACCAATTAACCAGCCAAATTACTGCTCCGAAATATATGGAATGGTATGCCGGTTTTTCATTAATGGTTACCTTAGTATGGCTTTATTTGGAAGTTTTGCGGCTCTTAGCTCGCAGTCGCAATAGATAAACACGAAAAAATTTTGTAAAATAATTAGGACAAGTAGTTTTAATATTAATGGAGGACGTAATTAGTATGACCATAAAAGTAGGTATTAACGGCTTCGGTCGTATCGGCCGCTTCGTATTCCGCGCGGCGATGAACAATCCTGAAATTGAAATCGTCGGTATCAACGACTTAACTCCGGTTGATTACTTGGCTTACATGCTCAAATATGACACGATGCATGGCCGCTTCAACGGAACTGTAGAAGCTGATGTAGAAAACAGCAAACTCATCGTCAATGGCAAAGCCATTCGCGTAACCGCCAAAAAAGATCCGGCTGAATTGGCTTGGAACGAAGTAGGCGCTGAATATATCGTAGAATCTACCGGTTTGTTCTTGACCAAAGAAAAAGCGGAAGCTCACTTGAAAGCCGGTGCCAAATATGTGGTAATGTCTGCTCCTTCTAAAGACGATACCCCGATGTTCGTTTGCGGCGTAAACGAAAAATCTTATGTAAAAGGTACCCAATTTGTATCCAACGCCTCCTGCACCACCAACTGCTTGGCTCCTATCGCCAAAGTATTGAATGATAAATGGGGCATCAAAGACGGTTTAATGACCACCGTACACGCCACCACCGCTACCCAAAAAACCGTTGACGGCGTTTCCATGAAAGACTGGAGAGGCGGTCGTGCCGCTGCCGGCAACATCATTCCGTCTTCTACCGGTGCTGCCAAAGCCGTAGGTAAAGTAATTCCTGCCTTGAACGGTAAATTGACCGGTATGGCCATGCGCGTACCTACCTTGGATGTGTCCGTGGTAGACTTGACCGTCAACCTCGAAAAACCGGCCAAATATGAAGAAATCTGCAAAGCCATGAAAGAAGCTGCCGATGGCGAACTGAAAGGTATTTTGGGTTACACCGAAGATGCCGTAGTATCTTCTGACTTCTTGGGCTGCCCCTTGACCTCTATCTTTGATGCCAAGGCCGGTATCCAATTGACGGACACCTTCGTAAAAGTCGTATCTTGGTACGATAACGAAATCGGTTATTCCAACAAAGTGTTAGACTTGATCAAACACATGGCTTCCGTCAACAAATAATCGTATTTACAAGCAAAGGCGGCTTGCAAAAGCCGCCTTTATTTTATCTAAAGCTTTAGAGGTAAAAACATGAATTTTGACAGCATTAAAAAAGTACAAGATGTAGATTTGAAAGATAAAAAAGTATTGGTCCGCGTAGACTATAACGTTCCTTTGAAAGACGGTAAAGTAGACAACAACAAACGTATCGTCGCTACCGAAAAAACTATCAAATTTTTATTAGAAAATAACTGCCGTATCGTTTTGTGCGCCCACTTGGGTCGTCCCAAAGGCAAAGCCGTACCCGAATTCAGCTTAGCCCCCGTGGCCGAAGAAGTACAAAGAGTTTTTGGCGTACCTGTGCACTTTGCTAAAGACTGCGTAGGTCCGGAAGCCGATAAAGTAGTAGAAAGCGCCAAAAACGGCGAAATCGTACTCTTAGAAAACTTGCGCTACCACCCCGAAGAAGAAAAGAACGATCCCGAATTTGCCAAACAACTGGCTAAACACGGTGAAATCTTTGTACAAGAAGCTTTCGGTACGGTACACCGCGCTCACGCTTCTACCAGCGCCATTGCCGACTACTTGCCCGGCTGCATGGGTTACTTGGTACAAAAAGAAGTAGAATTTTTGGGCAAAACGTTGGCTAACCCGGCCCGCCCGTTTGCTGCTGTTATTGGCGGTGCCAAAGTGTCCGACAAAATTATGCTCTTAAACAACTTGTTGGACAAAGTAAACGTATTAATCATTGGCGGCGGTATGGCCTATACCTTCCTCAAAGCTAAAGGCATGGAAGTAGGTAAATCTTTATTAGACGAAACCAAAATTGAAGAAGCCAAACAAGTCATGGCCAAAGCCGAAGCCAAAGGTGTCAAAATGTTGATGCCGGTAGACTTCCGCATCGCCAAAGAATTTTCTGAAACGGCCGAAGCCGTCATTTCCGACACCATTCCTGCCGATATGGAAGGCTTGGACATTGGTCCGAAAACCGAAAAATTATTTGCTGATGAAATCATGAACTGCAAAACCATTTTCTGGAACGGTCCTATGGGCGTATTTGAATTCCCGAACTTTGCCAAAGGCAGCTTCGCTATCGCTCAAGCCATGATTGATGCCACCAAAGCCGGTTCCGTGTCTATCATCGGCGGTGGTGACAGCGTAAACGTCATCAAAAAAGGCAAATTCAACCAAGCCGAATTCTCCCACGTTTCCACCGGTGGCGGTGCCAGCATGGAATTTGTGGAAGGGAAAGAATTGCCCGGACTTGTAGCTCTTGCTAAATAACTCTGACACAAACAAAAGCCCCCAATTTTGGGGGCTTTTTTATTTAGTCCGGGAAAGGAATTACCCGGACTTGTAGCGTTAGCGAAATAGTCACGGAAAATTCTTTTAGACAACTTCTAAAAATGAAAACCCCTCTTAACGAGGGGTTTTTCTAATCTTAAGTTAAACTTATAAAATACAATGATCTCCTCCACAAATCATTTTACAGTAATCTTTGTCTCCTGAATTAAAACACTGAATTCTTCCATTTTCATACAATATCTCTAAAGAATACGGATCCGAGCCATCAATCAAACGACTGGCATAATAACCACCATCCCAATCCGTCTCATATGCCCAATCCTTCGTTTTCCAACAGTAGGATGCACTATTTGGACAGTTGTCTATATTTTTTTCTAATGTACCGGGCATATCAGATAAATATTCATTAGCAAATTTTCTATCTTCATCTGAGCAAATGAGTGCATCAGGACCATTTTCCAGTACACATAATTGATACTGCTGACGCACATGATTTAAAATGATTCTAGCCTCTGATACACGCGATCGCTCTACCGCTTTGGTGTATTGCGGCAAGGCTACCGCCGATAATATACCGATAATTAAAACAACTACTAACAGTTCTATCAAAGTAAAACCTTTCTTCATTTTTCTCTCCTTTTAAGTGTATTTAAGGCCAACCAAACACACTTTTAAATTTGTCTATCTGACATGACCTCAAAATTGTATCAAAAAAAAAAAATCAGTCAAGCATTTCAATAAAATATCCAAGAAAGAAAAACAAATTCAATAAAAATTGCTATAATAATGGAGTATTATTTACAGGAGATGAAAATAGATATGCAAACCTTGCTTTTGATTGTGCACTTTGTTGCTTGTATCCTTTTGATTTTACTCGTTTTGTTGCAAAGCGGAAAAGGCTCTGCCGCCGGTATTTTCGGTGCTTCCGGTGCCGACAATATTTTTGCCAGCCCGACGGCTTTTAATGCTATTAACAAATTAACCGCCGCTTTGGCTATTACGCTGTTCTGCACGTCCATCTTGCTCACCATTGCTTCCAACCGCAAAGCTTCCAGCTCTGTGTTAGACAAAGTGAACTTGCCCGCGCCGACGGCTCCCGCCAATCCGGCTCAATAAAATTTGACTTACAAAAAAGCCCCGCACTCGCGGGGCTTTTTTTATGTTTATTATTTTGTTGACCCAAAACGCCTGCAGGCCGGGCTCGTGGTTTTTGCCTTTCGCCGTGAGGAACTATTACCGGCTCAAACAAAAACATCTCTCCGCCTTTCTCCTCCCCACGCACGCAAAGCAGTTTGCCTGCTCCCTGCTATAAATTAAAAAACCCAAGCTTTCGCTCGGGTTTTTAAATTTATTGCGCAGGGGGGGACTCGAACCCCCAAGCCGTGAGGCATGCGCCCCTCAAACGCACGCGTATACCAATTCCGCCACCTGCGCTAAAAAGCGCTAGTTACTACGAGGGAATACTACTGACTGCTTAGATATTTTAGCAAAAAAAACGGCAGTAGCGCAAAAATACTTCTAAAAAAACAGGTTTTTTCGTCGAAAAACAATCTTAATTTTTGATATAATTTTATATATCTTTTTATTGAGGAAATATGAATCCGCTTTTAGCTGCGTGGCTTTGTTGGGCCGTTGTAGGGCTTTCTCCCGTTGTGGGTCGTTATGCCGTGCCTCTTATTCACCCCGTTTTATTGGTTTTTTTAGGCTCCTTACTGGCAGGTGCATCTTTTGCTCCTTATCTGACTAAAAAAGCTCAATGGGGCGTACTTTTAGCCAAAGAAAACCGTCTTCCGTTTCTTTTCATCGGCACATTCGGCACAGCTTTCAGCTTTTCTATATTGCTTTGGGCTTTGCACTTCACTACCCCCGCAAATGCCGCTATTTTGCAACAGAGCGAACTTATCTACTCCCTGCTGATTGCTTTTCTTTTTTTAAAAGAAGTACCCTCTCGCGGTCAAATAGGGGCCAGTTTGCTTATTTTGGCAGGATCGGTACTAATCTTATTAAAAGAACCATACTCCGCCCGTTGGACAGGCGATTTGATGATTATCGGCTCTACATGGATGTTGCAGGCGGCCTCTTGCGTGGCTAAAAAGCTTTCTGCCAGAGTGGACCCTTGCGTAATTGCGGCGGCGAGAAATTTTTATGCATTACCTGCTTTGGGGGGAATTTTACTTTACGTTTTTGTGCGAGGAGGTTTATATTTTCAACCGGATTTAACCTCTGCAAGTATTATTTTTTATACCGGTATTTTTAAATATGCTCTTGCCATGATTTGGTGGTATTACGCTATACATAAATTACATTTAGCCAAAGTAACGGCTATTTACCTGTCTTACCCCGTATTATCGTTTGTGTTGTCTATACTGTTGGGACTTGAAAAACCGTATTTTTATCAATTTGCAGGCCTTGCGCTTACCTTGCCAGGAGCCTATTACTTAACCAGTATTACTCAAAAGGAACAGGAGAAATTATGAACACATCACCCATTGCTGCCATTTGGATTGCTTGGTTTGTAACGGCAGCAAATTTAATCGTCGGTAAATTTGCCGTTCCCTACATTAACTCTGCTTTATTTCTATTTTTAAGCTGTGCAGGCGCGGTGCTGTGTTTTGTACCGCACATACAAAAAGTGAACGGTTGGAAACTGCTGTTTGACAAAAAACTCATTTGGCAATATTTGGGGTTGGGTACTTTAGGTACGGCCCTACCCATGACGGTATTTATGATTGCGCTTAACTTCACCACGCCAACCAATGCCGCCATTTTAAACCAGTTTGAAATTGTCTATTCCATACTTTTGGCATGGCTTTTTTTAAAAGAGCGCCCCACCTTCAAACAAATTGGCGGTTCTCTGCTTGTGATTGCGGGGGTTACCTTGCTTTTATGGCAGGCGGGATTCTCGGTACAGCTGAAAGGCGATTTAATGATTATCGGTTGTCTTTGGATGTTTCAGCTTAGCCATATTTTCGCCAAAAAATTACCTGCCGAAATGGACCCGCAAATGATTGCCGCCGCCAGAGCTTTGTTTGCGTTGCCCGCCTTATTTTTGCTTATAATATATATAGTGTGTACTCAGGGAATTATTTTTATTCCCGTACCTACGCTGTGGTGGACGTTGATATTCTCGGCAGTGATTAATTATTTCCTCGGAAATACCTTTTGGTATTATGCCATACGGAATATGGATTTGGGGAAAGCCTCTGCCATTATTTTGTCCTACCCCGTGATGACTTTTGTTTTATCGGCCTTGTTTGGACTGGATAAAATTACTATTTTCAAGGTGCTCGGTCTGCTGTTGGCCTTATTAGGGGCTTATATTGTAACGGGCATCGTCAAAACGCAAGGAGAACGCAAGAAATGAAAAAGCTGGTATTGTTTGATTTGGACGGCACTTTAATCAATGCAGGGGGAGCCGGTAAAGCGGCCTTAACCAAAGCCATTAAAGAATTGTACGGAAAAGAGCCTAAATTTGAGGTTTCTTTGATTGCCGGTAGAACCGATACGGATAATTTTGGCATTGTGTACGAATTGGTAAAAGGCAAAAAAGCCACCAAAACCGAAATCAAAAAAATACATGCTAAATATTTGGAACTTTTGCCCAATGAAGTAAAAAATTCTTGCAAGAAAAAAACTTATAAATTGCTGACGGGTGTAAAAAAGTTTTTGGAAACTTTATCCAAAGAAAAAGATGTTATTTTGGCTTTAGGTACCGGCAATGTAGAGGAAGGGGCTTATATTAAGTTGGAGCCGTCCGGTCTTAGTAAATTTTTTGCTTTGGGTGGATTTGGCGAAGACGGAAAAACCCGTGAAGAAATGCTGAAAGCAGCCGTAAAACGTGCAGAGAAAAAATTTAAAATTAAGCTCGCACCCGAACAGGTATTCGTGGTGGGAGATACGCACAGAGACGTCAGCGCAGCCAAGACCTGCGGCTTTCATCATGCTTTGATTTTGCCCGTAGAACCTAAAGACCGCCGTTTGCAGCTATCTCCGGCCGAACTGGAAGTAAAAGATTTTAAAGATATTGAAACTTTTTATGTATGGTTAGGATTGGACTCTGACCCCAAAGGTGTCAAACGCGGCATTTATATTTCGCCCGCCAGTGCCATTGAGCACGTGTTCTTTAGCCGCACCGGCATTGATGAGGATCGCTTAAAAATGCTCAAAATCAAAAAGTACGAAGATTTGCCCTCCGGCACAATCATGTAAGGTGTATTATGGAATGGTTTAAAGCGGCAGAAAAATTTAACCAAGCATTAGCCTCAGCCGACCCGACACCGGGCGGCGGGGCTGCGGCTGCTATGGCTGCCGCTATGGGTTGCTCTTTGGCACTAATGGCAGCATTGACTACCGTTAACAGAAAAGCAACTCCCGAAGAAGTAAAAGCCCGCTTAGATGTGCATATACGCAAATTAGGAGCTCTTAAAACACAACTAAATAATTTTATCCAAGAAGACGGTGTTGCTTATTCTGCCTATGTGGTAGCCAAGAAACTGCCCAAAGAAGATGCGGACCGCCCCAAAGCTATGGAAGATGCCTTAATTTATGCTGCTCGCGTGCCGACCGATACGGCTACCACGTCTATCCAGTGTTTGCGCGAAATTGATGCCATCAAAGACGATATTGCCCCTATTATTTTGTCGGATATTTATTGTGCACAGCATTTATTGAAAACTGCCATACGCTGCTGCATAGAAAACATTGAGGCCAATTTGGCTTTTATTCAAAATCAAGATTGGGCGCAAAAATTTAAACAGCATATTGAGATATTTTTAAAATCTTGTTAAGGAATTTTTATGAGTGAAAAAGCAACCAAACGCAGCGGTATGTTAGGTACTATTTATAAAATGTTACCCAATATTGACGACGATTACGCCGCCAAGTTGGTTTATACTTTGGAAAATAAAAAATCTTTGTCCCGTTTGCAACAGGATATAGCCGACATTTCGGCCCAGTTGGGAGACGGGAGCGAAATGTCTGACACTATTGTGGCCAAAATTTTATTGGACGAAATTACGCTGCCGGCCGCTTTACGCCAATTGCGTGTATATAACAATGCCGTTTCCGTAGCAGAGCTGGCCGATGCATTGGACACGCCGCCGCAAGATATAGATTTATTGCTTAACTATTATGCCGCGTTTGGCTCTCACCGTTTTTTTGATACGGAGTTTGCCCGCGCCTTACAAGATGTTAAAGACAAAAAAGATTTATCCGATGCCGATAAAGCTCAATATGCTTTGAATGTCTTGATTGAAGAAGCTCAAAAAGATTTACCGGAAAACGAAAAGTTACTATCCGAAAACAAACAAAACATCTATCAAGCGGCTGACAAGTATCATTTATCCGTCAAAATGACGGCTGCTTTGTTGGGCTTTTACATGGCTCCCGGTGCAGCTTGCTTTACCAAAATTTTTGACGAACAAATGCAACATCTTAAAGCTATTAATACCGATGAAAATTTAAATGCCTCTTTGGCTGCCAAAACGCTTTTGTGCCAAATCACGCCCAAAGATGCCCAAGATATCGCCCAAACCTCTGCCTTACTGAAAGGGCAAATTTTGGAAGAAGATTTAATGATTATCGCCTGCCGCTACCTAAAGAGCAAAACTCCGCAAGATATTTACGACGCTTTTGACGCGGTACTTAAAAAGCTTCCGCACGTGAGCCAAAAAGAAGAAAATTTAGGTTTGGCCGTGCAGGTACTGTTGGACGGGACGCAAGAATGTTTTGAAAAAGCCCAACAAAAAGCTTCTTTGCGCAGAGAGCAGATTTTACTGCGTAAAGCCCTTTCTAAAAAAGAAGTTTACAGCGGTTATGAATATGACATGGCCGAACGCTTTGCCGGCAAAAAAACTTATGTCCAAATAGAGCGTGAAACCAATGAACTTTTGGCGCAGCTGCCCCATTGCCAGTACGAATTGGAAAATAAAGAACTAGCTTGCAAGGTTTTACTGGGCACGCTTGGTGTAGAAGAAGCCCGCAAGCAAGCTTCTTATTTGCGGGATATAAAAGCAAAAACTTTAACCAAAGGTCTTGCTCCACAAGCTTTAAAAAATTACTTAGGTACCAAACCGGCAGAAGAGTTGATAGGTTTCTTTGAAAACTCATTGGCTCCCTATACTTTTTGGAAATCTAATCAAGATTTACATGCTTATGCTTTGCAAACATTGGTAGGGGAATTAAACGGCACTTCTGACAGACAAATTTCTACGTTTGTACTGGATATGTTGGAAAACGGATCTTCTTTAGACTTGGTGGCGGATATGATGGTAAATATCCAAGCACACAAGGGTACCAAAGAAGACTTGGGCAAATTGTTGGAAATGTACAAAAAAGCCCGCGTAAGCAGTAAAGAAGATTAATGTAAATACAAAATTAAAAAAAAGCTGTTAAAACCGCCTTAAATTTAGTATGCTTGTATCGTGACGGTTTATTTTTATTTTCAGGGTGAAAGAAAATGAGATACTGGGTCTATATCAATGATAAAGTAGATGGTCCTTTTGACGAAATGAAATTAGCAGACGTAGCAGGTTTTACACCCGATACGTTGATCTGTGCAGAAGAAGCAGATGGTGGAAATCAAGAATGGGTAAAAGCATCCTCCATTTTTGAATTTGATGAAGCCACCAAAACCATGACTCGCACCAATATGACCGAAGAAGATTACAAAAAACTTACCGGTCAGGCCGAGCCCGAGCCTGTTCAAGAAGAACAAGCCCCGACTCAAACGGGCGCGATAGACAATGCCGCTACCCAAATTTTAATTGATAAAATTGACCATTTAACCCGTGAAATTGAAGGCATGAGAGGGAAATTGGACGAGGCTTTGGCTGCCGCCGCCGCGGCGCAAGCCGAGATGACCAAGCACAATTTAGCCTTAGCTGCCGCTGCGGCCCAGAAAGCGGAAGAAGAAAAGGCCAACACCCAAACTCAACCGACCGAAACGGCAGATCAACCCTCTGTTGAAGAATCCGTCACCGAAGAAGCTTTAATTACCAATACGGCCAGCTTAGTCAACCATGCAGAACAATTAGTTGCCCAAGCAAGTGATGAAAATACCGAAAAACCGATTGATTTCTTAGATGAAATCCAAATTCAAGAGCCTAAAGAAGAAAATTTAGCCGATAGAGGCGGAGAAGAAGAAGTCTTGCGCTCTGCTTTAGATTCTTTATACGGTGCCGATAAAATTCAAACCGAAGAAGAAAAAGAATCTACTTTCCAAGATTTGCTTTCTCCGCTTAAAACAGCCGCAGTAGCTACGGCAGCCGTCGGTACGGCAGCAGTGGTAGCCGCTTCTTTGTCCGGTGATGACAAAGAAGAACAACAACCTGCCGAGGCCCAAGAACAACCTGCCGCTGAAGAACCGACCGTTGCGCAAGAGCAAGAGCCGGCTGCGCAGGAACCTGCGGTTGAACCCGCCAGCGAACCGGCCCCCGAGCAAATTACGGAAGAACAAAGAGAAGAATTGATTAATGAAATTACGGCTCCGGCTCAACAAAATGACTTCATTTTACAAGCCATTGAAGAAGCTCAACAAGAGGAAAATGTAGCTGCTCAAGAAGAGTCTGCTCAGCAAGAGCCCGTGGCCGACTTGCAAGAAATCGCTCCTGCAGAAACACAAGAAGCGGAGTCAGATTTACCGCAAGAAAAAGAATCTTTAGACTTGTCCGATACGCCGCAACTCTCTATTATTAACGAAGATCAGCCCGAGCCGGTGCATCAAGAAGAGCCCGTATTGCCCGTGCAAGAACAAGGCGGCGAAATTGATGCTTCTTTGACCCCGATGGGCCCCGAAGAAGCTGAAGATGCTCCTAAAGAAATTACCGAAACGGTAAAAGAATTAGTCCCCGGTAAAAAATTGGAAGACACCCAAGCCGGCGGAGACGGCATCTTATCTCAATCAGATTTGGAAGAAGCTTTTACGGAGCGCGCTCCGCTGCAAGAAGACTTCCCGTTGCCGGAAGAAACCCCTGCCCAAGAGCCTGCTGCCCAAGACCAAGAGCCGACTGCTTTGCCGGAAGGACAAGGCTTTTATACTACGGCCGGAGATATGACCGAAGTAGAATTGAAAGAAGGATCTACTTATTTAATCTCCGATTTCATTCCTCCCGCTCAAACCAAAGCAGATGAAAATTCTGTTCAAAATGAAGTTGCGGAAGGTACGTTGATAGAAGAATTGGCCCCTGCCGGAGCAGCAGCCGTTGGTGCGGCTGCCGTGGCGGCCACCGTTACAGCGACTATGCCTGATGCTATTACCAAAAACGAAAGCGTGCAAGAAATTACGCCGATAAAAGATGAAGCCGATTTGACCATGTCCAAAGTCATTTTGGAGAACACCATCAAAACCAAACGCGGTGCCACTATGGATATCAAAACCGTACCCATGGTGCAAGAACCGGCTGATACGCAACGCTTAGACTTGTCCGATTCTGAATTAGATATCAACGCGCAACATGACTTGAAAGCGGCTGATATTAAACCGGCCGGAAATAGCGTAACCAAAGTTGTTTTGGGTACATTGGTAGCTTTGGTAATTGCGGCTATTATTTACGTCATGTTGGCCTATTTGGAAATTTTACCGGCCCAATTTAACTTCTTGAAAAAAGGGCCCACCGCAGCTCAACTTCAATCCGAACAAGCCCAATTGGACGAAATGTTGGGTACAAATGTGGAACAAGTACCGCAGGATCCGTTTGCCGCAGCTCAGCCGTTGCAGTTGCCGGACAATGTGGAAAACCAATTAGACCCGCAAACCGTGGCGCCGGTTGATCCGTTGGATCCGGTATTGACTGAGGTAAAAAATTATACCTTGGCAAACGGTCAAACCTTGCAACAATTAATCACCGCCAAACATCCGGCTACGCAAGATATGATTGAATGGACCATCACCACGGCAGTAGAGCCGCAAAACTACTCTGTGTTAGTCAAAGTACCGCCCGAGAATCCGCAAAGCTTCAAGATCTCTTACCGCTTTAATTACAACGCGGTAACCAAAGCTTTGGATCCGACGATCTCTGATTCTAAAAACTTATTGGACTCCGTAAGCGCAGCTCAATAAAAAGCTTTTAGTACAAAAACCCCTGTCTTCGGACAGGGGTTTTTTGATAGACTATTTTTATGGATAGCCAAGCACTTATTTTAAAAGCAGAGCAAACCCACTGCCTGACGGAAGATGAACTCCTGCATTTATTGCAAGATGACTCTGCCGACGAAGCTATTTTTCAGGCGGCGGACCGCGTGCGCCAAAAATATGTGGGAAACGAAGTGCATTTGCGCGCTTTAATTGAATTTACCAATATTTGCAAAAACAACTGTCTATACTGCGGTTTGCGCGCACAAAACCCCTGTGTACACCGCTACCGCATGAGCGAAGACGATATAGTGGCCTTGGCGCAAAAGGCGGTGCAATACGGCTATAAAACCGTAGTCTTACAAGGGGGGGAAGACCCTGCTTTTACTACGGAAAAAATGGTATCTGTTTTACAAAAAATCAAACCTTTGGGGCTGGCCATTACGCTCAGTCTCGGTGAGCGTCTGTACGAAGATTATCAGGCTTTTAAAGCCGCAGGGGCAGACCGCTATCTTTTGCGCATAGAAACCACCGATAAAGCCTTGTACGAAAAATATAACCCCGCTATGAGCTTTGAAAACCGACTGCGTTGCTTGCGTGATTTAAAAAGCTTAGGCTATGAAGTGGGAACGGGTATTTTGGTGGGCCTTCCGGAGCAAAGCTTGCGTTCTATCGCTAAGGATATCCTTTTTTTCAAAGATTTAGGCGCAGATATGATTGGATTGGGGCCTTTTATCCCTAACCCCCAAACACCCTTAAAAGATGCGCCACAGCCCGTTTTAGAGCCTGCATTAAAGGTCATGGCACTCACGCGCCTGTTACTGCCCGATGTAAACATTCCCGCCACGACTGCTATGGAAACGTTAGCACCAAATGGAAGAATCAAAGCTTTGCAAAGCGGAGCCAACGTAGTGATGCCTAATATCACCGAGGGGGAGGAGCGGCAAAATTACGCACTTTACCCCGGCAAAGCAGGTGCTTTGGACACACCGTTGGCTTTTCGCGACAAACTAACCGCCAAGCTTACTGAAATCGGCCGCCCTGTCTCCACGGGCTACGGCTGGCATAAGATCAAACATTAATAATTTGCTATACTGAGTAAGTAGCATCAATTTAATCTGTTTTTGGAACTGTATGCGGAATACAGGGCATTGCTAGTGCAATCCAGAGAGACTCCAAAAACAGCCGATATAAAGCACAAAGTAAACGGCCTAATTACCCGTTTGTTTTGTGCTGAATGTTTGCCGTGCAAAGCACGGCAAACTACGGCTGTTTATTGTTGGGGCAGTCTCTCTGGCTCACAGCAAACAGCCGTTTTTATTTGTATAAATTTCCAAAAACAAAAGGAGAAATATATGAATAAAAATAAACTAGGATTCACTCTCATTGAATTACTGGTTGTTGTATTAATTATTGGTATTTTGTCTGCAGTTGCACTTCCGCAATATACTGTTGCTGTGGAAAAAGCCAGACTTACACAAGGACTGCATGACTTACAACATATCAAAAAAATGATAGATCTAAGAGGGTTAGAATGTGGGTATAACTATGCCTGTATACAAGCAAACACCTTTGATTACCTGGAATTACCAACACCGGCAAATGATCCAGATTACTCTTCCTTTGTAACTGATGATTGGGGAATATATTTAGATGTTGGTTTATCTATTTGCCGTAAGAAAGGGGAAAGCGAAAGTTACTGCATCGGTTACTCTTTTGGTGAATGGGAAGACTTTCCCAATGCCACTAAGGTTTGCTGGGCAAATTCAGAAATTGGTTACAAAATTTGTAAGAGTTTAGAAGGACAAAATTTTGATCTGGTTGACAATCGGTCTTAGACATAAAAACTAAAAACACCCCATACTCTTTAGTATGGGGTGTTTTTTAAAGTTTTCTCTACTTCAGCGATCCTTGTAAAATGCGCAAAAGCACATTAAACACCGTTTCGCTCCATTGAATGCTTACCCATTCATACGGACCGTGCGGATTTTCATATCCGGCAAAAATATTCGGCGTGGGCAACCCGCGCAAAGAAAGCTGAGAGCCGTCCGTACCGCCGCGCGCTTGAATAAGCTCGTAATCTACGCCTTCTTCTTTAAGCGCTTTGACCAATACGTCCATGGCTTGCGGTTTTTCTTGCAAGACGTCTTTCATATTGCGGTATTGCTTCATGATTTCCAAATGAATTTTGGCATTAGGATATTTGGCACGTTTTTCTTCTACAATTTGCTCTAAATCTTTTTTAAACTGTTCAAACTGGGCCAAATCATGATGGCGGACAATGCCTTTTAATGTAGCTTTATCCAATTGGCCTTGCATATTCATAAATAAGATAAAACCTTCTTCTTTTTCCGTCGTTTCAGGCAGTTTATCTTCGGGCCAAGTAGATACAATGTCAGAGGCAATACGCACAGGGTTAGCCATGATACCTTTGGCCGTACCGGGGTGGCAGTTATTACCCTCAATCGTAATAACAAAGCGGTCTGCATTAAAGTTACCGTAATCTATTTTGCCCAGTTCAGCACCGTCTACGGTGTAGGCAAAATCTGCTTGAAAGCGGGATAAATCAAAATGCCCGATACCGGTACCCGTTTCTTCGTCAATGGTAAAAGATACTTTCACGGGGCCGTGTTTCACTTCGGGGTGAGCCAACAAATATTCACCTAAAGTCATAATAATAGCAATACCGATTTTATCATCTCCGCCTAACAGCGTATTTCCGTCAGCGGTAATGATATCGTGACCTAAACATTTAAGCAAAGCAGGAGCCATTTCAGGGGTAAGGAACATGCCTTTTCCCTCATTAATGACAATGTTTCCGCCTTGATAATCGGCATGCAAAACGGGGGAAATATTTTCACCGGAAAAATCTTCCACCGTATCCATATGAGCCAAAAGACCTACGGTAGCACCGGCGGCATTACCGGCAATTTCGCCAAACACAAAACCATTTTTATCAATTTCTACATTGGCAAAACCGATTTCTTTCATTTCTTCGGCCAACATTTTGCCAAATTCCAACTGTGTAGCCGTGGTAGGCACAGTTTCGCTTGTACCACAGCTGGTGGTGTTTACTTTGACGTATTTTACAAAGCGGTCATAAATCTTTTTTTGCAAATTATTCATAAAAAACTCCTATTTTCGTTTTAATTATTATACAATTTAAGAAGATAAAAAGGAGGAAAACTGTGAAAAAATTATTATTTTTAATTGCACTGCCGCTATTACTTAGCGCATGTGCTTCCGTGCAACAGGCAGAAAACTTTGCCAACTGTAAATATGCTTTAAGAAGTGTGGAAATTGCCGACTACAATATTAATTCTCTTTCTTTTGACATGTACGTCTCCATTACCAATTTAAATAAAAAAGAAGCTGCCGCCATTAAGAAGTTTGAGGGAAAACTGACCATGAACGATACCCACGTGGCCGACATCAACTTTGCTGATGTGCGTGTGGAGCCGGGAGCTGTAAAAAATCAAAAAGTCCACATGGAAATCCCGATGAGCTCTTTTAGCAATAAGCTTTTAGGCCTTGTCAGCATGGGCAGCGGTACGGTAGATTATCATTTAACCGGTACAGCTACTTTTGATACTCCGCTTGGAGAAGTGCCCATACCGGTAGATATCGGCAGAATAGGAAGTACAAACTAATTTAGAAAAGGAGTTTTATAAGTAGTACCCTAAGCCGAACGGCTTAGTTACAATTTTTCTGTTTTTGGAATCCTATGAAGAATAGGAGGTCTTTAGGAAACTAAAGAGCTTATCAGGTCCAAAGACAGCTGTTTTAAGCGCAAAGCAAACGGCCTAATTACCCGATTGTTTTGCGCGAAATGTTCCTTGCCATAGCAATATGGCAAGGAACTACGGCTGTTTATGTCAAGCCCTGATAAGCCTTGGCATTTACAGCCGTTTTTTATGGCCTTTTTTCTTCTTGGGAAAGGAGAATAAAATGGCCAATAAAACTTTACAAAAAGCTCGCAAAAATAAAGCCGACGAATTTTACACCCAACTTGCCGATATAGAAGCCGAATTAAAACACTACAAAGACCATTTCAAAGGCAAAACCATCCTTTGTAATTGCGACGACCCGCGCGTGAGTAACTTTTTCCATTACTTTGCCTACAATTTTGAATTTTTGGGGCTTAAAAAACTAATTACCACCTGCTACAAAAGCCAAGAGGCCGACCTTTTCAGCCAAAACAACAGCGAGCACGCCATTTACTTGGAATATACGGGCAACAAAACGGGCGGGCGCGTACCCGTGGCCGAAGAAATAGGGATAAAAGAATTAAAAGGCGACGGCGACTTTAGAAGCACCGAGTGCATAGAACTTCTAAAACAGGCTGATATTGTGGTAACAAACCCGCCGTTTAGTTTGTTTAGGGAGTATGTGGCACAATTAGCAGAGTACCACAAAAAGTTTATTATCGTTGGAAATAAAAACGCCATTACTTACAAAGAAGTTTTTAAACTAATTTCAGAAAACAAACTGTGGTTGGGGGCACGTAACATTAACCAAGATATGTGGTTATTTTTGCCGGACGATTGTGAAAAATATGAGAAAATTATTGACGGCAAAAAAGCAAAACACATCATGGCTTGTTGGTTTACCAATTTAGATATTTCCAAACGTCATGAAAAACTGATTTTGTATAAAAAATACACTCCCGAAGAATACCCCAAATACGACAATTACGATGCCATTAATGTGGATAAAGTAGCCGATATTCCCTGCGATTACGACGGTGTCATGGGCGTACCCATTACCTTTTTGGACAAGTACAACCCCGAACAATTTGAAATAGTTGCTTTTAGAAAAGGAACTGACGGAAAAGATTTAGTCTATTCTTTCACAACTAATTCAACGAGAGAGAGAGAGAGAGA
>JAFYXM010000006.1 GCA_017546175.1 Elusimicrobiaceae bacterium
CCTCCGCCGCCACTACTGCCACAGGAAGTAGTGGTCCACGAACCGTTGACGCATTTATAACAAGTAGACCCTTCTCTTTTAGTAGACCCATTACTACAATCTACTTCAATAATAGGATCTTCCTCGTCTGGATCGTCCTGTTCAGTACATGCTAAGTTTTGCCAAGCACAACTTTGATTGCATATACGACCGGAACGATTTTGCAGTGAACTTGCAAAACTAGTATTTCCGCTAACAGCCGGAAGGCTACCGGACACAGTAGGCAAGGAGCTGCCCAAATTACTCACTCCGGATAAGTTAGTTGTGGGAACGGAAACTGCGTTCAATACATTCTTATTTACAAAAGAAATATTGCTATTTCCCTCTAATCTCAAAGCCAACGGAGAAGAGTTCGAGCAAATATTTCCCCCAAAAGGATCCAATTTCCCTGGTTCACAAGAAGTACTGGGTTCTTCACATTCGCCAAAATCTTCCGTGTAGGTCCATGCGCCGTTAACACAAGTTGCCGTACGGGTTTGGGTACCTAAAGAACAATTTCCACAAGCTTGTGATTCTGTCGGGGCCTCCCCAGTACAAGTTGGTTCGGGTTCGGGCTCCGGTTCGGGTTCGGGCTCCGGTTCAGGTTCGAGAACTTCTTGCTTTTCAGGAGCACATTCATCTACCGGCAAAGAGGCATAAAGGGTATCACAGCTCGGATAGTCTTTATTCAAGCCGGAACACCCCTCTCCACGGCAGCATAAAAGGCCGTCTTTATAAGAAACCATCTCAATACTATAGTTGGCAGATTTGGCCACCGCACCCGTATCAGACAAACTATATGAGTAATTTTTGCTGTTAGAGGCAGAAGCTAACACAGATACTTTGGCAGGATCTGTGTGATAAACTTTGCCCAAGGAACAGCGTTTTTCCTGTTCCATGCGCACGGCCGAAAGCATATTTTCAGCTTCGGTAGTTTTACGGGTTTCCAATACTTGTTTCATTTTAGGCGTGGCAACAGCGGCTAAAACACCCAAAACCAAAACAACCATTAAAAGCTCCGTAAGCGTAAAAGCTTTTTTCATAGGGTCTCCTTAAATTAGATTTACATAAAACGAAAACGACTATACCTGTATTTCAAGGCACAGCTCGTTACCAAAAGTATAATAAAAAAAAGACTATATTTCAATGGGTAGTATTTAAAAAAAACCCGCTCTTTTATAGAGCGGGTTTTACTTAAACAACGAACTATTTACGTTTGCGAAGTACCTTCGCTTTCTTTACCAGTGTTTTTT
Source organism: Elusimicrobiaceae bacterium (assembly GCA_017546175.1). GTDB lineage: Bacteria > Elusimicrobiota > Elusimicrobia > Elusimicrobiales > Elusimicrobiaceae > Avelusimicrobium. The sequence continues at coordinate 1,272 of JAFYXM010000006.1, forward strand.
TGACAGGTTTTTTAGCAACTGTTTTTTTAGCTGCTTTTTTCACAACGGTCTTTTTCCCTTTTTTGGCAAAAGTCTTGCCCGCTTTGGGAGCTTTATATCCTTCCAAAGCCAACGGAAGCACCTCGTCCATGTGTTTGACGGGAATTAAAGTCAGCTCTTTGCGCACTTTTTCAGGAATTTCGGAAACGTCTTTTTCATTGGTGTGCGGGAAAAGAATGGTCTTGACCCCTTCGCGGTAGGCAGCAAGGAACTTTTCTTTAATTCCCCCTACCGGCAATACACGACCCGTAATGGTTACTTCGCCCGTCATGGCCAAGTTTTTCTTCACGGGAATGCCCAAAAGCAAACTTACCAAAGCAGAAGTAATGGTGATACCGGCAGACGGTCCGTCTTTTGGCACGGCCCCTTCGGGGAAGTGGATATGGAAATCTGTATGGTCAAAATCTACCTTTTTACCGATGCCGCGGCTACGGGCATACGTCAGAGCCGCGCGAACGGACTCTTTCATCACATTACCCAACATACCCGTTAAAATCAGTCCGCCTTTTCCGGGGAGTTGGGTGGCTTCAATAGACAGAGTTTCCCCGCCCACACTCGTCCACGCCAGCCCCGTGGCAATACCGATACCGTTTTCTTCGGTGGCAAAATTAGCATATTTCGGCACGCCCAAGAAGTCATGTAGATTTTTTACGTTAATGCTGACTTTTTTTCCGCCGTTTTCTACATATTTTTTGGCGGCTTTGCGGCAGAGGGTGCCGATTTCGCGGTCCAAGTTACGCACGCCGGCTTCACGCACATATTCGCGCATCATCAAGGCCACGGCATCTTTGGATACTTCCAAACTGCCTTTTTTAAGCCCGTGCAACTTCATTTGTTTGGGAATTAAATAATTGTCCACAATTTCGTGTTTCTCATAGTCGGTATAACCGGAGAAATCAATAATTTCCAAACGGTCACGCAAAGTGTTCGGAATAGAGCTTAAAGAGTTGGCCGTCGTGATAAACATCACTTTAGACACGTCATACGGCACATCTAAAAAGTGGTCCACAAAATCTTTGTTTTGCTCAGGGTCCAAGAGTTCCAAAAGGGCTGCCGCCGGATCACCGCGCCAGTCCGAGCCCATCTTGTCAATTTCGTCTAGCAGGAACACGGGGTTAGAGCTTTTAGATTTGCTGATTCCTTGAATAATGCGCCCCGGCATAGAGCCGATATAGGTTCTGCGGTGACCGCGAATTTCGCTTTCGTCACGCACGCCGCCTAAGGACATACGCACAAATTTGCGCCCGATAGCACGTGCAATGGATTTAGCCAAAGAGGTCTTACCAACCCCCGGAGGCCCCACAAAACAGAGCACCGGCCCGCGCAAACCTTCGGTCAGTTTGCTAACGGCAATATATTCCAAAATACGTTCTTTAGGTTTATCCAAACCAAAATGGTCTTCGTCCAATACTTTTTTGGCGGCTTCAATATCTAGCACGTCTTTGGTGGTGATATTCCAAGGCATATTTACGAGCCAATCTAAGAAAGTGCGCGCCACCGTGGCTTCCGGAGAGAAAGGCTGCATTTTTTGCAGGCGGTCCACCTCTTTTTCGGCCGCTTCTTTGGCGGCGGGAGGAAGAGCGTTTTTCTTGATTTTGGCGCGAATAGCATCTAATTCTTTTTGGAAATCGTCTTTTTGGCTCAGCTCTTTTTGAATGGCTTTCATTTGCTCATTGAGGTAATATTCTTTTTGATTTTTCTCAATTTGAGCGCGTACTTTATTATGAATTTTTTCTTCCAATCCTAAAATTTCCACTTCGCTGGTAATAAGTTTTAAGATTTTTTCCAGACGGGTTTTAATGTCCGTGGTTTCCAAAATTTCTTGGCGTTGCTCCGTTTTGACCATCATATTGGAAGCAATGGTGTCGGCCAATTTAGAGGGCTCTTCAATATTGCGCAAGAAAGATACCCCTTCCACCGCCATACGTTGCGAAACGCGGGCATAATTTTCAAACTCGTCTACCACTTTGCGCATCAAGGCTTGCACGACGGGGCTATTGTCCTCTTGTTCCTCAATATACTGCACGGAGGCAAACCAAGTGTTAGTCAGCGGATTTAAATCTAATTTTTCCACTTTAGCACGCACTAACCCCTGCAGAAAAACTTTTACAGAGCCGTCGGGCATTTTTAAAGATTGGGTAATTTCGCTCAGCACACCGAATTGGTAAATATCTTCCACTTGCGGTTCGTCTACTTCGGCTGATTTTTGAGATAGAGCCAAGACGTATTTGCCCGGAGATTCCAAAGCCAAATCAATCGCCACAATAGATTTCTGGCGGTTGACCGACAACGGCAAAGACATACCGGGGTACATCACCACATCGCGGATGGCTACCGCCGGTACTACCTGCGGCAAGGAAAGCGTTCTTTTTTTCATTTCTTCCATACAAACCCCCTCTTTGGGATAAGGATAAAAAATCTTTGGCCCCCGTGCAAGCGCACTTTTGGGCTATTTTAAAATAGTATACAAAATTCGCTTAAAACTAGCAAGACATTTAAAAGAGTGCTAATTTTAAAGCAAAAGATATCCTTTTTTAAGATACCGTTCGCCATATTATAAAGTTCCAACTCATTTACATAATACTTGAGCATAGGCATTACTTTAACATACTTGGCTTTGGCCACCGCTACGCGATATTGCGGCAAAGCTACATAAGAGGTAAGTCTATCTAGCGACGAAAATAAACACCAAAAAACAGGAGAAAACGCAATGTTTTCTCCTGTGTTCAAAAAGACGAGCAAGTAAAAGCTATTTCTTCAGTTCCAAGACCTCGTCAATAATGCCATACTCTTTGGCCTCTTGCGCAGATAAATAGTAGTTGCGTTCGCTGTCTTGGCGAATCTTTTCTTTGGGTTGGCCCGTGTGTTTAGCCAAAATATCCAAAAGGTGCTCTTTGTTATCGTGCAATTCGCGCGCTTCAATTTCAATATCGGTTACCTGCCCCGAAATACCGCCGCCCCAAATTAAGGGTTGGTGAATCATAATGCGGCTGTGCGGCAAGGCATAGCGGCGGCCCTTGGAGCCGGCGGCCAACAGCACCGCACCGAAGCTCATGGCTTGGCCCATACAAATGGTGGTGATAGGAGCTTTGATAAATTGCATGGTATCATAAATAGCCAGTCCGGCTGTTACCATGCCGCCGGGAGAATTGATATACAAATTGATTTCCCGTTGGGAGTCCTCCGCGTCCAAATATAAAAGCTGTGCAATAATCATATTGGCACTGGCGGTATCCACCTCTCCTTCGCGACCGCCTACAAAAATAATACGATCTTTGAGCAGGCGCGAAAAAATATCATAGCCGACATTTTTTTCAATAATGGTAGGTATAATCATAATTTTTCCCTCACAATAATATAGTCTTTTTTTTATTATACGATAATTATTCTCTTTTCGCACAGGGGACTCTCCGACGGAGGTCCTAGAAAAAATATAGGTCCATTGATCCCCTCTGAAATAGGTCTTTTTTTTGCTTTAATTTTCGACGAGAACTTTTATAAAATGATGTGGTACCCAAAAAACAAAATAAAAAATGATGGAGAAGTAATACAATGAACACGAAAAAAATTATCTTAAACACGCTCTGCGTATTAGCCGTTACGGTCGCCGCGCAGTATGCGTATGCCCAAAGCCCCAGCATGGAAGCTAAATTCTTAGGGGAAGCTTGGGGCAGCACCTTCACCACTGGTGCCAACAAAAAAGCCAGCAAGCCCGCCGCTACGGCCGAAACCGCTCAAAAACAAACCTCTGCAGAAACAAATGCGAGCTATGCCAATGCCGGACGCGAAATGAAAATTGTCAACGGTGCTGAATATAATGCCCGTATTGCAGGTGAAATTTGTGAATGCATTGGGGACGCTTGCAAATGCGCTTGGGAAGGCATTAAGAATTTCTTTACCAAAGGCGCTAAAAATCTGCCTTCCGGTTTCATCCCTGGCAGAGAAGGCGCCATAATGCGTAGCGGTGAAATTTTGTTACAAAAAAACAAAAAAACTGCCGCCCAAAATGCAGCTAAAGCTGATTCTTTAGAAGCCGCTTTACAGCGCGCTTCCGCTGCTGCTGCTTTGGAACACGCCACACAAAAATAAAAGATTACATCTTCAAGCCCCGCGCATTTTGGCGGGGCTTTTTGGACCTATTTTAGGCATGGGTCCAAATTATTTTAATTTTTAGGTCCAATGACCCTGTTAAACATTCTCTAAAGTTTTTATAGTAGATATATAAGTCCTAAATTTTTTATGGAGAAACACATTTGTATGACTAAAAAAATCTTACTTTTATTGACCGTAGCTGTATTAACCGCTACCGCTGCTCAAGCTCATGTATCTTTGGAAAGAGTTCTTGAAAAACAAAATGCTGAAGCTGCCCAAAAGCATGCACAACGTCAGGCAGAAATAACTCCTGCCACTGGTGAAGAAGAGCCTCAAACGGCCGTCTGCCCCGAATGCGGAAGAGAAGTACCCGTCGGTACTCGCTGCAGCAATCATCATAAACCCATTTTGGTAACCGCCAACGAAAACACCGAAAAAGCAAGTGAAGATTCTTCTACTTGGGTTTGCCCCGAATGCGGAAGAGAATTGTCCGTAAATGAAAAAACGTGTTCTCATGGTCATAAAGCTATCGCTTTTAGTCCCAGCTATATCAAAAAAGAGTTACCGGCTCTGCCGCAAGATCTCAGACCGGCTCAAGCCCGCCCTCATTATGTGGCCAAAACGCCGGTTACCTCCCACGGTCCCCGCTGCCCCGAATGTGGACGCACCCCGGAGGAAGTGAAAATTCACGGACACAACCATAAATAATCTTTTCAAATCAAAAGCCCCGTCTTTAACGACGGGGCTTTTTCATGTCTAAATAAAATCCGGACTTGGTAGGATGTTTCTTTTTTTCTTTTAAATATTCTTTTCTAAAAATCTCCATCATCCTACAATTCTCCGTCAATTCTTCCGCTAAAAAAGCTTTATTCTCATCAGTAAATAAACCGTTATACAGAGCCACCAATGCAGTTAGTATTTTCCCTTTCTCTACTAAAAGGCTTCCCTGAAAAGAAGCAATCTTTTCCCCCGTCAGGGAGGCATGATAGAAAATAAGGTTTTCTAAAAAAACCTTATCACAACCTTGTTTGGATATATTCATAAGCAAAATATTTACTTTTAGCCCATGTTCTGCCACTCATCAATAATGGCACAGCCTAAAAATAAAAGAAAGAAGACTTGTAGTATACGAGAAAAGAGAAGCATTTTAATTATCTCAAAACTAACAGAGTTAGTAAAGCTTAGAACAGAAAAAAGAAATATTTACAGAGTAGAAACGACCTTTCTAATTACTTTTTTTATAACTTTACTAACTCAAGTTAGTTTTTATTTGGTAAAATAAGACCGCATAGATTGCCAAAAATTATGCGGTCGGGACAATGGGAAAACAGCGTATCACTGAGCCATGATACCAGAGCGGAGCCCCGCTCTTTTCCCGCAAACACGAGGCGTGTTTTTTGTCCGTAGGAAAAGGAAAAACCTATTGCATTTTTATTAGATAATGTTAGCATAGTAAGTTTTTCTAGTGTTTGTCAAGTTTTTTCCTTTTTTCCTATTTTTTAATATTTTATATAGGAGAAAAATCATGAATAAATTTGAAAAACAATTAGAAAAATGGAATAAAGGAATATTAAGAGGAGCGCAAGCAAAGTTAGCAAAAAAGCTGGGGGTTTCCACCGCCACCACCGCTTTATGGGCCACGGGAAAACGCCGCCCGTCCAAAGGCTATGCTTCCCAAATGGCTGAGTTATTTAAAATGGACATCTATAACGTTTTTAAGCTTTTTGAAAACAAAACCACCACTTACCCCACGCCCACGCACTCTGCCCAGCTGTTATTGCGCGAAAAAAGCGACGATTGCTCTTACACTTCAGAAGAAGAAAATATGGCACAAAGCAATAGTGTGCGTTTACCTTTTTTTAGTCAAATTCCCGCTCAATTTCCAAATTATAACGAAGATGATGTTTTAGAATGGTGGAGCGTACCGCGCAGATATGCTTGCGGAGCAAAATATATCGTTCCCTCTTTATCCATTGGATTAGACACCGCCGATTCAGAAGATTTATGTTTCCTCAAACCCTGCTCGGAAGTAACCGCAAGAGAAAAGGCTTTGTACAAACTGCAGAACGGGCAATACACGTGCCAAAAACCCCAACAGACCGAGGACGCTGCCATTGTTGCGTCGATAGTCAGGCGAATTGCATCCCCCAAATAACCCTTTTTCCCCTCTTGTTTTTTCGGGAAAATCAACTATACTAAGAGTATCCTCAAAGAAGGGTTGGGGATCGCAGGACAGAAAATTGCAAAGGGGGCCAGTTTTGCCCGGTGATGCAAGGCGGCGCCCGATGTATAAACTGGTCGGGCTGTGCCGGTGGAGAGCGCGAAGAGCGCAGAAGCGTAAGCACACAGCTTTGAAACAGAAAAAATGTTCTTTTACATGCAAGGCAGGGCAAGACAGAATGGCCGGTTCACGCGCTCCGGTCCCGCTCAAGAGGGTCGGGGGTGCCGGAGATTTGGATCGGAAGTGTTGACCGCTTTGCCAAGAACATGACAACTGTTCTTCGGCTCTGACACCTATTTCTGAGGAAGGAAAAAAAATGATAGAGTCGACCTAGGGTCCTCCGCAAGCAGAGAGCGGAGGGCTCTTTTTTATTCTCTCGTCTAAGGAATTTTGAAAAATTGTGTATTTAAGTAAATTTTGATATAATATGTCAAGGGTTTTTATGAACGCAGCGGAAAAAGTCAGCCAAAATTTATTGCAAATACAGACCGCTATTGCCAAGGCCTGCCAAAAAAGAGGTCGAAACGAACAAAGCGTTCAGCTGCTCGCCGTAACCAAATATGCCAGTGACGAAGATGTACTGGCCTTGCTGAGTACGGGGCAAATTACTCATATCGGCGAAAGCCGCGTACAGCAGGCCGCCGCCCGTTGGAAAAACCCGTCTTTTGCTAAGTTTCCCGTTTACAAACACTTTATCGGGCATTTGCAAAAAAACAAAGCCGCACAAGCGGTGGAACTCTTTGACTTTATTGATTCTATAGATGACATTACTACCGCCCAAGCTATCAATACACAAGCGGAAAAATTGGGCAAGAAAATATATGTCATGGTGCAAATCAAGCTGACTCAGCGAGAAAGCCAATCCGGCTTGTCTTTAGAAAAAGCGCCGGAATTACTTTCGCAATTGAACACGCTTAAAAATTTAATTCCTTGCGGATATATGGCCATTGCCCCGCAAACGAAAAATAGCGAAGCTTTACGTCCATTGTTTGCACAACTGAAAATGGCCTTTGATAGAGATTTTCCGCTTATGCTGCCCCACCGATACTTATCGCTGGGTATGAGCGACGATTTTGAAACAGCCGTAGAAGAAGGATCTACATTGCCGCGAATTGGCAGTAAGCTGTTTGCCGAAAACAGGGAGGAAGTATGATTATAAAGGTCCGCGTCATTCCTACTACAACAGGACGCAATGAAATTATCAGCCGCATCGGCAGCGTACTGCGCATGAAAATCAAAAACAAAAAAGTAGACGACGATTTGGCAAACAATATAATGAAAACCTTCTTGGCTGATTTCTTTGCCGTGAAAGAGGAACAAATCATCATCTTAAAAGGTGCCAAAGGCAAAGAAAAAACGGTGGAAGTGCGCGATAAAAGCGAAGAAGAGCTCCGCCAAATTATGGATTCTATTCCCTAAACCCAAATACCCCCAAACATAACACAGCCCGCCAAAAGCGGGCTGTTTTTATATTACCAGTTAATCATTTAAAAGTGTAGTCTGTCCAACTTGTTCCGGAAGAGTCCAACACTCCACCATAAGTAAAACATAGTTTGTTTCCTTCTTCACTGGTGGGTCGGCATTTTGGTTGGTAACTATCTCTTAAAAGATATATGATTATTCCCGCCCCTATATCCGGAGAAAGGGTACAGTGTATTTCTTTGTAGGAATTATTAAACCTGCAAGAATATTTATCGGTCCTGATTAAATCTTTTCTTTCGGATATCTCTCCGTCAGGTAAGACGTCCAGCAAATCAAACTCGGTAGCATATTCTCCATTTTCCATGTAATAGCGTTTTTGGGCCTCAAACAAATTACGCACAATTATTTGTAGCTGAACAAAACGACTTTTTTGTACCGCTTTAGTATATTGTGGCAAGGACACGGCAGACAAAATGCCGATGATGAGTACTACTAATAATAATTCGATAAGCGTGAAACCGCTGATGCTGTCTCTAAAAACGTTTTTCATAATCAAAACTCCTTTTTTGTTACAATTTTCCCTACGCAAAAATCGTAAAAAAAACGTGTCAAGAGTTAGCGCACTTTCCCGACGGAGAAACAACAACTAAAAAACAAATACTCATAGCATGATTTTTCAGATTTATGATTTATTGGCTCCGCTATTTGCCAAGGCAAGTGCTATCAGCTGCGGCGTAGGCAAGGCGTAGTTAAGAAACTTAAATGTGAAAAATTGTTTACCCTGAGACAGACAGGCAAATGAAAAAGTCGTACCAAAAAACACCGCGTAAAACTTTACGTTCTACGCGGTTCTTAAGCAAAATCCGTACCCGTCTATTACGGTTGGCGCAAGGTGCCGTCTTTGGGTTGTTTGGTAAATACCACTTCGGTACTGGTCAAACGAACCGGCAATTGGCCTTTGGCCTGCGCGTCACCCAACAATATTTGAGCAGTTGTCTGCATTGCCGGTTGAGTGGCCCCATACAAAGCAAATACTGTTTGAGCCGCGGGATAGAGCGGAATTTCATAAGGATTCAACAAAGAGACCAAGGCTACCGGCTGCCCATTCTTTTCAGCTTGTTCCAACAAAGAAGTAACCAAGGCAAACTGTTTTTTATCCATCGCGCTGGTGCGGGACGTACCCAACACTACCGCTTGCGCACCGTTCATACAGGCAGAGATGTCCTGCTCGTCTTTCTGCGTAGGCGTGCGGGCGGCAAAAACGGAAGAAACCGTTTTTCCGCGATTGATTAAATAATCGTTAAAAGATTTCAATTGCAGGCTAAAAATACCATCGGCAAAGAATACGGTGCAGACTTCTTGAATATTCTCTTTTAAAGGAATTAAACCTTGCTCGTCCCTTACCAAGGTTACCCCTTCTTGCGCCGCGCGCAAAGAGGCCGCCTCAAAGCCCGTATCTTCTTCCGCAGTGGCAGGAGTATTAAACAAACCCATCTTTTTCTTTAAATCGAGGATTTTTTGAGCAGACTCTTGGATTTCTTCCAACGTTACATTTTCTTCGGCAGAAGCTCCGTTCAGCACAGCCGCAGTGCTCTTTTGCACATAATCGGCCGCGCGGCGCGGATAGGTGCGGGCCTCTCTTACATTTTTTACATCACCGCTGAGTAACAGCATATTATTGCCGGCTTTGTAAGAACGCAAAACAAGCTCTTCAACGGGACTGTCGCTCACTGCGCCCATATCCAAACCATCGGTGGCAATCACCCCTTTAAAGTTCATTTTCTTGCGCAATAAATCTTTCAAAATCTTAGCGGAAAAAGAGGCGGAGTTATCCGGATCAATGGTCGGGTACACCACATGCGCGCTCAGCACACCGTCGGCCTCTTTCATAGAAGGCTCAAAAGCGGAAAAATGATTATCCCATAATTGATCGGCCGGCATATTGGTTACAGGCTGGGCATAGTGAGAATCGGAAGCGGTATCACCATGTCCCGGAAAATGTTTGTTAAAAGCGGGCACACCTTCGGCCTGCAAAGCATGAACAGCCACCGCGGCAAATTGCCCCACCTGCTTGGCATTATCACCAAAAGAGCGGGTTTGAATAATCGGGTTTTGCGGATTGGAGTTCACGTCTGTCACCGGCCCTAAAGCCACATTGGCACCGACCGCTTTGATTTCGCGCGCTTGAGCCGCATACATTTGCTCTACCACTTCTTTGTTTCCGCTGGCTGCCAGCAACATATTAGACGGCATTTGTTTTAACCCCATGTACATCGGAGAGGTAACTGTTCCCCCCTCGTAATCCAAAGCCAACAAAAGCGGAATTTGATGGCGGGATTTGCTGGCCCATTTATTCAAATCAGCAATCGTTTTCAAGAATTTTTTGCGTTGCTTTTTAAGAAACTTCTCTTGGTTTTTATCCGTAATTTTGGGGTGTTTCAATAAACCTTCTTTGGCCTTGATAAAAAATCCAGTCACTTCTCCTTTGATTACCGCCTCTTTAAATGCTTTATGTTGCCCGATTAACAGACGCGGCATAATAGTTTGCCCCACTTGCTCGCGCAATGTCAAATCTTGCACATCGGGGCCGGAAGCCGCACTCAACATCGTTGCAGAAAATAATAAAGCCAAGAAAACGGACATCTTCTTCATAAGAAACTCCTTACCAATTTTGAAATAAAAGAGACAGCAGCCTTCATCATAGCAAAAAAACCTCCGCAAAGAAAGCGGAGGTTTTTTCATCTGTTTTAAAATGTTATTTCAACAGATTTTCCAAACTGAAACTGTCTACTTCTTCTTTCATTTTGGCAATTACATCAGCCACCGGCAAACCGTTTAAGTTTTTACCGTCACGCAAACGCACGGTGACGGCTTTGTTTTCCGCCTCTTTGGCCCCGATGACAAACGTATAGGGAATGCGCTCTAAATGAGCTTCACGAATTTTCAGACCCAGTTTTTCGGGACGAACGTCCAACTCAGGGCGCAAACCCGCAGCGCGCATTTGTGCAGCTACTTCTTTGGCATACGGAATTTGATCGTCTGTTAAGGTCAAGATTTTAGCTTGCACAGGGGCCAACCACAAGGGGAACCAACCGGCAAAGTGTTCCAAAATCACACCCGTAAAACGCTCAATACTGCCAAACATCGCGCGGTGTACCATGATAGGGCGTTTGCGGCCTTCGGCAGCCACATATTCCAAATCAAAGCGCTGAGGCAAGTTGAAGTCAAACTGAATGGTGGACAGCTGCCACAAACGGCCGATAGCATCCATAACCTTAATATCAATTTTCGGCCCGTAGAAAGCCGCTTCCCCTGCGTGAGTGGTATAAGGAATATTATTAGCCTCCAACACACGTTTTAAGGCACTTTCGGCACGGTCCCAATCGGCCACGTCTCCGGTAAAATGTTCCGGATGTTCGGGGTCACGGGTGGAAAGTTCTACAGAATATTTTTCAAAGCCGAACGTTTTGAAAATATGCATGGCAAATTCAAAACATTGTTTCACTTCGTCTTCCACTTGTTCGGGAGTACAGAAGATGTGAGCATCGTCTTGTGTAAATCCTCTTACGCGCAAAAGGCCGTGCAAAGCGCCGGAACGTTCATAACGATACACAGTGCCTAATTCGGAAAAGCGCAAGGGCAAGTCGCGATAGCTTCTTAAATGAGATTTATAAATTTCCACATGGAAGGGGCAGTTCATGGGTTTAATTTGATAATTATCCCCATCTACTTCCATCGGGTGGAACATGCTTTCAGAGTAAAAACCGGCATGACCGCTGATTTCAAATAAGTGAAGTCTGGCAATATGCGGACTGACCACCAAGTCATAACCGCGTTTTAAGTTTTCATTTTTAATCCAGTCTTCCAGCACTTTGCGCAACATACCGCCTTTGGGGTGCATCAAAATAAGCCCCGGCCCGACATGGTCGTTAATGCTGAATAAATCCAGCTCGGGCCCCAATTTGCGGTGGTCGCGCTTGGCGGCTTCTTCCTGTTGTTTAACATAGGCATTCAGCTCGTCTTTGGAATTAAAGCTTAAGCCGTAAATGCGCTGCAACATGGGTCTTTTTTCATCACCGCGCCAATAAGCACCGGCGATAGCGGAAAGTTTGAAATTATTGATTTTACCCGTGTGTTCCACATGAGGACCGCGGCACAAATCGGCATAATCTCCGGTAAAATAGACCGTGATTTCGCCGTCATTTAACTCTTCAATGAGTTCTAATTTGTAGGTTTCGCCGCGTTTTTCAAAAAATTCTTTGGCTTCGGCTTTGCTCATCTGCTTGCATTCAAAGGGAATACGGGCTTTGATGAGCTCTTTCATTTTAGTTTCAATGGTTTTTAAATCTTCCGGAGTGAATGCATGGGTGCAATCAAAATCATAATAAAAGCCGTTGTCTACGGCAGGGCCGATACCGAGCTTGGTACCGGGGAACAACTGCTGCACCGCAGCAGCCATAATATGGGCGCAAGAGTGCCGTTTCATTTCCAATTCATTATTTTCCATAGTGGTTCCTTCAGCGGAAGATCCGCTTAAATTTATATAATTAAGTATATCAAATTAAAGGACAGTACGGCCCAAATACATCTATGAAACGCTTTTATTCTTTTTTAGCCGCATTTTTAAATAATTACAAATTGCTTTTGTTGGTTTCGCTTCCGGCAGTGGCCCTGACGGCATTTGGGCTGCATCAGTTAGCCGTGAGTGGGCACGGAGTGTGGGCGGTAGCTCTGCTGATACGTTTGGCCATAGAATTTGCTTTTTTAGGGTTGTGTTTGGGGATACTCAATGCGTTGGGTATTAAAAACAAATGGATATTGGCTCTTCTGTTATATTCTTATTATTGGGCTTGCACGGCCGATTTGGCTTTGCTTTTATATTTCAAAGAACGCTTTGGCGCAAAATATTTAGAAACCATGGAAGGCGGTGCCGATTATGGCTTTTTTAAAGATTGGCGGTTAATTTCTTATTTCGTATGTTTTTTGCTATTTTGTATTTTTTCCGTACGCCGATTTTTTAAACCGATAACACGCAAAGAAGCTTGGCAAAAAGTTTTGGCCTGTGCAATCGTTTTGGCGGTTTTGATATTAACCAACCCTTTGCGTCTGCTGCCCAAACCCAATGATTTTTTAACCGCTTATTTCATGCCCCCCTCCCCCGTTTATACCCTGTGCTCCATGATAGCGCGCCCGCAAGAGGTTATTTTAACCCAAGAACTCCCCGTCCAAACAGCCCAAGCTGCTCAAAAGTATAATGTTTTTACCGCCCGAAACACAGGCATAGGCAAAGATTACAAACGGGTAATTTTAATCGCCACCGAAAGCATGTCGGCTAAGTACCTGCACCACTTTAATCCGCTTATTCCCCCTGCTGCCAGCCGCAGTTATGACGCGCTTTTTCAGGCGCATCCGTCTGCTACCCTGCACCCCGTCACCTTATCCACTTTGTATGGTCTGACGGTGCTTTTTTCCTCTCACCCCAATGCTAAACTGGTATATGAAAACAAATACCCGTTATCTTTGGTAAAAGAGCTTAAAAAGCATGGCTTTCGCACGGCTTTTTTACGCGGAGCCAATGAAAAATATATGGACGAGCATATTTTGTTTCACCAAGCAGGCTTTGACGAGGTAAAAGGGAGCCACTATTTCTCCACGCTGGGTGAATATGCCCCGTACATTGCGTGGTGGGGCTTAACAGACCGCAAACTATATGAATATGCCGTGGAATATTTGCAAGAAAACAAAGAAGACAAAACTTTCCTGACCTTGCTGACCGTGGATACGCACGTTCCCTTGGGACGGCCGGACTATTTAGACCATAAATACCAACAAACGCAGGCCGAATTTTATGATGTACCCACCCTGCCGCGCGCTTTTAGCTATGCGGGGCAAGATGTGGAGCTTTTCTTAAAAAACCTACAAGAAAAGGGCCTGTTTGATGAAGATACCCTGATTATCCTCACGGGGGACCACCCGAACTTTTCCAACATGCCGACTAATAAACTCTTTAAAAATTTCCAAAAAGTATTTGACCGCGTGCCCTTTGCCGTGATTACCAAAAATCAAATCAATCTCCCCTTAAGTCAAGACGACCTGTCCAGCCAGTTGGACGTAGCCCCCACCATTTTGGACCTATTAAACTTGCCGCAACCCAAAGGGTTTTTCGGACACAGCTTATTTGATAATACCGCCAAGCGAAGTATTTTTGACATTAAGGAAGACTACGTCAAAATTACAACTGCAGACGGCGAAAAGATTATCCCCCTAAACTCCCAAAAAGAAGCGGACCAAGCTGAACTCAGCCTGATCCGCACCATGTGGGTAAAATAAAGCAACTTATTTAAAACTAGATTTTGTTGTATAACACCAAGCGGGATCGCTGGAAGATCCGTTTTCACTGCAATTTCCCGCTCCTCCGTTTATGGTTTTACACATTTTTTCGTTTCCGGTACAAAACTTCATAGCAAAATCCTGCTCTCCGCTGCGAGAAATCATATTCACGCTTAAAGCGTACTTATCTTCCGCATTCGCTAACTCTCTTTGCAATTTCATATTTGCAGAAACCGTTCCGCCAATACTGATGGTAACCCACGAAGACCATTCACTCTCTTTTAAAGTAGGCTTGGAAATTCCCGTATAGTCCCAAGGAGAATTAACATATTTATCATTTTCTAACTTATAAATAGTATTAGCTTTTATCCAAGCATCAGCATAAATCATAGCTTGCGTTGCTCTAGATTTTTCCACAGCTTTGGTATATTGTGGCAAAGCAACTGACGACAAAATACCGATAATTAAAACTACTACCAACAGCTCTATCAGCGTAAAACCGCTTTTATTGAATTTATGTGATTTATTCATAAATAGAAGTTCCTTATTTTGTAAGTTTACCGACCTTTAAAATTTAACAAAACAAGAAATATCTGTCAATCTTTTAACCTCTCAAAAACAACAAAGAATAATTCCCCGCCGTATCTTCGCCGAAATATGCTAAAATCATAATGTATTAGTATCTTTATCTTATTTGGAGGCAGCATGAATACAGCAGCACAAGGCGCCGGATCAGGCATGTTTATGTTCCTGATTTTGGCGGCTATGTTTATCTTTATTCTGTTTTCCGGTCGCGGTCAGAAAAAACGCGAACAGGAAAGACAGGCAAAAGTAAATGCTTTACAGAAGGGAGACGGGGTGATTCTCCCCGGCGGAATTATTGGCACGGTGGCAGGGTTTAAAGACAATGCCATTGAAGTCAAAATCTCCGAAAATGTAAAAATTACCGTTTTGAAATCGGGCATTGTCGGTTTCACCGCCGATATTACCCCCGTTAACCAAGGAGGAGCCAAATAATGTCCAAATCGCTGGCCATTAAATGGATTGTAATTATTGTTGTACTGCTTGGGTCTTTGGCATTAATTTATCCCAACTACAGTTGGTATTCCAAGCCCAGTGCCGAACGTGCCAAATTAGAAGCCATGGGAGACCGTCCCGAACGGATGCTCAACTTGGGCTTAGATTTGCGTGGCGGCAGCAGCCTGCTCTTGGAGCTGGACGTTTCTAAACTCAGCAATAAAGAGCCGCTTAACGAAGCTATGGCACGCGCCATTGAAATCATCCGCAACCGCATTGACCAATACGGCGTGGGTGAAACGTTGATTACCCGTCAGGGTGAAAAATGGATCTTGGTACAACTGCCCGGCGTGGCCAACCCCGAAGCTGCGGAAGCCTTGATCGGCAAGACGGCTATGCTTCAGTTCCACATCGTCAAAAACGACGTAACCGGTGCTGAAAAAGCCATCGCTAAATTGGAAGAAACCGAAGAGCCCTATGACCAAGATGGTATATTGAAACCGGAAATTGCCAAACTCTTGCCGGAAGGATATACTATTTTCCGCACCAAAGACGGCGGCTACAGCTTGGTCAATAAAGAGCCCGGTGTTACCGGTGCCGATTTGGAAAATGCCCGCTTAACCATGTATGGCGAAAACGGCTATCCCGAAGTATCCTTTAGCTTTAATGCCGAAGGTGCCAAAAAATTTGGCAAACTCACCGGTGCCAATATCAACAAGCAGTTAGCTATCGTATTGGATAACACCATTCAATCTGCTCCCGTGGTACAATCTCGCATCAGCAAAGAAGGCCGCATCTCCGGTACCTTTACCTTGGAAGAAGCCAGACAGCTGACCATCGTGCTCAAAGCAGGCGCCTTGCCCGCTCCCGTGCGCGTAATTGAAAAGAAAACCATCGGACCTACCTTGGGTGAAGACTCCATTAAATCTGGTTTATCGGCTTGTTTATATGCGTTAATCGGTATTTTGCTCTTCATGATTATTTACTACAAATGGGCCGGTTTTATCTCCAGTGTAGCTTTGGTACTGAACTTAGTACTCTTGATGGCTGTGATGAGCTATTTTTCCGCCACCTTGACGGTCCCCGGTATTGCCGGTATCATCTTATCTTTGGCTATGGCCATTGACGCCAACGTGCTGATCATTGAACGCATGAGAGAAGAAAAACTCTTAGGCAAACCTATCGCCACCATTATCCAACTGGGTTATGAAAAAGCTTGGTCTGCCATTTTTGACTCCAACATTACCACCATTATCGTGGGTTTCTGTTTGATGCAATTCGGCACCGGCCCGGTTAAAGGCTTTGCCGTTACTTTAATCATCGGTTTGACGGTCAGCTTGTTCACCGCCGTGTTTGTCACGCGCGCTATCTATGAACTGATGCTTACCTCTAACCCCAAGGAGATCAGCTTATGATGACATTCTTCCCGAAAACCAATATTGATTTCCTTAAATACAGGAAAGTATATTTCACCGTTTCAATCCTTATTTTTGTATTGGGCATCTTCTTGTTTGCCACCAAAGGGTTGAACTTGGGTATTGATTTTACCGGCGGCACCATGGTGCAGGTAAAATTTGAACAAGACGTAGATATGTCCAAAATCCGCGAAGCTTTGACCGCTACCGGTCAGGAATCTGAATTGCAAAGCTATGGTCACAATTCCTACGCTGTACGTGAAAAAGGCACCGAAGAAAACGTGGGTGAAGTGCAAGCCCGCATTGAAAGCGCCTTAAGCACCTTAAACGTGCCGTACGTAGTGGAACAGACCAACTTTGTAGGTCCTACCGTCGGTCAAAACATGAAAGAACGCGCCGCATGGGCCATTATCCTTTCGCTCGTGTTCATCATTATCTACGTAGCTTTCCGCTTTAACAATATCTTGTGGGGCACCTCCGGTGTGGTGGCCTTGTTCCACGATTTGTTTGTCATGGCGGTAGCCTTTGCCTTGACCCAACGCGAAATTGACCTCGTGGTTGTGGCGGCCTTCCTCACGGTAGCCGGTTTCTCTATTAACGACACCATCGTTATTTTTGACCGTATCCGCGAAAATATCCGCTTGCACCCCCGCGAAACTTTTGGCAAACTCATCAACCGCTCTATCAACGAAACCCTCTCCCGTACGATTATCACTTCTATTACGGTAGTAGGTGCTTTGTTTGTGTTGTATTTCTTTGGCGGAGAAGCCTTAAACTCTTTCTCCTTTGCCATGTTGGTGGGTTGTATCTGTGGTTTCTACACCACGGTAGCTTTGACTACTCCCTTGGTGTATGTATGGACCAAAGGCGCTTTGGAAGAATTACCCAAAGAGCATAAACCGGCCCATAAAGCCCGCGCCACGGAAAAGAAAGCCGTAGTAGCCGAAACGGAAGAAAAACCCGCTCCGGCCCAATCTACCGCTAAGAAAGCCGTGCGCAAAAGCCGCAGAAACAGAAGATAGTTTTATGCCGGACGCATGAAAGTGCGTCCGGCCTTTTTACAAATCTCTTATGGGGATTTATAAAAAGTATGAGTACGCGCAAAATTAAACGTTTTAAAATCAGCACTCGCCAAAAGGAAATCACGCGCAAGGTCTTGCGCCTTGGCTTAGATTTACCTGCCGCCGGCATTGACAGCGAAATTGCCTTGGCCCGCTTTGTGGTGGAACTTTCACAAAAGTTAGACCCCGGTACGGTGTATGAATTTAATGAAAACGTCTTGTGGGATTTGGGTAGTGAAATTGCTGAGGGACAGGGCATGTTTAGTGCGTGCGCCGTCACCTTGGGCAAAAACTGCACGGACTTTGCAGACTCTCTTTCCCCTGCCAAACAACTCATTTCGCAAACCGTTTTGTTTGAGTTTTTGCGCACGGCCACTTTATTTGTAACCGATTTGGTAAAAGAGCAGGCCGAAAAAGAAGAGTGTGAGGCCTTAGAGCCGCAATTTATTTATGTACCCAAATTAGGGCTGGCTCCGGAGCCGAAATTGTTTAAAGACTCCCCCCGCCTAGACCCGCAAAGTGCCGAAAAAATATTGCCCGAACTTTTAAAGCAAGTACAAGCAGAAAAAATAGATGTTTCTTTAGAAAACGGTAAAATTATTCCGCAAGCCACCGTGGTATTTATTATCCCTTGGCAAAAGAAAAAACGTAAAGGAAAAAAATAATGGCCAGAAAAAAGAGTGCTGAAAAAAAACAATTTTCTTGGAAACACACCATCGGCTCCGCATTGGCCTATTGGTACACCATGTTTCTGGGTTGGACCACGCGCGTGTATTGGTTTAAAACCGAAGAATTTGAAACCTTGGAAAAAGAGGGCAAAAACTACATTTATGCCACGTGGCACAACCAACAACTTTTTTTGCTCTATCCTTACCGAGGGCAAAAAGTATGCGCTTTAATCAGTTTAAGTAAAGACGGCGAATATATTGCCCGTATCTTGCCCAAATTCGGCATGAAAGCCGTGCGCGGCAGCACCAGCCGTGGCGGAGCCAGAGCCTTGATTAAACTTTTGCAGCTCACCAGAGAAGGGTACCACCCCATGCTCACGCCCGACGGCCCGCGCGGACCGATTTATCAAGTGCAGCAAGGCATTTTATTCTTGGCGCAAAAGACGGGCCTGCCCATTATTCCGGTAGGAACCGCCCTGAGCCACAAAATCAAGGTAGGCTCTTGGGACAGAATGCGTGTTCCTTTGCCGTTTGGCAAAACCGCCTTAACTTACGGAAAAGCTTTCTACGTTACCAAAGAAACCAACTTTGAGGAAGTAGCCCAAGAGATTAAGAAAGAAATAGACCGCGTGACTGATTTGTCCGAGCAATTTATCAATCACAAACCTTTTGATAATACGAAGGGATAAAAAAATATCCCCCGGCTTACGCAGGGAGAATTGCGAATAGTATCATTAAAAAAGTGAGCCGTTTCGGCTCACTTTTTTAATTTTAATTTAGAGATTTAGCATTTTGCAATAATCACCATTATCTATGTAACAATGAAAATCTCCTTCCGGTTCTATTATTATTGAGTATAAGACATTATCTTTACTAGGGTTTGTATTTGCATTATTCAATCTAAATGCAGTGGCCCAGCCAGCATCACAGTCTCCGCCTTCAAGATCTGTTGAATGATGTGCGTAGCACCAATATTTGGTACATAGCATATCAATTCCTGCTAATTTAAGAAGGCTCGCGCCACTGATTTCTATCCCCATATCTTCATAAGTCGGAGAACTGGGACAAGAACCATTTGGAAAAACACCTCCGCCCAATGCATATAAATGACTCTTTTGATGCATATCTTTCAAAATAACAAATGCTTCGGCAGCGCGGGATTTTTCCACTGCTTTTGTATATTGCGGCAAAGCTACGGCAGACAATATACCGATAATTAAAACGACTACCAATAGTTCTATCAAAGTAAAGCCTTTTTTCATTTTTTACTCCTTTTTAAATTTAGTTTTTACATCTAAAAAATTGTAGCAAAAAAAAAAAACGTTTTGTCAAGTTATCCCTTTTTCCCCGATGGGAGAGTGTTACTTTTTTCATTGCTAAAAAAGCACCAAAAAAGCGGAGTCAAGAAACGCAAATATGGAAAATGATTGAGCATAAAAAGCAAACAGGGTAAAACTTTTCGTTTTACCCTGTGTGAGAAATACTGATAAGTGAAAAAGTATTTATTTAAGAGAAATCAGCACCATCTCTGCCGATATTCCCCCGTCTTCATACTGCAGATAATGCGGCAGTTGCCCCTGCTCGTACGGGGTGTATTGACTATACGAAAGAGCCACACTTCCCAAAGTCTTTTTATACGTCAACAAAAACGGATACTCCTGCCCTGCGCGGTACTGATAGTTGCCGCCGTCTGCGTAAACGGTCCATATGCCATTTTCCTCACGGCATTTTTTTACCCCTTGCGGAGGAAAAAGAAGTGCTTTTAAAAAGGTTTCCACCTTGCCTCGCACAACGGCATGGTCCACTAACGGCAATACATACGTAAATTCGGCTCCTTTTTGGCTCACTTGAGCCGTCATCAGGCGGTAGGCCCCCGTCGCGGCAAAAGCCGTTACTTCAAAGGTTTCCCCCGCTGCTTTTTTTACCTGCAAAACTCCGTTTAACCGATACCCGCGCGCCTGTGCGGTAAAGCGAAAAGCGGCCAAGTTTTGCCCTTCTTCAAAATAAGACACCGTTTTTAGAGGTTGCTCGCCGCAGCTTTGTTTCACCCCCAAAGAAGCACACGCCCCTAAAAACACACTTAAAACCAAAACTGTTATTTTCTTCATTTTCCCCTCTTTTTTACTATTGGTAAGCAAGATAATAATATTATAATATAAGTTAAATGAGTACCGTTTATCTTTACCTGCTTTCTGCGTTGATTGCTTGCCTTGTTACGGCAGGCAGTTTGCCGTTTTTGCACCGTTTTTTGGCAAAATTCTTTTTAGATAAACCCAATCACTTAAAAAAACATCAACACGCCGTCCCCGTTTTGGGCGGTTGCGCCGTTTTACTGGGACTATCGGCCAGTTTGATTTTTATCCGTCTGACTACGGCTTTCCCGACGGGCACTTTGCGCAGCTTACGCGGAATACTACTGGGTACGGGCATTGTTTTTTTGCTGGGTCTTGCTGATGATTTAAGAAAACCCAAAGGCATTTCTGTTTTCGTAAAACTCTTGGGCCAAGCTTTGGCTACCGCAGCTCTGATGTACTACGGAGTACGCATTACTTTGTTTGACTCGGCTGCGCTGTGCTACCTGATTACTTTCTTTTGGGTGGTCGGCCTGACAAATGCTTTTAATCTGTTGGATATTCAAGACGGCCTTTGTGTCAGCCAAGCCATGATTTGCGCCTTGGGCCTTGCGCTGATTGCACTGCCGTCTGAGGTGATTTACGTCAATTTTGCCGCATGGGCTATGATGGGTGTCTGCACTGCCTTTTGGCCCTACAATCACGCCGTACATTTAAAAACCTTCTTGGGCGACAGCGGCAGTATGATGCTGGGGTTTCTCTTGGCTGCCCTGTCCTGCGGTATGGGGTATAGCGAACACTCTTCTTTAGGCTTTTTGACACCTTTGTTTATTTTGGCTCTACCTCTTTTTGATACTGCTTTTGTGGCCGTTATTCGTATTTTGCAAGGCAAAAATCCCTTTAAGGGCAGCCCGGACCATGCCGCCCTGCGCCTGCGCCAAACGGGCATTTCTCCTAAACGCACCTTGCTCATTTTTGCACTGGTGGGACTTTTGTTTAATTTACTGGCTTTTGCCGTTTCCAAAGCAAGTACAGTTTGTATTATCGGTTTGTGTATTTTTAGCTTTTTCTTCTTTTTAACGGCAGCGGTATGGTTAGCCAAAATAAAGGTGCGCCCATGAACAAAACAAAAGTACTCCATACCGATATTCTGATTTTGGGCGGCGGACTGAGCGGCCTAAGCACCGCTTTTCACTTGGAAAAATCAGGCCATACAAATTATTTGCTTGTAGAGAAAAACAATTTCTTTGGCGGCCTGTCCGCCAGTACGGAAAAACAGGGTTTTACCTTTGATTATTCGGGACACCTTTTGCATTTGAGAGACCCTTACACCCTCAAATGGATACGCACCTTACTCAAAGCAAACCTGAGCAAACTCAAAAGGAAAGCTTTTATTGATTTTGACGGAAAACGGGTCCCTTTCCCTTTCCAAGCCAATTTATGGGCTTTGCCCGAGTCTGTACGCCAAGAATGCCTGCAAGGGGCTTTACAGGCGGCGCAAAGCACGTCTAAAAAACCCAAGAACTTTGAAGAATGGTGTCTGCGCGCTTTCGGCACGGGTATTTACCGCCATTTTATGCGCCCGTATAACCGCAAGCTTTGGCAAACCGACCCTAAAAAAATGATGTGGGATTGGTGCGGCCCTTTCGTGCCGGAGCCGGATATCGCCCAAATCAAGCGCGGTGCCGCAGCCAAACCGCGCCAAGCCTTTGGTTACAACACTTATTTCTACTATCCCAAACGGGGCGGTTGCGCGGCACTGGTCAATGCTTTGGCAGCCAAAATCCCCAACACATGGCTGCAAGCCAACGTGGAAAAAATAGATTTTAAGAAAAAAGAAGCACGCATCAACGGGCAAACGGTTTATTTTAAACGCTTAGTCAACACGTTGCCTTTAAAAGATCTCATTAAAATCAGTACCGCGCCTGCCGACCTAAAGGCAGAAGCGCGCAAGCTTAAACACACCACCGTAGAGGTGCTGAATTTTGCCGTAAACCGCACCGTAGAGCCTTTTCATTGGCTGTATTTTCCACAGGAAAATGTGCCTTTTTACCGTGTAGGCATGCAGAGTAGTTTTTCGCCTGACAATGCCCCCGAAGGATGCAGCTCTTTTTATGTAGAAACGGCAGAAAAAATAACGGACCGCCCAAAAGCAGAAAAAGCCATTTTTCAGGCCCTTATCCAAAAAGGTATAATAGATAGACAGGATAAAATCCTTCTTTCTTTTTGGCAGACTTTGCCCGTAGCATACAGCATATACGATAAAAATCGGGCTCCTGCCGTCAATAAAATTTTACGTTGGCTATCTAAAAATCATTGTTTCTGCGCGGGGCGTTACGGCTTATGGGAGTATTCTTTCATGGAGCGCAGCCTGCTGCAAGGACGGGATATAGTCAAAAAACTGTTATAATAAAAATGATGAAAATACTGGTTTTTGGGGGCAGTTTTGACCCCGTACATAAAGGACATATTGCCGTACTGAAAAAAGCACTACAAGTGGTCAAACCTGATGTGGCCCACGTTGTGCCGGCTTATCATTCCCCTTTTAAAGATAAATCTCCCACACCTTTTAAACTGCGTATGCAAATGGCCAAAGCGGCCTTTTCCCCGCTGGGCGATAATATCGTTTTTGACGATTATGAGCTTAAATGCGGCGGAAAAACCTATTCGTACCAGTTGGTGGAATATCTGTTAAAACGCTATAAAAACGCCGAAATTTATCTGCTTGTAGGCACCGATTGTTTAAACGATTTGCACAAATGGAAAAATGCACCGTATATTTTCCAAAATGCCACGGTAGTAGGCGGCAGACGCCGCGGATTTAGCGAGCATAAGGCAGATTTTAAACATATTTTCCTGCCGGGGAGCTTTCCGAAAATGTCTTCCACGCGCGCCAGAGCCCACATTTTGGCCAGTGGCACCATTCCCGAAGATAAAGTACCCCCTGCCGTAGGTGAAGTGATTTTGAAAAATGATTTGTACGGCTTGGAAGTACACCGTTGGCTCAAAACACACCTCAAGCCCAACCGCTATTTACATTCGGTCAACGTAGCCGAACTATGTGCTATTTTAAGCGATATTTATGACGTACCTATAGAAAAGGCCGTTCAAGCGGGCATTTTGCATGATGCGGGAAAGGGCTTTTCCGGTGAAGAGCTGATTAAATTTTGCAAAACACATAAAATCAAAGTACCGTTTTTTGATGATATTTGCCATTTTGAACCGCATTTGTTGCATTCATACATATCAGCTTGGATTGCTAAAAAAGAATTTGGTGTAAAAGACAAAGAAGTTTTAGACGCTATCAAAGAACATACGTTGGGAAGTTTGGAAATGACTCCACTGAGCAAAATGCTCTTTGTGGCCGATATTTCCTCTAAAGACCGCAAGTATAAAGACGCTTTTGTCATACGTACCTTGGCTGCGCAGGACTTAGACAAAGCCCTCTTATACGCCGCCAACCGTAAATTATGGTTTACCATTGACAGCCAAAAATGGCTCTGTCCGTTGGGAATTGAACTATGGAATCACCTCGTAAAGTGCGCCAATTAATCGGAAAAGTGTTACTCGTTGGCTTGCTGGCCGTGACGGTATGGGCTTTTTGCGTGCAAATTTCCGCCCCCACCGTTTCGGCACTGGCTAGTAAACAAGACACCACGTTGCACTTGGCTATTTTGACCCAGCCGGGGATGACTTTTTCTTTTAATCCTTCCTCACGTAAGGTAATCCTCAATACCGTCAAGCGCAAGAAACTGCCCAAAGATGTAAAAGAAAATGCAACGGACTTGCTAAACAAAGCAGGTATTCAGGCTAACCCGCTGCGTTATTACATTCCCAAAACGCTCAAAAGAGACCCCTATTGGGAACAATTTAAATATGTTCTTTCGTCTTGGCATTACAACCCTATCTTAATCGGCACTTTTGTGTGGGATTATTTGACGGCTTTGCACGATAAAAGAACCAATGTAACTCCGGCGGAATTTTTGCTTTTTGCCATGGCGGCTACGCGATTGGAAATTACTGATTTTACTGCCAAAAACACCAATGAAACCAAAAAGAAGAAAAAGTCTTCTTCCAAGCAAGCTCCGAAAGATTATATCCCCGAGCCGGTGGCAGATTTGGCCCCGTTGGCAGTGGAGGACAGACCTTTATTGGTGGAAGTGCTCAATGCCTCCGGCGTAAAAGGTGCGGCGCTGGAGCTTACCCAATATCTGCGTGATAAAGGCCAAAAAGGCCTTCTGCCCGTGGACGTTTTAAATTACGAAAACTTCCCCGGCGGAGAACAAAAAGAGAAAAGCTATATTATAGATTTCACGGGCCGCCTCACCCAAGTAAAGCAGCTCAGCAGCGCTATCGGCCTAAACAATGAAATTATCGCCGAAAAACAAGGCAATGCCATCTGTGACGTGCGCATTGTCATCGGCAAAGATTTCAGACAACCGATTTAAAAGATTCAATTGTAAAAACTTTTTCACAATTAAATCTCTTAAAATCACAGGGTTAGACGCTCCGTCGAAAGCAATACCAAATCTAATTACTTTTTTAGCTTGTCGAGGCCCAAAAACAACATTTATAATAGGAGTATAGAAAGTAGGATATAGTTTAACCCAAAACCCCAAGGGTTGCCCCAAACAGATTTTCGTTCCCGTGAGGGAACTGCCATGGGGGATAAATGGGGAAAACAGGGGAAATATGAGTTTCGTGATGAGGAGAAACTGGTATTTTTCCCTGTTTTTTTGTGTATTTAAAAGATAGATGTCAAACAAAAACCCCGCCGTGATAGGCGGGGCTTTTGTTTAAAACTTTTTTATTTCTTTTTTGCTACTTTTTTTGCCGGTTTTTTAGCGGCCGGTTTTTTCACGGCAGCTTTTTTTACGGCTACTTTTTTAGCTACGGCCTTTTTAGCACAGGGCTTTTTGGCGCAAGCTTTTTTGGCGGCCGGTTTAATAGCGGCTTTTTTCACAGCTACTTTTTTGGCCGGTTTCTTAGCCACTACTTTTTTAGCGCAGGCTTTTTTGGCACAAGCTTTTTTTGCACAGGCTTTTTTCACAGCCGGTTTTTTAGCGGCCGGTTTTTTCACGGCAGCTTTTTTTACGGTTACTTTTTTAGCAGCCGGTTTTTTAGCGGCAACTTTTTTTACGGTTTTTTTAACGGCCATTTTCGTCTCCTGAGACAATTAGTTTTAACCTCATAAAAATAATACCACAAAAACTTTAAAAATTGCAAATATTTTCCGTCGGAAAATAATTTTTCTAAAAAAATCAAGTCCCCTTTTCTTTGGCGGATTTTTTAGCTCCGTCTATTTTCTCGACGGAGATTTTTTTCAAAATAAATTTTTTACATTTTTTTCACTAAAAAAACAGTGCAAAAAAAATGCGAAAAAATTTTCGCATTTTTCAAAAGTTAGTCTTTCCTAAATTTACTTTTTCAGCATACTTTCAGCAGTAGCTACCTTAGATTTTTGCGCAGGACTTAAGCCGCTTTGTTGTGTTAAAAAAGAAACAATTTGCATAAAATCTTTTTCCTCTCCCCCTTTTAATTCCAGTTCAATTTCGCGGCAGGGAAGCTCTTTTTCCGCGGCATAAATAGTGTAGCGGTCCAACGCCGCCTCACACTCTGCCGAGCCATAGCAAAACTCATACAAAGTACGATTGTTCTTAATCTCAAATTTTACCCGTAAATCTGTCAGTTTTACCCCTTCCCATTTTTGTTTTTCTTTGAGCAGCGCTAAGGCCTGATCCGTGGAGTGAGCAGAGGGCAGAGGTAAAGTTAATTCTTTTCGGCGGGCCAAGCCTCCTTCCAAACGAGTACGCGTTTTAAGCGTCGCTTCAAAACTTCCGTCAACCTGGCGAATGCGCAAAGCCACTTTTTCTGCGGCCAAAGTACCGCCCGAATTATCCAAGTAACTATCGGAAATTTGCACAGTTTTTTGCGCGGGCAAAACGCCCAGCACAGATTTTAAAGCTGATAAAAATCGCTCAAAATCTGGCTCCGAGTTTACGGCCCATTTAAATTCTCGTTCCACCAGTGTCATGTAATTAGTGTAGCAAAATAAGACGGCAAACTGCCCGAAAAAGTATAATATAAAAAAGGGATATTTATGAAAAAACTCAGACAACCTACTTCTTTAAAATGTTTTGCCTGCGGACGGGAAAATCCGTTCGGGCTAAAAATGGAATGGTTTAATAATTACGATGAAAACTGCATTGAAGCCAATTTTACGTTAAGCGATAATTATTGCTCTTACCCCGGTGTAGTGCATGGCGGCATTGTAGCTACGGTTTTAGACGAAACGGCAGGCCGCGCCGTGCTATTATCCAACGATTTCAACCGTTTAATGGTCACCTTAAAATTAGAAGTGGTGTATAAAAAAGTCACCCCCACCAACACCCCACTCAAAGCCATCGGGCGCGTGATTAAAAACGGTACAGGACGGGCGCAAGTGGAAGGAGAAATCGTACTTCCCGACGGAAGTGTAACTGCCAAATGTAGCGCGCTTTTGTACAAAATGCCGCAGGAAGTAATGGAGAACTGGGGTAGCGAGGCTGAAGAATGGGCACGCACCACTCCCAAAGTGGAAGAAGAAATTGCGTCTGAAAAAGAATAAATCTTTGCACGCGATAAATTTATTTGCTATAATAAATGTAGACGGATCGGTAGCTTAGTTGGTAGAGCGCCTGCTTTACACGCAGGAGGTCAGGGGTTCGAGTCCCTTCCGGTCCACCATTTGATAAGGCACTTCTTACGAAGTGCCTTTTTTGTTGTGTGCTGAACGGGTCCCTCGTCGGTGTTTGACCGATTTTCTTATCTATCCCCGTCTTGGAGATTTTTTGAGCAACACAAAAAAGGCCCTTTTTGGACCTTTTTCTCTAGTGCGGGAAATTGCAGGATCCGAAAATTAATATGAAAATGAGTAAAATAAAAGTATGGCTAATTGTGACATAAACGATTTCGATATAGAAAAGGAATGCGATTATAAAGGTGAGCATTATTCTGCAAGGGATAATGGATCTGTTTTTCGTCATCCAAAACCATTAGGGAAATTACGCCGTCTGGACAATAAGTGGACTTTTGGAAAACCCAATAGAAAAACTGGATACCTAATGTTTTCTGATATACCTGTTCATCGTATTATAGCCACCGCTTTCCTTGGCTCCTCTCCTAGCCAAGAATATATCGTAGATCACATAGATACAAATAGGCAAAACAATAGGCCTGAAAATTTACGTTGGCTCACACGATTAGAAAACATCTTACTTAATGAACATACTCGTAAAAAGATTGAATATCACTGTGGAAGTGTGGAAAATTTTCTTAATAATCCCTCTCTTTTACCCAAAAATACTTCAGAAAAAAATTTTGCTTGGATGAGAACAGTAAGTAAAGAGGAAGCTTTAGCTTGCTTAGAGAATATGAACAAATGGCTTACCAAATCCCATACTTCGGCAAGCGAGGGAAGCATCGGTGAGTGGATATTTAAAGGTGAGAATAGGTCAGCCAATAAATTTGAGCAGATATATACCGAATCATTGACTCCAACTGCTATACAAGAAAGATGGAAAATTCCCACAGAGTTTCTTTATTGTCCACTGACAATAACAACCAATACACCTGTGTTAGAATATCTGAATAATATTCAATTCAATAAACTTTGTCTTAAGAACAAAAATTATCAATCAGTAGCAATATCAGTTGCTATAACTCTAGACAAAAAAACTATGTGGGTAATAACCCATAATGCAGGAAGTACAAAACCTTGGGGACTCTTTCGCGTCACTTTTGAACAGAACAAATTTCTACACAAGAATTTAGGAACTTTTTTTGAAAAACGAGGAGCAGAAAAGTGTTTATGTCTTGAATGTGGACAAAAATGGTATGGCCCTGATGGTTTTGATGATTATCTTTAAATACTTTTCCACCCCTTTTCCTGCCGTTCAAAATCATTTTCCCTCTCGGCTAAATTCATAAGCTCGCGCAGGGTCATATTGCGCGGATTATTATATTCCAAAATATCGGCCACGATCTTGGGAGAAAGATAGCACAAATTCAAATATCTGGCGAACGTACGCTTATTCATACAGCTGGCCTTTTCCCACTCGCGCGTTGCCATACCCTTTTCTATCATTTTTTTCAGTTGCCACCCTCGCGCTAGCCCACGCACCAAACTCTCGTTTAATTGCCGTACCGTCAGTATATTTCTTGCACTCCCGTTCTGAAGTTTCATGGAAGATACATTATCCACGATAAAAGTATTGTGCACATACAACTTTCCGTCTAATTTCTCCGGCACAAGAGCCCGTTCTTCCGCTTGGCCCGATATTTTGGGTAAAGCACTCAAATCTGCCTTTATCTGCTTTTCATTTAGAAAGATACTCAAATAATGAGTTTTCCCCTCACTTTGGCAAACCACTTTATTTATCCATTTCCGCATTTGTTTATCCGTTAGGCTATCTCTATTGGATAACGGCTCCAAATCGTCAAAATCGGTCATTTTAAGCGTTTTTAACACAAAATTATCCAGTTGTTCCATTGGTAGATAATGTCCGCCAACACCGTTATAGTAGTACAGAAACTTTTTCCCCTGCTTTTTGGCGGTTGTCAGCCGGAAACTCCGCCCCGTATCGTCATATAATTTGCGGGATAATACGCTATCATGTACCTGATAACTACTAAAGGCATTTTTATCATTAATGCGCCGACGGATAAACTCCTGTGCCTGTTCCCATATCTCCTTGGGAACAATGGCCTCGTGCTTGCCTTGATATATCTTGTTTTTAGCATGGTGGGCCACTTTGCCGATATAGACGGGATTGGTTAATATCCGCTGAATCCCACTCTTTTGGAAAGGCCTACCTCCGCGCGGTTTGCCGCACCTAGGTACCCATGCTTTGCTATGATACCCCTGCTCATTTAACCAATGGGCGGTGGCAAACATATTCCCCAGTTCCAAATACTTACTAAAAATCAGGTTTACAAGTATTTTTTCTTCTTCGTTGGGAATTAACTGCCTGTCCTTGATGTCATATCCTAGCGGCGGTGTCCCCCCCATCCACAGGCCTTTAGCCTTACTGGCGGCTATTTTATCCCGCACGCGCTCGGCGGATACTTCCCTCTCAAACTGGGCGAAGGATAACAGCATATTGAGTGTTAATTTACCCATAGAATTACTGGTATCAAAAGATTGGGTAATGGATACAAAGTTGCAGGAGTTTTTCTCAAACTCTTGCATCATCTTATGAAAATCTATTATAGAGCGAGAAAGGCGGTCCACTTTATAGACGACTACTACTTGTATTTTGCGGGCGCGGATATCAGCCATAAGTGCTTGCAAGGCGGGGCGTTCCATGGTGCCGCCGCTGATACCGCCGTCAGAATAGGTCTTGTAATACTCCCACCCGTTAAACGCTTGGGAGAGGATATAGGCCTTGCAAGATTCCTCTTGGTTTTGCAGGGAGTTAAACTCCATATCCAGTCCATGCTCGGTAGATTTACGCGTATAGATAGCACAATTAATTTTTGGCATTTTTTCCCTCTTTTAACCCAAAAAATTTAGGGCCACTTGTCCGGCCCCGTATAATTTCGTTGGCTATACCTGTTAGGGTGGGATAAATCCGCCCATCCCATTCGTATGAATTCTCTCCCTTAACGGTTACTTGGTAGGTTTGCCCCTTATAATGTCGCGTCAGTACGGTACCGATTGCCAAGCTGTATTTCTGCTTTACCGCTCGTTGGATATACTTTTCGGGGTTGGTGGCATATTTGTTAAGGCGCATTCGGTATTTTTCCGCCAGTTTACACCGCCCTAATTCGCACTGGATTGCATACCATAAAGGGCGAATCTTGGCTTTCCTACCCCTTAAGGGATACGTATAAAACTCTTCCCAATAGAACTGGAGTTTCTCATCTGATAGACTTTTTAATTCTTCAAGGCTTTTGGGTAGGTAACACTTTTTTCGCATACAGGATCTTCCGGATTTGATTTAGGCGCAAGGAGGCATCACCTTGCTTGTAATAGGCCCGAGCGAAAACATCAAAAAACTTAATCATAAGTAGGACAGCTTCTCTATCGGGCAGGATTTTGGGCCGGCCCAACGGATTGCCGGAACGGCCCTTTACAAAACGCCCCGATACGGGCGGTAGTTGACGTGGGCTCATTTGGAAAGGCCAAAGAACACATATCCGCTAATTTGACGCTTGGTAATCGTCATCGCTACGCGGGAAATGCTTTTATAGAATTTTCCCTTGTACTCAAAGCCGTTTTCAAGCACTTTTACTTCTACTTGTTGCCCACGGTAAGTTTTGCTGATAATACTTCCCGTAGGCGGGATGCGAAAATCTTTTGTTTTGCTAGCTTGTTGTTCTTGGGGTTTGGACGGTTTTGGCAAGTTTTCCGAAGGTAGATTTTGGGTTTCTATATTAGAAACCAGTGTTTTCAACTCATGGTTTTCTATTACAGGCTTTGATATTTCTTCTACTGATGCGGATATACTTTTTTTGTTACTGCACTTTTTGTTAGTTTTCTTCATAATTTAGCTCACTTTAGTAGGTTTTTTATACGAATTTTACTTCGTACCCTATTACTGCTTACTATCGGGAGCCAAGTCAAGTGGATTAGTTAACGAATATATCGTTTTGATTAAATAGTTCGATTCCTGTTGGGCGCACGTCTTAAAATATACCCGTTCTCCGTCGAGAGCGGGTTTTTTCTTATACTTTCTCGTCGGAGCGTTTTGAGCAAAATGAGCAAAATTACGCAAATCTTGTATATTGTTAGTGGACCCTTTATGGTGTACAGTAAACGCTAAAATTCTTCTTTTTCTCGTCGACAAAAGTGTAAATATACCTGCTTTTTCTGCAAACTATAACCGCACAACCCAAATTGCCAAGATTTTTTTACATACTATAATTATTAGTTCTCGTCGAAGAACTATAAGAACTACTAAAACTTTCTCGCAAAACTATAAATATAGTGGGCACAGTATGGTCACTATATCTGCGTGGTTTTTCCGGTCGCTAGGATGCGATTTCTTGCGCTTTTATTATGCCTTGTGCGCTTTTTGGTCACAGTAAATCGAAGTAACTTGAAGGGAATTGTTCCTACAGATAGAAAAAAGAAGATGCGATGTTATCAAGTTGCTCTCTAATTGAAGAAAAATCGCAATTTAAATCTAGCGTTTTAACAGAAATCTGATTTCCACTCATGCGATATGTCACATTTGGAACTACCTCTTCATCCGTTTTGGCATACAAAAGCATGCCGGCAACCCTGTGCTCCTTATCACGGAGCTCATATTCCTTGTTTTTTACATAGGCAAAAATCTGATAAAGGTTGCCTGAATGAATCGTTTCAACCTCAAACCGTTTCTGCATCGTTTTGGTGTAATACTTAGCATCTATGATTAAAACATTGTTCCCTTTGGACAAAGTCACATCTGTATGCATTTGCGGAAGATTGTTTTCATTGTCATCATCTAACTGCCACGGAATTTGAGATGGATTGGCGTCTATATCCCATTCCTTTCGGTAGTATTCGAGTATAAATCGCTCAAATAAATTATGCATGTGTTCTTCAGAAAAAGCAGTTAATTTGAAACGCCCTTGCTGTTCAGTTTGCAGAAACCCTTTATAGGTCAGGTAGCAAATAGAAATCAGCATTTGATAGCTTAAGTTATACTTATGAAAGTCTTGATGCCAATTGATAGTATGCAGGTCAATCTCGTCGATATCACAGAAAGGGGCCATCAGTCGGCGTAATGCTATTTTCCTTTTATCAGAGATATCTAAACGCAATAGACGTAAAACTGTCGATTTAATAATACGATTTGGAAGAGCATTGACCGAAAATTCCTCGTAATTACATACCATTTTCCTATCCAAAAAAGTTAATTTCTTTATGGACTCTGAAATATTTAGTTGACCACGAATACCAGAAAGAGATCCTTCCTCTGCAACATAATCTCGTTGTAGCCCTCTCTTTATTTGGATTGCTATGCCTCTTTCAAGAATAGCGGCACAAAGATCTGCTGTATTATCAAATTCTTCTACAGCTAACTTCTCGTAGCCACTCTCTTGTAAAACACGAAAAGCATAAGCCAACATGTAGTAAATATTTTTTACAGGGATCACTTAATTGAACTCCTCAATCTGTTTTCCCACATATCTGCTTTTTTACGATCGTCAAACCAATACTCGTGTAATAACGGTATTATTTCGTGTTCGATAATGGATGACAATTCTCCATTTTCGATGGTATTTGCTTGTAATTTACAGAAAAAACTGTGCCCGATACAATAATCTTTACCCAATGAGTCATCATTACTAATGTCCTTATTTAATTCTTCAATACACGCGATTAGGGAATTAAATTGTTTGTTTTCAAGTCCACTTTGGTACTCTCTAAAACCCTCCGTAGCAAAGCCAGGCCCCATTTCAATAAAAGCAAAGCGACGTCGTAATGCGTAATCGATAAGGGCAATGCTTCTGTCAGCCGTATTCATCGTGCCTATAATGCGCACGTTTTTAGGGATGGCAAACTTTTCTTCGGAGTATTGCAGTTGAAGATCAATTCCGCGTTTATCACCCTCGATGAGCATAAACAATTCGCCGAAGATTTTACTTAAATTACCTCTATTTATCTCGTCGATGATAAAAAAGCACAACTGGTTTTCATCATATTCGGCAGCTTTTTTACAGAATTTATAGAAAACTCCTTTCTTTATCTCAAAGTTAAGCCCATCACCGGCGGGTCGCCAACCTTCTATAAAATCCTCATATGAATAGTTTTGGTGGAATTGAATCATTTGTACTCGCTCTAAGTTTTTCTCACCGATAAGCGAATATGCCAGCCTTTTAACCGCATATGTTTTTCCAGTTCCAGGAGCGCCCTCCAAAATAATATTTTTCTTACGTTTCAGCGCCCATTCTATTTCGTCATATTTATCTTTTCCCATATAAACTTCAGAAAAGAAATCCTCCTCATTATAGAGAGGATATCGCCGTTCTTGTTCGTCTACTACACCCTCGGAATCCGCAGTAAAGAGAGCGTTTAACTTTTCCACATCCTTGGTATAGTCTGTGATATCAGTAAGCGTTTTCATCGCAAGAGAATCGGAATGTTTCCAAGAGCCCTTATCAAGCCACTTAACCTCACGTACATTTTTATAATCATCGGTTGTGGATGCATCATATCTATACTCGGATTGCACAACCCCTCTTCCGACGATATTATGTCGGCCATTTTTTACAAACACAATGTCTCCAGGTTTTAATTCATTAACAAATTCCCAGGCCGCAAGTGCGCAATTCTTAAAAGATTTGTCATTGCCATACGTTTGTTGCATTGCTTGTCTTATTTCTTCTTTTGATTGATAGTCAAATAAAGGTCCTATTTCCGACCATCCGATGGCCATTATCTCTTTCTTTGAAAATTCTTCCCATTTATTCGCTTTTTCTCCAGGAGAGTATAGCCAATAATGGATTTCCTTCCTTGCCTGATCTCCGATGGCATCTTGCTCTGATTCTTCTTGAGATATAAGCCATGCATACGCAGAGAGTTCGGGAAAATTAGCAAAAGGAAGTTGCTGGTCTTTAATGGCATTAGCACAGTACTCACATACATTTAAATACTCCTGACCGGATGGAGGTTGTTTAGCATCGAAGGATGGAAACTGATTAATAAATTTTTCTGGTAAACCCAATGGATCTAACAGGAAATCTCTTGTTACAGAATCTAAACTCAAAAAAGTATACGGTCTAATCCAAAACAAGGCGGAGGTAATATTCCATTTAATTCCATGTTGATTAAGCACAGTATCATAACACTTAATGAACAGTTCTTTCGTCGATTCAGATTGATCGGATGATCTTAATAATGCAGACTCAAAAAGCTTCCACAAATTATCTATATCATTATCACCGCGTTTATCTTCAAAAGCAAAGAAGTTTGATTTAATATTTACCAATATGGGCACACCTGAAAAATCGTGAGGGATTTCCGCTTTTATATTAAATTCCTTAGCAATTCCCTCGATAATTTTAATTCGATTAGCTTGTGTTATTCCTCGATTAAATAGCGCGAAAACAGTAAACGGATCGATATCAGAGGGTGGCAGGTTTGCCTCATTGAACTTCTGAAAATTTAGATTTGCTTCGTCATATATTTTCTTTATTTTTCCAAGGAGATCTACCCTGTTTTGTTTATAAGTTAGTAGGATATCAGCAAATTCACTATAAAATGAAACCCAAGTAAAATTGTGCATAGAATGCAAGTAATCCTGATATCTGTCGACAGCGGATGAAAAAGTATAATGATGTTCCTTATTAATCTCATCGTAATTGGGGAGAGATAACACCGGTTTTAATACTTGTTTAAATTCTTCTTCATTGGTAATGGATAGGAGAGGTTTTTCAATTTCAATCCCGAACCATTTGGTTACAGTTCTAAGAGCGCTAGCATAATGTTGAGCTGTTTTTTCACTATATTTTTCCTCATGATTTTTCATCCAGCTTTTGAATGCGTTTGCGTTATTCATTCATATCCTCCTAAACTTCACTTTTCTCGATAAAATAGATTATCTATCCGACTTATAGAAAAATCTTCCTTCAGGCATTTTAATATTGGGGACCCATAAAGGTTGTCCATCCCATTTCTGCTCCACTCGTCCATTTAATCTATACATGGTTAGGACCGGCTTAGTTGTTTCTGCTTTGCTAAGTCTCCTGTCGTCAGGCGAGAGCAATGTTCCGGTCCCTTTGCTAATGTTTCTATCTCGGCGAATAATTAATCTGCCTAATGTGCAACCAGGCGTATTTGTTGCTTTCCAGGCTTCTAAACAGCTTATAAATGATCTTGGGGACCAATCTTCTTCAGAAGTGAGACTAATTTGTCCGGTTAATTGTATCAAGAAATCAACATCCACATCATATTCGCCGTCTTGATATTCGTTCAAAAGTTCGTCAAGCGATTGCGTGTTTTCGGCAGAAGGATAGAATGGGAAATAATCGACTCCACCCGCAATCATATCTACCGATTCTCTATCAATTACGCATCTTCTCGTTGGGCTAATGCTCGGCGGATATATCAAGCGAATTTGGTCTATGGGGAGTTGTTGAATTTGCTTTAATAAAGCTGTATTTGCCATGTTCATTTCCGTAAACGCTTTTAACATGGATGGTGGAATAAAAATTCTCATTAAACCTCTGTCCCTGTCGTATCCAAACATACGACAATGTTGCCAATAAGTATCAGCTTGTGGCATTTTTGTTTTGCGACAGTAGTAAATTATTTGTAAAGCAGGGAATGTGATACCTCTGCCTAAACAGTTTCCACCTACTACGATATTGAAACCCTCGTCAAACGACCGAGTTCCTGTGTTCCGAGAGTTCATAACATAAATATTAATTTGAGGATTATTTTCGTCTAATAATTCAAACGCTTTACAACAGATGTTTTCAAAGGGTTGAATGTCGGGCTTAGTGGTATGCAAATCTTCCCAAGCTACACGAATTCCGTCTCGAAGTTCTTGTTCATCAGCTCTTAGCAATAGGTTTAGAAACTCGGCAATTTTGTTAGCGGTGGCTTCTTGGTCTTGCATCCGCACGCTTGGGTGTATCATAAAATTACACACATTTTGCCTATTTAAAGCTAAATCGGATGCACTAACAAGAAATGCCATAAACGCTTGTCTTAGACCGTCAGGGATTTGCGTCTCCGCCTCTCTTATTGTAATTAATTCATCCTCGTTGACAGGTTTAATACACAATGGAGTCGGCTCTGAATAAAAAAAGTCTCCGCCTAAATATCCCGTACCTGGAGCAAAGTAATGCACAAATAACGGCCTATATCCTGACTCTTGGGTTTGTAAAAATAGGGCCTGTGGTGTTGCTGTTAATTGTAAATAAATAGCATGTGCAGATAGGGCTCGAATTTCGTTTAGGGTTCTAAAAATAGTGCTTTCCGCTCGTCTATTAACCATCGTATTGAGACTAGTGGCGTCTGCCTCATCATCTACAATAAAAATGGGTTGTCCTTGACATATGCCACTATTGTGGAGATAGTTTTTCCATTTTCTAAGAACACTAGCGTTTTTTTTAAGTACGATTATGATGGGCTTACGCAGTCCACAAGTCTGCAGTCTAATAGAATCATGTTCACCACAAACAGTAAAATCTTCACTCAAGTAAGTTTCAGTTCTCCGAAGTGTTTGCTGTTGAAGTCCCGTTATTCCGGAAGTTAGGAGAATAAATATCTTGTACCCTGCATCAGCGGCAGCTGTAATGACGCCAAAAACATGGCTCGTCTTACCACTTTGGACGTTTCCTAACAATAAGCCGGCCGGTCTTTGCATTTGAGAAAACCCCTGCAATTTAGGGATTATAGATGTGGCGGTATTCCTAACGGCATCCGCGAGTCCAGGTTTATCATTTAATCGAGCGAGATAATTGTTTAATTTTTCACACATGTTGGACTAGCTCTACAAACCACGTGTTCGGGATTTCGGTCTTCGTCATTCGCAGAGTATCTTTTCCAAAATTCCGGAGTGTATCGGCTGTAATCAGGTCTCCGAGTCTTATCACTCCGGCCTCTTCGAGTTGCCCTTTAATCCATCGGCCCAATATTTGTAAATCAAAGCTCGAGCGGAAGTTTTTATTATAATCGCCACCGGTGTAGCACTTAAATTTCCATCCATCATTCGTTATTGCTATAAATTCCTGTCTAGGGTAGTTCTCAGAACGTGTTACTGTAACTGGTGCAATCAATTCAACTTCATACCAAGGACGTGGGATAACAAAGCCATTTTGCCCCTCTCTGCCTTTGCCAAAAAAAACATTTAAATTGCTTTTTTCTGTCGGTTTCAGAGGGATATCAATGTATGTCTGTGTCAATACTTGCCTCGCTCGTAAAAACTCCTCCGGCGTGGCTTTATCTACGTTAGAAATTCCCTCCAAGGGAGAACGGGCCTGATTAAATCTCTCCGGATGCCACTGAGAAAGCGGTAATGTTGAAGTCGGATGCAAGCGACTCAAAAAGTTAGTAGCCTGCGTGATAATATTGCTATCGTTTTCCTGATCTGCCAAAATGCTCACCTCAAAGCTTGGGTGCGCTGCAGAAAGGTCATCTAGGTTTGACGAACCGATAATTGTAGCAAACGGATTTCCACCCCGAGAAAAGCAATATACTTTACCATGAAATTTAAAGTCTTTAACAACAGACACATTGCCACGTTCATGTTCCGTTAAATAGGAATTAAGTTTTGTGGCTGCATCATACTGAACTCTAGATATGCCTTCAAAAAAATGCATCCCAATAATTAGATTGATTTGGACTTGTCGATTTTCATTACGAGCGAGCATTTCTTGTAACTCCGTTAATGAATCCGCAGAGATATATCCTGATGCAAGATTTACAGCATCCGCATTGGTAAACATGTCAAAAAATGCATCACGGAAAGTGTATGAACCCTGATTTAGGGGTGGTATTTTAGAAGTAAGTAACCGCATACTATTTCCCTGCTGTTTTGATTTTTTGTTTAGCAGTCGTCTTTTTCTGTTCTTCTAATACCTTATACAGATCGACATGTTTATACTTGCCAGTAAAAAGTGGCATAAGTGCTTTGGCTACTGGCAAAACTCCTGTTGGTGGAACAGCATTTCCAATTTGTCTCCTGACCTCTGCAATTGAACCACAGAATCGGAATGTATCAGGAAAAGTTTGAATTCTTGCACGCTCTCTATTCGTTAAAGGTCGAGGTTCGGAGTAGTGATAGCCCCAAGTGCCACCACCACCGGCCGCAATAATAGTCTTGGAGGGTTCGTTGCGATGTAATCTTCTGTAAACATGGCTAATCATACCATGTACATAAAGAGGGCTATCTTCCGGAATGTCTTTGTAGTTTCCGCCTTCGGGAATTAACTTGAGAAGTTGTTCTGTTCGAGAAGTGATATTGATTTTTTCGTTGTTATATTTAACTTTTTCTACGCCTTCTAATGCTTCTCCGGCCGTAACAAACGGTTTATTCCCATTTGGTCCATGAGTTGGTTTTGGATGTTGGAACGGAAAACCCGTGTCTACACGAATACCAACGATTAATACACGTTCTCTAATTTGGGGAACTCCGTATTCAGAAAAGTTATACAGTTTTGGATATAAAATATAACCAGGAGCGATGTTTTGGAAGTCAGAAATAATCTGTTCAATGGCTTTCCCTTTATTTGCAGATAAAATTCCTTTTACGTTTTCCGCTACAAATGCTTTCGGTTTCTTTGCCTCTACAAAGCGTAGGAAACTCTTATACAAATTTCCACGTTTTCCGTTTAGTCCAGGTCTTTTCCACACGACAGAGAAATCTTGGCAAGGAAATCCGCCAATGATTAAGTCGCAATTAGGAATTGATTTGTCTTTGGCAGGCTCGACAGCTTGAATGTCTCCGCAATATATTACATCTCCAAAATTCTTCTTGAAGGTTTCACAGGCATTCGCCTCAAAATCATTTGCCCATACTACCTCGTACCCTGCCTTATGAAAGCCCCAATCGAGACCTCCACAACCGGAAAATAAAGATATTAATTTTGGTTTAGAAGACATAAGAACTCCCTTAAATTGGCTTTAACCTTATTTTAACAAATACAAGGCCCTATTGGTACTATTTTGCCCCTTCTAATAGTATAGCATTCCAAGACGACAACCCCTTGTCGTGAATAAATGGCCCAAGAAGCGGGAATTACCAGTACGATACCGAAACTGAGACATACCTATGCATGCGAACTAGCCAGAAAGGGTATAAACTTATATGCGCTTGCCAAGCTATTAGGCATTACCCCACTGACAGCGCAAGAAACTTATGGGGCTTTTATGCCTAAAGTAGATGTAAACGCCATCATTAGCGGGTTGCCTGTTTACAATTGATCAAACTCTCCTTACTTGGCAACTAGTCGCCTCCCCGGTTTAAAAGCCGGGGATATTGTTTGACTAATATTTGGCTATTTTTTCCAGGTATGCTTTTTGAAATTTAATGAGCACATCCCATAGACCCATTTGCCCAAAACACCATAATAAAAGCCCAATATTAGGAGAATTATAATGTGATTGGGCAATTTTCCATGCCTGCGCAGAGGAAAGCTTCTTTCCTTGTTTTGTTAAAAAATACGCGTATGTTACAGGATCTTTTTTCTTGAATTGAGATACAAGATTTTTATCCACTTGTATGAGTTTTCCAAATAATTTTCTTTGTTGCCAGTCGGATAATTCTGGAAGTATCGATTTATAATTTTTTATCAAAAACTCTAGCGGAAAATGATCTAATATAACTTTGGCACAAGTATCACTTGGTGTTTTATTCCAAATTTTCCAAACAATATCTGTATATTCTACATTCCAGTTTTTCAGCAGAATTTTTAATGCACGTTCCCTAACCAGTGTATATTTGGAAGATAGGAATAGGGAAAGAATTGATTTTTGCTCTTCTTTAGCTAAATGAGGGTATAAGCAAGTAATGACAAATGCGCAGGAATCTCTTTTCGGGAAAGATGGTATTGATATTTTTTTCAATAAATTGGAAATTAAAACTTTATGAGTCGACATCTGTTTGTTTTCAATATCGCGAGCTATTTTTTTTACCACCACCTTACGAATATCGGGCGATTGTTTGAATGACAAATCGAACATCATGCATGCTTGCTTAGGCGAAAGAGTATTAATAAGAGCTGAAAGAAAAGTTGAATATGGTGGGATATAGGGTTTTTCGATAAAAAATTTATTTATATATTCTACTTTGTCCATATACGCATCTCCTAATTGTTACATATCTTGAAATTGCTTGAATTGTAAGCTACTTATTGATTTTCTTTTTATTCTTCAATTTCCATAGAAAGAAATATTTGTTTTCTTTTTTTGCTTGATTTTCTTCTAATAATTCAACGACTTTATTTTGAGCTCCATGCATAATATTAGAAATTCCACCAGATAACGATACAGCCTGTCCAACTGAACCAATTATTCCATTCATTGCACACACTCCTAATGTGGAGAGCATAACCAATGAGGAACCAAGCCATTTCTGCAATCTTCCTTCTCGTGCAAAATTAATTTTAGCTTCTAGTTCTGTGAGTTGTGGATATATTTCTTGGTCATATAATGTTTTTAAATTTATTGAATTAGAATGTTTCTGTTCCAAAAAATTTGTTACTGCATTTCTGTATCTATTGAAAGCATCTTTTTCTTCCTCGCGTAAATGCAAGATATTTTCTACAGAAACACCGCCAATTATAGGTAAGTCACAGTTGTCTGGTACAACTAATCCTTGCTTTAATATTTTACCCTCAGTTTCGTTAGACGATAAGAATTGGGCAATTCGCACATCCAGAGGCACATCAGTAATCATTTTGGCATTATAAATTTCGGAATGAGCAGCCGTTGAATAGGATTCTGCTAAAGATTCTAATATCAAATCGTTTAATAATTTTTGTTTAATATTTTTTTGCCGAATAACATTTCCATCTTTATAATAAGCTAAATCTGGGAAATATCTCATAGGAAAAGTCTTGATTAAATGCCCGTGAGGCACTATCCCATCTAAATTTGAAAATGCAATAGAGACGGTTCCAGGGAAATCATAATGTACACTCATAGAAGCTTGATTAAGGTACTGACTGGCTAATTTCCCTAAGCCAAAAGGACTTTGTTCTGTTAAACATTTACGTAAACAATCACGACATATCCCAACATTTTCCATTCGAATATGAATAATTCCGACATTGATTAGAGATGCATAAGTTAGGAGCAAAGCTAGTCTCTTTCTAAGTTCCTCAATCAAATCACATATTATTTGTTCATCACTATAATCAATTTTTTCAAATGAGATGGGATCCCAAATCAAATACACAATGTCTGCATATAAACTTGCAAACAGAGAAAATGTTTGTGCTCTCCTGATTTTGCAGTTTATTTCATTACATCCGCCGATACCTGATAAATCGGGATTTGGAAAAAACATAAAAGGTGTGTAAGTCAGGTGCGAATCAGCGTCTTCTATAATATTTTGTATATCTTTTGTTAGGGAAACTATGTGTTCTATTGAATTCGTTTGCAAAAAAGAATCTAATGTTTCGTAATTTGTAATTTGTTGTTTGTACAAACATTCAATAATAGCATGCTTTTTCATCATCTTCTCCCTTCTTATTTTTTCTAAAAATATTATACAAAATACCATTTCGGGCTATTATATAGTAATTATTTTAAATTATATTTTATATCGTAACGATAATCTTCATTTACAACTTGACTTCCATCCCTATAAGAAGCGTGAATGTACATGTAAAACACTTCTTA
Source organism: Elusimicrobiaceae bacterium (assembly GCA_017546175.1). Lineage (GTDB taxonomy): Bacteria > Elusimicrobiota > Elusimicrobia > Elusimicrobiales > Elusimicrobiaceae > Avelusimicrobium. The sequence goes on from JAFYXM010000006.1 coordinate 42,934, forward strand.
CAGGAGATTATTATGGGAGTACACAAATTAAAAGGGCCGTACTATTACGCAGATTATTACGACTTCAATGGAGTGAGAAGGCGCATTTCACTCCAAACAGAAAACAAACAGGTAGCCCTGCTAAAATATCAGGAACTTATCCGACGCCGGAATGCTGTTAAAGAGAGGATGCCTGTACATATTACTTGGGATGCATTTAAGACCAAATTACTCTATCACATGTCTATTGATAAGGCCCGTAATACGTGTAACCGTATGAAATTGGCTATCCGATATTTAGAAGAAATGAAAAAGCCTCGTTTTTTACAGGATATTACTCCCGAGTTACTACAAACCTATAAAGAGCATCTTATTAAGAAAAACATCAGTGCCAGGCATATCAACAGTTTAGTGATATGTATTAAAACCGCTATGCATAGGGGTGAGAAATGGCAATATGTGCCCAAGCGAGATTGGACTACTGTCACAAAGATTAAGACAGCCCGGGGTAGAGTTGTGTTCCACACCCCGGAAGAAATAGACAAACTATTAGCCGCTTGCCCCTTTGAAGCGTGGAAGATTGTGGTATTACTGGGGGCAGATGCCGGACTGCGAAGAGGCGAGATTATGAATTTGCGTTGGGAAGATGTGGATTTTAATAATAATCAGCTCTATATTGCCCCGAATAAGACCGAATACTACCGCTATGTCCCAATGACAGAGAGTTTAAGAAATGCCTTACAACGGGTCAAAAACGGGGCAGAAAGCGATTTCGTGGTCCAATTTGGGCGTGTACGCAACATAGATTCACTGACGGCTTGTTACCACAAAATAGCCCAAGCGGCGGGAGTGCACAGTTTTCTTCACAAATTACGCCACACTTTTGCCAGCCAACTCGTCCAAAATGGGGTAGAACTCTATACAGTATGTAAGTTACTGGGGCACCGGACCATCCAAATGACCGAGATTTACGCGCATTTGGCTCCTGCTCATTTACACAAAGCGGTCATGAATCTGCCCAAGCGCGGGATGACATTGGTGGGAGTAGAAGAAAAGACGATCTGCGAAGATAACAAAGCGTGCAGACAGATTGGCGTAGACTTTGGGGATTTGATGGGATAAAAAGCCCCGCTAAACGCGAGGCCTTTTACTTAGTGATTGTTCTTGATATAGAGATTATTCTCCAAAAGGATTAAAACTATCTTCTTTATTCTCCTCCATCTGCAAAATGCTTTTTTTCGCAAAATCTTCTGTTAAATTTCTTGAGTTGAACCAAGTTTTACTCTCAACAAAAAATTTTTCTTGTTCTACGCCCTGCCTAGATATAAAATCTCCGAGCACTTTATTGCAGAATTCTTCAAAATCTTCAATTCTTACTCTCTCATTAATTGAACGCGTCCAAATATAGGGAAGAATTAGAAGCATATATCTGAGACCTGCTATCTTTATAGCTGCCCCGGCTTCTTGCCCAGATTTTTGGAAATCAAATTTGGCAACTTTTTCCCAAGCGAAGAGATATTTCCGTATAATATTTAATTTTTCTTCATTATTTAATAATCTTCCACCTACAGACATCTCTTTAAACTCTTGTTTTTTCAATATAGTCATCACTTCCTTTGCTCTAATACCATTCTTGATTCTTTCTGCGCTCATGATGATATGCCCTTTGAGTGGGGTATTGTTATTTAATGTTTCGACAAAATTATAAGCTTCTGAGTCCTCATCATCCAATAAACCAAGTTGCTTTTTGAAAGATATTAATAAATTGCCATTTACTTTTTCTTGCTTATCATTACAGGTTACAAAAATTTTTTTCCTTTCATTAAGCGTCGGTTGTATATATAGTGTAAATCCCATTTCATATTCTTCATGTTCACTAATAATTCGGAATTCATCTGTAAATGAATAAAGTCTATGTTGACCATCCATAACATTAATAGTTTCTTCATATTTTTGGAATTCTTCATCTGTTTCGGGAAATTCAATATAATAAATATCTTTTGAACTATCAAAAGAGTGGACTTCAAACTTATCATCTACTGTCGCTAGAGTTAGTGTCGTTGGCAAAATCCCCTTTTCTTCGATATATTTTGCTATCTCTTTTAGTCTTTTTTTCATTAATGGTCGTTGATCTTCTTGTACCTCTCCGGCCTTAACTTTTTTTACAACTCGAATTAAATCTCTTGGATCAATTTTCCCAATATAACCGACCATATTGTGCTGAATAATTTTTTGCAAATATATTTTCTTCATATTAAATAATCCTCTTATATTAACTTTAACATACTTTTAAATATAAAATCAGTACGAGCGCTCTTATATGTATTACAAGAATCACATAAATCTTGATAATTATCCGGCAGTTCGTCTCCAACCAGTTTAAAAGGGATAATATGATCGACATGAATTTTGGCCCAGTCATTTCCGAGATCTTCACCGCAAATCATACATTTTCCATTTTGCTTACTGTAAAGTTCTTTTTTCACCGATAAAGGAATAGTTTTTCTATTATTCAATTTATTTAAATTGGCTTTAAACCAAGTAGCCATCAGTTTTGCATCTTCGATAGAAATCTTTTGTTTTAACTCTCTTAGAATTAGTTGTTGAATTGTTACAGTAAAATTATAAGTTTCTCGATATAACTGACGAACTTTTCGTTTAAATTCCGGATTTCGTTCCATTTTTACACACATTTTTTGAAACATACACACCAAGAATGTTTTGTAGTACTCTTTTTTTACTTCCTCACTAGCTAGCAATTTATCTAAATCAATCATTGTTCGATAATCCCTTTAAACATGTATTCGCTTTTATTATTCAAAATTATAGCATATCATTAGGAATTATCTAAAAAGCCCCGCTGAATGCGGGGTTTTTTCTTGTCCAATTTTCATAAAGTTCGATGCCCATAAAGCGCACAATTTTTCCCGTCGAAGACAATTTAATAGCATCTTTGGCGATATAAAAAATACTTAAATTTTCAGTACTTTTTGTATAAGAATAATGGGCAGAGTTTTGGACACCTACTCGTCGGTAGTTCGCGTGCTGTTGGGCGCACGTCTTAAAATATACCTATTCTCCAGCAAGAAAGGTTTTTTGCCCTTTTACGATGAGAAAAATTTTTAGTCAAATCTATCATTTCATCTATCAAAGACTATACAATCGCTCGACAGAAAATGATTCTGCCATTTTTTAGTTACTCTTGATAATTACATTTGATTAACTATACTGCCAGTAGAGTTGCTAATCGGTGCGGCCATCGATGTCGCATTTGTCTTTAGTAACTCGCCTTTTTTGCTATAAACTAATCTCTTGGCTTTTTCTTCTCTTGTAGTATTTTCGCAAAAAACACAAAAAAAGCAAAAAAGTGTATATTTTTAGTGGACCCTTATGCTACACTCGAACCAAAAAAAACAATTCCGGATATTGCTTTTAAACTAGTGTTCGGATAAAAAACGCACCATTTATAGGGGGTGAATTGGAGTCATTTCAAACGTGGATACTTGGTTTGCAACTGTTGCCTGGTATGAAGAAAAGCATATTCAAACACAGAAGGGCGTTTAATACAATATACACGGATCCCCTGCCGAGTAAAAAGGGGCCGCAATTGTTGTGCTAACCCAGGGTCTTTATTTGCCAAGAAGTCTTTTATAAATATAACCTGATAGTGTGGAAAACCTAAACACAACTCAATATTTCCCATAACACTTTTAGACATAATACCTGCTACGACATCTAAGTTTGTGTTAATTTCTCTGCGATAAATTAGTGGAATAAAAAGATTATCACTATCGGTCCTTTCGTGTTTTAATATTTGAAGAGCTATATTTTCGTACATCCCTAGAGAGTAGGGAATTTTGGAAGAAACGGATGCCCTCCAAAGCAAAGAAATGAAAAAGCGCCGAATATTATTATAATTAAAGTTTCGTGGCTTTAAGAGTAAAAACTCCAAAAGTCCATCCTGGCAACGCTCCGCTCTTGGAACATCATGAAATAAAAATTGATAGGCGCAATTATCTAAATATCCCAGTTTATTGTCGCATGCCTTACACAGTAATGGTTCTTTAAACCCATTTTGGCTATGAACTTTATCTAGGACTATTTGTTTAGCATCAATGCCAACGCCCTGTCCCCACTGTTTTAACAAATAAAAAGATTTGGGAATAATGTGAGATTGCACTAAATGGGTATGGTTACCACAATATTTACAAACACCTTCTTGCATACTTACTTTACCAACTCATCACTAATAAGTTCCGCCTGTTCTAGCACGCGGTCAATAGCGCCTTGTTGTTGGTCGGGCGGATAGTTATATTTGCGTAAAATCCGTTTCACCTGTAGCATAATACCGGCTTTCACACTTTCCCGTTTACTCCAATCCACCTTCACGGAAGAGCGCAAATAATTGGTTAATTCTTGGGCAATTTGCTTCAGCACTACATCGCCCAACTCCCGCACGGAAGACTCATTCTCTTCTAAGGCATTATAGAAAGCCAGTTCCTTCTCACTCAGTCCCAAACTTTCCCCTTGGCGTGTGGCCGCATTTGTCTCTTTGGCTAAATCAATTAAAGCCTCTATAACTTGGTAGGTTTCCAGAGCGCCGTTATTATATTTATTTACAATTTCCTTTAATTTTTCGGAATATTTTTTCATTTGAGCCAAATTGAGTCTGAACTTACTACGGATTTCCCCCTCTATGAGCCGTTTCAATAACTCCGCTGCCAAATCCTTTTGTTTCATAGTACGGATTTTTGCTAAAAATTTTTCATCTACAAGAGATAAATTCGGCTTTTCCATGCCAATTTGCTCAAAAATATCCACAGGGTGATCCGTAGCCACTGCTTGAGCCACCAAAGTCCCAATTAAACTAGTCAAATCCTTCTTAGTTGGCTTATTTTCCCCTTCCGGCTTTTTATTCATGGCCGTCCTAATCAAGCAGAAAAAGGCCAATTCTTCCGTCAAGGCTGCCGCCTTGGGCAAACTTTGGCACAATCCATAGGCCTTTTGAGCAGCTAACACATTATCGGAAAAATCACTTTGAGCAGTTTCGCGATTTACGGCATGAGACAAAATAAAGTTCCACGCTTCGGGCAATAATTCATATGCCTTTGTTCTAAACTCGTTATAATCAAATCCGCTCAGGAACCCTCGGCACACGTCCATATAAGCCAGCAATTGCTCGTATGCCCGCTCAATATCTGCAGCCACCTCACCACGCCCACCGCCGCGAGTATAATCACGTACAGCTTCTTCCAAACTACGCGCCATGCCAATATAGTCCACCACCAAGCCCGCTGGCTTATCCTTAAACACACGATTCACACGGCTGATGGCTTGTATCAAGTTATGCGCGCGGATTGGTTTATCTATATACATAGTATGCAGACTAGGCACATCAAACCCTGTTAGCCACATATCACACACGATTACCAATTTTAACGGGTCTTGCGGGTCTTTCATGCGGTTTTCTATGGCTTTTTCCACCTGTTCATTGTATAGATGCGGTTGAAAATTTTGCGGATCAGCAGCAGACCCCGTCATAATCACTTTGATAGCCCCCTTTGTTGGATCTGTATCATGCCAATTTGGGCGCACTTTTACGATTTCTTCATATAAGCGCACGGCAATATCGCGGCTCATACATACAATCATGCCCTTGCCATCCAAAGATTCCAAGCGCTTTTCAAAGTGTTCCACTAAATCTAAAGCCAAAACTCTCAATCTTTCGGGAAGCCCCGCCAATTTTTCCACCGTCAACCAACGCATCTGTGCCTTTTCCGCATCGGACAGATCTTCCGCCAAGAGATTCACTTCTTCGTCAAAATGTTTTAGTAATACTTCGCGCGTGTTTAGCTGAATATGCCGCGCCTCATAGTATATCGGCACGGTGGCGCCGTCTCGGATAGCGTCTTGCATATCGTACACATCTACGTATGGGCCAAAGACGGCTTGCGTATCTCGGTCCTCTTGTGAAACAGGCGTTCCGGTAAACCCTACAAAGCACGCATTGGGCAGGCCGTCACGCAAATATTTAGCATAGCCGTATTTTAATTTGCCGGAGCGGAAATTCGCCCCGAATCCGTACTGCGTTCGGTGGGCCTCGTCCGAAATTACCACAATGTTTTTTCTATCGGACAGGACAGGAAAAACATCTTCCCCATTTTCGGGCAGAAACTTTTGCATGGTGGTAAAAATCACACCACCGCTCGGGCGGTTTTTAAGGAGTTCCTGCATTTCTTCGCGGCTTTTGGCGGGCACAGGGGATAACTGCGGCGCACAACGCGCAAAAGTGCCCGAAAGTTGAGTGTCTAAATCGTTGCGGTCGGTTATCAGCACAATAGTTGGGTTGTTCATTTCGGGCGAGCGCATAATTTTATGCGCCACACATACCATGGACAAACTCTTACCTGAGCCCGTCGTATGCCAGATAACTCCGCCTTTATTGCTACCGGTTTTAATGGCTTGTAAAATACTTTCGGCTGTTTTTCGTCCGGCGAAAAATTGATGATACCCCGCTATCTTTTTAATGGTCTGTGCTTCTTCTTTTTCAAACACAACGAAGAATTGCAAATAATCTAAAAGTTGCTCTTTATCAAAAAACCCTTTAATCAAAATTTCCGCTTCATGCTCGGTGGGGTTATCCCGCTTTTCCCCATACAAGGTGCGCCACGGCATATAGCGCTCCTCTCGGGCAGAGACGGAACCGATACGCGCCACGATTCCGTCAGAAATAATACACGCTAAGTTATAGTCAAATAAGTCGGGAATATCCGTTTTGTAGGTTTGAATTTGGTTATAGGCGGCGGTAGTGTCCGTTTTTTCGTTGGCGGGGTTTTTGAGTTCCAATACGGCTATGGGAAGCCCATTCAAAAATACCACGATATCGGGCCGACGGGTGTTCATGTTGCCTTGGATAGAAAATTGGTTGATAGCCAAAAACTCGTTATTTTCGGGATTAGTAAAATCTACTATTTTTACGTCGGTGGCGGTATCTTCCCCCGTGGCGGTTTTGTGGCAAACTTTTATTCCGTCTGTTAGATAATGGTAAATGGTTTCATTGCGGGCGATAAGGGTGGGTTCTTGCGGGGTGGTAAGGGCTTGATAGGCCTCATCCAACACCGCTTGCGCTACACCCGGGTTTAAGCGAACAAGCGCATTTTTGACGTTTTGGGGCAAGACAACTTGGCGCACCTCCTCCCGCAACGGGTTTACACCTTCGGGCAAGATATCCGGCCCATAGGCGGTTTGATAGCCGATTTGCCTAAAATACTCCATACAATAATTTTCAAGGTCTTGTTCGTTGATTAGGTTCTTCATTTTTCATTATTTTCAACACAGCTTTGATTAAATCATGTGGAACTTCCTGCCAACTAGCTCTTTTAATGTTTCTCTGCAGGGCTAGCCAATTTTCTAATTTATATTCATTTACTGCTTTTTCTATATAATGTTTAATTTCCTTATTTGAAATGGCATGATAAGAAATTTTTACAATGCTGATACATTGTGTTTTATAAGAAAATGCAGAGACATTATGCAAATGCCAATTGTACGTTATCTCGCCAACAAGTCTGCTTAATATTTCCAAGCCCAAGTATTTATCGGCTAGGTTTATATCTTCATCAGAAAATCCTACTTTTTTTAATCCTTTAACAATAACAGGTTCAAGAATTTTCGCTGTTAATAACAATTTATATTCATCTAATGTGAGTTGTACGGCCATATTTTTCCTTTACACTCTTAGTTTGCCGGAGATGAGGGGTGGTAAAAGCGTGTCGCGTAACTCCGTCAATGTTTGTATTTGTTTTTTATTTAATAAAATTTTATTTTCATACTGCACAACAATATTATGAAATTCTTTTATAAATTTTCCTTCATACACAAACTGAATATTTTTAATATCACTTTGGGTAATTAACGGCTGAGTAGATCCACGATTAAAAGATGAAAAATCTACTTTCTTTAACATATAAAATAAATATTCAAAATTATCTAAATTTGTTTCAAAAATAAGTGCATTATCAGAAACCCAAATGGGCTCATAAATGCGATATACTTGCCCCAAAGTGCCAACTCGACCGGTAATGATAATTGGGATTGTATATAATGGTTCATTTGTCCACCATTTAATACCATTGCCCCCATAAACTGCTATATTATGATTTATAGTTTTTTGAGTTTTTACTGATTTAGGGCGTTTTCCAGACGAAATTTTTGCCACGTCTTGTATGTTTTTCACTTGCCAGCCGAGAGGGATGGGACCGAGAGAGGAGTTTTCAAAATCGGACGGGAATAAATCGTACAGTTCGTCGGTTAAGTGATACTCACGCATGATATCGGCTTTGGGGAGGCCTTTTTGTTTGGCGTGGACAACGTCAAAATTCACAAACCAACTCTTAAAGATGGCCTTTGCCATATCTTCCAGCGTTTTATTTTGCTTTTGCAGCAGTTCAATCTTATCATCCAACGCCCCTAAAATCTGTGCAATCCTCTTCTGCTCCTCCAATGGCGGTAAATTGATTTCAAGTGGATGAATATGGTTTCTATTGAGGGTTGGAACTGCACTACCGGCGGCATAACTTCCTAAATCCATAGTTTTTAGCAAGTAACAAAGAAATTGCGGACTATTTCCTTTAAAGTCATCAACATAAAGTGTTGTATTGTGTGCCCAGCAAGGATAATTATATATTGCGGGCTTCCCCGTATTTCCACTACGCCCAATAACCAAGCACGGCGCAGAAGTAGTGTATTCGTCGTGATACCCTATGATGCCATTTGAACCAACAACAGGATACCCTTGCCCGGTCATTTGATCTTTGGGCAAGTCGTATCCCCTATGAAAATTTAAGGCATCCCCTAACTTACACTTTTTCCAATCACTTTTTTGCATTTTTTAATTCCATCACTTCAATATTTTTACGCCCACCCAATATCAGCAAAAAAACTTTAGAAAAGTCACTAATAAAAGTATGATTCAACAGAGCATTATCGAAGGTAAAAAAACACCCTTTTGTTATAAATGGATCAACAACAATCATAAGAAATTGCTGAACACAAGGCAGATACGAACGAACCCTTATATTTTTTCTTGTAATTAGTTCTTGTATTTGTACTATGGGATTATGTATCGAATTTCCAAAAATGGGAGACCCTCCAAAATTTTTGTCACTTACAGAATAAATCATTTGGAAACGAACCCCATTTGTTGTTATCTGTGTTGTTTTATGTTTACCAGTAACAGATATACCTCCTAAACTATATGTCAAATTTTTATCACTTTCTTTTCCATCGTCTTTTTGAATAACCTCGAAAAGTTTTTGTACTAAATCTGCAGATTTAAATTGAACTGAATGCCAATTTTTTTCTAGACAAATAATATTAACAAAATATTGTCTATTTAGCTGATTAGATATTTTTATAAATAATTTTTTTACAACGCTATCTAAAGATTTAAAAAAATGTTCATTTGAGGTTTTAGCATCTAAAGTCGTTACTTCAAAACCATATACCATCCCTTGGGCACTACACAAGAGAAAATCTGGTTTTTCGCTTTTTAAAATTTGTATAGTTTGCAAATTTCTTATAAATTGTTTCCCAATTTCATTTTCCAGGAAGTATCTGAAATGTTGCTGTTCAATAAAAGTTTTGATATTAACTTGAGACATGCTATCTCCATCCCAATTTTGCCAAATTCTCTTTAATCTGGGCATCTAACTCTGCACTTTGAGTCATTTGGTCTTGTAAATCTTTTGTTAGCCGTGCCATTTTGGCGGCAAAGGCCTCGTCATCTTCGGCAGTATCGGCTACGCCTACATAGCGGCCGGGGGTTAATACATATTCGTTGGTTTTGATTTCGGCTAGTGTGGCTGACTTACAAAACCCCTTTACGTCCGCGTATTCCTTGCCTTTGGGGGCAAATTCATCACCGCGCCATGCGTGGTAAGTATCCGCAATTTGGGCAATGTCCGCATCTGTAAATTCGCGCCGTGTTCTATCGGCCATAAAACCTAAGTTGCGCGCGTCAATAAATAGCACTTCGCCTTTGCGCTTTTTCTGCTTACGCAAAAACCACAAGCACACCGGGATTTGCGTATTAAAGAATAACTGCCCCGGCAAGGCCACCATACATTCCACTAAATCGTTTTCCAACAAGCGTTTGCGAATTTCCCCTTCCCCACCGGTGGTAGTGCTCATAGAGCCGTTGGCAAGCACCGTCCCCATGACCCCTGTGGGAGCTAAGTGCGCGAGCATGTGCTGAATCCACGCGTAGTTGGCATTACCCGCAGGCGGAATACCATACTGCCAACGGGCATCTTTTTCCAACTTTTCACCGCCCCAATCGGAAATGTTAAAGGGTGGGTTTGCCAAAATGTAATCGGCGCGCAAATTGGGGTGTTGGTCATTATGGAAGGTGTCGGCCGGTTCTTTGCCTAAGTCAAACTCTATTCCACGAATAGCCAAGTTCATCGCCGCCAAACGCCACGTGGTGGGGTTGCTTTCCTGTCCGTAAATAGACAGGTTGCCTGTGCCTTGGTGAAGTTTAACAAAGCGGCCGCTCTGCACAAACATTCCCCCCGAACCACAACAGGGGTCATAAACTTTGGTATTTTCTCGCGGGGCCATAATGGCAACCATGGTTTTAACCACAGAAGCCGCCGTATAGAACTGACCGCCGCGTTTACCTTCGGCATCGGCAAACATACCTAAAAAGTATTCGTACACTTCGCCCAACGTATCGGGCGCGGTTTGTCCGTCTTCAAAGCCAATGGTGGAAATAGTATTAATTAAATCTGCCAAGCGGCCTTGCGGCAGGGAAAGGCGCGCGTAGTTTTTATTCAAAATGTTTTTGAGTTTTGGGTTTTCTTTTTCAATGGATAACATGGCATCGTCAATGAGTTTGCCGATGTTGGGCTGTGGGGCATTGTTACGCAGAAACTCCCAGCGCGCTTCCTGCGGCACCCAAAAGGCATTGTGCTGGGCGGCATAGGCACGCATATCTTCTTCCATATATTGCGGGTTTTGGCGGTAGTATTCGTCTTCCTGCATGGTGGTACGCAAGGAAGAGAAAGAATCGGAAATGTATTTTAAGAAAATAAGCCCGAGAACAACGTGTTTATATTCGGCGGCGTCCATGTTGGAGCGGAGTTGGTCGGCAGTTTTCCAAAGTTTTTGTTTTGTGGCGTTATCCATGATAAATTCCTATATAAAAAGGGGTATATTCCTACTATACAAAATAGGAAGTGGTGCTTCAATATTTGTTATACTTTGATTAGATATGGCGCCACTAGGGCCTTTGCGTATGTGCAATTCATACCCATATCAACGGAACTTATGGGGTAGGCCCTGCCTTTGAATAGATTAACATCTTGCCTGGTAAGTTCCTTTTTTATATCAGGCGTATTTCTTCCCAGTTTGGGCCTCTTTTTTCCCTGTTAGAAGTTTTAGGGAATTTTTAAGATACCCTCAATATATCTGCGACGAGGGATTTTACGGTGCATACAATCCGAAATCAAAAAACTAACGAATTTTTATCTACAATTCCCTGTTTTTTGCCTGATAAACAGGGACCCTCTCCGTACGCGTAAGGGAGAGGTAATTTCATCACGCACCACAGCCCCCTTTCCTGCCGTTCAAAATCACTTTCCCCCTCGGCTAAATTCATTAGCTCCTGCAAGGTCATATTGCGCGGATTGTTGTACTCCAAAATATCGGCCACTATCTTGGGAGATAAATAGCACAAATTCAAATACCTAGAAAACGTATGCTTTCGTATTGCTATTTTAATTTTGAAGTTTATTAAAAAGCTCTTTAATTTCCGCGATTTTTTCCTTGGCCAGGTCTTGATCTTTAAAAGAATCCGTCACGCATTTTTCCAAATGGGTGGATAAAATATTTTTTTCCACAGACACAATAGCAGAACGCACCGCTTTTAATTGAATTAAAATTTCGGGGCAATATCTCTGCTCTTCTATCATTTTTTTAATACCTTCCAACTGACCGATAATTCTATTTAATCTAGGAAGTTCAGCTTTGTGACAAGGGTGTTGAGTGGGCATAAGATCCTCTTTTTTGTAAAATAGGTCCCCGAGCGTCATACTCGGGGACTTTTAGTTATATTATTTGCTATTTGTCGGCTTCGGACATTTGCAAGTACTACCATCGCACTGGCAGTTATCGCCGCAGGTACAAGGGTCACAGGTGCATTTCGGATTTGAACATTTTTCCATATTTTCCTCCTTCATACCCCCTATGGGTATTTATTATATTATATACCCCTTGGGGGTATTTGTCAAGACCTTTTTAGTATCAACACACTTGACAAATATAACTATTTTATAGTATAATATGAAAATATAAAAGAAGTGCCTTCCTGTCGCAAAATTACATTTTTAGTTTTACACCGCTTTAGTTGCCACCCGTACGTTGCGTTTCCTAACGCTGACGCTCTATCCTTTCTACAATCTTCCGTTTAATTCTTACCGAAAAGGAGTCATTATGCACAAACACATCATGGTCAAATCACCGCTCCATCATAACCGTTATGACCACCAAGAGCAAGAAGTAGAGCTTATCTATCCCAAACCAAAAGAAAAGCCTCTCTACCAAACTATGGAGATACGTTTTCCACCCAATGAAGAGCATACTCTGCACCCCTTACGCCGCCAATACTTAGAAAACGGACTCAAACAAATAGAAATTCACGAACGCCAACAAACCATGCAAGATAAGTTTTCTACCGCTATGTATGGCAAGAAAGATTATTCAGAAGAAAAAAATAATATCTTGCAGGAAATGTTGCAAGACAAACAATCCCGTCCCATCGGACATCAATATCCGGACGAAAAGTTCCTAGATATTGCAGACAAACAAATTGCCCAAGAGAAATACCCCCATACCCCTGAGGCCGTTGGAAAAGAAATAGCTCGTTTTGAACGGGAATATCCCAAGGAATATAATAGAAATATGCAAGAAATAGAAAATGCCAAAAAACAACAATTAGAAAATGATAAAAAATCTTGGCCGGAAATTAATAAAGATATTCAAGATGGTAAAATCACTCCGCAAGAGTTATCTAATAAACAATGGCAAACTATTTTGGATAAAAGCGCGGAGGAGTTACAAAACGTGCAAAGCACGGGAACATCTTATTGTAATATGTATACCCGTGATCAATTATTGAAACAAGGTATTTATATGCCACCCGGCCAAAATGCCAACCAAATAAAAGATCATATGGATAATAACCCTGAAAATTGGGAAAAACTTCCTAAGAAAACAGATGCACAAGGCAATCCAACCGGTCTTTTGGACCATCAGGCTGCGCACGATGCCGCCAAGAACGGAGATACGGTAGTTGCTGTTTGGAAAAATCCAAACCCAAACAAACACGGTCATATTGCACAAGTAGATGGAAATGCCGAGATGCAAGAATCTGGGACATGGGGTAACATTCAAGTTCCTACTATAGACGGTTATCATGCTTGGGGTGAAAATAAAGGGATTAAAACTGAGTCTTTATCGCAGCAATTTACTCCTGACAAAGAACCGGATATGGACTATTACCGTTATATGGGAGAAAAAAGAGATGACAAAGTCTCCTCATAAAATCAGAAAAAACCGATAAAGATACAAAAAGAATATTCTATAATAGGGTTATGAAAAACATACTCATAGCCCTATTTTTTGTAAGTATATTTCCTCTCTCCGCCATAGCGGACCCTTTACCATTAAATCAGTTTGATAGAGAAAACAAAAAAATTAAAGCTCCTGTCTATTCACGTCTTCGTCCTTTTTACTATCCTCAAAAAGATAAAGACGGAGCTTATATATTAGCCGAAGCTACTACTTATAACGAAGGAACTAATTATTATATAATTGACGGATATTTGTATATGGAATTTATAAGTTTCTTTTTATATATTCCTTCGACAAAAACATTACCTAAACCGGAAATCATAGATTTTTGGGTGGATGGTGAAAAATATCTAGATTTTCGTAAACAAACATTAGATAAATTTCGCGTTCAGCCGAATAATGGAAAAAATTATTCTATTTCTTGCGGCAAAGATAAATCTGTTAAATTTACTGAAAAAATTATCCCCTCAACATTAGGCGGGGAATCATCCTCATATTATCAAGTAACTTGGATTGACCATGGTACCGAATATCCGTTTACATTGGAAGAATGTCCTGTTGATATTGATCATATGACCGAAAAATATTTTTCTTACTGCGATAACAATATACTTTATTACGACAGAAGTGAATTTTACAAGCAGGATGGAAAACCAAAATGGAAATCGGGTATTTTCTTTTGCGATTTGAAAAACCGTACCCGTGGGATATATGCTTCTACCATAAACCACACATATCCTCATAATCCTATGGGAATTCCGGGGACGGATTGGATCATTTATGCTAAACAATTTGATGATGGTGAGCATAAAGACCAAATCACTAATCAACTGGTCGTTAGAAAAAAGCTAACTCAAGAACAAGCTGACATAGCTGTTAAAGAATACCAAGAGTGGAAAAAAAGTTTACAACAAGAACAAACCAAAAAATGAATAAAATTATTTGGACATTTATTTTTGTTTTCCTCTCCTGCATGCTTTTTGCGCAGGAGAGGGTAAATAGAGTTTCTGTAGGCAGTCAAACGGCAGTCTATTCACAAGGCCTGCCACAAACTGACGGCAGTTTGCTGATTGCCGAAGATTTCACTTATGGATCTGAGGGCATCTATTTTTATCCTGTGCCTAACGGAGATTTATATGTAGAAAACGGGGGTATTCTGCTTCGTTTTTCCCCCAAACAACCGGGGCTTGCTCTTATACAAGGTGTATGGAACGGATCTAACGAACAGTATATAGAAAAAGAATTAAAAAAATACGAATACCCTCATTTAGAGCATTACAATTTAACTTTGTACTGCAATACGGAAAAAACTCAATTTATCACCTTAAACAACAGTCACAAACCGGCTCCTTGTGAAGGGTGTGATTATGTGTCTCCTTATTTTATTGAGTGGCACGATTCCCTCTTAAAACAAAGCAAAACGCTTTCCCTGCCGCAGGATCTTTTTCCCACTCCCGTCGGGCTACCCAAATATGCCTTGTGCAAGGGAAATATTTTTTATTACGAGCATACCGTTCCCAACCCCGACAAAACCAGTTCCCAACGGTGGTGTCCGGTAATTCGTGCTCACCATATTTCAAGCGGAAAAAATGAAGTGTTTGTTTCCACAGTACCTGACCATTGTGAAGACATTTTAAGCGGACCGACAGCTATCCCGGCGACAGATTATTTGCTCTATCAACGCTCCAATCCCGCCACCAGTCAAACCCATATTGAAATGAAAAAAGCTATTTAACAACACCTATATATGGGTTTAGCCCGATAAAAAGATGTCTTTTTATATATAATAAAGCTATGAACAATACTCTTAAAAATCCTTACTTTCAAGCAGTAGAAAACTTACTGCAAAAGATTGAACAAACACAGGCAGACGCACTGGAAAAGGCCGCCCAAGCCATTGCCCTTTCCTTAGAAAAAGACGGCATTTTGCACACGTTCGGTTGCGGTCATAGCGGCAGCGTGACGATAGATGCTTTTCATCGCAGCGGTTGTTTTGCCGCGGTAGATGCTATTTTGGACCCCGGACTTATGTTTCAAAGCGGAGCACACGCAGGAACGGCCTTTGAACGCTTGGAGGGGTACTCCAAAGCCGTCATGGCTAAGCATACGTTCCAACCGCAGGACGTATTGCTTGCGGTTTCCAACTCGGGCAAAAACCCTGCCGGCATTGATGCGGTGCTATATGCCAAAGAGCGCGGTGTAACCACCATTGTCATTACGGCGGCAGGCTCTCATAAAAACAGTTCTTCCCGTCATTCCAGCGGCAAAATGCTCAAAGACGTAGGCGATATCGTGATAGACAACTGTTGCTCTGCCAATGAAACAGCCTTAGAGGTGGCAGGAGTGGACGTTGCTCCTATTTCCACCGTGGCGGGGGTCAGTATTTTTCAGGCGATTTTGTTCCGCGCGGCTCAAATCATGGCGGAAAAAGGGCTGGAAATACCCGTCTATCGCAGCAGTAACGCAGGCGGAGACGAGCACAACACCCGTTTGGCGGCCAAATACGCAGGACGCATTAAACATTTAGACTAAAACTTCTTCAAAGACAAAACCCCCGATAAACTCGGGGGTTTTTTATGCAAAAAAATACCCCGCCTTTGGGGCGGGGTGTTGTAAATTCTGTAAAGAATTATTAGCTGTTAGTTACCAGTCGGAGCAGGAGCAGCGGCCACACCACCATCGTTGGTACAAGAGGTGGTCACAGAATCTACACCACAGTATTCAGCGCAGATAGCTTTATCATTTTCAGCGCTGCTACCAATAGTACAAGTAACCGTCGGATCTTGATAGGTACGAGACAATACATAGGTATATTGCGTGCTACCGGAACGAGCCGCCGTTACGGTACCGGTGGCAAAAGCGGCAGTACCGGTGTTGGTTTGATCCAAAGTGACAGCAAAACCGTTGCCACAATTAGCAGCGGCCGTAGCACTTTCGGGGCCTTTGGTACAGAAAAACGCTTGAGCTTTGTTTGTCGGGGATACATCTAAGCCGGAGAACAATTTAGCATAGCTATTGTTTTTCATGTAGCGGCGTTGTTGAGCTTGAGCTACAGAGCCCAAGAGGGTGTCGGCTTCCGCGATGCGGGAGCGTTCTACAGCTTTGAAGTAGGCCGGTAAGGCCATAGCGGCTAAAATACCGATGATAAGTACTACCACCAATAATTCAACCAGGGTGAATCCTTTGTTATTTTTCATCATTTTAATCTCCTCGGGTTAGTTAACCCTTTGTACGGGCCGCTTTTGGGAAACTGTAGGAGGTTTTTTAAACCCATCTGCGGCCCGTATCAAAATCGTATCAAAAAAAAAAAATAGTCAAGAC
>JAFYXM010000007.1 GCA_017546175.1 Elusimicrobiaceae bacterium
GCATGCGAAAGAAACCGCCAGCTATCAACGCCAGGTAGACCAGTATGTAATGTCTCACACGACGGCACCGATTGTATTTAACCTTAACAACCGCGGTAGCCGTGTAGTGGGAGCGCAGGATCAGTATGATTTTTGGCAGTTGCAGCAACGCGAGTTAAACTATCAGTTAGGCAAAGAAGCGACGAAAATGTACTGGGCACAGGCGGGCGCTCCGCTGATGGCTACGCTGCAAAACGGGCTTAGAACATTGACGGAAGGAACGTACTTAAACGTCATCGCCCCGATGCTGTTCTCCAAGAATATTCATTATTTAAAACATCAAGCCAAAATGCATAGCACGGTTTCTTCAGCAGAAGAATCTGCTTTGGCCGAAGCTATGCCGGGGGTAGATGCTTCAAAATTCTTTGCTTTCAAGAGTTTTTCATTAGAAAATGCTCCTGTTGAAAGCAAGATTTCTGTATCTCAAAAAGTTAAGAACTTTGCTAACCGTCTTTTAGGTCGCTATAACAAGATTAAAGAAATCTCTCTGGAAGACCAAATCCGTCAAGTGTTGTGGGATGATTTGGGTGGTGCTTATTCCTTAGGTATTGTTTTCCGTAACCCGTTAATTGACAGATTAGAAACCAACCAAACGGCCAATAAATATACCAAAGAAACGGAAGCTTTGTTGGCGGAATCTCGCCGTCAAGCGCTTCAAGAATATATAGACACTTATGGCGATGATTTGGAAATTTTCAATAAAGACAAAAATTTCGTTAGAATTTATCAACAAAAAATTGAAGACAATGTAGGCAAATCTTCTTTGCCTCAAAATGTACGGGCCATTGTGTTAAACAATGTTGCTTTGTCCTTTGAAAATAGCAGTATTTTACATGTGCCTGTTTTCAACAAGCAAAATCAATTGATCGGTACGGTGGCGATTGATCGTCCGGAAAAAATGAAAGTAAGAGATAATCAGTATTACTATATTATCTCTCAACCCGGCAGCAAGAAAGGGGAAATGTTCCTTTGGGAAACCACGGTATCTGATGTAGGAAATACGACCGGCAAACAAATTTTGATTCGTTCTGACATTCCTTTGGAAGTGGTGGGCCGTCAGGTACGTACCACCGGTTTTGGTATGAAGAAAGTGGCAGAAGGGTTATTGATGATTAACAACCGTATTTGGCCGATGTTCGGTTTGTATCTGTTGGCCGGTATGGGTAACGTGACAACCGTTATTTCCACTTTTGCCAAAGAATCTTTTGTAATGTCAAACATGGAAATGTACCTGATGGGCGGTGTTTCTTCTGTAGCCATGGGTATTGTGAGTTTGTTTGCAGGGGTATGGCAAAACAGATGGAGCTTTACTAAAGACGGAGGATACAACGAAAGAAGAGGCCGCTTGATTACCACCAATATCGGTTTAATTTCTGCGGTGTTGGCTTTCGTTCTTCCGTGGCTTGCCGGCGGAATGGGCGGTATGTTGGGAGAAGCTGAAATTTATAAGAAATATTTGTTAATCAGCTCTTTCTTGCTCTTGGGTGTTTCGGGTGCTTTCTTAGATGTATCTATGAAGCCTACTTTGATGGCTGTGAGTCACCGCGGAGAATACCAAAGCCGCTTGGGCACTTTAAGCGTATTTAAACAAACCATCGGCAACGTGTCTAACTATGTGGTTCCTCCGATTGCTATGGCGGTGGCTATGATGATCGGTACTCAGTGGGACTGGACTATTTTCTTCCCGATTTACACGGTAGGAAGTATTGCTATTGCCAGCATGTATAACTTGTTTAAAATGCATGAGCAAACTTTGTCAGAAACAGAAGTAGTCAGTCCGAAAGAGGCGCTGTCTTTCAAAAAGATGTTCCAGGAATTTTCCGGTAAAAAGCAGTACAACAAACTCATTCGTCGCGGTGTTTTTGCCACTGCTTTCCACGGCGCAAACATGAGTATTTTCGGTATGTATGTGAACAACTTGATGAAAGATCATTTTGATGCTTTCAATCTTACCGCTTTGTATGCCGATAATGTGACCAGCGTGGGAAAGATGATTGATATTATGGCACATTCTTGGTTGGGTTATTCTATGCTGTACTTTACGGTGCCTATCATTCTTGGACGTATTGCAGGTACCCGTTTGATGAAAAAGGATAATTTCCTTGGTTTGCCTATTAAGAGAATGAATGGCGGAGATCTGTTGAAAGTAAGCATCGGATCTGTGGGTTTGGGTATTTTGTTACTAAATATGCCCAGCTGGCCTTTGCAAGTGGCCGGTGTGGTTACCTTGGCATTAGGGTTAACAAACATATCCCCTATTGTGGGCGGATATGTTACTGACCGCACTCGTCATGTGTCTGATGCTGTGTCTGCCTTGTTATCCGGTGCTTCTTTGGTTTCCTTTGCCATCAGTACGGTTTTTGGACTGACATTAGATTTGTTCGCTACAGGGTCATCCGCCTTTGCATGGGCACCGTTTATTATTCCGACATTGCTTTCCTTATATTTGTTCGGTTTCGGAAAAGCGATCAGCAGCGGTTCTTTGGAAACGAAAGAAACGGTGGAAGAAGAAACGGATAACATCAGAAAAAAAGATGTGGATTCTTCGTATAAGAAAAACAAAACGAAGAAAAACAAAAAAAGAAAATAATTTGTAAAAATAAACCCCAGCAGAAACTGGGGTTTATTTATTTAAAAGTTTTCGCAGCAATCTGTCTGAATAAGGAATAGGGATATTAACCCCCAAAGAAGATATTCTGCCGGCATGAGGACCGTGATAATCAGAGCCGCCCGTGGCGAATAAATCATATTTTCGGGCAATTTTGAGTAGCTCTTGTTTTAATGTGTAGCTATGAGAAGGATAAAAAACCTCTAATCCGTCCAAACCGGCTTCTTTCCACGCCGGAAAATTCCAAACATCTTGTACTAATCCCGGGTGTGCCATGACGGCCAAACCGCCGGCTTTTTTAATTTGGCAAATAGCCTCTATCACGCTTACTCCTGCAGAGGGAACGTAGCCCACCTGACCGGGAATTAAAAATTTGCGAAAACCTTCTTGGCGGGAGGAAACGATTTTTTTCTTTTTTAAAGCATCTGCCACGTGCGCTCTTGATACTGTATATGAAGCCAAAGAAAAAACATCTTCCTCGGTTAAATCTACCCCGCTGGCTGCAATTTGGCTGATAATTTGTCGGATGCGATTAAGCCGGTTTTGTCTGTTTTGAAATAAAAAGTTTTGAAATTCTTGATTATTTAAATCAATGTTATAGCCTAAAAAATGAAGGTGATCATGCTCGCAGGTGCTGATTTCTACGGCGGGGACAAAATCTAAATTTCTTTTTGTACATGCTTCTTTGGCGGCTAATACACCGTCGGTGGTATCATGATCAGCCAAAGCAAATATTTTGACTCCGGCTTTCCATGCCTCATAAGACACCTCTTCGGGAGAAGAGGTGCCGTCTGAGTAAAAAGAATGCGTGTGCAAATCAGCTTTGAACATTATACACGTTCAACAGCAGTTACGCCGGGGACCACTTCTTTAATTTTACGTTCCACCACAGCTTTAAGCGTCATTTGGGCAGCCGGGCATCCGCCACAGCGGCCGCGCAAGCCTACGGTCACGATACCGGTTTTTTCATCAACGCCAATCAATTGGATATCGCCACCGTCAGATTGCAAAATGGGACGGATTTGTTCAATCACTGCTTCTACTTGTTCTTTCATGCTAAATTCTCCAAATCAAAGTTTTCTTTATTATATCTTTTTTCTTTTAGTTTCGGGGGGTATCGGATAGCTGTTGCAAAAACAGGCCTAATATTTGCTATACTTTTTGTTGCAGAGAGATGTACTTATTTAAAGGAGAAGATTTTGCTATGAAAAAAATGACAGCTATTGCTTTGTTGCTTTGTTTTGTTTGCGCGCCGGTTTTTGCTCAAAAATATGCCAGCGTTAATACGGCTAAAGCCAATGTCCGCACCTGTGCCGGTAGCAAATGTGCCGTAAAATGGTATGCCTGGAAATATACGCCGGTTATTATGGAAAAAACCAGTGATGATAAACAATGGGTATTGATAAAAGATTTTGAAGGTTTTAACGGTTGGATTTCTGCTTCTCTTTTAAGCCCCAACGGTGCCATGTCTGCCAAAGTAGATTTAAACGTCCGCAAAGGCCCCGGCGTAAGCAATGAAATTGTTTGCACTGTGGAAAAAGGCTATACCTTTAAATATTTGTCCAAAAAAGGCTCTTGGATTGAAGTGGAAGACTCCCCGGAAAATGCCAAAGAAGGCAAATGCCGCGGTTGGGTGTATAACCAAAATCTGTGGGGTTTCTTTAAACAATAAGACCTTGTCTTGCGTTGTATCTTTGGAAAAAGATACAATATAGTTATGAAAAAGATTTTAATCCTCATCACTTTAGTAAGCGTGGTTGCCTGCGTTTTTTGTGCAATGCGTAAGGTGCGTGAAGCTCGTTTTCATGTAACGGGTACGGTAACCGTGCCAGCTCGCTTGGCCAAAGTAGCCGAAGCAGACAATAACTCGTGTGCAATTATTGTTAAGAATGCTGCCGATGTGCCGGTGGCCATTAAGCGGGTTGTGAACCCGAAGTTCCCGTTGGAGTTTCAACTGGGAGAAGATGATCTGCTGGCTTCTACATTGGAAGGGGATTTGAAATTGGAAGTGCAAATTAACAGCCACGGAAAATTGGGTGTTATTAAAGAAGGAGATATTTTTGGCGCAGCCGAAAATACCATTAAGTCCAATACAAAAGACGTGGTTGTACAAGCAGATAAAATGACGGGTATGCCCCGTTTAGCGCGTAGCTCTAGGGGAAACTTCTTCCGAACGGCTGCCCGTTAATAAAGAAAATTTTAAACCCGCCTTTACGGCGGGTTTTGTTTTGCATAAATACGGAAGACTTGACTATTACTAAAATAAATAGCACAATGTGAGTAAAGATTTTAGGAGGAAAAAATGAACAAGAATTTGCTTTTTTCGGTGCTTTTTTTTATGACCTGTGCTTTGAGTGCGCAAGAAGTTGCTAAAATGGGGCGAGAAGATGTTTTGAATGCTTTTAAACAATACAACCCCGCCGCTTTGCAAAAAGCTTCTTTAAATCAGCAATATGGTGATTTGTTGTATAAAGTGTCCTTGGCTTATTCTGCTCCTAAAACGGAAGAAAATGAAGTGGAATTGATTGCTTTGGTAAAAAATTTTGATAACTCTATTATTTTACAGAGCATTAAAGAGGAATATGAATCTGCTCGCACCTTGCAGTTGGTGTCCGGTGCAGATTTAAATGCTTTGGAAGAGAAAACGCAAGAAAAACTCTTAAAATTGGTGAAAGATATTTATAAAAACACGTTAGATGTGAAAGAAATTCAAATTGACCGCTATAAACAAGATTTAAAAGCAGCCAAAAAGAACAAAAATCTTTCTTCCGAACAAAAAAATACGCTTTCTCAAGAGATTGAAAAGAGGATAAAGCAAGTCAAGAAAGAGATAAATGTTTTGAAGAAAAATCGCAAACAGAAAATACAAGACAGCGCCAGAGTCTATTTTGTAGATATCAAAACTGCCTACGAAGCAAAGCAAGAAAAGACCTTGCAGGCTAAACCTCAAGTAAAATCTAACCCCCAAAAAACCGCTGCCCAATAATTTTTGGTCTCAATCTATTGCAAATCTGGCTTTATACGGCCAGATTTTGCATGTAAAGGTTGCAGCAGATCGGCATAAATTGATTTAATGTAAGAGTAGTGTTTTCTAAGAATATATTTTTTATTTTTTAAGGAATTTTTATGATTAGATTAGTAATTGATAAAGTGTTTGGTACTAAGAGCGAGAGAGATCTTAAAAAAATTCAACATTATGTGGACAAAGCAAATGCTTTTTCCGCAGAAATAGAAGCTCTAAGCGACGAACAATTAAAAGAAAAAACACAGGAATTTAAAAACAGATTGGCTCAAGGTCAAACTTTAGATGATATTTTGTCGGAAGCTTTTGCCGTTGTGCGAGAAGCCGCCAAGCGTGTGATTGGCCTTAGACCGTATGACGTACAATTTTTAGGCGGTATTGTTCTTCATCAGGGAAAGATAGCCGAAATGGGTACCGGTGAAGGTAAAACTTTGGTGGCAGTGCTACCCTCTTACTTAAACGCATTGACGGGAAAAGGGGTGCATGTAGTAACCGTCAACGACTATTTGGCCCGTCGTGACCGCCAGTGGATGGGCCCCATTCATGAGTTTTTGGGTTTGACGGTAGGTTATATTAAGCATGATATGCCTAATCACGAACGTCGCGAAATGTATGCCAAAGATATTACCTATGTTACCAACAACGAGTTAGGTTTTGATTATCTGCGCGACAACATGGTCATTACCAAAGAAGAAAGAGTATTGCGTCCGTTAAATTATTGTATTGTGGACGAAGTGGACTCTATTTTGATTGATGAAGCCCGCACGCCTTTAATCATCTCCGGTCCGTCTGAACAAAGTACGGATAAATATTATATCGTCAATCGTTTGATCCCTGCCTTAAAAGTGCGTTTAATTACTGAAAGTGACGAAGTAAAAGCAAAATACGAACAAATAGATTTAGCGGCCGGCTATGATGCTATTGTTGATGAAAAAAATCATACCGCTACATTAACGGAGGCCGGTATTGCCAAGGCGGAAAATTTCTTAAATGTAACCAACTTATATGATGATGTGCAATCTGAGTGGGTACATCATATCAATCAAGCCTTGCGTGCGCACCATTTATACGAAAAAGATGTAGATTATGTGGTCAAAGACGGCGAGGTGGTCATTGTGGACGAATTTACGGGCCGTCTGATGCCGGGACGCCGTTGGAGTGATGGTTTGCACCAAGCTGTAGAGGCGAAAGAAGGCTTGCAAATCAAAGAAGAAAACCAAACCTTGGCTACCATTACTTTCCAAAATTTCTTCAAGTTGTATCAAAAACTTTCCGGTATGACGGGTACCGCCATGACGGAAGCAAATGAATTTTGGCAGATTTACAAATTGGACGTGGTGGAAATCCGCCCGAATCGCCCTTCCAAAAGACAAGATTACCCAGATTTGGTTTTCTTAACGGAAAAAGATAAATTTAACGCCATTGTGGCGGAGATTGAAGAGCTGTGGAAGCATGGGGCTCCGGTGCTGGTGGGTACTCGTTCTATTGAGAAATCAGAAAAGCTGGGCCATATGCTGCGCGCCAAAGGTATTCCGCATAAAGTATTAAATGCCAAATACCATGAAATGGAAGCCCAAATTATCAGCCAAGCCGGCAGAAAGGGTGCTGTAACCATTGCCACCAATATGGCCGGTCGCGGTACCGATATTGTGTTGGGTGGAAGCCCGGCAGAAAAGTCTGAACAGGAATATGTAGTGGCTCAAGGCGGTTTGCATGTAATTGGTACCGAAAGACACGAAAGCCGCCGCATTGACAATCAGCTGCGCGGCCGTTGTGCCCGTCAGGGTGATCCGGGTTGCTCCCGTTTTTACATTTCTTTAGAAGATGAATTGATGCGTTTGTTTGCCAATACCGTCAAAATCAGCTCTATTTTAAGTACATTGGGCATGAAAGAAGGAGAAGCCATAGAATCTCGTCTTATGAGTCGCCAAATTGAAGGAGCCCAGCGTATGGTGGAGGGACATAACTTTGACATTCGTAAACATTTATTAGATTATGACAAAGTAATGAACCAACAGCGCACCGCTATTTATGGCTTACGTAATGCTATTTTAGACGGAGAAGACATGACAACCACCGTTTTGCGCATGATTGAAGAGGTGGTAGGTGAAATTGTGGAAAGTCACTTCTTCCCGCGTGATCCGGCCAAATGTAATTTTGAAACCTTAAACATAACCTTGCGTTCTCTTTTTCCGTATGCGTTTGAATATAACGAACAAAATACAAAGAATAAAACGCAGGAAGAATTGGCCGGTGAAATTTTAAATATTGTAGAAAAGCTCTATCATGAAAGAGCGGATTTCTTTGCCTCTCAGGGTGTCAGTTTCCCAGAGTTAGAGCGCATGCTTTTGCTCCAAATTATTGACAACGCATGGAAGCAAAATTTGTATGAGTTGGATCAGTTAAAGAGCAGTGTCAGTTTGCGCGGTTATGCCCAAAAAGATCCGCTGATTGAGTACCAAAAAGAAGCTTATAAATTATACGCAGCCATGATGAATAAAGTGCGTGACTTGATGGTGGGATATATTTTCCGCTTACAGTTGCCGCCGGTTCGTCAGGCCGTTTCTGCTAAAAGACAGACCAATGAAAATGCTGCGAAATCGTCTGCCGATCAAGAAACTCCGTCCTCTCATAAAATCGGACGCAATGACCCTTGCCCGTGCGGCAGCGGTAAAAAATATAAAAAATGTTGTGGAGCTGAAAAATGAACCAAGTAAAAGGGATTCTTTTGTTAATTTGTGCCGGTGCGGCCATTGTACTATCGTTGGTTTTTTATTCTCGCCGCAGTTTGATTGATGTGCAGATGCCGTTGGTAACCAAAAAAATGGTGGCAGAGCGTCAAGAAGAAATCCAGAAAAAAGAAAAACGCCGCCAAAATGCTCAACAAGCGCGCCGCCGCGCAGAGTTAGAAGAAAGACTTGTTTCTTGTAACGTTGATGAAGATTGTATTATCGTGGATAAAGATCCTTGCGGTTGTTTAAGAGGACCGGAAGGTGTAACTGCTATTAATTCTTCTTTATCTTTGGAATTTTCCCGTTTGATGGAGCCTGTGTTTGCGCAAGCGACCTCTTGTCCTTCCGTGGCTTCAGCAGAGAAGGAATGTTCTGCTTCTGCCAAAGCGGTTTGTCAGCAAAATATTTGTAAAATCGCTTATTAGGTTGGTCAATGAGTCCGATTCGCCGTCCTTTTTTAAATGAACAAAAAGCCGAAAAAGAGCCCTCCCGTTTTTTGGCTTTTTTGGCATTTATGGGAAAAACAATTTTGCATATATCTTTTTTGTCCATTTGTGCGATCGGTTCTGCTCTCTTATTTAAATATTCCTATCCGCAAGAGTCGCATAGTTTATTAGCTTGGTTGGCCTTGGCACCGTTTGTGTGTGCTTTGTTGCGTTTAAAAGGGTTTTGGAGTTGTTTTTCTTACTCTTGGGTAACGGGTATCTTGGTTTATGCGGGGTTGTATCGCTGGATCTATATTACCTGTGTAGATGGTGGCGGTTTAAGTGTTTGGTTGGGAATATTTTGTTGGATAGGTTTAAGCGCTTTAATGGCTATTCAGTTTGCCGTCTTTGGCGCAAGTTGTTTTTATTTAAAGAAACTCAATGGGGCTTTTGCTTTTATGGCGGCGCTTGGGTGGGCTGCGTTGGAGTGGGCCCATGAAATGTTGGCTACGTATGCCTTGGGCTTTCCGTGGTTTTCTTTAGGCTATTCTCAGTGGAATGTAACGCCTGTTATTCAGCTGGCCTCTTTTACCGGTACAACGGGTATCAGTGCTTTAATCGCTTTTTGTTCTATTAGCATTGGTTATGCTTTTGCCATACCGTCTTTTAAACGGGCCGTTTTTCAAATGTTTTTAGCGGCGGCAGTCTTTTTGGGCACGTATGGATATGGGTCTTACGTGCTCTCTCGTCCGGAGCCTCGCTCTCTATTGCGTCTGCAAGCGGTGGTGATGCAGCCTAATATTGACCAGTACAAAAAATGGTCAGCCGAATATGAACAAGAAATTTTAGATACGATTGCCCAAATGGGGGCAGAACTGGAAGGGAAAAACTTGATGCTTACCGTTTGGCCGGAGAGCGTAAGCCCCGGACCGGTACAAGAAGAGCCTTATTTTTCTTTGTTTAAGGAATTGGCCCAGTTTTCGGGAGCTTGGCAATTGGTGGGCAGTAATCGTTCCGAAGAAAACCAACAGTATGTAAGTGCTTTTTTGTTTTCTGCTCAGGGGGAAGAAGTTTCTTTCTATGATAAAGTACACTTGGTCCCTTTTGGAGAGTATATTCCTTTACAAAACACGTTACAAGAATTATTACCTCAAGTAGAAGTTTTGGGTGCTTTGGGCGGTTTTTCCGCCGGAAAGTGGGAGCAGCCTCTTTTGCAAGTTTCACAGGTCCCCTTCGGTAGTACTATATGTTATGAATCTGTTTTTTCTTCCCGTTGGAGAGGACAGGCCCGCAATGGAGCAAAGTTTTTTGTCAACATTACCAACGATGCTTGGTTTTTTGATACGGATGCTCCGTATCAGCATTTGGCGGTTTCCGTATTGCGTGCGGCGGAGTTAGGCCGCCCTGTATTGCGTGCGGCTAATACGGGTATTTCTGCCGTTATTTCCGCTAAAGGAGAAATTTTGTCCCGTGCAGAACTAAATACCAAAGATATCCTCTTGGCAGATGTAGCGCTTGCGCTGAATAATGATAATACCTTTTATGGCCGTTGGGGAGATTGGTTTGCTTGGGTATGTGCGGCTATTTATTTTACTATTTTACTTTCGGTAGTGGTTTTTTCTTATGAATAATATTGAATTTAAAGATATAGAAAATATGCTTTTTGCCCTGACGGAGCGAGTGAAAAAAATCGGGCAAATGGAAAATATTCCCGTAAAAGAAAAGGAATTGGCCGAGCAGGAAGCTTTGGCCGCGGATCCCAATTTTTGGAATGATAATCAAAAGGCAAAGACGGTTACCCAAAAGATAGACGGACTAAAAAATTCTATTGAAACTTACAAAAGTTTGCAAAAACAATTGGAAGATAACCAAACTTTATATGATTTGGCTCGTGAAATGCAGGACGAAAAAGAATTATCCGGATTAAATGAGTCTTTGCAAGAGTTGGAAAAACAAGTTGAAAAAAAAGAGTTTGAAATTACCTTGTCTCATCCACACGATAAATTGCGTGCTATTTTGACCATTCATGCCGGAGCAGGCGGCACGGAGTCTTGTGATTGGGCA
Organism: Elusimicrobiaceae bacterium; assembly: GCA_017546175.1. Lineage (GTDB taxonomy): Bacteria > Elusimicrobiota > Elusimicrobia > Elusimicrobiales > Elusimicrobiaceae > Avelusimicrobium. Next base: position 10,891 of record JAFYXM010000007.1, read on the forward strand.
CAGATGCTCTTGCGTATGTACACTCGTTGGGCTGAACAACACAATATGAAAGTATCAATTACAGATGCTTTGCCGGGGGAAGAAGCCGGCATAAAAAACGCTTCCATTATTGTGGAGGGCCCTTATGCTTACGGTTATTTAAAAGGCGAAAACGGAGTGCACCGTTTAGTGCGCGTTTCTCCTTTTGATGCCAATGCGCGCCGTCATACCTCTTTTGCTTCGGTAGATGTGTTGCCTGATATTGAGGAAGAGATTAATATTGAGATTCCCGAAAAAGATATTGAGTTGGAAACCAGCCGCGCTGGCGGACACGGCGGTCAAAACGTAAACAAAGTGGAAAGTGCCGTTCGTTTACTGCATAAACCCACAGGTATCGTGGTTTCTTGCCGCATTGAACGCAGCCAATTGCAAAACCGCCAAACCGCTATGAAAATGTTGAAAGCACGTTTGTATGAGATGGAGTTGGATAAAAAACGTGCCGAAGCAGAAAGGCGATATGGGCAGAAAGGGGAAATTGCGTGGGGACATCAGATCCGCTCTTATGTATTTATGCCGTATCAATTGGTCAAAGATTTGCGCAGTAATTATGAAAGTGCCAATATTACAGGTGTTATGGACGGAGATTTGGACCCTTTTATCTTTGCTTATTTGCGTCATGAGGCAGAACGTAAGGTATGAGCGGATTATATATCCATGTTCCTTTTTGTCGCCAAAAGTGTCACTATTGTGATTTTGCTTCTTTTGCTTGCAAAGAAGATTTGATTGATTCTTACCTGTGTTGTTTGGATAGGGAAGCTTCTTTTTTCCCTCATCAATCTTTTAATACGCTTTATATCGGTGGGGGTACCCCCAGTATTTTGTCGGTTAATCAGTTAGATGTTTTGTGTGAGATTATCAGCCGTCGTTTTGCCCCAATCAATACATTTGCAGAAAGTACGATAGAAGCCAATCCGGAAAGCCTCTCTTTGGAAAAATTAAAACTACTTAAACAAAGGGGTGTCAATCGTTTAAGTTTGGGTCTTCAAAGCATGAACGATGAAGTGCTTAGATATATCGGGCGCGTCCATGATACAAAAACTTTTTTATCAGCTTATGAACAAGCCCGCAAAGCAGGATTTGAGAATATTAGTATTGATTTGATTGCTGGGCTGCCCAATCAAAGTGAAGAAGATTTTTTGCAAGGTTTGAAAAAAGTATTGGCTTTGGATCCTCAGCATCTTTCGGTATATGGCTTGCAAGTAGAAGAAGGGACCCCTTTTTACCGTCAGGGAATTCAAACCGATGACGTGTTTTTAAGAAGAGAATTAGAGCAAATTCATTTTGTATTGAAAGACGCCGGATTTGTACATTATGAAATTTCTAATTTTGCCCGCAGCGGCTATGAAAGCAAGCACAACCTGTCCTACTGGCAAAATAAAGAATATTTGGGGTTGGGCTCTGCGGCGGCCTCTTTTCAAAAAGGAGAGCGAAGAAGCAACACCGCTGATTTAGCGGAATATTTACGTCGCATGCGTTATGGAGTGTCTGCGGTAGAGTTTTCGGAAAAATTAACGGGAAAGGCCAAAGAAGGCGAACAAATTATGCTGGGGTTAAGAATGTTGGGCGGGGTAAAGCTAAGCCCGTCTCAAAAGACTCTTTTTGCTGCTGAAATAGAAGATATTTGTAAACGTGGACTTGTGAGCTTGGAAGGTGATTTACTAAAATTAACTTTTGAAGGAATGTTTTTGGCCAATCAAGCTTTTATGGCTTTTGTAGGGCCTTTTGACGTATGAAAATAACACCCTGCCGCACCAGAATTTTTAAGGAGAAAGAAGATCTTATTTCTTTTATTGCCGGTTATGTGCCGAAATTAAAAGAAAAAGATATTTTAGTGATTTCTTCTAAGCTAATCAGTTTGTGGAAAGGGCTGTCTGTTCCTTATAAAAGCGCTCGGCAAAAAGAAGCATTGATTCGTCAAGAAAGTGTGGCTTGTCTGAAAACAAAGTTGGCTTATTTGAGCATTAAATCAGGTATGGTGATGACCAATGCCGGTATAGATGAGTCCAATGCTTATGGAAAACTGCTTCTGTTGCCAAAAGATTTATATGCTTGTGCCGATGAAATACGCGCAGCTCTTTGTAAAAAATACGGTCTTAAAAAATTAGGTGTTATTATTACCGATAGCATGATATTGCCTCTTCGTGCCGGAGTGATAGGGGCCGCTTGTGCCTACAGCGGATTTCAAGGAGTCCGTGATGAAAGAGGAAAAAAGGATATTTTTGGAAAGCCTCTGTCGGTAACGCAAGTAAATCTGGCAGATGCCTTGGCCGCAGCGGCCTCGGTAACTATGGGGGAAAGAAAAGAGCAAAGACCTCTTTGTGTAATAGAGGAAGCCCCTGTTCGATTTGTAGTAAAAACAAACCCGTCGGAAATTATCTATCCGCCGGAAAATGATTTGTACGCACCGTTATTTCAAGCGGTCGGACTAACAAAAAGGAGAAAAAAATGATTAAAAATGTGTTAGGTGAGTTCAAGAAATTTGTGATGCGCGGCAATGTTATTGATATGGCTGTCGGTATCATTATCGGTGGTGCTTTTACCAAAATTGTAAATTCCATGGTAGCTGATATTTTGATGCCGCCTTTGGGTTTGTTACTCGGAAAGGTAGATTTTTCTAACTGGTTTGTGGTGCTTAAACAGGGTGCTACCGAAGGGCCGTATGCTTCTTTGTCTGCTGCTCAAGCCGCCGGAGCCACCACGCTTAATATCGGAAATTGTTTAAACTCTGTGATTAGCTTTTTAATTGTAGCTGCTTGTATTTTTTTCTTGATTAAAATGATCAACAAATTGAATGCCCCCAAAGAAGAAGCCCCCGCTCCGGTAACCACCAAAAAATGCCCGTACTGCTGCAGCGAAATCGCTTTAGAAGCCACCCGCTGTGCGCATTGTACTTCTGAATTGAAATAGCAGAATTTTAAAAAGAAAAAAGCACAAGATAAACATCTTGTGCTTTTTTTGTTACAATGAGTTTATGAGAATTTTTGCACATAGAGGCGCCAGCGCTTTTGCTCCGGGTAATTCTTTGGCGGCTTTTGCCAAAGCCAGAGAAATGGGCTGTACTTGTTATGAGTTAGATGTCCATTTAACCAAAGACGGACAACTGGTGCTGCATCATGATTACAACTTATCTTCCGATACCACGTGTATGCGCGATATTAAAGATGTGACGCTGAAAGATTTAAACCAGTGCCGTTTGGTGCATTCTTTTGACCCGTCTATTAATGAGCGTCCTCCCTTGTTGCACGAAGTTTTGCCTATTGTGGTGGAAGAGCTAGAACTGTTGAATATTGAAATTAAAAATGATGACAATGTCTATCCCGGAATTGAAGAAGTTTTATGGAAACAATTAAATTTATTCGGTCCCGAAGCGCTGACAAAAATTTTCTTTTCCAGCTTTGATTACCTTACATTGCAACGCTTGCGCAAAATAGCTCCGGCGGCGCAAATCAGTATATTGACCCGTTTGTTTGAACCGCAAAAAGCACGCAATTTAGATGCTTGTAGCGTGCATATGAACAAAACGCGCATTACCAAAGAAATTGTGGATATTTGCCATAGTGAAGGGCGGGAAGTGTTTGTTTATACCGTCAATGACCAATATACCATGCGCTCTTTGGAACGTATAGGAGTGGATGGTATTTTTACCGATTGTCCCAATTTGTTTTTGCAACAAAAAGAGAGGCTGCCTAAAGATTTAATAGAAAAATACACACCGCTCAAACTATCCAAAAAGACCCGTTTCCCACAAGTATAAAAAACCCGCTCTGTAAAAGAGCGGGTTTTTTGTCAATAAAAGATTAGTAGTCAAATCCGTCGCTTGAGTAGCTGTCGTAGGAAGAGGTATCTTCCGTGTTGGCAGGAGCGGCAGCAGCTGCTTGTCCCCCATAATATTCATCCGGAGAATAGCGACGCGGCCTTTCCCATAAGCGTTTTGTGTTTTTGTATTCGCGCTCGCTGGGTTCACCGGGGACCATGGGTTGGGTTCTCTCATCAAAGAAATACACGTTCTTTTGTGTTTCGGGCTGTATTTCAAAAATATAATTAGATTCCGTGTTCGGTTTAGCTTCGCGGCGCTCTGCGTAAGCTTGTTTATCCAAATCTTCCAGATAATCTTCTTCTGTCAGATAAATTTTTTTGCGGTTATAATTTTCATCTTGTTTTTTAGAACTGCCGGCACAGGCGGTCAAACCCAAGCAAATAACGGCGCATAATAAAAAATGAATTAAGTTTTTCATAAAAGCTCCTTAGATTTTCTTCTCTCCTGATAATATAATGTTTTCCAGCAGACATGCAAGCGTTACCGGCCCTACTCCGCCGGGTACGGGGGATACGCGGCATCCGTGTTGTAGCAAAAGTTCAGTTTTGCAGTCTCCGCACAAATTTCCTTCTTTATCTAAATTGGTGGCGATGTCTATGACAATGCTGCCTGCTGGTGTATTTTGTGGAGTTAATAGTTCCGCTTGTCCGGCAGCGCTGCAAATCAGCTGTGTGTTTTGCAAAGAAACTTTCAAATCTTTTGTAAAAGTATGGCAGGTTTTCACGGTTGCGTTTCGGCAACTAAGCAAATGTGCCAAAGGACGCCCCACCGTGGAAGAACGCCCGATCACGGCCGCCTCCATGCCTTGAGGATCTATTTGATGAAAATCTAATAAGCGGATAACCGCCATGGCGGTGCAGGGAACAAAAGTATTTAGTTTTTTAATTTCTTCCCACGTTTTGCACAAAAATAAATTACCCAAAGAGATATTAGACATACCGTCAATATCTTTTTCAGGAGCAATAAATTGGGCGTATCCGCTTTCAGCCAAGGCGTCCGGTAAAGGACGGGGAATCAAAATAGCATCTACATCGCGATTGGAAGAAGCTTGTTTTAATAAATCTAAAAAATCAGATACGGGGGTATGGTTATTTACTTCGTGTACTTTTGCCACAACGCCTAATTTTTCGGCGGCCTGTACCTCTTTTTTAAGATACACATACGCCCCATAGTCCTCAGTAGATCCGATGGCACATAAAGAAATAGGTCTTCCTAATTTTTTCTGTACCTGTTGGGCTCTTTGGGCTAAGGGGGCACGCAATTGGGCGGCAAAAGTTCTTCCTTCTAAAATCATACGTATATGATATCAAATTTACGGGCTGCTCTGTTTTTTAAATACTCTTCTGACAAATAGCCCGCAGAATGATAAAATATATACATACTTTATTTTATGTGGCTTGGTGGCCTTGGTTGCCGAGCAATGGAGGGCAGAATGCCTATTTGGATTTTTCGTTTTTCGACGCTGATAGCATTTCCGTTTTTGACGTATGACTTTATTGATAAAGATCCCGTCTATTTGGTGGGCGGTTTGCTGTGTGCTTTGATTGTGATTATTGCCGAGGCCGTTTTTAAACGTTTACGTTTGATTAAAATCATGATTGCCTGTTCGGGCTTTTTGTTGGGATATTTGTTATTTGTATTCACGGAATATGCCGTGTTGAACTTCTCTGCCGGCTCGGACTCTTGGTGGCAGGATTATAGCCGCTATACAGAAATAGGGCTCATTATCTTTGGTGTTTTGGCCTGCTTGTTTAAATCTCGCGACTTAGAGGGTCTTTCTTACAAAGGCCGTCATTTAAAAATTGCCGATGAGAGTGCTTTGATGGACGGACGTATTGTAGATTTGTGTGAAATCAATTTCCTCTCCGGCATTATCGTATTGCCTGTTTTTGTATTGGAACAGCTTAACAAAATGGCATCTTCCAAAGATCCTTTGGAAAGAGCCAAAGGACGCCGCGGTTTAGATGTAGCCACCAGATTGCAAGAAATGAAAGAGATTACGGTGCGCGTAACCTCTAAAACGCCGAAAGCGGAAGATGATACGGAAAGAATTATTAAGTTGGCCAAAAGCTTAGATGCCGAGGTGGTAACCTTGGACTTTAATGCCAACAAAATCGGTTCTTTGTATGATGTGGTGGTTCTGAATATTGCTGATTTGGCTACCGCCTTAAAACCGGTCGTTTTACCGGGAGAAACCATGTCTTTGTTTATCATGAAAGACGGGAAAGAAAAAGAGCAAGGTATCGGTTATTTAGATGATGGCACCATGGTGGTGGTGGAGGACGGACGTAAGCATATCGGCAAACGCACGGAAGTATCCGTTTATTCCATTTTGCAAACTTCTTCCGGCCGTATGATTTTTGCCAAAGTAAAGTAGTATGGAAGAAAAACTAACATACGCAGGAGCCGTTATTGTAGCGGGTGGGCTTGGCAAAAGAATGGGCCGCCCCAAGCAGCTGTTGCCTTTGGCGGGCAAGCCCGTTTTGGTACGCTCGGTGGAAGCCTTTAAAAAAATCCCCTTTATCAAACAAATTGTCGTGGTAACTTCTGCTGAAAACCGCGAAGTACTCAAAAAATATTTTTCCGATTTGATTTATGCTCTGCCGGGGCAAACCCGTTTGGCTTCCGTAATGAGCGGGGTAGCTGCTTTGGACCCTAAAATTCAAGCCATTGCCGTACATGACGGAGCCAGACCTTTGGTAAGCCCGTTAGCGGCTCAAAGATGCTTGTTAAGAGGTTTCTGGGAAGAAGCGGCCGTACTGGCTACTCCTGTAAAAGATACGGTCAAGCAGGTACGTCACGGTCAAGTGCAGCAAACGTTGGAACGGTCTTCTTTATGGGCGGCACAAACACCGCAATGTTACCGCGCCAACGTATTGCGCAAAGCCTTGGAGCGCTTTGGTCATTTTCAAGACGCGACGGACGAGTCACAATTGGTAGAACGATTGGGCGTAAGCGTAAAAATAGAAGAATCTGATTATAAGAATTTAAAAATTACAACACCTGAAGATTTAGTAATGGCGGAGGCCTTTTTAGAAGGAGGGACTCAGATGCGTACCGGTTTTGGTTTTGATTTGCACCGCATGGTGGAAGGACGTAAATTTATTATCGGCGGAGTAGAAATTGAGCATAGCAAAGGTTTTTTGGGGCATAGTGACGGAGATGTGGTTCTTCATGCTATTTGTGATGCTATTTTAGGCGCTTTGTGTTTGGGAGAAATCGGTTTATTATTTCCTCCTTCCGATCCAACCATAGAAGGCATAGACAGTAAAGATATTGCCAAAAAAGTTTTGCAAATGGTGCGCCAATATCCGGCGCGTTTGGAGCATATTGATGCCACTTTGGTTACGCAAGAGCCCAAAATCAGTCCGCATTATGATTTAGTGCGCAAGTCTTTGGCGAAAGTTTTTGAAATAGATGAAAAAAATGTAAGTTTTAAGTCTAAAAGCCATGAGCATGTGGGTGAAATCGGCCGTGGAGAAGCGGCCATGTGCCATGCAGTGGTCAGCTTGAAACTGGGAGAATAAGAAATGAAGAAGTCTGTCTTGTTTTGTTTGTCTTTGATTTTATTTTTAGGTGCTTGTAGCAGTGTAGATTATACGGCGCGTAAAAAATTTACCGGTATTGATTATTCTGCTTATGAAAATCCGGTTATTTTGCCGACGGATACTCTTGCCGCCAATGAAGATTTTATCGGTTCTTTGCCAGATCCCAGTGTGTTGGTAGAAGGAAATGCACAAGCTGGCGAAAACGGACAAGAGGTTTTGCCCGGCGAAGATGAAGATTTTACTTCCGAAGAAATTGCCGCTTCTTACGGTCGCTACACGGATGTAACGGTTGTTGCCGCGGCAAAACGGGTAAAACTGGGCAGTGCGGCCAATTCCAAAAATATGGCATTGTTTCAAAAAGCCTTAGACGCTGCGTATAAGAAAGCTCTGCGCACGTATCGTCCTGCCGGATTTACTTATTCTATTGCCAGCGTTGGAGCGGTCAATCCGCTTTCGGACATTGAAGTCAGCTGTATCTTGTCCGAACAAGCCGCCAACGAAATCGGTCAACCCACCTGCAACCTTTTTTTCCAAACGATTGTAGAACAATATAACAATTTGCTCAGAGAGGCTAAAGAAAATGCAGCTTTATAACAGTGAAAGCAGACAAAAAGTAGAATTTGCTCCTTTAAACTCCGCTCAAGTGACGATGTACTGCTGCGGACCTACGGTGTATAACTTTGCCCACATCGGCAATATGCGCACCTATATTTTTGAAGATTTATTGGGAAGAACCATTCGTTTGCGTTATCCGCTCAAACACGTGATGAACGTAACGGATGTGGGTCACTTAGTGTCCGATGCCGACGACGGCGAAGATAAAATGGAATTAGGTGCTGCGCGTGAGGGGAAAAGCGCGTGGGATATTGCCAAGTTTTACGAAACGAAATTTTTTGAAGATTATGATGCCTTGCATTGTACTCGTCCGACGGTTATCAGCCGCGCTACGGAGCATATTCAGGAAATGATTGCCTTGGTAAAGACCTTGGAAGAAAAAGGTTTTACGTATCGCACTTCTGACGGAATTTATTACGACACCTCTAAGTTTGCGCGCTATGACGCCTTGGTCGGCCGCAGCCGCTTGGAGGGTTTAAAAGGCGGCGCGCGTGTGGAAATGAGTGACGAAAAGAAAAACCCGACCGATTTTGCCTTATGGAAATTTTCCCCCAAAGACAAACAACGCCAAATGGAATGGGACAGCCCGTGGGGTGTCGGTTTTCCGGGGTGGCACGTGGAATGCTCTGCCATGGCGATGAAATATTTGGGAAATACCATTGATATCCACTGTGGCGGTATTGACCACGTATCGGTGCACCATACCAATGAAATTGCCCAAAGCGAAGCCGCTACGGGGCAGAAATACGTCAATTATTGGGTACATGGTGAATTTTTGGTTTTGCGCGCGGGTAAAATGTCTAAATCAGGCGGTACTTTTGTAACCTTGCAAACTTTGCGTGACAAAGGCTATGACCCGTTAGATTACCGTTATTTGTGTTTGACGGCGCATTACCGCACTCAGTTGGAATTTACCTATGAATCTTTGGACTCGGCACGCAAAAGTTTGCAAACTTTGCGTAAAGAAGCCGTGAAAGCGGCCGAAACCGCCCAAAGACAACAAGGTCTTATTACGGATCGCTTAAACGAAACGAAAAACAAGTTTCAAGCGGCTATGGAAGACGATTTGAATGCCCCCAAGGCTTTGGCTATCGTATGGGAAACCGTACGCGGAGCGGAGCTGAATGCGGCTGAAAAAGTAGAATTTTTGAAATTTGCCGACGGTGTACTTTCCTTAGATTTGTTCCGCGTGGAAGAAATCAAGGAAGAGGCTTTACCCGCTGAAGTGGAAGAGCTGTTGCAGGCCCGTGCTGCCGCACGCGCTGCGAAAGATTATAAAAAATCTGATGAACTGCGTGATGCCTTGCGCGCTGCCGGTTACGCCGTCAAGGATACACCGCAAGGCCAGCAAGTAGAAAAAATATAAGTTGATTTGGTTGGTATATGAAAGAAGATTATTATCAAGTTTTAGGTGTTTCTCGCACTGCCAGTGAAAGTGAAATTAAATCTGCCTATCGCCGCGCCGCGATGAAATGCCACCCCGATCGTTGCCCCGGAGACAAAGAAGCCGAGGAACGCTTTAAAAAAGTGAACGAAGCTTTTACCGTTTTATCTGATCCGCAGAAAAAACAAATGTATGATCAATACGGTCACGACGGCGTCAATGCCGGCGCAGGCGGTTTTGGCGGGTTTAATGCCTCCGGATTTGGAGACGTAGGCGATATTTTTGGCTCTGTGTTTGGCGATATTTTCGGCGGCGGCTTTGGCGGCCGCGGTGGCGGAAAACCCCGCGCCCAACGCGGTGAAGATTTGAAAGTAGATGTAGATTTAACCTTAGAGCAAGCCTATGAGGGTATGGAAAAAGAGGTTTCTTACCACCGCGTGGAGCGTTGCGCCGCGTGCGACGGCTCCGGTGCCGAAGAGGGAAGCTCGGTTAAAACCTGCCGTTCCTGCGGAGGTCGCGGCAGTGTGGTCTATCAACAAGGCTTTTTCAGTATGCGCCAAACCTGCCCCGATTGCGGCGGCAAAGGAACCGTGGTGGAGAAACCATGCAAAAAATGTCGCGGCAGCGGTGTGGAGCGTGTGAAAGAAAACATCACGGTCAAAATTCCGTCCGGTGTGCGCACAGGGGTCACTTTGCGCGTGTCCAACGGCGGAGACATTGGCACCAATGGCGGCGGCTACGGAGATTTATATGTAGAAATGCACGTCAAAGAGCATAAGATTTTCAAACGCGACGGAGATAACTTGGTCATTGATGCTCCGATTACCTATCCGCAGGCCGTATTGGGCGGCAGCATTAAAGTGCCGACGATTGAGGGAAAAGAAGTGGAAGTGGAGATCCCGAAAGGGACCCAATTTGCTGACGTCTTAAAAATGCAAGGCTGCGGCATGCCGAAGCTGGGCAAAAAAGGCTTTGGGGATCTGCTAGTAAATGTGAAAATTGAAGTTCCCAAAAAGACAACTTCCCGTCAAAAAGAACTCTTGGAAGAGCTGGCCAAAGAAACCGGCGGAAAGAAAAGTTTATTTGAAAAGTTGTTTGATTAAAAATTACCGTTGTTTTTGTACACCGCATGAGCCTTTAGGTTTATGCGGTGTTTTTATGTTGTTGTTTGCCGGCGGAAAAAGTGTTAGGGCTTGACACGTTTTTTTTTTTTGGTACAATTTTTGCGTAGTAAAAATTGGACCAAAAAGGAGTCTTATGTATGAAAACATCATTTAGACGTAATATTAACGGCTTTACATTGATTGAACTATTAGTTGTTGTGCTGATTATCGGCATTTTATCTGCGGTGGCTTTACCGCAATATACCATGGCGGTGGAAAAAGCACGTGCTACGGAAGCTTTGACTAATATTGCCACTATTAAGCAACAAATAGAGCTATATATGTTAGAAAATGAGTTACCTCAGTCATCTTCAGTTTCTTATAGAGACTTTGCCACTGTAGAACTTTCCGGAGCCCAGTGGACTAGCGCGACTTTTTGTGAGACGGAAAACGTGGATTATAGTATATTTGTTGGCGACGGTTATGCAGATATAGAAGCAACTCTAAAACGAAGTGGAGTAACTTTTTACAGTGACACAAGACCTAATTCTACTTACAACGCAGACAACCCTATAGGAATTTGGTATAACTCATGCGTCACGCAAGGAAGCGATCTTGGAAAGCTTTGTAAACAATATGAAAATATGGGTTGGAAATATGTAGAAGGAGATCTATAAAAACCCCCGCGAAAGCGGGGGTTTTATTATTCTTCGTCAATTTTTAGCATGGCCACAAATGCTTCTTGCGGAATGTTTAAGCTGCCGATGCTCTTCATGCGTTTTTTACCCTCTTTCTGCTTTTCAAGCAGTTTGCGCTTACGGGTAATATCACCGCCGTAACACTTGGCAATTACGTCCTTGCGGAAAGCAGGAATGGTTTCCCGCGCGATTACTTTTCCGTTAATGGCGGCCTGTACGGCCACTTCAAACTGTTGCCGTCCGATTAATTCCTTTAACTTGGCACACAAGGCGCGGCCTTGGGTTTGGGCTTTATCTTTGTGCACCACTACAGACAAAGCATCTACCGGCGTACCATGTAGCAAGATTTCCATCAGCACTACGTTGGAACTGCGGAAACCGGCCACTTCATAGTCAAAAGAGGCATAACCTTTGGAAACAGATTTGAGCTTGTTATAAAAATCAATTACCATTTCGCCCATCGGCATTTCATATTTAATAATGACGCGCTGATTGGACAAATGGTCCATGCTCATATAAGTGCCGCGTTTTTCTTTAAGCAGGGTCATCACACCGTCCATAAATTCCACGGGGGTAACAATGGTAATGTGAATAACGGGCTCTTTGATATCTATAATATCGCCATGCGGCGGGAAATTGGCCGGATTATCAATAATTTTATAACCCGGATCGTCAGGAGCATCAGGCAGTGCTGCCAGCTCCTGCGGGTGATTTTTACGCGAAGTAAATTTCACGTGATAGACTACGTTGGGTGACGTGGCAATTAAGGATAAATTAAACTCACGTTCCAAACGCTCTTTCACAATTTCAATATGCAAAATACCCATAAAACCCAAGCGAAAACCAAAACCCAAGGCTTTGGACGTTTCACTCTGGTAATGGAAAGAAGAATCGGATAAATTCAGCTTTTCCAAAGCGGTGCGTAAGAGCGGAAAATCGGTCGTTTCCACAGGGAAAATACTGGCAAAGACCACCGGTTTGGCATCTTCATACCCCGGTAAGGGTTCTTTGGCGGGGTTGTCGGCCAAAGTAATGGTATCTCCTACTTTTACTTGGTGAATATCTTTAATACCGGCCACCAAATAGCCCACTTCCCCTGCGCTTAGAGATTGTCCTTTATGCAACTGTTTAGGAGTCATAAAACCCACTTCTTCGGTTTTATAGGTAGCTCCGGAGGCCATAAAACGAATGTTTTGCCCCGCTTTAATAGTGCCGTCCACAATGCGAATATACATGATGACACCGCGGAACGGATCATAGAAAGAGTCAAAAATCAAGGCGCGCAGCGGTGCTTTGGGGTCGCCTTGCGGGGCGGGAACATCTTCAATAATGCGGTCTAATAAATGCTCAATACCGGCACCGGTCTTGGCACTGACGCGTTCTGCCTCAATGGGGTCATGCAGAATGTCCCATAATTGCTCCTCAGAGGCGTCGGCATCAGATTGGGATAGATCCACCTTGTTCATGACCGGAATAACCTTTAAACCAAGGCTTTGGGCCAAATGCGCATGGGCTACGGTTTGAGCCTCCACCCCTTGGGAAGCATCCACCAGCAAAAGCACCCCCTCACAAGCACGTAAAGAGCGGGCCACTTCGTAAGAAAAGTCCACATGTCCCGGCGTGTCAATGAGGTTTAAAATATAGTCTTTGTATTGGATACGTACGGCTTTGGCCTTAATGGTAATACCGCGCTCACGCTCCAAGTCCATACCGTCAAGCAGTTGGGCTTGCATTTTGCGTTTGGGCACGGTGCCCGTATCTTCCAAAATTCTGTCTGAAAGGGTGGTTTTGCCGTGGTCAATATGAGCCACGATGGAAAAATTACGAATCTTCATCTTGGTTTAACTCTTCTACTAAACGCCTTATTTCTTCTGAATTGCTGGCCAATAAGGTGGCTTGCGCGGCGTCTGAACAGGTTTCAAATTTTAAATTGCGAATGCGGTTTTTAATACGTAAATACATGCGTGGCGGAACCGATAAAATATCCGTCCCCAGCCCTAATAAAAGCGGCACCATTTTGGCATCAGAGGCAATTTCACCGCAAATGCTCACTTCCTTACCGCGCCCATGGGCGGTTTGGATAATTTGGTGAATGGTACGCATGACAGCCGGATGGCAAGGGTCATACATGTGGGCCACTTCCGGATTTACGCGATCTACCGCAATTAAATATTGTATCAAGTCATTGGTGCCTATGGAAAGAAAATCTAAATCTTGAATCATGGTGTCTAAGGCAATGGCGGCCGAAGGCACCTCAATCATGCCTCCCAATGCAATACGATTAATAGGCTTTTTCCCTTCTTTTTCAAATTCTGCCAATACTTGGTTTAAGGCGTCTTTTACATGGCGTACTTCTTCTACGGAAGAAATCATGGGAATCATGATTTTTACTTGAGCAGGTACTTCGCACGCCATGCGTACAATGGCGCGTAGTTGCGTGAACATTAAATCGGGATTTTTCAAAAACAAACGTATGCCGCGGCAACCCATAAAAGGATTGTTATCTTTGTCAAATTCGTCTAACGGAAAATCGGGCATTTTATCGGCGCCGAGGTCTGCTAAGCGAATGGTAACGGGGCGGCGGTCAAACATTTTGGCCGTAGCCAGATAAGCGCGGTATTGTTCCTCTTCCGTAGGCGGCTGAGGAATATCCATGTATAAAAATTCCGTGCGCAAAAGCCCCAAGCCGTCGGTGATTAATTTTTTATTGTCTTTGGTGTAGGTGCGCGGGTCAAAATTAACCATGAGTTTAAAGTTTTTTCCGTCGGAAGTGACGGTAGGCAGCGGATTAATGGTCTGTAGCAGAGATTCCGCTTTTTTCAGCTCACGTTGGGCTTTTTTATAATGAGAAAGGGTATGTTTGTCCGGGTTGATAATTAAAAGGCCGTTCTCTCCATCTACAATGACGGTATCTCCGTCTTTGGTATGGCGCAAAGCATTGGAAAGACCTACCACCGCAGGCAACTTTAAGCTTTGTGCCAAAATGGCCGTATGGCTGGTTTTACCGCCTAAATCTGTACAAAAAGCGATAATTTGATTTTCATGCAGATTAATAGTGTCTGAAGGAAACAAATCATGTGCAATCAATACCGAAGGACGTTTGACCGAAGACAAAAAGGCGGCTTTTCCTTCTACCAAATTGCTGGCTAAACGCTTGCCCACGTCAAAAATATCATTACGTCTTTCTTGAAAAAATTTATCTTCTATTTTAGAGAAAGAATCTGAAATTTCTTTTAAGGTCAAAAATACGGCCGCTTGCGCAGACATATGCTCTTTTTTGATTTTGGCCATGGCGGCATCTTTGAGCATAGGGTCTTGCAGGAGCATTTTGTGCATGGCCATTAAATTGGCATATTCGGGGCCTAATGTATCACGCAGGCGTTGCTCACAAAGATCTAAATCTTGAGATGTTTTTTCAATGGCACGGCTAAATTTAACGAGTTCCGCCTTTACTTCCGTCACATCAATGTACTGGTTGCCTACTGCAAAATCTGCCGTAGGCAATAAAACGGCCGGTCCGATAGCGACTCCCGGGCTGGCGGCAACCCCTGTAATAACAAACATTTAAAACTCCTCGTTAAAGTTGCTGGCAAATAAATCTTTCATGGCTTGGCAGGCGGCTTGTTCATCTTCTCCGTCAAACTTAAGCTGCAAGGTGGCTCCGTATTCGGCAGCCAACATCAAGACGCCCATAATGCTTTTGGCATTGGTTTCTATTTGGTCTTTGGTAATAAAAATATCACACGCAAATCCGGAGGCCGTCTCAACCACCTTTGCGGCAGGTCTGGCATGCAACCCTAAGCGATTTGTTATTTTAATATCCGTTGTAATCACAATACAGAAACCTCTTTAAAATAGACATACGGCAGTGAAAATAACCACAGCCGATAAATACAAATAAATATTCGGAATACGCAAACGACGCGTTACAAAAGAAATAATGATAAAAAAGAGTACCAATAAGGCTCTGGCCAAGAAATCTAACCCTACATGGATTCTGCCAAAATAGTGATAGACGCCAAACAAAATAAGCCCTACAGAGAAGAAAATGCCCAAGCGCTTGGCTTTGTAAATAGTGCGGTTCCAATCAAAACGAGTAAGACCAAAGCAAGAGGACTCATCGCTGTCATAGCCTATTTTGATTCCTTCCCACCGTACAAACAGGGCAATAGCATTATAGAGCAAAAAAGCCATAATAGCGGCAGAGAAAGCCGTAAAATAAGAAATACTTTGAAGAGAGGAAGTTTCAAAGAAATTTACGCCCAACAGCATCCAAATAAATAAAGCCAACAGCAATGTCAGCGGTTTTATGGTTCCCCAAAATAAACGGTCTCCGATAGAAGCTGCCGTGATGGAAAGCCCTCTGCGTGCCCCGTTCCACTCAGCCACTTGCTCTTTGTATTCTGTAATAGAATGAGCTTTGGCTACGGTTTCTTCTTTTTTAGCCATGGCGCCAAAACAGAAAGAAGCCATCACAGGGTGCGTGTTGAATGTTTCTAAATAGCGCACTAATACGGTGGGCAACATTTCAGGGTCATATTGATAGAGTTTCCGCAAAAAAGGAACCATTACAAAGGCAAAGCCTAAGTTTTGGTATTTCACAAAGTTCCACCCGGCTTGCAGGAAGAAAGAACGGAAGAACATATTAAATCTAAGCCAAAAAGACATTTTCTACCTCGTTTTCAACCGGAATGTGGGAATCAATGTGGCCAACCCAATCCAAGGTACAGCCATATAGGCTAATTGGAAAGCAAAGTGCACTTTGGGCTTGAGGTACGGCAGTAACAAGAATACCGTTTGCGCTCCCAACCAAGAAGCCGCCGAAAGGAAAATGAATGTCATCAAAAAAGACAAAAGCAAAGACAAACCGATAATTCTCCATAAATCGGTGGGTTTTTTACCGATTTTTGCTTCTAAAAAGACAATCCATTTAAAGCGTGTTTTTCGCAATAATGTATCAAATAAAGAATATACGATGCCGGCCAAAACCCCTAAGAAGAAACCAAAGTATAAGTCAATACCCAAAGAGTATAAAATAATGGGCAAGGCCGTTGCCACTACACCGCTGGGAGGAATAATCCCGCCAAGCGGAGAAATGTCAATAAACAAAAGCTCCACAAAGATGCCGATTTGCACACCGGCCATTACGTCTCCGATGCAGAGCCCAAATAAAGGGCCGGCAATAATCGGGCGCGAAATGAGGGTTTGGAACGCATAAGTAACATCCAGTTCCAAAACAGAGGCAAATAAGCTGAGCAAGATCATGGTGGTGGTCATAAAATTTCCTTAATGGAAAACGATTTGGAGCTAGGCACCGCTCTGGTTTCGATATCTATTCCCAAATCATTTAATATGCGTAAAGTTTTTTTATCTTCTTCGTCCAAAAATACATTTTCTGCCAGTTTCTCAGCTCCTTCTTTAAAGTGCATTCCGCCGATATTTAAAGAAGAAATTTGCAGTCCGTCTTCTAAAAGAGGATTTAAATCTTGCAGAGAATTTAAAAGCAGTAAAATGCGCTTTTCTGACTCTGCCATATAACCTACGCAACGGGCCGGCTCCAATACCGCCAGCTCATATTCAAACGGCAGGGACAAACGCAAGAGATTCTTATTGAGGTGGCACGCATTTTCCTTTGGACAAGGAATCACTACTTCATCTATATTTAGTTCAGGCAGCCACGCTTGCACCACTTGTCCGTGGATCAGGCGGTCATCTACCCGTGCAAAAACAATGGGCATATTAGAATCCTTTAATCAAAAGCTCCGTTGCATTGATAACGGCACGTTTTCCGTCAGCTTCTATTTTTTCGGCCAGCTCTTTCACCGAGAGTTTCTTGCGGCTGTTAAGAGCGGTAAGCAACATGCTTAAATTTAGTCCGGTAATTACATAGCATTTGGGGTAATCTTTCGTGGCCGTCAAAGCAATATTGGTAGCGCTGCCGCCAAAGATGTCTGTTAACACGATAGCCCCCTCTTGAGCATCTGCAAGTAAAGTTTTAAGCTCATTGGCGCCTTGTTCAATAGAGCTAGACGTCGTGACGGAAAGAGTCTCCACCCCTTCGGCCGTTTTTCCCAAAATTTGGGCGGCGGTTTCCAACATATGTTTTGCTAAACTTGCATGTGTTACTAAAATGAGTTTTACCATAATTATAATCCTATGTCCCTGTGAAATTCTGAGGCGTTAACCCCTTGTTTTTTGAGTGTTTCTGCCAGTTGGTGTGCCATAAATACACTACGGTGTTTGCCGCCGGTACACCCCATGGCGATGGTTAAATAACTTTTTCCCTCTTTGATGTATTTGGGTATCAGATATTTAATCAAATCTGCTATTTTGTCGGCAAATTCTTGCGATTCTTTGAAAGATAAAATATATTCTTGCACTTCTTTATCAAGGCCGGTTTTTTCTTTCAGCTCCTTAACGTAATACGGATTTGGTAAGAAGCGCACGTCCATCACAATATCGGTGTCTTTTAAAATGCCGTTTTTAAAGCCAAAGGAAACCACCGAAATTTGCATTTCTCCTTCTTTCTTAATTTCCAATAAGGCAGAAATCTTTTCTTTCAGTTCCCCTAATTTTAAATCGGTGGTGTCTATTACTTTGTCGGCCGTAGCTTTGATAGGTCTTAAAAAATCATGTTCGTGAGCAATTGCCGCGGCCAATTTTTTATGAATAGGGTGCTTGTGTTTGGTTTCGGAAAAACGGCGAATTAAGCACTCGTCGGAAGCGTCCAAAAATACCACCTTGGAAGTAAAATCTTCCCGCGTTACTTTTTTAAGCATAGCCGGCAATTGGCGCAATCTTTCTCCTTCTCTTACGTCCATGCCTAAGGCTACATTTTGTAACTCCGGTCTTTCTTTTACGTATTCGGCAAATTGGTTAAATAAAGCTAAGGGTAAATTATCTACGCAATAAAAGCCGAAGTCCCCGAATATTTTCAACGCTTGGGACTTGCCTGCTCCGCTCATACCGGTAATAATAAAAAGTTTACGCTTTTGTGTCATTCTTTTTTACCTTTGTTGTACGATTCAAAATCTTTTGGCTGAATTGTTGGGCGGTAAAAATACCTTGTTGTTTGAGCTGCTGATTTAATACAGCCACTTCCAAAAGTACCGCCAAGTTTCTGCCGGGAGTAACGGGAATACTCAGAGTTGGAATTTCCACACCCAAGATTTCCGTTGTTTTTTGCTCTACGCCCAAACGGTCAATGCTTTTGACGGGAGGGGTAAGCTCTACTACCATGTCAATGGAAGTTTCGTCCATGGTAGATTGCACTCCAAAAAGCAGTTCTACATCTAAAATACCCAAGCCACGCACTTCCATATAGTGTCTTAGCATTTCGGGGCAAGATCCCACTAAATAGCGGCCCCAGCGTTTTTGCACTTCCACCATATCGTCAGCCACCAAAATATGCCCGCGTTTAATCAGTTCCAACGCACATTCGCTTTTGCCGATGCCTGCTTCTCCTTTGATAAGTACACCGCTGCCGCTTACGTTAAGCAAGACTCCGTGTAAATGGGTAACGGGAGAAAGTTTTTCATCTAAAAAGCGGGAAAAGGCTGCCACAAAAGCAGAAGATTCCATCGTGGTCTTAAGTACCGGCACATCAGAAGCCAAACAAGCTTTTTTAATGGCCGGCATGGGATCTAAATCAGCAGCCATGATGATACAAGGTACATTTCCTTTAGCCAACATTTTAATGATGTGAGCTTTTAAAGCGGCTTGTTTCTGCTTGGTGCAAAAAGCATACTCGCCCCGTCCGAACACTTGGATAGAGTTGGCTCTAAAAAGATCCATGTGTCCGCACAGCGCAAGCCCCGGGCGGTTGACGCTCGGAGAAGTGATTTCTCTATGAATGTATCTTTTGCCGCAAACCAACTCCAAGTGAAGAGATTTCACTTGGAGTAGTTCGCTGACAATCACGGATTTCGTAAACTGCTGCACCGCTAATCCTTATTTCTTTTTGACCGGTTTAATTAAACCGTAGGTGCCGTCCAAACGTTTGAAAATCAAGTTGATTTGTTTGGAATCTTCGTCTAAGAACATCCAGAAAGAATAGCCCAAGCGTTCCATCTCATAGGCAGCATCTTCCGGGTTCATGGGGGTTACTTCCACTTGTTTGATGACGGAGAATTTGACGTCCGTCGTCGGCAAGAGAATATTGTCGCTAAAGGTGGCAATTTCTTCCACTACGGCCGCTTTTTTGGTAGCGCGTTTAGATTTGGTTTTTTCTTTCGCTTTTTTCATTTGCGCTTCAGCTTTAGTGGCGGCTGCATCAATGGCTTTGTAAAGATCGGTTTCCACGGCGGTGGCAGAGATATTGTTTTTGCTGCCGGTGTGGATAACGATTTCGGCACGTTGGTTGATTTTCTTCTCTACAGAGAGCAACACTTGCGCCCAAACGATATGATCAAAATTTTTCTCCATTTTGCTGACGCGGGTCTGCACGAATTGTTTAATGGCAGGCGTCAGTTTAATATTTTTAGCGGTAACTTTAATTTCCATAATTTCCTCCGTGTAGTCTTAAACGGGTAACCCGTATAGACATTTAAACATTAATGCTTTGTCGGTGTCAACGGCGTTTTCAGGCGAAAAAAAGATTAGTTTTTCTTGAGCTGATATTTTTTTTCGCAAAAGAGCCATTGGCAGGGCTTTTCCTCCTTGTGTATATGAGATTTTTCCGTCGGTATTTAAGTATAAGGGGGAAAAGAATAAAAAACAAGGGAGAATTAAAAAAGCGCGGAAAACTTTTCCGGGAAAATAAAAAAGCAACTTCTCGGACTTACCCTACACCAAGTAGGAACCGAACGAAGTTGCCTATAAATAGTATAAACAATTCAAAAAGTACGGTCAAAAGTTTACATTCCTAAACCTAAGCTGTCTATTAAGAAAGTCGGCAGCCCTGCTGCACGCATTTTTTCTTGTGTTTTGGCAAAATCATAAGACTCACGTAAAAAGCGGAAAGTATTGGTTTTTGTATCCCAAATTCCAAAGGAAGCACGGGTGTCATTATCGCGCGGTTTTCCTACGGAGCCGGGGTTGACCACATAGCGTAAAATAGGGTGGAAATTGACGGAGGGTTCTTTGTGCGCCACCGATACGTGGCAAATATTTTCGTCCCCTTCCATATAAAAGGGCAAATGTGTATGCCCCACAAAAAGGACTTGTCCTTCCCATAAAGAATAGGCCGTGCGATACTGGCCGCAGTTGGCGAAATATTCTTTAATGGGGTCCATGGGGGTGCCGTGCACAACGGAAAAGTTTTTACCGCGGTATATTTCCGGCAGGAAAGACACACAACGAATGGAACGGGCAGAAAGCTGTTGCTCGGTCCAGTCTAATACTTGCAAAGCTTCAAAATTGAAATACATGCGCAATTCGGGGTGAGTGAACACGGCATCATGATTTCCCATAACCCCGATGGCAAGCCCTTCTTCTTTTAATTTGCTGTATTTTTGGACGCACTTTTCCGGATCGGGTCCATAACCGATTAAATCTCCGCAGAAAATATATTTTTCCGCTCCTTCCGCTTTTAGGCGCTTTAAAGCCGCGTTAAAAGCTTCCAAATTGCCATGGATATCGGAAAGGACCCCGTATTTCATTAGCGTACCGCCATATTTTCCACTTGCTCTTTTTTGACGGCGTCGGCGCGGTCAGCCAAGTTGACGGACATGGTTTTGGATACGCCGCTTTCTTCCATGGTAATGCCGTAGAGGCGGCGGGCCGCTTCCATGGTGCGTTTGTTATGGGTAACCACAATAAATTGCGTAGAGGCGGAAAATTCTTTGATTAAGTTCACAAAGCGTTCTACGTTGGCTTCGTCCAAAGCAGCATCGGCTTCGTCCATGATACAGAACGGAGAAGGATTATGCGTAAAGAACGCAAACAAGAGCGACAAAGCCGTCAGCGTTTTTTCTCCGCCGGACATGGAAGAAATATTTAACAGTTTTTTGCCGGGGGGTTGGGCATAAATTTCTATACCGGTTTCCAGTAAGTTTTCAGGGTCGGTAAGCACCAAATCACATTCGCCGCCACGGAATAAAGACTGGTACGTGTTTTTAAAATGCATCTTTACCTGTTCAAAGGTATATTTAAAATTATCGCGCGTTGTGACGTTAATCTTATGAATGGCGGAGCGCAAATCTTTTTTGGCTTCTTCCAAATCGTTGATTTGAGATTTCAAAAAGTCATGTCGTTGGCTCAAAGCATCATATTCTTCCGGAGCGGTCATGTTGACTGCGCCCATATTTTCAATGCGTTTGCGTATCATTTTCACGCGCTCATAATCTACCTGTTTGTCTCCAAAGTTCAGCTGGGCTTCTTCGGGGGTGATGTTCCAACTTTCAAACAAATTGTTGACCACCGTAGTACGTTGGCGGCGTGCATTGGCTAAAGCATTTTCTAAATCATTTTGTTTGATGTGCAGTTCGCTCAAGGTTTTCTTGTTGGCATTGAGTGCGGTCATTTTGTCATCAAATTCTTTCTTAAGTGCTTCTAAAGATTGACGCAATTTGTACTCGTCTGTTTCCAGCTTGGCCAGGCTGTCTCTTTCGGTGGAAAGTTTGGCTTGGGTGGATAATTTTTCTTCAGCTAAAGCTTGCAAACGGGCACTGGCAGTTTTGGCCGCTTCGGCTCGTTTTCCTTCGTTTTGGAGCAACGTATTGTATTCAAATTCGGTAGATTTTAAATCTACTTCTACATTGTTTTTACGGATTTTTAATTCATACAAACCGCCGTTTAAGTTGTTTAAACGCGTTTTAGATTCTTCTGTCTGTTTTTGTAAGTCTGTTTTTTGCGTTTTTAATTGTTCGGTTTTGTTTTTGATTTCTTCTTGTTGTTGCAAAAGAATCTGTAAATCGGACTGTAATTTTTGTACGTTTTGCTTTCGATTTTCCACGCGCAACATCAGTTGGCGTTTTTGCTCTGCTATACGGGCCAAAGCTTCTTGGGCTTGTTTAAGCTCTCTTTCTTTGGAGGAAAGGTCTCCTTGCACCGCACCTACGGCTACGGCGGCCTCTTGGGCAGCGATTCGCAGCGCGCGCAGGGTTTCTTCGGCTTTGGTTAATTGGTCGTAATTAGAGATAATTTCTTTAGAAATATTTTCTTCCGTTTCTGTTTTTTGGGCCAAAGATTCTTGTACCGATTCTTCCTCTCCCCAATAAGCTTCCGGTGCAGACATACCTGCCGCACCGGCACTTAAGAAAAAGTCACTTTGTACAGTGTCTTCTTCCTGTGCGTGGTAAGAACCGACGAGCAGAGAAATCAAATTTTCAAGGTCTGCGGCATATTTTAATTCTTTCATCAAAGAACCCGTGGCTTTCGGCGCGGGAGGGACTTTATTGAGCAAGATAAATTTGCAGCGGGCTTTGCCGTGTTCTTTGAGTTTGGACACAGCCTCTTGCGCAGCGTTTTCATTGTCACACAAAACGGCATCTAAATATTTGCCGAAGGCTTCTTCCACCGCTGTTGCCAAAGAGGCGGGGAATTTTAAGGCTTTGCGCAAAGTGCCTTTGACACCGTTGATTTTTGCCTGAGAAACCAAGTTGACCCCGACCCAATAAGGATTGTTTTTTCCTTGTGTGCGAATCATCTCTAACTTAGCATTTAAAGCGGCTTTTTCAGATTTTAAAGCGGATAATTGTTCGTTTAATCCGGCGCGTTTTTGTTGTAAATCTTTTAACAAGGTTTCTTGTTGGCTGATTTGTTCTTTGGCTTCTTGAGCGGCTTTTTGTTTATTCTGCAACTTAGTGCGTATTTCTTCTAGCAATTTTTGCAGTTCTTCTACACCGCTGCCGGCTTGGCTGCTTTTTTCTAAGGTGATTAAATCTTCATTTTCGCGTTGTACATTGGCCTGTTCCAAAGAAATTTTATTTTGGCATTCCATTTGGCTTTGTACCAAACGCATTAAATCATTGCTGGCGCGTTGAATTTGAATATCGCTCTCGCGCAATTGTTGCTCTTGCTGTTGGGCTTTGGCAAATTCTTCGTTATATTGTTTTTGTAAGGGGGACAGTTGTCCGTCTAATTCCATAAGCTGTGCTTTGAGCTTTTCAATAGCGGGGGCAATTTCTTTAATGCGGTTTTGCCCTCGTTCAGATTCGCTGCCGGCAGCGGTTAATTGTGCGGTAAATTCTGCCGTTAAGTTATCACAGTTTTTAATAGCCCCTTCCAAAAGACCCACTTGATATTTGCTGGCGGCAATTTTTTCGTTAAAATCAGCCATTTCTTTTTGTTTGTGAGTTAGATTTAAATCCATGGCCGCAGTTTGCCCTTCTTGCGCAGAAATTTGGTTCTCCAAATCTTTACAGCGGCTGAGTACCGGCTCTAATTCTGCTCCGTGTTTGGCAATCAGACCGTCTGCTTCTTTTATGGAATATAAAGAAATGGCAATTTCGCTTTCTTTAAGTTCTTCGCGATATTTTTGGTACAAACGGGCTTTGCGTGCTTCAGCGTCTAATTTTTTAATTTGTTCGGAAATCAAAGCCACCGTATCGGATAGACGGGCTAAGTCTAAATCTACGCGCTCCAAACGGCGGATACATTCTTCTCTTTTTGATTTATATTTGGAAACACCGGCCACTTCTTCAAACATTTCACGGCGTTGTTCCGGCGTGGCGGAAAGGACGCTTTCTACGCCGCCTTGGTCAATAATGGCATATCCTTCCCCGCCGATACCGGTATCTAAAAATAAATCACGGATATCGCGTAAGCGGCATTGAACTTTGTTTAAATAATATTCACTTTCACCGGAGCGGAAGATTTTGCGCGTAACGGTAATTTCGTTAAAATCAAGCGGTAAGTTGCGCGTGGAGTTGTCAAAAATCATACTCACTTGCGCCATATTAAGCGGAGCGCGTTTGGCAGTACCGTTAAAAATAATATCCACCATGGAGGCAGAACGCAACGCTTTCCAGCTCATTTCCCCAATCGTCCAACGCACAGAATCAATCACGTTAGATTTGCCGCAACCGTTTGGCCCTACCACACAAGTGATGCCCGGTTCAAAGTCCAGACGTACTTTGTCGGCGAAAGATTTAAAACCTACGATTTCTATGGCTTTTAGGTACATGATGATCCTCTTTTTGGGGTATATATAAGTATTATAACATTTCCCGCGCGTACGGAAATGTGTAAAATGTCCGTCGGAGCCCGACGAGATAAAGCTTTCTTTTTCTTCTATACGCGTACTGAAAGTAAGTTTTCCTAAAAACTGTCGAGGAGACACCGAGGAAAAAAACACTTGCAAAAGCGTGTAATATTTATTAGACTTTTTCGGTAAGGGACTTCGGACCTTTCTTTCGCTTGAAAGTTCGTTCGGTACGCGAAAGATAAAATTTTTTTTATTAAAATCCGGACCCTGCAATAAAAGAAGATTCCTTAAGGAGGAACATTCAAATGGCTGAAAGAGTATTGAAAATCGGTGTAGAACGCGAAGACGGTTTCTTGTACTATATTGACAAAGACGGCGACGTGGCCCGTGTACAAATGGCTCGCGGCGGCAAAAAAGGTGGCAAACCTAAAAAAGTAGAAAAAACCGGCATCAAAAAAGAAAAAGGATATCTCTATTTCTTGGATAAGAAAGGCGATATCTCCAGAGCCAAAATGGTCAACGCCAAATAAGTTGACTGATAATTTAAAAGCCCCGCGCAAGCGGGGCTTTTTTGTGGTAATAAAAATGAAAAAATTTTTTAGGCACAAAAAAACAGGGAAAAATACCAGTTTCTCCTCATCATGGAAACTCATATTTCCCCTGTTTTCCCCCATTTTATCCCCTTTCTAGGCAAGTTCCTTTTCGGAACAAAATCGGTTTTGGCGGGGCATCTGGGTTTTACAGTATCCTACTTTCTATACTCTTATTATAAATGTTGTTTGTGGACATCGGCAAGCAAAAAAAGTAATTAGATTGGGGCTTATTCCCAACGGGGAAACTAATGCTGATGTTTTTGAGACTGTAAAAAATGCTTCTTCGTTTGCTTGTGATTGTGTGGGCAAACAATTTCTTCTTACTTTGCAAATATTTTAGGTATCAGACTCATAAAGATATTTATGTGAGCGCAACTAGCCTTAATTCTTCTTTCCCCTATGTCATTTCAAAAACCTTACGTTATGGTAGTAATATTCCAGAAAGTTGGCGTAAAAGAGGTCTTACCTGTCATTTAAGTAATGTGTCTGATGGCACTTCTTCTAAGGCGGGTAAATTATGTAAAAGTTTGTGTGGAACTTCGGAGTTGGTGGCAGTGTGGGGAAGTGGTAATTTGGGATCTGAAATAAAATAAAATATAATGCTGTTCCCAACGTGTGACCTCTCCAATCGAGACGGCACGGCAACGCGCCTGCCTTGTGTGTAAGTATTTACGTGTTTCCCTTTAAATAAAAAACCCACTCTTTCGAGTGGGTATATTTTATTCAAATGGTGGACCCGACAAGGATCGAACTTGCGACCTCCTGCATGCCATGCAGGCGCTCTCCCAGCTGAGCTACGGGCCCGTCTATGTATATAGTATAGCAATTTTTTTTCGGTTTGAAAAGTTTTTTTTGCTACACCAAAAATTTTCAAAACTGACTATGTATTTATTTTAGCATTTTTTTTTACATAAGAAAAGAGGAAAAAGAAAACCCCGAGTTTGTCCTCGGGGTTTTGAAAGTCAAAGAGACTTATTTTTTGCTGCCGCGTTCAAAAGCTAACGTGCAGGTGACCATGTCGGTTACTTCGGCAGGTCCGAACAATTGAATCGGTCCGGGGAAGAAGTAAGATTCGCTCATAGCCCACAATTCGCGTTTTTTGGCAAATTGCTTAAACGGTTCTCCGTTGAGTTCTACCAACGCTTTGCGGATCACCGGTTTTTCTTTACCTTTGCGGCGTTCAATATTCATCATCATGGTCAAAGGTACACCACCGCATTCCCAAGCTTGCGGTTTGCGGGTCAGTTTGCGTACAGAAGACAAATAACCGCTGCAGCCGTTTAAAGCCAACACGGCAGCATTATAACCCAAAGCGTAGGTGTAGTTAGCATCAAAAGTGGACGGAGCGCCACAGCGGCCTTCGTAACCAAAGAAGTGAGTAATGCTGTTGAATTTGCCGACGAATTTTTTGGCTTTTTTCATATCAGCTAGTTTCGTGCGCAACATTTCAATGAGCAATTTTTCCGTTTCAATTAAAGAAACTTGTACGTTGCCGTGCGGATCGCGGTCCAACATAAGCTGAGAGGCGATGCCGGCCGGCAAAGATTTCATCAAAGCAGCTAATTTAGCCGGCAATTTGGAAATGATAAAATCTTTCTTTTCCACAATGCTGTTCATTTTAGACAGTTCAGCTTCGTGATCGGCCAACAAGTCATTCAAAGCGGCAATCAAAGCTTTCATTTCGGGGATAAACTCAATCAAACCTTCCGGTACGAGCACCACACCAAAGTTTTTGCCGTTTTTAGCACGGGCGGCGATGATGTCGGCCAAGTAATCAATGATTTGTTTTAAAGTCATTTTTTTGGCTAAGACTTCTTCGCCTACTAAGGTAATGTTCGGGTGGGTTTTGTGGGCTACTTCCAAGGTGATGTGGGAAGCGCTGCGGCCCATCAAACGTACAAAGTGCCAATATTTTTGAGCAGAGTTTACGTCGCGGCAAATGTTGCCCACAAGTTCGGCGTAAATTTTGGTGGCGGTGTCAAAACCGAAAGAGGTTTCAATTTTGTCGTTCTTCAAATCACCGTCAATGGTTTTGGGTACGCCGATAACATTGATGTTAGATCCGTTTTTCTTGAAGTATTCGGCCAAGACGCCGGCATTGGTGTTGGAATCGTCGCCGCCGACAATAACCAAAGCATCTACTTTGTTTTTCTTCAAGGTTTCTAAAGCTTGGGCAAGCTGTTCTTCGGTTTCAATTTTGGTACGACCAGATTGAATGAGGTCAAAACCGCCGGTATTGCGGTAAGCTTCCATAAGTTTAGGGGTAATTTCTTTCCATTTGGCTTCCAAAATACCGCTGGGGCCGCCTAAAAAGCCGTACAATTTGTTTTTGGCATTGGCTTTTTTGAGCCCGTCCAATAATCCGGCAATAACGTTGTGACCACCGGGGGCTTGACCGCCGGAGAGTACGACTGCCATTTTGATGGCTTTTTTGCCAATGGCAGGGTTGGAGCCTTTCACAAAGGTAATTTCAGGCATACCGTAGGTGTTGGGGAAAATCTTTTTTACGGTAGCTTGGTCAGCGACGCTTTGCGTGGCTTTGCCGGTTTTGGTTTTCACAAAGCAGGCGCCTTTTTTCAAAATTTCGGGCAACACCGGTTTAAATTTGCAACGGTGCTGTTGTAAGACAGAACAAGTAGGGGTCTTGTTAGTTTTAGCCATTGTTATCTCCTAGAGAATGGTAAATTACCTATAAATTATAGCAAACTCCGTACGCGTGGGAAAACAAAAACCCCGACCTTGAGTAAGGTCGGGGTTTTGGATAAGACCAGATTAGAACATATAGCGCAGTTTCAAAGAACCGGTATTGGAGTTGTAATCTTGGCGGAAGCTGCCGTCGTAAGAGAGGATTTTTATTTATTTTCTACAAAATTGCGGTACATTAAAAGGGCAATCAGCGTTTTGGCATCTTGGATTTTGCCGGTTTTAATCATTTGATAGGCCTTGTTTAACGGAAATTTTTTGACATTGACAAATTCATCCTCGTCTAAATCTTGGCTTACTTTCTTAAGGCCGCGTGCCAGATAAATGTGCAAATCCTCGTTGGAAAAAGCATTGCTGGGGTTAAAAACACAAAGTTTTTTCCACTTGCTGGCTTTTAACCCTGCTTCTTGTTCCAGTTCGGCTTTGGCGCAGGTCAAAAATGTTTGATGATCTTCACGTTTTCCGGCCGGCAGCTCCCACGTGGTACGTCCGATAGGGTAGCGGTATTGCTGTACCAGATAAACACAATCATCTTCTATGGGCAGAACAGCACTGGCTCCTTTGTGCACCAAATACACGCGGGAAGCGGTTTTACCGTTGATTAATTGTACGGTGTCATAATTAAACCCCACTACTCCTGTATAGAGGGTTTTAGAGGAAAGCTTGGTTTCTTTTAATTTACTATAATGTGACATAAGATTATCTTATAAAAAAGAGCCCTATATATGAAAGATTTTGTCCATTTACATAACCATTCTGAATATTCTTTGTTAGACGGTATGTTGCGCGTTTCGGAGCGGCATAAACCCTCTCGCTTTTTGCGCGGTTTGGCTGAAAGCGGTGTCAAAGCTATGGCTATTACGGACCATGGAAATATGTATGGGGCTTTAGATTTTTACGACTGTGCCAATGCGGCAGGGCTTAAACCCATTGTGGGCTGTGAAGTTTATATTACTGAGGGGAAACATACCGAAAAAGATAAATCTCGCACGGGGCACCTGACGTTGCTGGCTAAAAATCATCAAGGATATTTAAACTTGATGAAGCTAAACTCTCACGCATGGGTAGAAGGGTTTTATTATCACCCGCGTATTGATAAAGAACTTTTGGCAAAATATTCCGACGGACTTATTGCGTTGTCAGGCTGTTTAAAAGGGTTTTTAGCGCAAGACGTACTGCATAAATCTTTTGAGCAGGCCTGTGCTTTGGCTCAACAATATGAAGATATTATGGGCAAAGGTAACTATTATATAGAACTGATGGACCATGGTATCCGTGAGGAGCAGGAAGCTTTGCCTATTTTAAAAGAAGTAGCCAAAAAATTAGGCATCAAAACCGTAGCCACCAATGACTGCCACTATGAAAAGAAAGAAGACTGGCAGGCACATGATGTAAACCTTTGTATTTCTACCGGTAAAACTTTGGCAGACCCTAACCGCTTAAAAATGACGACGCATGAGTTGTATTTCAAATCTGCTGAAGAAATGTACAACCTTTTTGCTCATACGCCCGAATCTTTGACCAATACGTTGGAAGTAGCGGAAAAATGTAATTTGGTTTTCCCTAAACACGGCTTTATCCTGCCTAATTTTGATATTCCGCCCCAATATCCCAACACCGCTGAATATTTTAAGGCACTTTGTCGGGAAGGGTTAAATAAAAAGATGAAAGGCAATGTGCCGCCGGAATATATCAAACAATTGGAATATGAGTTTGATGTTATTATCAAAATGGGCTTTGACTGTTATTTCTTGATTGTGCAAGATTTTATCAATTGGGCACGTGCCAACGGTATCCCCATAGGGCCGGGGCGCGGATCGGGTGCAGGAAGCATTGTGGCCTACAGTTTAGATATTACGCGCGTGGACCCTATTCAAAGCAAACTGCTGTTTGAACGTTTCTTAAATCCGGACCGCGTGAGTATGCCTGACTTGGATATTGATATGTCCGATACGGGCCGCGAACGCGTGATTGACTATGTGCGCAACAAGTACGGACAAGATAAAGTTTCTCAAATTATCACTTTTGGTACCATGAAAGCCAAACTGGCTTTGCGCGATGTGGCCCGCGTGATGGGCATCAGCGTGGCCGAAACCAACCGCGTAGCCAAAATGATTCCCAATGACCCTAAAATTACCTTAGACGGGGCTTTGGCGGATATTAAAGAACTGCAAAACGAAATTAATAATAATCCCACTTCTAAGCAGCTTTTTGATATGGCACGCAAAATTGAAGGCTTAAAACGTCATACAGGCATTCACGCCGCAGGGGTGCTGATTACGCGTGATCCGGTGTCGGAATATATCCCGTTGGCCCGCGCCAAAGACGGATCCGTTACCACGCAATTTGAAGGGGAGCCCTGTTCTAATTTGGGACTGCTGAAAATGGACTTTTTGGGTTTGCGCACTTTGACGGTTATTGATAATGCCGAAAAGATGATTCGCGCCCGACATAACCCTGATTTTGATATCAATACCATTCCTTTAGACGATAAAAAAACATATGAGCTTTTATGTGCCTGCCAAACGTTGGGCATCTTTCAGCTGGAAAGCGGCGGTATGAGAGATTTGATTAAAAAGCTCCAACCTACCCAATTTAGTGATATTTCCGCCTTGGTGGCCCTATATCGCCCCGGTCCGATGGAATCAGGCATGATGGATATGTTCGTGCGTCGCAAAAGCGGGCAAGAACAAATCACTTATGAAACTCCCTTGTTGGAAGATTTGCTCAAAGATACCTACGGTTGTATGGTCTATCAGGAACAAATCATGCAAATTTCTAAAACTTTGGGCGGTTTTACCCCCGGAGAAGCCGATACCTTGCGTAAAGCCATGGGTAAAAAGAAATTAGACGTCATGGAAGCTTTCGGTAAGAAGTTTGTAGAGGGGGCTAAAGTACATCAAATACCCGAAAAAGTGTCCAACCATTTGTATGAACAGATGAAAGCGTTTGCCGGATATGGTTTTAACAAATCACACTCTTATGCATATGCCTTGGTGTCTTATCAGACGGCTTATTTAAAGGCCAATTATCCCATTGAATTTATGTGTGCTGCACTAACCAACGAAATCGGCCACAATGCCATTGGTTCTGACGATAAAGAAAATAAAATTGCCACTTACTTGGAAGAAGCCAAAAAAATGGGATTTGAAATTTTGCCTCCCGATATTAATAAATCTCAGCCGGAATTTTCCGTAGAAACAAAAGACGGCAAAGAGTGCATACGTTATGCGCTGGAAGCGGTAAAAAATGCCGGTACGGAAGGGTGTATCTCTATCGCTGAAGAAGCAGCCAAAAAGCCGTTTGAATCTTTGGAAGATTTGTGCGGACGCATAGACTTATTTCAAGCTAACAAGAAAACCATTGAAAGTTTGATTAAAGCCGGTGCGATGGATTGTTTGATGCCGGATAAAGAACCGCAAGAGGTCCGTGCCGTTTTGTTGGCTGAAATGGACGAGGCTGTGGATACGGCGCACTTAATTGCCAAAGAAAAAGAGAACTCTACCGCCAGCTTATTTGGTGATGATTTTTCTTCTGTAATGAGCATTAAGAAATCAGAGAAAAAAGCTGTAGCTCCTTTAAGTCAAAGCGAACTTTTGGGTTATGAAAAAGAAGTGATGGGTATTTATTTTAGCGGCCACCCCATTGCCAAATATCAAAATTATTTAAGCCGCTTAAACTGCGTATCCATACAAGATATTTTAGAAGGCAAAGTATCGGGCAATTTAAATGTCATCGGTATTGTAACCCGTATGAAAAAGCGTCAGAATAAGCGCAAAGAAGAGTGGGCTCAATTTGTGATAGAAGACTGCACCGGCTCTATTTTGGTCAATGCTTTTTCCCGTACGTGGAGCCAAGTGGGGCATAAAGTATCTCCCAATACCATTGCTTTCTTCTCCGGTGAAGTGCGCGTAGATGATGAAAGCGCGCGCGTGGAAATCAGTCTGCAAGATGTCGGAAGTGTAACGGAGCTGATAGCCAATATGGCTAAAAAGCTTACGATTCGGTTAACTGCCGGCTATTCTCAAGCAAATCTACAAAAACTTAAAGCGCATTTAGAGGCGGCAAAAGGGATAACCAAAGTATATTTGGAAGTGCCTTCCAAAGCTGACCCAACCAAAATTCACCGCATCCGTACCGATAAATCTATTATGATACACCGCGGTCTTTTGGATCACTTGGAAAATACACTCGGTAATGATGCGTGGAGCTTTGAGTAAAAGTTTATTTCTTTCTGCGAAAGAAAGTGGTTATCCGCAAAAATACGCGTACCCAAAAAAATTGAAAACGTTGCCAAAGATTCATATTATTAATCATGAGCCTGACGTTGATTTTGCTGGAGTGGTATTTGATATAGTTTTGACGGAAAGCCCCTATCAAATACCCAAAAAAGCCATGTCTTCCTAAATGATTTTTAACATATGTGCGTAATTTTTCATCTTCCAAGAGCTGTAAGGAGTTAAAAAACCCCGGAGTCCAAAACATTTCTCTGGCAGATTGCGGAGTATAAGTGGTTTTTTCCGTGCCTTTTAAACAATTATCTATATCCCCAACGGCGAGGGATGTGTCAGCAATAATATCTCGTTGAGGTAAAAAAATAGAACCTTTTTTGTTGATGATTTCACATGATAGTGCCAAATGCGGAAACAAATTAGGTACATTGTTATACATATTGATTAATACAGTACCGGTAATAAATTTAGTGCGGAAAATTCCTGCCGGTACAAATGTGAGTTGACGAATAATTTTGGCGATATCATTGGTCCCGCGCAATTGAGTCGTGCTGGTAAGCATAATATCATATTGGTCGCTTTCTAGGGCTTCTTGTATTTCGTGCCAGCTATCCCAACGAAAAGAATCATCATCACACACTGTCCACACAAACGGCGCGGTGGCTAACTCATAACAGCGGGCGATATTGGCGTTTCCACCGATATTTTTTGAATGGTGAATAACTTTGATGTTTGGAAATCGGGCGGTATATTCTTCTAAAAGTTCTTTAGTGCCGTCCGTACTGGCATTATTTAAAATAGTCATACGGCAGCCGCGCACGGGGCTTTCGGGCGCGGTAAGCTGCGCTAGCGTATTAGCCAAAAACCGCTTGCGGTTATAAGTAGGCAAAAAGATTTCCAGTTGTTCTTGAATTTTCATTTTATTTAAAACATAAGGCAATGAAAAGCAAAATTGCTACCACTGCCAAAATGCGCGTATAAAGTAAATACTTTAAATATTTTTGTTGATATCTGTTTTGAATATTCATTAACTTGAGGGAATTTATTAGTAAAAACGAAAACTCTTCGGCTGATTTTTTTAGAAACCCTTTCACCAGCGGATTTTCGCGCTCGGATACTAACAGGTTTAAAAATTCTAAAGAAAAAGAAGCCGCTTTAGCCGGATTGTCCTTCCAGTTACTTTCCGTTCCGGCAGAGGCATAGCGAATAAACGGCTGGGGTAAAAATTTGGCCTTTCCCGTCGGCGGGAAATGAATAATTTTATCAAATAAAATCCAGCTGGGAGAGGAATAAGGTGCATTTTTTAGCAAATCGGTTTTCGCCACGTTACAGGACATATAAGTCACTTGGTCATTGGGAATGTGGATTATTTCTTCCAAGGATGCTGTATATTCTTGCGTTTCTTTTTTTCCTAATTTATATTTAGAGCCGTGCGGATACTCACAATTTAGAAAAAGTACGTCTAAATTTTCAGTTTCCAAATTTTTTATAATTGTGGGCAAAGCTTCCGGTTTATATATATCATCATCGCCTACAGTCCATATATAAGGGGTTTGGCAATTCTCTAGCAGCCAAAGGACATTGTTGGCATAGCCCACATTTTCGCTTTGGCGGTGGCAGGTAATAAGAGAAGGATAAGTCTGTTTTATTTTGGCTAATTCTTCCCCTGTGTTGTCCGGCGAGGCATTATCTGATACTAATAGAGTTACTTTGTCTTGTAAGTTGTTTTCCAAAATGTTTTGAATAAAAAACAAAACGGTTTTTGGCAAAACATGACCCCTATTGTATGTAGGAATAGCTATCGTCAGCAACGGATGTTTTTGGCTCATTTGACAGTGTCCTCAATTATGTCTGCCAGTTCCTTAGGGTCTAAATAAGGGAACATGTCTTCAAAATTACGTGATACCAAAGTACCGTCTTCTTTCTTTTCGGAAGATACACGCGGAATAATCAGCTGCCATTTGGGGATTTTGACATCACAAATAACAGGTCCGTCATAAGAAAGAACTTCTTTGATTTTTTCTTGTACAGAATCTTTTTCGGTAATAGATACAAATTTGATACCATAGGCGGCGGCAATTTTTTCATTTTCGGGACACCAAACCCCTGTTTCCGGTCCTTCTCCGAATAGTCTGCCTTCCATGAAATTACGTTGGGTTTGGCGGATTAAAAGATAGCCGTCATTGTTCAATACAAAAGTTTTAATCGGTAATCGGTTATGTTTGATGGTGGCAAATTCTTGAATATTCATTTGCAGACTTCCGTCACCGGTGATAACTACCGTATTGCACCGGTTAGAAGCTACACACGCACCGATACCGGCCACCCACCAACCCATGGAAGAAAGACCTCCGGTTGTTAAAAAGCGTTGCCCTTCTTTTACCTTCCAACTTTGGCAAGCCACGTGGAAGCAGGACCCTGTATCTACCACAACCATGGTGTCTTTGTCACATTGTTTGCTGAGTTCATCTACAAAATAGTAGCTGTTAATTTCTTCCAATTCTTGATAGTCTTTTGTGACAACGGGATATTTTTCTTTCCACGTTTGGCAGTTTTTAAGCCATTTAGAGCTGTCTTGCATTTTGATTTCTTGCTTATTTAATTCTTCTAAGAACAAAGAGGCATCATCGCATACTTTTAGATCAATGGCAAAGATAGGTTTGTTGAGTTCTTTTTCATCTATATCTACTACAATCTTTTTGGCGCGACAGCCGAATTCCTTGCTGTTATGACCGATAGAAGCCGTAGATAAACGGCTACCGATAGATAAAATCAAATCTGCGGTTTGGGTGGCAAGGTTGGCACTGCGTTCCCCATAGTTTCCGGGGCGTCCGATATATAAAGGATGATCCGAAGCAATGATATCAATGCCCAAACGTGTAGTAATAAGTGGCAAATTGTATTTTTCAATAAAAGCTTTGAGTTGATTTTCCGCTTTAGCCAAGCGAATCCCTTGCCCTGCTACCACTAGCGGGCGGCGGGACTTCTCCAAAAGTTTTACTACTTCTTGTACTTTCTTTTTGCGTTCTGAAATGAGTAAGGATTTTTCTTCGGGATGATAGGAAGAAATCAAATGATCAGGCACTTGCATGCGTTGCACATCTAAAGGTACATCAATCCATACCGGTCCGGGGCGGCCGGTGGTGGCTTTGTGATAGGCTTTTTGCATGTAATACTCTATTTTGGCCGGGTCATCTACGGTCACGAAATATTTAGTGCCTTTTTCAACAAAAGGTTTTACAAAAATGCCTTGGATTCCGTATTGTCTGATGCCACTTTCTTCTTGATATTTGACACAGTTCAAGGCTGATTGTCCCGAAATAATCATCATAGGGGCAGAATCGCACCAACCACCTACCAAACCGTTGACCACGTTCATACTGCCGGGGCCGGCAGTTACAACCGCTACACCTAATTTGTTGGTAATGCGTCCGTAGGCATCGGCAGACATACCACATGTTTGTTCGTGATGGGTAAAAATAGGTTTAATTTCTTTACGTCTGGCCATGGCATCGTTTAAAAACATAGCCTGTCCGCCCGTAACGACGAAAGCATCGGTCACACCTTTTTTAATCAAAAAATCAAAAATATAATCGGAAACGTTCATTTTTCTCTCCTATAACAAAGATTCCACCATATAATTTTCGGCTTCTTCTTTTTTCTTTTGTTTTAAATTGATAGCCACGTCAATAATCATGTCTTCTTGTCCGCCGACAACTTTTCTTTTTCCCAGTTCCATAAAAATATCTCTGGGGTCAATATCATAGATTTTAGCCGCTTCAAACACCTTTTCTTTAAAAGCACTGAAAACCCCTGCAATACCCGATATAATAGATACTTCTTTAATACCTTGAGTATATTTCAATTTTTTCTCAATAATGTTTTCAGCCACGTCCATGATTTGGTACAAATTGATGTTTTTGGCCATGCCCATTCTCTGCAGAATAGCTACGATGGCTTCTATTTGGCAGTTGCCTGCTCCGGCTCCAAATCCCATTAAAGTGCCGTCTATGATTTCTGCTCCGGCATTTAATGCTACTAATGTATTTCCGACGGCCATGCCCAAATTGTTATGTCCGTGGTAGCCTATTTTCAGTTTGGTGTTTTGCTTTACCAAGCGGACCAAATCTTGTACTTTGTCTGGAAGTAAAGCACCGGCAGAATCCATAAAAACAATTCCGTCTGCTCCGTAGGATTCTATCTTTTTAGCTTCTTCTAACAAACGGTTGTTTTCTGCCATGTGGGTGGACATAAGTACGCCATAGACGTCTTTGTCTTTGTTTTTCAGAAATTCTATATGTTCTTTTAAAACATCGGCTTCCGTGCAGTGCGCGCCTACTTTGAAAATATCTGCCCCCCATTCTATAGCAGGAATCAGTTGGTCCTGTATTGTGCCGAAGCCGGGGATCATGTAAATGCCTAACGGCGTATGCACGAGGGCTTTTTTGGCGGTGGTCAGCATTTCTTCATCGGTGTGTTTGGAAAGACCGATTTGAATAGAGCTTGCCCCTAATCCGTTGCCATGTCCTACAAAGACGGCATCAACGCCGGAATTATCAATTCCCTTACAATACGCTTCAATAGTAGATAAATCTAACTGATGTTTAACGGCATGAGAGCCGTCTCTTAACGTGGCATCAAATATAGTAATCTTTTTATTTTCCATATTTCTTTTCCATGGCATACATTTCTGCTAATTTTACCGCCGAAGAAGTGATAATGTCTAAATTTCCGCTATATTGGGGCAAATAGTCTCCGGCACCTTTCACCTGCACCATGACAATCAAAATATTGTTTTGCAATACAGGGCCTTTAATTACGCGGTAGCCTTTGATATAATGGCGCATTTTTTCTTCGGTTTCTTTGACGGTTTGTTCAATAGCGGTCATATCCGGATTTTTGATAGAAAAATAAATGGTATTGTGCATCATGATCGGTGGTTCTGCCGGATTTAAAATAATAATGGCTTTGGTGTTTGCCACATTGGAAAAGTTCTTTAGTGCCAATTTGGTGGTTTGGGTAAATTCGTCAATATTGGCACGCGTACCGGGACCGGCGGAATTGGAAGAAATAGAAGCGGCAATTTCTATATAGTCAATTTCTTTTTCAATATTGCAAACCGCGTTTACAATAGGCAAGGTAGCTTGTCCTCCACAGGTGATCATGTTCACATCCGGTTCTTTTAAACATTCTTTTCCGTTGATGACGGGTACGCACATTTTGCCAATTAGAGAAGGCGTTAAATCTATGGAATAAATGCCGTGTTTTTTTAAAATCTCAAAGTGTTTGGCATGAGCAGAGGCCGTAGTGGCATCAAACACAATGTCACAAAGGGAAGGATTTTCGTCTAGCGCTTGTATGGACTTGTCCGTTACAGTTATCCCCATTTTTTGAGCAAATTGCATCCCCTTGGAGTCTAAATTTCTGCCCATAAACAGACTGCATTGCAAATAGGGGCTTTGCGTGACCTTGACCAATAAGTCACACCCGATGTTACCACTGCCGATGATGCCTACTTTCACTTTTTCCATAAACTAAATCCGAGAATCTCTTAAATAAAAATTGTAAAACTTTTCCAATCCTTCTTGCAAAGGTGTAAATTGAAAATCACCGATTTGTTTCAACAAGGCTTTATTGCTACCGGTATATTCGTAATGCAATGTTTGGTCTTTTAATAAGACTTTTCCTTGACTCTTGGTAATTTTTTGAAGCATAAGAGCCATTTCATGCAAGGAAATACTTTGGCTTGGCGTCAGATTAAGAATATTTTGAGAAGGTTTATGCTCAATAAAATGGGCTATTATTTTGACTAAGTCTTCAATCCATAAATAGTCAAAAACAGCATTTTTCTCAATGATAACATCTTCATGACGGAGCATTTTTTCCATAACATGAGTGGGGAAACGAGTCGGTTTTTCATAGTATCCGTAACAGGAAAAAATATTCAAACATAACAGTTGCGGATCTTTTTTGGCATATTGGCTGGCCAACATTTTGGCT
The DNA here is from genome assembly GCA_017546175.1 of Elusimicrobiaceae bacterium. Lineage (GTDB taxonomy): Bacteria > Elusimicrobiota > Elusimicrobia > Elusimicrobiales > Elusimicrobiaceae > Avelusimicrobium. The sequence continues at coordinate 48,710 of JAFYXM010000007.1, forward strand.
TTTCCGTAAGGTTCGGTGGGAATATGAAGCCCGATTTCTTCTTCACTTACTTTATGCAAATGGCGGAAGCGGTTATACATTGCTCCCGAGCCGAAAAACAGCAGGGGGACTTCTTTTCTTTTGGCCTGTAACAGATTGTCCAACATGCACAAATTTTCAGAAACAATGCTTTCTTGGTCCGTTTGTCCTCTCATACCACCGATAGAAGCACAATGAATAATATAATCTATTTGATGATTTTTAAAAAAATCACTCACAGAACCTTGCACCTTTAAGTTTAGCTCAAAGGAGCGCGGGGTATGTAAAATGTAGCGGTTTTCTAGGGCATTTTTGAGATTTTTGCCAATAAATCCGCCTGATCCCGTGAGGAGTATTTGTTTAATCATTGCTTGGTATGTTCTTTCACAAAAGAGTGAATGACCTCTGAAGTTTTAGATAATTCCTTCTCCGTAAGCGCTGGGAACGTGCCCACCCAGAAAGTATTGTTCATAATAAAGTCTGTATTGGGCAGCAGGGCATATTCTTTTTCGGTCAAGTCACAAGATTTTAGGATTTCCGAATCGCCGATGCGTAAAGAAACTTCATTATCTACCATCATGGGTTGGCGCAGTAAATTGCCGGCGAATAATTGGCGGGTGCCAATGCCGTGCTCTTCCAAATATTCCACCAATTGTTGTTTGGTAAAAGGGGCATCGGGTTTGACGGAAATTAAATACCCAAACCAAGAAGCTTTTACATCTTCGGCTACTTTGGGCAAGATTAAATAGTCCGTCAAATCTGCCAGTCCTTTGGTTAAGAAAGCGGCATTTTCTGTGCGTTTTTGGATATAAGCAGGCAGTTTTTTCACTTGGCTGACGCCTAAGGCGGCCTGCCAATCTGTAATTTTTAAGTTAAAGCCGATATGAGAGTAGGTGTATTTGTGGTCGTAACCAAAAGGCAAATTGCCTAACTGCATATTAAAGCGATTTTTGCAGGTATTATCCACACCGGGTTTGCACCAGCAATCACGTCCCCAATCGCGGAAAGATAAAATAATGCGGTAAAGCTGAGGGTCATTGGTTACCACGGCACCGCCTTCTCCCATGGTTAAATGGTGGGCCGGATAAAAACTGTAAGTACCGATGTGGCCGATGGTGCCGGCTTTTTTGCCTTTCCATTCAGCGCCCAAAGCGTCACAAGAGTCTTCAATGAGCCATAAATTGTATTTTTCGCACAGGGAAAGAATTTTTTCCATATCAAACATATTTCCCAATGTGTGGGCTACAAAGATGGCTTTGGTCTTAGGGGAAATGGCTTTTTCAATTTGATTGGCATCAATATTGTAAGAGCCGATTTCGCAATCTACAAATACAGGCACCAATCCTTGCTGTAAAATGGGGTTCACCGTGGTAGGAAATCCCGCCGCCACAGAAATTACTTCGTCTCCTTTTTTGAGGCGTTTTTCGCCTAATTTGTGAGAAGTTAACGCAGACAAAGCCAGCAAATTAGCCGAAGATCCGGAATTGGTGGAAAGAGCATATTTGACACCCAAAAACTCGGCAAATTCTTTTTCAAATTGGTCGTTAAAGCGGCCCGCTGTCAGCCACATATCTAAGCTGGCATCAATCATATGGAGTAAATCGTTTTCGTCCAACAATTTACCGGAGGGCGGAATATATTTAAATTTCTTTTTACCGCCGTGTACTTGGCGGAAATATTGGCTGGCGGCTTCTTTGACGGCTTGTCTTAATTCTTTTTCCATAAGATTCTCTCTTCGTATTCGTGGATTTGCTGCAGGGTGAAAGCCAGCATCGGCTCCCCTTGATAAAAACGTTTGTACCAAGCGATAGTTTTAGCTACAGCTTCTTGGGCTGTGTAAGTAGGCACCCAACCTAATACTTGTTCTGCTTTGGTAATATCTAACATCAGTAAATTTGCTTCGTGCAAATCATCTTTTTTATGCACTTTTACCGAGCCGCGGCCATATTCTTTAACGGCCAGTTGAGCTACTTCAGCTACGGTAAGCACGCTTTCTGCGTTGGGACCTAAGTTAAACCCTTCGGCATATTTGCTTCCTTGCGTGTAGAGAAGGTGGCCTAAAAGTAAATAACCCGAAAGAGGCTCCAACACGTGCTGCCACGGGCGAGTGGCTACAGGGTTTCGGATTTCAATTTCTTCTCCGGCTTCAATAGCGCGTACACAATCGGGTATTAAGCGGTCCAAAGCCCAGTCTCCGCCTCCGATCACGTTTCCCGCGCGGGCAGTCGCCATGGCATAACCGTCTTTCAGGAAACTGCGACGGTAGGAAGAAGACAAAATTTCTACACAACCCTTGGAAGAGGAGTACATATCATACCCACCCATAGGCTCGTCTTCTTTATAGCCGCGGTTTATTTCTTTGTTCTCGTAGCATTTATCGGTAGTTACATTGACAAAGGCTTTTACGGAGGCTGTTTTTCTGGCGGCTTCCAATACGTTTAAACTGCCGATCACATTGGTTTGGTAAGTAAGCACCGGCTCAGCATAGGATAAGCGCACCAAAGGTTGGGCTGCTAAGTGAAAAACAATTTCCGGTTGGAAATCTTGAAAAGTTTTGTTTAATTTTTCTGTGTCTAAAATATCACCAAATACATTGACGATACCGTCAGCAACTTGGGCAGCATCAAACAAAGAAGGTGTGGTGTTGGGCTCCAATGCATAACCACACACCTGCGCGCCTAATTCTTTGAGCCACAAAGTAAGCCAACTGCCCTTAAAGCCTGTATGCCCCGTGACCAATACTTTTTTACCTTTATAGGTGTTTTTCCACATGCTTATTTCTCCCACTTTTTCCAAGGGGCTTTTTCTTGTTCCCAAAGTTCGGTTAAGTGTATTTTATCTTTTAGCGTATCCATGGGTTGCCAAAAGCCTTCATGTTTGTAGGCGTGAAGTTGGCCGTCAGCGGCTAGTTTTTCCAAAGGGTCTCTTTCAAAGATAACACCGCTTCCTTCGGCAATATAATTCATTACCTCGGGTTGGCAGACAAAAAATCCGCCGTTAATCCAAGCACCGTCTCCCTTGGGTTTTTCAATAAAAGAAGTAATGGTATTTTGACCGTCAATGACCAAAGCACCAAAACGTCCGGTAGGTTTAACAGCCGTCATGGTAATGAGTTTGCCAGATTTTTGGTGAGCATCAATTAAATCTTTAATATTCACATCGCTGACACCGTCCCCGTAAGTTAAAAGGAAAGGCTCATTTCCGATGTATTTGGACGCTTTTTTGATACGTCCTCCCGTCATGGTGTTTTGGCCTGTATAAAGCATGGTTACTTTCCAAGGTTCTTGGCGGGTTTTATGTACGGTGACGGAATTATCGGTCATGTCAACCGTGATATCGGAGTAACGATGATAATAATTGACAAAAAACTCTTTAATGATATGAGATTTATATCCGGTAAGAATAATAAAATCATTAAACCCGTAATGAGAATAAATCTTCATGATATGCCATAAAATGGGATACCCGCCGATTTCTACCATCGGTTTGGGTTTCAAATTGGTTTCTTCGCTTAAACGAGAACCGAGTCCGCCTGCCAAAATCAGTACTTTCATTTTTATGCACTCCTAAAAACTTAAAGCTTTTCCCATAGATTTATTATAGTATATTTTTGTTAAAAAACATTCCTATTTCATGATCGTAGCGGAGTCTAAAGCTTTTTGTTTTTTTTCTATTGGTGAGGGAGAGAAACAGAGGGGTTTTTTCTTCCGCTGCTGTTTGAGGTGGCAAAACCTCTAAGTATCCTACAGTTCCTAACAGACCTTTTATTTTTTCCAAAGGAGTTCTTTCTCTGGCTTCCTCTTCAATAAAACCCAAAACAGTATTTCCTTCTTTTTTCATTTTTTTCCAATCAGCAAGCGTTTGGATCCTGCGTTGAGACAGCAAACTGATAAATGCCATTACGGGTTTAGAGAATTTGGGGAGAGCGTCTGCTTCCTCTTTCCAAAAAACAGGATATTTTTCTAAAGAACAGAGGTAATGGGCTAGATTCTCTTTTTCTGTTTTTTTCAAAAGGAATTGTCTTAATCTGTGCTTTGGAATTTTACTTTCTAAAGAAAGCAAACTCAAAAAGTCTTTTTCCGCTTGTTTTTCTCCACCCCACACAAGCACAGTTTGCCCTTGTTTGCATACTTGCCATAACATGTAACTGCGCCAAGCCTGCAAGATCCCCGCTTTGGAGGAGAGAAAGGAGAGACTCTCCTCCAACCGTAAATCAAAAATAGCTTCTTTGCCCGTTTGTCCAAACTCCTCTCGCTCGTTTTTTATAAATTCTAGGAGTTGGCATTTTGCTCTAAACAAGGATGCTTGTTCTTTCATTGTTATCATACTTCTTTCTCCTTTTTTATCTGGGGCAAAAGCCGATTTGGCCGGTGGTATGTTGCGTTTTTACCTTTTGTTCGGCCTGCAAGAGTTCTTTTAGTTTTTCGGGTTGTTTGAGTACCCCCAAAATTTCGGCTTTATTTTTAACCAAAGCAAAATCTCCGGGGGTCAGCGCGGCTAAAGAGGCCACGTCTTGATTAGATACTTTTACTCCGAAAAAATGTTCAAAAGCCGTTTGTACCTGAGGCGTATTTAAAAACTCATACTTTACCTTAAAACTAAAACGGCGCAAACTGGCAGGGTCTAATCTGTTCATTAAATTGGTGGTACAGATAAAGGGATAGGGATGGCTCTCCATCCACGTCAGCATTTCGTTAACGCTGGACACTTCCCACGAGCGCTGGGCATATTTTCGGTCTTGCAAGAAGCTGTCCGCCTCGTCAAAAATCAGCAAGGCCTTATTTTCTTTGGCCTCTGCAAAAGCCCGGGCAATATTATGCTCTGTTTCTCCTACATAAGCACCAAGCAGGTCCGAGGCGCGTTTGTGCAGTACTTTTAAGCCTAGTTCCTCCGCCAAATATCGCCCATAGGCCGACTTACCCGTGCCGGGAGCACCGTACAAACAAAGTGAAAAATTCAGCCGCCCCAATTTCTTTAACTGCTCTGACAAGGCCGCCAAATCTGTATCGGCATTGATAAGCAGAGGGTTAAACTTTTCGTTCTTCACCTCTTTCGTTTCCTCCTTTTTCTTTCTCTTAAACCCGTAATTAAGTGCCTGTTGCATAATTTCAATATGATTGCGCACGGTGTCTAAATCTCCGTTTACTATATGTGCCGCTTTGGCTGCACCGCTAATCATAGACGGAGGGACAGAAAACTCCTTGGCTAGCGCCATAGTTTGGCAGTAGGAATGAGGCAAGGAGTTTTCCTTTAAATGCTTTTGCCATATCTTGCGTTGCACTTCCACAGGAGGTTTTTTGAAATAAATAGCCAATGAAAAACGGCGAATAAATGCCGGGTCCATACGGTCAATGCGGTTAGTGGTCCAAATGACCGGCACTTTGTTCTTCTCCAGCAAACGATTGATTTCCACCTTGTCACACTTGGTTTGGGAACTGGAAAACAAATCTTCTGCCTCGTCAAAAAGAAGGCAAGAGTCCGGAGCCTTTTTCAAAAAATCATTTTTAAGGTATAAGGATCGTAGGCGGTAGTTATCCTGAGATTCTCCCTCGTTAGTTTCCCCGACAACATATAATTTTTTACCGGTTTCTTTAGCCAACATTTGTGCAAAACTGGTTTTGCCCGTTCCGGCCATACCATAGAGCAAGATATTAAACCCTTTTTGCCCTTGATTGTTTTTTAATAAATTGACGGCAAAATCGGTCTCGGGAATATATTCAAAATCTTTGCTCCGTAAATTTCCACAAAGAGGACTTCCCATTAGCCAAGATTTTCTTTCTTCTTCATTTTCAAAAATACTTTCTAAAAAGTTAGAAATATTGCTTCCAACGCTATAGTCCTTATCAAAACGATCCCTTATTAGAAAAGAATATCGGAGTAAACTGCTTTGAGGATTGAGTATTTTTTTCATGGCTCGTTCGGTAGTATTTGCTAGCTCTACACAATAATCAAGGGTTAAGTCGGAGTTGCAAATTCTTCGACGAGAGAGATCTTTTAAGAATTTATTATTTTTCCATAAAAATGCTACCTCCAAAACAGCAATTTCTTCTGAAGATAAATTAAGAAAGTTCTTAAGAAACATAAGATTGAGGTAAAAAGGATTTTCCTCCGTCTCAGCAGGAATAATAGCCATTTGTTTTAATTTTTTTCTAAATTTCTTATAAACAGATTTCAAACGCCTGTTAGTACGTTCTCCTTTGCTAGAGTCTTTATAAAGTTGTAGTCTTTCACTCCAATCCATAAAATAATCCATACTGTCTTCACTTTCTATAATCACATCTAACAGTCTATCCATGTAGAAAAATGCTCTTCTGTCTTCGTATGTGTATTTCATAGTAATGTCTCCTTTTGCGTTAGATTAGATATAGTGTAAAACTTGCGTGCGACAACATCTTGTCACAGTAAAAACTTTAAAATCGGAGTTTTTGAGAGAAGACCCATTTATACTTGTTCAGGGAAAAACTATACTCCCTTGTCAGCCGATACACCGCTCCCCCAGAATGAGAAAATGCACTGCAATCTACCGGCACTATGGGCTTTTTGGTGTACTCTTGGATAATGGTTAAAGCTCTCTTATCTTCCGGCGAGTTAAGCTGGGGTACAAAAACAGCACGGGAAGTTTCTAAAAAATTCACATAGCAACCGCCACTGAAACGGGTATGCTCCCGATTAGTAGTAAAACAAAGAAGGTGTACAATATCATCGTGATAGTCATCGTAATAGTTTAGATTTTTCATATAATCATAAAACATACCTCTGTCCTCTAAAAAAGATCCCGTAGTTGTTCCCTCGTAATCTAATGAGCCCTCCATTAAAAAATTGCCTAAAAATTGCACATATTCACTCATCCTGCTATACGACAGAAAGTTTTGTTTAGGTATCCAAAAAACTCCTTCTACACCCAATGCTTGTTTTAACTCTTTTTCCACATATTCTTTTTTGGTGGGGTTAGATTTGGGGAAGATAGAACGCTTTTCAAGGCAAAAAGCATATTTTTTATCGGGTGTGATTACAATATTTCCGCCTTCTATACATACATCACAAAATTTAGCATGAGGGAATACTCCCCGAATTTGGTTGCGAATAGCGGCTGCGAATTTAGCTTTATAATAAGAACCACGCAGGTCAAAGAAATGCTGATATAGTTCCCCTGTTTTTACGTTTTGCAAGGGGAAGAAATCGCGTACCCAAATATCCGGCAGCTCCAATGCACGTACCTCATGATACTGAGCAAGTTGAGGGTAAAATTTTTCAAAAAATCGTCTATGGTTTGGATATAATTTTTCCGTGTACCAAGTCGGCTTGGCAATATAGATTATTTCATTTGTCATAAGATCTCCTTTATGTCTTTCTTTATCCTAACAATATGGCACGACAGCCCCGTGTCGGTCTTTTGTGCTATGATATAGGTATCTTTGAAATGGGGTTTATTATGCAAAAAGAAATGCAAAATAAAGTAACACGGCTTTTACTAGAACTCAATGAACTGGATAAAGGGGAAATTTGCCTAACTGATTTCGCAGCGGAATTAGGCGTATCCACCCGCACTTTACAACGCGATATGCGTACGATACAAGAGGCGGACTTTCCGCTTTATTGCCCCACACCCGGTACATATGCATTTATGGAGGGGTTTTCATTGGAGAAAATGAAACTTTCTGATAAGGAAGCCAGCATGCTCGTGTTTATGAGTGAAATTGCCAACTCTTTGGGAAACAATTTCGGCATGTCCTTTGATATGCTGAAAAAACGCCTGTTGGGAACAACAGAGGAAAGTCCGTTTTTTGTTAAATTTTCTACCGGAGAGGAATACCCCGATACGCCGATTACGCGGGAACTTTTTGCCTGTATCCGTGCCCGCGAGAAAGTGACCGTTTGTTATGAAGGCGGCAATAGGGCCTGCTACCCCGTGCGTCCTCTAAAAATGCTGTGGGTGGACGGGTTTTGGTATTTGTTGGCGCTTACCGAAGATGACAAGTTGCTCAAATTCCGCTTGGAAAAAATATCTTCCGCAACCCCTTTAGGCAAGTTTTTCAAATACACCGCCGATATTGAAAAAATTATCCGTGAAGGCACCAATATTTGGTTTGATAAAGAGCGGAATTTGGAAGTGAAAATGGAAGTCTCCCCCGTGGTAGCCAAGTATTTCAAAGCGCGCAGTTATTTCCCATTGCAAAAGATTAAAGAGGAACTGCCCGACGGACGCCTGATTATCGCTTGCCGTGCCTCTAACACCGAAGAAATTATTCACACCATTTTCCATTGGATACCGGAAATCAAGGTACTTTCCCCCAAAGAACTGGGCGAAGAAGTAAAAAATAAATTAAAAAATTATTTGGAGGGAAAGTGAGATGGAAATTAAAGATAAATTCTATTTAGAGTCTGATGAATATGCAGAATTATGTGTAGGACAAGAGTTAATGAATTTACTAAAAGGAGCAGCTGTCTTTTTCTCCTTAAAGAAAAATCAAAAAAACATTGATTTTATTATAAAAGATTCCAATAACCGCTTAACCTGTCAATATGTTGTCGCACCTCCCTGTTAGAATAATGGGGAGGTGTTTTATTATGAAAATCAAAAGACTTTCTTTTTAAGGCAGATGTTGCAGAGAATTATGTTTAATCCGCTTTTGCAGAAGTTTTTTTCTTCTTTTTGGATCGTTCAATCAAGTGTCCTAATATTTCTTGTAGTTCATCATCTGAAAAATTTTCTTTTTGAGTTGCTAAAGAAATTTTTAGATTTCCTTCAAGAATTCTTGTTTCTACTTTTTTTGCTTCATTTGCATCAAATTCCTTATCAAAAGCTTTATAATTTGCGGCCTTTCTTGGCTTTTTTCTATATAAAGTGATTTTGTTGTCGGTTAGTATGTATCCTTTGAAATAATGCTCAAAGCCATATTGCCAAAAGGCCATATCAATTATTTTCATTTTAGGGTAAGAAAGATTAGGATGAGATTTGAATTTAAACTTTTCCAAATCTTTTTCAGTCAACTTTTGATAAATTTCTAGGATCTTTTCAAAACCTTTATCATTAAAAGAAATATTTTTTTCCGTTTCTATTTTGTACCCCTCTTTAAAAAACCTATCAAAAGCCGGCACGCAACCAAAAATACCCATTAAAATTTTGGTAATCAATGTTTCCGTAGATTCTTTAAAAGGGTCAATTTTTGTAATAATCTTTTTTGCTTCTTCTATTTTGTCCCAACTAGGATTTTTAAACAAATCATTAAACTTATTCTCTTCAAATAATTCTTTTATAATGGGAATAAATATTTTGTAGTCATATTGAAGTAAGAAAGAAGACCCGCGGTACATTCCCCAACTGGCCAAATAAAAAGCTAAGTTTAAAGCGGCTAAATCTATGGTTGCATCGTCATTTAAATTTTCCTTGTTGTTTAGAAAAAAGCTATAACAATGTTCCCACGATAAAAAACGGTGATTGTTTTCCGCTAACTTGTAAAATTTATCAGCTTTATCTTTTATAAAATTGTTTGTCATGTTTTACTCTCCTATCTTACTGCATCTCTCAGGGCTTCTACCAGTTTGACCATGGCCCAAGTGTCTTGCTTGCAGTAGGCTAGTAAATCTTTGCGCAGCTGCTCCAAATGTTCGGGTGGTAATTCCTGCGCGTACAAAATATCAAAAGCGTTCATCGCGTCCCCGCCATTGGCTACGGGCATACCCTCGTAGGTTAGCTCCGGCACAACGGCAGGAAGCACTTTTTTAATCGTGGTACGGCATTTCATGGCGGGCAATAAATAGTCATGCCCGAATGGTTCACGCGTATCTTCAAAGCGGTTTATCATGTTAAGCAGGCGGTCTTTTTCTTCTTCCGTCAACGGTAAATCATGGGCCATTTCCTTGATTCTGCTTTTTTCAAAACCGGCATTGTGGGCGATAATCGTCCCTTTGTCTCCAATGTACTCAAGCAAGGCTTTGGCACATGCAAGGCGGGGGTCGTCCTTGCCGGTGGAAAGATATTCGTAATGCTCATATTCCGCATTTGGTTTTCGTTGAACGTGGAGCGAAAACTGAAAGGGAATCTGCTGATACGGCTTAGAATTTTTCCACAAAGGCACGACAGATTGGGTCGTTTCAAAATCTAAATAATAGAGCGGATACTCCAAGCGGTTGAGCCATTGAGCGATACCCTCAGGGTTGATATACGGCTGGCCTGTGCGGTAAATATTTACCCAACGGTTGTGATTAGGGTTATCTAAACTGTCGGGCGGTATATCTTGCACGCGGGGCATACCGTCTTTGATGTATTGGCGCGCTTTTGCACTTCTAAACAGGTTAAAAACGGAATCTTCCGGTATATCACGCCAACAATAGTCGTGCGCTTCACACTCGGCGCAACCGGTTTTGTCCAGTTCCACTTCCGGCTCGTCTGCGGAAAGCATGGCATTGATGTTTTCTAAATCTTGCTCAATGTCCGCCAGCGGAGTAAGCTCGGGGTCGGCTAAAGTAAGCAAGAAAAATTGGTTTAAATCCGGCTCGTCGGTGGTTTGGTAATAATCTGTGTTGATGTGCATGAGATAACAACTTTGCACCGCCACTCCGCACTTACTCAGCACATAGTGCTGTATAGAAATATCGTCCCAATAAATAGGGTCTATGGTGTTGCCACTGCTTTTTACTTCGATAATGTTCCAGCCGTTCGGTACTTTTTCTAAAATGTCCACAAACACCAAAATATCGTTATAAATAAAGGCAGCCTCGTAGATGTACGGAACGCCCTTTTTCATGAGTTCTTGCGTGCGCAAGACGGCCTGTTGCGGGTTTTGATAGCCGTTTTCTACCCAAACTCCGTTGGGAAAGCGTTTCCACGCTAATTGGCCGATTTTTTGCCCTGCCGCCATACGCTTTTGTGCTGCTTCTCCCAAAGGGGAAAGAGCCTCTTTTTTATTACGCGTAAGCCACAGTTTTTTAGGGCAACTTTTGTATTTTGTATATTGTGATTTGGAAAACATAAAATTATTCCTTTTCTCCAACATTTTTAGCTGCATTTTTTAAAAGATGAATTATTTCAGCACATGTTTCAGGTTTAATAATCCCAAATTTCACATGAGCGCTTTTTTGCCCAATTAACGCTAGCGATATCGCATCATCACCGAAATGATCTTTGGCTGTCACATCCGCTCCGGAGTCAACCAGCAATTTGACCTTTTCTAGATTTTGAATTAAACTTGCTTTCATTAAAGGCGTGCCTCCACAATGATCTCTTGCATTTATGTCGGCTCCTGCTTCAATAAGCATTCGAACGATCTTTGCACTATTGGCTAGCATCAGGGCTGATTCTCCAAAGAATTCTTCCTTTGCATTTACATCTGCACCAGAGTCAATAAGTTGCCTGACCTTATCAATTAACTCATCATATCTTTTAAATTTTTCGGATTCTGTAGCAGATAGATTAACAAGTTTTTCTTCTTCCTGAATAGCATCTATTAGTGTCATTATTTTTTCCTATTTCTCGTCATTGTATGACAATTATATGATTTATATATTTATTTCACAGTTATTCTAACATTTTCTATTGGAAATCCTTCATTGATGAAATTTCTTTACCACATTCCCATAAACCTTTTGCCGAAATATCTGCCTTGTCTGTCCATATTATTCTCCTTTTATAATCTTTCGTTATACAATTAAATATTTTTGAATCAAAATTGTTAATTGTCCTAAATCTAAAATTTTATTATCTAATTTATCAGCAACTTCTTTACGAAAATTTTCATAATTATTAAACAAAACTAAATCATTAGACTTATCTATTCTTTTTTCTCCATTATGATAATTAGAGTATGCTCTATCTAAAGATTTTGATAATACATTTAAATCTTCTCCATATTCTAAAAAATGTTCTATCATTTTCTTAGGAATCGATTTATTATTAGGTTTGAATTTTGTATCTTGAATCCAATCGCAAAAATCTAACATTTCTTGAATCCAATGATTAACATTTTGATTTTTAGGATTAGCCATAATTTTACAAGCATGACTATAAAATTGACTACTTTCTTTTCCAGAAATACGATTTTCTACTTCTTTTTTATTGCGCGCAAAAGAATAAATTAATTTAGTCCACTTCATATCAAAACCCTGATAGATATTACCTATCCTCACTAACAAAATATGTTTTATGTGCTAAATCAGCCATTATATCCTCTATTCATCCCTTGTTCTGTATCCCAACAAGAATCGAAAATTAATTCACATGGTTTGTTTTGTAAGTTAAATCTACTTTTTATCAGATCTAACAAAACATTAACTTCTTTTGCCCAAGAGCCAACTAATACTTCAAAAGTTTTAGATTTGGTATTATAAAAAACTCTACCTCTTGGATAATCCATATAATCGCCTTTCATACTATTTTCAAGCCAAACTTTAGAATGGAGTTTTCTTGTAGTCTTCTTATTATCGAAAGAAGGAGCATCTTCAACCGGAATACTATTTACCAGAAACAGTTTTTTATTTTTAAAATCATAAAATAAACTTCCTACTTCTGCAAAATCTTTTTTATGGTTTTGAGACATAAAATCCATCATGTCTTTTCTTTCTTCCAATTTTAAAATTCTTGTCCATTTATTTGTCATAATAAAACCTCTTGGAACAACAGATATTTGGGATAAAAATTAAATGCTATCTCAGCCACTTGTGTACTTGGATAGTTGGCTAAAACAAACACTCCTTTCTTTTCCCCTTGGTCTTCTTGGAGATTAATAAAAATAATATTATCCGATTGGATATCGCCCATATATTTCTCAAGCCAATCAGCAGATTTAACAAAATCTTCCGGTAAATCGTTGTCTATTCTATCCATTTGACTTAAAAGAAGCACGGGAACATCAAGAGTTTTCGCCATTTGCTTCAACAAAGATACAATTTTAGCCAATTCCTCCTTTCGTAGGAGTTTGGTGGGCCCTTGGCCATGCCTAATAAGTTGCAAGTAATCAATGATAATCAATTTCAGTTCTTTGCCCTGCTTTTGTAAGTTTTCAGCTAGTTCTTTGGAACGGGAGAATATCTCTCCCGCAAGAATACCAACCGAGTCATCAATTAAAAAGGGACTTTTCGCCAATTTTTGCATCTCTCGCATGACCTTTTTATGCTCTTGAGGATTTAAAGAGCCGTTTATCAATTTATTAATCTCCACTCGTGCAGATATAGCAAGTAATTTATTAAAAATAGCCTCTCTTGGTAATTCTAGCGAGAACAATGCTGTTGCCAACCCACCTTGGACGTATACATGGTGTAGTATATTAAGAGCGAAAGAAGTTTTTCCCTTAAAGGGACGACTGGCCAAAAGGGTGACTTCTCCTTTCTTTAAACCACCTGTTATCTTATTTATTTGCTCAAAACCAGTGATAATGGAATCAGTTTTCCCCTTAGTATTTGCAAAGGATTTTTCTTCTTTATCTTCCAATACAGGCTTTTTAACCTCTTCTTTTATTTTGGTATATTGGCATAAATTAAACATCCACCAACCATTTTTCCTTTTAATGGTCTGAAGTACGGTAGAGGAATCAGCCATCATTTCGCTCATCTTTCCAAGAAAAAGTAAAATTTCCATTTGGCTTGGACAATGAGTGAAATACGTGCTGTATTTTCCGGAAAGCAGATTGCAATACTTTCTTTCGCTTTTTTCCAAAACTTCACCGGAGAACAACCATAAATCTACCGATTTGTCTTCCAGACAAAATTGATGTATTTTGGTTGCTAAATCTATGGGGTTGGAATTATAATTGTTTTTTCTTGTATGAAAAGCTGTTATTGTATTGTATTCCATACTTCTCTCCTACTATTCATAATCCTTCATATCATTAACTTTGTTGCCTTGTTTGTCATAAACATCTACTAAAGAGAAAACAATTTTCATAGGCAATACATGATTTTGATTGGTACCTGTTAATCTTACCTCTCTATCATTTACTTTCTTTATTGTATATTCTCCACCTTCCGAATCCACTACTTTACCGATATTATCCCAACTAAAACCTGCCTTAACTTTTAATTCATTTTTGTTTGTTTTCATATATTCTTAATGCCCCGAGGCAAACCTCGGGGCATTTTTCCTCTATTTTTTAAATAAAGAGCCACAGCAAGACGGACATTTACAGCCGCATATTATAGAATAAACCATTGGTGCGACAACGTATTGTCACAGAAATCTATCTAATCTAAAATCAGACATTCCCAAAAAGTTTTTTTTCTTTCATACTAAGTGCAGGGGGAAGAGCGAAAACACTATATTTACCCGCTCTTGAAAAGAGGTATGAAAAAACTAACAGCCTTAATGGCAGCAGTAACATTTACTGCTACGGCAGTTTCTCCGGCTTCAGCGTGTACAGGTATTTCTTTTATCGCCAAAGACGGCACCCGTATCCAAGCTCGCACGATTGAGTGGAGCGGATATGATTTAAAAGCAAAGTTGGCGGTTTGGCCGCGCGGCGTGAAAAAAACATCTTATACGCCCGACGGAAAAAACGGCCTGAGCTGGACTACCCGTTACGGCGTGGTGGGGGCTACCACGGTGATGGACGAGTTTATCACAGAAGGCATTAACGAAAAGGGGCTTTCTGCGGGTATTTTCTTTTTTTCTCACTATGGAAGTTTGGCTCCGTATAATCCTAAAAAAGCCAAACAATCGGTCAGCGATGCAGAGCTTGTGCCTTGGATATTGACTAACTTTGCAACGGTAGATGAGGTATTAAAACATCTTAAAAAGATAGATGTTATTCCCATCGCCAAACCGGATAAAAATGGCAACTATAATACTGGCCATTGGCGTATTGCGGATGCCAGTGGGCGGAGTGTGGTGTTGGAAATTACCAATAAAGGCGAGCGCAAAATTTATGAAAATAAAGTAGGGGTGCTGACGAATTCTCCGAGTTTTGCATGGCATTTGAGTAATTTAAACAATTACATTAATCTCATGCCGGGTACTGTACCGGAAAAAACATTCGGGGGTGCTAATTTGTTTTCGCTGGGATCCGGTTCGTCACTTTTGGGCATACCGGGAGATTTTACGCCTCCGTCTCGGTTTGTACGGGCCTTCTTTTGGTTGCACGGCTCTCGCACGCCAGAGGATAAATATGAGGCCGTTACACAAGCATTTCATATTTTAAATGCGTTTGATATTCCGATAGGGGCAGAGTTTGCGCCGGATCAGCCGATTCCGAATATCCCGAGTGCCACTCAAGTAACGTGTGTCAGTGATAATACTCATCCGACCTTTTACTACCGTACGATGTATAACTCTCAAATCAGAAAAGTTGATTTGACTAAAATTGACTTTAAGAAAGTCCCTTATATGGTGACGGCATTGGACGAAGATCCAAAAGAGCAAATTAAAGAACGGATGTTTTAATAAACATTTCTACAAAAGAAGCTCCTAAGAAGGAGCTTCTTTTGTTTTTGATAGCCGCTACTTATTGTAATGCTCTCTCCGACGGAGAAATTGATATTGGCAGGGTTATTTGCTATAATAAATAAGTAGTCAAAACCGATTTAAGCCCAGTTGGCGCAGGGGTAGCGCGTTCCCTTGACATGGGAAAGGTCATAGGTTCAAATCCTATACTGGGCACCATTTTTCTTCTTAAAATCCTTTGATACTTCGTTGCAGATTTAGTCGGGTACCTCGGCCTTCGGCCTTTCACAGTACACTCTTCTTCGTCAGCTCCTCGTCTCAAAGGATTTTTTTGAAAAATTCCCCGCAAAAGGCAAAAACCGCGAGTCCGGCCTGCAGGCATTTTGGGTCAACAAAATGACCGGAAGGCAAACTCTATGCTGGGTACCATTTAAAGACACCCAAGTGTTTTTGGTGCCTAATTTATATACAAAAAGCCGCCCGTGAGGGCGGCTTTTTAACAGCTAAAACTAAACCTTAAAACTTTACACCTAATTTCAGCATGATAGTCCAGTATTGGAAGTTATCATGACCGAAATGGTCTTTCATATCGCTGCGTAGGCCTACCCAGTTGTAGCGTCCTTCGGCACCGAACACGACCGTTTCGTCAATGTCAAATTCCAAACCGGCACCCAACATCCAAGCCACGTCCGTGCTGTCGTAATTTTCTTTTTTATCGGTGCCGAGGTTTTTCTCTCTGGCATACATGTAGCCAGCACCGATACCGGCTGTACCGTACAAACGGGTCATGGCTTTGGGAAATAAATATACGCGTCCGGCTACCAAACCTGTGCCTACACCGGAGCGGTAATTTACCGTATCGCCGGAAGTAAGGGTAATATCTTCTCCTGTGGAAAAGCCGGTATAATTACCGTCTAATCCCAAGGTTAACCAAGGCAAGATATTACGCACAAAAGCGATACCGGCGGTAAAACCGGTATCGGCAATTTCCAAAGTTTGGTTATTTTCGTCCCATTCTCCGTCAGGCAAGGCTACTCCGCCGAAAAATTCCACACGGGTTGTGTTGGTGAATAAACCGTATTTGGGGGTTTCTTCATAGTCGCAGCAGGCGTAACGATCGGCTGCGTACAGGGCAGGGGCACATAAAAGGGCCGCTAAAATGATTAGTTTTTTCATAAGTCTCCTTAAGGGTCAAACTACCTTTATATTCTAATTTTTTGTTTCCGGTTTGACAATGATTAATTCCGGATGCGGGTCTTGGAAATGTCCGCTGGATACTTCCTCTAAAATTTGCTCCCATTGACCGCGGGCTTTTAATATTTGCTCGCAGATATCGCGCACGGCAGCATCTCCGCCGCGCTTGGGGGAGCAGTAAAGGGCTACCTCTTGCACTTCTTGCACTCCATTGGCTATGGTTAAAGGCAAACCGACGGTTTTAAGTACACCCAAATCGGTAATATCGTCACCGATGAAAGCGGTTTCTTCGGGGGTAACTCCAAAGCGTTGGCAGGCGTCCAACAAGGCGGCGGGTTTATTCATGGCGTGATAATACAGAATATCCATTCCCAGCAGTTCGGCCCAATCTTTCAGCACAGGGGCACTACCGCGAGAAATAATACCTGTGCGAACCCCGCACGAGCGCAAGAACATCATTCCCATACCGTCTAAAGATTCAAAATTTTTGATTTCCACGCGCACTCCGCTAGGGTCTGTGTACCAGCAGAGTTTGCTATCGGTCATTACTCCGTCTATATCAGTGAGTAAAAGTTTTAAGTTTTTGGCTTTTTGGATAAATAGTTCATTCATATCTAAATTATATCATTTCGTTTTGCGGGGTTTTGGAATGTATAAAAATTATATAATGAGAGTATGAAGAAATTTATGGCTTTTTTAGCTGCTTTCTTATGGCTTTTATCGGGTTGTACTCCTAAGACGGTAATTAGCCAAAGTTATGATTTTGATCAAATGAACCGCATCGGCATTATGGGGTTTGCTTCCCCATATAATGGACTGAGCGGGGTGGAAAATTTATTTGCCAAATATTTAATTCAGTCGGGTTTTAAGGTAGTGGAGCGTGCACAGTTAGAGCAAGTTTTACGTGAGCACAATATTTCCGTTTCGGGGTATTTATC
Source organism: Elusimicrobiaceae bacterium (assembly GCA_017546175.1). Taxonomy (GTDB): domain Bacteria; phylum Elusimicrobiota; class Elusimicrobia; order Elusimicrobiales; family Elusimicrobiaceae; genus Avelusimicrobium. The sequence continues at coordinate 66,230 of JAFYXM010000007.1, forward strand.
TCCGGCCACCACGCGCAAAATAGGCGAAATTTTGGGTGTAGATGTGCTCTTGATAGGAGAAGTAACTTCTTATACACCCACCCGTACGGAGCTGACCATGGTGTCTAGCCGTCGCACGGAATCTCGCCCTGTGTATCGTCAAAACGTCATGCAGTTGGCAGACGGCAGTTACGCCGCTTATAGCCAACAGGTGGGTACGGAATATTCTTACAGCTCTGATGTAAGACCGAGTGAATATACCATTAATGCCCAAGTAGGCATTATTGCCAAACTGGTAGATGTGGAGACGGCAGAAATTGTGTGGATCGGCTCTCTGGATGAGGAAAGCTCCAGTGCTTTGGACGCAGCCGATTATATTGCGCGTAGTTTGGTAAAGAGCTTTACTAAAGAGCTTGCCAAACTTCGGGGGCAAAAATGAAGCCGGTTACCCAGCAACAAAAAAGGTTGTCCTCTTTGGCGCTGAACGGATTTTTTTTCATTATTAAAATAATCACGGTGGGTTTTTTTGTATTGGTGGCTACGCTTATTTTAAGCCAAAGTGCCGTAGCTCCGGTCAGCAGCCGTTTGCTCAGCACCTATGCGCTGGAATATGCCACCAAAACCATTAAGCCGTACCGTCATTTTTTTCCACAGCCGTATATGGTAAATTTAGAAGAATAAAAGAGGTGTATGTATGTTGGATATTAAACAAATCATTGCAAATCCGCAGGAAACCAAACGCCGCTTGTCTTTGCGCAAGCCGGCATTAGCCGCTCAAATTGATGAAGTGCTGGCCGAATATGAATCTTATAAAAAAATCTTGGCTGCCGTAGAAGAATTGCGGGCCAAACGCAACAGCTTGTCCAAACAAATCGGGCAGATTAAAAAAGAACAAGGCGATGAAGCCGCCAAAGAAGCCATGGCTCAAGTGGGGCAATTGAAAGAAGAAATGGCTCAAAAAGAAGCCGAATTGGACCCGCTGAAAAAGAAAATAGATGATTTGCTTTTGAGCATTCCCAACATGCCGCATGAGGGTATCCCTGTGGGGACCAGTGATGCTGACAACCCTGAATATATTGCCTGTGCGGCTGAACTTCCGAAATTTGATTTTACACCCTTAGATCACCAAGCTGTAGGTGAAAATTTGGGTATTTTAGATTTTGCTGCCGCTGCCACTTTATCCGGCAGCCGCTTTGCCTTGTATAAAGGGGACGGAGCCCGCTTGGAGCGCGCCATCATTTCTTTTATGCTAGATTTACACGCGCGCAAAGGGTACACCGAAATTTTGCCGCCTGTTATCGTGAACGAAGAAATTTTATACGGTACGGGGCAACTGCCTAAATTCCGCGAAGATATGTATGAACTCACGGGCGAGCCGAAACAGTTTTTAATCTCTACGGCCGAAATTCCGTTGACCAACTTAAACCGTGCCCGCACGATTGCCGAAAGCGAATTTCCGATTAAACTGACTGCTTATACGCCGTGCTTCCGCAAAGAATCGGGTACCTATGGTAAAGATACACGCGGTTTGATCCGCAATCACCAATTCAACAAAGTAGAATTGGTGATGCTTTCCAAACCGGAAGAATCTTTTAATATGTTGGAAGTGATGGTATCTGATGCGCAAGACGTGCTCAAAGAGTTGGGTATTCCTTACCGCGTGGTGGAGTTGTGCTCCGGCGATATCGGTTTTTCCTCTGCCAAAACCTATGATATTGAAGTGTGGATGCCCAGCGAAAACCGCTTCCGCGAAATTTCTTCTTGTTCCAACTGCTTGGATTTCCAAGCCCGCCGCATGGGTCTTCGCTATAAAAACGCCCAAGGAAAATTGGAATATGTACACACCTTAAACGGCAGCGGTTTGGCCGTGGGACGTACCTTTGCCGCTATTCTGGAAAATTTCCAACAAGCAGACGGCTCTGTAATTATTCCGCAGGCTCTGCGTCCTTACTTCGGTAAAGATAAAATTGAGGCTAAGAAATAATGAAGAAGTTTTTTGCTTTCTTGCTCGCCGCGTTTTTAACGGCGAGCATTCTTTCGCCGGTACAAGCGGAAATTAAACTGCCCGAAGATATTATGGGGCCGGTAACCGTGGGTATCAACGGGGTGTATAGCCTTGATTTTGAAACCGCCAATAATAGCATTCAACACGTTTTTTCTCTGTACCCCAATCATCCGTTCGGGCACTTTGGAAATGCCATGATTGCGTGGGCGCGCTATGAGTATGAGTTTGAAACCAGCGACGATAAACAACGCAGAGTGTTTGAAAAAACCTTAGATGATTCTATTACCGGTATCAAAGTTTGGCTCAAAGATAATCCGCAAGACCCGAATGCCTTTATGGGTATCGGTGCGCTGTATGGGTTAAGAGCTATGTTTGCCATGCGCAATCGCAGTTGGATAACCTCTTATTTTTCGGGAAGAAAAGCCATTAAAAATTTAGAAAAAGCCTTAGAAATTGACCCGACGTACTATGATGCTTTTTTCGGGTTGGGTATTTATCAATATTATGCAGGTACCTTGCCGAGCGTTATTAAAATTTTGGCTAAAATAGTGGCTATTAAAGGAGACCCGCATAAAGGGGTAGAATACCTAAATTTAGCGCGCGAAAAAGCCACTTTTACTGATAACAGTGCCAAACTGATTTTGATTGATGTGCAAAACAATCGCCGCAATACCAAGTATTATGCGCCGGAGAAATCCTTGCAGTATATTCGTGAAATTCGCGAAAAATTCCCCAAAAATCCGCTGATGCACTATGTAGAGATTATTTGTTTGTTTGAGAATGGAAAATATGATGAAGTGCTGGCGGGGGGCAAAGAATTTTTGTCTTTAATCGGTAGTGATAAATTTTATAAAGAGATTTATATTTCTCGTGCCTATACCGCTATCGGTACGTCTTATATGGCCAAGGGTATGTGGCAAGAGGCCAAAGCCGCTTTTGAAGAAATGCAAAAAGCGTTGGCTAATCAAGAGCCCAGCCGCTGGGGCGTATGGAACGAGTACCGTTTAGGTCAAGTGTATGACGCTTTGGGTGAGCGCGAAAAAGCTGTTAAACAATATCAAAAGGTTCTTTCTTTTAATGATAAATGGGGCTTTGATGAAATTGCCCGAGAAGGCTTAAAGACTCCTTGGAAAGCTGCCACCGGCAAGGAAACAGGGCCTTTACCGCCAAGTGTGTAAGTTGATTTTTCCCCGATAAAAAGCGCAAAGAAAAAATCTTTGCGCTTTTTATATATTTTCCTCTCATTAAAAACATATTTAATAAGAATTTTTCTTAAAAATGATGTTTTTTCAAAAAATATGTTATACTTTGGTGATGTCTAATTAAAAAAGGAGATAAGTAAATGAGAAAATTATTCGTAGCCATATTAGGCGTGTTATTCTTTTCCCCCGCTGTTTTTGCAAACAATTGGGGTTTGGGGCTGAAAGTAGGTGTTGGCGAAAATGACCCCAAAAGCATTAAGAATTTTGATTCTGCCATTACCGCTCCCCAAAATTCTTTGGAAGAAGAAGAAGTTTTTGCCGGATTGGAAGCATTGTATGAGTGGGATTTAAATAGCGAAGCTGATAAAATAGGTGTTCGCTTGGGATATGAAGGTTTTGGCGAAAATAAAGCAGAAAAATCTGCTAAAACAATCAGCGGTTCTAATGTGATCGAAGAAGAAGTTTCTCTCAAAGAAGAAACCTATGCCATTCCTGTGACCGTTTATTACAAAAGAGACAACGGTGTAAAAAACTGGAGTTATTATGCGGGCGCCGGTGTTACGTTTGTTCGCAGTAAATTAACTTATACTGAGGAAGAAGAAGTAGAAACTTTAGGCGGTGTTGATGTTTCTGAAGTGAGCGATTCTGAATCTTTAAGCGATAGTAAAATATTTCCCCATATCGTAGCCGGTGCTGAATATAGATTTAGCGAACTTTTTGCCTTAGGGTTGGAAGCTAAATATAATATTGGTGCTAAAGTGAAAAAAGACGGATGGGTGCTCTCTGACCGCAGTGGTTTGAGCGGTGCGTTGACGGCTAGATTCTATTTCTAAGAGAAAAGATATTAAATAAAAAACCCCCGCATTAAGCGGGGGTTTTTGTTAGAGAAAAATTATTTTTTCTTTTGTCCTTTTACGGTTAAATAACCCATCATGCGGTAAATCAGCTTGGCGGTGTTAAACTCCGTAATCGGGTCGGCTTTGCGTTGGCAGGCTTCCACCACGTCAACGGCTACAATATTCTTTTTCTCAATGACGGCGCGGAACAAATCTAGCGCTTCGTACCACATAAAACCGCCGGGTTGCGGTGTACCGGTAGCAGGAATGACGGAGGGGTCAAAACCGTCTACGTCAATGGTAATATACACCGTATCGGTCAGTTTTTTGAGCACTTGCGGAATCAATTTCTTGATGTCGCGGTGTTCGTGCATTAAAAACGTGGTTACTTTGCCTTCATTGATATATTGTTTTTCTTCACTGGCTACGCTGCGGATACCCACTTGTACCACGGGCACTTGGCGAGAAGCCGGAAACAAAGCACAAGCATGGCTTTTGGGCGTTCCTTCAAAGGTTTCGCGCAAATCAGCATGAGCGTCAAAATGCAAGATGCTCAAATTTTTATGTGCTTCAATATAAGGCTGGGCCAAAGCTTGGGTAACAGTATGTTCTCCGCCGATATAAAAAGGAACGCATTGTTTGTACTGCATGATATTGCGTACGGTTTTGTCCATTTCTTTAAAAGCTTTGTTGGTGGAACCGGCACAATTAACGGCAGGTAAAGTGGCGATACCTTCTTCCCATGTTTCGGTTTTGGTTTCTTCGTCCCAAAGCTCAATTTGGGTAGAGGCTTCAATAATGGCAGCAGGGCCTTTGGCCGTACCGTGACCGTAACAAACCGTTTTTTCAAACGGTACGGGTACGACGGCGAATTTACAACGGGCTAGAGAGCTGTTTTTGCTCTCTAGCCCCATAAACTTATCAGTTTGTACGTTGTCGCTCACAACAAATCCTAAGATTGTTATTTTACAAACACAGCGGCAGCGATAACCGTGGTCCACACACCTTCTGCACAGACGGCAGATTGAGTGATGTTGGTGGTGCGGACGATTTTACCGCTCATTTTCCAAATTTCTTCTTTTTGATCCCACGTGGTATCATTGTCAAAGTCAATGCCCAAGGTGGTGGAAAGCATCATAGCGGCCAAATCTTCTGCATAATCACCGGCTTGCTTATCGGTTTCACCGAAGCTGTGGTGCTCAGACAGATAACCATGGTTGTGTTTGCTGTCTTTGGGGATAGCTACACCCACGGAGGCGGAAATTAAGCGACGGTACTCGTTGCTGGTGTTGCGGCTGATTACACAATGCAACACTTGGCCGGTACGCAATTGCTTGACCCCTTTAGATACGGGAATGATTTTACATCCCGGGGGGAAGATGCTGGAAACAGGCACAATGTTGAACGGAGCAATCTTTGCGTCGCGCAAGGCTTCTTCAAAGCTTGCGAGTTTTTCTTTGTGTCTGCCGATTCCTTTGGTAAGGAATATTTCTTTAGGTACAAACGGTTCGTACATTTTTCTCTCTTAATTCCTTGTGAATTAAATATAATATAAATTATAACAAAATAAGAAATTATTATGTTACATTTATATAGCGGCGGTTGTGCCTCAGCCGACTTAATTAGTGTAACAAATTAGAAAGTAAATATGAAAAAAACTTTATTACTTTGTTTAATGGTAGCCTTAGCGGCGGGAGTGAATGGTATGGAAAATATGTTCCGTAACGGTGTTTTACATTTTGATTATAAGGCGGAGGACTTGGTCCCTACGGAAGCCAAAGCCAGAGAAAGACTGGAAAAAGAACTGGCTGAATTGGTGGCCATTGCCGATGAACAGCGTACTTTTGAAAACACTATCATGGGGTATGAACGCGCCTTTGAACATTATGGTGATGCGTTGGGTATGAGCGGGTTTTTGTCTTATGTATCCACCGATAAAAATTTTCGCGATGCGGCTCTTGCTTTGCAAATGCAAATGAGTCAATATATGGTGGACGTTGCTACTCGGCGCGATATTTACCGCGCTATTAAAGCGTATGCTGATACCAAGCCGAATTTAGAGCCGGATCAGGCCTTGCTGCTCAAAGACATGATGATCGGGTTTAAAAATAGCGGTATGGATTTAAATGATGAAGATTTGGAAACTTTTAAGAAATTAAATAAAGAAAAAGCCCAGTATATTATTAAATTTGATAAAAATGTACAAGAATACAAAGACCATTTAGATGTTACGAAAGAACAACTGCAAGGGTTGGGAGAAGATTATATCGCCAAATTGCAAAAAACCGAAGATGGCAAATATCGCGTAACATTAGACTATCCTGATTATGTGCCCTTTATGCTCAATTCCACCAGTACACAAGCGCGTAAAGAGCTGGAATACAAATATAATCGCCGCGGCGGTGAAGAAAATGTGGAGCTTTTGGAAAAGACCTTGGCTTTGCGACAACAAATTGCCCAATTATTGGGCTATAAAAATCATGCTCAACTTAAATTAGAAAACCGCATGGCTAAAAATCCGGACAATGTGTTTGATTTTTTAAAAGATTTGGAAAAACGCTTAAAACCCATGGCCGAAGCGGAAGATAAAAATTTGATTTCCTATAAAAATCAAAAACAAGGCAGCAAGAGCCGTACTTTGTATCCGTATGAAAGCGGATATTGGGGCACACAATACAAAAAAGAACACTTGGAATTGGACCCCGAAAAAATCAAAGAATATTTTCCGTCTGAGTATGTAACACAGGGAATGTTAGATTTATTTGGGCATTTGTTCGGTATTTCTTTTGAACCGGTGGATATCCCGGTTTGGCATGAAGACGTAAAAGCATTTAAAATTATCAATCAAAAAGACGGTGCTTTGGTAGCCTATTTCTACATGGATTTGTATCCGCGTGAAGGAAAATTTAAGCATGCCGCTTGTTTTGATTTGGTGGGAGGACAGGAAAATGAAGACGGCTCCTATCAAATACCGTTTGTTGCCATTGTGGCTAATATGAATAAACCGTCTGCCGATACGCCCTCTCTTCTTAAACACGGGGAAGTGACCACGTTGTTCCATGAGTTTGGGCACGTATTGCATAATGCACTTACCAAGGCCCGCTACGGTGCTCAAGCCGGTACCAGCGTGAGTTGGGATTTTGTGGAAACCCCCAGCCAGTTGTTGGAGCGTTGGGCATGGAACCCGCAAGTGCTCAAAAAAATCAGCAAGCATTATAAAACAGGTGAGCCTCTGCCACAAGATTTAATAGACAGAATGATTGCGGCGAAAAACTTTGGGGCCGGCGGTGCTTATTTGCGTCAGAACTTTTTTGCGCAATATGATATGACGTTACACACCAAAAAGAACACGCCCGACACCACCAAAACATACTTTAGATTAAATAAAAAAATTCGCAATTTGCCTTTAACCAAAAACACCATTCCGCAGGCTTCTTTCGGCCATATTATGGGCGGATATGATGCGGGTTACTACGGATATTTATGGTCTGAAGTAATTGCGGAAGACTTCTTCAGCGAATTTGAAAAACACGGTATTTTTAATCAAGAATTGGGTATGAAGCTTCGCCGTGAAGTATTGGAAAAAGGCGGTACACTAGACGAAACGGAAATGGTAAAAAATTTCTTGGGCCGCAAAGAAGAAATCGGGCCGTTTTTACAATCAATTGGCTTGGAGGATAAATAATGAATGTAATTATTGGAATAGACGTAGGCGGTTCCACCACTAAGATTGTAGGATATTTTGCCGATGGAAAATTAATCGGACGTTTAAAAGTGGAAGCAGCCGACCCGCTGACCTCTGCATACGGTGCTTTAGGCAAATTTATTAACGAAAATCAACTTTCTTTAAGCCAAGTTAAACAAATTGTCTTAACGGGGGTAGGGGCTTCTTTATTTAAAGAGGAAATCTACGGTATTCCTGCGCGTCATGTAGATGAGTTTCAAGCTATTGGCTTGGGCGGTTTGGCCTTATCTAAGAAAAAAGAAGGATTAATTGTCAGTATGGGTACGGGTACGGCTTTTGTACGTGCCGATAAACAAGGGATTCGCCATATTGGTGGATCCGGAGTCGGCGGTGGTACGGTGCTGGGTTTATGCGGTCAATTATGTAATGCCCGTTCTTTTGATACAGTAGTTGAAATGGCCCATGAGGGAGATTTGAAAAAAGTAGATTTGCATATTAGCGATATCAGCACTGGAGAAATTTCCACGTTGGCTCCTGAAGTGACGGCTTCTAATTTTGGAAAAATGTCTGACGGATTTTCTGAGAAAGATTTGGCCCGTGGCGTGTTGAATATGGTGTTTCAAACCATTGGTATGTTGGCGGTGTTTGCCTGCAGAAACGATAATGTCAAAGATGTGATTTTAACGGGTACGTTGAGTACCGTGCCTTGTGCCAAAACTTTATTTAAACAAGTTGAACGCCTGTATAAAATCAAATTTATTATTCCCGAACATTCTATTTATGCCACCGCTACGGGGGCGGCATTGTCTTATATTTATCAAAACGGAAAGAAAAAATGAAAGCCGATATTTCTTCTTACAAAAAATCTAGCTTCGGACCGGCTTTTTTGTTTTTGAGTGAAAAGCAACGCTGCGCTTTGGCGGTGTATTATGCTTTTTGCCGCCTGATGGACGATATTGCCGACGAGCCGGATATCCCTAATCCGCAAGAGGAACTCAATTTTTGGCAAGAAGAAATACAGCGCGTTTTTAGTGGAAGTCCCACTACAGATTTGGGCCGAGAGATTGCTCAAATCAGCAAAGATTTTGATATGCCGGCGGACCGTTTTTTACTGCTTATAGAGGGAATGCGGGCGGACTTGCAAGGCAAGACTTATGGCTCTTTTGATGAGCTGACTTGGTATTTGTGGCGCGTGGCCGGTATTGTGGGGTTAGCTACATTGGATATTTTGAGATTTAAAGGTCCGCGCGCTGAACAGTTGGCCCAAAGGCTTGGCTTTGCCGTACAAACCACCAATATTGTGCGCGACGTATATGATGATATAAAACTAAACAGAGTGTATTTACCGGAAGATTTGCTTGAAAAATATGATTTAGACCGGCAAAAAGTCTTGAAGGGAGTGCCCTGTAAACGGTTGGCTCCTGTATTGAAAGATTTGGCAGAGAAATCAAAAGAATTTTACCGTTTGGCCTGCCAAACCATGCAAGGACAACCTTATAAACAGATGCTGCCCTGCCGCATTATGGGCTTTGTCTATCGGGCAAATCTTGCTAAAATAGAAAAGGTAGATTTTTGTTTTTCTGATGCTGTCAAATTAACAAAGTTTGAAAAATTGCTACACTGTATATATGCGTTATTTAAAACAGATTTTATTGATTAGTTTCCTTTTGTCTTTTTGTACGGCACATGTGTGGGCTGATACAAAGCTGGCCACTTGTCTGGATAAAGGAAAAAAAGAATTTGCTGCCGGAGATAATGCTTCGGCGCGTCAGAGCTTTAAACGCTGTGTGGCTTTGTCCCCTCAGAATATAGATGCCTTGCTTAGTTTGGCAGCAGTAGAACTCAAAGAAAACCAGTTGGAACCGGCTAAAAATGCTTTTTTGTCTGCCTTAAAACACATGACGCTTTCTTGCCCGTACCTTTCTTATACCTATTCCATGTTGGGCGATATTGCCTACAAACAGGGGAAATATAAAGAGGCTTTGGCTTACTACAACCGTTCCTTACAATATAACAAAGCAAATGTTAATTCTTTGGTGGGTAAAGGTACGATTATTGAGTCTCAAGGGGATAAAAAAGCTGCTGCTGAAATTTATGAGGTGGCTTTAGCCGTAGAACCCTTAAATATTATTGCGCGCAAACATTTAAGAGCGTTGGAGCCTATTTACTTTTCTGATGAACAAATGTTAGAGGCCATGAAGCAAAGATATGCCGTTATGCCGGATAAAACGGAACTGTCTAAAGAGGATAAAGAGTTATTTACCAAAATACATACCGCCGAACAGCAAGAAGGGGTGGCCTATCTGAAAAATAAATATCCGCAATTACCTGCCGATTATACCGTTACCCTTTTTAAAGATACTGATTTTGCTCGTGAAGTATTCACTCTTAGCGGATATAATGCCATGCGCAAACAAATCGGCCAAGATGCCGTAGACGTTTTTCAAAAGTTAAACGTACGTATCCAAGATATTTTTGATTTGCGGGATATGAAAGGCAAAAAAATCTTTTTAGATGACAGCACGTTGACCGATAGCGGGTATTTGGTATATCATGCCGCTTTGAAAGGGAAAAAAACATATCTTTTGCCTAACGAAGCAGTCCCTCCGACCAAAGCTTTTTTGGCAAAAGTATCCAACCGTGCCAAAGAGTTACAAGAGAAAGGCTATACGGAGATTTCCCGCCCGGAACTGGCCATGATTAAAAAACAGACAAACTGCTCAGAAGAAACCTTGCAAAAAAAATTGGGCATGTATGTATTGCCTGTGACGGTGAATGAGAAAAGATATTTTATTATTTCGGCTGATATTGAAGATGAGCATAAATCTATTCCTTGGTATTTTGTATCTCGCTCTCGCGCCCGCAGAGATCCCGAAATCAAAACGCCCTCTAACCGTTTGGTGGAAATGATGTCTTCCATTAATCAAAAGGTTTGTAGCCAGTATGACGGTGATTTAATGTAACAATTCAAAAGCTTTTATTGATAAACCCCCAGCAAATATGCTGGGGGTTTGTTTTGGTATGTTTAAATATTAAGAAATTAATTTGAAAAATTCTTCCGGTGTTAAGATTTGTACGCCTAATTCTTGTGCTTTTTTAAGTTTGCTTCCTGCCGCCTTTGCCGCTACTACGAAGGACGTTTTGGCTGACACGCTTCCGCTGGTCTTAGCACCGTGTTGACGGGCCAAAAGCTCCGCCTCCGTGCGTTTGATTCCTTCCATTTCTCCGGTAAAAACAACGGTTTTCCCTTCTAACACACGGGAAGACATCTTTTTTTCCGGTTGTGTAAAATTAAGACCGATTTGGCGTAACTTTTCAATTTGTTCTCTGGCGGCAGGGTCATTAAAGAAATTATGCACGCTTTGAGATACGGCCTCGCCTATATCCGTAATAGCTTGTAAATCTTCCAAGGAGGCATTCATTAAATTATCCAATGTATGGAAGTGATCTGCCAAGACTTCTGCGGTTTTAGCACCGACAAACGTAATGCCCAAAGCAAATAATAACCGAGAAAGCGGACGTTTTTTGCTCTCTTCCAAGCCGTCTAATAAGTTTTGAGATTTCTTTTCTTTGAAATTTTCTAAAGATAACAAGTGAAAGAAATTAAGATTGTATAAATCGGGAAAGTTGGTTACGAATTCTCTATCTACCAATTCTTCCACCACGGCATCACCCATGCCTTCTATGTCCATGGCACCGCGGCTGGCATAGTGCAAGATGCGTCCTTTTATTTGGGCCGGACAAGACGGATTTACGCAGTAGAAACCCACCTCTCCTTCTGCTTTATAAACCGCTCTGCCACAGGCCGGGCATTGAGTAGGCGGAAAGATTTCTTTTTCTCCCAAAGACTCTACTACTTTAATCACTTTGGGGATTACCTCTCCTGCACGTTCTAACAGAATTTTATCTCCTACGCGTACCCCTAAACGTTTAATTTCGTCAAAATTGTGCAAGGTCGCATTGGATATAATGACTCCGGCGCAGCTGACGGGTTCTACCTGTGCCACCGGTGTAATGATACCGGAGCGCCCTACGGAAAAAATAACATTGTTGACCGTGGTGGTGGCTTGTTCTGCCGGATATTTAAAGGCTATGGCCCAACGGGGACTTTTGGCTGTAGAGCCCAAAATTTGCTGCTGAGTAAAATCATTTACTTTAATTACCAAGCCGTCCGTGTCAAAGGCAAGGGTGCGTTTTTGTTGGTCAAATTGTTGGTAGAAAGAAAGAATTTTTTCCAAAGAAGCAGTAACTAAGCGAGCGGGAGAAACGGAAAAACCCCACTTTTGGCATAATTCTATAAATCTGCTAAACGAATTTGCGAAAATTTTACCCTGCCCAAAGGAATGGGCGAAGAATTTCAAAGGACGCTGTGCGGTAATGCCGGAGTCTTTTTGCCGCAAAGATCCTGCCGCTGCATTGCGTGTATTGGCAAAAATAACTTGATTGTTGGCAGCTTGTTTTTCATTTAAAATCGCCAAATCCTTTTTTTCCAGATAAATTTCTCCACGTATTTCTAATATTCCCGTCGGCGCGTCAGACAGACGGTGGGGAATGTCTTTGATAGTGAGCACGTTGGCAGTAATATCTTCTCCGGTTTTTCCGTCTCCGCGGCTGGCGGCTGTAGTGAGGATGCCGTTGATATAGGTTAAGGAACAGGAAACCCCGTCTATTTTGGCCTCCACCACCATTTCAAAATCATGTGAAGCAAGTATTTTGGCGCAACGTTCATGCCAGGCACGCACATCTTCACTGTTGTAAGAATTGTCCAAACTCATCATGGGAACACCGTGAGTAACAGGGGCAAAAGAGGCGTTGGCTTTGCCGCCGATTTTTTGAGTAGGAGAATCCGGCGTAACAAATTGAGGAAAACGAGTTTCTAAGTCTTTTAATTTTCGGTAAAGCTCATCGTACTGAGTATCGGACAAAACAGGATCGTCCAAATCATAATAACGATGATTATGAAATTCAATAATTTTGCGAAGTTTGGCTATTTCTTCGGCGGGAGAATCGGACATGAGGGTTGCCCTCTCTTATTTGCGTTCTCTTTTTAATTGGTCTAAAAGACCGTTGATGAATTTGCCGGAATTGTCGGTAGAATATTTCTTGGCTAATTCTATGGCTTCATCAATAATAGCCGGTACGGGTGTTTTTTCTGTGCTAAACACAATTTCGTAAGCGGCCATGCGCAGAATGGAGCGGTCCACCACAGACATACGGCTGATGGTCCAATTTTTGGCGTATTTAGAAACGAGGATATCTATTTGAGGCAAATTTTGAGTGGTTCCGTCCACCAAGTCTTTACAAAATGTAAAATTGTCACCCAGTTCGCGTTCAAAATCTGCCGCATACGGAGCCACTTGTTCGCCGGACAGAATTTTAGCACTGTCGGCAAAATAAAGACATTGCAAAGCACATTCTCTGGCCATTCTTCTGTTACTCATAATTTCCAAATACCTCGTCATACGCCTAATATGTATTTATTCTACTATATTTGCAAGGGGGCTGTGTAAGAGAAATTTGAGGTCCTATGTTGTATAGGTCCTTTTTTCTTAAAAAATGGGTCTAAAGGCTCATGAAGAAGAAAAAACAAAAAACTATATTAATAATATAAGCAGGTCAAAAACAGGAGAAATAAAAATGAAAAAATTAGCTTTAGTTTTGGGTTTAATTATCGCCGCTCTTCCTTTGTTTGCTCAAGAAAACACATGGTTGCAGCATTTGCAAGATAAAGTGAACAAGATGGAAGTAGTGACAGAAGATGATATGCCGTGGCCGTTTGAATGGGATTTTGAATGTGATAAATGCTATAGAGATCAAGATGCCGTGAATGTTTTTTTCACTGCGCAAAGTAAATATCAAAAGAACCCCAACAGCTTTGCCGCTGCGTTTAACTATGCCATGGTTATTGCTTACAAAAACTGTGGAGAAGGCTATACCTTAAGCGAAAGACACTACGATGAAGCCTATAAAGTTTTTGAGCAGGCCAAAAAATTAAGACCCAATGATTTGCGTGTTTACGTAGAGCAAGAAAAATTACTTGAAAGACGTTACTTTGATTTTGGAGATGGCCCCATTCAAGCAGGGTTGGTATATAGAATCAAAAAATATCGCTCTATTCCTGATATGGCTCGCAAACGCTTAGATTTGATTAAACACCAAGAACGCTTGGGCAGCAAGAAAGTAGATTACTTGGAAGCAGCTGCAATTTGTCAGGCTTTAAATCGTTTGGAAAGTGCCCAAACCTACTTGAATAAAGCCGGTCATGAAAAAATCAAGCAAGCGGTAGAGGCCAATATTGTAGATATTCATTATGAATTTGGTATGGGTATTTCCAGCAGTGAAAACTATAGTGATGAAGATTGGGCAGAATTTATGCCTTATACCCGCTGGGAGTGCAAATTGGGTGTTATTGAATATGCCGAAGAAAGTCTCGCCGTTTTGAAACAATATTACGGAAAATATTTACCTATGTCGGAAGATTTGGGGCGCTTGTTAATGTACATTGCCGAACAAAAAGAAGAAGCCAATAAAATGCGTAATGCTGATTTTACAAAGCAATTGCAAAAATCAATGGCAGGCAAACGCTAAAATTTATAAGCCCCCCAAAAAAGGGGGGCTTTTTAAACCGCTTAATTGACAGTATTTTGCTGAACTTGGTATAATAAAAGAGTCCTAAAAAGGACGATTTTTTTTGCAAAGAAAATATAAATGGCCAGATTCGATAATAAAAGAACGTTTAAAAAAGATTTATATACCCGCAATGGAAATATCCGTGCGGCAGAAGTGAGAGTCATTGACTCCGATGGCACCATGCTTGGCATTAAGCCCACGGCAGAAGCCATCGCACTGGCTAAAGAACAAGAGTTGGACTTAGTGGAAATTTCACCCAACGCCCAACCGCCTGTTTGTAAAATACTTGATTACAACAAGTATGTTTTTGAACAGAGCAAAAAGAACAAGGACGCCAAGAAAAAACAAAGCAAAGTGACGATGAAAGAGTTGCGCATTAAATCTCGCATCGCCCCGCATGACTTGGACGTCAAACTCAGACAGATTGAAGGATTTCTTAAAAAGAAAGATCAGGTGCGTTTTGTGGTTGTGTTTCACGGCCGCGAAAATCAGCACAAAGATATTGGTGAGCAAATCTTGCAAGACGCTGCCAAGCGTTTGGAGCCGCTCGCTAACGTGGACGGCGGCCTGCAACAGCAGGGTAACCGTATGTCTATGACCTTCGTGCCTAAAGCCTAGCTTTCTTTTAAGTTAAATAAACACCTGTCCGCGCATTGGTTTGCGTAGGGGAGGGCGCACCTTCGGGTGTGAGAATAATAAAGAGGACAAACAATGCCTAAAATGAAAAACCATAGCGGCGCCAAGAAACGCTTCCGCGTCACCGCCAAGGGTAAATATACCCATCGTAAAGCCGGCAGAAAACACTTGCTTACGCCTGTTTCTGCTTCTCGTAAACATGATATGAGAGCCACCGGAGTGATTGAAAAGAACTCCTTGAACGGTCGTATCTTGCAGAAAGCACTGCCCGTTGCCAAATAAGAGGTGAAGCGAAATGAGAATTAAATTTAGCGTTGCCAGACACGCCAGAAAGAAAAAAATCTTGAAAGCCGCCAGCGGTTATTACGGAGATAAATCTCGCCGCTTGCGTATGGCTACCCAACAGTTGGGTAAATCTTGGGTACACTCTTATGTGGACCGCCGTGACAAAAAACATACTTACCGCCAACTTTGGATCACTCGTATCAACGCCGCCGTGCGCGAAGAAGGTATGAGCTATTCCAAATTCATCAGCGGTTTGGCTAAAGCCAACATTACGCTTAACCGCAAAATGTTGTCTGAAATGGCTATCAAAGACCCCGTGTCTTTCAAACAATTAGTTGAAGTAGCCAAACAGGCTCAAGCCTAAGCCAAAATAAGTGATTTAAGACCCGCCCTGAAAAGGGCGGGTCTTTTTGTGATAAGATATTGTTTCTTTTTTGCCTTTCTGCCAAATTTACTACAATATAGTAAATAGGAGAAAATATGCCCCAATATTTGGCAGATATCAAAGAAAAAGAGTTTTTTATTGAAAATGAAGAAGCCCACCACCTGACTGTAGTCGCGCGCCGCAACGAGGGGGACGAAATTGTAGTCTTTGACGGCAAAGGCAAGCAATTTAAAGCCCGTATCACACGCGTACAAAAAAAGTTCGTTCGCGGCACTTTGCTCTCTCCTATTGAAATCAAAAAATCTGCCCTGTCTGTGGAGCTGTGCTTTGCTCCCACTTCCCGCAATACGTTGGAAGATGTTTTGGATAAATGCACTCAGCTGGGGGTTACTTCTTTCCAACCCATTTATACCACACGCAGCGAATACGACCTCTTAAAAAAATGGGACGGCAAAGAGGACCGCTGGCATCAGATTATTTTATCTGCCTGCAAACAATGCTCCCGTGGGGAAGTACCTGTTTTGCATGCACCTGTTTCTTTTGAAAAATGCGCCGCTCAACCGGAGCAACCTTCTTTGCTGGCCTACGAAGCCGAAGAAACCCACACCCTTGCGTGGGGCTTGGAAAAGCTGGAAAACCCTAAACAGGTGCGCATCTATATCGGCCCTGCCGGCGGTTGGACCGATGAAGAAGTAGTCATGGCTGCACATTACGGCATTTTGCCCGTTACGTTGGGCCCTCATATCTTAAGAGCGGAAACGGCTTGCATTTCTGCCTGTGCTAAACTATTATGAAATTTTTTCTAAAAACATTCGGTTGTCGTGTTAACCAAGTAGAAAGCCAAGCTATTTTGGAGGAGTTTACCTCCCGCGGTTGGGTTTTGTCTGCTATGGAAGATGCCGAACTTTGCCTGCTTAATACTTGCACGGTTACCCACCAAGCCGATAAAGATGTGGAAAAATTAATTCGCCAAATTTCCCGCCGCAATCCCACCGCGCGTATTGTGCTGACGGGGTGTTATGCTTCGGCCCATCAAGAGCATATTCGTCAAACTTTTCCGAACGCGGAAATCATCGGAAAGTACGACTTGGGAAAGAAACTTTTTGATACGCAGGATATTTGTTGGACAGTGTCTGGCCATGAGGGACACAGCCGGGCTTTTATCAAAATTCAAGACGGGTGTGATTGTTTTTGCTCTTATTGTATCGTACCGTTTGCACGCAATATAAAACGCTCCAAGCCTGCCGCCGATGTACTGAAAGAAATTACGGTTTTGGCAGAAAAAGGCTTTGGCGAAATTGTACTCACGGGCATTAATATCGGCAATTTTTCCTGCCCGCAAACGGGTAAAGATTTGGCGGCTTTGTGCCAAGAAATTGCAGATTTGCCGGGGCGCTTTCGCGTGCGGTTTTCTTCTATTGAGTTGCAAACGGTTTCAGATGGTGTAATAGAGGCTATGGCGCAGTGGCCGGACCGCTTTTGCAATTATTTCCATTTGCCTTTGCAAAGCGGCTGTGACAGTGTCCTTTCTGCCATGAACCGCCATTATAATACCGCTCAGTATGCACAAAAGGTGGCCCTTTTGCGCAGTAAAGTGAAAGGTATTGCCATTTTTGCCGACGTTATTGCCGGCTTTCCAACGGAAACGGAAGAAGATTTTGAAACAACGTACCGCTTTATCGCAGAGCAAAAACTCTGCGGCTTGCATGTGTTCAGTTATTCTCCTCGTCCGTTAACAAAGGCTGCTGCTTGGCCGCAACACAAGCCGGAGGTGATTAAAAAACGCTCCGAAAAACTGCGCGCTTTGGACCAAGAATTGCGTGTGAATTTTGCCGCTTCTTTGGTAGGAACGGTGCAGGAAGTTTTTGTGGAAGAATATAACGGGGCCGCCGTCAAAGGGGTAACGTCTAACTTTCAGCAAGTATTACTGGAGAATGCACCGAAAAACGTACGCGGTCTGGTACGGGCAAAAATCACACGTTGCGAAAAAGCAGTCTGTTACGGTGAAATAATATAAATTTTTATTATTTATATTGATCCGATTTTTTACCGCCCCAATATTCATAGCCCAAGTTCTTTTTAATAAGCTCTTGGGCTAAATTTTTCCCTTGGGCATTGGTTACATCGCACAGTAAGCGAAAATATTTGTCTCGGCTGCAGTTAGAAAGAGAAATGGGGCCTTTTTCCAAAAAATCTTTGGTGAAGGCTTTGGCTTTTTTGGCAAGGCGTTTTTCTTTTTCGGTTTTGCCTTTTATTTCAGGAGTGTCCACCCCTAATACGCGCACGGGCACCTTTTCGCAATACACAGCCAAAGAACAATTTAAATTAATCTTAAAGGTGTCTCCGTCATACACGGAGGCTATGGATACGTTTTGTAGCGTTTCGGCAGAGGGCATGTCGGCCTGAGTGTCCACGGGTTTGCCGTTTTGCTGCATCAAGGCAGCTATCACTGCCACAATGACAGAAGCCCAAAATTTAGCTTGTTTTTTGGTGTATTTTTTTCTTTTTTTAGCCATATTAAAATTTATGCGGAATAAGTAATTTTAATGCTTTGGGCAAAACGGAAATTTTCAGTTCGTTTTGTGTGATTTTAGGCTCGCCGTCTAAATGATAGACAATTTCGCCCTCATAATTGATAATAGCTTGTGCCGTTTTTTGCGTATGGGTAATGTCAAAGGGGCGGAAAGTTTTGTTAAAAAATGTCGGAGCGGCCAAAGCCATTTTCCACTTGCTTACGGTGGAAACCTCCACCATATCCAGTTGACCGTCGGTCAAGTCGGCCCGCGGAGCGATAGTAAAATTGCTGCCGTACTGAGAGCCGTTGGCAAAGACCAAGGTCAAAGGAGTAATGATTTCGTCTTTTCCGTTATAGCGTACACGCAAAGTTTTTGGCTCGTAAGAAAAAACAGCCTTGGTACCTAATTTAAAATAGGGCCATTTGCCGCGTTTGCCCGTTTTGCCGTACTCGGCAAAATCTTTGGCAATTTGGGCCTCTATGCCCACGCCTGCCAAGTTGAAAAAATATTCTCCGTTGGCTACCCCCACATCACAAGCCACAGCTTCGGCTTTTTGCAGGGCCACCCATGCTTGTTCGTACATCAGCGGCATACCCAATTCGCGCGCTAAGCCATTGCCCGAGCCTTTAGGGATAATGCCTAAAGCCGTATGGGTGCCGACCAAAGCTTTGGCGGTTTCGTTGATAGTGCCGTCCCCGCCGGCGGCGATGACCCAATCATATCCTTCTTTGGCGGCTTTGGCGGCCAGCTCCGTAGCGTGACCGGCATATTTGGTAAATACACCGTCTGCATGCGGAAAATTAATCAAAGCGGCTTTCTCCAAATCTGCAAGCTCGCGCTGTTGGCCGCCGCTTAAAGGGTTGATGATAATCAGGGTTTTCATAGGTTTTGGATATCTTTTTGCTTTTGAGAAATATCGGACAGACTCATCTCTTTTAGTGTTTCGCAGATGCGTTCTGTTTTGAGTAAATTATTGCCGATAGAGGCCACTTTAGCCCCGATCCCTGTCAGAAAAATCATGAAAAGAGCAAAAAGTGACAAATTAAGTATTTGATTGACGGCAGCTGAGTCCATCTGTACAGCACCGTATTGCGTGTTTAAACTTACGGGCTTTAACTGCAACACTTGAATGACGGGTTTTTTGTGAACAAAAGTTTGATACATACCCGTGAAAGAGAAGAATAAAGTGGCCAATCCCACAAATAATAAAAAGTATCCGATAATTTTATGCATACCCCATTATAATAAATTCAGGTATATTTGCGAAAACTCTCTATGAGGGTATTTGATATAATATGTATATACATTTACTATAGGACCGGTTTTTTATGAAAAGCACCCAAATCAGAAATGGTTTTTTGCAATTTTTTAATTCCAAAGGTTTACCCGTTAAACCGTCTAGTTCTTTAATTCCTCATTCAGACCCGACTTTGCTCTTTACTTCTGCCGGTATGGTGCAGTTTAAGGCAAATTTTTTGGGTATTGATAAATCTTTAAAAAATGCTACTACCTGCCAAAAATGCGTACGTACCACCGATATTGACAGTGTGGGTTTTACAGAAAGACATTTGACGTTTTTTGAAATGTTGGGTAACTTCTCTTTCGGTGATTATTTCAAAAACGAAGCCATCGCTTGGGCATGGGAATATTTGACGCAAGTTTTGCAAATTCCTGCTGAAAAATTATCGGTCAGTATTTACAAAGGCGGTATTGCACCGCGCGATGAAGAAGCCTATCAAGCTTGGCTTAAATACGTGCCGGCAGAACGCATTTTTGAATTGGGAGAAGCGGATAACTTTTGGACCATGGGTCCCACCGGTCCGTGCGGTCCGTGCTCTGAAATTTATTATGACTTCGGCGATAAAGGCTGCCAAAACCCGCATTGTGACATTACGTGCAATTGCGGCCGCTATGTGGAAATCTGGAACTTGGTATTTACCCAATTTGACCGCCAAGAAGACGGCACTTTGAATGCTTTGCCGCATAAGAACATTGATACGGGTATGGGGCTGGAGCGCTTGTGCATGGCTATGCAAAATGCCCGTAACGTATTTGAAACAGATTTATTTACTCCGCTTACGGCTCAAGCCAAAAAAGATTTAAACATTAAGGGAGAAACAAAAGAGGAAGTATCTGCTTTGCGCATTATCGCAGATCATGTGCGAAGTTCTTCTTTATTGATTGCAGAGGGTATTTTGCCTGCCAATGAAGGGCGCGGTTATATCTTGCGCCGCTTGATTCGCCGTGCGGCCCGCTATGCCAAATTAATGGGCAACGAAAAGCCGTATTTGTACACGTTGGTGCCGGTGGTGCAAGGCATTTTTGAGGGGTTGTATCCTGAAATTGATAAAAACGCCCAACATATTCAAGACGTGCTTAAACAAGAAGAAGCCACTTTCTTAAAAACCTTGGTCACCGGAGAAGAAAAGCTTTCCTCCCTGCTTGCCTCTTGCGGAAAAACTTTATCCGGAGAAGAAGCTTTCCACCTGCACGAAACCTACGGTTTCCCGTTGGAGCTTACCAAAGAAATTGCCTCTGGCAAAGGGGTGGAGGTAGATGAATCCGGTTACGAGAAAGCCAAAGAGGCGGCCCAAGAAAAAAGCCGCTCTTATGCCGATGAATTTTCCAAGGAAAAAGCCGTAGTGATGCAAAAAGTGGAGAACGGCTATCCTGCTACTAAATTTGTAGGCTATGATAACCTTAAAACGCAAGCCAACGTGTTGGCACTGCTTAACGAACAATTTGAATTTGTAGATGTTTTAAACGGCAAAGGGTATGCCATTTTTGATATTACCTCTTTCTATGCCGAATCCGGCGGTCAGGTGGGTGATGTGGGCTCTGTGCTTAAAGAAGGGAAAGAAGTGGCCCAAATTTCAGATACGCAAAAACCGCTCGGAAAAGTATTTTTACATAAAGTTAAAGGGACGTTAAACGTAGGGGAAACGGTGGAGCTGGCCGTGAATGAATCTGTACGCAAACGCTGTATGGCTAACCACAGTGCTATTCACTTGGTTAATGCCGCCTTGCGCCAAGTATTTGGCAGCAGCGTGCATCAAAGCGGCTCTTTTGTATCTGCAGATCGCTTCCGCTTTGACTATACTTTGTCTAAAACTCCGACTGCGGAAGAATTAAACCGCGCGTGGCAAATTGCCAATGCCGCGGCTGAGGCAGCTTTGCCTGTTTATTGCCAAGAGCGTCCGTTAGCAGATGCCGAACGCTTAGGCGCAGTTACTTTGTTAGGTGAAACGTATGCCGATCCGGCCCGCTTTGTACTGATGGGAGGAAGTTTTCAATGTCCGCAAAATAAATACAGTTTAGAACTCTGCGGTGGAACGCACGTGAAGAACACCGCTGAAGTGATGACAGTGTTGGTACTTAAAGAAGGCTCCGTTTCTGCCGGTGTACGCCGCATTGAAGGGGTGGCCGGTTATGCCGCATTGGACTATTTGAAAAACGTCAACCAACAGGCCGATGAATTGGCGGCTCGTTTGGTAGTGCCTGCTAAAGATGTTTTTAGCCGCGTCAATGCTATTATGGACGAGCTCAAAGAAGTCAAAAAACGCTTTACCCAGTTTAGAGAAAAAACGTTGGCTGCCGGCGGCGTGAACGAAACTTCTTTCACGATGAAAAACGGTACTACCTTGGTACTTCGCAATGCAGAAGGTGCCGAGCCCAAAGAGTTGCGCAATATCGCCGATACCATTGCCCAAAAACATACGCAAGCTTTGGTAATTGTCAGCTGTGACAAAGACGGCAAACGCTCCTTTGTGGTTAAAATGGCGGGTAAATTGCCCAATACAGATGCCGTAACCGTGGCTAAAATGATAGCAGCTGATTTAAATGGTCGTGCCGGCGGTCGGCCTGACTTTGCCCAAGGCGGCGGAGAGGCCAAACGCCCAATGTTAGACCTGATCGGTACAATGAAGGAAAGTTTATAAAAAGAACCCCCGTTTTATACGGGGGTCTTTTTTGGGGGTCCTATGAAAAACTAGGCCTAAAAAACCATAAAAATAGGACCAAAGACCCTAGAAGACAAAAAGTGAAAGATTTATACTATAGGTATAGAAGGGTTGTATTAAACAAGGAGAGAAGAAAATGAAAAAAATCTGGTTAGTTTTGGCTGTTTTGTCTTGTGTTTCCGTGAGCGCTTCTGCTCAACTCACGTCCGGTTTAATGAATCATGAAGTTAAACACGGTTATTTGCCCGGGGGCAATACGGTTGCCGCTGTGGAAAAAGTAGTTACGAAAGAAGGTGTATTGGCCTCCAGTGCTGATGCTCAAGCAAAATTGGAGCAATATGTTGCTTATTACAAAAGTTTAGCTAACAGCACTATTCTTCCTGATTCTGTGAAAGAAGTAAATCTTCAATATGCTAAAGCGGTGGCTTCTTTTGCTTCTGATCACGCCAATATCGTTAAATATGCTGCCGAAGACAAAAGTGCCAATGTCGTGTATCAAACCATGACTTATCAATTGGAATATTTGTATGACTCTTGGGTTACTGTAAAGAGTTTAGATAAAAACTTGGCTGATAATTTGG
The DNA here is from genome assembly GCA_017546175.1 of Elusimicrobiaceae bacterium. Lineage (GTDB taxonomy): Bacteria > Elusimicrobiota > Elusimicrobia > Elusimicrobiales > Elusimicrobiaceae > Avelusimicrobium. Next base: position 88,929 of record JAFYXM010000007.1, read on the forward strand.
CAAATATTGTCAAAGGTCATATGTATTGGGTGGAATGCTCCGGTGAGGCTTTATATCTGAAAGGTATTGCCAATGAAATCCATAGAACGTTCTATCAACCCGAATACGGCCGTGATTTTGTACAAATTAAGGGCGAAGGGGCAGGCCTTTTCTAAGTCTAAAAAATTTTAAAACACCTTATCCGACGGGTAAGGTGTTTTTTTAAAGGAAGAAAAATGAAAGGAAAAGTGTATTTTTTATTGGCGCTCTTATTTTTACCGATAAGTCTTTTTGCTCAAGAGTATGACGGGGTAATTTTTGTACACCCCGGAGAAACGGAAGCAGAAATAGAAAGCCGCCGAGAAGAAATGAAGAAAGAGCAGGACAAAGCTTTTATGAAAGCATGGCTCAATCAGGCAGATTTGCATCGTAAAACCCTCACCTTGGACGAGTGCCGCCGTGCTTATAAAGATTTGTTAAGAATACGCAAAAAGAAAATACATAGAAAAGACCATGTTTCGTTAGAGGCAATGGATGATTTGTTAAAGAAACATACTGTTTTGCAGGAAAAGTTAGTTTCCAGATTATCATCGCAAGATTTCAGACAAATGATAGAGCCGTATTTGATGGACCTTTATGTGGCTTGGAAAAAACTATACGAGGTCAATCCTCAAGTAGCTGAAGAAGTTTTGACTCCTTTAGATCACTATTATTGGGTGGAACACTGGGAAGGAAAGGTATTATATAGAGACGGCAGACCTCTTTGCGCGTTGGACTTTTATATTGCAGATGAAGAATTAAGCAATTGGCTTGATAAAATGGGAGGAAATTACTAAGTTTTAACGTTTTTTCATAAATTAAAAACCGCCCCTTACGAGGCGGTTTTTAAATTTTGGTAGGGATAGGATTCGAACCTATGTAGGGCGTAGCCCGACGGTTTTACAGACCGTTGCTTTTGACCACTCAGCCACCCTACCGAACAAATTGATTAAAAACGCTGCGCAACTTCCGCAGCTTTGGGTTACGGCTTTCTTTGAACATATTTATTATAACAAAAAAAGATCCGTCTTGTCATTTTTTTACAAAAAATTTTCATTTTCAAGATTTAAAAGGAACGTGCTCTCATCTTAAAAATTGCTAAAATAAGCTTATGCAAAACAGTTATAACACCCCTTTAATGAAACAGTACTGCGATATTAAAAGTCGCTATCCGGGCATTATCCTCTTTTTTCGTCTCGGTGATTTCTATGAAATGTTTGACGAACAAGCCCGCGAAGTCAGCGCTATTTTAAGTCTTACGCTTACACAACGCCACGGCATTCCCATGTGCGGTATTCCTTTTCATGCCTCTGCTACGTATATCGGACGTTTATTAAAAGCAGGTAAAAAAATAGCTATTTGCGAACAAGTAGGATCTTCCGCCGATAGCAAAAGCAAATTGTTTGAACGCAAAGTAATCCGCATTATTACTCCCGGTACCGTGATGGAAGATAATATGTTAGATGCCAATCAGTCTAATTTTTTGGTGTGTTTGCGTTTACAGGGAAAGGGTTGGGGGTTAGCCTGCGTGGAAGTATCTACGGGGCAATTTTGGACTACGCAAAACACAGAAGATGAGCATTTAACGGCCTTGGCGGCAGCTTTAGCTTCGGTCAATCCTGCGGAGATTGTGGCAGATACGGAAAGTTTAAAAATTTTACAGAATAAAATTATTTTACCTGCCCAGCTTCCGCTTACGGAAACGGAAACTTTTGACGGAGATTTTTCTTTGCCGCAGTCTTGGCCTGAGTTGGAAAATTGGAAAGGTAGAGAATTGGCGCTTTCTTGTGCGTTACAGGTATTAAACTATGTGGCGAGTACCGAGCCGGGGGTTAAAGATACTTTAGTTCCTTTTTATAGAGAACTGTCCGACTTTTTACTTATTGATGAAAATGCCGTTAATACCTTGGAATTGGTCAAAAACCAAGAGGGGGGGCGCGTAGGCAGCTTGTGGGCGCTTTTGGACCACACGAAAACTTCTTTTGGCAGCCGCAAACTCAAGGAATGGATTTTAAGGCCTTCTTTGTCGGTACAAGAGATACACCGCCGCCAAGACAGCGTGGAAGGCTTGATAAAGAATCAGGAAGCACTGGGTTCTTTGGCTTGCATTTTGCAAAATATTTCTGATGTGGAACGCATCATGACCCGTGTGGCCGCGGGCAATGCTTCTCCCAGAGATCTGGGAGGGCTGCGGCAATCTTTGCTTAATAGTGAGCCTTTGTGCCGTTGGCTTGAAAAATACGGATCTTCGGTAGCACCGCAAATCAAGGAACGTTTTGAGCATATTTATCCTGCTACGCAGGAATTGGCCAAACTTTTGTATGAATCTATTCAGGAAGAGCCGCCCTTGCGCATTGGGGACGGTAATATTATCCGAGAAGGGTATAATGCAGAGTTGGACGAACTGCGTAACCTAAGAACGGGCAGCGGAAAAGCTCTGGAAGATCTTTGCCAACGAGAGCGAGAAAAAACGGGCATTACCAATATGAAAGCGGGTTACAATTCCGTGTATGGCTATTATTTGGAAGTGACCAAATCTCATATTGAAAAAGTGCCTTACAATTATACCCGTCGCCAAACGCTGACCAATGCCGAACGCTTTATTACCGAAGAGTTAAAAGAGTTGGAAAATAAAATTTTAAATGCGGATAGCCGTATTTTGCGTTTGGAGAGTGCTTTGTTTGATGCCGTTAGAAAATCTGCCGCAGAGCAAATTGGACCTATGAAAGAGTTTGCTCAAACGGCAGCCGAGTTGGACGTTTTTCTTTCTTTGGCATTAGCGGCTATGAAATATCATTATGTGCGCCCTGTGGTTAATGACGGGGTGGGCCTTTCTTACAAGGCGGGACGCCACCCGATTGTAGAGTCGTTGCTCCCTGCCGGCTCTTTTGTACCGAACGATTTAAATATTGACGGACTTAATACTCAGCTAATGTTGATTACCGGACCCAATATGGGCGGTAAAAGTGTGTATTTGAAACAAACGGCACTTTTGGTAATTATGGCACAGATGGGAAGCTTTGTTCCCGCACAAGAAGCCGTGGTGGGTATTGTAGATAAAATTATGACTCGTATCGGAGCGCATGATGCGCTGCAGAGAGGAAATTCTACTTTTATGGTAGAAATGAACGAAACAGCGCATATTTTGTCTTCACAAACTTCACGCAGTTTGATTCTGTTAGACGAAGTGGGCCGCGGTACTTCTACCTTTGACGGTATTTCCATTGCTTGGTCCATTGTGGAATATTTGTATAAGCCGCGCGGCGGAGCCAAAGTATTGTTTGCCACGCATTATTTTGAATTGGTAGATTTAGAAAATAAATATCCCAGCATCAAAAACTATCACGTAGAAGCTAAAGAATACAAGGATTCTTTGGGAGAGAGCAAATTGGCTTTTCTGTATCAGATTTTGCCGGGGGCGGCGGACCAATCTTACGGTATCCATGTGGCAGAAATAGCCGGTTTGCCCGCAGCAGTAACCATCCGCGCGCGCAAAGTGCTTAAAGATTTGGAAACCAAAAAAGGTACCCGCATTTCAGTTAAAGAAAAAAATCCGGTACAAGATTTGTTTTCGGCCCCTATTGTGCAAGAAATTAAAATGACAGATCCGAATAAGCTGACGCCGATGGGTGCTTTGCAACTCGTTGCCGAATGGAAAAAGAGGGTGGAAAATGAATAAAATCCACGTTTTAGACGAAAAAACAGCCGGTCAAATTGCTGCCGGAGAAGTAATAGAACGGCCCGCCGGCGTACTTAAAGAACTTTTGGAAAACGCCATAGATGCCGGTGCACACAGCATTCATATTGATATTGAAGGCGGAGGACGAGAGTTGATCCGCATCAACGATGACGGTTGTGGTATGACTCCGGCCGATTTGACTTGCAGTGTGCTTCGACATGCCACCAGCAAAATTGCTAATTTTGAAGATTTAAATCAACTCCATACATTCGGTTTTAGAGGAGAAGCCCTTTATTCCGTAGCCGCGGTATCTAAAATGCGTATCAGCAGTTGCGTTGAAGGGGGGGAAGGCGCTCGCTTAGAGGTGGAAGGCGGAAAAGTATTGGGCCAAATGCCTGCCCCTGCCATTGCTGGAACAACGGTAGAAATAGCAGATTTATTTTTTAATGTGCCTGCTCGTTTGAAATTTCTTAAAAGTGCCGCTTATGAGCGTGCTTGTTTGCTTAAAGTAGTGGAAGAAAGTGCGTTGGCGAATTTAGACGTGGGATATACGGTTATCAGTTCGGGTCGGGAAGTATATCGTTTGCCGGCTCAAGAGGGAAAACCCGAAGAAGCTGTTTTGGCCCGCGCCAAAGAAATCTTGGGCCCCCAAACCGGCAGTCATCTTATTTATAAAACATTTGATAAGTTGGGGCTTAAAATTTTTATTACTCCGCCGGATAAGCTGGTAGCTACGCGTGATTTGCAATTTATGTTTGTCAACCGCCGTCCGGTGGAAAGCAAAACCATTCAGCAAGCCGTGTATAAGGCATATCAAAATGTTCGCCCGAAGGACCGCCACCCTGCCTTCATTGTGTATATGGAAACAGACCCGGCTTCTTTTGATGTTAATATTCATCCGCAAAAACGTGATATTCGCTTTGCTGATGAGCGTGCGGTTTTCAACCGAATATTAGAGGCAGTATCCGAAACCGTCTTCGGTTTAGCTACTCCTGTGCAAATGACGGTCCCTGCCGAAAAAGAAAACAATATTTCTTCCGTTTTGCCTTTGCCGGAGGTCACTCCTGCGCCCGAATCTTCTGTGGGTATTTTTGAGGGGTCTGTCCAAGATCCTTTCATCATACCGCAAGAGAAAAAAGAATTTTCGGTAAAAAATAAATTTGTTCTTCGCGAAACGGAAGACCCTGTGCAATATCAGGCAGCTGTCAATCTTTCCTGTGAGCCAGCCAAGGCTTGCGCTGCTGTGGAGCAAGAAGAAATTCTCCCCGCGTGGTGGCATGGGCCGTATCACTATTTAGGGCAACTACAAAAAACCTACTTGGTGTTTGAAAACCCCGACGGTTTAATTTTAATTGATCAGCATGCCGCCCAAGAAAGGGTATTGTATGAGCATTATTTAGCCTGTTTTGAAAAGCATCAGATGCCATTACAGGAGCTTATTTTTCCTATTCATGTAGATTTGACGCCCAGTAATGCCGAAAGTCTGATGAGCTGGGCACCGTGGTTAAAAACCGCGGGGTTTGAGCTGTCTCGTTTTTCTCCCAGAACCGTGCTGGTGCATACGGTGCCTTCCATGCTTCGCTTTAAAGAAGATGATATGCGTAGATTTGTTGAGTCTTTATCACAAATGGTGGGCGACCCGGATAAATCTAGCGATAGCCTAAAACGCAGTATGGTAGCCATGTTGGCCTGTAAAAAAGCCATCAAAGCCCATGACCAAATTTCCGCTACGGAAGCGGAGGGACTTTTGGAAAATATGAAAAAATGCAAAGACGGCATGCATTGCCCGCACGGGCGGCCTTGCGTGGCCTCTTTGCCTATCAAAGACATCGCCAAACTTTTTGGAAGATAAAAAACTTAGTTTTTGAAAGAACACAAAACTTTTTGTTTTGTGTTCTTTTTTGTTTTTCCCTCTTCACAGAAAGAGCAAAATAAAGTATTCTTTATTATATATTCTCTATTGGAGGAATTATGTCCGATACACCCGTTTTACAACGCATTTTGTACTCTAAAGAACAACTGGCCGAAAGAATCGCCGAATTAGGCCGTGAAATTTCTGCCGATTATCGCGGAAAACAGCCTCTTTTTGTCGGTATTTTGCGCGGTTGTATTATGTTCTATGCAGATTTATTGCGTGAAATCAGCGTAGATTGTACGATGGATTTTATGTGTCTTTCTTCTTACAGTGGCACCAGTTCTACCGGTGAAGTGCGCACCATGCTTGATTTGCGTGAAAGCATCAAAGGTCGTCACGTTGTAATCGTGGAGGATATTGTAGATACGGGATTAACCTTAGATTATTTGATGAAAAATTTGCAAAGCCGCGGTGCTGCCAGCATTGAAATTTGTTGTCTTTTGGATAAACCGGCCAACCGCAAAGCCGAAGTGCATCCGAAATATATAGGCTTTCAGGTAGAAAACGAATTTGTAATCGGTTACGGACTTGATTATGATGAACTGTATCGTAACTTACCGTATATTGGAGTATTTAAAAAATAATGAATAAGCAGAAAAACAATCGTCGTATTATTTCACTAAACCAAATTTTGGTTTGGGTAGCTATTTTTGCCGTAGCGGTTTTCTTTTTCAACCGTTCCGGTGTGCAAACTAAAGAGCTGAACTATTCTGATTTTAAGCAGAAAGTAGCTTCCGGTGAAGTGTCTGATTTAACGGTAGCCCCTACTTTGATTACCGGTACACTTAAAGAAGCGGAAGGAAAAGAAAGCAGATTTAAAACCGTACGTATGGAAGACCCCGATTTGGTGCGTGAACTAACAGCCAAAAACGTAGGTTTTAAAGCACAGGCCGACAGCAGCTGGGTCAGCAATATTTTATTTAACGTATTGTGGATCTTTCTATTAATCGGTTTGTGGTGGTTTGTATTTATTCGCCCGCAGAGAAACGACGGTAAAAGCGCAATGAACTTTGCCCGCAGCAAAGCCAAAATGCAGGACCCTTCCAAACAAAACATCACTTTTAAAGATGTGGCCGGAGTGGAAGAGGCTAAAGAAGAGCTGCAAGATATTATTAAATTTCTGAAAAATCCTAAAAAATTCCATAAAATCGGCGGAAAACTGCCCAAAGGGGTTCTTTTGTACGGAGCCCCCGGTACGGGTAAAACCTTATTGGCCAAAGCCGTAGCCGGGGAAGCGGGCGTTGCTTTTTTCAGTGCGTCGGCTTCTGAATTTGTGGAAATGTTTGTCGGTGTGGGTGCTGCGCGCGTCAGAGATTTATTTGATCAAGCCAAGAAAAATTCTCCCGCTATTATTTTTATTGACGAATTGGATGCCGTAGGCCGCAGACGTTTTGCCGGTATCGGCGGCGGACATGACGAACGTGAACAAACCTTAAACCAACTATTAATAGAATTGGACGGTTTTGAAAGCAAGCAAGGTATTATTTTAATGGCCTCTACTAACCGACCCGATGTGTTGGACCCCGCTTTAATTCGTCCGGGTCGTTTTGACCGTCATGTTTCTGTTCCTGCACCTGATTTGAAAGGACGTGAAGAAATCTTAAAAGTGCATGCCAAAAAAGTGAAACTGGCTCCGGAAGTAGATTTGAAAACAATTGCCAAAGGAACCCCCGGTTTTGTGGGGGCAGATTTGGCCAATGTCATTAACGAAGCTGCTATTCTGGCGGCCCGATCGGACAAAGAAGCCGTAGATAATGCCGATATGGACGAAGCGGTGGAACGTGTAATTGCCGGACCGCAAAAGAAGAGCCGCATTATTTCGGAAAAAGAAAAGAAAATTATTGCTGCTCACGAAGTAGGGCATACGGTGGTTGCTCGCTTGACTCACCACTCTGATCCGGTGCACAAGGTGACCATTATCCCCAGAGGGCAAGCCTTAGGATACACATTGCAACTGCCGCTAGAGGATAAGTTTTTAACCAGCAAATCTGAGATTTTAGACCGCATTTGTATCTTGCTCGCAGGCCGCGTGTCTGAAGAAGTGGTATTTGGAGAAATTACTTCCGGTGCCAGCGATGATTTAAATAAAGCAACCGCTTATGCCCGCAAAATGATTATGGAGTTGGGCATGAGCGATAAAATCGGTCCCATTGCTTTGCCGGGTGGAGAAGAAGGCGAAGTTTTCTTGGGGAGAGATTTGTCCCGTCATCGTCAATACTCGGAAGATTTGGCCCGACGAATTGATGCGGAAATTTCTGACACGTTGCAAAATGCTTACGCTCGTGCTAAAGAGATTATTACTTCCCATCGCGCTCAATTTGATACGTTGATAGAGCGTCTGTTGGAAAAAGAAGTGGTGGAAGCTGCCGAAATTGATGAAATTTTGGGCTTAGCTCCCGCAAAGAAAGAAGAGGCAGAAAAGGTTGAATCACAACCTGACCAACCTGCTCAACAAGCAGAATTGTTTTAACAAGTGCCCGCACTTGCGGGCCTATTTTATGAAAGAGGCATTGCTTTTCCAAAGGGAAAATTATGACTAAATATTTCGGAACAGACGGTGTGCGTGCCGTGGCGGGCCAGTTCCCGTTGACTCAAGATTTTATCGAGAAGTTAGGATATTGTGCTTTAAAAGAACTTCTTGCCTGTGCTGATTCTGCCGGACTAAAAAAACAAGTAATTATTGCCAGAGATACCCGTTTGTCCGGCCCGTCTATTTTAGAATCTCTTTCCAAAGGAATACGTGCTGCGGGAGCCCATGTGCTTGATATGGGCATTTCTCCCACTCCTTCGGTGGCAGAAGCGGTTAAACAAACCGAATCTGTGTGCGGAGTGGTGATTTCTGCCAGTCATAATCCGCCTGAATTTAACGGTATTAAATTTTTCTCTAACAAAGGGACCAAACTGCCGGAAGAATTGGAAGAAAAAATAGAGACGGCTATAGAACAAACAAAACAGATTCCTCAACCGGTAGGCTTGTACCGGCAAGCGGCGGAATTGGTGGAAGGATATAAAAATTTCTTAAAAGCCACTGTTGATGCTTCTTTATTAAAAGGTACAAAAGTAGTGTTAGATTGTGCCAATGGCGCTGCCTATAAGATTGCTCCGGAAGTGTTTGAAGAATTGGGTATGAAAGTAGTGGTCATGGCCGACAAAAATGACGGTGCCCGAATCAATGAAGGCGTGGGTGCATTGCATACCTCCAAAATGCGAACATTGGTGAAAGCGGAAAAAGCCTATTGCGGTTTTAGTTTTGACGGGGATGCCGACAGAGTAATTGCCTCTGATGAACAAGGCCGTCCCTTAGATGGAGAATATATTATTTCTGCTGCTGCATTGGCATTAAAAGAACAAGGAAAATTGCCTAAAAATAAAGCCGTGATGACTGTAATGGCTAATTTAGGTTGTATTAATTATCTCAAAGACCACGGGGTAGATATGGTGCTGACTCCGGTGGGAGATAAATATGTTTCTCAAGCTTTGGAGAAAGAAGGCCTTGCCATAGGCGGGGAAACCTCCGGTCATATCATTTTCCCGATGTATGCTAACACCGGCGACGGTATTTTATCGGCTTTGCAATTTTTACAGTTAGCCAAAAAGACGGGACTTTCTATGAGTAAGTTTGCTTTGCGTTGGCAAAAATATCCGTGTCAGCTGTGTGCTATTACGGTGCAAGAAAAAAAGCCTTTGGAAAGTTTGCCCGGATTTTTGGAAGGCATTAAAATTTTAGAAGATCGTCTCGGCGGTAAAGGGCGTATTTTTGTGCGTTATAGCGGCACCGAGCCTAAACTGCGCATTTTGGTAGAAGGAGAAGATGAGGCTTTGGTCGGGCAAATTACCGAAGAAGCAGAGAAACTCTACCGCAGTAAAATGGAGGAAAAATAATGACTTTGCAATTAGGTGTTAATATTGATCATGTGGCTACGTTGCGCCAAGCGCGCCGTGCCGCCTATCCGGATCCTCTTTCTGCGGCGGAGCTTTGTTTGTGTGTGGGAGCAGACTATATTGTTATTCATGTGCGCGGTGACCAAAGACATATGAATGAAAAAGATTTGGCTCGTTTGTGTAAAGCCTACCGCAAATATATTCACTTAGAATGTAATTCTTCTTTGGAAATGCAAAAAATGGCTTTAAAACATAAACCAGGTTCTGTATGTATTGTGCCGGAACTCCCCGGAGAAGTCACCACAACCGGTGGTCTTAAATTTACACCCAAAAACTTTACCCGTGTCCGTCAGATGACGGAAGCTTTGCAGAAAAAAGGGATCAAAGTCAGTTTGTTTGTAGATCCTACGGCAGAGTCTATTCGCGCGGCGGCTAAATGCGGGGCAGATATCGTGGAGCTTTGTACGCGTGATTATAGCGAAGCTAAAAACAAAAAAGAACAAGCTAAGCTTTTGCGAGATTTGGCCTTAGCCTCTTTACTTGCCAAAGAATTAGGGTTGGAAGTACATGCAGGTCATGGTTTAGACTATGAGAATGTGCTTCCGGTGGCAGATTTGTGTGGGGTTTCTTGCATGAATATCGGTTTTTCTATTATTTCTCGTGCCGTTTTAGCCGGACTTCCAAATGCAGTTTGTGCTATGAAAGAACTTCTCTAAGGGGGGCCTATGTGCGGAATTATTGGATATGTGGGTACTAAAAACAGTGTTCCTTTTTTAATTGAAGGTTTGAAAAAACTGGAGTACCGCGGTTATGATTCCGCCGGAATTGCCGTTGTGCAAGACGGTCAAGTGCAAAGAGTCCGTGCCGTAGGAAAAGTGGTGGAGCTGGAAAAAGCAACTTTGTTGGCTAGCCCTCACGGGAACTGCGGGATCGGTCATACCCGTTGGGCTACACACGGAAAACCCAGTGAAGAAAATTCTCACCCGCACACCGATTGCAGCGGTGAAATTGTGGTAGTGCATAACGGTATTATTGAAAACTTCCTCATCTTAAAAGAAAAACTGCAAACATTGGGACACAAATTTCAAAGCGAAACAGACACCGAAGTGATTGCCCATCTGATTGAAGAAAATTTAAAACATACTCGCGCCGCCAGCGAGGAAGACCGTTTATTTCGTGCCGTCATGAAAACCAGTAATGAACTGCATGGCGCTTTTGCCTATAGTGTAATGTGGGCGCACACCCCGCAGCAAATTATCGGAGTAAAAAATCAAAGTCCTTTAGCGGTGGGAGTGGGGAAAAATGAAAACTTTTTAGCTTCAGATGTTCCTGCATTTTTGAAATATACCAACAAAGTTCTCTTTTTGGAAGACGGACAAACAGTAGTGCTGACGCCAAAAGAAGTAAAGCTGTACGGAATGGACGGAAAAGAAACGAAAGTAAAAACTACTAAAATTTCTTGGGATCAAAAAACAGCCGAAAAAAGCGGATATCCTCATTTTATGCTTAAAGAAATTTATGAGCAAGCGCAAGGAATTGAAGATACGTTGCGCACCGCTAAGGAAGATTTTGGCCGTATTTTGGGACTAAAAACCGAAGATTTACGCAAAATAAAGAATGTATATTTGGTCGCTTGTGGGACTGCTTATCATGCGGCAATGATTGGTAAGTATTATTTGGAAAATTTTGCCGGAGTAACCGCCTCGGTAGATTTGGCCAGCGAATTTAAGTACCGCACTATTCCTCCGTCTAAGGATACATTGTGTATTGCCGTCAGCCAATCGGGAGAAACAGCCGATACCTTGGGTGCGGTAAAAAAAGCTCAAGAATTGGGTTTTAAACGTTTGGCTATTTGTAATGTGCTAGGTTCGGGCCTGACGCGCGCTTGCGGCAGTGTGTTTTTTACACATTGCGGGCCGGAAATCAGTGTGGCCTCCACCAAAGCTTTCACCAGTCAAATTATTTCTTTGTATGCACTTGCCGTTTTCTTGGGCCATGCTTCGGGAAATATTAGTCAAAAAGTATTTAATAAACTCTACAAAGAGCTTCTTTCCATACCTAAGTCCGTGACGGAAACTTTGAAAATAGAGTATGATGTGCGGCACTTAACCAAAAAAGTATATAAGTCCAACCGCTTTATTTTCTTGGGCCGCAATGTAGATTATCCGATTGCTTTGGAAGGGGCTTTGAAACTCAAAGAAATTTCTTATGTTTCTGCAGAAGGTTTTGCCGCCGGAGAAATAAAACACGGGCCTATTTCTATTATTGACAAAGGCACCCCCGTGATAGTTTTAATGCCTAAAAATCAGTTGTTTGATAAAATGCTTTCCGCTTGCCAAGAATGTCGCGCTCGCGGAGCTTTTGTCATTGCGTTAACTACTCCTGACGGGAAAGAAGAGGCAGCATCCGTTTGCGATAAGCAAATTATTGTGCCGCAAGCCAGCGAATATTTGCAGCCGGTGTTAGACGTTATTGCTCTTCAATTTTTTGCTTATTGGATTGCTAAGCGATTAGGATGTGATATTGACCAACCGCGCAATCTGGCCAAAAGCGTAACCGTAGAATAGGAGCTGTATGCGCCTAAATGGCTCTTTTATTAAGTCTTTTTTGCCGTCTCGCCCTCAAAAATCACACAAGGGTAATTTCGGACGGGTACTTATCATTGCCGGCTCTGAGAAAATGAGTGGAGCGGCGGTATTATGTGCGCGTGCCGCTTTAAAAGTGGGGGCGGGTATTGTCGCTTTGGCTTTGCCTAAAAAATCTCAGTGTATTGCTGCGGCTGCCTTGCCTGAAATGCTAACGCTTCCTTTGTCTCAAAAAGAGGGAGCTATTTCTAAAACAGCATTTACCAAACTAAAAAAATTTATCCAAGATTTTAGCCCTTCTGTTATTTTGATTGGGCCGGGGCTTGCTCAAAGTGAGTTAATTGTAAAATTTCTGAAAACTTATAAAATTCCTTGTGTCATAGATGCCGATGCTTTAAATGCTATATCACGGGAGAAAAAACTGCTTTCTTTTCAGCACCCTTGCATTTGTACTCCGCACCCGAAAGAAATGGAGCGCTTGCTGAAAAAACCTGTTAGTGAAGATGAAAAACAACGGATATTGTGTGCCCGAGAATTAAGCAAAAAAACAGGGGCAATTAGCGTACTTAAAGGCTTTGGCACAGTTTTAACCGACGGAGAAAAAATATATATAAATCCGACGGGCGGGCCAGCCTTGGCCAAGGGCGGTAGCGGTGATGTGTTGGCCGGAATGCTGACGGGCCTTTGGGCGCAATCGGGCACAGAAAAAGGATTTACCCGAAAAACAGCTTTAGAGGCGGCTGCTTGCGCTGTTTATTTACACGGACTGTGTGCTGATTTGGCTGCTAAAAAATTAACAGACAGGTGTGTATTGGCAGGGGAACTATTGGAGTATTTGCCACAGGCTTTTAGACGGGTTATGCGCACAGGTAAATAATTTTTATACAATCAACTATGACCAATATTATCTTAATTGTTTTGTTTTCACTTCTTTTTTTGATTCTTCTTACCGTGGGCATTTGTATCCACGTGGCTAAGTGGATTTTGCATCCTCGTTCTAAACGCAAACCTTTAGATGTTTGGCCGGATCAAGATAAATTGTCTTACGATAAAATATCTTTTCTTACCGAAGACGGCATTCGTTTGCGCGGTTGGTTTATTCCGAAACAAGACAGTCATAAAACCATTATTTTTATGCATGGCTGGGGCATGAATCGCGGAGATATTTATAAAAATACACACTTCTTGCACGACTTAGGCTATAACTTAATGTATTTTGATTTTCGTGCCTTGGGAGAGAGCGGCGGTACAGTCAGCTCCATTGGTTACTTGGAAATTCAAGATTTGCAGGCTGCCATCAAATTTTTAAAAAAAACGTATCCGCAGGCTTCGGAAAAAATAGGCATTTACGGCCTGTCTATGGGCGGTATGGTGGCCATTTGTGAAGGGGCGCAAAATCCTGACGTAAGCTGCGTAGTGGCGGAGGCCTCTTATTATTCTTTTAGACGTGTGGTGACGCGTTGGGCATGGGTGCATAACAGAGTGCCTTATTTGCCGCTTATTCCTATTGTTCTTCATTATATACGTCAAGAGCTTAATGCCAATCCAGAGCATTTTAGTCCGCGTTATAATGTGTCTAAAATTTCGCCTAAACCGCTTTTTATTATTCATGGTGCTTGTGATAAACTGGTGCCTATTTCTCAAGCTAAAAAACTCTATCGCAAGGCCGGCCACCCTAAGCAGATTTGGTTGGTGCCCAATGCCAGCCATCCCAAATGTGCTGTAGAAGGCGGCTTTGAGTATAAACAAAAATTAGCGGAGTTTTTTCAGAAATATTTATGAGCAAGAAAAAACTGGTTATTTTTGATTTAGACGGCACTCTTTTAGACACGATTGCCGATTTAGCACAAGCTACCAATCAGGCTTTGCAAACCTTGGGTTTTCCGACGCATCCTCAAGAATCTTATTATCGTTTTGTGGGCAGTGGTATTAATAAACTCTTTGAACGAGCTTTGCCGGAAAATGCCCGAACGGAAGAAAATATCTTAAAAGTAAGAGCATTGTTTGTGCCGTATTATGATACTCATAATGCAGTTTTGACTAGGCCTTACTCGGGGATAGTGGAATTATTGGACTCTTTGCAAACGCAAGGAATGATACTGGCTATTGCTTCTAATAAATATCAGAGTGCTACTGAAAAACTGGTAAAACATTATTTCCCGAAAATTAACTTTTCTTCTGTTTTAGGCCAAAGGGAGGGTTTGCCCGTTAAGCCCGATCCGCTATTTGTAAGGGAAATTTTAGATAAGACTCAAGTAACAGTACAAGACACTTTGTACGTCGGTGATTCTGATGTGGATATGATGACGGCCCGCAATGCGGGGGTAGAAGCTTGCGCCGTCACGTGGGGCTTTCGCTCCAAAGAGGAGCTGCTTTCCTATCATCCGGCCTTTGTAGCTGACAAAGCGGAAGAAATTGGCAAGATTTTATTTTAAATATTTTTGACGACCTGACGGAGATAATGGCGGCATCTGCGCATACAATCTTCTTGATTTTTTGCAAAGTCGCTTAAACTAACTACGGTAAGTTGTAAATTTTTAGGTAGTTTTTGAAGCACTTTTTCTTCATAAATTCCACAAATAAACAAAGCCGGTTTTTTATGTTTGCCGGCTGTATTGAGTACACAAGAAGGGGCCTTGCCGAACAAAGTTTGCCGGTCCAGTTTCCCTTCAGAAGTAATCAGTAAGTCAGCCCACTCGGTCCATTGATCCAAAGGTAAATGTTGTTGTAAAAAATCAGCTCCTAAAATAATTTTTGCGTTCAATAATCCATAAAGCCCTGCGCACAGCGCTCCCGCTGCAGCGGTGGAGGGGGTGCGGCCAATTTCTTTGCCGGTGAGTTTTTTTACTGCGCGCGCATAGACGGATAGTGATTTTTCTAAAATTTCTACTTGCTGAGGGGTAGCTCCTTTCTGTGGGCCGAAAATACGTGCCGAACCTTTTGGGCCGAGCATAGGATTGGTGACGTCGGCTACCGCATAGATTTTTGTATTTTTGATTTGTTTTTTAAGAAAAGCAATATCTATATTTTTTAGATTTAAAAGCGATTGCGCCCCTAAGGAGATTTCTCTGCCGACTGAGTCAAAAAATTTAGCGCCGAGAGCTTGGGCTATTCCGGCCCCGCCGTCATTACAGGCCACTCCGCCTAAGCCAATATAAATTTTTTTAGCTCCTTTGTTTATGGCGTGCAAAATGGCTTCTCCCACGCCATAAGAAGTGGCATTTAAGGGGTCTAACTCTTCTTTTTTAGCTTGGCCCAAGCCGCAAATGCGGGCTGTTTCTATCACGGCTGTTTTAGAATCTTTCAGCCACAGATAAGAAGTGTTTGATTTATTATGAAAAGCGTTGCTGGTGCGTAGCCGAACAGTTTGAGCAGAAGGAAACAATGCTTTCCAAAAATCTATAAAGCCGTCTCCTCCGTCAGATAAAGGAAAACTTTTTATACAGTGTTTTTTGCTCAATGCGCTGCTTAAAACGCGCGCCGTTTGGCGCGCGCTTAATGAACCTTTGAAACTGTTGGGCAAAATTAAAATTTTCATTAAAATTTCCAACTGATTTTGGCAGAAATAACGGTGTTGGCACTGTCGGAATCTTTTAACTGACCGGAGTATGGAGTAAAAAATTCCTGTACTTCAAGCCCCAACATCATATCATCTACGTGTGTTTCTACGCCCAAGCCGGCCGAGGCAATAAATCCATTAGAATTAACGGTAGTGGATTCTATTACTCCTTGATAGTTTAAAGACAACATTCTATATCCGATATTTCCCGTTACATAGAAAGAAAATAAATGGTCCGGATTAAAATAATAATTAGCCTTAGCCATCAAATCAATCATTTGACCGCTGGTGCTGACATCCAAATCCGTAGCGGTATACGGAGGCGGATTTCCCAGGGCAATGGCTTCATCGTTGGCTTTTCTGGCGGTTAAATCTTCAAAATTTGCATTGGGAATATTGGTAATAGCCAACGCAGGGCCTAACCATAAATTAGAGCTTTTTAAACGCCACAAGAAAGCAGCTTCTGCACGTACGCCGTTTCCTCCCACATCGTAGGGCTCTGTGCCGGAATAGCCCGGACGTTTAGAGTTGTCTAATTTTAAATCGCCAGTTTGACTGCCTACAGTGATGGCAAAATATTTATTGCTGTTGGCATCTTTGGGGCGTTTGGCTTTTTTGGCTTCGGCCTTTTTAATTTTTTCCAGTTTTCCGCTACGGGCAGCTTCGGCGGTTTGTTGGATTTTTTCTTCAGATTTGGCGGGAGAAATGCCTTTCAAAAAGGCTTCTTCTTCACTCATTTGCGCCGCGCGTTGAGCACGAATATCGGCAGCAGATATTTCCTGCACGGTTTGTACTTGCCCATTGACTACTTCGGCTTTTTTAACATCAAACACTTTTTCAATATCAGAATCAAAGGTCAGCCCTCCGGCTGCTTGCACGGTACCAGAAGCAGCGGTTGCCGCGGAGGTGCCGGACAAGGTGGCCTGCCGTGCCGTTTCTTTGGCTAAAGCTTCCTGCTGTTGGATCTGTTTTTGGGTGATGGTTTGTTTGGCAGTTTCGCCTTGTTCATAATCATACACTTCTACAGATACAATTTGCGGCATATCAATGTTAACTGTTCCTTCATCGGTCTGAAGTTTCATATTAAATTCATCTAAGTCTATGATAACCCCGACTAATTGAGAGCCGCCTTTTAAAAACACACGGTGTTTGTCCGGCAGAATAGCCTCCACTTCCCGTTGATTGAGTACGACAGGTCCGTAAGAGGTGTTTAGATTGAGTGTATATTCGGTTTGCGAAACGATAGAACCGCTTAAAAAGGTACCGTCTTTGAGCTTCACTGTTTCGGCAGAAGAAAGAGAAAAAATAAAAAGGGATAAAAATAAGGCGAGGGTCTTTTTCATGACAACTCCGACACTTTGGCAAAAAAAGGCGGCGCTCATCACGCCGCCTTTTGATAAATTATTTGTCTTGGCTGGAAACAACCACTACTTCTTCTTGGTGAGCTTCACAGCAGCAAGGAGCTACAGCTTTTTTGATTTTAGCTACAGCTTTGAGCACTTTGGCTACCGTGATAAAGCCCAACATAATACTGAAAGCATTGATCAAGAAGTTAAACAAGTTTTCCCAATAAGCAGCACCCGTTAACATCGGGGTGGTGCTCATCAAGACCACGATGTAAATTGCGTAAGCAATGGTCAAGTAGAACAAGGTTACGAAGATCCAGTACAAGCCTTTAAGGCAGAACCAGTTGTGCGGCAAGAATTTGCATTTGCAAGCCATATTATTTCTCCTTTGTTAAAGATCGGCAGGGAAACCCCCTCTGCCGTTGTCACTTTATATTGTATCAAAACATAGCCCCAAAAAGCCTAATTAAAAGGGTTATTTTGAGCGGGCCGTTTCCAACATTTGGCGTGCATGGGAGAGAGCGGTCTCATCTTTTTCAGATAAAGCTCCCAACATGCGGGCAATTTCGGGTATAACTTCCTCTTTGTCAAGTGCGCGCAAAGATACGTCTGTCTTTTTGCCGTCTGTTTCTTTTTCTATATGAAAATGCGCATCTGCACAGGCAGCTACCGTGGCCAAATGGGTGACACATAATACTTGGCGTCCTTGAGCTACCTCGCGTAGTTTGTGCCCCACCAAAGTAGCGGTTCTGCCGCCAATGCCGGTATCCACTTCGTCAAAAATCATAGTAGGCACGTCCCCAGCCAATACGGTTTTTAAACCTAGCATCACGCGGGAAAGTTCCCCGCCGGAGGCTGTTTGGTGTAAAGGACGCAAAGCTTGTCCCGGATTGGGGGAGAACAAAAATTCTACCCGATCGGCCCCCGTAGGGGTCGGGTTTTCTCCGTCCATTTCCACGGATACTTCAAAATCTAAACCATCAAAACCCAAAGGTGTAATTTCTTCTTTTAGCAAAACAGCCAATTTTTGCGCCGCGACATAGCGTTTTTCATGCAGTTCTTCGCACAGATTATCTAAAATCCGGCGTGTTTTCTGTACTTCTTCTTGCAATTCTTTTTCCACTAGTTGGGAATTTTGCAAACGGTCTATTTGCTCTTTCATATTCCGCGCTGCTTGTAATACGTCAGAAAGTTCCGGTCCGTATTTGAGTTTCAAGCGTTTTAATTTTTCATGGCGTGAAAGCAAGGCATCTAAAGTTTGCGGGTCGGCATCTAATCCGTCACGATAGGAGGAGATTTCTTCGCAAGCATCGGAAATCAAAGTTTCGGCTTGGGTCAAAGAACCTAGCACAGATTCCAAGCTTTCGTCCTTTTCTGTCATATCCTGCACATGTCTGACGGCGCGTCCCAACAAAGAGGTGGCGGAAAGCTCGTCTTCATACAAAACGCGGTATGCTTCAGCAGCAGATTCTAATAATTTACCGGCATATTTAAGCTGAGGAAGTTTTTGATCTAAGTCTACATCTTCTCCCAATTTTGGGTTTATGTTTTCTATTTCTTTTAATTGAAAAAGACACAAATCTAACTGACGTTGTTTCTCTTGCTCGCTCATTTGCGTGGCTTCTAGTTTAGCTTGGGCATCTGTCCAGTTTTTCCACGCGCGGTAAGTGTCTTGACGCAAGGAAAGCAGATGGGCAAAGGAGTCTAACATTTGCAACTGTACTTCTGTTTGAAGCAAACTTTGATGTTCGTGCTGACCGTGGAAATCTACCAAGGCTTTACCCAACTCGCTCAACGCCGCTACGGGGACGGGGCGTTTGTTTAAAAAAGCCTTTCCCTTTCCTTTTCGGTCTAAAGTGCGTGTAAAAAGAAGAGTTTTTCCATCTAAAGCATACTTTTCTAATAGAGTGGGAGATATATTTTGTGTGTCAAATTCAGCATGTACTTCTAATTTGTCCGCACCGTCTTTGATGAGGGATACGGAGGCTCTGGCTCCCAAAGCAAAGCTGAGCGCGGCAATAGCTACAGATTTACCGGCTCCCGTTTCTCCGGTAAAAACATTTAAACCGGACTTGGGGTAAAATTCTACAAAAGAAATGACGGCAAAATTTTTGACGGATAATTTTTTAAGCATTTCGGTTTCCCCATTCTAGTTTTTGGCGGAGCCGTCCAAAAAAATCAAAACTTCCCGCGCTGATAAGTTGCGCTTTGTGTGGATAGCATTGCAGACAAACTTTTTCTTTCGGTTCCAAAGCATAGCTGTGTTGCCCGTCAAAACTGACAACCACTTTTTCTTGTTTATTTCTAAATAAAGGTTCAAATATAAGCTGTCCGTCAGCACGTAAAATAATGGGTCTTTCGGTCAGACTATGCGGACAAATGGGCGTAATAACCCATGCATCTAAATCAGGCGCTACAATCGGTCCGCCGGCAGCTAAAGAATAAGCAGTAGAGCCGGCCGGTGTGGAAACAATAACACCGTCTCCATAAAAATGTTTGAGTTCTTTTCCGTTCCAATCGGCGCGTAAGGTAAAAGCCAGGGGGTCGGCGGTTTTGATGACACAGTCGTTAAATGCCAAAAGATTTTCCGTAACAGTGCCGTCTTTGTGCAAAATGCATCCTTGTAAAAGCACCCGTTGGGTGGAGTGAAAGTTACCTGTTAAAATTTGCTCCAAACAGTTTTGCGCTTCTTCAGCCTCACAGGCAGATAAAAACCCTAAGCTGCCGCAATTAATTGCCAGCAACGGTAATCCCAAGGGGGCTGCTTGGCGCGCACAGCGCAGCGCGGTGCCGTCTCCGCCCAAGCTCACACAAAGCTCAGACGGTTGTGCTTGCGACAGTTTTCGGTAATCGTTTAAAATTTCGCTTTCCACACCTTTTTGACGCAGAAAACCCGCCAACTGAAGGGCTAATTGCTCCGCCAGCGGTTGGGAAGGGTTACAAACAAACACTATTTTGCGTATATTCATCTCTGTAGGTCATTCTAGCAAATATGGGGGCAAGCCGCCAAAGGCAAATAGTATATTTTAACCCCTCGTTAGAATAGACGGAAAATGATATAATGTAAGCAATAGAAATAAGGAGTTTTTATGTGGGATTATACCGATAAAGTAATGGAACATTTCCGCCACCCGCGTAATGTGGGGGCCATTGAAAATGCAGACGCTACCGGTCAAGTGGGTAGTTTGGTCTGCGGTGATGCTTTGAAATTAACTTTAAAAATTAATAAAGAAACCGAAGTGATAGAAGATGCTAAATTTGAAACTTTCGGTTGCGCCAGTGCGATTGCTTCTTCTTCTGTATTAACGGAAATGATTAAAGGGAAAACCTTGACTGAAGCGGCCAAAATTACCAACCAAGATATTGCTGATGAATTGGGCTCTTTACCTGCCGAAAAAATGCACTGCTCTGTCATGGGTATGGAAGCTTTGGAAGCGGCTATTGAAAGCTACCGCCAAGGCGGAAAACCGGTGGTGTTTGAGCAGGAATCGGAAAACATTGTTTGTCATTGTTTTAATGTGTCCGAAGAAGCTATTATCAAGGCCATTCGCACCAATCATTTGACTACCGTAGAAGATGTAACTTACTTCACCAAAGCCGGCGGTGCCTGCGGACGCTGCAAAGGAGAAATTCAAAAGATTTTGGATAAGGTGAACTCCTGCGCCGTTCCTCAGCCGACTTCTGCCGAAGAAAAACCGTTTGCAGATTTAACCATTGTGGAAAAAATCAAACGCATTGAAAAAGTACTGGAAGAAGATGTTCGTCCGCAGTTAAATATGGACGGCGGAAATGTGGAACTGATTGATGTAAGCGGCACTGTTGTTAAAGTGCGTTTGTTAGGTATGTGCAGCGGTTGTTTAGCCGCCGATGCCACTTTGAAAGGGTTTATTGAAAAAACCTTAAAAGAAAAATTGGATCCTTCCATTACCATAGAAAGAGCGTAAGGAGTTTTTGTGAAAACGATTTATCTGGATAATAATGCCACCACCCAAGTGTTGCCGTCTGTAGCGGAAGCGATGTTGCCCTATTTTACGCAAAAATACGGCAATGCTTCCAGTATGTACCCGATGGCGGCAGAAGCGCATCACGCTATGGAAGATGCGCGCGCTAAGGTGGCAGCCTTGATAGGGGCCGCTTATCCGGACGAAATTATTTTTACTTCTTGCGCCACGGAAAGCGACAATACAGCCATTTTTTCCGCCGTGCGCAGTTTCCCGCAGAAAAAACATATTATCACTTCTAAGGTAGAACACCCTGCCGTGATGCACCCTTATAAATTTTTGGAAAGCCAAGGCTATAAAGTAGATTATATCGGAGTAGATGCACAGGGGCGCTTTGATATGGCTCAGTATAAAGCTGCCTTGGACGCAAACACGGCCTTGGTGTCTGTGATGTGGGCTAATAGCGAAACCGGTACCGTTTTTCCGATTGCCGAAATCGCCGCTTTAGCTAAACAGCACGGTGCTTTATTTCATACCGACGCGGTGCAAGTCATCGGAAAAATGCCGATTAATGTGCAGGAAGCTCAAATTGATATGCTTTCTTTGTCAGGGCATAAATTTCATGCTCCCAAAGGAGTGGGGGCTCTGTACGTCAAACGCGGCACTCGCTTTACGGAATTTATGATGGGCGGACACCAAGAAAAAGGCCGCCGCGGCGGTACGGAAAATATCCCTTATATCGTAGGTTTAGGAGTAGCTGCGGAGTTGGCACAAAAAAGGGTAACAGACGGCTCTTTGGAGCGCATGGCTGCCTTGCGCGATAAACTGCAAAACGGGTTGCTTTCTTCTATTGCCGACACCAAACTAAACGGCGACCCCGAAAACCGCGTACCCAATACGGTCAACATCAGCTTTGGTTATGTGGAAGGGGAAGCTATTTTAATGCATCTTAATGAATATGGCATTTGTGCTTCTTCCGGCTCGGCCTGCACCTCCGGCTCTTTGGAGCCTTCCCACGTGTTGCGCGCGATGGGGGTAGATTTTAAGTTTGCCCACGGCTCCGTGCGCTTTTCTTTATCCGAATTTACCACAGAAGAAGAAGTGGATAAAGTGCTGGAAGTAATGCCTGTCATTATTGAGAACTTGCGCAAAATATCGCCCTTTTCCAGAATGAAATAAAATTTTAAGCCCCGAAATTCGGGGCTTTTTCAAAGGAGAATAAATGAAAAAATTATCTTTAATCCTCATTTTATGTTTATTTTCGTTATCCCTATTTGCCAAGACAACCGTTTTGTATCACACCAGTGACAGCCACGGTTTTTTCTATCCTAAAAAGAACAAAGGCGGTTTTGCGGTATTGGCGGCACTACTCAAGCAAGAGAAAAAACCGTATTTGTTATTGGACAGCGGAGATTTTGCCGAAGGCACGATAGAAACTAAAACTTCCAAAGGCCTCAAGGCTGTACAACTGATGAATAAAGTGGGCTATCACGCCGCAACGATAGGTAACCATGAGTTTGCTTATGGGGACACTGCTTTGGAGAAAATGCTTTCTCAAGCTGAGTTTTCTATTTTGGCGGCTAATTTCTTTGAAAAAGATTCTTTTCTTTATCCTAAAAATATACGTCCGTATCAAGTATTTGATGTGGATGGCGTTAAAATAGCGGTCATCGGTCTTGCTAACCGATATCCGAGTAAAAACAGCCAAAAGTTTGTTTTCGGCAATCCTTTTGACGCATTAAATAAAGCATTGTCGGAGAAAGAAGTAAAAGAAGCGCAAGCAGTGGTGGTGCTGGTGCATGATTCTTTGGCAGATGACCGCCCTGAAAAGCCTTTTTATATGGGGGAAATCGGGCGGAAACTATCCGGCAAAGTACATATGGTGCTTGGCGGACACGCACATAAGATTTTCCAAAATGAATATATAAACAATGTTTTATTTGTAGAGAGCGGATATAATTTAAAAAATGTTTCCAAAATTACAATAGAAACTGATGATAAAACAGGAAAATTTATAAAAGCCTCTTCAGAATTAATTTCTTTAAATGTAGAGAAAATAGGTAAAGACAAATCAACGGAAAAATTGGCTGAGTCTTTAAAAGAAGAAGGAGTGGACGAAGTGTTGGGAATTTTAAGAAATGATCTTTCTTTAAAACCTTCTTCTAAAAATCACAAAGATAGCCCCGCCGATAACTGGGTGGCTGATTTAGGCCGCAACTATAGCCAAACGGATATTTTTGTCAGCAATGTGGGCGGTGTGCGCGTACCTTTGGCGGCCGGAGAGGTGACCCGCCGCGATATTATTGACATGTTTCCGTTTGATGATCAGGTGCTTAAAATGACGGTGGACGGACGTTTTTTAAAAAGTTTGATTAAAAGCTCTCTCTTACCGCGCAATTTGCTTAGTTTTTCTGGTTTAAGTGTGCAATATAAAAACAAAAACGGAAAAATAAAAGATTTAAAAATATTTGTGAACGGAAAACCCGTTAAAAACCATCAATACTATACCTTGGGGACCAATTCTTATTTGGCACGGAAGCGATTTAATCAAATTTCAGACCAGCAAATCGTAGGTAAAAAGAGTATACGTGCTCTTATGG
Source organism: Elusimicrobiaceae bacterium (assembly GCA_017546175.1). Lineage (GTDB taxonomy): Bacteria > Elusimicrobiota > Elusimicrobia > Elusimicrobiales > Elusimicrobiaceae > Avelusimicrobium. The sequence goes on from JAFYXM010000007.1 coordinate 112,454, forward strand.
AGGAGGCCTTGGGCCAAGGCCCCGTTTCGGCACCTGCCAGCGGACGAATTATAGAGAAATAAGCTGCTTTTTACCAAACACCCGCCCTTGAAGCGGGTGTTTGCTTTTTGTTAGGATAAAATAGACGGTTTATGGAGAAATTTGAGGAGAAAAAATGAAGAAACTGTTTTTACTGCTTGTTTTATCTTTTTCCGCGGCGGGTTTGTTTGCCGCTACCACGGTTATTTATCATACCAGTGATATGCATGGCTTTTATTATCCAAAAGCAGGAGTGGGCGGTGCGGCTGTATTGGCAGAGTTAATAGACGAGGGACCGGAAGATTATTTGTTGCTTGATTCGGGTGACTTTTTGAATGGAACAGCGGAAGCTAAAAATTCCAAAGGTCTTAAAAGTGTGGACCTTATGAATAAATTGGGTTTTCATGCCACAACCATCGGAAATCATGAGTTTGATTTTAAAGACAAAGGGGTTGCCCCTATTTTAGAAAGAGCCGAATTTGCCATTTTGGCCGCCAATTTCTTTGAAAAAGAAAGCGGTAAATATCCCAAAGGGGTACTTCCTTATCAAGTTTTTGACGTAGATGATGTGGATGTGGCCGTCATCGGTTTAGCCAACACTAACCCCACCAATAAAAGTAAAAAATATAAATTTACCCAGCCTTTACCTGCTTTGGAAAAAGTCTTAAAAGAAAAACCCGTGCAAGAAGCCGATATAACGGTAGTCATTGTGCATGACGCGCTGGTGGATGAAGAACACGGAACGCAAGCTTATATTAGTCAGATTGCCGAGAAGTTTGGCGATAAAGTAAATGTGGTTTTTGGCGGACATGCCCACCATATTGTGCAGAATCATTACATCAACGGCGTATTGTTTGTAGAAAGTGGAAACTATTACCAATCTGTCAGCAAAGTAACTATTGAAACGGATGACAAAACGGGCAAAGTTATTTCTGCCAAATCAGAGCTTATACCGCTAATTGTAGAAAAAATCGGGATAGACGAGGATATGGCCGAGTATGCTGAATCTATCAAAGAGCCGGGTATGGACGAAGTATTTGGCGAAGCTGCTGAAAAAATCAGCCGCAGCTCCGATATTGAAGAACACAAAGACAGTCCGCTTAATAATTGGATTGCTGATTTGGGTCGTGATTATGCAGGAACGCAAATTTTTGTGCATAATAATGGCGGCACCCGTATAGATATGGAAAAAGGCACCGTTACCAAACGTGAAACGGTGGACATACACCCCTTTGAAAACACCATTACCAAAATGACGGTGGACGGTAAATTTTTGAAATATCTGGTTAAAAAATCTTTGTTGCCGCGCAGTTTGTTCACTTACTCCGGAATGACGGTTACTTACCGCAATAAAAAAGGTAAAGTAAAAGACCTGAAAATTTATGTCAACGGCGAGCCGGTGGAAAACCGCAAAAAATATACCTTAGCCACCAATGAATATATTGCTTTTGGCGGCAGTGAAGGATGGCCTTTTAACCGTATTGATAATAGTAAAAAAGAAAAGGTAGGCACAGGAAATGTGCGTACTATTTTAGAAGACGGTATTAAAAAATATTCTCCCGTAAAAGCTATCTCTACGGGACGCATTGTAGAAGTAAAATAATGAAAAAACTGCTTTGCTTATTTCTTTTGTTTTTGGGCGCTTGTACTGCTGAACAGCAGGCAGACGTAAACTTGTTTTTTACTTCGGATATAGAAGGCATTTTTTGGTCCAGACCGGAGCCCCAATACGGAAATGAAGAAATAGGCGGCTTGGCAGTATTAAAATCTTTTTTGGATAAACAAACGACCCCTTTTGTTTTGTTTGACGGCGGAAATTGGTTTTCCCAAACGCCGGAAGGTAACTTAACAAAAGGGGATTATTTTAACACGGTGGCTTCTTCCTTGCCCTATACGGCGCGTTTATTTACGGAAAAAGATTTGGCGTATGGTTGGGGGTCTTTGAGTCAAATTCTTAAACAATCTCCCGCCCCGTTTGTGTTAAGTAATGTTACTCTTTCCAACGGCAAAATACCTGCCGGTGTGCGTACATGGCTTGTAGAAGATGCCAAGGGCATAAAAATAGGCGTTTTGGGGTTGGTACCGCAAAAATCTTTGCGTGGCAAGCAACGTTTGGGCGGACTAAAAATTTTAAATGAAGTAGAAACGGCCCAAAATACCGTTTCTTTGCTTAAAGAAAAAGGCGCGCAAGTAATTGTACTTTTGAGCGGTTTGGGCGAAAGTGATGACAAAGAAGCCCTGACGGATATCCTTTTGGCAGAAGAAGTGCCGGATATTGATATTATTTTAAGTGCCAATTTGGGCCGTGAGGGGACTGAATCTTCTCAAGTAGGAAAAACGCTTATTATTTACCCCGGTTCCAAGTTGGACAGTGTGGCTAAGGTGGGGCTCTTTTTTAATAAAAATAAAGAACTTAGCAAAGTCAAACTTGAAGACATAGTGTTATATCGCAGAGATTTTGGGCAAGACGCTCACGTGGCGGAATTGACGGAAGATTTGCGCCGTGCTACGCGCAATCAGATGGGGCGCTCTGTAGGGAAAATAGAGCAAGAACTGACGGGTAACTTGCAGGCAGAGTCCTCTTTGGGAAATTGGGCCGCAGACTGCTTGCGCAAGTGGGCCAAAACGGACACAGCTATCATTAATGCAGATTCTCTGCGCAAAGACTTGCCTGCCGGTGAAGTAACTCAATATGACTTGTATCAGCTCTACCCTTACACCGATCATGTAACCCTGCTGACCATGAAAGGCGATGCTTTGCTAAATGCTTTGGAAGAAGGCTTAAACACGGTGGGGCATTTTGCGCAAATATCAGGGGTACAGATACGTTATTCTTTATCTGCCATGCCCAATAAAAGAATTGTCGGCGCATGGATAAAAGGCAAGCCCATTTCCACCAAGGCCACCTACCGCGTGGCGGTAACGGACTATATGCTCTCCGGTGGTGCGGGGCATGACGGATTTATTGATTCTTTGGAATTTAAAAATACCCAAGTGGAAATGCGCACGGTTTTACGATTGTGTTTAGCCGGTAAAAAGCAGGAACAAAACTATATGCAAAAACGCTGGAGTACCGTAAAATGAAAAGTTTAATTAAGCCTTTAGCTGTCGGTTCTTTTACGGCTCCCAATAATGTATGGCTGGCTCCGATGGCAGGTATCACGGACGGGCCTTTTCGGGCTTTATGTTTGCGCGGCGGTGCGGGGGTGGTCTGCGCGGAAATGGTGTCTGCGCACGCGCTTCATTACGAAAATCCGCGCAGTTTGCGTATGCTTTCTATCAGTGAGCGTGAGAAACCCGTTTCTATGCAAATTTTTGGCTCTGATGAGCAAACTATTGCGGAAGCCGCCCGCGCCGCTGAAGCACGCGGAGCCGACATTATTGATATCAATGCAGGCTGCCCTGTGAAAAAAATCAATCGTGCCGGGGCAGGGTGCGTGCTGATGAAAGACCCTGTTCACTTGGGCCGTTTGGTAGCGGCGGCGGTAAAAGCGGTCAAAGTGCCTGTTACCTTAAAAACACGAATTTCTTTAAAACGCGGTAAATTGTTAGGGGACGAAATTGCCAAAATTGCCGAGAGCGAGGGCGCGGCGGCTGTACTCATGCATGCGCGCGCGGCAGAAGACGTGCACGCAGGAGAGCCTGATTTGGACGCTTTGGCCAAAGTGTGTGCTAGTGTCAAAATTCCTGTATTGGGTAACGGTGGAATAGACGGTGCGGCCAAGGCCCAACAATTTTTTGATGCGGGGTGTGCGGGGCTTTTAATCGGGCGTGCTGCCGTGGGAAACCCGTATCTTTTTCGCGATATTGCCCAAGAATTGGCAGGAGAAAAACCCCAACCGTTAGACAATCAGCGACGTACGGAAATTTATTTGGCGCTTATTGAAGAAAACATTGCCCATTACGGTGAAAAAATAGGTGTGGGCCGCAGTAAAAAAACGGCAGGATACTGGCTGCGCGGCTTTCCCAACGCGGCCGAAGTGCGCGGAAAATTTGTCCGTATGGAAAAATTGTCCGATATTAAATCTCTTTTTTCTTCTCTTACTTTTTAAATTTCCCCGTCGTAATACTGCCAACCTTGATTTTCTAAAGATTTGCAAATATAACGGCCAATATCGGTTAGTTGGGTAATACATCTGCGTTCCCAATTTCCTTGCGGAGAGCTTTTTGCTGCCACAAAAGCATAGTCTCCATTGTTCCGATAATGTTCTGTCACACACCTTTCAGAATTACAGTCTCCTGCGTATGAAAAGTTTTTTGTGATGTAATCAGGATCTTCCCAAGTGCCGCCTGTAAGTTCTGCTAATTCTGCCGCATGTGTAGCTTGAGACGGAAATCCCCCATTTTCTAACAAACATAAATCCAACGCATTTTCAATAGCTTTATTGTTAGATAAAAATTCAGTTAGGCGGGCTTTTTCTACCGCTTTGGTGTATTGCGGTAAAGCCACAGCAGATAAAATTCCGATAATGAGCACTACCACCAAGAGTTCTATCAAGGTAAACCCTGTTTTATTTTTCATATATTTTCTCCTTTTCAAAAATACAAGTTTTCGATTTTGGACCATGAAAAAACGGCCGTCTTATTACGGAGCTAATCCCAGTCCCGCACATAAAACAGCCGTAGTATCGCACACGAGGTGCGATACATTGGGCAGAACATATCGGGCTCATGACTTCCCAATACATTCTGCCTAAACAGGCTGTTTTTGGACGGGATTAGCGCGTTGTTTCCAACGACTTCCTATTCTTCATAGGATTCCAAAAACAGAAAAATTGTATTCTTATTATGCCATAAATGCTAAAATACAAGCAAGAAAGATTTTTCTCTTTTTATCTCTATACCAAACTTCCCTGTAAATTTGCTATAATATCTAGGAAACCACGAGTCATTAACATGCAGTGGCCACCACTCCGCTGCGCTTTAATAACAAAAGGTAAACAGAAACTTATGACGAAAACTTTTTTACCTTCCGTTAAGGAAGTAGAAACCACCCGTGCTTGGCATCACATTGATGCTACGGGTCAAACCCTGGGCAGATTGGCTACTCGTATTGCCGTGCTCTTAATGGGTAAACACAAAAGAACCTTCACCCCTCACATGGATTGTGGAGATTTTGTAGTTGTTACCAACACCAACAAAATTAAAGTGACCGGTAACAAGATGGAAGAAAAAATTTATTTCTCCCACTCCGGCTATGCCAAAGGCGCCAAAGAAACCCCGCTCAAACGTCAGTTTGAAAAGGATTCCACCAAAGTATTGGAATTGGCCGTCAAACGCATGTTGGACGTCAACCGCTTGCGCGCTCCGCGCATGAAACGCCTCCGCCTTTTCAGCGGCGAAGAGCATGAATTTGCCGGCAGATTTGCCAAATAAGAGGAATAGATTTTTATGAACAATACCAAAGAAATCAAAACCGGCCGCCGCAAAACTTCTGTTGCGCAAGCCAGATTGGTAAAAGGTACCGGTGTTATCACTGTAAACGCCAAAGCCTTGGCCGATTACTTCAAAGGTCACGAAAAATTTCAAGCTACCGTAAAAGCTCCGCTCGTGGTAACGAGCCTTGAAAAAGAATACGACGTCACTGCCAAAGTGCAAGGCGGCGGTATTTCTTCTCAAGCCGGTGCTTTGCGCCACGCTATCGCCCGCTCTATCGCTGAAATCAGCGAAGAGTTGAAAAAGACCGTCAAGAAAGCCGGTTACTTAACCCGCGATCCCAGAATGGTTGAAAGAAAGAAACCCGGTCAACCGGGTGCCCGCAAACGCTTCCAATTCTCCAAACGTTAATCGTTGGGTTGGAACTTGCAGGAAAATGTTTTACGATATCCCGCTCTTTGCAGCGGGATATTTTTTTTTGGTTTTATAACGGTTTTTTTCGGTTGTTTGTTACTGGTGTGCAAACAATTTTGCATTTTTAGATTTCTTTGAAGGGCTTAGCACTCGCCGTAGCTAACACTACTTGCCTCGGGTAACTTACGGAACAAATAATTCCCAAAACTGAAAAATCATGCTACAAACAAGTTGTTTTTCCGTCGGGGAGAAAATAAAAACTTGACAAACCGTTTTTTTTTTTTACTACGATTTTTTCAGACGGAAAAAATAGCAAAAAGGAGAATAAAAATGAAAAGAGGTTTTACTTTGATAGAACTGTTAGTCGTGGTGTTAATCATCGGTATTTTGTCTGCGGTAGCGTTGCCGCAGTATAGAAAGGCAGTATTTAAAGCAAAATTAACGGAAATGAATGTTATTTTAAACGCCTATCAAAAAGGTCTTACTTCTTATTTGTTGGCTAATGGCGGTTATCCCGGCACAACTACATATTTTAGCGGAACGAATGATTCCGGTGCGTTAGATATAGAAATGCCGGCTACGGGAAAAAGCACTTCTTATTCGTGCAATGGTAAATTAAATTGGTATGTTTATTGTGGGGCAAGCTCTTGCAGTATTGGTATGGGAATGGCTAAAGCAAAAGGGGCCGATTGTAGCACAGCGGCTGACACATGGAACGGAGAGATACGTAGTACGACTACTGATGCAGGAAAAACATGGGTTTTAACGGATAGTATCTATAAAACTACTCCACAATGGCAAAAAGAAATAGTTTGTCAGTGGGCTAAAAGCATAGATGAAAACTATAGTGGAACGACTTGCAGATAAAAACACCCCCGCTTTTGGCGGGGGTGTTTTATTTAAAAACTTCTTATTTGTTTTCTTCTTTTGATTCTTGTTCAAAAGCAGGTTTGACTTTCGGGCTTTCGGCCACTAAATCTTTGATAGGTTTAATGACCTTGGCTTGCGTGGCAATCGTACACGGACCGCCGATACAGCCGCCCTTACAGCTCATGACTTCTAACAGTTGGAAATCGCCCACGCCTTTGGCATAAGCTTGCAACATCAGCATAGATTTTTTATCCAAACCGTTAATCGCCAGTTTCTTGAAAGGACGTTGGCCCACAAGTGCATTCTCTACCGCTTGGGCCACACCGCCGGTTACACCGTAGTAACGGGCTTCGCCGGAGATTTTGGGGTCCAACTGAGCAGGTTCGCACTCAGACGGGTTAATGCCTCTGGCATCAAACAGAGCGCTTAACTCTTCGTAGGTCATTACATAGTCCATGTTGGGGTCTTCCATTCCTTCCACGCGTTTAGACACACACGGACCCACAAAAACGGTGGTAAAGCCGTTCTTCTTTTCAATTTCGGCCGTGTAAGAGCCGGGGGTGCGGGTATGGGAGACAAATTCCTTAATGGCAGGCAAATGTTTCTTGACCGCTTGTACCCATGCGGCACAGCAAGAAGTGGTCATGAATTTAGCACCGCCTTCCAAGCGTTCAATAAGTTCGCGGGCTTCGTTTTGGGTGGTGATGTCGGCCCCTTCGGCCACTTCGGTCACTTTATCAAAGCCGGCTTTTTGAATAGCCGTGATAAGCTGCGGCAAAGTGCAGTCAAACTGACCCACAATAGAGGGGGCAATCATGGCGCATACTTTGCGGTTGCTCTTCATGGAGCCCAAAATATCAATCAGTTGGCTGCGCTCCATAATGGCACCGAACGGACAAGCACCCATACATTGACCGCAGGAAATACATTTGTCAAAATCAATTTGAGCAAACCCGTCGGGCCCTTTTCTGATGGCATTTACGGGGCAGGCCTGTTCACACGGAACGGGCACATAGGTAATAGCATTGTACGGACAAGAGGCCTTACATTGACCACAATTTTTACATTTGTCGGGGTCAATGCGGCTTTTACCGTTGACAACGGAAATAGCGCCAAACTTACAGGCGGTTTGACAGGTGCGGGCCAAACAACCTTGGCAGGCTTCCGTCACGATATGGCGTGCTTTTACGCAGCCTTTACAGGCAATGTCTAAAACGGTAAGCGGTTTTTCTGGTATGTCTTTGCGCAAGAGCGCTTGTTTGGCATATTCGTTTAAAGAAGTGGCTTCGTCGTCTTGCTCAATGGCAAAACCTAAAGCGGCCAACGTGCGCGCACGGAAAACGGCGCGTTCTTTATACACGCAGCAACGCACATCTAAATTGGCATTACGCGGCACCACGTCATGCGGAATGCGGTAGGCACCCGTTTCCAAGGTACCTTTATCAAAGGCTTCAATTACTTTTTTAAGGGCTTGTCTTCTAAACCCAAGGGCTTTATTGTCACTCATATTACTTATATTTTACCATATTGAAAGCCGCTCTGCCTGCCTACTAATAGTAAGGCGTTAATAAACGAAACGCATTATTGCGCAAACGCCTCCACCAAGCTAAATTCTGATAATCTTCTTTGGAAACAAGGGCAGATTTCTTCTTTTTGTTCTCTATAATACCACGGACCTGTTGTGCCAGCTTCGGGTCAAAGCATTCTATATTACTTTCAAAGTTAAGCTTAAAGCTTCGCACATCCCAGTTGGCAGATCCGCTAAAAAGCCAAATATCATCCACCAAAAATAATTTGCTGTGGTCAAAGGGTGGCGCGGAGCGATAAATTTTGACACCTTTGTTTAAAAGACGCGTAAAATTGGCCTGCATGGCCCAATCCATACCGAAAATATTGCTTTTTTCGGGTAAAATAATTTCTACATGTACGCCGCGCAAAGAAGCCGTCTCCAAGGCCGACAAAATATTATTTTCCGGCAGGAAATACGGGGTAATGATGCTCGCGCTTTTTTGCGCACAGGATAAAGCTCCTAAACACATTCTTTCCACTTTGCCAAAGTCTCCGTCAGGCCCATCAGGGATAATACGCGAAGGCGTATGGCCTGTGTAAAAGCGTTTATTTTGCAGGTGGGAAGATTGTGGCAGGAAAGGTTTTTGTCCGCTGAAGGTCCAGTCTTCTTCAAACAGCCGCGATATTTGATAAATCACGGACCCTTGCACCTCAAACGTTACGTCTTGTATCGGCTCTTTGGGGTTGTGGGCCAATAGGTTACCTTCTGCCAAGTTCATACCTCCAAAGAAGGCAATCTCTCCGTCTATAATCATCATTTTTCGGTGATTTCTTAAATTGACAAAAGGGAAATTAACAGGGCTTTTGCTGGGTAAGAAAACGGCAAAATCCAAGCCTTTGATGTGTTTGAGTGCATGGTATATGTTCGGGCGGCTGTAATTAAGCCCTACCCCATCTACCAAAATGCGTATTTTGGCATCGTTTTGAGCCGCTTTTTCCAGCGCGGAGGCAAACATTCGGCCCGCTTTATCGTTATTAAAAATATAGCTGGCAATAAGCACTTCTTTTTTAGCTTGCGCAATCGCTTGGCACATACGCGGGTAGGCTTCGTCTCCGTTGATAAGCGGTTTGATTAAATTGCCCAAAGATAAATGTTGCGGATGAGTTTTGTATCCTAAGTGCAGAAGCTGCCATAAAGAGGGAGGCACTTCTTTTTCCAGTTCTTGCGGAGTTTTGCCTGTTGATGCAAACAGATTTTTACCATGGTTATGCAGGCGCAGCGCCTTGCGACGAATGCGGTTGATACCCAATAAAATATAGGTGATACTGCCCACCACGGGAGCCAACCACACCAGCCCCATCCAGCCGATAGCACTGGGAACATCGTCTTTATGTAAAAGAATATGAACGGTAACGGTAATTTGCAGAGCCAGCAAAAAGATACCGGCTAAAGTAAAAGAGTAAAAGCTCATAAATCCCCCTTATCAATACGATAGCTTAATCGGACAAAAATAAAATAGAAAGAAAAGGGTTAGAAAGTGCGATGCACATTATTTTCCGGCAGCATAGCCGGCGGTGTAAATTTGGAATTGGTTACCCGCGGCATATACATTCGGTCATGTAAAGTTCCACCGGAGAGCAATGCTTTTCGGGTGGTACGTTGCGGTGGCTTTTGGGCGGTCGGTTGGGGATTTGTTTTGGGCTTGGCTTCCTCTGCCTGTTTTCTCAGAGAGCTCAAATGGCCTTCTTTGGCTTGGCTGTTTTCAAAAGTCAATGTCAGCTCTTCTTTTTCAAACAAAAACCAACGTTCCGTAGGCGCAGGAGTGTTAATATCCTGATACAAGAGTTTGTATAAAGTTGTTTGCGGGGGCAAAATAGGGTCCGTTTCCTGTAGCGCTTGTTGAGCGTAAAAGGATAAGAAATCTTTTAATTTCAGCCCGATATTAATGCCGTATTTTTTATTAACGGCCAATACGTCAGCCACGTCAGCAGCGGCGGTAATAAAGGTTTGCGGGTCTTCTGCCTTGAATAAAAATTTACGGAAATTTCCGTTGTTATAATATTCTACCAAGGCATATTCTGCCGTTGAACTGCGCACAATACGGTCTTTGTCGGACACAACAGGCATGGAGTAGAGCAGTTGCTCGCGGGTGGTGCTGCGCAAAGCGCGCGAAAGCTGTTTGGCATTTTTTTGCCAAACGGTCGGCGCGGAGGAAGTGGCAGGTTCTCCGTGCATTTCTATCACGATTTCATCTTCTGCCCAAGCAAATGCCAATGAGAAGAAAAAGAAAAAGAAAAGGATCTTTCTCATAAAATCAGTGTAGCATTTTTAATTTTATTGTCTTGCAAAATGTTTACTCAAAAAGCCAAGTGCTTAAATAGCGCTCTCCGCTATCAGGCAACAGAACGACGATATTTTTCCCATCGGCTTGCGGAGTTTGGGCAATTTGCAATGCAGCCCATAAGGCAGCTCCGCCACTGATGCCGATAAGTAACCCTTCCTGCTTTGCAATCTCTCGGGCCGTTTGGGCCGCATTTTCATCTGTTACGGGGATAATTTGGTCAATCACGCTCCTGTCTAAAATCGGCGGTACAAAGCCTGCCCCGATACCCTGTATTTTATGCGGTGCGGGCGGTTTTCCCTCTAGTACCGCAGAAGAGGCCGGCTCTACAGCTATAATTTGAACGGACGGATTTTCTTTTTTCAAAAATCTTCCTACTCCCGTAATTGTACCCCCTGTACCCACTCCGGCCACGAAATAATCTACACAGCCGTCTAAATCTTGCCATATTTCTTGGGCCGTTTGTGTGTGGGCGGCAGGGTTATTCGGGTTTTCAAATTGTTGTGGTATCAAAGAATGCGGAATTTGTTTTTGCAGCTCTTGTGCTTTGGTAATCGCGCCGCGCATGCCTTCTTGAGCAGGAGTTAAAATGACTTCTGCCCCCAATGCTTTTACCAAGCGAACGCGTTCTTGGCTCATGTTTTCGGGCATGGTTAAAATCATTTTATATCCGCGCACCGCCGCTATAAAGGCAAGTCCGATACCGGTATTTCCGCTGGTAGGCTCTATAATCGTGCTTTGCTTTGTTAAAAGTCCCGCTTTTTCCGCCGCTTCTATCATAGACAAGGAAGGGCGGTCTTTGACGCTGAACGGATTAAACATTTCCAGCTTGGCATACAGATTGGCACGCCCTTTATTTAATTTATTTATGCGCACGAGTGGCGTATTGGCGATTAATTGGGTCATGTCGGCGGCGTATTTCATAAAACTCCTATTTTGCTAAGACCGAGTTTTCCACCCGTCCTTGGCAGAAAGCATTAATATTTTTAAGCGTTGTATTTAAAATTCGGTGTACGGCATCTACGGAATTAAATGCAATATGCGGTGTAATGAGTACATTTTTCAGCTGCATCAGGCGCGCATTGACGATAGTATTCATGGCAAAATCTTTGGGAATATCTTGCGATTTTAAGATAATGTCATCATGAATAATAAAGTCTTCATTTTCCAGTACATCCAAAGCAGCTCCACCTACTTTTTTCCCAACGACAGCGCGGTATAAAGCTTCTGGATCTATCAGGCTGCCGCGCGCTGTATTGACGATGATAACTCCCTTTTTCATTTTTTGAAAAGCTTCATCATTTAACATGTGATAATTTTCTTTGGTGGCGGGCACATGCAAAGAAATAATGTCAGCCTTTTCGTACAACTCGTCTAAAGAAACATATTGCAAATTAAAAATGCGGCGTATTTCCTCATTGGGGTGCAAGTCATAGGCCAAAATATCCATGCCGAATCCTTTGGCCAGTTTTGCCATGTGTCTCCCAATAGCTCCCGTACCGATAATGCCTATCGTATGTCCGTATAAATCAAAACCGATATATTCATTCATGCGCACGAAGTTATTTTTCATATCCGTGCGCGCTTGAATGATATGCCTGTTTAATGCCAAAAGTGCCCCGAAAGCAAACTCGGCTACGGTAGATTCCCCGTATTTGGGTACATTGACCACTTCTATACCGCGGTTTTTGCAGTAGGCTAAATCAATGTGGTCATATCCCGTAGAGCGAGTGGCAATTAATTTTAAATTGGGGTACCGGTCCAAAGAGGCATTATTCATGCGCAGTGCCGTATGCACAAATACGGAAATGACCTCAGCCTCTTTTATTTGCTCATATTGCTGGGAAGAAATATTTTCCATGCTTTCTTCCAACAATATTACATCCCCATTACAAATTTGCTTTTGTTTTAAATAATCTCTTGTTATGTCATCAACGTCAAAAAATACTGTTTTCATACCCTGCCCCCTTTTGTTTTTATAGTAGTATAGGCAGGGTGAAAACAAAGCGCAACGTCTAAAAAGGGTTACACCTCTTTTTTGAAATCGTAGAACTGACGTTTGACTTTAGCCGGATTGCCTACCGCTACGGCAAAAGCGGGTACATCTTTAGTGACCACAGCACCTGCCCCGATCACGGCCCCGTCTGCGATAGTAATTCCCGGCAAAATAATGGCTCCGCCTCCTATCCAAACGTGTTTGCCTATTTTAATGGGAGCGGCAAATTCTTTACCTTCTCTTCTGGCATTGGGCTCTAAAGGGTGTGTGGCGGTGTAAATTTGTACGTTTGGCCCCATCATGGTTCCTTCGCCTATTTCCACACGGGCACAATCTAAAATAGTGCAGTTAAAATTAATAAATACATTATCGCCAAAGTAGATTTGCGTGCCGTAATCACAAAAGAAAGGCGGTTCTATAGATAAATTTTTGCCTGCTTTGCCAAATAATTTTTGACACAATTCTTGGCGTTTTTCTTGGTCTGCCGGATCCGTGGCATTGTATTGCCACAATAAGCGGCGCGCCGCATGGCGGGCTTGGGTCAGCTCTTCATCGGCGGCATTATAAAAAAGGCCTGCTAACATATTTTCTTTTTCGCTCATGGAGCTATTGTAGCAATTTAATATAAAAAAATACTGGATAAATGTTCTGGTAAGAGATAAATTTTATACAATTCTAAGTATATATCTGTAGTATAGTAAAACAGGTGTATGAAATTTCTCTCGCTGTTTGGGGGATAAAAGGGGAAAGAAGTATGAAGAAAAAAATCCATATCGCTGTTGTGTGTATGATCTGCGCTGCTTTGTGCGCTTTGAGCGCTTGTAAAAAACAAGCCGCACCGGCTCAAGATGCCGCCGTGCCTGTGACTGCCGTTAAAGTATTGAAAACGGACTTGCCTTGGAATATTGAATATCCGGCGCAAATTGTCGGTTCTTTGGAAATTCAAGTGCGTGCACAGGTGGGGGGTATTTTAAAAGCCCGTTTATTTGACGAAGGCGCCTACGTAAAACAAGGTACCCAACTTTTTCAAATTGATCCCAAAGAATATGAAGTGGCTTTGCAAAAAGCCGAAGGTGCTTTGGCCCAAGCTCAGAGCGAAGAAAGCCGTACCAAACGCGATTATGAACGCATGAAAATTTTGCGTGCAGATAATGCGATCAGCCGAAAAGATTTTGATGATTCCCTTTCTGCCTACGAAGCAGCCCAAGCAGCCGTAAAAGTAGCCAAAGCCGGTGTGAATGAAGCTAAAATTAATTTGGAATATACCAAAGTGTTGGCTCCCATTTCCGGTATTACGGGCAAAGAAGCTCAATCTGTAGGCAGTCTGGTTTCCCCTTCCGGTAACGGTCTACTTACTACCATGGTGCAAATTCACCCCTTGTGGGCCAACTTCTCTATGCCCAGCTCCCAATTTTACAAACTGGCCAGCGGTTACTTGGCAGGGACCATTACGTTAGATGAAAAAGGCGAAACCCCTTTATACGTAGAAGCCATTACCTCTGACGGTCGTGTGTATCCGGAAAAAGGAAAAATCATTTTCTTTGACAGTACCGAAAACGTAAAAACCGCTTCTTTGGCTATCAAGGCCGAATTTCCCAACCCCAAAAATCAGCGTATGTTGATGCCCGGTCAATTTGTGCGCGTGCGTTTAATCGGTGCCACTTATAAAGATGCCGTGCTGATTCCTTCCTCTGCTGTGCTGAGCACACCTACCGGCAATTTAGTGTATGTAGTAGATGAAAATAACACGTTAAAAGCGCAGCCCATTACGGCGCAAATGCAAGATGATTTATATATTGTTACGGAAGGACTTAAAGGCGGAGAAACGATTATTTCCGCAGGCCTTATCAAAATGCGCCCCGAAATGAAAGTGACTCCTGAAATTCAAGAATTTACTTTGCCTGTTTCTGCCCAAACGATAGCTCCCAGCACGGCAACGGCAGTAAATGTGGACGATTTTGACAAAGCATTGGGCAAAGCGGTGGAAGCAGATGAACAAAGCATAGAAGATGCTCCTGCCGCCCAATCTGCTACTGCCAAATAAAAGCAGGAGGGAAATATGTTTTCCAAATTTTTTATTAACCGTCCCATTTTTTCTACAGTAATATCTTTGTTGATTTTGCTGGCGGGTATTGTATCTATCACCATGCTTCCGATTGAGCAATATCCGGACTTGACCCCTCCATCTATTCAGGTGTCGGCTCAATACCCCGGTGCCAGCCCTGAGGTAATTGCCGATACGGTGGCCGCCCCCTTAGAACAACAAATCAACGGGGTGGAAGATATGTTATACATGAACTCCACTTCTTCTGCCAACGGGGACATGAATTTATTGGTTTATTTCAAAGTCGGTACCGACCCTGACCAAGCGATGATTAACGTCAACAACCGCGTTCAATCAGCCACTTCCACTTTGCCCGAAGATGTACGCCGCTACGGGGTGACGGTGGAGAAAAAATCTTCGGCTATTTTGCAGTTGATTACCATGTACTCTCCGTCGGGTGTGTATGATACCACCTATATCGGAAACTATGCTTTGATTAACGTTGTGGACGATTTGAAACGTATTGAAGGGGTGGGCGACGCGCAAGTAATGACCGCTAACGACTATGCTATTCGCATTTGGCTTAAGCCCGATATGATGAGTCAGCTGGGCTTGTCCGTTACGGACGTGATGTCTGCTGTACAGGCGCAAAATACACAGCGTGCGGCGGGTAAAATAGGTCAACCTCCTTTGAAAAATATGGTGGACCGAATGTACACCATGATTGCGCCGGGCCGCTTAAAAACACCGGAAGAATTTGAAGAAATTATTTTGCGTGCCAATCCCGACGGCACGTCTTTGCGTTTAAAAGATGTGGCCCGTGTGGAATTGGGCAGTCAAACCTATGAATTTACGGGTTTCTTTAACGAGCAACCTGCCGTTCCCATCGGGGTATATCTCTCTCCGGGGGCCAATGCCGTAGCTACGGCCCAAGCCATTAAAAAACGCATGGAAGAACTCTCTGCCAATTTCCCCGGCGGTATTGAATATAAAGTAGCTTACGATACTACCTTATTCGTAAATGCCTCTGTAGAAGAGGTAATTCATACCTTGATTGAAGCTATGGTGCTGGTGTTCTTGGTGGTGTATTTGTTCTTGCATGACTGGCGTGCCACGCTTATTCCGTGCTTGGCTGTGCCTGTGTCTATTGTGGGTGCTTTTGCCGGTATGTTATTGTTAGGTTTCTCCATTAATACGCTTACTTTGTTCGGGTTGGTGTTGGCTATCGGTATTGTGGTGGACGATGCTATCGTGGTTATTGAAAACGTGGAACGTATTATGCATGAGGACCATCTGCCTGTAAAAGAGGCAACTATTAAGGCCATGGACGAAGTAACCGGCCCCGTGGTGGCCATTGTGCTTGTGCTCTGCTCCGTGTTCGTGCCGGTGGCATTTATGGGCGGATTTACGGGTATTATGTATCAGCAGTTTGCTATTACCATTGCCGTGTCCGTGGTTATTTCCGGTTTGGTGGCTTTGACTTTGACTCCTGCTTTGTGTGCTTTGCTTTTAAAAGACATGAAACCCAAAACCGGCGGTTTCTTTTACCGTTTTGATAAATGGTTTGATAAAGTAACCGAGAAATATACCGGTTGGGCAGGATTTTTCTTGCGCCGTATTCCGGTGGCACTGCTTTGTGTGCTTCTTTTCTGGGGGGCTACACTTGGGCTGTTTAAAATCGTTCCGGGCAGCTTGCTTCCGGATGAAGACCAAGGTATGCTGATGATGGCTACGATGTTGGACCCTGCTTCTTCCTTGCCTCAAGCAGAAAAAATTGCTGAGCAAGTGCAAAAAATTATCAAAGAGCAACCGGCTGTGTCTGATGAATTGACCTTTGCCGGTTTTGATATGCTTAGCAGTACGCAAAAAACCAGCTCTGTAGCGTCTTTTATTTCCTTAAAACCTTGGAAAGAGCGCAAAACCGAAGCCCTTTCTTCCTTCGGCACATTGGCTGCTATCGGCAAAGCTGCTGCTATTGCAATTCCGGGGGCGATTGTAATGCCGTTTAACCCGCCGCCGATTATGGGCATGAGTACCACTGGCGGTTTGGAAGGTTATATCCAAAACCGTGCCGGTGCCGACAGTCAAACTTTGTCTGTCAAAGTGAATGAATTTATTGCCGCAGCTCAAAAACGGCCGGAATTTTCCAGCGTGAGTACCACTTTCTCGGCCGCTACGCCGCAATATGATTTGAAAGTAGATGAAATTAAAGCCATGTCTATGAACGTGTCTTTGGGTGAGCTTTATGGTACGATTCAAGGTACTTTCGGTACAGCCTACGTCAACGACTTTACCAAGTTTAGCCGTAGCTTTAAAGTAATGATGCAAGCCGAGGGTGACTATCGTGCCAGACCCGAGCAATTAGGAGAAATCTTTGTCCGCTCCAATGAAGGCAATATGATTCCTTTGGCTTCGTTTGTTACCTTAACGCCTATTTTGGGGCCTGAAACGGTGGAACGTTTTAATGCGTTCCCTGCCGCCAAAGTAATGGCCTCTCCTGCCGACGGATACAGCACGGGGCAAGCCATTGCCGCTTTGCAAGAAGTGGCCAAAGAAGTATTGGGTGAAGAATATACTTTGGCTTGGACCGGTACCACTTATCAGGAAACGATTAGCGGTAGTTCTTCCGCTACGGCCCTGCTGTTGGGTATGCTGGTGGTCTTCTTGATTTTGGCCGCTCAATACGAAAAATGGGGTTTGCCTTTTGCGGTACTTTTGGCCGTTCCATTCGGTATTTTCGGTGCTTTGTTGGGTACTTATTGCCGAGGATTGGATAATGATATTTACTTCCAGATTGCTTTGGTGGCCTTGGTAGGGTTGGCCGCCAAGAACGCGATTTTGATTGTAGAGTTTGCCGTGATGATTAAAGAACAAGGGGGCAGCGCTTTTGATGCGGCCTTGCAGGCTGTTAAATTGCGTTTCCGCCCGATTGTGATGACTTCTTTGGCTTTTATTTTAGGGTGTGTGCCGTTGGCTATCAGCTCCGGTGCCGGTGCTGCCAGCCGCCACTCCATTGGTACGGCGGTGGTGTTTGGTATGTTGGCTGCCACCGTTATCGCGCCGCTGTTTGTGCCGATGTTCTTTTACTTGATTTCCGGCGGACTGAAAGAAAAGAAAAATCAAAATCCTCAGGAGGAAAAAGGGGAGGTAAGCCATGAAATTTAATAAGTTTCTGTGTGTTGTGATAGGTGCGGCCTTGTTGTCGGGTTGTATGATGGGGCCTAACTATAAACGGCCGGATTTGGAGCTTCCGCAAGAGAGCGAGAATGCTGATGATTTTAGCGTGTTTGAGAAAAATCAATGGTGGACAATGTTTGAAGATGACACGTTAAACGCCTTGGAAACGGAAGCTTTGACCTATAATAAAGACCTGCAACAAGCCATTGCCCGCGTAGATGCGGCGCGTGCTGCGGTGGGGACAGCGGTATCCAATCAGCTGCCCACTATCGGCTTGCAGGGGGGCAGCGGCAGAGCCGGTAACGATTATTCCTCCGGTCAAACTTTGAGTACGGGCGCGATTGTAGCTTCCTTTGAGCTGGATCTGTGGGGTAAATATCGCCGCTTGAGTGAGGCCGCTCGCGGGGATCTCTTATCCACCATGGCCGCCAAAGATACGGTGCTTTTATCCTTAACGGCGGAGGTAGCATCAAGCTATTTTACGCTACGCATGTTGGACGCACAGTTGGAGATTGCTAACCGTACTTTAGAAACTCGCAAAGAAAGTGTGCGCATTTATACCAGCCGCTACAATGCAGGCTATATTACGGAAGTAGATTTGCGCCGTGTAGAAGCAGATATGTATTCGGTACAAGCTACGGCTAAAGAATTGGAATTAAATGTTGCCAAAGCAGAAACAGCCTTGGCGGTGTTAGTGGGGCGCAGTCCGCGCGCGATTGTGGAAGAGACAATTTCTCGTGACGGTCATTTAAGAGATATTACCGTAATTCCCGATGTGCCTACTAATTTGCCGTCTAATCTCTTGGCTAAACGTCCTGATGTACGCAGCGCCGAAGGACAATTAATTGCTGCCAATGCCCGTATCGGGGCGGCGCGTGCGGCCTACTTTCCGGATATTTCTTTAACGGCAGCAGCCGGTTTTGCCAGCAATCAATTAAATCAATTGTTCCGTAATCCCGCCGGAATGTGGGCTTTTGCGGGGCAAGTGGGGCAACCCATTTTTGCCGGCGGAGCTTTGGTCTCTCAGAGCAAAGCCGCCAAAGCCCGCTACGCGGAAATGTTGGCCGTGTATGAAAAAACGGTACAAACAGCCTTTAAAGAAACGTTGGACGCTTTGAACTCCAACCGCATTAATCGTGAAATGTTTGATATCCGCAAAAAACAAACCGAAGCTTTGCGCCGCAGCTATGAGCTGACTAAAAAGCAGGAAGATGCGGGCCTGATCGGTACGATGGAGCTTTTGGACGTGGAACGCAATTTGCTGCAATCGGAAATGTCTTTGGCCTCTGCACGCCAAAGCGAGCTGTTGGCTTTGATCAGTGTGGCTAAGGCTTTAGGCGGAGGGTGGGACGAACAATGCGGTTTCGGCCCGTCGGAGGAAGAATAACTAAAGCTCTTTTTTCGGTTGCTTGTCTTTCGTACACCGTCTAAAACGCAAAGTTTTAGGCGGTGTTACTTTTATGCTCAACAATTTTTCACATTTAAGCTCTTTTGCCGTCTCTTTGTGCTTATGTAGCTAACGCTACACTGCGCACAAACTAAATCCGCCAAAATCATCTTAAATTTGAAAAATCAGAATAGAGTAATACAAGTTTTTCAGTTATTACGAACGGCATAATGTTTTGTCTGTTAGTCATTTTTTCGTCGGAGAAAAGAATAGTATTGACAAATTGTTTTTTTTTTTTTGCTACGATTTTTTTAGACGGAAAAATAAATAAAAAGGAGAGAAAAATGAAAAGAGGTTTTACCTTGATAGAACTATTGGTAGTGGTCTTAATCATCGGTATATTGTCAGCGGTGGCTTTGCCGCAATATACTACCGCTGTGGAAAAAGCTCGTTTGTCAGAAGCTCTGAGCATGATGAGTAGTATAGAAAAAGGGCTAGAACTTTATGTGATGGCCAACGGAGTAGAAGATCATGACTTTTTGGGAAATAATGCTACAGCAAGCTTGGATATAGATATAGAATCTTCTTTGGATTGTAGTGGAGATTACTGTCTAAGTAAATATTATGGTTATAATGCTCGGTGTTCACTTGGTCTTTGTCATGTTCAGGTACATGAAGGAAAAAGTAGAAATGGTGAGAAATATTTTCTGATGACCGAGAGGTATAGTAACGGCAGTTCTGTCCATGTATGTAACGCTTATTCGAAGATAGGAAATAAGATTTGTAAAACTTTACAAGCACAAGGTTGGGAGCTTGGGCAAGTGTATAATGGAGGTCTTTTATAGTATTAAAACCGCGTTTTTAAAAACGCGGTTTTTTAATGCTTTTTTAGCGGTATGAGAGAGCGCGTAATTTGCTAAAATAAAAACGTATGAGAGAAGACTTTTTGAGCCCTTTAGACGGGCGGTATAAAAACAATTTAGCAGACTTGCGCTCCGCTTGCGGTGAGTCAGCCTTTGCCGCGGCCCGCGTACGTGCCGAAAGTGCGTGGCTTTTGACGTTGGAAAGCTTGCACTTGCCCGAATTTAAACCTTTTTCCGCTAAAGAAAAAGCACTGCTTGAAAAAATATTTTCTCTGTCTTGTGAAGATTTGGAAACTCTAGAAAAAATAGAGCGCCAAGGCCATAACGGCCGCCCTGCCACTAATCACGATGTCAAAGCGGTGGAATATTTCATGGCTGACAAACTGGCCTCCAACGGACATAAAAACCACACCCATTGGATCCATTTTGCTTTGACAAGCGAAGATATTAACAGCTTGGCTTACGGGCAAATTTTATCTGCCGCGGTGGGGGAAGTGCTTTTGCCCACGCTGGAAACCTTGCGCAAGGAGCTTGCCCTGCGCGCCAAAAAATATGCTCGCTCGGTGATGCTGGCCCGTACGCATGGTCAGCCTGCCGTACCGACGACGTTCGGCAAAGAAATCAAAGTATTTGAAAGCCGTTTGTCGCGCCAAATTGAGCAACTGAAGAAACAACAAATTTCCTGTAAAGCAGGCGGCGCTGTGGGCAGTTATAATGCACACGTAGCCGCTTATCCGAAAGTGAATTGGCCCAAAGCCGCCAAAGCTTTAGTGGCGCACTTAAATAAAGGACGCAAAATCAAACTTTTCTTGAGCCCCGTTTCCACGCAGATAGACAATCGGGACTCGTACGCCGAACTGTTTGATAATTTACGCCGCATCAATACGATTTTGTTAGATTTCAGCCAAGACATGTGGCGTTATATTTCTGACGGTCTTGTTAAACAAAAGGCCGTAGCGGGGGAAGTGGGTTCCTCCACTATGCCGCAAAAAGTGAACCCGATTGATTTTGAAAATGCCGAAGGAAATTTGGGGCTGGCTAATGCTTTGCTTATGTTCTTTAGCCAAAAGTTGCCTGTGTCTCGTTTGCAGAGAGATTTGTCCGACTCTACGGTATTGCGTAATATGGCCGCAGGGTTTGGGTATTGCCTGTTGGGGTATCGGTCTTTACTCAAAGGACTTAAAAAAACAGATTTTAATGCGGCGGCCGCCAAAGAGCAATTATTAGCTCACCCTGAAGTGTTGGCCGAGGGGTATCAAACTATTTTGCGTACGTCTGCAATAAGCGGAGCTTATGAAAAATTAAAAGAGCTTACCCGTGATAAACATATTACGGCTGAAAGCTTAAAACAATTTGCAGAAAGCTTAGATATTAGTGAACAAACTAAACAAAAAATGCTTGCGCTTGATGTGCTAAGCTATATAGGTTTAGCAGGCAAACAAGCGGGAGGGAAAAAATGATTGATATTGTATGCGGCGGACAAGCCGGTGACGAAGGAAAAGGTAAAATTTCAGCTTATTTGTCCTATAAGGGCGATTATGACTATTGTGTACGTGTGGGCGGCCCCAATGCCGGTCATACGGTGGTAGCAGACGGCAAATCTTATACGCTTAAAAATATTCCGTCGGGTTTCTTAAATCCGCATACCAAGCTTGTTTTGGGAGCCGGTGCATATACCAAAACGGAGTGGCTCTTAAAAGAAGTAGAGCTGACAGGTACGCGCGACCGCTTGATTATTGATCCGTATGCCGTCTTGATTACGGACGAAGAAACCGCCGCCGAAAAAGCCGCCAGCCACTTTATGGAACATATCGGCAGTGTGGGTACGGGCCTTGGACAAGCCGTCAAACACCGCATTGAACGGCGCGACGTAAAATTTGCCAAAGATGACCCTCTTTTAAAAGATTTTATTCAGGACGTACCTGAGCTTTTAAACGGTGCTTTAGACAAAGGCCAAAAAATCTTGTTGGAAGGTACGCAAGGTATGAAGCTTTCTTTATTGCATGGGGAATATCCGTTTGTTACTTCGCGCGATACTACTGCTTCTTCTTTTTTGGGAGAGGCCGGTTTAGGCCCCAAGAGTGTGCGTGACGTGTATGTGGTATTTAAACCGTACATTACCCGCGTAGGACCGGGACCGCTTGAAAAAGAAATGACTAGCGAAGAAGAGTTGGAAGTATATCATACCAAAGGTCATGAAGTAGGCTCTGTGAGCAAACGCTTGCGCCGTGTGGGTGCATTTGAAAAGCGCTCTGCTTCCCGCGCTATCATGATTAACAATGCCACCAAAATCGCCATTACGCACATTGATATGTTTGAAGGGAACGAACATATCAAGAGCTATGAAGATTTCACGGACGAAGCAAAAGCCTTCTTAGACAGCATGAAAGCTTTGTCGGCCGAAGTGTATCCGCATCCGGAGCTAGCCTTGGTATCTACGGGGCCGGATATGGAAGACACCCTTGTTTTATAAGTGTTTTTGAGTATCCATATAGCAGCGCAAAACTTTTTTGTTTTGCGCTGTTTTTTAATGCAAAAAAATCTTTTCTTTTTGGCTCATTAAAGCTACAATAAAAGAAACGACTCAGGGGGAACAAGTGAAGACAATCGTCTTTGATTTGGGAGGGGTATTTGTAGATTGGAACCCTCGGTATTTGTACCGCAATATTTTTTCATCTTCCGAAGAAATGGAATGGTTTTTATCTAATGTTTGCACCAGCGCATGGAACGCCCGCCAAGACGCAGGCCGCACTTTTGCCGAAGGGGCGGAGCTATTGAAAAAAGACTATCCCGGTTATGCCGCTCAAATAGATGCTTACTTTGCCCGCTGGGAAGAAATGTTTGGCCCTGATATCGCAGGCACCAAAGAGATTTTTTGGGAGCTGAAAGCCAAAGGTTTTAAAGTATATGCACTGACCAACTGGTCCAAAGAAACATTCCCCAAAGCCAAAGAGATGTTTGAAGTATTTACGCAGTTTGACGGAGTGTTGGTGTCGGGGGAAGAAGGGTTGAATAAACCCGACCCGCGTATATATCAGCGTTTTTTGGATAAGTTCTCTTTGCGTGCCGAAAAGTGCGTATTTATTGATGACAATGCCGCCAATGTGGCCGCGGCACATACGGTGGGTATGGACGGTATTCGGTTTGAAAATGCCGAACTGTTAAGAGAAGAACTGCAAAAAAGAGGGATATTGTAATTTGCCTTCAAATAAAATCAAAACCCCCGCGAAAGCGGGGGTTTTGTTATTTTACCGTAACCAAAACTTCCATCAGTTTGTGCCGTCTGAATTTGCGGGCGGCCATTTGTATCTGATCGGCCGATACCACCTCGCTGGTGGTCAGGCAATGTCCTGCGTGGCGCTTAGACCATTGTTCCACCGTTTCCGTGGGTAACACATCAGCCGGAACAGGCAAATGAAGCTGTTTAAATACATCACTCATTTTGGCAGTGGCACTGGCAATCAGGCCGTCTCCGAATGGGCGGATATAAGCTAAGAAAAAGTCGTACTCGTCCTCAATTTCGCCCACCATTTCTTCAAAAATATCTTCTAATGTCAAAATACCCGTAATACGGTCGTCATCAGTTACCAAACAGATGTGCTGTTTGGCTTTCATCATTTGTTCCAAAGCCGAAGAAATAATGGTATCTTCGTCCAAGCGCAGCATCGGGCGCAGAATAGAGCGCGTGGTAGGCACGGTGCCTTGAGCGGCAGTTTTGGTGGCGTTGAAAATATCTTTAAAATTAAGATATCCGATAATGCTTTGAGGGTCGTCTTTTTGCTCACAAACAGGAAAGCGAGTGTGCATATCTAAATGTGCTTTGACAAATGTATCGGCAATGCTGTCGCCGGCGTAGAGCATATACACTTGTTCCAAGGGTACTTGAATTTCTTTAATGCGGCGCGTGCAAAACATGGCACTAGAAAGCACTATTTTTTCTTCCGCTTTACCGAACAAGCGCGAAGAAGACGCAATAGATACCGCCGCGCGCAGGTCCGCCATGGCGGCTTTTTGAGCGGCCTTGGGGTCTGTGTTTTTGCGCACGGTTTTTTTGGTGAGCAGACCTACAATCGCTTCCATTACACGCACAATGGGGTAAAGCAAACGATACAGCTGGCGCATATACGGCGAGAACGTGAGCACTACCCATTCTTTATTTTTAAGGGCAAAGGTTTTGGGGGTCAGCTCTCCGAACACAATGGTAAAAAAACTTAAGGGTAATACTACCAAAATAACCGCCAAGGCATTAGAGATTTTAACAGGCAAGTGAAAAGTTTTTTGCAGCCACGGGGCAAACCAGTCATTAGCTCCCGCTCCGCCTACCGCGGCGGCAATAGCCCCCACCAACGTAATACCGATTTGTATGGTGGCCAGACTGCCCTCCATGTGGTCTTTCATGTATAGTGCGCTTTCGGCACCGCGTTTTTTCTCTTGGGCTAAAATAGACAGCTTGGTGCGGGAAGCGGATGCCAGCGCCATTTCATAGGCGGCCAGCAAAGCATTAAAACACAACATTAATAAAATGACAAAAATACTCATACGGCTAGTGTAGCAAATAGAGAAGACAAGATTCAAAATTAAACCCCGCCTTTAGGCGGGGTCAAATTATTCCCAGCAGGTAATGGCCTTGGCGGCTTCTTTTTGGTCTGCTTGTTTTAATAGTTGGTGATGCAAGCAGTTTTCATTTTCCTGAGTGGTTTGCACGAGGATTGTTTCCCCTGCCAAACATTCATTTTTAAAATTAATCATTAGTTTTTTAAGCTGTTTTCCCTGAGGGACACTTTCCAAGGCCCACGCGGCATAGTGGGTATTGTTGACGTGACCGTTAAGGTCCAAATCTTCTTGGCGCGTGGTAATGGTAACAGGTGGCAAAACGGGCGAGCCATCGGGCGCGGTACGTTTGAAGTTTTCTTCCTGTACCAAGAAGTTCGGCTCGGCAGGGTTTAAGGCCAAAAGCTCGGGGGGACATTTGGTGATGCGGCGTTTGTCTATATTCATCAGCAGCCACCAGCTGGCTCCACGAGCCAAAACGGCGCCGTCTTGAGTTAGAAATTCAAATTCTCTGCGGCTTAAAATTTTATCGGAGAAGGCGTGCCATGTACGAATTTGGACAGGTTGGCGCTTGACGTCGTGTTGCAAAAATTCTATTTGCATATGCGTCAGCACCCAGCCTAAGCGGTTTTCTTGGATATTTTCCCAACCGAAATCAAAGCTCTGCGCGTCTAATGCGGCGGCCTCTTGAAAGTAGCGCAACAAGCTGACGGGGCTGATGTGGCCGCGGGGGTCTAGTTCATCGTATCTGACTTCAAATGTTTTTTCTAGCATAAATAAAATCTCCTTAACTTATATTTTAGCTTTTTTAACGGATTCTTCGGTCGCTTGTCTGTATTTTGGCAAATAAATTTCTATTTTTTGGTTTCTGACGATAAGAAAAAATGATTTGACAAATCGTTTTTTTTTTTGCTAAATTTTGTTTGTTGGAAAAATTTAGCTTAAAAGAGGGTTGTATGAGAAAAAACCAAATTAAAGGCCCTGCAGGCTTTACATTAATAGAATTATTGGTGGTAGTCTTGATTATTGGTATACTTTCCGCGGTGGCCTTACCGCAATACAGAAAAGCGGTATTTAAAGCCAAACTGACGGAAGCAAATGTAATTATAAATACCTATCAAAAAGGGATTACGTCTTATTTGTTAGCCAACGGCGGATTCCCCAGTGAAAGGATATATTTTAGCGGAACGGACGACTCCGGTGCGTTGGATATACAAGTATCGGCTCCTGGTAAAAATACAGTAGTTTCTTGCAATAAAAATTTTTCTTGGTCCGCCGATTGTAACGCCGCTACTCATTGTACAGTTTTTGTGGGGGAATTGTATTCTCTTTCAGGAACAACTTGTATTACCAATACTAAGAATGGTGCTTGGGAGTGGAAGCTTGTGACTTATGATTCCGGAAAAACGTGGGAACCTTTAACCTTTCTGTATAGCAAGAAAGTGGAGCCTTGGAAAAAAGAGATCCTTTGCCAATGGGCGAAAGGGATAGCACCTGAGACAGATTGTTAAACAAAAAACCCGACTTTAAGTCGGGTTTTTATTTACTCGTTCAAGAAACTTGTGCCCGTTTGCAGGGGAGGTAAGCCTAAGTGTTCGGCGGCGGTTTGGCCTAAATCTGCATAGGTTTCGCGCTCGCCGATAAAGCACGGCATTACGCGCGGGCCGAACATCAGCACAGGCACATTTTCGCGTGTGTGGTCGGTGCCTTTGTAGGTCGGGTCGCACCCGTGGTCTGCGGTGATAAAGACAAGGTCATTTTCTTTAAGCAGCGGTGCCAAATCGGCTAGGCGCGTATCAAAATATTCCAAGCCTTTTGCGTACCCTTCCACGTCGCGCCGATGTCCCCACGTCATGTCAAAATCTACAAAGTTGGTAAAAATAATACTATTGTCGGGCGCGTTTTTTACTTCTTCTAACGTTACGTCCCACAGCTCTTGCAGGCCAGAGGCTTTGACGGCTTTGGTAATGCCCTGTTGGGCAAAAATATCGGCAATTTTGCCGACGGAGATTACATTTCCGCCGTTTTCTTTCATCACGTCCAACAGAGTCTTAGACGGTGGAGTGACGGAATAGTCGTGGCGGTTTTTGGTGCGTTTAAATTCGCCCTTTTTCTCTCCTTCAAAAGGCCGCGCAATCACACGGGCGATATTGTAAGGCTTTAAATGTTTAAAAGCAATTTCGCACACTTGGTAAAGTCTTTCCAAGCCGAAATGTTTTTCGTGCGCGGCAATTTGAAACACGCTGTCTGCTGATGTATAACAAATGGGTTTGCCTGTTTGGATATGTTCTTCGCCAAACTCTTCAATCACTTCCGTGCCTGAGGCGGCTTTGTTGGCCAAGATGCCGTCTAAACCTGCTTCTTGGCAGATTTTTTCAATCAGCTCGGGCGGAAAAGACGGATACTCCGGCTTAAAATATCCCCAATCAAACGTAACGGGCACCCCTGCCATTTCCCAATGGCCCGAAGACGTGTCTTTGCCTTTGCTGACCTCTCTCATAAAGCCGTATTTGGCAGGCATTAAAATAGAGGGGATGTCTTGCTCTCCCGTTTGCACAATTTTGCCTGTGCATACTTCGGCCGCGCGCAACAACCCCAAATAAGATAAATTGGGAATGTTTAAATGTCCGCGCGTGGAAGTAATATGCCCTAATGTGTCTGCTCCTTCATCTCCGAACCGAGCGGCATCTTTGGCTCCGCCGATACCGAAAGAATCCATCATCAAAATAATTACCCGTCCTTTTTCTGCCATAAAAGGCCCCCTTTTTAAAGTTGTTCCTCTACTTTATCAAATTAAAACAGTTTCGTCACGGATAAAATATAGTACAAATTTCTGCACGGAAAAGAAAAATAAGCTGACTATAATAAACGTAAGAGAAAATATATCTCTTTTCGTACGCGCGCGTTTCATGCTAAACTATATACAAGAGAAATTGACAAGAGGAAAATATGAACAAAGCTTATGAAACTATGAGAGGTTTTTGGCTAGATGTCAAAAATCTCCAACATAAAAAAGAAGTTCCGCAATTGGGGGAACAAAAAATTTGCATTGCCGGTGTAGAAATGGCGGCCAAAGATACCAAAGGCGGTATTAAAAATTTGATGATTGCCGCGTCTTCTTTGGGCAATGCCAGCGTCTATTTTGAAAATAACAGTGCCAGCGGTTTGGGCGGATTTACGGGTGGAGCTGCCAGCGGTCCTGTGCGTGAAAAATCTTTACGTTTAATGCAAACGGCAGCAACAAGTGTTTCTCAATTAGAGAAAGTGGAAGTGTTGGACGGGCAAAATAACCCTGCGCACGTAACTTTGTTTGCCGTGTCTGCAGACGGGCAAATCTACGCCAAAGATTTGGAAGAAAAAGAGGCCCGCAATCCGGAAAATTCGTTGTACCCTTTCTTTGCTTACACGCAGCAAGTGTTGGTGGCGTTTAGAGAAGAACAAGCCAAAGCGGCAGAAAGCGCGGCTTCAGAAGAAAAAAAATAAAACTAAATTACGGACTTTTTTGTGAAATACAGAATCACGGGATTTAAACGTTCTTTCGGTATTATCCTCGCGGCTGTCTTGGCGGTGGCTGTGGGGTCCGTGGTATATTGGCAAAAAGTTACGAATCGTTTGGCTATAGATGCTCGTCAATCTATTGTGATTGTGAGTAGGGAGCTGACGGAGAATTTTGAACGATTACTCGGTGCAGAGCTGCAAGTATTGACGGCTCTTTCCGTCTCTTTGGAAGAGCCGGCCGCTTTGGACAGTAAACCTCAGTTAATCACTTATCTCAACCGCCAAAACCGCCGTAATTCGTTTGAAATGACGGGGGTGCAATTTCCTGATGGAGAAACAGTCTTTTCCAACGGACAAACACAGCAGAATTTTTTGTCTAAAGAAGAAGAGGCTACGGCTTATGAGCATAGCCATTATGTGTCTTCCCGCCGAAAAGATCCGTTTTCTAAAAAAGATATTTTGGTGTTGGCTGTTCCGTTGCGCGCAAACGGAGAAAAATTGGGGTTAGTGTTTGCCACGCAACCCGTTGTTTTCTACGAACAAGCCTTAGCATCTTCTTCCATGCATGGGGAAGGTCTTTCCTTTATCCTGACCAAACAGGGGGATATCGTGATTTCTTATCCCGAAGTTCCTTTTGATAATCTTTTTGATTTTAGTCAAAAAGCTGTTTTTGATAAAGGCCTTTCTGCAGAGCAAATGAGAAGAGATATAAACTTTGGCAAGGAAGGTTTAACCGGTTATTCGGTTAATGGAAATCATCGTTTTTCTTCCTATAGACCGCTTGCCTATAACGGCTGGTACGGACTGTCTGTTTTGCCCACTCAATCTATGGCGGAAAAAGCGCAGGAACTGATGTTGATGTCTTTGGTTTTGTGTTTATCCATTATTGCTGTTTTGGTGGTGTTGCTTATTTTTATTCTGCGCCTTCAGTATCAAAGCAGTAAGGCTTTGTATAAAATGGGTTTTGTAGATCCGTTGATTGAGGGAGACAACTTGAACGCTTTTCGCATGAAATTTGCCAAAGCGGAGCAAGGCCTGAAAGAAAAAGGCCTGCCCGTGGCGCTTGCATTAGTGAATGTAAACCGTTTTAAAGCGGTGAATGATATTTATGGCTTTGAACAAGGCGATCAGATTTTAAAGCAAGTAGCCGAAGCTTTGCAAACAGGTTTGGAAGAAGGAGAGCTTTTCTGCCGCAGCGGTGCGGATGTGTTTTTGCTGTTATTGGCCTGCCCTGATAGAGATGAGCTGGGCCGTCGTTTGGATGCATTGCTTGATCGTGCCGGCCGTTTTTGCCGAACAGGGGGAGAGTGTTTGCCTTTGTCTTTGACTTGCGGTGTGTATGTGATTGACGAGGATGTTCCTTTTTATATCATGATGGATAGAGCTAATTTGGCCTGGGCATCAGCTAAGCAACATGCCGGAAGAAGCTGTGCTTTTTATGATGAGGCTTATCGTCGTGAAATTGTGAACGAAAAAAGAATTGAAAGCAGCATGGAGCAAGCCATGCTCAATGGTGAATTTCGGATTTATCTGCAGCCTAAGTGTGATTTTAAAACGGGCATTACCCGCAGTGCCGAAGCTTTGGTGCGGTGGGAACATCCCGAAAAGGGGCTTATTCCGCCGGATCGTTTTATTCCCGTATTTGAGCGAAACGGCTTTGTGCTAAAATTAGATTTATTTATTTTAGAAGAAAGTTTGCGCCTTTTAAAACGTTGGTTGGAAGAAGAAAAACCGGTAGTTCCTATTGGGGTCAACTTCTCCAGACTTCACTTGGAAGATCCGTCTTTTATTGAAACTCTCTCCAGTATGGCCGACCAATACGGCGTACCTCATTCTTTGTTGGAAATAGAACTGACAGAAAGTGTGGTTTTCGGTAATTTGGAACGTATGAAACAGGTAATAGATGGCTTGCATGAAAAGGGTTTTTCTGTGGCGATGGACGATTTTGGCTCCGGTTATTCTTCGCTCAATGTACTTAAAAATTTATATTTTGATTGTATTAAACTTGACAAAGAATTTTTGGCCAAGGGGGAAGGAAACCCCCGCATGCGCCAAGTAATTTCCGGCGCAGTGGAAATGATTAAAGGTTTGGGCAGCAGTATTGTGGCCGAAGGGGTGGAAACCAAAGAACAAGCTGAGTTTTTAAGCCGTATCGGCTGCGATATGGCACAGGGCTATCTGTTTTCCCGTCCTTTGCCTGCCGGCGAATTTGAGAAGAGATTACAAGACGAAACAAAGAAATAAAAAACCCCGCGTTAAGCGGGGTTTTTATTTACCACCTTTCGTAATGAATTTTGTTTTTATCAAAGCGCTCCACACTTTCTTTTTCTTCATCGGGGTAGCCTAAAGCTATGATATTAAAAGGCTTTACCTTAGACGGAAGAGAAAGAATATCGGCAATCGCTTTCATACGCTCTTGATTGGGGTAAACGCCCAACCATACAGAGCCAAGACCTATATCCGTAGCAGCGAGCAAAATATTCTCAGTGGCTGCACCGCAATCGCCTGTCCAATAACCGTCTTCCCATTCGCGCTCAGTATCTGCGCAAACCACGATGGCGCAATCAGCGGTGGAGAGCATTTGAGCATGCGGATGCGCTTCTTTAAGCGCATTTAAAATAATACGGTCCTTAACTACCACAAATTCCCATTCTTGGCAGTTGCGTGCCGTAGGGGCCAACATGGCTGCTTTGAGTAAAACGTTTATTTGTTCTGCAGAAATTGTTTTGTCCTGAAATTTACGAATAGAACGTCTTTTTTCAATAGCTTGCAAAGTGTACATTTTATTCTCCCTTTTTCAAGAATTTATGTCTGAAAAACTGAGCTAAACCGCCTTGAGCCGTTTCGCGGTATGCCGCGTGCATATCTTTGCCGGTTTGCATCATGGTAGCCAAAACATCATCATAGGAAACACGATTATGTCCGTCTGACATTAATGCGTACGTGGCACAGTCTAAAGCGCGGGAAGCGGCTAAAGCATTTCTTTCAATACACGGGATTTGCACCAGCCCGTCCACGGGGTCACAGGTTAAACCTAAGTGGTGTTCCAGCCCCATTTCGGCGGCATATTCAATGCGTTTATTGTCCCCGCCTTCCAGCTGGCAGGTGGCCGCAGCTGCCATGGCACACGCCACGCCGATTTCGCCTTGGCAACCCACTTCTGCGCCGGAAATAGAGGCATTTGCTTTGGCCATATTTCCAAATAAACTGGCGGTAGCTAAAGCGCGGATAATGGTGTTGTCTTCAAATTCGCAGATTTCCTGCACCAGTCTGCATACAGCCGGCAATACGCCGCAAGAGCCGCAGGTGGGTGCGGTAACAACAATACCGCCGGAGGCGTTTTCTTCGGCACAAGCCAAAGCATAAGCAAACAAATTGTTCATACGACGTAAGTATTGGGGGGAATTTTCTGCTTTGTACAAATAGCGTTGCGCTTTACGCTCTAAGTTTAAAGACCCCGGCAAGACGCCGCGTTTGGAAAGGCCCCTTTTCATGGTTTCTTTCATGGTGAGCCAAACTTCGGTTAAATAATCCCAAATTTCCGGTCCTTCACACTCTTCCACATATTCCCAAAGGAGCATTCTTTTTTCGGAAGTATATTGGATAATATCACTCATAGATTTATGAGGATAAACACTGTTTAATTGTTTTCCGAAATTTTCTTCATCGCGGATAGCTCCGCCTCCTACGCTATACACCGTGTGCGTTCCGACCACGTGTCCTGCCTGATCCAAGGCTTCCAATTTTAGCGCATTGGGGTGCTTGGGCATGAGCGTTTCGTAATCAAACACGATATCAATCGGTTTCGGGTAGAAAGCTTCGCGAATGGTAAAATCGGTTAAGTGACCTTTTCCCGTGGCGGCCAAAGAGCCGTACAATGTAACGCGAAAAGAGCAAGCCGCAGGATAGCGGCGGTTAAAAGCATCGGCCGCCTTGCGGGGGCCCATAGTGTGGCTACTGGAAGGACCGCAGCCTATTTTGTAAAGTTCTCTTAAAGTTTCCATAAAATTTTTCCTTATTAAAAATGGTATCATAATTTACATATGAACGTACTGTCTAGTTTTATAGTAGCTTTAAGCTTATCCATGGATACTTTTGCCGTTACCATTGCTTCGGGTTGTGCCTGCGGTAAGGCTTTGCGATTTAAATATATTTTCAGTGTGAGCGCTTGTTTTGTGTTGGCTCATGTGATTATGCTCAGTGCGGGTTGGTTCTGCGGCAAAGAGTTAGGCCGTTTTATAGATAAAGTGGATCACTGGTTGGCTTTTTTGGTGTTGTGTTTTATCGGTATAAAAATGGTGAAAGAAGCTTTTGAAAAAAAGCAAGAACCGCAGTTATGCCAGTTGATTTCCTTTAAAACGATTTTGATGTTGGCGGTGGCTACCAGTTTGGACGCTTTGTTGGTGGGGGTGGCTCTTTCGCTTACGGCGGCGCCTTATTTTTTAACGCTTTTTTCCATGATGGGATGCGTGTTTGTAACCAGTTATATAGGGTTTTATTTGGGGAATTTTTTGGGCAGACGTTTCGGTACGTGTATGGAAGTGCTGGGCGGCATTGCTTTGGCGGCGGTAGGGACAAAGGTACTACTCAGCGGGCTGGGAATTTGCTAATATAAAACTAGACTAGCAGGAAAGGAGAATATATGGGATTAATCGCGCTGATTATTATTTTTATTTGTTTGTGTGCGGACAATATGGTAACGGCCAATATGTCTGCTATGAAAATGGAACTGAAAACCAAAAGTGTGTTTTCTATTAAGGCGGCGGTTTTCTTTGCCGGATTTAATGCGCTGTTTTTTACGGCAGGATATATCATTAGCATATTGTTTTTCCGCGGTTATTTTGTCAACGTGGCTAACTGGATTGCCTTTTCGTTCTTGCTTTTGTTAGGTATTAAATATATGTTGGAAATGTTGGAGAAATCTCCCAGTTTTAAAGAAGAAGAAGCCGACGATACCAAAAAATTAATTCGTGTAGCTGCTTTGAGTGCATCTTCTTTTTTACCGATTGGTTATGTGTTAGAACTGTTGGGTAAAAGTTGGTTCCCGCAGATTTTATTCTTACTGGTTATTTCTTTCTTGATGACGGTGCTGGGCTTTCACTTGGGTACCAAAACATCTAAGACGATTGTAGCTAAAAAAATAGAGTTTGTGGCCGGGTTGGTATTGGCGATTATGGCCATTCGCATGATTATCTTGTAAGTTTGATTTTGATTTCAAACAGCGTGAAACAAAAAGTTTCACGCTGTTTTTTTATCTTTTTCTATCGGAGATAAAATAAACACTTGACAAATCGTTTTTTTTTTTTGCTACAATTTTTTCAGACGGAAGAATTGAGTCAAAAGGAGAAAATAAATGAAGAAAGGTTTTACTTTGATAGAACTGTTAGTAGTCGTGTTAATTATCGGCATACTTTCCGCGGTGGCCTTACCGCAATATAATAAGGCGGTTGCCAGAGCCAGAATGGTAGAGTTTATGTTACAAGGGGAAAATCTTCGTCGGGAAGTAATTTTATATGAATTGGCCAATGGTGAAAGACCGAATCCCGTAACTGATGAGTTAGAAATTTGGGACCGAGTGAATGGTCAAAAGGCTTACATCGGAAACCGTAAGTGGTTTTTAACTTCTGAATATGTAGAAACAGAGATTGTTTTGCCGGGGATAGATAATCTAGACTGTATTATTTACGTGAAACATCAGAGTTATTATGATGCAACTTGGTGCTATTCTCACACGGATAAAGGCGCAGATTTTTTGAAAGGTTTGGGGTGGAGAAAATTGGCAGAGCAAACAGGAGAAAATGCCAGAATTCAGTGGGAACCGCCCTTTTCTTGGACAAAAAGGTAAACTAAACCCCGCCCATCGGCGGGGTGTTTTTTTGAAAAAGAAGAAGTTTTACTCTTCCACTACTGCTTCCCAATCTACAATTTCTACGACTGCTTGGTCTTTGGCGGCTCTGGCCTCTTGCTTCATCTCTTTTTTATGAGCTTTGGCAGCTTGTTTGGCCTTTTTATGTTCGGCTTTAATAGCTTCTTTTTGTGCTTTGCCTTGGGTTTTGTCTTGTTTGATTTTTTCCTTAGCATTAGCCTTGACTTCTTTCATTTCTGCTCTGACGGCTTGTTTGTCTGCTTTGTAGTAGCCTTTTAAGTCTTTGGTGGCGTCTTTGGTTACGTCTTTATCGGCTTTTAAGAAAGCCTTATCCGCTTGTTTTTGTTCTGCCACTTGCTCCTTGGCATTTTTTACTTTGGCTTTGGTGCAGGCACTGACGCATTTGAGATCTCCGTTAGTGCAATTGCACGTTTCTGTTGCATAAGACAGGCTATACACTGCCAGCATTACTGCTGCGGTAAGAATTACTTTTTTCATACATACCCCCGATTTTTAATTTACTACACCCTCATTCTAAAACAAAAAAACCGCACTTTGCAGTGCGGTTTTTATACTAGAAAGAACTTCTTATTTAGCCAAGGCTTTCCAAGCGGCTAATTCGTCTTTAGCGGCTTTTTCGGCATTTTTGGCATTTTCTTTGGCTTGTTCTTTTTTGGTTTTCAACGCTTCTTTGGCAGCTTCCAATTTGGCTTCGGCAGCGGCTTTTTCATTGTCGCTGTTGGCAGCTTTGAGCTGAGCTTTGGCAGCTTCCACTTTTTCTTTAGCGGCGTTTACTTTTTCTTCGGCGTTGGCTTTGGCGTTGGCAATTTTGCTTTCCGTTTCAGCTTTTTTAGCTTTCAAAGAGGCTTTGTAGTTTTCGGCATCTTCTTTGGCTTTGGCTTTTTTGGCTTCGGCTTGAGCTTTTAATTCAGCTTTTTTAGCCTCGGCGTCTTTTTTGGCTTGTTCTTTTTTAGCTTTGGCTTGAGCTTTCAATTCGGCTTTTTTATTTTCCAAAGAAGCTTTCAAGTCTTTTTCGGAAACGGTGCTTTTTTGAGTTTTGGCGGCTTTGGCTTTCGCTTTAGCGGCTTCAATTTTTTCAGAGGTAGCTTTGCGGGCGGCCGTTACTTTGGTTTGTACGCAGCTGATGTAGCAGGCGGAATCACCGGCTTGGCAGGTGCAGGTTTCGGCGGCAAAAGCCACAGAGGCTACGGCCAACACGCACAAGGTTACAAATACTTTTTTCATGTAAGACTCCTTTATATGGATAGTTGGTACATCTTTTACATTGTACAAAAATAGATATATTTTTCTACATTGTAGTCTGAAAAATATTTAGTAAAATAAAAAATATGGAAGTGACATTAATTACCAAAATTTTATTGGCCGTTGTAGTGCTCAACTTATTGGTATGGCCGCTAGTATCCAAGTGGGTGGAAAACCATTTGGAGGTTTTTCTGTTGCTGGTCGGCGTAGCGGCGGTGACTATTACAGGAGGCTGGAATAAAGATTTTATTTACCAGACATTCAATGCTCCGGTAAACGTGGCCTTTATTGTATTGGTGGTCAGCATTATTTTCAATTATTATTCCCGCTATATTTTTAGAGTGTTGTTTATTTTGTTTCGGTACCTAGAGCCGAAGTACAGTTTTGCCATATTGGTATTTTTGCTGGGGATGGTGTCTAGTATTTGTAGCGTAACAGTGGCGGCCTTGGTGTTGGCTGAAGTGTTACAGGTGGTCAACTTAGAGAGGGAACAAACCGTCAAAGTGACAGTGTATGCTTGTTACGCTATTGGTTTGGGGGCTATTTTGCTTCCGCTAGCAGAGCCTTTGGGTCTGGTGATTTACAATGAATTAGCGGCAGGGCCGCATCAAGCCGATTTTTTCTTTGTACTGCGGCATTTTTTCTGGTGGATCGTGCCGGGGATTGCGCTGATGTCCTTAGCCACCGG
This sequence comes from Elusimicrobiaceae bacterium, assembly GCA_017546175.1. Classification (GTDB taxonomy): domain Bacteria; phylum Elusimicrobiota; class Elusimicrobia; order Elusimicrobiales; family Elusimicrobiaceae; genus Avelusimicrobium. The sequence continues at coordinate 148,316 of JAFYXM010000007.1, forward strand.
ATATACGGTGCGTAACGCCAATACACAGGTGCAGCTGCATATCCGCGAAGACAAAGAAGACCATAAATCTATTTTGCGTCGTACGTGGCATATCTATTTGTTTGTGGCGGCCTTGCATTTGATTAGCACCGGTTTGCGTCCTTTTGCTCAAAGTACAATCGCTCACTTAAACGGAAAAATTTTATTTTGGGCCAATGCGGTATCGGTAATTATTGACAATGCCACTTTGGCCGCTATTGAAGTAACCCCTAATGTTACTACGGAAAACCTGATGTATATGGTAATCGGTTTGGCCGCTTTTGGCAGCATGTTGGTACAGGGGAATTTGCCCAATATCGTGGCGGCGGAAAAACTAAATATCAAAAGCCGCGAATGGGCGCGTGTAGCCGTACCGGCGGGATTGGTGCTGATGAGCGGCTATTTTATCATGCTGTGTATTAAGCTGTAGCCCCACCTGAAAAATCTTAAAAACTTACGTTGACAGTTCTCTTTGTGCTTACTATAATGAAAGGGTAAGCACTCCTATTTGTTTTTTTCTAAATAGTAATGCCTTATCCGCATCAAGAGATGCGGTGGTCGTTTTGTCGGGAAGAAAATTCCTTTCTTCCAGATTTTTAAAAACAGGAGAACCCATGACAGAAAGATTCGCCCCCGTGGATAAAATACTTAAAGAACATGGCAATGACCCTGCCAAGCTCATTCCGATACTGCAGAAGGTACAAGAATTGTACCGCTACTTACCCGAAGATGTAATGCGCCATATCGCCAACAAATTAGAAATTTCTCCCGCCAAAGTGTTTGGTGTGGCTACTTTCTTTGCGCATTTTGCCATTACGCCGAAAGGAAAACATATTATTAAAGTGTGCAACGGTACCGCTTGCCACGTAAAAGGATCTTCTTTCGTTATTAATACCGTCAAAGATAAATTGAAATTGAAAGACGGCCAAGATACTACGGAAGACGGATTATTTACCTTGGAGTGCGTTTCTTGTTTGGGTGCGTGCGGTTTGGCACCGGTTATGGTGATTGATGAAACCGTACACGGTCAAGTAACGCCGGCCCAAGCCTGCCAATTGATTGATGAAATTGCCGCTGCGGAGGCCAAAAATGCCTAAGAAAACTATTGAACAAATTTCCAAAGACTATAACGACGCTTATAAAAGTATAACAGGTAGAATCACCATTTGCGGCGGTACGGGTTGTATTGCCGGCGGTTCTATGAAGGTATATGATGCTTTTCAGAAAGAATTGGAAGCACGCAAAATCGGTTATAGCTTAAACATTACCAAAGGTTGTCATGAAAATTACATCAGCTTAAGCGGTTGCCGCGGCTTCTGTGCAGCCGGCCCGTTGGTGAGCGTGAACGATATTTTTTATACGCACGTAAAGCCGGAAGATGTGCCTGAAATCGTAGAGAAAACGATTGTAAAAGGCGAAGTGGTGGACCGCTTGCTTTATACGGACCCCAATTCCAAACAACACTGCAAAACGACGGCTGAAATTCCGTTTTATTCCAAACAAGAACGCATCTTGTTGCATGACTGCGGTCGCATTAACCCTGAAGATATTAACGAATATATTGCTCATGGCGGTTATGCTCAAGCCAAAAGAGCTTATACGCAAATGACCGACGCCCAAGTCTGCCAAGAAATTATGGAATCGGGTTTGCGCGGTCGTGGCGGCGGCGGTTTCCCGACCGGTAAAAAATGGGATTTAACCCGCATTGAGCCCGGCCCGAAAAAATACGTCATTTGTAATGCTGACGAAGGCGACCCCGGTGCTTTTATGGACCGCAGCGTTATGGAGGGTAACCCCAATGCTGTTATTGAAGGTATGATGATTGCCGCGCGTGCCATCGGTGCTGATGAAGGTTATATTTACGTTCGTATGGAATATCCTTTGGCCGTGCAACGTATGCGCACCGCTATTGCCCAAGCCGAAGAATTGGGCTTGTTGGGCGAAAATATTTTCGGTTCCGGCTTAAATTTCAAAATTAACGTCATGGAAGGGGCCGGTGCTTTCGTCTGCGGCGAAGAAACAGCCTTAATCGCTTCTGTGGAAGGTAAACGCGGTATGCCGAATGTCAAACCGCCCTTCCCCAGCCAAAAAGGTCTGTTTGATAAACCGACGGTAATCAACAACGTAGAAACCTTGGCTACCGTAGCCAAAATTATGGAAATGGGTGCCAAAGAATTCAAAAAAATCGGTACGTTGACCAGCCCGGGTACCAAAACGTTTGCCGTAACCGGACATATTGCCAATACCGGCTTGGTAGAAGTGCCTATGGGAACCACCTTGCGCCAAGTCATTGATGATGTGGCCGGCGGCACAACCGAAGATGACGGTACCGTCAATCACAAAGCCTTTAAAGCGGCTCAAATCGGCGGTCCTTCCGGTGGTTGTTTGACCAAAGAACACTTGGACTTGCCTTTGGACTTTGACTCCTTGCGTTCTGCCGGCGCCATGGTAGGTTCGGGCGGCTTGGTAGTCATGAACGACAAGACTTGTATGGTCAACGTGGCTCGCTTCTTCTTGGAATTTACGCAACGTGAATCTTGTGGTAAATGTGTGCCCTGCCGTGAAGGTACGGAGCAGATGCTGTCCATGCTCAATGACATTGTAGAAGGCCGCGCTACCATGAAAACCTTAGAAAACCTGGAAGATTTGGCCAAAGCGGTACAAAAAGCCTCTCTCTGTGCTTTAGGCAAAACCGCCCCCAACCCGGTGCTTTCTACGCTGAAACATTTTAGAGATGAATATTTGGCTCACGTCGTAGAAAAACGCTGTCCGGCGGGTGTCTGTAAAGCGTTGGCTCGTTTTGAAATCGTGGCTGATAAGTGTAAAGGCTGCGGTATGTGCAAACGCGCTTGCCCGGTGCAAGCTATTTCCGGTGCGGTAGGAAAACCGCATGTAATTGATGCCAACAAATGTATTAAGTGCGGCGGTTGTAAGAGCACTTGTAAATTCGGCGCCGTGGTGACAGGAGCATAATTATGCAAGAAGAAAAGAAAGAACAAGGTTTTGTAACTATTGAAGGAAAGAAAGTAGCCATTCAAGGCGAAAAAAACTTGTTGGAGTTGGTGCGCAAAGCCGGCTTTAACATTGTTACTTTCTGCTATCACCCGGAATTGGCCGTTTATGGGGCCTGCCGTTTGTGCTTAGTAGAAATTGAAGGTATGGGTATTTTGGCCTCTTGTACCGTAGCTCCCAAAGACGGTATGAAAGTGCGCGTTAATAGCGATGAAATCCGCAAATTACGCCGTATCAATTTGGAACTTTTGCTCTCTTCCGGCAACCATGACTGTACGCTCTGTTCCAAGTCTAATAACTGCAAATTGCAGAAATTAGCTAAAGACATGGACGTAACGGAAATTCGCTTTAAATCTAAAAAGTTAGACAGTCACAAAGATGCCACTTCTCCTGCCTTGGTGCGTGACCACAGCAAATGTATTTTGTGCGGTAACTGCGTGCGCATTTGTAATGAAGTGCAAGGCATCGGCGCTATTGACTTTGCTTTCCGCGGATTTAAATCTAAAATCGCCACCGCTTTTAACAAAGAATTGGGCGAAAGCCACGAATGTGTGGCCTGCGGTCAGTGTGCCCGCGTATGTCCGACGGGTGCTTTGATGCCGAACTCTTCTGAAATTTCGGAAGTATTCAAAGCGATCAATAACCCCAACAAAAAAGTGGCCGTGCATATTGCTCCGGCCGTGCGTGTGGGTTTAGGCGAAATTTTTGGCTTGAAACCGGGAGAACCGGTGGACGGAAAAATTGCCGCTGCCTTGCGTATGTTGGGATTTGATTATGTCTATGATACGGCCTTTGCTGCGGACTTGACCATTTTGGAAGAAGCCACTGAATTCTTGGGCCGCGTCAAAAAAGGCACCAACTTGCCGCAACTTACCAGCTGCTGCCCTGCTTGGGTCAACTACGTGGAAAAATTCGCTCCGGAATTTATTCCCAATTTATCTACAGCTCGCTCTCCGATGCAGATGATGGGCCCCGTGCTCAAAGCTGATTTTGAACAACGCGGCGGAAAACGCGAAGATTTGGTAGTCGTGGCTGTAATGCCCTGCTCTGCCAAAAAGAGTGAAGCCAAACGCGGCGAGTTCTATGTCAACGGTAACCCCGATACGGACTATGTGGTCACCACAGTCGGTTTAGCGCGCATGATTAAAGAAGCCGGTATTGATTTTGCCAATTTGGAAAACGAATGGTTTGATATGCCGTTTGGTACCAAAACGGGTGCCGGTGTGATTTTCGGTGCTTCCGGCGGTGTAATGGAAGCAGCCTTGCGCTATGCTTTGGCGGAATTGGACCCCGAAAATGCCCGCAGCGTCAAATTCACCAGCCTGCGCGGTTTTGATGTGTTTAAAGAAAAAACCATCAAAATCGGTGACTTGGAAATCAAAGTGGCGGTAGTGAGCGGACTGAAAAATGCCCGCAAACTCTTAGATGAAATCAAAGAAGGAAAGAAACACTATCACTTCATTGAGGTCATGTCCTGTCAAGGCGGTTGTGTGGCCGGTGCCGGTCAGCCGCAGTTTGAGGGTTGGTCTTTGCGCAAAACTCGCGCTCAAGGCTTGTATCAAGAAGATACAGAGTTGGCCTATAAATCTCAGGATAACAGCGGCGTACAAGCATTGTATGGTCGCATCTTGGATAAGATAGGCGGTCCTGTGGCGCATGAGCTGTTGCATACGCATTACAAGTCCAAAAAATATCAAGATTAAAAACGAAAATCAAAAACCCCCGCTTATAAAGCGGGGGTTTTTTACATCTATTCTTTGCTACAATGTAGGTAGTACCTAGCTAACGGCTGGGGGGATGAAGAGAGGAGATGAAAATGAAAAAAATAATCATAAGTCTTTTGGTTTTGCCGTTTGTATTTGCTTGTGCCACTAAAGTAGAACGTATGGATAATCGTGAAATCAGAGATATCAGCGGACGTTGGAATGATACAGATTCTCAAATGGTAGCAACTGAAATGATACAAGATTGTTTGAGTTCCGGTTGGTACAGCAAAGCCACGGCCCGACTAGGCAAAGAGCCGGTGGTTATTGTGGGCAGCGTATCCAATGACAGTATGGAGCATATTAATACGGGGGCTTTTGTGGAAGAAATCCAAAGAGCTTTGATTAATTCCGGCAAAGTGGAATTTGTGGCCAGCCGCGACGAACGCGGAGAATTGCGTCAAGAACGTTTGGAGCAAGACGAATTTGCCAGCGAGGAAACCCGCAAAGCTTTCGGCCGTGAAACAGGGGCTGATTATATGCTGTCCGGTATTATTAACTCTATTGTAGATTCTCAAAGCAAAAAAGCGATTGTTTTTTATCAAGTAAATATGAAACTGATTGATATTGAAAACAATAAAATCGTTTGGAATGGTCAAAAACAAATTAAGAAATATGTAACCCGCAGTAAAACCAGCTGGTAAATTTTATGAGGGCGCGCTATCTCACACTTCTGACAGTTTTGTTATGCTGCTCAGCGTGCAGCGCGCCTTCTTTGCGTCATAAAAAAGAGATTAATAAATTACTTGCCGCCCAATCTTATTCTGCCGCTATAGAAAAAATAGAATCTGCCAAAGACCGGGAATATAAACAGAGAGATGCCGTATTGTATTACTTAGATAGTGGTGCACTTTTGCATGAAGCAGGCGAATATACTGCCAGCGATATGCGTATGGCATGGGCGCAAGAAAAAATAGACGAACTGTTTACCCAAAGTGTTACTGCGCATATAGGGCAGTATTTAGTAAATGATTTGACGGTGCCTTATTATCCGGCCTCTTACGAAAGAGAATTTACGTATTATTATCGGGCTATGAATTTCTTGCAAAGGGGAAATATCGGCGGGGCTTTGGTGGAAGCAAACAAAGCTGTTCATTATTTAGACGGTCAACGAGGAAGAAAAGATTTTTGTGAAAATCCTTTTTTACAATATTTCAGCAGTTTGGTTTTTGAATCGGCAGGCAAAAGAGATGATGCCCGTATTTCTCATACGCGTGCGCTGCAGGCATACGGGTTAGACGGCGGTGCGGGGTTAACACAAAAGCCTATTTTTGGGGAATATGTACCTGAGTGGGGGGAAATTGTATTGGTGCATGCCAATGGTTTGCTTCCTTTAAAGAAAAGCCAAACTTTTCAAGTCGGTTGGGGAGATGTGTTGCTTTGGTCCAGAACTTCACAAGAAAATATGCAAATAGAACCTGAGGTTGAAAATGCCATCATGGCAGGCCTTTTGGGAAATAGTGTAACGGTGGCTTATCCTGTTTTGGAGGACCAGCCCTATAGCATTAAAGCTTCCGAAGCAGTAACGCAAGACGGCAAAACATACCCCACTTTTCTCATGGCGGATATAGCGGGCATGGCTAAGGAAGAATTGAAAAATAAAGAGAGTGTAACTATGCTTCGCATGGCTATTCGGGCCGCGGCCAAGCGTACGGCAGCAGTGCAAGCACGGCACGCCGCCTATCAGGCTTCGTCTGATGAAAGTATCGGGCAATTAGCCGAAATGTTCGTTAGTTTTTTAGGTGCTATTACGGAAAAAGCCGACACCAGACAATGGTTTACTTTGCCGGCTCAGCTGCGCATGAGCCGCTTTTATGTACCTAGCGGAAAACAGGATATTCTTCTGCGTTTTAAGGACGGATTTGGTAATATAGTAGGTGAGTATAAATTTGAAGATTTGGACGTAAAACCAAATGGCCGTATTTATCTGCATTATCGTACGGCTAAGTGAGGGGAAAATGAAAAAATGGATTATTTTATTAACTGCGTTTAGCTTGTTCGGCTGTGCGGGAATGAACAAAAATACCGTCAGCTACCAAATGAGCAAATATGACCAATATGCCTATTATGTGGTGGCCGGAGAAGGAAATACCAAAGAAATTGCTTCTGCCGCCGCTTTAGAAAATATGCGCAAAAGCATAGTGCAAAATGTAGTGGAAGTTTCTTCCGTAGCCGAGCTTGATGATATCATGGCGAATGCACAGGTGGATAAAGTGTGGCGTGATAAAAGCCAAAAAGATCCCAAAAATTATTTTGCTTTAGCGGTATTGAAACGTCAAACGGCGGAGCTTATTTTGCAAGTGCCGGCTAATGCGTTGGATGCTCAGTTGGCAGCGCAAGCGGCTAAGCTAAAATCTACGGAAGATAAATTCTCCGGATTGAGAGCTGCTTTTGTAATGGAACCGTTATTGGTAAAGCGCAATGTGGTGCAAGATTTTTATATTTTCATCAGCCAAGACCATGCCGGCTATGAAACGGAACGTTTTGAAATTTACAAAAAGCTCTACCATGATCGTTTGGCTGCCGTGAAAGTAGCCGTAGTGGTGCGTGGAGAAGAAAATGATGTGTTGCTTTCCCGTTTGATAGACGGCGTAAACCAAATGGGCCTTAGTGCCGTCAGCCCCAATGATCCGACGGCTATTTTGTCTGTAGAAGCGGATGCTAAAGTGGACGGCTATGGCTCTGAACGATTGAAAGGTTTGCAATGGGCAGCTACTACCGCAGCGGTGCATTTGCGTGATTTGCAGGCGGGGAGCACTTTTGCCAGTTTTACCTTGCATGATCGTGCCGGCACCGGAAGAAAAGAAGATTCTGTCAGAAAAAGTATGGAAAGCTTGGGCAGCAGAGCTTCAGATGAAATCGTAAAACGTTTAACCAACTATTTGAAAACAAAATAAAAGGAGAAATTTATGAAAAAATTATTATTTATATTGTGTGTATTTTCTTTCTGTGTATCGGCTTTTGCTCAAGAAGCAAATGCCCCTGCGGCCGAAGCACCTGCTACTGTAGCAGAGGAGCTTGCCGAGCCGGTGCAAGATCCTGCCGAACGTAATAAAATGTTGTATTCTTTGGGCTTTTTATTGGGAGATAATTTGAAACGTCAATTAATTTTGGATAATGAAGACGATTACAAAGCTCTTTCCCAAGGAATGAGGGACAGCCTTTTGAATAAAGAATCTCAAACTCAATTGGACGATTATAAACCGCAGATTATTGAAAAATACCAAAAAGATGCCGAAATTATCAGCCAACGCCACTTACAAGAGCAAAAAGAGTATTTGGAAAATTTTTCTAAAGAAAAAGGCGTAAAAGTGTTGGATAACGGGGCTTTGATCAAACTGTCCAAAAAAGGAAAAGGCCGTACCGCCAAGGCAGACAGCCGCGTAACGGTACATTATGAAGGTAAGCTGATTGACGGGACAAAATTTGACAGCTCTTATGATCGCAAGGAACCTTTCAGTACCAAACTTACTGACGTAGTCCCTTGTTGGACCAAAGCTTTGCAACAGATGCGTCCTGCCTCTAAAGCTACGGTAGTCTGTCCGGCTGAAACAGCATACGGAAATCGCCCCGTGGGAGCCATTCCGGCGGGATCTACTTTAGTGTTTACGGTAGAATTGTTGGGGATTGAAGACTAAATATGAGCAAAACCAGTCGTTTCTTCTTAACGCTTATCGTGGTGGGGTTGGCTTTCATAGCGGGGGTGCGTTTATATCGCGCCTACGAGAGCTACGCTGCCCAACAAGCCCAGGAAGAAGAAACGGCCACTCATACTTTTAACAATGTGCCGATTGATTATCGTCCTTCCGTTGAGCAGGAGCCGGTGTTAAAACAGCTTCCGCAAGAAGGAGAAAAGCAGGAAATTTTTTTGGAAGATGCTCCGCTGCCGCCGCAGCAAGCCCGTCAACAGGCACAGGAAACGATAGTATCTGTATTAAACGACTATCGGCAAGACCCTAAAATTCAAGCTTTTTATGACGATTTAAAAAATGCTACCGGCGAAGATATTACACTGGCGCAGCTGAGCGGAACAGATTTGGCACATTTATTGCAAACCTACCCTCAACTGCAGGCGGTTATTGCCAAGCATGCTCAAGATCCGGAGTTTGCCAAAACATTGCAAGAGATTTTTACCAATCCGCAGTTTGTGCAAAGTGTGGCCGTTTTACAAAATACGTCAAATCAGTAAAAAATACCGCCGATCGGATAAAATTTGCTATCCTATAGGAGAAATGGAGGAAATTTGTGATTAAACTTTTATCAAAGTCAGCCGTACTTTTGCTCATTGTATTGAGCGTTTATTTTATTGTACATCCGTCCGCTTGTTCAAACATGTTGGCCGGACGAGAAACCGGCGGTCCGAGCGTAGCTAAAGACTCTGCCTCTTTCTCTGAAGATAAACAAGTGATTGTTCCTGCCAAAGAAGAGGACCCCGTAGCCAAAGATTTGGAAGAAATAGAAGGTATCGTAGATACCAATACATTGCAGGAAGAAGCCAATCAAACTGTATATTCTCAGGAAGATATTGATTACGCTATTGCCAGTCGTTATGTAGAATTAGAGCGTGAATATGCCCGCACCCAACCTGTGGGGAAAGATTCTTCCCGTGAAATTGCCTTTGTGGTAATGGACGATTTTGAAATGTCTCCTGCTGAGTGGGAAGGCTTTATCAGCCGCGCCACAGCCGCTGATTTATTTAATAAAGTCCGCCGTGAGATGCCGGTTGTTTCCGCTCCGGCTACGCCGCAAGGACCGGAAACGGTTTCCGTGCAGTAAAAACTTGATGCTTGAATTTAAAAACCCTCGCTCCAAGGAGCGAGGGTTTTTAATTTTACTGAGGTAATCTGCCTGCCAGCAGTTCTGCCGCCGGACGAGTGTGTTTGATTTTGCTGAGTACAATTTTGATAGAAGCAGTAATAGGTACGGACAAAAATGCCCCCGGCACTCCCCATACCAAACTCCAAAAGATTAAAGAGGCAATTACCACCACGGGGTGCAAGTCCATGCCGTCACCCATCATGCGAGGCTCTATTAAATTTCCGATAGTAAATTGCGTAGCGGTCATTAGTCCCAAAACGACAAAAAAGTTCGTTCCGGCCCCATATTGCAAAAATAATACCGGTGCCGGCAAAAGCACCGCAATAATAGAACCGACACTGGGAATAAAGTTGAGCAAAAAGGTGAGCAGTCCGAACAAAACAGCCATTTTTACTTTGAAAAGTACCAAAATAAACCAAACAATCAGGGCGGTAACCAAAGAGGTGCTGACCTTGACGGAGAGATATTTAGATACATTAGCCAGCATCTCTTGCACCGTTTTGTTGGCGGGAGTTTTGAGCGCTTTCTTTTCTCCCAAGAGCAGAAAGATAATAAACAAAATAATCAAGGTAGAGTTGGAGAAAAGAGAGAAAAGCTGTCCGCCGAAGTTTTTAAACCACGCAAACAGCGGCAAATCTTTTAAATAGGCCATGATAGACGCACGGTCCAAATCTATACCGCGCTCGGCCAGTTTGGTTAAAATGTCTGATACCGACCCGAGTAGATTTTCGCGGTACATTTCCGCTTCTCTAATAAAATTGCCCACGGAATTAACCGTAAAATAAATAATTCCCGTAAAACAGGATACAAAGAAAAGAATGGTTAATGTCAGTGCCAACCATGAAGGGAAATTAAAACGGCGGTGCAAAAGTGCGGCCCCCTGCCCCAAAATGGTATAGGCAAAAATAGCAATAACTAAAGGAATCATCAAAGCGCGGGTATAGATAAGTCCTGCCGTAATGACGCCTGCGGCAATGATAGTCAAACAAATGACGGTCATTCTTTGATAATAACGGCTTGTTTTTTCAGCTTTTTCCATTATTTGCTTCCCCCTGTTTTCTTTATGATTTCTCGGGATATAAACAAAATTTTTCCGGTTAAATTATTCAAATCATCACAACAGGAATTTAAAAGCCACACGGGCAGCTTTTCTAGGGTGTAGTTTTTGTAAAAACGATTAAATTCTGCATAAGCGGTAGCAAAATCGTCTGCCGCGCGTGATAAAGTCTTGGCGCGCAAGGAGAAGCTTTTAGCCGCCAAAGAAAGAGCGTATTCACCTTGGGTAATAGCCTTTCTGAGCAAAGGTCTTTTTTCTTGCCAGAAAACTAACTGTGTGTCAAAATCTTTACGCAAAGAAGTGCAGAAGGCAGAAAAGTCGGCCGCAAAGCTTGTATCGCGCACGTTGATGTTTTTGTGGTCTTGGCTGAGTATCAGCTCTAAACGGCGCGAAAAATCACGCAAAGTGGCGGTCTCTTTTAACATGGTATTACGAAAAGAGTCCGTTTGGGAAGTAATAGTTTCTAACAGGTCTATTTGATTCATGCTACGGGCAAGCTTACCGTGAAGATAGTGCCAAGGCCTCTGTCGGAAATAACACTAATGCTTCCATCGTGTAAGTCTAAGATTTTTTTGACCATGGGCAAACCCAGCCCCCAGCCGTCAATTTGTCCGGTAAAGTAATCATCTACTTGATAGAATTGCTCAAAGATTTTGTTGACATCTTGTGGGCGTACACCGGCGCCGTAATCGCGCACGGAGATAGAAATACTGTCTCCATGATGGGCACACTGTACTTTGATGATTTTTTCGGGTTTATTGTTGAATTTAATGGCATTGGCCATCAATTCTTCCAGCAGAAAAGCCATCAGCTCTTCATCGCTTTTGATTTCTAAATTGGAAGGACAGTCAATTTCTATAAAAGTACCTCTTTTGGCTACAGCGGCAGTAGAGGGAACGGTGGCTGAATCTTCTTCGTGAGAAATGGCATCATTGGCACAAAGTTTTAACAGATTTTTTAGATTAATCTGTTTTTTAGCGAGATCTTTCGGTTGCAGATTTTCCACTTTATTAAAAAACATCAGCTTGTCTACCAAACCGCAAAGCTTTGTTCCCTGTTTGTTAATTTCTTCCAACGCTTTGGTCGTAAAAGGGGAAAATTTCTCCTTGGAAGATTGCGACAAAATAGCTTCAGAATATCCGTTGATGATAGAAAGCGGTGTTCTGAGTTTGTGAGAAACCAAAGAGAGCATTTTGGCTGCATCTTGAAGATTATTGGCAACAGGAGTATTTTTTTCTTTTTCTTTCATATTTCCCCCTAGAAAGCAATATTTAAGTTGATAAAAAAGATATCTCTTTTATCTTTGTTGTCGGTATTGCGCAGATGATTGTAAGCAGCATCTATTTTGGCATGCTGCCCCACGCGGAAACTGTTGCCCAACAGGAAAGAATGTTGGGCTGTGGCCGTATAAAATTCGGCAAAATGGTAGCCTAAGTAAAGGGTGGATTGTTCCTGCGCCCAAATACGGGTAAAACGTGCAGAAAGCGTATATTTGCCTAAATCTCGGTTAACGTCGTAAGATTGGGCATAAGCTAAATCATTTTGGTTCAGTACGCCGTAAAAACTGTTAACGTCGCTTACGCCGTCAGGATAATGAAAAGCGGTACCTGCTAAGTGAAAGGTAAAAGCACTGAAGAAATTTTGGCGAATGCCCAAGGTGTAGGCCATTTGGGTGTAATTAGTTTGCTCAAGATTGACTAAGGCGCCGTTTTGACGAGCATAAGAAACACCTAAGTAAGCTTGCGTGTACAACTCTTCCACTTCATCTTGTTGCAAATTCATGACGAGTTGTGCATTTAAGCCGTAGGCATACGGATCTTTTTGCGTAGCGGAAGTAAATTTATTTTTGAAGTAGTAAAAAGGAGTTAAATTTAACTTTACCAAATCTAAATCAAACTGCATTGGCAGATAGACGGAATAAGTGTTGTTTTTTAAAAGGCTGGGTTCTTTGTCTTCAACGTATTTTCCTTGCACTCCGACCACGGTATTAACCCCTAGAGGAATCAACGCTCCCAACACGGCTTGGTTCTGTTCGGAGGAATAGATGTACGAAGTAGTAACATCTACGTTATAAGCATGTGCGCCAAGCGCACTTAAAAATAAAGCAATAAAAAGGATAGTTTTTCTCATACTTCATAATTTAGCAAAATTTAGGGCTTTCTGACAGGGTTTTTTGGCGGCGAAAAGGATATATTTTGCTAAAATATATCATATGAGAAGATTTTTATTTATTTTACCGATGTTTTTGACGGTTGCTTCTTACGCGGCCCAAGTGGTACGCGGGCCTTATATTGAAGACCCTACCCAAACCACCATGATTTTGCGTTGGCAAACTGATGAGAATACTCCGACATGGTTAGAATATGGTCCCGCTCCGCGCTGTAATCAAATTATGAAAATCAGCCCCGAAGGTACTCAGCATAAAGCGGTACTTTACGGTTTGGTGCCCAATCAAGACTTTTGCTACAGACTATATGTTTATAATGCCGCCAAAGACGGTTTGCAAGCACCGATAGAGGGAAGTTTCCGTACTTTATACAGCCCCGAAAGGAAGGTAGTCAAGTTTTTAGCTTTTGGCAATACGGCGGGTGAAAATGCAGGGCCCAAGGCTTTGCTTGCCAGTCAGATGGCTCAAAAAGAGGCAGACTTTGTTATTCATACCGGTGATTTGACGGCCAGCGGACTGAATGAAGATGCTGATGGGGAATTTTTTACTCCTTACAAAGAGGTGTTGGCCAAAACTCCGCTATTTGTGGCTTTGGGCGCCAATGAGTATGGTCCGGAGCGTGAACAACGAGAAAGCAAATCTTTTGTGCGCAGCAATTATTCCCGCTTTCACGATATGAGTTGGTCCAATGCCACGCCGAAGTATTACTTTTTTGATACGGCCAATGCGCGTTTTATTTTCTTAGATGCCAATGCCGCTTACGGGGCGGTTTGGGCGCCAAATATAGATGAAAAATCTACTCAGTATAAATGGTTGCAGACGGCCTTGGGCGGAGCTGCTGAAAAGTGGAAAATAGTGGTTGTTAATGCTCCTATGTATTCCACCGGTGCCAAAGGCCCTGCTCATGAAGCGGCGGCACGTTTTGTGCCTCTGTTTGAAAAATACGGTGTAGATTTGGTTTTGCAAGGAGCAGAAGCTAATTACGAACGCACTTTCCCGATGCTCAAAGATGAGCCCAATCAACGCGGAGTAACGTATATTACTTTGGGCGGCGGCGGTGCTACGCCCACCAAGCGTATGGGCAGCCACCGTTCTACGGCACGTTTTGTGGCGGGGCATCATTTTGCGGAAATGAAAATTGTGGACCGCAAATTGACTATTCATGTTTACAATGATCAAGGAAAACAGATAGACCAAGTAGAGCTGTATTTGTAGATTTTGGAAATAAAAAAACCGCGCTTTAAAAGGCGCGGTTTTTTATTGGTCAAACCTTATTTCTTCAGTTGTACTTTGGACATCATATCATACATGATGATGCTGGCTGCGGAAGATGCGTTCAAGCTTTCCACACCGCCTTTTTGAGGAATGGAAATAATTTGGTCACAGTTTTCGGCGGTTTTTTCGCGGATACCCGTGCCCTCAGAGCCGATAACCAATACGGCAGGAGAGGCATAATCGGTCTCGGTGATAGACTGACCGTCCATATCCGCACCGTAAATCCAAAATCCTTCTTCTTTTAAGTCCAATAAAGCATTGGATAAGTTGGCTACTTCTACGATATTTACGTTTTCCACGGCTCCGCAAGCCACTTTATACACCGCAGGGGTCAGGCCTACCGTTCTGCGCTGGGGCAAAATAATGGTGGAAAAGCCCAGACAGGCCGCACTGCGGATAATGGCACCCAAGTTTTGCGGGTCAGTCATTTCATCTACAGCAAGCCATAAATCTTTTTTGTTACCGTCTGCTTCGTACATGGCGGTGGAAAGCTTCATCAAGCGCACAGGTTGGGCTTTGGCCAGTACCCCTTGGTGATTGGCCCCTTTGCTCAGGCGGTCCATTACTTTTAAGTCCATGCGGTCAATTTTTACATTGTTGCGCTTGGCCAAGCGGATAATTTCTTCCACGGCGCGATGTCCGGCTTTATTGTCGGACACATATAATTGCACCACGTTGCGTTTTTTACTTTTCAAAGCTTCCATTACGGCGTGAATGCCGTAAAGCATATCTAAATTTTCACTCATTTTCTTCTCCTTCTTAGCCAATTTGGGCCGAACCGAAGCTCATGCCTACTTCCAAGGCGGCTCTTACTTCTTCCCCGTTGGGGTCTACTAATTTGAGTTTGCTGATGGCATCGGCAATTTTTACTTCCGTGATAGCAAAATTGCGGAAAGAGGCCATATAGCCGAATTTGCCTTCCATGACCATATCAAAGGCTTTGGCTCCGTAGAGCGTAGATAACCAACGGTCAAAGGCCGTCGGAGTGCCGCCGCGCTGCATATGACCAAGCACACAGGCGCGAGATTCAATATGGGTGCGGCTTTCAATCATATCGCTGAGTTTATAAGCAATACCTCCCAAGCGAATGGGGTCCGTGCTGGCAGCCACCGTACGGGTAATGGCTTGCTCTCCTTTTTCATTTTTGGCCCCTTCTGCCGCTACAATGATGCTAAAGTTTTTGCCTTGGCTTCTGCGTTTAAGCAGGTAATCTACAATGACGTCGTCATTGTAAGGGATTTCCGGAATAAGCACAATGTCACCGCCGCCGGCAATGGCCGAGCGCAAAGCAATCCAGCCCGCATAGCGGCCCATAGTTTCAATAATCATGACGCGGTGATGGCTTTGGGCAGTGGTATGAATGCGGTCTATGGCTTCGGTAGCCACGTTTAAAGCAGAATCAAAACCAAAGGTTTGGTCGGTGGCGGAAAGGTCATTATCAATGGTTTTGGGGACGGCTACAATCGGCATACCAAGGTCCACAAATTTTTGAGACATAGTCAGTGTGCCGTCTCCACCGATGGTAATTAAAGCATCTAATTGATTTTCTTTAAAATTATGCAAAGCGACAGCGGATAAATCGCTCGGTTTTTCAGCAGAGCCGAACGGTGGTAAAGTGTATTTAAAGGGGTTAGCGATATTGCTGGTGCCTAAAATGGTACCGCCTAACGTTAAAATACCGGATACGGTTTCGGAGGTGATTTTGATAAATTCGTTACGCACTACACCGTCAAAACCGTTTTTAAAACCAATCACTTCCACCCCTTGGCGCAGGGCGTTTTTGCAAACGGCACGTACAACGGCGTTTAAACCGGGGCAGTCTCCACCGGCGGTCAAAATACCAATTTTTTTAATACTCATATTTCCTCCCAACCCTTAAATAAAGCGTGAAAGCCACGCCAAAATCCACAATATAAAAAACTGTGCATCAATGAGGGTTTCTTCTTTTACTCCCCTAGATGCCGTGTGACTGTAATAATAGATTACAATACAAATAGTATAAAGGTTACCCAAGAGCAGCATCGCTACTAAGGCAGGTTTCCAAGTAATGGTCAAAAGTACGGCCAAGACGGTGGTTAAAGCGCCCAAAAGGCCCATGACGGCCAACTTAGTCTTGCCAATACCGAAAGCCTTATAAAAGCTTTCTTTACCGATCATTAAATCTTTGTTGGCGGAAGTAAAACCCAACGTAACAGAACGCATAAATACCAAAAGTACCGCGTAAAAGATAGCCAAGTAAGAAGATTTACGTAAAAGCAAATCATTGGTAAAGGCAGGCAAGAACGCACAAGCAAAGCCCCAACCGATAGCGGTTAAAATATCTTTAGTCCCCGGTAAAGAGAGAATTTTAGATTTTAAAGCATGTCGTAAAGGGTACAAAAGGCCCAAAGCCGTCATTAAGGCCGCCAAAACAAAGGTTTTCAGGCCCATCAAAGCCGCCACCACCAAAGCTAAAGCTGCGGCGGTATAGCCAAAAATGGCGGGCAATTTGCCGGCAGGTCTTGTTTTGTTTTCCCAAGCGCGGTTGACGGTGTTTAAACTAAAAACAAACAAAGCAGAAAATAACAGCGGTTTGTACTGGAAAGCCAACCCTTCCAACTTCATACAAACGTACGTTAAAGCTGCCGCGGCCAATGCCGTGTATGCTGAGTGAGAAATAAACTTAGCCCAAAAACGTTGCAAAATCCCCGTAAAAGAGATGCCACGTTTTTTGCGGGTTTGGCGTACCCATTCGGCTACTTGGTTAATTACCCAATTGGGAGTAGAAGCTCCTGCAGTGATGAAAATGCTTTTGGCGGGGAGCACTTGCTCAGGGGTCAGCTCGGCCTCTGTTTCAATGTGTACGACTTGCGGTGCCAATTCACGGCATAAAAGCGCTAAACGCGCGGTATTGGCACTGTGCTTGCCACCCACTACAATTACCAAGTCTGCATTTTTAGCCATAGTCATAGTTTCGCTTTGGCGCAGTTTGGTGGGGTGACAAATAGTATTGGAAATTTGGCAAATATCAGATTTGTTTTTAATAATTTCCGCCGCAGCAAAAAAGACGCTTTCTTTTTGTGTAGTCTGGGAAACGATATTTACTTTGTCATAATGGGGTAAAGCTTGGGCTTCTTCCGGTCCGGACACCACAACGCCTTTGCCTTGGGTACAGCCCAAAAGACCGATTACTTCGGCATGACCGCCATCACCTACGATAACGGTGTGATAGCCCTCTTGCGCGTATTTGGAAATGACGTCATGGGCATGTTTCACAAGCGGACAAGTGGCATCCACCACTTCCATGCCGCTATTCATTACTTCGGCACGGAAAGCAGGCGTAATACCGTGGGCACGAATAACCAAGACGCCTGATTTGTCTTGAGCTTGTTCGGGTTTGTCTACGGAAGAAATTTGTTTGGCAGCCAACATATCCGTCACTTGTTTATTGTGAATCAGAGGACCCAAAGTATAAATGGGTTTCTTGCCGGAAGCTTCCAGCTCCAGCACCTTATCTATGGCCCCCTTTACACCGGGACAAAAACCTGCGGATTTGGCTACAGTAACACCTTGTTCTTTATCCATAATTATATTATAGAAAATATAATGCAGGAACGGGGAAGAAGAGGGAGGGTATTTGATTGTTTATTTTTTTAGAATAAATCGCTTTTTATATTTAAGATACTTACTTTTTTTGCGATAAAAAACTAACACTTTCTGTCGGGGGAAAAAGAATAGTCTTGACAAATCGTTTTTTTTTTTTGCTACGATTTTTTCAGACGGAAAAATAAATAAAAAGGAGAAAAGAAATGAAAAGAGGTTTTACTTTGATAGAACTATTAGTAGTCGTACTCATTATCGGTATATTGTCCGCGGTGGCCTTGCCGCAATATACCAAAGCTGTGGAAAAAGCTCGCGTAAGCGAAGCCAAAATTATATTAAAAGCTTTGGCTGATGCAGAGAATGCTTATATGTTGGCTAATAATGGAGAAGCTACAAACGATTTTAGTGAATTAGATATTACTATACCCACGGAGAGCAAAGATTGGGAATTTGTTTTAAATGAAACCATTGGGGCGGGCACTTTTTCTTTGTTAGCTAGTCGTAAAGGACATGATTATGGTATTTTATACAATCAGGGATATGGGCCTGAAGATGGTTCCTTTTTATGTTTAGCATCCGGTGATGATGAGGAAGGAGAATGTAAAATGTTTGGCTCCAACTTTTACTATATGGAAAGTACAAATTGGTATGTGGTGAAAATATAAATCTTGCCCGCTCTTAAGAGCGGGTTTTTTATGGAGCATAGGACCTTTGGCCCTTGAAAGATAAAAATAGGTTTATTATTCTTTATAGTATGAGAAATAAAATAAGAAAAGCAATGATCGTTTTGCTGATGCTTTGTGCTTTTGGAGGTCTGTTTGCGCGGTCTTCCGTCGGCCTTGCTGTGCGTTTGGCGGAGATGATTGGCTCCTTTTCTGAAAATGACAAAATAGCTTGGCAGGGGCGCCTGATGTGGCGTATGCCCATTAAAAGCCAACTGCAAAAAGAACGCGGTTTTTGGGACGTAACGTGGGCTTGGATATCAGGCAGTCAAAAGGAGCAAGAAGTGCAGGCCTTGGCAGGCTATTTATTTAACATGTATATTTTTTCCGCGGCGCAAGGGCGTTTGCCGCAACAATTAGATTTAAGTTTTACCGGTGTATTGGACCCTTTGGAAAATATAGCCGGCGGATATCAAGCACAAGAAATAAAAAGCTTGTATGCTGATGAAAAAGAAGATGTAAAGAAACATTTGACCCGTTTGTTTAAAAATAAACTGGGCGTTTCTTATAATCAGCAAGATAAACAAAATGATGCGCGGGAAGAAAAATTTTTGCAAATTTTGCAAAATAGTTCTCTGTCGGGGAAAAGAGCCTTTTACGTAGCAAACAAAGCCGTTTTGCCCGCTCAACAGGCCAGTCAAGAAATCAAGCAAGCACTGCAAGAGAAACTGGCCGGCTGTATAGACGGGTCGGCTATTTGTACGTACGAGCAGATAGATGTGTTTGATATGATGGACCGCAAAAGCGGAGCCGCCCGCAGAGATTATTTTTATCGTCCTGCCGTTCAAGAATGTGATGCCTGTGCATATAGCTATTGCAAAAGAGCCTGTTTAAACCCTCAACAAAATTATGCGGGTTGGACCGTGGACGGCTTGTACCGTTTGCACGCGCGGCCAAAACAAAATAAGTTTTTAATGCCGGCCCAAGGAAAAGCATTTTTATCCGTGGACGGGAAAAAATATGCTCCGTGGCATTATCATGCGGCGGCCTTGTTTCGCCTGAAAAAAGACGGTCAATATACACTTTTGGTGCAGGATCCGTTTTTATTTGAAGAGCCTGTTCCTTTGGCAGTGTGGGCGGAGAAATTTTTGGCAGGAGATACTTTGTTTTATGCTTATCCCTTTCAAAGACAGGAGAAAATAGAGAGCCAATTTCTCCGAATTCCTACCGATCAGTTAGAAGCTTTGAAACAAGGAAAACCCGTTAAAATAGGCGGTATTATGTATGCCCCATATCCTGTTTACTCAGCCGATTAACATCAAAAAGCCCCGTCAAAGCGGGGCTTTTTAGATACGTGCGGATCTCTTATTTTTTGCCGCTCCCGTTTCTAAAGTGTGCGATATCGTTTTGGATATCTTCTAAATCTTGTTCGTGTTCTATTTCTTCTTCCAAGATATGGCGGATTAAATGTCCGGTAATCATATCTTTACCTTTTACAAAATCTAATAATTTTTTATAAACGGCAATGGCACAGCGCTCGCCTTTGAGGTTTTGGTCCAAAAGGGCATCTACCCCCGGATCTTTAGGCACCAAATATCCGCAAGAGCTAAGCTCAAACCAACGCTTAGGGTCAATCACTGGTGTGCCGCCTAATTGGATAATGCGCTCGGCCAAACGGTTGGCATGGTCCAACTCTTCATTGGCGTGTTCAATAAGTTCTTCCTGCAAGTGATGACGCGGAATACCCACTACCACTTTGGCGCCAATCCAATACTGATAATAGGCCAGCCATTCATCACTGTAAGCTTTGTTTAATAAATGCAAAACTTCTTCTACATCAAGTCCTGCTTTTTCTACCAATTCTCTCCCTTTCCAACCCATAATTACTACCCCCCTTTTTTGTATCACTGTGCAGAAAATCTGCCCTTGTTCTTTTAGTATATCAAGGCACTTTTCTCACGCAAGGGGGTAAAAAGGGTTATTTAAGGGAAATCAAAACTGACCGCCTAAGACAAAAGAAAAGACGTTGCTATGGTCGCTTAAATTATGTGTGTAATTAATGCCTAAGGGAAACGGAAAACGCCAAAATTTATAAGACAAGGTAGCGCCTGTGCCGCTGTGGTCCTGATAGTCGCTTGCTGTGTACACGTAGGCAAGCTCATAAAAAGGAGTCAGGGCCAACATGCCTGTTTGATTTCTCAATAAATAGTACATGAAGGCCGCCGTTATCCCTGCCCCGCGGCTACCGCGGAGTTGACGGCGGTATTTGCCCTGCTTTCCCAGTAAATCTGTGGATAAAATTTGCTCAGAGAACGGAGAACTGTAGGCATTTTTTCCTTTGATTTGAAATGAGAAAATATGGCGTCTTTTAAATTCTTTTTGCCATAAGAAATTGGCCGATAATTGGGCAATGTCATAATCTGCCCCGCTCCAACGGCCTCCCTTGCCAAAAGAGATATCGCCTGCATAAGCATATCGCGTAGCAGGCAGATCTGTCAGCATTTTTTGTTTATCAGAAAGCCCAAAGCCAAACAAAGCCCCCATGCCAGAAGAAGTGCGAATGTTGTGGTGGTAGGCAAGTCCTACGGTGAGCTGGTTATGGTTGCCGCTGTCTAAGTCTTGTAAGTAAGAGACGTGGCGCAACTCAGGTGCTATAAATGCGCTCCAATCGCCCAATTGACGCGCGTATAAAAAACGTAAATTATAATCACGCATATTGAGCAGGTGAACGGGGAAGCCGAATTCTCCTTCATCATCGCTTACGTTCATCACCCCGTATGTACTGGACCAATGATGCGGATAAAAGCGAATCTCGGTGTCTAATTTGGTAAAAGACAGGTTAAAAAAATTATCTTCCAGTGCCAGTCCGCCCGACAAAGTATACCCATCATCACTAAAACCGGCGGTGGCGAAAGCAGTTTCGCCTTGTTTGAAAAAATTGCCCTCAAACAAAGACAAAAAAAGCACATTTTTATCCCCCGAAGAGAAAAACCCCAACGGGAAAAAGTAATATCCGTCTTCGGCGCGAATATGAATATCTATTTCATTTTTGTCTTGTTGGGTGGAAAAGTCCAGCTTTTTAAACAGGCGCATATCGTGCAGTTTGTTTTGTGCGTGTTCATAGGAAGTTTGAGTAAAAATATCGCCGCGTTTTAATGGAAATTTATTTTTTACAACTTCAGGATTAATGCGTGTGGTTTGCACCGAAATATGCCGCACCGTCAGATCGTCAGCAAAGAGGGAAATAGAAAAAAATAAAAATAAAATCGTCAGAATCTTCTTCATAAAAATAGGATAATATTTTTGATTCTTAAAAATAAAGAAAAAATTAATTAAAAACCCTTGCACATCTTTTTCATCCCTACGCCACACAAAGCAGTTTGTGGGCTTATTACTCTAAAATTAAAAACCCTCCGCTAGGGAGGGTTTCAAATTCTACGGTGGGTGTAGTTTTCCTAGCACTATGCTGATTTTTCAAACAGGCAGTAAACAGGCAAAAAATGGCACTTTTTCTTTCCAAAGCGGCAAAAAGTGCTAGTTTTTTGTTTTGCCAAAGCGGTAATGAAGCGGTAAAAAATGACATTTTTGGGGGAACTCAAAGCGGCAGAAAAGCGGCTGAAAATGGTACTTTTTGATGAATTTGAAGCGTGGAGAAAGCGGGGAGAAATTTTCCCTGTAAAACAGGGTAAATACAGGGAAAATAAAAAATATCTAATATAATTTAATTATTTCTCTACGTAGAACGCCAATACAAATCTACCCAATTCCCTAAACCCCGGGACAGGGAACAAGCAGAGAAATTATCTAAAATTTATCAAAAATTCTAAAAATATCTAACGCCTTTTCAAAGGATAAGGTATCGGTATCATAGCACATGTTCCGTACAAAAGACCGGTATGCCTTTTTATACTTTGGCTCTGATACTAATACTTGGTGTAGCTGTTGTATGGCTTTGGGCAAAGTTTCAAAATGATATTGGCTTTGCCATTTGGACTGGTCAGCTTGATAAATCTGTTCCAGTAAATCGCTAAACTGGGTTTTATTAGCTGTCAGTAAATCTTTTAAGGAAGCCAAATCGTATAGGTGGCGTAGTAAGGTAGGGTCAAAGTATTGCTTATAATACAAAGTACGCCAAATCAAAGCACTTAACTTTTCGGCTGCTGTTTCAATAGGGTTAATACAAATAACTTCAAAGGTAGCATTATCAGTATGCAAAAACTGGTCTGCTAAACTTTGTACGGGTTTTACTTGGGTTGGTAGTATTACAGGATTAAAAATCAGTTCCACTTTAATATGAGGGCGTAAAGACTGCTCTTGTTCAAATACATGCGGATAAGTTAAGGTCAAAATGGCACGATAACTTTGGTCTTCCTTCCTTACGGTAATATCCTTAAATAATTGGCTTTTGGTCAATGCGTCTATGAGTTGGTTAATATAATCACGTCTTTGGGATCGTGATTTTACTTCAGTACCTTGTACCCTAAAATCTAAGTCTTCGGAAAACCGTTTAATCAGTCCATAGGCTTTGGACAAACAAGTACCACCCGAAAATATAGCGGTAAAGGCAGGGGTATTTAATTCTTGTAAAATGTGTAATGCTTGGGTAGCATACCAGTCCTTTTCCAAGAAGGCAGGGTTAATAGCTAATTCTTCGGATAGTCCTTGTAATACTTCGGCTGATAATGGCTTAAATTCGTTCATAGGTTAGTTTCGTTCCTTTAAAACTGATAATGCGGCTGACCCGTTTATTAACCCCTACCACACGCCCTGTAGGTACTTGGGTGCTAGTACCGTTATTATAGTCTTTTTCGGCTTGGGTAGGAAATATTTTAATGCCGAGTTTTTGCAATGCATCTCTGCCTGCTTTGATAATACCGCCATTAGGCACATAATCATTGGTAAGTGTGGATAACTTGGCTTTAGCATACGCACCTTTACCAATACGGATCAGTACTTTTTCTGCTACCAAACGGCGTAGCGCACGCAAAATTTGGTCGTTGTCAGTGGAATAAGTATAAAAGTCAGCCAGTACAAACGCGATATCTGTGGAGCGTTGTACTTTCTTATAGATTTTCAAGACTAAACTTTTTCTTCTGTACATATATTTATCTTAAATTACAAAAACACGACACTTATACTATACAAATAGTATAAGTATTAAAGGATAAAATGTCAAGGTGTAAAACATAGATTTATCCCGCGACAATAGGCTGTCACACGCCTTTGCTATTCTATAAGGGCAGTATAAATTGTTATTAAGAGAAAACTTTTATCTGAACGAAAATATGGATATACGAGTTGCCGACAAATATTTACACTCTTTTTCCCGCTTGTTAGTTGTAATATGTTACAATATCAAAATGCATTTTTAAGAAGATATTTTTATGAATTTAATTGAGGCTTGTAAAGAAGGAAATATAGAAGAAGTTAAGAAATTGATTTCTGCTGGTGCAGATGTAAATGCGCCAGAGCAAAAAACTATTCCTGGAATGAAAGGGAAAACCCCGCTTATGTGGGCGGCTACGCGTGGTGATAAGAAAATTGTACAACTATTACTTAGTGCCGGAGCCAATATAAATGAACAAACATTTTTGGAAAAAAATAGCATCTTAAATTTAGCATGTATAGGTGGACACAGTGAGGTGGCCTCTTTGCTTATTTCCCGCGGAGCTGATGTAAATATTGCGGATTGCAGATTTGGATATACACCTCTCATAAATGCGGTAAAAGTAAAAAATCTACCACTTGCAACCGCATTGCTTGATGCCGGTGCAGATATTAACGCAGGTGATAAAAATAATTGGACTGCGTTAATATGGGCCAGCCATATTAAAAACATGGAAATGGTAGAATTGTTTCTCTCCCGCGGGGCTAATGTAAATGCCGTAGGTAATGACGGCAATACGGCTTTGAAACGGGCTATTGCCGTTAAACGGGTCAAAATTATTAATCTGTTGAAACAAGCTGGCGCAGTTTTGGAAGATAATTACGAAGAAAGTCAAAAAATGATTGCAGCGGTTAAGGACGGAAAAATAGAAGAAGTAAAACGATTTTTGGCTAAAGGATTGGATATCAATGCAAAGGATAGTGCTCAGTGGACTCCGCTGATGCATGCTAGCCGTAACGGAGATGCTGAAATGGTTAAAGTGTTATTGGCTGCCGGTGCAGATGTGAACGCAATAGGGTTGAACGATTACACTGCAATGGAGCGCGTGATGGCACTGCTAGAAACTGTACAGTTCGATGGATATAAAAAACCAAAAGATCCTGCCCCCTACATAGAAATTATGAAAATGTTGGTAGAAGCAGGGGGGGATGTGAATAAGATTTATTATCGCTTTACTCCTTTAACATGGGCGGTTCAGAGCAAATTGCCGGAATTAGTTGCTTTATTTTTAGATAAAGGTGCTAATGTTAATGTGAAAGATTATATTTATGGATATACTGCTTTAATGTATGCCGTACGCAGTAAAAATAACGATAAGGTGCTAAAAGGGAATGGTCTTGATGGTTTTGTAGTAGTGGAAAAGAAGATTTTGGCACAAGAGGGTGGATACGACGACATAGTTAAATTGCTTCTATCGCACAAAGCAGATGTAAATGCCATCAGTAAATATGAGAAAACGGCACTAATAGAGGCTTGTCAAGGGGGTAATGTACAAGTGGTAAGAATGTTGTTGGATGCAGGCGCAAATGTTAATTTTACACCAAATAAACCGAACCCTTTGAACGGATGGGGAAAAACAGCACTCATGTATGCCAGTGAAAAAGGATATACAGAAATTGTTAAACTGCTTATTGGAGCCGGTGCGGATGTAAATATAACCCGGGAACGGCAAACAGCACTCATGTTAGCTAGGATGGAAAAGCATACCGAAGTTGAAAACCTCTTAAAAGAAACGGGAGCTAATGACTAGGGCATGGTCGTAATATTACAAATGCTAATGAAAATCTAAGTTAGGGAAGCATAGCATATCCAGCCTAATTCTAAATATAGTGAAAGCATATCTAAAATAGACGCATTTTAGTTCATTTTGTTTAATAATTTAGTTGCTAGGGTACCTATGATTTTAGAAAGACATAATTCGAAATCACGGTTTACATCCGGCTGGCCGCTAATAGCGTGGGCGCATTCATGTAACAAAGTATTGGCATATTTTTCCATAGACTGTAGTTGGGAGCGTTTAATAAGGATTTTTGCATTCTCATACCAAAGACCTAAAACATCGGCGTCGAGCGTATCTAATTCATAGATGTGCTCGACAATTTGTATGCTTTGAACATTGGTGGGCTTACCGCCAATTAAATCTAAAATGGCATTGGTTTGGTTATGGATTTGTTGTTCTGCGGCAGAAAGATGGTCAAAAGAGATAGGCGTAGGTGTAAAATTGTGGGTTTGTTCTTGCACAAAATGCTGTGCCGTGATTAGGGCGTCCCCGTCTTTAACTCCGAGGTTATGGTCCTCTATTTTTTCTACGATTGTATCCGGTACGATGATGGTTTGAAGGCCTTGCCGTTTCATATCATCAATGAGAGAGGGGGCTTGTTCCACTTGCGTCGGAGTAACGAAGGCGGCTTTTGGTTGCAGTTCTCTGGCTTTAATAGAGGCATGCAAAGCAATATCAGTCCAACCCAGTTCGTCGTGTTTAGTGCCGTAACTGTAATTATTGAGATCACCTACAAGCGCATTTATAACAGTCGAAGTAATGCATTGTTTCAATATATCTTTTACCCTGCCAGTGTAGGCGCTTCTTCCGACATTGGTGCGCTCTCGGTTAAGTGCTTTTTTGAGTTGGGCAGTCAAAGAAGTGATATTGTATGAAAATAAAAAATTTTCCTCTTGCGCTACTTTCATTCCGTTTATAAAAATTTCACCGGCGTGGCCTTGTTTGTCCAATACGTCCCCATACTGGGGGCTCTCCAGCACTGGAGGTTGGGCAAAATGTAAAAATAGGGATTGGGCTTTTTTCATATCTTCTTGCGTGCAGCCCACGAGGGTAACATCTGTCCCTGCCATATCGGGTCTTGGGGAAGGGGCAATTTGCGCGTGCAGCGTGATGATATCTTCAAAACCTCTTTTGGTGACTTCTTTGAGTGTAATAACCCCGTGTTTTGAAACAATTTTGACCTGTATGTTATGACGGTACAACGTAGCCAATGCGTCTTTAAGTCCCACTCCGAATCTTCCGATAAGGTGCCCATTAGTCAATTTTTCGGCATTTTCGTTCTGGGTCAGATGGTTATAATTCAATCCGCGCCCATAATCCATAATATGCCAAGCACCGTCGCTGCTTTGGAATACGTCAATTTTTTAGATTGTGTCAAAATTTGCTCATCCAACGCGTTGGCAATTATTTCACGGATAGCGTGGTACACTTCCCAACTTCCCAAAATCTTTTCTATATTCAAATCAAAAGATTTTACGGTATTTGACTCCGCCGACATGACGGCATTTTGGCCTTTGCCGAAAGAAAAAAATGACATAAACTCTCCAATTTACAAGAATATATAAGCGTATTCTAACAAATACAGGGAAAGAAATAAAGGACAGCAATTTTTATAAAACATATTTTTATGCTGCGACAATATGTTGTCGTGAATATTTTATTTAATATTTGCAATGACGGAAAGTTTTGGATACAATGAAAAATATTTGTTATAGGGGAAATAATATGAAAATTGCACACCTTTCGGACTTGCATTTAGGAAAAGTCGTTTATAACTATTCCATGTTGGAAGAGCAAAAAGATATCCTCGGCAAAATAACGGATATTTTGACTACAGAAAATATCAAAACGCTACTCATTGCGGGGGACATTTACGATAAATCCGTGCCGTCTGCCGAGGCAATAAAATGCTTTGATGAGTTTTTGGTCGGGCTTTCAAAAGCGGGGGTAACGGTGTTTATAATCAGCGGTAACCACGACTCAAACGAGCGAATTTCGTTCGGTGCGGATTTAATGGCAGTAAGCGGGGTACATATTGCCAAGCCGCTTACCAAAAGCACCAAGGATATCCAGCCGGTTATGTTGCAGGATGAGTTTGGCCCCGTACATATTTATATGCTCCCGTTTATAAAACCAGTGCATGTCAAAGTGGCTTTTGAGACAGAAGATATCGCCGATTATACGCAGGCCTTAAAAATGGTTATCGATAATATGCACGTGGATACTTCGGCGCGCAATATCCTTATTACGCACCAGTTTGTAACGGGGGGAGCGCGGTGTGAGTCCGAGCAAATTTCAGTAGGCGGTTCCGACAATGTGGACAGCCCCGTCTTTGAGGTGTTTGATTATGTGGCACTCGGGCATTTGCACGGGCCGCAACATATCGGGCGGGAAACGTTGCGCTACTGCGGAAGCCCGTTAAAATATTCCTTCTCGGAAGTAAGCCATAAAAAGAGTCTGACGGTAATAAACTTAAATGCAAAAGGCGACACTAGGCTGGAGTTTATCCCCTTAAAACCGTTGCACGATTGGCAGGAAATTAAAGGCAAGTATAACGATTTAATGGCCAAAGATTTCCGCGATAAACAAAATTTGCAAAACTTTTTCCATATCACGCTTACCGATGAAGAAGATGTGCCGGACGCGCTAAATAAACTCCGCATGGCTTACCCAAATATTATGCAACTCAGTTACGACAATACACGTACAGCGAGTAATACGCAAATCGGCACGCTCGAGCAGGCGGAAAGTAAAACGCCGTTTGAAGTTTTCGCCGAGTTTTATAAAAAGCAAAATAACCAAGATTTAAGCGAGCAGCAAACAAAACATATTAGCGCTCTGATAGAAAAAATTTGGGAGGAGAAATAATGCGTCCTTTGAAATTGACTTTAAGTGCTTTTGGGCCTTATCCGAAAGAGACGGTTTTAGATTTATCCAAACTGGGTACGAAAGGTATTTATTTAATCTGCGGCGATACGGGGGCCGGCAAAACGACCGTTTTCGACGCGATTACTTACGCACTTTACGGCGAGCCGTCCAGCGAGCGGCGCAAGGCGGATATGTTGCGCAGTAAATACGCTGCGGAGAATACCAAAACGTTTGTGGAATTGGAATTTGAGTATAAGGGGAAAAAGTATAAGATTAAACGCAGCCCCGCACAACTGCGCCCCAGACAAAGAGGGGGCGGCTTTACGGAAGAAAAGAAAAGCGTGGAATTGATTTTCCCCGACGGGACTATCTATACCAAAGATAAGGATGCGCAAGCGGTGGTTAAAAATTTGTTGGGGCTTTCGCAAGATGAATTTTCCCAAGTGGCCATGATTGCGCAAGGCAGTTTTCTCAAATTGCTTACCGGAGAAACGAAAGACCGGCAAGACATTTTCCGCAATTTGTTTAAGACGGAAAATTACCGCAACTTGCAAAATAAACTTAAGGATGAGGTGGCCGAGAATAGAAGAAAAAGCGACCAACTCGACGGGGAGCGGCTGGGCATTGTGCAGAGTATGGCAACGCCCGCGCAGCCCGAAACGGCCGCAAAATTAAACGCGTTGGACTGGAGTGCCTGCGATATTGAAAATGAGTTACTGCCCGTCCTTGCGCAAAGTAACGAGGCCGACGAAAAAGAGCAAAAAGATTTACAGGGAAAAAAGGCGGCCGCGGAGCAGGAAAAAGGGGTGTTTATCCAAACCATTACCAAGATAAAAACCGCGCAAGAGAGTGAGCAGAAACTTGCCGAAGTGAACGGGCAGATTGCGAAGTTAACCCCCGAACTGACGGCGGCGCAAAATGCTTTTAAGGCCAAAGAAAGCGAAAAAACCGCTACGGACGCCTTGCGGCAGGAAGTAACCGCCTTGCAAACAAGTATTCGTATTTTCGAGCAAATAGAGCAGCAGCAGGACGTCATAAAAAAAGCCAATGGGCAGTTGGAACAAATCGATATGGCCGCTTTGGAAAGTGCGGTGACACAGTTGGAACAGGAACACCAAACCCAAGCGGCCGAAGCACAAGAATTGGCAAACGCCCGCGTAGAAAAAGCGAATTTGGAAAATGAGGAGCAAACACTCACAAGTGCTTTGGAAAGTGTGAAAACTTTGCAAAACCATATTCGGGCATTGAACAGTTTATCTGTTCAAATAACGGCACAGAAATCGATTTATGCGGAAGCGTTTGAACATGAAAAGCGATGGCGTGCGTCTTATCAGGAGTTGGACGATCGTTTCCGGATCGGTCAAGCGGGTATATTGGCGGAAACTTTGCAGGATAATCAGCCCTGCCCCGTTTGCGGCTCCCTTCACCATCCCCAAAAAGCGGCAAAGCCCCAAGGGACGCCGGATGAAGAAGAAGTGAAACAGGCCAAGGCGGCTTTTGAACAACGCCAAATTATAGTGCGGGAACACGCTGAAAGATTAACGCAACAGCAAGCCACATACGATACGCAAAAGGAAAATTTCTTATCCCAAGTGAAACAAATTCTCAAGCGGGAGGAAAATGTTTCGTTTGAGCAGGCGCCCGAACTTTTGGAAACGCACAAAGAAAACTTAAGCGCACAAAAGGCGTCCCTCTCTGCCCGAAAAACCGCCAATAATACCGCATGTAACCGCTTGGCAATACTGGAGGGGCTGCTGAACAGTTTTGAAACAAGACGGGCCCAAGCGGCGGCGGCCTTGAATACGGCGGGTCAAACCCGAATTACACTGCAGGCCAACATTACCAATGCCAATAAAAATATAGAAAACCTGCGCGCCGGTCTGCCCGCTAATGCAACCGATAAAACTACTGTTGAAAATCTGGTAAAAGAAAAACAAAAAAAGATAACCGCCTTTGAAGCGGAAGTGGAAAAATTGCGGCAGGAAAAAGACGCCAAAAATACGCAAATGCAAGGGTTGCTCGGCCGCAAAGCGACGTTGGAACAATCCTTGCAGCATAAACCGCAAGGGGATTTAACCGAACTGGAGCATCAAAAAACCGCCGCCGAGGAAAAGTTAGCTGCGCTTTCGGCAAACGAAACGGCAGTTTCCAATCGGCTGCAACAAAATACCGACGTGCTGCGGCGCCTGAGAGAGTGGAGCGCCAAAAAGAAAGCATTCGACGAGCAACACCAATGGCTTTTGGCGCTTTCCAGAACGGCCAACGGGGATATCAACGGGAAAGAAAAAATAAATTTGGAAACATACGTTCAAGCCGCGTATTTCGACCGTATTATCCAACGGGCCAACATACACCTGCTTAAAATGAGCGACACGCAGTACGAACTCAAACGCGTTGCGCAGAGCGACGGGAATAAACAAATCGGGCTGGATCTAAATGTGATAGACCATTATAACGTCAGCGAACGTTCGGCGAACAGTTTGTCGGGCGGGGAGAGTTTTAAGGCGTCGTTGTCTTTGGCCTTGGGGCTTGCCGACGAGGTACAGGCCAATGCGGGAGGGATAGAACTTAACAGTATCTATATTGACGAGGGATTCGGCTCTTTGGACGAAAACTCTTTGGAGCAGGCCATCGGCATTTTGAACGGGCTCACGGAAAACAACCGCATTTTGGGGATAATTTCGCACTTGAGCGAACTTAAGGAGCGTACAGAAAAGAAAATACTTATTACTAAGTCTCGCTCTGGAGGCAGTAGCGCTGAAATCATAGTATAAATGATACTATGTATCGAGATATCATGGCATGATGTGATCAGAAAAGAAACGAGGAAACCTTTGCAATAAAGGGAGTGAGAATTTTTATTTCTTTTTCCTTTTTTGTTTTGGCTTTTTTATTGCTCTAACAGATTGTAAAAGTGTGATAATTTCAGTTCGTGGTTCTTTTTCCCCTATCCATTCTTTTGCTATTTGAATAGGTCCTTTCCCATGATTATCTTTAGCATTAATATCGGCTCCAGCAACTAATAAAACTTTTATAGCCTCTTTTTCTCCCAAAAAACAGGCTTCCAGAAGCGGGGTGCCTCCATTAGAGTCTTTTACGTTTACATTCGCGCCGGCTTTAATTAAGACACGCATAATTTCAGGTTTATGTGTATGGAAAATAGGTGTTTCTCCGTACTTATCTTTGACATTCACATCCGCCCCGGCAGCTAATAAAACTTTTACAGCATCTTTTTTCCCCCAGAAACAGGCTTCTAAAAGCGGAGTGTTACCATTAGAATCTTTTGCATTTACATTAGCACCAGCCGCCAATAAAACTTTTATTACGCCGTTTTTATCCTTATCACATGCTGCCAAAAGTGCAGTATTACCAAAATCATCTTTGGCATTAACATTGGCTCCGGCAGACAGTAATATACGGGCAATTGGGGCGTTACTGGCATACATAAGCGGAGTTGCATGGTTGATTCCTGATGCAATATTTGCTTTTACTCCTTTACTAATAAGATCTTTTACTTCTTTTGTTTGACCAAATTTACTCGCCAAAATAAGCATGGTTTTGGGAACGGGCTTTGCTCCGGCGGCAATTAACATTTTTATAAATTTCTTATTTTTTGTACCTAATCACAAAAGAGGAGTTTCTCCTTTTTTATTTTTTATATTAATATCAGCACCTGCCTTAATTAAAATGTGCATGATTTTTTGGTTTTGTGTATGAAAAAGAGCGGTATTCCCTCGCCAATTTTTTGTATTGACATCAGCACCTGCAGCTAATAACAGATTTACCATTTTCACATTGCCATCCCGGCCACAAGAGGCATTGATAAGGGGAACTTCGCCCTTGGCATTTTGTGTATTAATATCTGCTCCTGCGGCAATAGCTTGTTTTGCTTTTTTTAAATCGTTTTCTTCTGTTGCAACTATTAATTCAGCACTGGCTAAGAGTTGTATTATTTCTTCTTTTTGTTCTTTCTTTATACCCAGAAGATATCTATCATAAAAAGATGTTTCTGTTTTTTCACTTTTTGCCAGCATTAACGCTGTATGTCCTTGAGCATCTTGTTCATTCACATCGGCTCCGGCGTCCAGCAGTGTTCTCACCAGTTCCGTGTTGTTATGTAAAACGGCAAGGATAAGAGGAGTTCGCTTGTGGTAATCTGTTGCATCAACATTTGCTCCGGCAAGAATTAATCTTTCTACTATCTCGCAATCCCCGCAATGAACGGCATGGAGAAGAGGCGTTTCTCCTAATTCGTTTTCCTCATTAACATTTGCGCCGGCATCAATCAATATTTGTACCACCTCGCAATCTCCACAATGAATGGCTTGGATAAGGGGAGTTTCTCTTCGGTTATTTTTCTCATGGATGTTGGCTCCGTTGGCAATTGATTTTTTAATTTCTTTTAAATTCATTTTCTCTATTGCTTCCGATAGTGTCATAATACTCTTCCTTGCTAAAAATTATTGTACTTTTTTCATTGTATACACGCAAAAAACGCAACAATTCCTTGATATTTTGCTGTGAGGGTAAACAGAAACTATATACTGCTTGGGAGAGAAAAAGTATTTGAAAAAGTCTACAACCAAAGTTATCTGATTAGTTCATTTTGGGCAAAATTTAAGAAACATATGCGAGTACCGGCACATTGGGAGAAGTTTTCCTTGACTTCTAGGTCCGTTATAAGCAGTAATGTGTATAGGAGAGAAATATGACCGAATACACACAATTAACCGCACGGGAATTACGCCTAAAATGGGCCGAAATTATAGGCCGGCCCATACCGCCAATCGGGCGTAGTCTAATTATTAAATATCTGTTATGGTATGAACAAGCCAAGCGTGAGAAAATTTCTCCCCTTGGCTTTTTTTATGAGGTAAAACAGGCCGCTCACAATGCGAGTGCACGGCCAAAAGCCACCTTAGAAGTTGGCTCCAAAATGGTCCGTTCCTACCAAGGTACCAAATACGAAGTGGAAATTATCCCGCAGGGTTATTTGTACAAACATAAAACCTATAAAAGTTTATCCGGTGTGGCCAAGGCCATAACAGGCAAGAGTTGGAACGGGAATGTATTCTTTGGAGTGAAAAAATGAGTGATAAGAAAATACGTTGTGCTATCTATACCCGTAAATCAACAGAAGAAGGGCTAGAGCAAGAGTTTAATAGTCTACAAGCCCAGCGGGAAGCATGTGAAGCATACATTAAAAGCCAAAAGCATGAACATTGGCAATTTTTATCTGCCGAATACGATGACGGTGGATATTCTGGTGGTAATATGGAACGCCCGGCCTTAAAACGTCTACTCGCAGATGTTCAAAACGGACTTATAGATATTATCGTAGTATACAAGATAGACCGCTTAACCCGTAGTTTAATGGACTTTAGCAAAATTGTGGAGATATTAGACAAGCACAATGCCTCATTCGTATCTATTACTCAGCACTTTAATACCACTACAAGTATGGGCCGCCTCACATTAAATATGCTACTCTCATTTGGCCAATTTGAGCGGGAAGTAACGGGGGAGCGTATCCGGGATAAGATAAGTGCCAGTAAAAAGAAGGGTATGTGGATGGGTGGCAAACCGCCATTAGGGTATTATCGGAAAGACAAGAAAATATACCCCGATGAGGGAAAAGTGCCGCTAGTACGTTCCATTTTTGAGAAATACATAGAGTTAAAAAGTACCACACTCCTAAAAGAATGGCTAAATAAACAGGGGAATAATATCTCTGTTGGTAACTTGAATTGTATCCTACGCAATAAAGCGTATATTGGACTTGTTGGTCATAAGGGAGCGTGGTATCCGGGAGAACACCAGGGAATAATCTCAAAAGAATTATTTGAGCAAGTCCAAGCTGTAATGGCCGATAATCGCATTAACCGCCAACATTATGCCCCTAGTAAGAGTCTTTTATCAGGGAAGTTATATGACGATAAAGACAATGCCATGAGTCCAAGTTGGAGCACGGGCAGTAGCGGTAAGAAATATCGCTATTATGTAAGCCAAGCTATTATCCGCAAGGAGCCAGGCAAAGTGGGGAAAGTCAGTAAAGTTTCACTCCCAAAGTTGGAGCAGTTTATAGATAATTGGTTTAGTGAATTTTTGAAGGACAAAAGCAAAATATATCCGTATATCCAACAGTTTGGAGTAAGCAAGCAAAAGGGAATTATCAAGAAACTATCATCATATCCGATGACACGGGATATAGAGAAAACTTTAATCAAACGCATTAAATTAAATCCCAACAAGATAGAAATTACACTATATCAAGAACAAGTAACCGAACTATTAAATGCTATTTATGAACATAGAGAAATAATCCTGCTCAAACCTGAGAAGCTCAAAAATGAAACCACTTATACGGAAATATATCATATAGGAACGGTAGCCAATGGGGCTAAAGTCATAGTGGGGCAGTTTGTCCAACCTACAAAACAATCCAATAAAGAACTTATCAAAATATTAAACCAAGCTTATACGTGGTACCAAGAAATATTAGACGGAAAAACTACTTAAGAAATAGCTAATAGAGAAAAGGTATGTGTGCAGTATGTGCGCCGGATCCTCAATTTGAGTTTTTTATCACCCAAAATCGTACGCTCTATCCTAAACGGTACTCAACCTGCCGATTGTACCCTTAAAAAATTGCTCGCTGTTAAAACTTCAGATTGGCATGAGCAAGAACAAATCCTCACTAAATAATCTTTCAGTGCACGACTTCCTACCTAGCAAGGTCAGCATAAAAAGAGAATATTCACAGAAAAGCTCAAAAATCCGCTAAAATTCTCATGCTATTGGTGGCGCGTAAAAAAATCCCCGTCGGAGTTAAACTCTAACGGAGATTTATGCTAATTATTCAAAACTAAAATACGGAGTCGACGGGATTCGAACCCGCGGTCTCTGCCTTGACAGGGCAGCGTGTTAGGCCAGGCTACACCACGACTCCAACGACTCAAATTCTTTCGTACATATATTGTAGCAACTTGTGAGCACTTCGTCAATTTTTTTTCATTTCACGAGAGAGATTACAGCTCAAACTCGCCCCACAAAATTTGCTCCAGCTCTAATTCAATGCCGCTTTTTTCTTTTACTTGACGTTTCACTTCGTCCATCAGATTTTTGATGTCTTCCGGTGTGGCATGATTGAAATTAACAATAAATCCGGCGTGCTTTTCAGACACCTTAGCTCCGCCGATGCTTAGTCCGCGCAGACCGGCCTCGTCAATCAGGCGCGAGGCATAATCCCCTACCGGTCTTTTAAACACGCTTCCGGCAGACGGAAAATCTAACGGTTGTTTTTCAATGCGTTTGTGCAACACAGCATTTCTGCTTTCTACCAAAGAGGCAAAATCTTTTTTCTCTAAAGAAAACCCCGCCCCCAACACAATGTAATTTTCAATACCTTCTACATGACGGTAAGAATGGGGTAAATTTTCTTTTAGCAGCGTAGCGGGGCGGCCGTCATAGTCAATAACTTCCACATATTCTAAGCAGTCAAAAGTTTCCTGTCCGAATGCCCCCGCATTCATATATACGGCTCCGCCTATACTGCCCGGAATGCCGGAGAGCTTTTCCATACCGGCAAGGCCTGCGCGGGAGGCAAGCTCACACACTTTGTCCAAAGCCACCCCTGCTTGGGCCGTGACTCTGTTGCCTTTTACTGCCACATGATTCATGTGTTTGGTGGAGCAGACAATGCCTCCTACACCCTTTCCGCCTACTAAAATATTGGACCCGAAACCGATAATGCGCAAAGGTACGTTTTCTGTGCGAGCCAGTTTGAGTACAAAACTCCACTCTTCACTGGTACTCGGATAAACATAAGCCTCTGCCGCACCGCCTGTTAAATAGGTGGTGTGGCGGCTCATCGGCTCGTTGAGTAAGCAGTTTTCCTTAAAATAGGCAGAAAGTTCTTGTTTAAAATCCATGTTTTACCTTAAAAGTGCACGCCTACGCCACCTTGGAAACCTTGGCTGTTTTTGGTGTAAGTATAAGCACCATAGACGTAGAATAACGGCAAGGGGTGGAAGTTTACACCGGCGGTATAACGCACGGCATCATCATCAGTTTTGTGATGAGTCGGCCAATTTTTAGTTTCCATTTTGCTGTAGTCATAACCTACACCGATGTAAGGCGTTAAGAATAACAAATTGATGGAAGCAGAAGCAGAGGCAGACACATGGTCCCCGTCATAATAATCGGTTTTATAGCGGTCATAGAAAAGGCCCGCCGAGAAATGCACCGTAGCCAAAGAGCCGTTCCATTTCAAACCGCCGCCCAAAGATTCAAAGTCATTATAGCTGGTGCCGCGTGCGGCAATACCGATACCCAAAACGGGGATTTGCGTTTCGGCGGTAATGAAAGGAGCGTAAAAATAATCTTCGTGAGAAAAATTGTCATCAGCAGTTTTTACGGCAGACACGGTGGCTCCGATGTCAAAACCGGGGAAAGAAGTACCTTTTCCGGTGTGGAAATCGGCCATGCCGATCATCGTAGAAATATCGTGGTTATATTGAGAGAAGCCGGCAGCGTTGAAATGATCTTTAAAATCACTGTTCATACCGGCAAAAGCGGGTACGGAAAAAGCAAGGCCTAAAAGTGCGACGAGTATTGTTTTTTTCATGATCATATCCTTGTTGATAAATTTTCCTACATATCATATCATAGAAAAAGAGAGCATTTTTCGCAAGACAAAAATGTGAAATTTTATTTTTTGGAGGGATTTTATGGTTAGCCCGTTGGCAGGTACTTTGACAAAACAGCGCATTGATATAGAAAATTTACGTCGGTTATTTTGGGAGCCGGAGGGGGAAATAGCCCCTGTGAAATTTGGCACGTCGGGGCATCGCGGTCAGTTGGGAAATGGTTTCTGTGCCAGACATACTTTGGCGATTGCTCAGGCGGTGGCGCAAATTCATCTGGAAGATAAAATTGACGGGCCGATTTTGTGCGGCGGTGATACACGCCTGATGTCTTATGATACGGCTAAACTCTGCGCCGAAGTATTAACGGGCAACGGCCTGAAAGTGATTTTACCCGATGGCCCGCTTCCGACGCCGGTGTTTTCTTTTGAAATTATCCAAGGCCGCGCCAGTGCCTGTTTAAACGGTACTGCCAGCCACAACCCTCCGCAAGATATGGGGCTGAAATATAACCCCTCTAACGGAGGTCCTGCCGGAGCGGAACTGACGGAGCGCATTGCCAAATATGCCAATGAATATTTAAAAAACCCGTCTTTGATTAAACGTATTTCTTTAGAGGAAGCCAAGGAAAAAGGTTTATTGTCAGAAGCAGATTTGTTGACCCCTTATGTAAAAGCCTTGGGCAATATGGTAGATTTTGCTGCCATTAAAAAAGCAGGTCTTAAAATTGCCATTCACCCGTTGGGCGGCAGCAGCTTGGCCTATTACCGCGCGATTAAAGAAATGTACGGGTTGGATAATTTGCAAATTGTGAGTGAACTGCAAGACCCGTCTTTTTACTTTATCCCCATTGACCACGACGGTAAAATCCGTATGGACCCCTCCTCTGTCTATCCGATGAAGCCTTTGATTGATATTGTTTCTTCCGGTGAGTATGACGTAGCCGGCGCCAGCGACCCCGATGCAGACCGCTTTGGTTGTGCTACCAAAGAGGGCGGGCTTATTTCTCCCAATCATGCTTTGTGTGTCATGGCAGAATATTTGATTGAAAAGAAAAACCCGAAAAAAGAAATGCAAATCGGCCGTACATTGGGCACCACTGCTTTGTTGGACCGCATTGCCGCAGCCAACGGGTATGGCCTTGATGAGCAAAATGTAGGTTTTAAGCATTTTGTAGATGGCATTGTGGGCGGTCGTTATATCGTATCCGGCGAAGAAAGTGCCGGTATGAGCATGAGCGGTTGGACCCCTGAAAAAGACGGCATTTTGGCAGTTTGTCTGCTCTTAGAAATTGCTTCCGTCAAAGGAGATATCGCCGCCCTGTATAAAGCCATAACCGAAAAATATGGCCTGCCTTATTATACCCGTGTAGATGTGCCGACTGAAGAAGAAGCTAAAAAGCGTGTGCAATCTTTTAAGAAAGAAGATTTAAAAGATTTGACTGTAGTGGCAGGTGAAAAAGTGACGAACGTGCGTGACACGGACGGCATTAAAGTATATTTAGAGAACTCTTGGTTCTTGGTGCGCCCCAGCGGCACGGAGAATATTTTGAAATTCTATGCCGAAACATTTGTGAGTGAGGAGCACTTGCACCAAATTATTGAAGAAGGAAGAAAATACTTTGGTGTGTAATCAGACGCTATTTAGCAATTAATGAAAAACGGAGCAAAGCATTTGTTTGCTCCGTTTTTTGTTGGTTGCTTTTAGACGGAAAAAAAGAATAGTCTTGACAAATCGTTTTTTTTTTTTGCTACAATTTTTTCAGACGGAAAAATAAATAAAAAGGAGAAAAGAAATGAAAAGAGGTTTTACGTTGATAGAACTGTTAGTAGTCGTTTTAATTATCGGTATTTTGTCGGCCGTGGCCTTGCCGCAATATACCAAAGCGGTGGAAAAAAGCCGCGCTGCCGAAGCTCTGCAAATGCTGCGCTATATGCACCAGCAAAAAGAAATATATAAGTTGGAAAACGGAGAAGGAGGGGCGACAGCTCCCAATGAAGATATGGGAATAGAATTGGGAAACGGTTTTAATTGTGAGTTTTATGGAGACAGCGAAATCTGTTGTAATAAGCATTGGTGTTATGAAAATAGCGGTATTATAAAGGGATCTCATTGTGCCGGTTCTTGGGGAAATGTGGTTGCAATGAGAGTTGATAATGCTACGCCCTCTAGTTTGTTGGAGGAAAACACTTTCCTCTATTCTTTGGAATATGAAAGTTCCCCTTGTGTAGATACACCGAGAATTGTATGTTATAACGAAAATACAGATAAAGACTGGTGCAAGATGTTTAAAGGAACCGGAAACCCTATTTAAATCAAAAACCCTCGCCAAAAGCGGGGGTTTTAGTTTTATAAATATTGTTTAGCTTCTGCGGTCTATGGCGTAGTAGCTGCTTTCATGCTTTTTGGCTAGGCACTTTAGCTCACTGCCGATATTGCTTACTTGCGCAAAAGAAGTCAACTCTTTTAAGCTGTTATGCACAATGCCGATACCGATAGAGAGAAAATTAAATTTTTCTGTTTCTCCTCTGCGGTTGAGCGATACCATAAAGCCTTGGTTTTTATCGTCCTCATTGTAAAAAGTAGGGGCGATTTGCGTCATTTCTTCCACCACTTTTTTAGCGATATCTTCGGCATGTTCTAAGCCGCATACGATAATAAAATCATCTCCGCCTATGTTACCCACAAAAGAGGTGGGGTCCTGTTGGGCCGCCTGCACCAAGATTTTGGCGGTGGACAAGAGTACTTTATCCCCTTCGCCAAAGCCGTATTTATCATTAAAGGCTTTGAAATTATTTAAATCACAATATAAAACGGCAAATTTGCGGCCCGAAGTAATTTCCTGCTCAATACGGGCTTGGATAGACGGGTTACCCGGCAGTTTGGTCAACGGGTTGGAGTCCATTTTTTGTTGATTTCTTTTGAGCAAAAGCTTTACACGCGCGACCACTTCGTCCGCGTCGGCGGGTTTGGTTAAGTAATCGTCAATATCCATCCCCAAGCCTTTCATTTTAGTTTCTTTGTCCGTGACGGCGGTAAAAATGATAATCGGTGTTTGCAGGTATCCCGTATGACTGCGTACATCTTGCACCACTTCAAAGCCGTTTTTGCGCGGCATTTCATAGTCTAAGATCAGCAAATCGGGGTTTTCTTTGTAGATTTTGTCCAAAGCGTCTTGTCCGTCTTCTGCAGTGACTACGGTAAACCCGGCATCTGCCAAAATTTCAGATACCAAATTGCGAATGGCGGCATTATCGTCTGCCAATAAAATTTTTGCTTTATGTTCCATAATTAGTCATTAAATAAAATACGTAAGAGTAGCGCAAGTGAATTTGTGTAAATCATACATGCGGTAGGAGCCGCAGTTTCATATAATAGGAATATGACTGCAGCTATTTTGTTTATCGGAATTGTGCTTTTTTTGGGGCAGGTGTTTTCTTCTTTATTTGAGAAAACGCGTCTGCCCGATGTGCTTCCTTTGATGATGTTGGGTATGATTATGGGTCCGCTGACGGGGCTTATTCGGCCGGAAGATTTTGGCCGCGCAGGGGAGATTTTTACCACACTGGCGTTGGTTGTGGTGCTGTTTCAAAGCGGTATTAATCTTAAAATTTTATCTTTGCGCGGGGCCATGGGGCAGGGGTTCCTGCTGACGACCGTTACTTTTACCCTTTTGACGGTGGTATTGGCATTTTTATCCCGTATTGTTTTAGAAGTGCCGAAACTGTATGCGTTTATTATAGGTGCCATCGTGGCCGATAATTCCACCGCTGTTATTATTCCTTTGCTGTCTAAACTAAAAATTTCCGCCAAATCACGTGCCATTTTGTTTTTGGAAACCAATTTGGTTGGGGTGTATTCCATTGTACTGACTTTGGCTTTGATGGGCCTGGCGGTAAAAGGAGGCGCTTTTTCTGCTCAAGGGTTGGGGCTAGAAGTTTTAAAATCTTTCGGCATAGGCTTTTTCTTCAGTATTATTGCCGGACTTTTTTGGATGCGTATTTTAAACAAAGTTCGCAACTTGGAAAATGCGGTTTCTTTGACGTTTGCGTTTGTTTTACTGGTGTACGGACTTAGCAATTTAGCCGGTGGGGACGGTGTGTTGGCTACCATGGTCTTTGGGGCTGTGGTGGGAAATATGCGCCTGATACGCCGTCTGTGGCTCAAAAAAGTAAGCTTTAATGCGTTGGCACTAAATGAAGGAGAAAAAAGTTTTTTTACGGAAGTGGAGTTTATTTTTAAAACGTTGTTTTTTGTTTATATGGGTATTTCCATGCATTTTGGAGAAGTACATTTACTGCTGCTGGGGTTATTCTTTGCATTAATTAAACTTTTTGTGCGTGCGCCTTGTGTGAATTGGTGCATCAGCAAAAAAATCAGCCGTAGCGATTGTTCGGTCCTTTTGGCTATGTGTCCCAATGGATTGGTCAGCGCTGTACTGGCGGCTATGATTGCCCAACAGCTGCCCGAAAACGGACACATTATACAAGACGTTATCTATTCTGTGATTTTCTTTAGTGTAATGCTTTCAAGCTTAATGTCTTTTAGAATAGAAAAAGGCGGACTTACGTGGATAGGAAAAAGCTTTTTCCATCGTCACGCTTGTTCAAAAGCCAACCGCGTTGCTATCGTAGCCGCTACGGACGATACACAAAAGTGAGCAAAGCGTCTTTGGTGTGATCTCTGCGGTAAGAGAAAAATTTAAGCTTGTCTCCGCACGTACACAGATGAGGCAGCTGAATGTCTTGACTTGCAAGGCCTACAGCCAACAGTTGGCGGGTAATGGCTTTGCTTAAATCTACAAAAAGTTTTCCTTCTTTTTTAATGACACTTTCGGGAAATTGCTCCGCTACGTCTGCCTGCACTTCAAAACAACAACTTTGAATATGCGGCCCCGCCCAAGCGGAGATTTTACCTTGGGCGCCTAATTTTTTCATTTCACTGACCGTTTTGGCAGGCAGATTGGCCGCCACGCCGCGCCACCCACAATGGGAAAGCCCTACCACTTCGGCTTTTTCGTCCCATAAAACCAAAGGCACACAATCAGCCGTTAAAATAGCTGCCCCGAAGCCTTGGCCTTTAAGTACCCAACCGTCAGCTTCGGCAAGAGGGGAAGATTGTATTTTTTTCACTTCTTCCAAGGAGCAAGCGGCAATCAAAGTATCGCTGTGTACTTGTTTAAATCGCAAAATGTTTTCTTCGTTAATACCTAGACGGTCAAACAAAGTATGCGTACTCTCGGCCAGGCGCATGTTGCCCATGTCGCGGTCTGTGGTGCCGTGAATAACGCCCAAAGATAAAAGACGGGGATCGGAATAAAGTTTCATAATCAGTTCAATTTTTTTAGGTAAACTTGTTTTAACTCCCGTCCCAAAATATGTTTGGCTAAACGTTTAAAGCGGGAGGGGGCATCACTGGCATAGATTTTCAGACTGCCGCGCCCTTTTTTGTTTAATTGATGGGTATTGGTAAGGCGTGTTTGTACTTCTTCTGCCAAAACTTCTGCCGCATCTACCAATCGTACAGATTTTCCTAATTTTTTAGAAATTTTACTTTTAATAACAGGATAATGTGTGCAGCCTAAAATAACGGTATCAGCTCCGCTTTTAATAACAGGGGCCAAATAATCGGCTATAATCGCTTCTCCGCCCTCTTTATGAGTCCAACCTTCTTCAATCAACGGCACAAACAAAGGGCAAGCCTGTTGGGTAACTTTTAAACGTTTATCCAAGCGCAAGAGTTCTTTGGGGTAAGCCTTGCTTTGTACAGTGGCTTCGGTGGCGATGACGGCCACTTTACCGTTTTTGCTGCTTTGTACGGCTTTCAAAGATCCCGGTTTAATTACGCCGATAACAGGAACGGAAATTTGTTTTTGCAAATCAGCCAAAGCCAAAGCGGAGGCGGTATTGCATGCCACAACGATAAGCTTAACTTTTTGACTTTCCAAAAAGCGGGCAATGTCTAAAGAAAAACGGGTAACGGTGGCTTGAGATTTAGATCCGTAGGGCGTGTTGGCCGTATCTCCAAAGTAAATATATTTTTCTTTGGGAAGCACTTGGCTGAGGGTTTTTAGAATGGTCAACCCTCCCAGTCCAGAATCAAAAATACCGATAGCTCTTGTATTCATATTACCTTTATTATAGTAAATCTTCCGCTAAACACGAACCAGATGCTGACAAACGGGGGGTAGTTTGTGCTAGAATATGAATATGCTAAAGAAGCTACTGATTTCTATTTTATTTTCTGCGATGTCTTGGGTTGCTTTTGCCGCTCCTGCACAGGAGGCCGCCCCGTTGTTGGTGGGGGGGAATTTTTCCCAAAACACCAATGCCTCCCGTTCGGTCATTTTTGACCAAAACACGCGTGACGGAGAAATAGCCAAACTCAATGAACGTTTAAAGAATAAAGATTATGTAGGTGTTACCAAGCGTATTAATGAGTTGGTTTCCAAGAATTTTTTAGATAAACGTTTTTACCTGCTTTTAGCTATCGCTTACGATGGACTTAAGCAATATGAGGACGTTATTTATTCCGCCGGAGAAGCTATTGCGGTTGCTCCGCAAGATCCGCGGGCCTATATCCTGCGTGCGCAGGCCTACTTGCAACAAGGCGATTATGAGCGCTGCCGTATTGATGTGGAAAAGGCTTTGCGCTTAAATCCTAAATCTCAAATGGCTTTAAAGGTAAAGCAGGAATTGGACGCAAAAACAAAAGCCAAATCTGCGTTGGGTGCCGCTTCGCAGAAGCGTTCTGCGCCGGCTCCGCATTGGTTGGTGGTCTACTTTATTGCCATTGCCATAG
Source organism: Elusimicrobiaceae bacterium (assembly GCA_017546175.1). Classification (GTDB taxonomy): domain Bacteria; phylum Elusimicrobiota; class Elusimicrobia; order Elusimicrobiales; family Elusimicrobiaceae; genus Avelusimicrobium. The sequence goes on from JAFYXM010000007.1 coordinate 191,931, forward strand.
CGATTGTGATATTTGTGTATTTGCGCTATGAAGATTTGTTCCGCCATGGGCCCAAAACTGCTTACAGCCGCCGTGAAGTGGAAGTAAAAGAGCAATATGAATTTTTGCGCCAAATCGGCGAAGGCGGCATGGGAAAAGTATATGAAGCCTATGACAAAGTGCTCAAACGCAAAGTAGCCATTAAGCGCGTCCGCCCCGAACTGGTGCGCAGTGCTTATATCCGCGAACAGTTTTTGGCAGAAGCGCGCATGGTGGCCCTTTTGCGTCATCCGTGCATTGTTGAGATTTATACGGTTATTGAATCGGAAAGCAGCCTTTATTTGGTATTTGAATATGTAGACGGCCAAACGTTGGAAACGCGCCTAGATATTGACGGACGTGTTCCTTTTTCTGAAGCCAAACGAATTTTTGATTATGTTTGTCGTGGGTTACACTATGCTCACTCTCAGGATATTATCCATTGTGATTTGAAACCGGGCAATATCATGATTCGCGAAGACGGTACAGCCAAGGTCATGGATTTTGGTGTAGCTAAAAAGTCTATGGAAGAAGATACGGGAGCTCGTACCGTGGCGGGTACGCCTGCGTATATGGCCCCGGAACAACAAAAAGGCTTTATGCGCAAACAGTCTGACGTGTATTCTTTGGCTTTGTGTCTTTACGAAGCACTGGTGGGACAAGTGCCTTGGAGTGTAAAAGGCTTTGATATCGCCACCAAAAGGGTGTATCCTCCTTCTCGCTTGGCGCCGGGGGTGCCAGTGGAGGTGGACCGCCTCTTAGAAGATGCTTTGCGCGAAGACCCTAAAGAGCGCATACAAAGTATTGATGAGTTTTGGTCTCGCTTGAATGCCATCCAACCATTGCCGGAAGAAAATTTAGAAAAAACTCATTATTAAAAAACCCCGCATTAAGCGGGGTTTATTTTATCTAAATTACCAATTTTTATGCCGCCAGTATATCATGACCAACCATACCGATACCAACCCAAGCCCCATTAGCATCCAAAAAGCATCGGGGTGATGTTCTAAAGGAAGAGCCACATTCATGCCGTAAATACTGGCAATCAGAGTGGGGACCATGAGTGAAATGGTGATGATGTTTAGTTTTTTAATCAGCAAGTTTAAGTTGTTGCTGACAATGCTGGCACGCGCGCCCAACATCTGAGCCAAAATGTTGGAGTGAATGTCTGCTTGGGTTTTACATTGTAAGTTTTCTACGATAATATCGTCCAACATTTCTCCGTCATTTTCGTCAAATCCGAACCGAGAAGCCAAAGTGCGCATTTTTTCAAATACAAAACCGTTGGCGGTAATAGCTTCTGCGTAATACACCAAGCTTTTTTCTAAGCTAAATAAATTAAGCAAATAGGTGTTATCCATAGATTCATTCATCTTATCTTCAATCTCTTCCGAAATTAAGTGGATAATGCGCAAATGCTCAATGTAATGAGAAATGGAGTTATAAACTAATTTTAGAAATACGTTTTTAATAGAATCTACTTTTTGAAAGCGTTTTCCAACGAACAAAGGAATGTCTTCTGCCAATACTACTACCAATTTGTCAGAAAACAAAAACGTACCCACGGAAGCTACTTTAAACTCCAGCTGATCCTTGCCGGAATAATTTTTGGGGCGTTTATAAATCATTACCGTGTGTTCCGGTTCAAACTCCAAACGCGGCAATTCGTCCGGGTCCAAAGAGGAGGCCAGCGTATGTTCGTCAATTTGAAAATCACTTACCAGAAAACGTTGTTCTTCAACTGTCGGATTGGTAAACACGTACACCTGTGCTTTTTCGTCGTCCGTTACGCACAGTTTGCGGTCCATAATATTATATTTTGTCAGCATATAACACCCGCTTAAAAAAGTTTCTTTTTATATGATAACACCTCGGGGGCCGATTGTAAAGTTTTTTCTTATTCGGTGGCGGCTGATTTGCTATAGTATAAGTATATTTAAAACAGAGGACTGATTATGAGTATTCTTTTTCCTAAAAAAAATAAAGTGAAACTAAAAGAACTTTCCGGTGCCAAAACCTATTTGAAACACTTAAAATGTGATATTAAGCTTCCGAGCAAAGCCATCGTTTGTCCGCTTTCTTCTTTAACCAAATTTGCTTTGAGCCAAGCTAACTTTAAGCATTACAACTGTGAGGCAGATATTTATGTAGATGAAAAGAAAGGGTACTGCTATGTAACGGGTTTCGGTGTGGGTGCCCCGGCCATGGCTATGGCATTGGAAGTGCTGATTGCACTAGGAGTAAAAGAACTGGTGTTGATGGGGATTGCCGGCTCTCTGCAGCCCGAAGCCGTAGCGGCTGATTTAGTGTTGTGTGATAGTGCTGTAGCTGATGAAGGAATTTCTAAACATTACGTGCCTAAAGAAGTGCTTAAGCCCTCTGCAGTTTTGACCAAAAGACTGGGGACTGCTTTGAAAAAGGAGAAATTAGACTACCACGTCGGCCCTACTTGGACCACGGATGCGATCTTCCGCGAGACGGCAGAAGAAGTGGCGCATTATCAAAAGAAAAACGTTCTGACCGTGGAAATGGAAGCTTCTGCTTTCTTTGCCATTTGTGAACAGAAAAAAGTGAAAGCCGCCGCTGCCTTTGTGGTAAGTGATGAGTTGTATCGTTTAAAATGGGAGCCTCATTTTGGGGAAAAGCCGATTTTCCAACACTTGCACGCGTTATATCATACCGCTGTGAAAATGCTGACTGGAAAATAATCAAACGATATTTTTAGCTGTTTGTTTTTGTGCGCCGCGTAAAATTTTGTATTTTGCGCGGTGTTTTTTATATTTAATAATTTTCTATATTTAAATTTTTTCGTTTTCTTTTTCAACGAGATATAAAGATACTTTCTATATTGATTTATAACTTTTTATATTTATTTTTTATTTTAAAATAGACTATATAAAAACATATCCTCTCTTTCATAAAATAAATCGTATGAATAGAGGACTAAAAGGAATAAAATACTTTTTAATATGCGCCGTTTTGATATCGGCGTATTTTTTATGTCCTTCTATGTTGCATGCTCAAAGTTATCGGGTTTATAGACCTTCGCCTGTAGTAGAGAAAGCAACCCCAACAACCTCTACAAAGCTTACTTTTCTATCTTCTCTTTCTTTGTCTGCATGGTCTTCGGCCTCTTTTGCAGATATTTCGGATACCCAAGGAAATGTATTGAGCGAGTATATGACAGGGTTTTCCTTGGCTGGTATGTATAAAACCTCAGAAAACCTATATCTGGGACTAGAATGGGGAAAATACGAAAGTAAAGATAGCTCCAATCTATTCATCCCTAAAATGAGCAAAGAGCAAATAGGGGGAATTATCAAATGGGTGTTTACGAGTGATACACAGCCACGGATGTATGTGTTGGGCGGTTTTGGACGGATAAAAAATAAGGCACAATTTTCTTTTGAATCAAAAAAAGACGAAAAATATTCAAAATATCTACTTGGCGGAGTGGGACTGGAATATAAGATTAAGGAGTGGATAAAAGTAGGAGGCGAATATCGCTTAAAATATACTTTTTCTCCTTGGGAAAGCAAATTGCTAAAAGAAGATCCTTTCCGCCACGAATTTAGCCTTGGGCTTTGGATTGGCTTTTAATTTTGTTGTTGCAAAAGAGCTTGTTTGAGGGCCTGCGCGAATTGATCTGCACAGGAAGTTCCTTTGCCCCCACAGTCATTGCCGGCTAAAAGGTCGGCTATTTCGGTGGCAGGTTTGCCTTTTACCAGTTTGCTGATAGCCAGCAGGTTGCCGGCGCAACCGCCTAAAAAGATAACTTGTCTGATTTTGTTTTCTTCGTCCAATTCAAAATAAATTTCTTGGCAACAAACACCGGCTGTCTTGTATTGATATGATTTCATAAAATTCTTCTTTTTTTCTGTTTAGATCTTATACTATTGTAGCAAATATGATTCAAAGAGAAAAAACAAGAGGGAAAGCCTGTTTGGGTTTTAGCTTTAATACATAATTAAAACTTCAGGGAGAGAAGTGTCTTAAAAAACAGGAGTGCTCTTGTAAAAAGGACATATTGAACAGAGAATATAAAAAAAGTACCATACAAAGGTGGGGCACTTATTGTCCGCAAATCAAAAACAAGGAGAAACTATGGCAGGTTCTCAAAATTCTAAGATATTGACGGTGATTCAAACAATAGGACGTTCGTTTTTTCTTCCGATTTCCATTTTGCCCGTAGCGGGATTATTGTTGGGGATCGGAGCATCTTTTTCTAATTTGACTACTGTTCAGCAATATGGATTAGAAGGAATTATGGGCAGCGGCACCTTGCTGCATCATGCGTTTTTATTGATGAGCGCAGTGGGAAGCGTGATCTTTGCCAATTTGCCTTTATTATTTGCGTTGGCGGTAGCTTTGGGCATGGCCAAAGAAGAAAAAGCAGTGGCTGTATTATCTGCCGCACTTTCGTTTATTGTATTGCATAAAACGATATCGGAATTATTATTATTCTCCGGGCAAGTTTTACCTAACGGCGAAACCGCTCCGAACGTAATTGCCGGCACCATCGGTACTACGTTGGGTATGCCTTCTCTTGAAATGGGCATTTTTGGCGGTATCTTGGTGGGCTTATTGGTGGCATTGTTGCACAACCGCTTTTATAAAGTAGAGCTTCCGACGGTATTTTCATTTTTCGGCGGTGTTCGTTTTGTGCCGATTATCTGCACCTTGGCTTCTATCCTGTTAGGGGTTGCCTGTTTCTTTGTATGGCCGCCGATACAAAAATTGATTTTAGCCAGCGGACAATTGGTGGTTAAATCGGGCCTGTATGGTACATTTATTTTTGGTTTTATGGAACGGGCTTTGATTCCGTTCGGATTGCATCATGTGTTCTATATGCCGTTTTGGCAGTCTGCCTTAGGTGGTGCGATGAGTATTGACGGCACTATGTATTATGGCGCGCAAAATATCTTCTTTGCGCAATTGGCTTCCCCCAATACGCAGCACTTTGCCATTGAGGCGGCCCGCTTTATGACCGGCAAATACGCCATTATGATGGGTGGTTTGTTGGGGGCTGCATTAGCCATGTACACCACCGCTAAACCGGCCAAACAAAAAATAGTGGGCGGCTTATTGCTCTCAGCGGCATTAACCTCCTTCTTAACCGGTATTACCGAACCGATTGAATTTACCTTTTTGTTTGTGGCACCGTTACTTTACATTGTGCATTGTGCCTTTGCCGGCTTGTCCTTTGTGCTGATGCACGTGTTAAAAATTACAATCGGCACCACTTTCTCTTGCGGATTGATTGATTTTGTACTCTACGGTGTTTTGCAAGGTAATGCCAAAACGAATTGGATGCTCTTGCTGCCTATCTTTGTAATTTACTTTGTGGTGTATTACTACTTATTCCGTTGGGTAATTTTGAAGTGGAATTTGCAAACTCCGGGCCGCGAGGATGATGCTCAAGAAACCAAACTTTACTCCAAAGCCGATTACCAAGCTAAGCAGGCTCAAGAGGAAAAGAAGGAGAAGACAACCTCTGCGGAAGTTTTTGAAGTAGATGAACAGATGGAAGCAATCATCGCTGGTTTGGGTGGTGTGGACAATATGGGAAGTCTTGAATGTTGTGCCACTCGCTTGCGTCTTAACGTGCAAGACACTACTAAAATTGATAAGGCCCTGCTTAAACAGGCCGGCGGACTGGGTACGATTGTGAACGGAAACGCCGTGCAAGTGGTGTTCGGGCCGACCGTCAGCACGATTAAACCCAAACTACAACGCTACGTGGACCTGAAACGCCAGGCCTAAAACAGAAGAGACTTTGGTTTAAACCCCCTTCAAATGATTATTGAAGGGGGTTTAAATTTGAAAGACATAAAAAAATCCCCAGAACTAAAAAGTTCTAAGGATTCAATAAGGGGCACTTTGATAGATAAAATCTATAATTATTTTACTTCTAAGTTATATTCTCCTTTCGTTTTTATTGAAAAAGATACAAAGTTTAGAAGGATTTTACTGTTCAACCTTATAAATAATGACCGCAGTATTTAAAAAGTAAATATAATAATTAAGATGCTGCAAATGTTACAGTAAAAGATACGGCCCTTTTTGATAGAGCATCTGTTGCTATATTTGAGATAAAATATATTTGTTTTATCCATATATTGGATTAATAAAGATTTGTATAACTTCTAAAACTCCCACTCTGTATGAGAAGATAAATAGATAAAGAGGAAAATTTTGATGAAAGTTTTGTATATAAATGCGTGTGTCAGAAAAAATTCAAGAACAAATGAATTAGCACAATATGCCTTGAGTAAATTTAAAGATGAAATAGAAGAAATTAACCTGAATGCGGAAAAAATACTTCCGTTGGATGACGAACGGTTGTTTCTAAGGGACAATTTAATTCAAAACAAAAATTACAACCATCCTATTTTTGATTATGCCAAGCAATTTTCTAAAGCGGATCTGATTCTAATAGCAGCTCCCTATTGGGATTTGTCTTTTCCGGCAATTTTGAAAACTTATTTTGAAAATATAGCGGTTTCCGGAATAACATTTTATTATTCAGAAAAAGGCTATCCTGTATCTTTATGTAAAGCAAAAAAATTAATTTATATAACTACATCTGGCGGACCTATTGTTTCAGATGAATATGGTTTCGGATATGTGAAAGCTTTGGCTAAAAATTTTTATGGAATAACAGATATTAGCTATGTTAAGGCAGAAGGACTTGATATTTGGGGAGCAAATATTCCAGAAATACTGGAAAAAACTAAACAGCAAATTAGCAAAATATAACAAAAAAGCCTTTCTTTTAAGAAAGGCTTTTATTATCTAAAGAAAACCCTTCCAACTGATGTTGGAAGGGCCTAATAGTTCAGTATGGGGTAGCTTAGTGGAGTATATTTATGATTATTTTTCCACTAATATTATTTATTGGGAAGCCCTGCTTGTACGACGTGAAAAAGTGATGAGAAATGGAACAAAAGGTCCATCTTATGATTTTTTGACAATGGCTCTTGAGCGCTAATTTTTGCCTTCCGCTAGAACTTTTAGCCAGTTTTGCTAGAACTAGCATCTAAGGCCCTATATTATATGAGAATGAGTAAATATAACCTTCCTGTATAATGTTTAATAAGAATATAGGTCAGAAATTACGAAAAAAGGAGTAATTATGTAAAAAACGATAAAATTCTAGCCGCCAATAGTGGTTATGTTCCGCTTGCCAAAAAGACGGAAAATAGGCGAAAGTACGCCGAAGGACATTATCAGATAAGAAAAATAAAAATCTAACTTTAAGAAAAAAGCCCTAGTTGGAAAAATTTTTCAGAAATTTTACCCAAAAAGCCCCTATTAAAAATTTTTTCAGATTTTTAGGGACTTTTCTCTATATATGTATATGATTTGCTTTGCGAATGGGGAAAATGCTTTCCCCGACACCTTTTTGTCGGGGAATTGAGCACTTTTTATTTTAAAACCTTTTGGGCAGGAAAGAATATAACCTCTTTACCTGTTCATCAGCCAAAAGCAAAGAATCCCGCCTTAATGCTTCAAATTTAGGGGTATGTCCACATTAGGCAGATATAGCCCTGTATGTAGTAGCCACGCTACGATATTTTAAATGGATTTATTATTGTGCTCCTAGTCATTACTTCTTAAAACAACTCCAAATAGAATCCACGTAATCGCCTTTGCTTTCTTCTTTTTGAAACCATTTTTGATACCAGGTCTTTTGAAATGCTTGCGGGTTTTGTAAATAAATATCTAAACTAGCCCACCTATCTTGTTCCATCCAAAAATCAAAAAATGAGGGGCAGATTTCTATTTTATATTTTTCCATTGTAAAACTGGGGCGCAATTTTATCGTACAACTACTGCGTTTTAATAATTCTGCCACAAAGGATAGTACGTGCTTATGGCTATAGTGTGCCCGTAAATAAATAACATCTTTACGTGCTTGGGCTGCCAGCACGTTAATTTTCCACGTAGCGTCTTGTGCGGGAACGAGCGGATAAGAGCCAAACTGCGTAGTAATACTTTTAATAGCACGGGTAGGCAAGGCATAGGGGCCGTCTTTTAAATCTTCCGTCTTAAATCCTTCCGTTATTTTGTAGCGTTTATCGCTTACGTGATTACTAAAAGGCGTGTGAATAGAATATTCAATTTCTTTATCCCGAAACGGCATATAACTTACCAGTTTATCTACTCGCTTAAACAAGTTGTTAAACCACGGATGCACGTTAATTTTACCAGGGACCCATACTGTATGTTGTGGCGGCACAGCAGTGCGGTGTTCTTTGAATTTCTTGCGTTGTACGAGTGGATCTTGTTCCGTAATATGATAGGGGCTCTCCACCGCGGTACGGTAGAGGAGAGTGTCTCCCTCATAAAAAGAGACATAACTTCTTTGTTCATCCACAGATACTTTTACTTGATACATAGTTCCTCCTAAATCCTGTATTATAATCACTAATATTCACTTGGCAACATTAAAATATTGTCTGTTAAGTAGAACTTCCAATCCCATTAGACAGATCTGTGAAGGGTCTTGTACGGGTTAAAAGTTGCTTTCCATTCCCATCTTCTACTAGTATATTTGTTATAGTTTTCTCACTTATTTGATAAATAATTCTCTCATCATATTGCATCAAGAGTTTCATCTAGTATTTGCGTAAAGGCACGACCTGTCGTAACACCAACTTTATCAAGCAAGTAGAACATACCATCGGAATACTCCTTACATTCTTTTTGTAGCGTATCTTCAGGGGACTCGTAAGGTTTCCGCTTCTTGTACGGTTTCTTCAAGTCACCGACAGATGATGGGTTTTAATTTTTTCCATTCTTCCCACCAAAATAAAGTGGGAAGTATATCTGGTTCGGACATATGCAAAGTTAGGAATTTCTCTAATTGTGTGTCAGATAGATTGCCGGCTTGTTGCAACCGTTTTTTAAGATTCTCAAAGCAAACAGGCATTTCCAAGGATACCAAAGGAAACGGTCCATGGTGATAGTAAAAAGTGATAAAAGTTTTTTTAGGGCATACCCGAATATTCAACTGGTACCGTTTGTATTGGCGGGGGGGAAGCCTCTAAATGGAAAAGTCTTTTCATACACTACCTCTCATAAGTTTCCAGTTCCAATTCGGCTTTTTCCAATTTCAGTTCTAAAATGCTGATTTGGTGCTTGTTCCTTTCTAACTGCAGTTCCTTTTCTTGCAGATCTTTAATAAGAGTGGCCTGCTCTATTGCAAAATCATGTTTTTGCTCTTCCAATGCGGCCTCTAAAATGGCTTTACTCTTTTTTGCTTCTTTTTGATACATATTTTGATAATCTTTTATCTCTGAATCCTGAAAAATTTGTGCAATTAACGCCAGCACTCCATATACGGCAAAACCTACAATAACCAAAGAAATAAGTATAGACATATTAGCCTCCCAGCTATCGTTAAAATTTATGTAATCAATAGAAAAATAATAGAACGGACTATCTTTTCCCTGAAAGAAGTAAATGTTACCCCACCACACTATGAGCATAGGGATATACAAAAACTTAAATCCTAGAAATCCAAGGACTCCTCCGAATATTCCTTTGATAACTCTTTCCGATGTTTCAAGAGGAGTTCTGCCTGTTTCATAGAAGTTCTTTCTCTCTTTGGCAAAGGCAAACACTTCCTCTTTGGAAAATCCATTATACGAGCCGGACGATTGGGAGGACTGGATAGCGTAAGACGTGGAAATGGGAGTTGTGATTTCCTTCCCTCCATAATCTATTACTTTAACGCTTATATCTTGCCCATCACGGGTATGCCCCCAATGTACTTGTGCGCGCCAAATGTCATTTTCATCTTCCCATAGATGAAGGCCCGCCTCTTGCCCCCGATACTCAAAGGTAAGCCAATCGTCGTCAAACATATCGTAAAAGCCTTGGCTTTCATTATCGCAGAACAATTCAAACTGGTCCTTTTCCAAGAAACAGGTAATTCTTACGTTAGGCCTTATTTTTACCATAGAATTCTCCTTTTTAATTTACTTTAGGCAGTACGCCTAAAAATTGTTTCACATATATAAAATGCCGATTCAGGAAAATACTGCGCTTATTGTATTGCAGCACGTCCCCTATCTGGTACACTTCTTGCGGCACCTTAAAGAGCGTGTCCAATTCTTCTTGCGAGAATATAGTCTTACCTCTGTCTAAATACGTTTCCATACGGTTATCCCACCAACTGCCATCTGTGGCTGTTTTGGCAAGTAGCCGTAGAAGTAAGAATAACTGCACCTCGCTACAAGCATTGGCCTTGATAAACACCGCCAGAGCCAAATGCTGGCTATTTTCGTGCTTGAGGTTTGTAACAATGTTCCAAAAGTACTCTTTATAGCCGTTAGCAGCCCAAGGACCGTGCTCTAGGTCTATCCACTCGGCACACGCCGAAAACAATTCCTGCGTGGTTTTGTAGCCATTTACGGGCAAATAGGAAAGAATTGCCTTGCGTTGTTCTTCCAACCCTTCTAGGAACTGCGATAATTGTATGTGTATGTTCATTATTGCTCCTTATATTTCAATTTGAACCTTATTTTCCAAAAATGCTTCTTGAAAGAGTTGCCCCACTTGTTGGTGTAACCCGCGGGCCCCCAAGTGCCGCTCACAAGCATTATTGAGGAGGTGTTCAATAACCTCGCAGGGCACTTGGGTGGAGGTGTGCAACAACTCTTTGTATTGTTGCAAAGGCCCATTGTATGGGTTGAATAAAATTTTGCGTAATTCGTCTTTTTTAAGTCCCTTTAACTGCACAAAGTACGAGAAACGTCCCATCAACTCGGGCATCATTCCATAGCTGATATAGTCATCGGCGGTTAAGATGCGATTTGTGGCAACAGGTTCTGTTGTAAACCCGACCGCTTTATCCGCGTGTTTTACTTGTAAGTTTTCAAACGCACCACCGACGATAAACAGCACTTGAGAAATATCTATTTTACAAACAGATTTCCCTATTGGTAGCCTGCTTTCTAAGCGGTAAAAAGTGCTTTCTATTAGCCGTAATAGTTCGGCCTGCACGTTGGTAGAAGCAGCTCCGCCTTTCTGCTCGCTTCCTTGGCGAATTTTATCAATCTCGTCAATAAATACAATAGAAATAGGTAATTTTCCATTTTTAGCCTCGTTTGCTAGGGGGCGTAATATGTCGCCCACATCCATTCCTACGTAGCCTGTTTGCGTATATTGGCTGGCATCCGCGTGTACAAAGGGGAGATTAAGAATTTTGGCTAAACACTCACACATATAGGACTTTCCTGTTCCCGTTGGCCCGCTAATAAAAATATTGTTCTTATTAAACCTTTGACCTTCTTTCGCCCGTGCGCACTTGGTTAAATGCTCAAAAACACCCGCCACAACCCGTTTTTTGGCTTCATCCTGCCCGATTACATACTTGTTTAATTGGGCCAGAACACGTTGCGGATTGAGTACACGCTTTTTAGTCTGCACCTTCTTCCTTTGTATAGTAGGTATAATAAAAAGGTTCCTCTTGAGTTCTACTCTCCCGCCAACTAACGCAAATATCCCTTCAGTAAATAAGGCACTTTTACGGTCCAGTAAAATAGATACTAATTCTCTATTAGATGCTATAACTTCGCCCGCTTTCATCAGAGCAGGTATTTCATACAAACTAGGGAGCATCCTTTTGAGGTGCAACAAGGATACCCGTAAGAGCAACCATACTTCTGCCTGAGAGAGTTTATTCTTTTGAATGAAGCCCGCTATTGGTAATTTGTCTCCGTTAGAGCGTAATAACCGAGCGTAGATTTTCTGAAAGGATTCCCTGTATTGTTCCTCCTTAGTAGCAGGGCCAAATAAGTCGTTCCACGCAAATAAATCTTCCAAAAGTTGTGCGCGAGAAGTGTATTTTGTCTGTTTCTTAGTTGTTTTTCCCATAGTTGATGCTCTTTTATCCGTGATAAATGTCCCAATCGTTATATCCAAAAGAATCTTCCTTCATCGGTTCTGTTTCTAACCGCGTATAAGGGACTACCCATACTGTCACATTACGATTTTGCTTATATTTTTTTGCCATAAAAAACACCTCTCTTTTGGATTTCCCATTGGGATAAAAAAAGAACCCATTGTCTCCAATGGGTTCTAATACTACAAATCTGTTTTAGTTCCCATTGTGTTCAAGCTTTAGCACCTTGCCTTATATGGGTAGGTTGCTGTGTAGTCATCGGGCTTGTCCCTCGTACACTCTAAATGGAATTTTCCGTTATTTTCGGAAGACCCCAATCCCTTCGCCTTTCTTGGCATCCCTCAGCGGACCCTTGATATTGCTTTTTTCCTAGGAATTGGGAAGATTATACTTCCGCTAATAACGTTATAATTATAATTTTAATAAAAACGACATTTTAGTGTCTCTTTATCACTTTCTATACATATATTATACCATATATTTAATATAAAGTCAATACCACAGTCATTTACGACACTAATACGTCTTTTAATTGTATTTTAAGAATATTCTTTGAAAAACAACGACTTTTATAAGTCGTTTTTTTGTTTTTGGGGATTTATAAAATCCAAAGGTTGGGGAGTTGTGGCCTCAGTAGGCGCCCCAAGAGGTTGCATGGAGTCTTGTTTGGGTTGTTTTTTGGAAGGATCCAAATCTTCCACCCATTGATGGGCAAGATGCCAAATAGGCCATTTTCCAAACGGAATCGGGCAAAAAGTGTCTCGTAAAGAATAATTTCCTATATTGTCCAACGCTACTAAAGATATTTCCGGCCCGTAAGTATAGCAGGCTACATACCATTTATCCCACAAACTAAGTACTTTATAAGGATAAAGGTTGCGATCTTTTTTGATATCCTTTAGAAAAGCGCGCATTGCCCAATGTTCTTGGGTGCATTTAAGCAAAGTCCGGGCCAATTGGTCTGTTTCTTCAAAGTCGTCATTAGAAGAGTCCCAATCGCAATGTTCAAAAGAGGTAGGCTCAAAGCGTTTGGAAATAGAAGGAATCGTGGCAGAAAAGTCTTCCCCGATTTGGCAGGCTATGTCGGCCGATATCACTAATAATGCCGCTTGCTCACAAGATAAACGCACGGCTGATAAAGAAAACCCTTTAACAAACTCATAAACGCTTTGTTTAGGGGAAATAATCGGGACTCTGGCCTTTGCAAACAGGAGCATATCGCGCTGAAGTGTGCGCACGGAAACTTCCAACCGGGTTGCTAGTTCCGGTAATTTTACAGAGCCCTGTTCCAAAAAAGCCAAAATCTGCGCCAAACGTTTGGTTTTGCTGGTGATTTCTTTAGACATACTGTTATTCTAGCAAAATAAGACGTTATAGTGTCGCGTTATAAATAGAAAAATTTATTTAATAAATATATTTACAATACAGTAATCATATTGGGAGAGAATAGATGATATATGGATATATCCGAGTAAGTAGTGATAAGCAAACAGTTGAGAATCAACGGTTTGAAATTCACAAATTTTGTCTAAAGAACTCACTGCAAATAGATGGTTGGATAGAAGAAACGATTAGTGGAACTAAAAGTTACAGCAAGAGAGAATTGGGTAAATTGCTAAAAATTATACAACGAGATGATTTAATTATTTGTGCAGAATTAAGTAGACTGGGGCGCAATTTATTTATGATTATGGAAATACTCAATATTTGTATGGATAAAGGCTGCAAAGTTTGGACCATCAAAGATAATTATAGACTTGGAGAAGATATTCAAAGCAAGGTATTAGCATTTGCATTTGGATTATCTGCTGAAATAGAACGCAATCTAATTAGCCAGAGGACTAAGGAAGCATTGGCCCGATTAAAAAACGATGGAAAGCAACTTGGACGGCGAAAAGGGTGCCGTAATTATAATTTGAATCATAAATGCGTGAATCATCACAATTATATTATGCAACAACTCAAACATCACGCAAGCATTCCTAATATTGCAAGGATAATTAATATATCCAAAGGCACCTTGTATCGATACCTTGCATATACGAAAATACGTTTGCCGACCAACAAGCAAAATGATTCGTGGGAACGAGGAATTTATTAGTGCCGTTTAAACGTCCATTTTTTAAAGACAAACTCCGGAAAAAAAGGGGAGGGAATGCCTGTCGTTAGAAACCCTCAGTTCTATTTTAAAGAGCCATTTAAGGCTATTTATGAAGCAAAACTAAAGAATGAGGGCGAAGAGCAATCTTCGCTTCCCAATAAAAAAACAGCCCAATTAAATCAGGGCTGTTTAGAAAATTATGCTGAACATTCAAGCAAAAACGCTTTGAAAAGTTCTAGCAAAAAAGATTGGGGTGGCTAAGGGGACTTGAACCCCCGACCTCCGGTTCCACAGACCGGCGCTCTAACCAACTGAGCTACAGCCACCAAAAATTTGTTGCGTAAATCTTACGCTTATTATTATTTTACTATTTTTGAGAAAGTTTGTGGAAAAATTTTATTTTTCTATTGGGAAAATTATAATTCTAAGTCTTTTAAAAGACTATCGCTCTCTTGTAAGGAAACCTTCGGACCGTTAATAGGTCCCATCATAAAATCGGCTCCCAAATTTCTCAAAATATCCCACTGTTTTTTAGAGGAAACACCGCTGAAGATAATTTTTACCTTTAGCTGTTTGGCTGTATAAATTAAAGAATCTGCCAAACGGCGTACCCGTTCGTTTTGCTCTAAATCGGCAATGGCTTCTTCTTCAATTTTTATCATTTGTAAAGGTAAAATTTTTAAAAGTTCCAAAGAGCTGTATCCCTTGCCCGCTTGATCCAAGCTTAAACTAAACCCTTCCTCATGTAAGCGATGGGCCATCGCTTGGATAATGGCCGGTTGTGATATTTTGTTTTGGGGATCGGCTTGCAAAATCAAGGCACTGCTGTCTAGTTGATATTTTTTTACCAAGCGTGCCAAGATGGAGCCAAATTGCGGACTTTGCAAACTGTCGGAAGAAAGATTAATAAATACAGGGAATAAATCTTTTTTCTCTTGAATGCGGCTTCTTTGAAACTGGCATACCTTTTCCACAACGTATAAATCTAAACGGTAAATAAATCCATTTTTAGTAAATACTTTACGGAAAGTTTTTTCCGGTATCTCACCGTATGGAGGTAATACCCAACGCAGAGAGACCTCCGCTCCATACAAAGAACCATCTGCTCTGCGTATGGGAGAGAGGGTTAAATGAAAATTTCCTTTAGAAATTGCTTCTTCCATGTGATTTTCAATTTCTTGTTCTAATTGCAGTTGTTTTTGCAGGTGTTCACTATAAAAACCTACGATATTATCATATTTTCCTTTGATCGTATCTCTGGCTAAGGCTGCTTTGACTAATAAATCATTGATAGAGGAAGGGTTTTGATTTATAAAATAAACTCCAAAAGATAAAATCATCTGAAAAGAGTTCTTCTCAATGGGAGTAGTATTTATTATTTTTTCATTTAATATCTCCAGGCGATTCTTTAGTTGTTCGGGTGTTTGATAAACTAAAAGCATTTGGAAAATATCAGCCTGCACACGGCAGAACATTTCGGTGGGTTGTAAGCTCTCCCGTAAAATCAAACCAATTTGTCGCAAAACTTCATTGGCTTGCAAATATCCCAGCCGTTCATTTAATATCTTAAATTTATTGATATCAAAAATAACAAAAGCAAACTTTTTCTGAGGGTTTTGCTCCAGCAGCATAGAAATATCTTGTTTGGCTTTGCTCCAAGTGGGGCCATAGGTAATAGGGTCTGTATAAGCGGTTTGATATAAGGCTTGTTGGGAGCGTCTGCTTTGATGAAAAAGATAATATAAAAAACATAAAAAGATAGCTGCTCCACCTCCGCACAAAAGAAGTAAAAGAAAAAAGAGATCTTTTACTTTTTCACTTTGTTGGGGCATTTGATTTAAATAATAGATAACCGCCCCTACACTTAATACTAAAAGAGCAAACACAAAAAAGAAAATATTATTTGTAGAAAAAGATTTTGTTTTCATACATCCCCCTGTTTCTATAAAGCCTATTTATTGCTGCTTAAATGGTAAAGGGGGAAAAAAAGATTAGATTTTTCTTTGATTTTTCGTTCTGGGACAAATTAGATAGGTCCAAAGACCTAGGTTATTTTAGGGCTTTTGACCCTTGGGGCTGCTGAAAGTAAAATTATAAAATTAATATATCAAGATACAAAATCAGGAGAAAAAGAAAACATGCAAAAAATCAAAAATGCCGTTAGTTTGCTCTGCGCGGCTACATTATTGGTGCCGTCTTTTGCTATGGCAGATGAATTGCCCAAAGTCATTGATCGGGATACGCGCCATGAAATTACACAGGCGGCTCGTCAGGAATATATGGCCAATTACGATAAAATTGCCAAAGAAATGTTGCCTACCGTTAAAGTAGAGGAAGTAAAAACCCAAGGGATTGATGTGGGGCGTTTTCAACGTTTAGGTGCCGGAGAGCCTTATTACGTGGGGCATGGTGCTTTTGTTGTACCGGAAAATGAAGTAAGATATGTAACAGCCGACGGAAAAGCCGCTTTTAAACCTCGCACTATTGTTGAAGTGCCGATGGCTCCGGTGCATGGTGTAGTTTCCGGTGGAAGAATTATAGAAAAAGGTATGGTATTCTGGAATAATCGCTGGGTGGCCTTGGAAGAATTCACCCGTTATTATGCCCATGAAAATGTACGCTTTGTAGTAGGGGAAAAACCCTTTATTTCTTCCCAAAACTTAGTCAGCACGATGGAAAAAACTTTTGGCCTTTCTTCCATGCGCAGACAATTAGAAATAAAATATAACAGCAACATGTTTGACCCCGTATTAAACGAAGAAGCCCGCAAAATGTTGGTAGCCAATGATACCTACAGAATGAGAACGGCAGAAATCAGCATTGAACGTGCCGGCGGCATGCGCCCTTCTCAGCACAAAATTCAACAGGCCCGCAGAGCCAGTATTGAGTGGAGAAACAGTGCTGAAAAAGTAATGGCCAAAAGCCAAAGAATGAAAAGTATTTTAAGATACCGCGGATTTTTTTATAAAGGCATCTTTTCTGTGGCTGTAGTGGCCGGTATTGGTGGACTTGAATTATTGGTTTCCCGCTTAGACAATGCTTTGTGCGAAGATAACAAAGGCTCTGCCAATATGATTGCTCAATCTATGCAAGAACGCAAAGCCATGTTGGCTGCGGTGGCTCAAACGCCGGAGCTGGGTTTGTGGTTGCCCGTAAAAGACAAAGAATATGTCTTAAATCAGTATGAAGACGTAATGGCTAAAGAAAACTTGATGGGTGCTATGTTGGAATATGCCAGTTTTGCTTTAGAAAGCCAAAAGGAAGGAACTGCTGAAAGAAATGTTTTGTTGGAAGTAGAACAACAAGCTATTATGGAGAAAGAATTAGCCGCTTCTTTAAGCTAAAAATTATTTTCAACGAAAAACCCCCGCCAAACGCGGGGGTTTTTATATGTTTATCTTTTTTCATTGTGAAAGTGTATCACCTCTTGACAAATTGTTTTTTTTTTTTTTGCTACAATTTCGGAAGAATGTCGGACAGTCAAATATTAAAGGCTGTTTGGTGAGGATTAAAGCCGTTTAAAAGGAGCGAAAAATGAAAAGAGGTTTTACTTTGATAGAACTTTTGGTAGTGGTGTTAATTATTGCTATATTGTCTGCCGTAGCTTTGCCGCAATATAGGATAGCCATTGCGAAAACCAAATATGTACGTCTCATTACCAGTGTAGATGCTATTTGGAAGGCACAACAAATTTATTATTTAGCTAACGGAGAATATGCCACTTCTTTTGATAATTTGGATATATCTCTGCAGGGAGAAAGCAGATCGTCTAATTGTTTTTCATCGGTTTTACATTCTTGTTGTATGGGGTTAAGCACAGAAGGAGTATTTAATAATTTATACTGTACAAACCGAATTGAAGGAAAAGGAGGGAATTCCTATATGATTTTTCCCAGTGGGGTTCGAAAATGTTTTGCGTATGACGGAAATATTGTTTCAGAAAAAGTTTGTTTGTCTATGGGAGCAAAATATGAATCTTCCGAAAGTTATATAAAAATATATCGGTTTTAAAAAAGGGGCAGAAAATTTCTTACAGTTTCAGGCACTTATACTCAAAGAAAACAACCGTTCCAAAGATAAGCACCGGTCCCCAACCGGCTAAGAACGGGTTAATATAACCGTTTTCTCCAATAGAAGTAATCATGCTGATCAGCCACCAAAAGGCAAAAGCAATGACCATAGAAGCGATGATATTTAATATTTTGCTTTTTCGGCGCATGCTGATGGCAAAAGGCATTCCCAAAAGACACATAATCAACGTGGCAAACGGAGCGGCCAATTTGGTTTGGCGTTCCGTTTCTGCAGAATAATATGCCAGTCCCATTCTTTGAAAGAAATTAATGCGTTTGGTTAAATCTCGGATACTCAAAAGTTTGTTTTCCGTTTTGCTGACGGACATATCTTGCGGAGGAATTTGGAAAGAAGATACTTCTTGAGTAAAAGGTTCGTCTTGTGTGTCTACGGCATCTATAAAAGTACGTTTGGTGCCGTCTTCTAAAATCCAAGATTGTTTCGTTTCATTCCATACCATGCGTTTGGCGATAATTTGAGAGGCAATATTCCATTGGTCATCATAAGTGTCCAAAGAAACGTCTTTCATCTCTCCTTTGCTTAAATCTACTACTTTTGCATAGAGCATTTGGTTTTGGGCTATTTTCATGGCCACGTCGCCTTCAACATTCAAATTAAAATTTTCGCGGTATTTAATTTTGGTGTAATAAATGGTTTCGGCTTTAATATTAAATGGAGGAACAACAAATTCCTGCA
Organism: Elusimicrobiaceae bacterium; assembly: GCA_017546175.1. Lineage (GTDB taxonomy): Bacteria > Elusimicrobiota > Elusimicrobia > Elusimicrobiales > Elusimicrobiaceae > Avelusimicrobium. Next base: position 210,731 of record JAFYXM010000007.1, read on the forward strand.
CGGCCATGGTGAAAGCAGAGACCAATAAGATACAGGTTAAAACCGGTTTAAAAAGCTGGCGCGGTGCAAATCCGCTGGCTACACAGGCGGTCCATTCGCCGTTGGATACCATTTCCGAAACGACGGAAATAGCCCCCAATAAACAAGCCACCGGCATCACGGTGGTCAACCAACTGGGGAAAGTAAGCATAGAATAGGTCAAAATAGCACTCAAAGTAGAATGCCCGTTTCCCAAGGTTTTGAGTTTTTCAAAAGTATCTCCCAAAACGACCAAAGTGGCAAACACACCCAACGCAAAAAAGAAAGGGCCCCAAAACTTTTTAGAAATATATACAGACAATCGACTCATTATATGTTTAACCTCTTTTTCCAAAGATACCACGCGGCTCCCGCTCCGACAAACATGGGCAACCACGGACTCACATAAGCCAAGAAAGTCACTTTTTTGCCTATGCTTAGTCCCAATGTCATCAATAAGTAAAATACAAAAATGATAATCACGCTAAAAAGCATGCCCCAACCTTTATTGGTGCGTTTTCCCAAAGAAAAGCCCAGCGGACAGCTGACAAACAGTAAAATAATGGGCGCAAAAGCCATTACGTTACGTGTACTTACTTCGGCTCTGTATTGAGATTTTTCTTCCGGCGTCATGCGGCCTTGCTTAATCATGCGGAAAATCTTAGTGGTAGTTCTTTCTGCTACGCGTTGATCACGTTTGTGGTCGCGCGTGAGGGAAATATTCATGGTGTAATTGTCAAAATTGGCGGCAATGATAGCCGTGGGGTCTTTGGAATCAATACGTTGCATTTGTCCATTTTGCAGCTGAAGGCCGATAGATTTATCAGTTAAAATTACTTTGCCGGAGCTGGCATTTACCTTGGTGCTCAGAGCGTCTTTATCGTTCTTGCGGATTAAGTGTATTTGCTTGGCCAACTTTGAAGATTCGTCCAAGTCTTCTAAATATAACTCCCATTCCCCTAAATTTAAGAAAGTTTTGGGTTCTAAGGTAACTTTAGTTATTTTTTGTCTGGCTTCTTCACGCAAGTTAAGCATGCGTTGATAGCTGCGGGGGGTTAACCAATTGTCTAGAAAAAATAAGATAACCACTAGCCCTATGGCACAAAGAAGCATTGGTTTTACGATTTCTTTAAAAGAAAAACCGGCTGCACGCAGAGCAATTAGCTCTCCCTGTTCGCTCATACTGGTTAAAGTCAAAAGTACTGCAATTTGAAATGCCATGGGGGCCGCCATGGAAAAAACGTTTGGCATTACGCTAAGCAAAGAAGAAGCTATCCACCACCAGCTGGTACCGTAGTTCATTGCCATTTCCATAATACGGATAAAATGGTTCATGAAAATAACAAACATCAAAATCCCTACTACCCCTATAAAAAAGGTCAGTAAGGTTTTTACGATATAACGCGTAAAAATACCGGGACGTGCAAATCTCATAGATAATCTTATTCTAACAAATATCGGCCTGAGGGCGGGGAAAAATATGAAGAAAAACTATTCTTTTTGGGTCAGGTAAAAAATAACCCCATATTACCGTGGACAAGCAGACAAATATTATACAATGAAAGAATGAGGTTTTTTACCGTCTTATGAAAACCGCACGGTTGCTTTTATGTCTTTTTTTAATCCCCCAGTTGGTTTTCGGCCCGTGTTTGCAGGCCGAAACGCTGCCGTATAGCTTGGTGGATCGGGACCGTTATGACATTTTTGAAGACGAGCGTAAAGCCAAAGCCGAAGAAGAACTGATTATCAAAGACACCCCTGATGATGCACAGCTTTTAAAATATACCAATGAGTTTTGGCGTCAAGCCGTGACCGCGGTGGAGGGTGATTACAGCCTAGACAAAGAGCCGGAGCCGATTCCTGACCTGACCTTATTAAACCCCACGTTATCTTTGCCCATTTACGGCACCAATATCGCCTTAACGGGGCGTTACGTGGTGGGTTTTAAAATGGACGCCAAGCGCTACAGCGAAGATGCCAATAATGACATTGAAGAAAGAAATGTCCGTAATTTTGAAATGCAACAAGAAATGCAAATCAAAATGCAGGGTAAAATTTTGGACCGTATTTTTGTAGATATTGATTATGACGATAAACGCGAAGATGAAAAAACCTTGTCCGTAGCCTACCGCGGAAAAACGGGGGAATTTGTCCAGTCTGCCGAGTTCGGCGATATCAATTTATCTTTACCTCAAACGGAATTTATTGCCTATCAAAAACAACTTTTCGGTGCCAAAGTCCATTTGCAACATAAAGATTTGGACTTGCGCATCATCGGCAGTCAGACCAAAGGTTCCAGTAAGCAAAAGCAATTTATCGGCAGCAGCGTATTTGAAATTGTATCTATTGCCGATGTGGACTATATCCGCCGTACTTATTATGACTTGACCTTCGGCAGCAATGTGGGGTTGGACTCGGGCTGGTCTGTGGATATGGGTAATATTGCCCCCGGTACGGAAGAAGTGTATTTATACACCAATAGTACAGATGGGGACTATGTGCCTATTTCTTTGACCGCGCGCGACTATAAAGATTCTTCTGTTTCTTATCAGGCCAAGTTTAAGCTTTTACAGCGCGGTGTAGATTATACCGTAGATTATAGCCGCGGTATCATTCGTTTTGCTTCTGCACAATCTGCGGCCAGTGTGATCGCAGTGAACTATCAAAACGCAGCCGGAAAATGGCTTAGCCCCAATCAAAACGAACCTTATTTGATTAAAACAGAAAACGAAAAACCCATTTCTTCCAATGATGAAATTGGATATCAATTGGAAATGAAAACCTTTTACTCCATCGGGGCACAACAGATTACCCGCGATAACGGAAAAGGTAATTTTATTTTAACGCTGTTAGATGCCAACGGACAAGAAATAGGCAGTAAGGCCAGTCCCAAACAGGTGTACCCTGCTACAATAGATATGGATTTTGACCGAGGTGTTTTTGAGCTTCAAAGCCGCATGCTTGATGACCGCGGTTTATACAATGCTACCCCTGTTTCTTCTAAAAACCGTACTTTCAAAGTGGAGTACACCTCCACCGTGAAAACCTATTTTGTAGAAGCTGACATGGTCGTGGAGTCTGAATCGGTCAAGTTGAACGGCCGTCAACTGCAGCGCAACAATGACTATTATATAGACTATACCTCCGGCTTTATTACCTTCTACAAAGGGGACCAAATTACCGAAAATTCCGTCATTGATATTACTTACGATACTACCAACGGATCCGATTCCAATAACTCTTTAATCGGCGGTCGTTTGGACTACAAACTTTTTGACAAAATCAAATTGGGCAGTACGGTACTTAAAGAAGGATGGGATAAACCGCAAAGCGTTCCTCAAGTGGGCAACTATGCCAAAGATTTGCTCATCTACGGAGCAGACATCAATGCCAAAGATTTACAAGTAACCGATAAGGTAGCCGTAGATTTTGGAGCCGAAGTGGCTAAAAGTGAAAAGAATGAAAACGTGTACGGCTACGCCATGATTGACAGCATGAACGATGCCAATATTCAGGTGGGAGGCAGTAGAATTTTTTATGATTGGACGATTTCTTCCAACCCCAACGCCAAACCTGCTTTCTTGGACTCTGTTTCTTGGGACACCCAAGAACTGCCTATGCTGGAGATTAACCCCAACGCCATCGGTACTTACAATGAAAAACAACAAGTCTTGGTGATTAATTACGATTTTACAAAGCCCCAAACGGTCAATATGGGCAGTTTCTCAGAACATGACGAAATTTCTATTGTTTATCCGTTGAGTGACAGCGGGGTAGATTTATCTGACAAGACCTCATTTGAGCTGACAATGCTCGGCGAAGGAAGTGCTATAGCTGCGCCGGAGCTGAATGTTACTTTCGGTAATATCAGCGAATATTCAGACTCTATTAACCCGTTAAACGTACCTGGCGGTTTAGCAGCCGGAGAATATGGTATGTACACCGCTTGTAGCGGAGGCGACAGCGCCCCTAAAACCGAAGATGTAAATTGTTTGGAAACCTTGGCCCCCAATGAAGACCGCGGTTGGTGGTTTGCTAACCCTGACGGAACAGTGCAGCGTTTTGATCCTTTTACCAAAAACCTCTATAACCCCGAACGCCAACCCAACGGCCGCATTGATAGCCAAGATTTAAACCATAACGGTAAATATGACCCCGAGGATAATAATGTGGGTGGCAGTTTCGGTTATGCCGGGGTGGATATTAACGGTATGACGAATAACAGCCTCTCTTTTGACGGGTGGAAAACCTTTAGTACCCCCTTAACCGTAGATGATAAAAACCGTTGGAATGCGGTGCGCCATTTGCGCGTAACCTTAAAATTGACCGATGAAATGAAAGCGGCAGGGAAATTAAAAGGTACGGTGAAAATTGCCAATGTGGCTTTGGCCGGTACGGCTTGGAATCCGCAAGAAGATACAGACCCTAACAAATTTGCGGTTTCCGGTATTAATAACGTAGATAATACCAACTATGTGCCTATATTTAGCCCCAATACAGGTGATGGTCTGCAGGTGTTTAATGAGCTGTATGGCTCTGTGGCTAATTACAAAGCTCAAAGCGATAGCGCCAACATCATGGACCAAGCTTTAAATATCACTTACAAAGATATTATTTCAAATGAAGGAGACTCTTTCTTTGCCAATCGCAACTTCAAAACGATGGACTTTACCCAACATAAAGAGTTTCGCTTTTTATTGCATAATAATAACCAAAACCCCGATGCGGAATTTTTCTTGAAAGTGGGTACAGATGAAAACTATGACAAAATTATCGTTCCTCTGGGAGAAGGCAAAGACCAGTGGCGTCTAATCAGTTTAAAAATGGTGGATACAAACGGAGACGGTATTACCGATACTTTTGAAAATATTTCTCCGGCCGACTACGGCGTAGAAGTGCGCAATGTGCGCCAAAACGGCGGTATGATGAATTTCAAAAAAGTCAGTATGATTATGGCCGGTATTTCTGCAACCTCTACGGTAGATCCTGCCACCGGAAAAGAAAATTATGCCAGTAACAGCGGCGGCGGCTCTGTGTGGCTGAACGTTATTCACTTGGCAGATGCCATTACTACCAGAGGCACAGCTTATAAGGTGGATGGTGCCGTGCGTATGGACGGTTGGGGCAGTGCCGGGGCCAAGTATAAATATATGGACGGTGATTTTGAAACACCTCTTACAGTGTCTAAAGATCAAGAAATAACGGAAGAAGAGTATTTCTTAAAGGTGGACCGTGTAAAACATTTCCCGATGGAGGCTACGTTTAACCGCAGCACCACCGTGACCCCTAATATCGCCGACACGACTGACTACAACACCATCAGCACCTTGGATAAAGGTTCGGTGGAGCGTCAGCGGGCTGTGGTGCGCGGAGATTTTATCAAAGATAATTTGCCTAAAGTCGGTTTGCAGTACACCATGGATCAAGTAGATTATGATTTGATGAAACGTAAGGATAAAGCTCAAACCTATGCCGTTACCATGAGTCATGAGGGAAAGGGGTCTTTTAAAAACATTAATGCAGGGTACTCTTTTACCGATACTCAGATTCACTATGCGCAAGAAGTGCACTCTGATACTAATTATAATACCCAAGAGCAGACTCAACGTCTGAATATGAAGCTAAAATATGAGCCTCATAAAAATTTCAATCTTACTCCTTCTTACAGCTTAACACAAAGCAAAGAGGAACGCACACAACACAGTGCTTTAAATCCGACCTATCATCGCCGATATCCCAAAGCAATGAACCAAAATGCCGGTTTTAACAGCACTTGGCGCATTACCAAGTGGTTGGCCCCGTCGCTGAGCTATAGTATTGCCACTACGGAAACGAATAATTTGACGGAAAAGATTTTTAATAAAAACACGGCAGACGAAAAAACTTTTGAAGCGGGTGAGCTGAAAAGTTTGAACCGTAATGCAGACGGCGGTATTTCTTTGACTCTGAACGGTAATGAAATTATGCCAAAGAACAAACTTTTTAAAAGCTTTGTTATTTCGTCCAGTTACCGTTTACAAGATGCCGATTCTTGGAATTATATAGATGATGATTTTGACGCCAAAAGAGAATTGTGGATTCGCTCTTCGCTTTCCGGCACCGGCAAATATGCCAGCCGTCAGAGCCTTATTTTGCGCGATACCATTACTTCTTCTCAGCGTTGGATGCCATTATCGGCTTATGATTTGGTCGGGCAATTGGCTCCCCTGAAAACGGTTTCTTTCTTAAATAACTTTACCCACAGTACCCAGCAAAACAATCAAACGGGCACGGTCTATGAGAGCAAGAGCATGACATTGCCTGATGCTGTACTGTCTATTTCTGATTTGGAAAAATTCTTTTATGGCGGACGCTGGGTCAACTCTACCAATTTAAAACTTCGTTTCAGCGAAGTGCAGAGCCGCACCGTTGGAAGCGACGAGAAAATGGAAAAGAAATACGGGGCTGATTTGCGCTTTTTGCTCTTTAACTTTTTTGATACGGTACTGATGTATGACAAACAAGACAGCTGGAAAGATGATTTAAAGGCGGGGGAAAGCTTGGAGCAGATACATGGGGAAAACTTCTCCGCGCAGACTTCTTTTTATGTGGGAAATTGGCGTTTTACACCCAAAATTCTCTACTCGGAATATGAAAAACAACTGGTGCGCGGACAAATCAGCCAAAGCAGCAGCGAATTTACTCCCAGTTTAAATGTCCGCTTGGACTTTAATTTGCCGCGCGGTATTAAAATGCCTTTTGTAAACCGCATGTATAATGCCACTAACCGCGTTATTTGGAACACTACTTTGTCTTATACGCAAAAAGAATCTCCCGTGGAAGTAAAAGACAACTATGATAAGCTGGATATTCTTTCTTCCTTAGATTATGAGCTTTCTCAAAATCTGCGTCTGAACGTAGCTGCGGGAGTAACGTGGCTCAATCACGCTTATGTGGCTACGGAAGATTATATGGCGTACAACTTGGCGGCCAATGTTACCATTCAATTCTAATTTCTTTACCAGAGCCAAAGAGCTTCTTTTGCATATATTGTTTCCCAATACATGTTATGCTTGTCGTCGGGATTTGGCCTTGGGACAAAAAGAACCTTTGTGTGAGGAGTGTTTAAAACAAATTAAAACGGTAGGTTCTTTGTATTGTCAACGTTGCGGGAAGCCATTGCCGGACGGCGGGGCTCATTGTTATCAATGCCGCGGCACGAAAGCCCGTCAATTTAAATGTAAAATCATTCGTTCAGCCGTGGTGTTCTCTCCTCAAGTACGGGCACTGGTGCATGCTTTTAAATATGCCGATCAGGCATATTTATCAGATTTTTTGTCGGATATGATGTATCGTCATTTTTATGATTATACAGATTTGTCTGAATCGGAATTGATTATACCGGTTCCCTTGCATGCTAAAAAAGCAAAAACGCGAGGTTATAATCAGGCGGAGCTTTTGGCAGAGTCATTGGCCCAAAAGCTATGTTTGCCGTTAGCCAAACAAGTTTTAAAGCGCGTGCGCAATACCCCCAGTCAAACCAAATTAGGCCGAGAAGACAGACTGAAAAATATGAGTGATGCTTTTGAATGTGTGATCGGAGAAAAGATAAAAGGAAAAGTAGTTCTGCTTATTGATGATGTGGCTACTACGGGAGCCACTTTAGAGGGGTGTGCTGCTGCCTTAAAAAAGGCGGGTGCTAAAAAAGTAATGGCATATACACTGGCTCGCGAAACCTAGCAAAAGCCCCGCGCAAGCATGTAAAAATAATATAATAAGATATATGGGCAAATTTCTATTGCTTTTAACAAACTTGGCTTTTCCGTTTGCCGCACTGGGTGTGCTGCTGGGGTTTGTGTTTTCGGCCCGTCGCCGCGTACTTAAAACGTTGTGGCAGGAACTTAAAGAGCGTTTTGCACTGCAACGGGAAGGCGATGTTCCCCAAGGGACACTGTGGATACACTGTGCCAGCGTGGGGGAAGTGAAATCTGTCCAAACGCTTATCAAACAATTAAAATCTCTTTATCAAAAAGAAGTGATTGTTACTACCAGCACCGTAGCCGGCCGCAGCGAAGCCGCCAAAAATCCCGATATTCAAAAAGCCTTGTTGGTACCGCTTGATTTTTATCCTTTCAGCAGTCGTTTTGTTCGCTTGGCTAAACCGTACCGTTTGTTTGTGGTGGAGCGGGAAATATGGCCCAATATGATTTATGCCGCCCAAAAAGCGGGAGTGCCTGTGATGCTTGTCAATGCCCGTATTTCCCAAAAAAGTACCCGCGCTTACAGATTGATTAAACCGATGTTTGAAATGTTGTCTAGTCAAATTGCTTTGGGCGCTATGCAAGATCAAGACGCCGCCAAGCGCTACGGCAGTTTGGGCCTTCCGCAAGAAAAAATAATTGTATGCGGAAATGTAAAATATGATACGTTAAATGACCAACCGGCCAAATTAAAAGAAGTAAATGCTTTGATCAAAAAACTGGGTTGGCAGGAAAGTCCTATTTTGGTTTGCGGCAGTACGCACCCTGCGGAAGAGGACCTTATTTTAAAAGCGGCTGCGTCTTGGGCTGAAGCAGGAATTAAAATTATTTTTGCTCCGCGCCATCTGGAGAGAAAAGAAGAAATTAAAACCATTTGGCAGAAACAAAATCTTCCTTTTGCCTTCTTTAGTGAAAAGAAATTTCCTAAAAATACCGCTGTTTTGTGCGTAGATACGATGGGATTCTTGCAGTCTTTGTATGCGTGTGCCTCTTTGGCTTTTGTGGGAGGGAGTATTGCTCCGCGCGGTGCGCATAACTTGCTGGAGCCTGCCATTTTAGAAAAGACGGTTTTATTCGGAAAAAGTTTTTATAATACGCCCGATACGGCCCATGCCCTGCTTTCCAGCGGCGGTGGGGTGTTGGTGGACGAAAACAATTTCAAATCTACGGTACTGCGCTTATGCAAAGACAGTGCCGGATTAGAAAATATGGCCGCTAAGGCGCGCCAGACGGCTCTTAGCTTTAAAGGAGCCACCCAAAAAATTATGGGAGCTGTAAAAGATTATGAACGAAAAACAACCTAAAATATTAGTGGTTCGTTTGTCCTCCTTAGGAGATATTGTGTTGTCTTCTCCGGTGTACAAGAACCTGAAAGCCAAATGGCCTAATAGCCATATTACGCTGCTTGTCAAACCGCAGTTTGCACAAGTATTAGCCGGTCACCCCGATATTGATGAAATCATGGTGGCTAAGAAAAATCTTTGGGGCAATATCCGCCAAGTACGCGCGGGACATTTTACGCACCTTTTAGATTTGCACTCTAATTTGAAAAGCATTTTAATCGGCTTGTTTAGCCGCATTCCCAACAGATTGCGCTATAGTAAAAATCCGGTAGCACGTCGTTTATATGTGCGCTTTAAAAAGAATTCTCCGGTGTTGGAAAAACATACGTTGGAACGTTATTTGGAAGTATTAAAATATTGGGATGTACCGGTAGTGTACAAAAAACCCGAACTGAGCGACTGGGCCTATAAAAACTCTAATTTAGACGGCAAAAAAATTAACAAAATCGCTATCTTCCAAACTTCTTTTATCGGAGACAGTGTTTTGACTACTCCGCTCGTGCAGAAAACAGCCAAATTGTTCCCCGATGCCAAAATTTTGGTCATTACCCGTCCGCAAACCGACGATATTTTCCGCCCGATGAAAGAAGTGGACGAAATTATCTTAAACGATAAAAAAGGCTGGAACAAAATTGCCGGTGTGTGGAAAACTGCCCAAGCTATCAAAAAAGCCGGAGTGGATATCCTGCTCGTGCCGCATCGCAGCTTCCGCAGTGCTTTGATTGCATGGCTAAGCGGTGTGCCTATACGTATCGGTTTTACCTCCAGCGAAGGTTGGTTCTTCTATACTAAAACGGTACCGTTTAACTGGATGGTGCATGATGTAGAACGTAACTTGTCTTTGTTGCATGGCATCGTGAAAGAAAACTTCAAAGCGGAAAAACTCAATATGCGCTATGCTCCTAGTGCCGAAGAAAATGTGGCCCGCTTGATGAAAGACTTTAACTTGGAAGGCAAAACCTTGGTGGGTATTCACCCCGGATCTGCTTGGCCTACCAAATGTTGGCCGGCTGAAAACTATATTGAGCTAATCAGCCGTATTCAGACCGAGCTGAAATTGCAAGCGGTGATCGTAGGCGGTGCCAGCGATGCCGACTTGGGTGAAAAAATCTGTCAGCTTTCCAATGGGCATGCCGCCAGCTTGTGCGGTAAAACCAGCTTGTCTGATTTGATGGCTTTGATGGGACATTTTAAATTGTTTATTACCAATGATTCCGGCCCGATGCACATCGCCACTGCCTTTGGTGTACCGACCTTGGGTATTTTTGGTCCCACCACCCGTGAATTAGGCTTCTTCCCTTATGGCTCTGACAGCCGCGTGATTGAAGTAAAAGGGTTGGACTGCCGCCCCTGTGCCTTGCACGGCGGTAAAAAATGTCCGAAAGGCCATTTCAAATGTATGCGCTTGATTACGGTAGATGATGTATTTAATACCGTAAAAGAGATGCTGCAAGAAAAGAAAGTAATTTAGGTTGTTTAAAAACACAAAAAACCGCTCTCTAATCAGAGAGCGGTTTTTTATAATGTCTGACGGTCCATACCCCAGATTCTGTCGGGCATTGCTGCTCGTGAGAACCATTACTCTAAGCGGCCTACTCTGTCTCTAATGCGGGACACATGTGGGCATATTTGGCCTTGCTCCGCGCGGGGTTTACCATGCCGCACGCATTACTTTGTGCGCGGTGCGCTCTTACCGCACCTTTTCACCCTTACCCGAAGGCGGTTTGTTTTCTGTGGCACTTTCCGTCCGTATGGCTTTTGCCCCATACGGCCCAACCTTTCGGTTGGCGCGTTTCCCTATGGAGTCCGGAAGTTCCTCCTAAGATATAAATATCCTAAGCGGCTCTCTGGACCGTCAAATTCTAAAATCCGTCAAATAAAGAAGGTTGCTCTTGGGCAGGCTTTTTCTTTTTGGCGGTACCTTTTTCATCGCGCACTACTACTTCCACCGCTACACCGTTGACCGTATTGTCCTGCGCTTTAGGTGCAGGAGCAGCCATAACGGGGTGTAAATTTTCAATCGGGTTAAATCCTACCGATTGTTTTAAATCCATGGCTTTATTGGCCAGTGCGTCCGGTTCTTTATTTAAATGGCGCAATACGTGCTGAATTTGAATTTGAAAAGGTTTTGCCAGTTGGCGTATTTCGGTCATTCGTTCAGCCAAATCCGGATTTTTGATTTTATATTCGCCCAAGTACTGCTTTACCAAGAGTAAAGAGTCTGAAATAATAGACAGCTGCGTAGCCCCCAACTCAGCAGCTTTGATAAGCGCCAAGCGCAGGGCGGTATATTCGGCCTGATTGTTAGTGCAATGCGCGATAAAGTGGCCTTCTTGAGCCAAAATTTTACCGCTTTCATCTTTAATTACATAGGCCGAAGCACCGATACCGGGGTTTCCGCGGCTTCCGCCGTCTATATTAATAATTACCTTCATGTTTTTATTTTACCAAATATCAAACGTACACTTGCTATAATAAAAGAGTCAGGGAGGAATGTATGTTTAAAAAAATTGCAAAATTAGGGCTTTTGCCTTTAGTGATTACGGCTATCGGTTTGGGTATCGGGGCCGGATTTGTGTTTCCGGATTGGTTGACGCGTATCTTTTTGACGTTTAACGGGTTATTCGGTCAGTTCTTGGGTTTTGTGGTGCCTTTGCTTATTTTGGGGTTGATTGCGCCGGGAATTGCCGAACTGGGTAAAAATGCCGGTAAGCTTTTATTAATTACGGTACTGCTGGCCTATGGATTTACTGTATTTGCGGGGGTATTTACCTATCTGACAGGTGTATTGGCTTACCCCGTACTGCTTGATAAAAATGCCTCTTTGGTCGCTTTTACTGCTCCGCATGAGTTGAGTGCCTATTTCACATTGCCCATTCCTCCTATCATGGACGTTACGACATCTTTGGTATTGGCTTTTATGTTGGGGCTTACGATGGCTTTTTTAAATACCAATACATTAAAAGCTGTGATGTGTGAATTTAGAGACATCATCAATAAAGTCATTGTAAGTGTAATTATTCCGCTGTTACCGCTTTATATTTTTGGTATTTTCCTTAATATGACCGTAACAGGGCAAGTGGCGGCGGTACTGGCGGTATTTGCCAAGATTATTATTTTCATTTTCCTGATTACGCTTACTATGCTTTTGATTCAATTTACTATTGCGGGAACAATCAGCCGTCAAAATCCCTTGAAGATGATAAAGACGATGCTCCCTGCCTATTTTACGGCTTTGGGCACCTCTTCTTCTGCAGCCACCATTCCTGTGACTTATAAGCAAGTACAAGAGCTGGGTGTGAAAGAAGAAATTGCCGGTTTTACCGTACCATTATGTGCCAATATTCACATGACGGGAAGCACCATTAAAATTACAGCCTGTGCAATGGCTATTGTGCTTTTGACGGGAGGAAATTTAGAGTTTTGGCAATTTGTCGGTTTTGTTTGTATGTTGGGTGTTTCTATTGTCGCCGGACCCGGTGTGCCGGGGGGTGCGATTATGGCCTCTTTGGGCGTATTGCAAAAAATACTCGGATTTAATGAGCAGATGTTGGGGTTGATGATTGCGCTGTATATTGCGATGGACTCTTTCGGCACGGCCTGTAACGTAACCGGAGACGGGGCTATTTCCGTCATCGTTAATAAAATCGCAGAAAAAAAGAAGTAAGTTTACGTATTGTTATGTAGAACAAAAAAAGGGAGTATTTTTAAAAAGTGAGGACTATAATGAAAAAATTATTACTGGTAGGTTTTGCTCTTTTCTTAAGTCAAATTTCTATGGCGGGGGAAAGTATTGTCGGTTTTTGGACGACTATTGATGATGAAACAAAAAGTCCAAAAAGTATTGTTCAAATTTATGAATATCAAGGAAAGTATTTCGGAAGGGTTGTTGATTTATTTAAGAATAAAGAAGCTACTGCCAAAATTAAAGGAAGTCCGAAAATTAAAGGACTGGATATTATTTGGGACTTGAAAAAAAATAACCATAAATATACGGGAGGAGAAATTTTGGACCCCGTAAAAGGAAAGGTTTATGGCTGTGAAATTTACAGAGAGGGCGAGAAGTTAATTGTTCGTGGGAAAATAGCTTTTTTGGGGCGAAATCAAATATGGCTGCGAAATACGGATTTTTCGTCAAAAAATTTAACGGAAAATCTTATTCCTGTCAAACCGTTGTAAGAAGTTTTAAGAGTATTTTAAATAAAACTCCCCAGGCTCAAGCCCGGGGAGTTTTATTTTGATGGATAACTGCTATACCAAACCTTGGTCAATCATGGCATCGGCTACTTTTAAGAAGCCTGCAATATTGGCCCCTGCCATATAGTCGCCTTTCATGCCAAACTGTTCAGCTGCGGCCAAGCAGTTGTCATGAATGCTGTGCATGATGCGTTGGAGATATTGGTCCACTTCTTCGCGTGTCCAATACAGACGCATACTGTTTTGGGTCATTTCAAGGCCTGACACTGCCACACCGCCTGCGTTGGAAGCTTTGCCGGGGGAATATAAAAGACCTGCTTTTTGAATGATCTCAATGGCTTCGGGCGTGCAAGGCATATTGGAGCCTTCCGTCACGCAGATACAGCCGTTTTTGACCAAAGTTTCGGCATCTTCTTTGTGTAGTTCATTTTCGCATGCAGTCGGGCAAGCCACCTGACACGGGATATCCCACGTTTTTTTGCCTGCTCTAAACTGTGCTGCAGGGAACTTGGCCGCATATTCTTTCAGGCTGCCACGGCGGACAAAGACCAAGTCTTTTAAGAAAGCCAATTTTTCCGCGTCTACGCCGTCTTTATCATAGATACTTCCGTCATAATCCATAAAGCCCACTACTTTGGCTCCCAGTTGCGTCAGCTTTTCAATGGCATAAATGCCCACATTTCCCGTACCGGAAATGATGGCAGTTTTTCCTTCCAAGCTATCTCCGCGCGTAGCTAACATATTTTGGGCAAAATAAGCTACCCCGTAACCGGTGGCTTCGGGTCTGAGCAAGCTGCCGCCCCATGCCGGTTTTTTGCCGGTGAAGGCACCTGTGAAATTATCCACCAATTTTTTGTACTGACCGTACATATAGCCGATTTCGCGCGCACCGCAGCCCAAGTCTCCGGCGGGAACGTCGGTATGATAGCCGATATGGCGGTAAAGCTCGTTCATAAAAGAATGGCAAAAGCGCATCACTTCATCATCACTTTTTCCGCGGGCATCAAAATCACTGCCGCCTTTTCCGCCACCTAACGGCAATGTGGTTAAAGAGTTTTTGAATGTTTGTTCAAAGGCTAAAAATTTTAAAGAGTCTTGAGTTACCGTTTGATGGAAACGGATACCTCCTTTGTAAGGACCGAGGGCGCTATTGTATTGAATGCGGAAACCGCGGTTGACGTGAATTTCTCCTTTGTCGTCTTTCCACGGTACACGGAAGATAATCACACGTTCCGGCTCAGCCATGCGGTCTAAAATTTTTTCTTTAATGTACTTCGGGTTTTGCTCCAATACGGGAGCTAAACTTCCTACCACTTCTTTCACAGCTTGTTGGAATACTTTTTGGCCGGGGTCGCGCTGGGCTAAACGGTCCAAAAAATCTGCAGTGTAGTTTTGGATATCCATATATTCTCCTTATGAAGTACTTCTTCCTTTATTATAGCAACAATTTTTATGAAATCAAGAAAAAGTTTTCCGACGAAAAATGTACTTGCAAAACGTGAAGAAAATGTTATGATATATATAAAAGTTAGTTTCTCTAAAAAGGAATTTTATGACCAAGCGCCTAAGTGCCAATATGGAAGATTATTTGGAAGCAATAGCCCTTGCCGCTAATGAGCAGGGGGCTGCTCGTGTGACGGATATTCGTGATTTGATGGGGGTTAAAACACCCAGCGTAACGGGTGCTTTAAAAGTCTTGGCAGAGCAAGGCTATTTAAAACATGAGCCCTACAAAGGGGTGGTGCTCACGCCCAAAGGCCGCCGTGCGGCTGAAGATGTGCAGGAGCGACATGCTATTTTAAGCCAATTTTTGAAAAATGTTATTGGAGTAAGTTCCAAAACAGCCAATATAGATGCGTGCAAAATGGAACATACTATCAGCAAAGAAACCCTAAGCAAACTGCATCAGTTTTTAGAAAAACAGAAAATTGATAATTCTGCATCTTAAAGAAACTATTTTCAAAAAAATTTTTGCCAAGAAATAAAAAAGGGGCTTGTGTAAGCCCCTTTTTTCTAGCGATTATTAAAAATTACGCTTAATGATACTGCGCACAATTCCCTCTACGTGAAAGCTGTGCTGATCAGCCACAATGGGGGAATATTTTTTGTTTTGAGATTCCAAAATTACATTACTGCCGTCTTGGCTAAAGCGCTTGACCATCACTTCTCCTTGGTTGACGCATACCACAATATCTCTATTTTGCGGTTGGTGGTTTCTTTCTACAATCAGCCAGTCGCGCGGGGCGATGATGTTTTCCATGGAGTCACCTTTGGCTTCTACCATAAAGCCTTTACAGGCAGGAAAATAAATCATAGATGGGTCCACCGGCACTACGCGCGTGGGCGTGCCACTGAGCAGGGTACCCTCGGGCCCGCACTTGGCACAGCCGTACATGGGCAGATAGACTACGTTTCTTTCGGGGTCTTTTAAGATAATATAATCACGCGGATTTTCTGGATTGCGTTTTAGGTAGCCCTTTTTTTCCAATTGTTTAATGTGGTGAAAGGCTACACTTTTTCCGCTCACGCCCAAACGTTGGGCCAACTCTTCCAAGGTAAGCGGGTCTGAAATATTGTTTTTTAAGATTTCCAAAAGCTCTTGTTGTTTGGGATGAAGTTGTTTCATAATTTATTACCTGCTAAAAAGTTCTATATTTTGTTCTATCATTTTTCAAGTGAACTTGTAAAGAAAAAAAATTCTATAAAAGTAGAAAAAATTTTCTTTTTTGTTATAATGTAGGTGACGAGAAGTCAAAAGGAGGAAAACATGAATAAAGGTTTTACATTAATTGAACTTTTAGTAGTTGTATTAATTATCGGTATTTTGTCTGCAGTGGCTCTGCCGCAGTATGAAAGATCCGTGGAGCGCGCACGCGTGGCGGAAGCCAAAATTATGCTCAACGCTATATACAAAAACCGTGCCATATGTGAGCTGGAAACCCCTGGCGAATGCACTGATATTGATAAATTTATAAATCCGGTTATTGATTATCCTACTCCGGCTACCACTGAAGAAGATGGTACTTGTATTGATCTGGCTTGTTTCCGCACGAAACATTGGGATTATGGTTTTTCTGGTGGCACTTATTATGCAAACCGTATTATGTCTTCCGATTCTACAGATTGGCCTTATTATGTAGGGTTTAATTTTGAAGATGGGGGCGGCGAAATGGAGCTTTTTTGTTCCAATAATGATGATAAAGACTGGTGTAAAATAATTGGAATGACTGAAATGTAAATTTAAAACCCCCGCCTAAGCGGGGGTTTTACTTTAAAGCTTCTTTATAAACCTGCCGAAGGCCTCTTGTCCTTCTGCGGTGCGCTTAAATACACCGGCATGTTCTAAGCCTTTGGCAAATACTTCACCCACTTCTTTTTGAAGAATTTTTGTGATATTTTTATCCGTGAATTTATATTTGCTCAGCAATTCTTCGGCCCACGGTGCATGCTTGGACAAAACCTCATCTTTGATAATGGCTTTTATATTACCCTTTATCAAGTGC
Source organism: Elusimicrobiaceae bacterium (assembly GCA_017546175.1). GTDB lineage: Bacteria > Elusimicrobiota > Elusimicrobia > Elusimicrobiales > Elusimicrobiaceae > Avelusimicrobium. Next base: position 227,531 of record JAFYXM010000007.1, read on the forward strand.
GGCTGCAAAGCTTTTAACTCCGTCGTCAGGCGGGCCGGCAGTACAGCAAGGCCCATCACTTCAATTAGGCCAATGTTTTCCCTTTTAATGTGATGCACTTCTTCGTGCGGGTGGAAAAGCCCTTTGGGAAATTTTTGGGTCGTGCGGTTATTACGAAGTACCAAATCTAGCTCAAAGGCCTTCCCTCTGCGCCGTGCAATAGGGGTAATAGTGTTGTGGGGTATATCTTGGGTATAAGCCAAGATATCAGCTTTGGTGTCGCTATAGTTGCGCCATTTTTTGAGGATATAGTCGGCGGCATTGATTAGGTCTTGTTTGCTGCCTGTTAAGCGTAGCACACTCATGGGCCAACGCACAATGCCTGCTTTAAGTTTGGGAAATTTTTTAAGTTTAAACTTTGTCTCAATAGGAGCCTTTTCCATGGCAAAGGTGTAGCGGCCGCCTTGGAAATGGTCATGCGTGAGGATAGATCCTCCCACAATGGGCAGGTCTGCATTGGAGCCGACAAAATAATGCGGTAAAATTTCTACAAAGCCCAATAGACGCGCAAAGGTGTTTTTGGTGATTTTCATGGGCTCGTGCTGCCCAGAGAGTAAAATACAATGCTCGTTATAATACACATACGGGGAATATTGCAGATACCATTTCTGTCCGTTTTTTAATAAGTCCAGCGGTATCAAGCGCAAATTCTGCCGCGCCGGATGAGCCGCATGGCCGGCATATCCTTCATTTTCTTTGCACAAAAGACATTGCGGATATCCGGAAGATTTTACCTCTAGGGCGGCGGCAATATCCTTGGGGTCTTTTTCAGGCTTGGACATATTAATCGTAATGTCCAGCTCGCCGTACGGGGTGTCTGTTTTCCATACTACATTTTTGGCTACGCGGTCCGTGCGGATATAATTTAAAGCCTGTGCGTCATGATAAAATTTATCCGTAGCCGCTTGCGGGCTTTTCGTTTTGTATAAAACGGAAAATTCGGAAATGACCTCGCTGGGGCGCCGGGCAAATACACTCATGAGTTTGGTGTCAAACAAGTCCCGTTGGGTAACCGTATTGGGGGAAATCAGGCCTTTTTCGGCAGCCCAATCACAAATAGGCTCCAATGCTTCCACCGCAGTTTTGGGTGTTTTGACTTTTCCGGTTGTTTGATAATCAGTAAGTCCCAAAATAGAGAGCAGCGCATTAACGGCCCAACTTTTATCTTGCTCTTCAATGAGCCCCTGCGCCAAGGCATAAGCGATTAAACGGTCTATGTGTTGGTAAATAGTCATCTTAAAATCTCCGATTTTTTTCCCAGTTCCAAGCGGTGGCGATGATTTGCTTGAGGTTGTATTGCGGGGTCCAGCCCAGCTCCGCTTGCGCTTTGGCAGGATCTGCTACCAAGACGGCGGGGTCTCCGGCGCGGCGCTCCTCGTACTCAACTTTAAAATCAATACCCGTAATTTCTTTGGCTTCTTTGATAAGCTCAGCTACGGAAAAACCGCTGCCGCTGCCCAAATTATAGCGCAAACTCTTATTTTCTTTTTCCATTTTTTCTAAGGCCAAAATGTGCGCACGGGCCAAATCATTGACGTGTACATAATCACGCACACAGGTGCCGTCCGGGGTGGGGTAATCGCTGCCAAACACCTTGATGCTGGGGCGTTTGCCGGCTGCCGCCTGCAAGACAAGCGGAATTAAGTGAGTTTCGGGGCTGTGCGATTCGCCAATAAGGCCGCTGTCATCGGCTCCGCTGGCATTGAAATAGCGCAATGCAACTGATTTTAACCCGTAAGCTTGGTCAAAATCTTCCAGCATTTTTTCCACCATCAATTTGCTATTTCCGTACGGGTTGATGGGCTGTTGGGGGTGAGTTTCATTGATTTTAGGTTGTACCGGTTCGCCAAATGTAGCCGCTGTAGAAGAAAAGACGAAATATTTAATGCCGTTTTCTTTCATAGTATCTAATAAATTTAATACCTTGGCTACATTGTTATGATAATATTTAGACGGCTCTTTTACGCTTTCGCCCACTTCAATAAAAGCAGCAAAGTGCATGACAGCCTCTATGTGATGCTTGGCAAATACTTCGGCTAGGCGGGCTTTATCCCCAAGATCTCCCTCTTCAAAAGGCACTTCTTCCACCGCTTGGCGATGGCCTTTGGACAAATTGTCATATACAACAGGACTATACCCCTGAGCGCGCAGCATTTTGACCGTGTGAGAGCCGATATATCCTGCTCCCCCTACCACTAAAATATTTTTCATGTTTGCTCCTTTGGCCTTATTTGATTTCTCTGGCTCCCGCTCCGGCGGAAGCTACGTAAAAGTCCGGCTTATAACCGGTCTTGGCTTGATAAATACGAGCAACGTTATTTTTAAACGTTTCCAAATGTTCGTTTTGCACCAACGCCACTACACAACCGCCGAAACCGCCGCCGGTCATGCGTGCGCCCAAGACGCCCTCTTGTTCCCAAGCGGCAGAGGCCATGGCATCCAGCTCCGCGCCCGTTACTTCATAATCATCACGCAAAGAAATATGAGAATCATTCATCAGCTTACCAAAGCCGGACAAGTCTCCTTCTTGCAGTTTTTGAGCTGCTTTTAAAGTACGTTGATTTTCATATACGGCGTGTTTGGCACGTTTTCTTTCCACGGGGTCGGTAATCAATTCTTTGTTGGCTTCAAATTCTTCTTCGGTCAGTTCGCCCAAAGCTTTGATAGAAAGTTTACTTTGCAATTGCTGCAAGGCGTGTTCGCTCTGGCTGCGGCGCTCATTATATTTAGATTCTATGAGGTTGTGCGGTTTGTTGGTATTGCACAAAAGAATGGAAACCCCGTTTAAATCTAACGGAGCGTATTTGTAATTTAATGTATTGCAGTCAAGCAAAATAGCATGGTTTGCCTTGCCCATGGCAGAGGCAAACTGGTCCATGATACCGCAGTTCATGCCTACAAATTTATTTTCGGCTTCTTGACCGATTTTGGATAATTCAAATTTAGGAATGCGTAAATCAAAAACACTGCTTAACGCATAAGCGGTTGCCACTTCAATAGACGCGGAAGAGGAAAGTCCTGCCCCTTGCGGAATATCGCCCCAAAATAAAATATCAAAGCCGCTATCAATGGGATATTCGCGTTTGAGCAGTACCGCTAAAACGCCTAAAGGGTAGTTGGCCCAGTCTTGTTTTTTATCATAAACAATATGGCACAGGTCTGCTTCTATGACGGGTTTATCGGTAAAATTAGCCGAGAAAAGACGTATTTTGCGGTCGTTTCTTTTGGCTATTAAGACGTATGTGTTAAAGGACAAAGCACAAGGGAAAACGTGACCGCCGTTATAATCGGTGTGCTCCCCGATTAAATTTACCCGCCCCGGTGAGGCAAACACACGAAGAGTATTTTTACTTCCGAACACTTCAGAAAATTTTTGTTTCAATTCACTTATATTCATAATAGCTCCTGTCCTGCTTTCATGATAAACTTCCACTCAAATTTACTTTTAGGCGCACATACGGCACTGCGGCCAATTTTATGCGCCACGTACAAATCATCATAAATACCTGTGCAAGGCTCTAGGGCGATATTATAATCACCGCGATAGCCGCCTTGCGTTTTCCAGACGCCCAAATAGGGCACTTTATCGGCGTCATAATGATAAGTCAAAGTGTCGCCGTTGTCTGCGTGATAAATGCCGCACCAACCGCGCGTGTTGGGGGCGGTGAAATAAAATTTTTCACAAGATTTATCTTCCACCGGTTGAGTGGCAGAAAGGTCTATATTCTCTCCGTTGGTACTAATGGTTAAAGGGTAGCTGTGGCGTGTGCCCCACGGACCTAAATTTTTGGTGGAGTGTTCCACGGTTACCACTTCGCTTAAGTTTTCCGGTGTAAGTAAAACGGTATGGGGGGAACAGTTGAGCAGACAATGCGGCGTCCAAATAAACTCAAAAGGTTCTTCGGATAGGTTTTCTACCGTGTAATGTATATGTACTTCTTTGCCTTGCAAGCTAAGTGTGCGGATAAATTTATACGGTAAATGTTCACTTTCTACCCAAGCGGTCAGACCACAGCCGTCGGGATGAATGAAATGTTGCCACTTCATGGCCCATACTTCGCCGTGATCGGGAATGGGGGTGCCTTGGTAGGAGCCGCACGGGTATGGGCAGGCATCTATAGAGGGAAAAACTTCGTCAAAGCCGCTGCTGTCATAAGCGGAAAAGGCCGCCGCGTAGGGGGGCGGAGTTAAAGTTTCTTCTTTGGCTTGGAACAAAAATTCGCGGCCGGTATCTTTTTTTAATAGGCTTACCATTTTGCAGGCATAATCTGGCAAAAAAGTAAGTGAAAGAAATTCATTTTCCAGTTCAATGGCATCTAAGCCTTTAAATTGTGTTTTTTTCATAGAACCCTCTACCAGTATCATAACACTTTCTTAGAGGATAAGAAAGTTTTTTTAAATAAAAACGCGGTCTTAAAAACCGCGTTTTAAAAAGTTATTCACAAAGCTTCGGAAAAGGATAGGGCATAAAATCTTTTAACTTCTTTTTAAAGATTTTGCGTTCTCCTTTTTTAGGGGCGGAAATCATGAGCATGGGCATATCTTGCTCCATAAATTCCGTCATTACTTGGCGGCAGGCTCCGCAAGGAGTGCCAAAATCGGAGCTGACTTCATCGGTGCATAAGGCCAACGCGGCAAAACGGCGGTGTCCGTCACAAACAGCTTTAAAAATGGCATTGCGCTCGGCGCAAATAGTCAGTCCGTAGGAAGAGTTTTCAATATTGGTACCGGTATAAATTTGTCCGTCTTCGGTCAGTACGGCAGCACCTACTTTAAAATGAGAGTAGGGAGAATAGGAATGTTTTTTCGCGCCAACGGCGGCATCGGCCAAGGCTTCAATCAGGTCTTTAGTTAATTTTATACTCATACTTTTATTTTAACTTTATAGACGAAAAAGTCAAGAAAAAAGAAGATTAAATTGTTTCCGTTTTGCTACAATGAGTCATGAAAAAATTTATTTTAGCGGTCCTGCTTTTGGCAGTTATTTTTTATATGAGCAGCAAAAAGAAACCCGAAATTAAAAACGTGGGCAACACCGGTGCAAATGTGGTAGTGTTTGGCGATAGTCTTTCCTACGGATACGGCGCCCCCCGTGGGCAGAGCTACCCAGATTTAATAGCCCGAAAAATCAGCCGCTTAGTGATTAATTTGGGCCGAAACGGAGAAACGGCTGTGGGGGCCGCCCGTCGTGTAGAGGAGGTGTTGGAACAAAACCCGTATATGGTGCTGATTGAGTTTGGCGGGAATGATTTTATGCGAGGGGTAGATTTTCAGCAAACCGTGCAGGCTGTTTCGGATATGGTGGACCAAGTGCAATCTGCCGGTGCTGTGGCGGTGGTGGTGGATACGGGGGGCTATTACGGTATGAAAAAATATAGCAAAGCTTATCAAAAGCTGGCTAAAGAAAAAGGGGCCGTTTTTGTAAAAGGAATTTTGGACGGAGTGTTTGGAAAAACTGCCCTAATGAGTGACCAAATACATCCTAATGCCAAAGGGTATGAGATTGTAGCGGATAAAGTGTATCAGCAAATTAAGGATTATTTGTAGAAGATCTAAAAGAAATTAAAATCGGCCGGATACAAGATAGCCCGCCCACGCACATAGCAGTCCTACTAAACAACTTGCTTGCATATATCCTATGCCGGCCAACAGTTTTGCTTCTTTTAAAAAGGTCAATGTTTCCCAACTAAAGGTAGAAAAGGTGGTCAGCCCTCCTAAAAAACCGACAGTTAAGCCTAATTTTAAATGATCAGATAGAAATTGGGATTTACTAAGCAGTATGCCATATATACAACCAATCAAAAAGCATCCTACAGTATTAGCGGTCAGCGTTCCCAACCACAAAGGTTTATGTTGATGAAGAAATAGAAGGGATATGGCGTATCGCAGGCTTGCCCCAACTCCCCCACCTATAAAGATAAATAATAGTTTGCTCATAGCGTGTTCTAGATAAGCAGGTATCAAATCCCCCTGCAAAATGCAGGGGGGTTTAGTTTAAACTTATTTGTCTGCACCGCAGCACTTTTTGTATTTTTTGCCGCTGCCGCACGGGCAGGGGTCATTGCGGCCGATGCGGGGGCCTTCATGCACCACGGTTTCCACTTTTTGTACACCGGTGGCATTTTCGGCCTTGAGTTCGGCTTCGTGCTCTTTCATCCACTTTTTCATTTGGCGGATACTTTTAAAGTCCACTCCGTCTTTTTCCATGCGTTTGGCGATATCAATAAAACGCTGTTTAATTTGAGGGTCTTTGAGTTTGTTTTTAATCATCCCCGGCAAGGCTTCTATTTCTCGCTCAATGCGCTCTTCAATAGATTCCTTTTTGGCAGGCTTATCTGCTTTGGGGGCAGCTTTGGCCTCGGCCTCAGGGGTAGATTTTTTCTTAAATGGGTTCCACATACGTATTACAACTCCTTACATATAAATTAGTGAAGTAAGCTCTCCACGAAATCTTTGATAATTTCCGCTTTTTCAAAGTAATGATCTTTACCCGGTACGACCAAGCGGTTGGGGTGTTTTTCCCACAAGTTCAAGATTTTTTGGTCCAATTCCATAGCCTGCTCCAAAGTTTCGGTGCGGACATTGCTAGATTGGTAAAAATCTTTTTTAAGCGGGGGGGACAAGTGAAGCACCGCATCATAGCGGGATAATTCTTCTTCCAAAGTCGTTCCCATAGCTTTAAAAAAATCTTCCGGTCCGTTAGGCCAGTAACCTGCGCCGTCAATAGAGCCGCGGTCACACACGATGAGTTTGGCATCAGAAGTCACTTCTGCCAAATGCTCCAACTGATGCACGGTGTAAAAAATAATGTGTTGGGCATGCTCAATATGCTTAGGGCTATTGTCTTTGCGCGGGAATCCGCCGCTATAAATCAACGTGGCCGCTTCTTGCACAAGTTCAATTTGGTTGCCAAAAGTTTCTTTTAAAAGAGATAAGGCTGTGGTTTTGCCGCCGCTGGGGCCGCCGGTGAGTACAATTTTCTTTTTCATTTTGCATTCTCCTGAGGGAGCAACGTTTCAATAAAATCTTTGATGATACCCGCTTTTTGGAAAAAGTGGTTCATGGAGGGGAGCACCATACGGTTGGGGTGTTTTTCCCAAATTTTCAAAATTTTACGGTCAATGCCGGATGCCTCTTCCAACGTTTCCGTGCGAACACGGGTAGATTGATAAAACTCTGCATTGAGCGGAGGGGAAAGGTGAATCACCGCATCATAACGGGCCAGCTCCGCCTCTAAAGAAGTACCCATGTGGGCAAAGAAGTCTTCCACCCCTTCGGGCCAATAAACAGCAGCATCTACGGTGCCGCGGTCACATACGATTAAATCAGCCGAAGAAGTTTCCACGGTTAAATCTTCCATTTGTTTGGTGGCATAATAAATAATACGTTGAGCGGTGCGTACATGCTCGGGGCTGCCGTCTTTGCGCGGAAAACCGCCGCTGAAAATCATGGTGGCCGCTTCCGGCACTACTTCAATGCGGCTGCCGAATGTTTCTCTCAGCACAGACAGAGCGGTGGTTTTTCCGCCGTTGGGTCCTCCGGTAAAAGCTATTCTTTTCATTTTGGCTCCTGCGCTTTTTCTGTGGTAGAGGCGGCAGATTGATTTTCTGCGCGTGCCTCATTTAAAGCTTTTAAATAAAGTGTTTTTATTTCTTCAAAATCTTTGCGTTGTTCTTTAGGGATAGAACGCAATGCAGAGTTGCGATTCTTCATCTTTAAAAAGTCTACAAATTTATTGCCCTCTTTGATGCGAAAATCTAAATGCGGCCCCGTGGAAAGCCCCGTACTGCCGACGTATGCAATCGTGTCTCCTTGTTTTACTTTGGCGCCTTTTTTGGTTTTACTGGCATAACTTTTGAGGTGGCCGTAGGTGGTTACATATCCGTTGGCGTGGCGAATTTCTACGTATTTTCCAAAGCCGCCTTTAGTCCCTACAAAAGTGACCGTTCCGTCTGCCACCGTTTGAATGGGGGTACCGCTGGGAGCGGCATAATCAATACCTAAATGCGGGCGGCGAATGCGCAAAATGGGGTGCATGCGGCGCGGATTGAAACGTGAGGTAATACGCGCTCCGCGGAAGCTGATCGGCGATTTTAAAAACATCTTTTTACTGATTTTGCCCGTTTCATCAAAAAATTCATCATTGTAATAAAAGGCATAATTTTCACCGGTTGCTTGACCTTTGTACACAGCTGCCACCAAGTCTTGCCGTGTAACCGTTCCGTCTGCGGTGTAATGCTCTTCCCAAACGGCGGCAAATTCGTCACCGTTGCGTGTTTCTGTGTTAAAGTCAATGGTCCAAGAGAACGCATCAGTCAAGTCCACCACCAAAGGCACGGTCACGCCGTCTTTGAGCATAGAGTTAAAAAGGGAACCTTCAATTTTGCCTGCAGTACTTTGAATGCGGGTCTTTATTTCTACTTCCGATACCCCCGCTACCAGCTTTCCACCCGCATCCGCTACAAAATAATGGGCTAGATCTTTATGTAAAATGAGTAAAGCAAATTTTCCGTCTGTGGTAGTGGAAATGGAATATTGATCTTGGTTTTGCAGTTTGCGCGTATCTACCACGGAGTTTAATTTGTCCACAATGGCAGATACTTCTCTGTTTTCCAGCCCCGCTTCCTGCAAAGCAACATAGATAGGCTTTTGTTTAATTGTAAAATCAGAAACATAAATCTCTTTTTCGCGAGAATTAATAAGCTCTTGCTCATTTTTGTCGCGTGTGATATGTACGGCCAAAGTGGTAGCTACCGCAATCACGATAATCGTTAAAATGTAAAACATCCAATCGTGGTAGCGGCGGTAGTGTTGGTTTAAAAAAGAAAGAAGTTTCTGATACATGTGAAAAACGGCGGCCGGAGACGTGTCCGGCCGCCTTTAAGTTGATTTATTTTTGATCTTTCAAGAAAGAACACAATGCAATAGCATTGAGTTTTACTTTCGGGTCATCGGCACGAGAAGGCAAGATGACGGGGATTTTCGGCCCGACCAAGATGGCAGCCGCTTCAATTTGTTCACCAAAGAAAGCCAAGGCTTTGTAAAGCGGGTTAGCCGCATCCAAATCTGGCAACATTAAAATATCGGCATTGCCGGCCACTTGTTTGCCGGTGATGCCTTTTTCGGCGGCTTTTTGGGCAGACATGGAAATGTACAAATCGTACGGGCCTTCCACTACACAACCGGTGATTTTGCCTTCAGCGTTCATTTGGGCCAAAGCGGCGGCATCTACGGTGGAGGGAATTTTTTCATTTACTTTCTCTACGGGGCAGACACAAGCCACTTTCGGGTTTTCCAAGCCCAATTTGTGCATGGTGTTGACGGCGTTTTGAATGATTTTGGCCTTTTGTTCCAAGGTTGGGGCGATGACGACGGCAGAGTCGGTAACGGCAAAAGGTTTGCTGTATTTGGGGGTGCTGTACAAAACAAAGTGAGAGAGCAAAGCTCCTTCCGGCACCAAGTGGGCATCTTTGTTCAAGATTGCTTTCATGTAATATTTAGTATCTACCAAACCTTTAATCAAGAAGTCGCCTTTACCGGCTAAAATTTGATCCACGGCCAGTTTACACATAGTGGGTACATCTTCACAGTCAATAAACTCAAATTTTTCTTCATTCAGTCCGGCAGCTTTGACCATTTCTTTGACTTGGGCCATAGGACCAATCAAAATACCGTGAGAAATAAGCCCATTGTCATCAGCCATTTTGATGGCTTGCAATGCTTCGGAGTTGTTGGCTCCCGGCACGACGACGCGGTTAGATTTTCCTTTGACCTGATTGATGAGGTCTTGAAAACTATTGAATTTCATGTTTGTTGCTCCTTAAGAATAATGTTTAACTATAGAGGGATTTGCCAGTGCGCGGTTGGCAGCTTCACGCAAACCGGCTTTTTCTTCGCTTCCGGCAAAGATATGAATTGGAGCGATCCAACCCACTTGCCGTTTGATTTCTTGCGGAATATATTTACTAAACATCAGTCCGCCTGTTAGAATAATAAAATCTACTTTGCCTTCCAACACCACTGCTTGTGCGCCTATTTCCTTGGAAATTTGGTAAATCATGGCGTCTAAAGCTTCTTTGGCTTTTTCCGGGGTGGTGTTGATTAGAGATCCGGGGCGTTTTACGCCGCTGCCAATAAATTCTTCCAAGTCTTTAACGTCAGACGTACCGGTGTAGGCTACCAAACCGCCTTTGCCGCGCATTTTAAAATGAATGTCTTTGCGGGTATATTTTCCGCTGTAGCACATATCAGCTAAACAGGCCCCCGGTACAGAGCCGCTGCGTTGTGGCGTCATAGGGCCGTCCCCTTCATAACCGTTGCTAACGTCTATCACTTTGCCGTGTTTGTGAGCGCCGACGGACACTCCGCCCCCGCCATGACAAACAATACAATTGACTTCTTCATACTGTTTGCCCATTTTTTCGGAAATTAAGCGGGCTACGCGTTTTTGATTAAGGGCATGAAAAATAGACAGGCGCGGATTTTCCGGCATGCCGCTGTAACGTGCCAAAGGCTGCATTTCATCAATGACCACCGGATTGGCGATAAAGCACGGGCAATCTGCATACTGGGCGATTTCTTTGGCCAAAATACCGCCTAAATTGCAGGGGTGAATGCCGCCATAACGGCCGGTTTCCAAATCTGATACCATCTGTTCGTTGACGGCATATACACCACCCTCTACGGAGCGGATAAACCCGCCGCGGCCGATAACGGCATCTATTTCTTTTAAAGGAACATCATGGTCTAATAAATAGTCTAAGATTAATTTTTTACGCAACGGCAATTGTTCTGTTACGTTTTTTCCTTCGTATGGCTCTAAATCTGTGATGGAATAGCGTACCGTTACTTCAAACACGGCACTTTCGCCTCGGTAGTAACCGATATCATCGGAGGTGGAACCGGGATTGATAACTAGGATATTGTATGGCATATTTTCTCCGCTTAGACTACGCCTATATTCTAACATTTTACGAGCCTTTCTGTGGAAAAGACATAGCCTTTTTTTCATTCTAACAAAAAAACAAAAATTAAGGCTTTTTTTCTAAAAGGCTTACCAATTGGTCCGATAATTTTTTGATAAAAAATAAATCATTGCCCGACAAACGGGTCTTGTGAAATAAAGTGCGTACCAATATTTGGCGTTGTTCGCATGAGAAATCTTGCTTAAAGTGAGCTGCTGTCATCAAGTTTTCCAACGAATTAATTACCAGCTCTGTCTGCTCAAAAGTAGGCAGTTTGGGCCCTTTGGGAGTGGTGTCTGCTTGGGAGCGTGCCAACTCATAACACGTCAAAATAACGGCTTGCGCCAAGTTTACAGACGGCTGTTTGGCTGTGGTGGGGATATGCATGGCTGCGGTACACATCTCTATATCCTCATTAGAAAGCCCTGTTTTTTCATTGCCAAATACCAGCGCAATTTTTTCTGCATTATAGTTTTGTAACCAAGCAGAAAGCTGCGGCAAGGCCACAATTTGCTCATTGAGTTGACGGTTTTTCAGTGCCGTGGTGGCAATACTTAAATGACAATCGGCCAAGGCCTGAGGTAAAGAAGAAAACAATTTTGCATTTTGCAAAATATCTTGCGCGCCTACCGCGCTGACGGCTATTTGCCAAGTGGGCAAATAAGGCTCCACTACACGCAATTCGCTTAGGCCAAAATTAGCCATGGCACGGGCAGCGGCGCCGATATTGTTGGGGTCTCTGGGGCGAACCAGTACAATGGTAAATTTGTTCATTTGGCCAAAGCATCTCCGATAGATTCACAAACTGTCGGATGCGGAAAGATGACATTTTTTAGCTGCTCTACGGTTAACCCCGCTTGAAGAGCAACGGTAATACTGCTGATGATTTCCGATGCGTTAGGCGCGGCCATTACCGCTCCTAAAATTTTGTCGGAATTTTTGTCTGCAATGACTTCTACAAATCCTTCTGCTGCGTCCATGGTTAAAGATCTTCCGTTAGCCAGCATAAAATATTTATAGGTTTTAATTTCTAAACCTTTTTCTTGTGCCTGTTGTTTGCCTAGACCTACAGAGGCTAGCTCCGGAGAAGTATATACTGCATTGGGTACTAAATCATTATTGTAGGTGGTCGGTTTGCCACAAATATTGCCGGCGGCTACGGCAGCTTGGCGGGTGGCGGCATGAGCCAAAAGCGAAAGCCCCGTTACATCGCCTGCGGCATAAATATTTTCAGTAATTTGCATGGTTTGAGGGTTAACGTTTTTGAGTCCTTTTCTGTCCCATTGCAAACCGGCATTTTCGGCTTTAAGTTCGGTTAAGTCGCAGCTGCGGCCAATGGCGGCCAGTATTACTTCAGATTCAATATGGGTGCCGTCTTCTAAAGTCAAAATCTTTCTCTCGTTTTCCACACGCGCATCAATGGCCTTTTTACCTAAAAGCAAAGTGACTCCGCGTTTTCGCAAATTAGTTTCAATAACGCGGCTTAATCCTTCATCTAAGGTGGGTAAAAGGCGGTTTTGCATTTCAATAACGGATACTTTAACGCCTAAAGAAGACATCAATGTGGCAAACTCACAGCCGATTACACCGCCGCCCACAATGGTCAACGTTTGGGGCAGTTGCGGCAGGGTAAAAATATTGCTGTTATCGTAAATATGCTCTTTAATCTTATCAAACGGCGGTGGCACAAAAGCCGTGCTTCCGGTGCAGATAATGGCATAATCAAAGCAGATTTCTTTTTCTTCTTGTTCGGTTTTGACGATTAAAGTGTTTGTGTCTTTAAAAGAGGCAATTGCTGTAATGAGATTTATCTTGGCTTGGCGAAACAGAGCGTTGATGCCTAATGTTAATTTATTGGTAACGGCCTGTTGGCGAGTTTGAATTTTTTTCCAAGACAAATGTTGTAAAACCGTTTGAGCCGCATCAGCAGAGCCTTCTTCACATAAAGAGGAAATGTTTTTAATTACATCAAAACGATGTGCCGCGTCTAACAAAGATTTAGACGGAATACATCCGCTATTAAGACAAACGCCTCCAAGGTGGGCTTTTTCCACCACGGTTACTTGCGCACCTAGTTTAGCTGCGGTTAAGGCAGCCGGATATCCGGCAGGGCCGGCACCGATGACTACTACTTTTATAGACATAGAAATCCCCTAAAAAGAAACTTTCTTGTATTTTAGCATTAAAAAATATCAGAAAAAACATATAATTAAATTATGTCTGCTAAAATAAAACCCTCCTATCTAGGACATAGAGAGCGAATTCGGGAGAAATTTGCTGCCGGCGGTTTGGATCATTTTTTAGATCATGAAACGCTGGAGCTTTTGCTTACTTACGCTATTGCCCGAAAAGATACCAAGCCTTTGGCTTGGGCCTTGCTCAAACGTTTTGGCAGTTTGTCTGCAGTATTGGACGCATCGGTGGAGGAGCTTTGCTCCGTCAGAGGAATCGGGCGGCAAAGTGCTTTGTATCTAAAACTTATTCGCGGCGTATTTAAAAAATATTCTTTAGATGAAGTAAAAGAAAAAGTAACCATTCGTACACCGGAGCAAGTGATAAATTATTGTAAAGCTTCTTTGGCGGGTAATAGTGACGAGTGTTTGGAGTTGATCTATTTATCCATTCGCAATACGGTCATTAAGACTGAAATTATTGCCAGTGGAGATTTGGACCGCGTGAGCGTATCCCCGCGTAAAGTGGTAGAATGTGCTTTGGCAGCCAAAGCGGCGGCGGTAATTTTGGTACATAATCACCCATCGGGAGATCCGACCCCTTCCATGGAAGATATTTTGCTGACCAAAGAGATTGTTCGCTCGGCGGCACTTTTGGGAATAGCCGTGCATGACCATATTATTGTGGGAAAGGGCACTCATTACAGTTTAAAAGCAAACGGGAAAATCGCATGAATATATTAAAGGAAGTTTTAAAACATCAAGTTTATCCGGCCATGGGTTGCACAGAGCCTGTGTCTGTGGCTTTATGTGCCGCTTATGCGGCGGCAGAGCTGACGGGGAAAGTGAGCCACGCTCATTTTCGGTTGGATGCGGGTACTTATAAAAACGGTTGCGGCGTGCGTATTCCCAATACGGACGGCGAGAAGGGAAATTTATTGGCTGCGGCCATGGGGCTTTTGATTGCGCGACCCGATTTACAAATGGAAATTTTGTCCGGTGCCGATAAAGAGCTTTTGCAAAAAGCGAAAGAATTGGTGGAAGAGAAAAAAGTAATTTTAGAGGTCGCTGCCCAAAAGCAAGGTTTTTATATAGAGGCTGATTTACAAGGGGAAAACGGCGATAAAGTGCTGTGTGTTATTTCCGGCAGTCACACCCATGTTACTTATCTGTCTAAAAACGGAAAAGTGCTTAGAGACAGCCAAGTGCAAGAAGATAAAGCAGACGCGCATACTTTTAAAGAAGAATTGAAAAAAGCTACGCTGGCAGATTTAATTGCGTGGGCCGATAATGCCGATGGAGAAGATTTAACTTATATCAAAAAAGGCGTAGAAATGAACTTGAAAGCAGCCGAGCTGGGGCAAGCTTTGCAAAAGGTAGGCTTTTACATTAAAGAATTGGTGCGTAAACGGCTTTTGCACATGGATTTGATTACTTCTACCAAAATTTTAACCGCCTGTGCGGCTGACGCGCGCATGGACGGACAAGCCGTGCCCGTGATGAGTAGCGGAGAGTCCGGTAACCAAGGGGTAGTAACCATTTTGGTACCGTGGAAAGTGGGCAAAGAAATGGAAGTGCCGGAAGAGAAAATTTTAAAAAGTATTGCACTTTCTCACCTGTTAAACGGATATGTAAAAGTGTTCACGGGGGAACTGGCCCCCATTTGCGGTTGTGCTATTGCTGCGGGGGTGGGAGCTACGGCGGCCATCGTGTACCAACAGCGCGACGGCAATATCCCTGCGATGACCTTGGCTATTAATAATATCATCAGCGATATCGGCGGTATGCTGTGTGACGGGGCCAAAAGCGGTTGTGCGCTGAAAGTGGTCAGCTCTGCCGATGCGGCCATTCGCAGTGCGTTTATGGGTATTAACGATTACGGCATTACCGAAGTGGAAGGTTTTGTGGGGCGCAGTGCCGAGGAAACCATACAAAACTTGGGCAATATTTCTACCGTAGGTATGAGGGCGGTGGACCCGAT
This sequence comes from Elusimicrobiaceae bacterium, assembly GCA_017546175.1. GTDB lineage: Bacteria > Elusimicrobiota > Elusimicrobia > Elusimicrobiales > Elusimicrobiaceae > Avelusimicrobium. The sequence continues at coordinate 242,686 of JAFYXM010000007.1, forward strand.
GATTGTAGGCATCATGCAAGAAAAAATGAAGTAAAAAGTCCTTCGGTTATTTATATTTCATACACAGGGTAAAACATGAAGTTTTACCCTGTGTTGGTTAATTTTCTTGATGAAGAAGCAGTTTGAAATTGCTATAATTTTTTTGTTAATAAAACAAAAAGGAGTTTGATTTATGAAAAAGGGTTTTACTTTAATTGAATTGTTGGTAGTAGTGCTTATTATAGGTATTTTGTCTGCGGTAGCTTTACCACAATATAGAAAAGCGGTGGAAAAATCTAAAACAGCAGAGGCCTTGGTAATACTTCGCAAAATTTATGACAATTATAAAATGATAGAATTGGCAGATGCTATTCAAAATTGTGCGGTAGACGGACGTATGTTTGAAGACTTGGAGGGCCTCGCGGAAGGTCCTGCGGGTTTGTTATCCACTCAAAGACAAGGAAAACATTATTGTTATCTTACAGGATTAAGAACAACGGCATATCCGGGAACCTGTCAAAGCGGAGTTTCTCTTTATCCCAGTAGCGGTATCGATTATCACTTAGAGCTTCGCCATACGGAAGGATTTGACAGCTTACAATGTGTCGGTCATACAGATTTTGGCACAAGTTTTTGTAAATCTTTTGTCGTGAAATAAAAATTTAAATAAAAAAACCCCCGCTTTTGGCGGGGGTTTTTTGATATTCAAAAAACTTAGTTGGCTTGCGGGGTGTGTTTGTATTTAAAGATAAATGCAAACGCGATGGCTACCACCAAAGCATAAGCCGCAAAGATAAACCAAGAGTTGGCCCAACCGGAGGCAATAGCTTGGGATACATCAGCCGGATACACTGCACCGGCGGCCAAAGGACCGTTGGCTTCTACGTAAGCATTGACGGTGTTGTTGACAAATTTGTCCACAATTTCTTGTGCGCCCAACATACCAATCGTAGCACCTACGCCGTTGGTCATTAAGATAAATAAACCTTGGGCACTGGAGCGGATAGACTCATCCGTTTCTTTTTCCACGAACAAAGAGCCTGACACGTTAAAGAAGTCAAACGCTACCCCGTACACAATCATGGAAAGCACGAGCAAGGTAATACCGCCAAACGTGACCGGATTACCAAGGCCGAACAAACCAAAGCGCAAGACCCAAGCAAACATACTGATGAGCATTACTTTCTTGATGCCGAAGCGTTTTAAGAAGAACGGAATTAACAAAATACAGAACGTTTCGGAAATTTGAGACAAAGAAATCAAGGCATTGGCATTGCTGGCACCCCAGGAACCGGCTAAGCCGGCTAAGCTGTTGTAACTATGAATAAACGGGTTGGCATAGCCGTTGGTGATTTGCAAGCAGCTGCCGAGCAAAATGGAGAAGATAAAAAACACAGCCATTTTTTTGTCTTTAAACAAGGCAAATGCTTTCAGCCCCATTGCTTCAGCAAAAGATTTCTTTTCGCCGGCTTTGGCCACGGGACATTCGGGCAAGGTAAAGCTGTAGATAGCCAGAGCAACGCCTAAAGCGGCGGACAAATACCATTGAGCAAAGGTGTTTTGAAAGCCCGTGAAATTGGAGACCAACATCGTACAAATAAAACCGATTGTACCCCAAATACGAATCGGGGGGAAAGCGGAAACGGGGTCCAAATTCACTTTGTGCAAGCTGGTGTAGGCTACAGAGTTGGAGATACCTAAGGTAGGCATATAGAAAGCTACACTAAACGTATAACAGGTATAAATGGCTTTAAAGCTGACTTCAGCTTGAGATCCGAAGTAAGCCGCACCGGCCATAAATACAGCCCCTAAGAAGTGGCACAATCCCAACATTTTTTGGGCGGGCAACCAGCGGTCAGCCAAGATGCCGATAATAGCCGGCATGAAAATAGACACAAAGCCTTGCGTGGCATAGAACAGGCCAATATATTGTGCCAGCCCCACGTTTGCTAAAAAAGCACCCATGGAGGTCAAATAAGCACCCCAGACGGCAAACTGGAGGAAGTTCATGATGATGAGGCGAAGTTTCATGTTCATAAGCGTGTTTTTGCAACTGTGAATCAGTACAATCTCCTAATTGTTTGTCAGATTTTAGGCAGGTACGGCAAACATCATCTTACAAAACCTATTGTACAAAAAATATATAATATGTGTAATACAGATATTCCCCACTCGGGAACAGGAGGAAAACATGGCTGATTACAGTTTTGATGTGGTAAGCAAAGTAGATTTAAACGTAATTTCTGAAGCGGTAACCGCGGCAGACAAAGAAATTGCCAACCGCTATGATTTTAAAGGAACCAATTCCAGCATTGAGCTTAACGAAAAAGAAAATGAATTAAAGCTCCATTCCAGTGACGAATATAAGGTGGCTGCTTTGCGTGATGTGCTTTTTACGCGCCTTGCCAAACGCGGTGTGGCACTTAAAAACTTAACCCAAGGCAAAGTAGAATCTGCCTTAGGCGGTAATGCCAAACAAAGCATCAAAATTCAACAGGGTATTCCGTCTGACAAAGCGAAAGAAATTTCTAAATACATTAAAGATGCCAAGCTTAAAGTAGCCGCTTCTATTCAGGGCGATCAGCTGCGTGTGTCTTCTAAATCTAAAGATGAATTGCAAGCCACTATGGCCAAATTACGTGAAAAAGACTTTGGCTTAGATTTGCAATTTACCAACTACAGATAGGAGCTGTCATGAAAAAATTGATTTCTACGGCTTTGCTGTGTGCATTGAGTGCAAGCTTATTTGCTGCTAATGATGCTACGCTGAGCTTTTACCAAAAACAATCTTTAATGAAAGGAAATACTTCTAGAGAAGACCGTGCTTTTGCCGCAGCCTTGGCTAGAGATACTGCTTTGTGGATTGCCGCCCACCCGCAAGATCCCGAAGTGAAAACGGCTCTTTTGATGCAAGCAGATTATTATCTGCGCGCACGGGAAGAGGCCAAAGCCTTGGTAACTTTGTATCAAGTGCGTTTTTATTTTCCTGCTGCTCAAGATTTAACTTTGCTTTCTTCCAATGTTGAACTGGCTATGGAAAACTTGAACCGCTCTCAAAAAGCCCAAGCTTTGAAAATTTTAGCCACCGATACTTCTGCATTAACGGCAACACAAAAACAGACTGTGTTGTTGGAAACCTTGGTAAAAGGAAAACTGGAAAAAATTTACGAGCCGGTAGCAGATTTATTTGAAGATTTTTTTACCAAAAATCGCGACTATGCCGATAATGATAAATTGACCCTGTTGTACGGAGATTGGCATCGCCAAAACGGTAATTACAATGCTGCCGTTTTAGAATATAAGAAAGTAAATGAACTTTTTGACGATACTCCGTACAAAGCGGCCAGTCTTCGTATGGCAGCTGATGTATATGGCGGTGATTTAGACGACTATGAAACGGCGATTACGCTCTACAACCAAGTCTTAAAACAATATCCGGACTCTGCCGAAAAAGGCATTGTCTATAAACACATGGCTGTGATGGAAGAAAACCGCAAAGACTACAGTGCGGCTTTGGCCTATTATCAAAGAGCTATTACCGAGTTAGGTGCCAAGCCCGCTGCTTACGAAGCTTGGACCGGTAAGGCTGATGTGCTGATTAAAAATAAAGACTTTCAAGCTGCTTATGATACGCAAGTTAAAACGGCTGAGCTTTTTGCCTCCAACGAGGAGAAATATGTAGGTGCTTTAACAGCAGCAGCAGAAACAGCCCATCGCCGCTTAAAAGACCCTGCCCAACAGGCGGCTGCCTTGGATAAAATTTTGTTAGTTTATCCGCAAACGCGTACCGCGCCCGAAGTGATGTATGATTTGGGTTATGCTTTGGAAAAACAAGGAAAAAATAGTCAAGCTGTAGCTACTTATAAAAGATTGATTATTAATTATCCGACGGATCATTATGCAGGTCGCGCACAGAGCCGCATGAGCAAGTTGGAAAAGTAAAAAAGTTTTTGATTGTTTGTTTATACACCGCGTAAGACTTTATGTTTTACGCGGTGTTATTATTTTTATAATGAATCATTTTTGCCATGAATGATAATTCTTCTTTATTTATTACGCGGAGAAAATTTCCATTTTGCTAAAATATATCTATGGAACTTTTTTCTCAAGTAATAGATATCTTTTTGCATTTAGATACGCACCTCAATGCGTGGGCCGGTGTGATGGGACCGTGGCTGTATGTGGTGCTTTTTGCGGTGGTGTTTTGTGAAACGGGGCTGGTGGTAACGCCCTTTTTGCCGGGGGACTCATTGCTTTTTGCTGCAGGAGCTTTGGCCGCCATGCAGGGAAGTCCCATTAATTTGTGGGTGTTGATACCTGCTATATTTGCCGCGGCTGTATTGGGCGATACTGTGAATTATGAAATCGGCAAGTGGCTCGGCCCGAAAGTATTTAACCGCAAAGACAGTTGGCTCTTAAATCAAGACCACCTGCACAAAGCACACGCTTTCTACGAAAAGTACGGCGGCAAAACCATTATTTTAGCGCGTTTTATCCCCATTATTCGCACGTTTGCGCCGTTTGTGGCCGGTATCGGTAAAATGACGTATTTGCATTTTATTTCTTACAATGTCATCGGCGGATTGATATGGGTGCTATTGTTTGTGTTTGGCGGATATTGGTTTGCCGATTTGCCTTTGGTACAAAACCATTTTCATTACGTTATCGTGGCAATTATCGTAATTTCGGTACTGCCTGCCGTGTATGAATTTTTTTCGGAAAGAAGAAAGCTAAAGAAAAACAAATAAAAAACCCCAGCCAAAAGGCTGGGGTTTTTTATTGTGTAACGGGTAAAGAAACGGGCAGTTTTCCTTGCGGTTGTAAATTGCCTAAAATAATATCGGCCGCCGCTTGCAACACATATCTGTTTAGTCCGTATGTGGCCAATACGGTATTGGCGGCGGGATAATTGGCAATATCATAAGGACTCATAGTAGAGATAAATACATTGCGCGGATTTTCTTTAAAAAGTGCTTGAATGGTATTTTTTTGATTGATATTGGTTTTGTCTGCCCATTGTAAGCTGGTAACTACCAACAAATCAGCTCCTTCAGCACATTCTTTGGCGCGTTTGGCATCTACGGCTTTGGGGGTTAAAGCGGCATTGTACCCGCGCACATCCCAGCCCTTTTCCATAAAAGGTTTGGTAAAGTTGGGCAGTTGATCTGCAAAGCGAGACGGTGAAAAGAAAATGGCACAAACCGTTGGTTTTTTGCCACGTAAAACTTCCGGATTGAACGGAAGCAACTTCACTCTGTCGCGCACTAAAGTAACGGCGCGATTGCTCATTTTTTCCAGTTCTTCCCGATAGGCTTTATCAATGGGAGGAGGCATAGCGGAAGATCCGTCCAAAAGCCCCAATTCTTTTTTCAGATTAAAAATTTTTTCTGCTGCCTCATTTACGCGTGCTATACTTTTTGCATTGGCGGATATATTTTTATAAATATTGGCAAAGGTGGTTTGCGGTTTAATGTAGCGGCCCAATAAAATCATGTCTGAGCCTGTGTTCAAAGCGCGCACGGCACAGTTAGCAATGGTGCAAAACTGGGTGGCGGCCTTCATGTCCAAACTGTCGGTCACCACCAGTCCTTTATAACCTAATTGCTCCTTCAATAAATCTTGCACAATGGGTTTGGAAAAGGTGGCGATGTTTTTGTTATCCAAAGCGGGATAAATGATGTGGCTGGTCATCACCCCTTGTACACCGTGTTTAACAGCTTGCGCAAAGGGGGCAATATGTGTTTTTTCCAAGTCTTGGTAAGAAGCCTTAACGATGGGCACTTGATAGTGAGAATCTACCGATGTATCTCCGTGTCCCGGAAAATGTTTAACCACGCTTACAATGCCGGCTGCCTTAAACCCGTTCATCAAAGAAATACCCATTTTGGTTACATTGGCAGGGTCAGAGCCAAAGGAGCGCACTCCGATGATGGGGTTGTGCGGGTTGCTGTTGACGTCTAATACAGGGGAAAAATTGATATGTACACCGGTTCTTTTCAGCTCCAGTCCCGCCAAATAGGCAATAGTGGCAGCGCCTTCTTCGTCTCCCGATGCGGAGAGCATCATATTTGTGGGTAAATAATCAAAACCGAGCGTAATGGGGGTATATACCGTTCCGCCCTCATAGTCAATGGAAATAAGCAAAGGAATTTTGTGCGGACTTTTGGCTGCCCAACTTTGTAATTTGTCGATTAATTGTTTGGTTTGAGCTAAAGAATAGTTACCCCATTGAATCAGCACGCCGCCTACTTTTCCGCTTTCAATAACGGGGCGAAAAATTTCGGCACTGTCCACATCTACAAATACGGTCAGGGTTTGCCCCAGTTTTTCCTCTAGGGACAAATCTTCAAAGCGGAGTTCTTGGCTCCATGTGCCAACTCCACCGAAAGAAAGACAAAACAAAAGAGTAAATAATTTTTTAATCATGGCTCTTGATGTGCAAAAGCGGAATTTCGGAAGATGTTAAAAAACGCAAAGGCATGCCCCAGTAAAACATTCCCGAAGTAACATATAGTTTTGAGTTTTCCGCCAAATCATACCAACCGTATACATATTTATACTTTAATTTTACAAAGAAATTGAAAGGAAATATTTGTCCGTTGTGTGTATGCCCGCTGAGCATAAGCGGGACTTGATACTTAGCGGCCACTTCCGTCAGTAAAGGTTGATGACTCAGTAAAATACGCCCATGGGTAGAATTTGTATTTTTCAGCAGGTCTTCCAGCTGCTTGGGCAGCACGTGGGAAGTGCGTACATCATTGATGCCGATGATTTCCAAACCGTTGGGTAAAATATGGACTTTGTTGTCCAAAAGATAAATTTGGGCTTTTTGATAAAAATCAACCGATTTATCTAATCCCACATAATACTCGTGATTTCCAAGAACTCCAAAAGTGCCGTATTTTGTTTTAACATTCGCTAAAGCTTGGGCATATTGCTCGCGGTTGGGACCATATTCAAATAAATCTCCCAATACAAAAATAGCATCGGGTTTTTCTTGCTCAATTTTACGCAGGGCTTTTTGAAAGCGTTTTGCGGAGACTCCTACCCCTAAGTGAACGTCGGAAAGGACCGCTATTTTCATTTCGGAAACATGGGGTATCAGAACGTCTAAATGTTGAATCGCAGGTGTTTTGGCACCGCCAATAAGAGAAAGTAAAGTTGCCGTTGCCAAAGCAACCATGCTGACAGTCGTAATAATAGAACGGGCTTGAAAATGAAAGAGGGCACACAAAGCTGCTGCAAGCGCAAAGGCCAAAATGATGAAAAAGAAAATAAATACCAGTCCCGCCCATGTATAAGCTAAGTAATAAGCCGCGCTTTCCCACCAACCGTAATGCGTGCGAGTGTAGGATAGTACCGCTTGCATGAGAAAAGTGAGCAAAAAAGGTAGTAGAACAACGGGTATTTTCCACCCGATAACGGGAAAAGAAAAATAAAACCACCAACCTATCACTATTTGCATAATCAGCAGTATTAAACCTGCCACTGCAAAAAAACTCATAAAAATCCTCTAAAAATTATAAAAATTTCTTTCATTTATATTTTAAATAATTTCCCAATAATAAGTATAATATATCTATACACAATAATTTATTTTTACCGAGGAAAATATTTATGACAGTCAGAGTTCGTTTTGCTCCTTCACCGACGGGATTTTTACACATTGGAGGGGTGCGCACCGCCCTTTTTAACTACCTTTTTGCTAAAAGAAACAACGGTACTTTTTTGCTTCGTATTGAAGATACGGACGAAGAGAGAAGTACGCAAGCTTCCACCGATGCCATTTTTGAAGGTATGCAATGGATGAAACTTAACTGGGACGAAGGCCCGATGCCGGACGGCACTAACAAAGGCCCCGATACCCCGTATTATCAAGCCATGCGTGCCGATCAGGGAATTTATAAAAAATATATTGACCAATTAATTGCCGAAGGTAAAGCGTACAAATGTTACTGCACGGCCGAAGAATTGGAAGAAAATCGCCAAAAATGTATTGCCGAACATCGTCCGCCTAAGTACAGCGGAAAATGCCGTGATTTGACGCCCCAGCAGCAACAAGAGCTGGAAGCACAAGGTCGCAAGTATGTTATTCGTTTCCGTATGCCGGAAGAAGGCGATGTGGAATGGGACGATATGATCCGCGGACACGTAAAATTTGCTAGCAAAGATTTATATGACTTGGTCATCCAAAAAACCAGCGGTTACCCGACGTATAACTTTGCTGTAGTGGTAGATGACCATTTGATGCGCATGACCCACGTGGTGCGCGGTGATGACCATATTTCCAATACGCCGGCTCAAATTCAGATTTATCGTGCTTTGGGTTGGAAGGAACCTGTTTTTGCTCACTTATCCATGATCCACGGACCCGATGGCAAGAAACTTTCCAAACGTCACGGTGCCACCAATGTGGTGGAATTTCGCAATATGGGATATTTGCCGGAAGCATTGAAGAACTATTTAGCATTACTCGGTTGGGCAACCAGCGATTCTCAGCAGCTTTTTGCCGAAGGAGAATTGGAAGCCAAATTTGATATCTCCGGTTGTCAGCCCAGTCCTGCGGTAATGGATCCTGAAAAATTGAACTGGATGAATGGTGAATATATTCGCCAAACCCCCATTTCCAAACTGACCGATTATGCTTTGCCTTTTATTGAAAAAGCCGGTATTGATATCAGTAAAGTCAGCCGCGAACAATTAGAAGGTATCGTCGGTCTTGAACAAGAAAAATATAAATTATTAACCGAAATTCCGGACTTAATTCGATTTTTCTTTGAAGCTCCTGTATTTGAGCAGGAAGCTTTGGATAAAGTATTTGCCAAACCGGAAGCAAAAGCCGTATTGGAAGGCATTTCCAAAACCTATAGCGAACTGGCCGATTTTACGGAAGCTTCCATAGAAGCGGCCACCCGTGCTTTTGCCAAAGAAAATGGCTATAAAGCGGGCCAAGTGTTCCATCCGGTGCGTGTGTCCGTGTCCGGCCGTACGCATGGACCGACCTTGTTTAAAATGCTTGAATATATGGGAAAAGATACGGTAGTAGCCCGTTTGCAAGCAGCACAACAATATTGTAAATAAACATGAAAAAATACTGTCTCTTTGAGGGCGGAGATGTAGTGGGGCCTTTCTCGGCGCAGGAGTTGCTTGAGCGCGCGGGATTTGGCTCTCACAGTCTTGTCTGCCCCGACGAGTACAGCGATGAAGAGGCTTACTGGAAAGAAGCTCACACGTATGAGGAGTTTGGTTTTTCTCCCGTAAGGGAAGATACTCTTTTGGGGAAAACGGAAACGCTCAACACGGAGCAATCACAGCAATTTTTAAAAGAGATGGATAATGTAATGTCGGAATTATCCTCTTTCCATGTAGGTGAAAAAGAGCCGGTGCAAACGGAAGAAACTCCTTCCTCGGAACTAAAGAAAGAGCAAACCCCTCAAAAACAAGAAGAGCCCGTTCAACCGGAGAAAACGGCGCAAGCAGAGCACAAGACATCTATTCCTCTTGCCAAAACGGCTTCTTCATCCAAAACCGGACGTAAAATTTCGGCCTTATTGTTACAAGCTTCCGAAGAAATGAAAAAAAAGGAAGAGCCTGATCCTCAACCGGAGCCAACATCTGAGCCGAAGCCGGCTGCTTCTCAGATGCCGGTATTGCCGCAACAAACGGAAGATCCTAAAAAAGAAGAAACGCAACCTTTACCCTCAAATCAACCGGAAATTAGTACCGAATCGGTGTCGCGCACGATTTCAAAAGTTAATCCGTTGGAAGAGTATTTCAATACCATGCGCAGCGGAGATTTGGGTAATATTTTAGGAATTCCCGATCCGAAGGAAAACTCGGATATGAGTTTAGCTCGTGCTATTCATAATCAATTTGAAAAAACAGAACCGGGGCTGCAACCTGCGGCGGAAACGGAAGATCCTTTTGATGCTTTTACGCCCAAATCGGCGCCGGAAGAATTGGACGAGAGCTTATTTTCTGAAAAAACATTGGTGGAAACGGCAGACCAGGAAACCCATGCGCGTTTAATGGGTTCTCTGCCCGACTTGCAACAGGCTGCCCCTTTAAGAGTGGTGGGCCAAGGCCCCTCTAAATTAGATGAGCCTATTACTCGTCCGAAATTAGAAATAAGCCTTGAACAGGATCCTGAGCAGGACCCTGAAAAAACAGAGCCTCCTACATTGCAGGAAGTGATTGTCCCGGAACAAGAAGATGACCCCAACGATCGTACGGTGAAAACCATTTTAGAAGGAACCTTACGCGTGGATACGCAGCGGCGTGAAATTCCGGAGCCTATCAAAGATGTACCTGCTGATGAGGCCAAAGAGCCTGCGGCCGCTCAAGCTCCTGCTGTTTCTGATGAAGAAGAAGACTTTTTGCAAGACCGCGTAGTTAAACAAAAAGAGGGCAGTAAATGGAAATTTGTTTTCATGGCGTTGGGTGCTTTCTTGTTGTTGTTGGGGGTTTTGCTTAATCTTGTGAGTGGTGAAGAAAAAACCGCTGAGCCTGCTGCTGCCCAAACAGAACAATCGAAAACCGAGAAAACGGAAAAAAGCACGGTATCTGCCAAGGATGTTATTGCCGCTATGCAAGCCCAACAAATCAAAGATCCTGTGGAGCTGGCCAAGGAAATTGTACAGCAACACTCTTTAGGAAGCGGCAGAGGAACAATAGAACAGTATTTGCAAGGGCGTTATCAAAAAGAATTGCAAAACGGTTATGCGGCTTTGTGGTCTGCAGAGCCTTTGCATAAAGATGTATATGTAGTGAAGTATCGTTTGGCCAAAACGCGCAAAGAGCCGATAGTTTATATTTTCCAAGTGAATACCACACAGAAAAAATTGACCGGCGCGTTAAATAATATTACACTGGATTTAGTGGGTAAGATCAGATAAGAGAGGGTTTTATGTCAGAAAACGTGCAACAAACTCAAACCGAAGAAAATGGTAAATATAAAACAATTATCATGGACGATTTGTTCCAAATCATGAAAAAAAATAATGCCTCCGATATTCACTTGACGGTAGGTGTGCCGCCGGTGTTGCGTGTGCAAGGAAAATTGTATCAGCTGGGGCAATATGAAGCCCTTACACCGGAGGTAGCCCAACAACTGATTTACTCTATCATGACCGATGATCAACGCCAACATTTTGAAGAAACGTTAGAATGTGATTTTTCTTTCGGTTTAAAAAATTTAGGTCGTTTGCGCGTAAACGTTTATAAACAAAAAGGTTGTGTGGCGGCGGCTTTGCGTTCTATTCCCAATGAATTTAAAAGTTTTGAGCAGTTGGGATTGCCGTCTGTTGTTTATAATTTGATGAAATTGGAAAAAGGGTTGGTGTTGGTAACCGGTGCCACGGGGTCCGGTAAATCAACCTCTCTGGCCAGTATGATCAACTACCTTAATATGCATGAAAGCAACCATATTATCACGGTAGAAGACCCGATTGAGTTCGTCCATCCGCACAAACGCAGTATCGTCAACCAGCGTGAAGTAGGGGCCGATACTCACTCCTTCCAAGCCGCGTTGAAACACTTCTTGCGCGAAGATCCGGATATTATCTTGGTAGGTGAGTTGCGCGATATTGAAACCATTGAAGCTTGTTTGACCTTGGCTGAAACGGGACACTTGGTGTTTGCTACTTTGCACACCAACGATGCTATCCAATCTATCAACCGTATTATTGACGTATTCCCCGCCAACCAGCAACCGCAGGTACGCACACAGCTTTCTTTCGTATTGGAAGCCGTTATTTCTCAACAGCTCTTGCCGACGTTAGACGGAAAACGTGTGTTGGCCGCAGAAGTATTGATTGCCAATGCGGCCGTGCGCAACTTAATTCGTGACGGAAAAGCTGAGCAGATTATGAGTACCATGCAGACCAATGCCGGTATCGGTATGGTGACTATGAACCAAAGTTTGGGTGACTTGTATATCCAAAAGAGAATTTCTTTCCAAGAAGCGATCTTGCACAGCAGTGATCCTTCCGGTTTGAAAGGTTATTTGACTCAAAAAACAGGCATGACAAACTTTAAATAACGCTTTTGGAATCGTTTCCAAAATTTATCCCGCACAAAATATTATCTTTTGTGCGGGATTTGTTTTAGAAAAATAATTTAAGAAGAATGCCCCTCATTGGAAAGGGTGGCTTTGTCGCGCAGTTTGCGGTGATAGGTAACGGCAAAGCGGTGCACTTCGTCGCGTATTTCCATAAGCATATTTAAGGCCGGATCCCCGATAGGCAGCTTGATGCTTTCTTCCTGCCCCGGCACGTAAATTCCTTCATGGGTCTCTGCCAAAGAAATCATCGGAATATACAGCCCTGCTTTTTCGCACGCATTTAAAGCAGCAGTAATTTGGCTTTTGCCGCCGTCTAGTAAAATCAAATCCGGCTTTTGGGCAGGGTCTTTTTTGATTTGGCGTAAACGTCTATATACGCTTTCTTGCATCATCGTAAAATCACTGCCTCCTTTTTCGGGTAATTTGGAGCGAATTTTAAAACGTCGGTAATGCTCATGGTTTTTCTCTCCGTTAATATAACATACCATACAGCCCACCGCTTCCCGCCCGAATAAATGAGAGTTGTCAAAAGCTTCAATATGCGCCGGCAGACGTGTAAGCCCCACAATATGGGCCAAGCGTTTTAATTTGTCGGAATTGGCAATAGCTTGCGTAATTTTTTCTTCTTTATATTCTCCCACGATCACGCGCTCGCGCATGTGGTCCAATGCCTGCAGAAAATTACGATAGACGGCGGCTTGTTCGTATTTCATTTCATCAGAAGCCACTTTCATTAAAGCGGTGATCTGTTGGGTAATATCCTTAAAATCTCCCTCCAAAAATAAGGCCATGCGTTTAGCGATTTGACGATAATCTTCATAAGAAATCTTACCCGTGCAGGGAGCAGGGCATTGCCCTGTATGCAAATATAGACAAGTATTGATTTTGCGTGATTCCAGTTCTTTTTCGCGCGAAAAGTTCCACTTGCAGGGACGCAGGGGAGCATATTTGCTTTTCCACAAAAAACGCATTAAGTTGCGTACAATGCTGGACTTAGGATAAGGCCCGAAATACAAATCTTTTCCTGCGGTTTTGCGGCGTACTACGCTTAGGCGGGGGAAATCTTCGCTCATGGAAAGTTTTAAATAAGGGTATTGTTTGCCGTCTTTGCCCAATGAGTTAAAAAAAGGCTGATACTTTTTAATCAGTTTTTCTTCTAGTACCAAAGCATCTCTTTCAGAGGCGGTGGTAACATAGTCTATTTTATAAATCAGCGGCAATAGGCTGGGCAATTTCCATCCGCGTGAATAAAGATTGCTGTCTTGAAAATATTGTTTTACGCGGTCTGCCAAGTTTTTGGCTTTGCCTACGTAAATCACCGTGCCCTCTTTTGAGCGCATAATATATACACCGGGTTTTTTAGGCAACAATTCTATTCGCGGGTCCATGGCATATTCTAGCATTTATAGCATTTGCCAAACAGGGGCAAAAAATGGTTTAATATACATAAGAACTGACGGGGCTTCTGGTGTGTGAAGCAGACCGGAGTTTGATTTTCGGTTGACCCCCGTCTATAAAATAGGGTAAAATATATACCAAGAGAGATTTCTCGCGAGGAATTAATTAAATGGCAAAATTGAAAACTGGTAGACATACCGGCGCTTTAAAAGCGCAAAGACAAGCTGAGAAAAGAAATTCTCAGAACAAAGGCCTGATGAAAAAAGTGCGCGTCACCACCAAAAAAGTGCTCGCCGCTGTAAAGGCCGAATCCGCCACCGTAGCGGAAGACTTGAAATTGGCTGCGTCCAGCATTGATAAAGCCGCTAAAAAGAAAACCCTTCATTGGAAAACTGCGGCCCGCAAAAAATCCCGCTTGGCCAAAGCCGTCAACAAAGGCGTAAAAGCTCCGGCCAAAAAAACCGCTGCTAAAAAAGCCAAATAAGTCTAAACGGTTGATTTAAACCCGCCCGAAAGGGCGGGTTTTTTGTATAAAAATCTATAAAACGACACCTAAATTTGCTATCTTATATTTGGTATGTATTTATCACTCTATCTTTAATCATTTGGAAAACATATGCAAAAAAAACTTATTTTCATCAGCAAAATTTTAGTTTGGCTTTGTTTGTTATTTGCCGTTTGCTACCGGTTTGTTTTATTTAATATTTCTTATGAATATGACGAGCTGTTTACCGCCGTTACTTCAAATCCGGCTTTGCCTTTTTCTTGGATTTGGACACATTGGTTAATGATAGATGTGCATCCTCCTTTGCACAATGCTTTTTTGTGGGTATATAATCATGTTGCCCCGTATGGGCCGGAACTATGGCTCAGACTGCCCAGTTTGTTCTTTGGCTTGGGGGGGCTTTTATTCTGTTGGTTTATGTTCCCTCGCCGCTATGGAAAATCTGCCCGTTTGTTACTGGTAGCTGCGCTAGCCGTTAATTTTTATCTCATGTTCTATACTCAGCACGCGCGCCCGTATGCTATGATGTTCTTTTTTGCTTCGCCTCTTACTTTTTTATTTTTAAAAATGTCTCGCGCCGTTTGGAAAGGACGCCGCATTACAGCCGTGCAATGGTTGTGCTTTGGGGTACTTTCTTTGCTTTTGGCGTGGACACACTATTTCGGTACCTTGCTGTACGGTGTGTTTTCTTTATTATTGTTTGTGCAGGCTCTCTATTACCGCAGAAATATCACGTGGTTTTTGATTGTACCGGGCACAGTATTCTTCTTGTTTTTACCGTGGCTCTTGCCGAACCTTTTACAGAACATCTCCTTAGAGCGTTTTGACGGTAAATGGTGGATGAACGAAAGAACCTTCGGTGGCTTGATGATGGGGCTGCGCCGTTTCTTTTTCTCTCCTTCTCAGTGGGCCTATTTGGCGGCGTGTTTGCCGTTGCCTATCGCTTTGTGGTATCGCTGTAAAGAATGGAAAAAAACAGGCCATTTTGCCTATGGAAGAGATTTTCTGTTGTTCTTAGCGGTAAATGTGCTTACGTTTGCTATAGCGGGCTTGATGTCTTTTAAGTTAAAACTGATTATGGGCCGCTACTTTATGGAGCTTTTGCCCAGTTTTTACTTAACGATTATTTTATTTGTTCTGCCGTTTTTGCGTAAGAATATTTTGCCTTGGATTTGCAGCCTTGCCTTTTTGATTTTAGCCATGCATTCGGCCCATGTGGCAGTGCGCACTTTTGCTTTTGAAGGTACTTTTCCGGCGCGTATATCGGCGCAATATTATCAGAGAGTGGCCCAAGGCCGTGAATTATTTGTAATTGCAATAGAAAGCTTTCCTCCCCCGTCTATGGAGGCTATGTATGCTTTTTATCCCAACAAAATATTTGGAATGGATACCAAGGTAACGGAGCTGTGGCAATTGCCGGAGGCAGAACGGGACGCACATTTGGAGCGCAGAGATCAAGCCGTGCTTTGGATGCCAAATTGTAATCCTGTTAAGTTAAAATTAATTTCTGAGAAATGGCAAAGAGTGGTCGGTGTAGAAAAAATGCTGGTTGGCTCTTGTTTCTTGCGCTTTTCCGATAAAGGGCAGAGCACACCTCCTGCCGAGTGGGGGGAAACAGAGCAAATGAAGCTTGCCGGGGTATCAAGTAAAGTAATCAGATAGGTTTTTAAAAAGCCGCCCGAAAGGGCGGCTTTTAAATTAATCGCAATTTATTTTCTCATCAATAATATAAGGGGGGCGTGCTTTTACTTCTACAAAAATGCGGCTTAAATATTCTCCAATGACTCCTAAGGAAATCAATTGTACACCGCTAAAGAATAAAATAGCCACCATTAAGGAAGAATAACCGCTGACCGGGTTGCCTAAGAAAATCTTTTTCCCGGCCACCACGATTGCGTATAAGAAAGCCAGTCCGGCAATCAATAGACCAAAATATGTCCATAATTTAAGCGGCAAAGAGCCCGAAGCGGTAATGCCGCTGAGGGCAAAATTCCACAAGCGCCAATAATTCCATTTGGTTTCTCCGGCGGCACGATCGGGGCGGACATAGGGTACGGAAGCGGTCTTGAATCCTACCCAACTGAAAAGCCCTTTCATAAAGCGTTCTCTTTCGGGCAGTGCCAGTACGGCTTGGGCCACTCTGGAGCTGATTAAACGGCAATCTCCGGCATCAGCAGGAATAGGGCGTTCTGCCAGTATGTTATACACGCGGTAAAATGCGGCAGCAGTAGTACGTTTGAAGAAGGAATCTGTGTCGCGGTTTTGTCTTGAAGCGTACACGGTATCGTAGCCTTCTTTAAATTTTTCTACGAAAGAGGAAATAAGCTCCGGCGGATCTTGCAAATCGGCATCTAAAACAATCAAGGCATCTGCTTTGGCCGCTTCTAAAAGGCCGGCAGTCAGCGCGGCTTCTTTACCAAAATTACGCGAAAGGGTGATAACTTTGACCGAAGCGTTTTTAGATGCTAAATCTTTTAATAGGGTAAGTGTATTATCCTTACTTCCGTCATTGACAAAAACATATTCAAAGGCCACCTCTTTGATTGTGGACAAAACGGCTTGCGTCTTCTCCCAAAAAAGGGGCAAGACTTCCTGCTCGTTATATATGGGTACCAAAAGGGCTATTTTAGTCATGGTTTTATTATAGTATTTTTTCGTGAGATTTTAACGTCCTGAAAAGAAGGTCATTAAAATCCCTTTGATCGCCGTTTTAGGATCTGCGACAGTAGAGGTTTTGAAAGCTTTGTCAGTTTCTATAATGCGGTCTAAGGTTTTTAAGAAAATATCTTCAGACGGGAAATTGCGTGCATTGTTCACCAGAGCAGTCTCCCAAAACATCAGTCCTGCCGCACGCGTAATTTCTGCCGGAGCCATGCCGGCATTAGACATGCGTTTGATGCGAGCCATTTTTTGTATGGGGTAGGAAATCTTTCCCAAGACACCCACAGGCTCTTCCCCACTGTCTAAAAGTTTATCGGCCAAGGCCATTGCCTTGTTTTTATTTAAGTATTGCACGGCATTAGAAAGGTCAAAAGGGTTTTCTTCTTTAGAAAAACCAACCCCCGCCAAAACATCACTTTTGGATATATTTTTATTTTCACGGTCTGCGGTATAAAGGGCCAATTTTTCAATTTCTTGCGATAGGGCATTTAAATCTCCGCCTACGGCTTCGCACAATGTTTCCACCGCTTCAAACTCTCCTGTTAAACCGTTTTCCTTGAGGCGCTCTCTGACCCATGTAGCCAAATCTTCACGTTTGAGCTCATCAAAATTAACCAGTTCCCCGTGTTCTGCCGCCACGGCGGAAAGAGTTTTCTCGGTTTTGAATTTTTTGCTGTCATCATGGGTCAAAATAAAGACGGTAGTATCAAGAGGGTTTTGCAGATAGCGGATAACAGCCTCTTTAGGATCTTTGCGCAGTTTTTCAATGCCGGTCAATATCACAAGGCGCCGATTTGAAAAAACAGGGGCGGTATTGGCTAAGGCCAACGCTTCAGACAAATCTGCCTTATCGGCAGAAGAACTGTAAATATTAAAATCGTCCGGTTGCACTACAGCGGTAATTTTTTTGATAATTTCTTGCTTGCGAAAAAGATCTTCCCCCGTTAATAAATAGACGGGGGAAAGAATGGCTTTTGCCAAAGCTTGCTGTAATTTACTGACCGTTGATTTAGGCATTATTGGGTAATGGTGGTATACTGCGGATTTTGCATGACTTTCTTTTTGCTTTCGCTCATCACAGAACCAAAGCCGTCCACCGTACGTTTTACAATATCTTTGGAAAGTTTTTCCCAAATGCGTTCGCGGGCTTGCTGCTCGGTCAGCCCTCCCGGTAAAGTGGAGGCGGAATAGGTTTGTGTGCCCAAGAAAGCCGGCTCTCTCCAGACGGGAGTATTGGTAGATTTGTCCATGAGTACCACGTCCAGCCACACGTCCATTTTATATACGGTAGGAATGAGCTGACTATCGTATTGAATAGGCACGTTCAAATAGCGCGTAATAGTGGTAACGATTACTCCCTCTGCGCCGTTGTTTTCGTTGACCACCTGATAGCTGCCATTTTTCAAAAATTCATCATACAAGCGAATATATAATTTATCTTCCATGGCAAAGATTTCTGTTTTGTTTAAAATAGGCCGAATGGCAATTTTGCGAATGTGCTGCGGCATAATTTGGGCTTGGGGCTTATAATAAGCTCCTTCACTGGCGCAACCGATAAGGCACAAAGCGCACAAAACAGATAAAATTAATTTTTTCATCAAGTTCTCCTATTTTTTGGGTACCGCAATAATACTGATAATACGTGCCGGCACCACAATAATTTTCTTGATTTCACAACCGTCTAAGTATTTTTGTACTTTTTCCGATGCTAAAGCTGCTTTTTCCATTTCTTCTTTAGAAGCGGTGGCTATAACTTTAATGCGGTCGCGTACTTTTCCGTTCACTTGCACGCCCACTTCCACCATTTCTTGAGCAATGATATCCGCGTCAGCTTTGGGCCAAGCTTGGCGTACCAAGAAATCTGTATGACCGCTATTTTGCCAAATTTCTTCGGTAATATGCGGTGCAAACGGGTGCAAGAGTTTTAAGAAAGTATCAAACGTATCTTGGCTGACAGCTTCCAATTTGCTGATTTCGTTGAAGAAAACCATCAAGGAGGAAATGGCCGTATTGAAATGGAAATTTTCAATATCTTCCGTAATCTTGGCTACGGTTTTGTTCTTTAAAATTTCAATTTCTTTGGGATTGCTGGCCGTGGTTAATTTGACCGTTTCGTTCCATGCCACAATGCGGCGCAGGAAACGGGCAATACCTTCAATGCCTTTCATATCCCACGGTTTGCTGGCTTCAAAAGGCCCCATAAACATTTCATACATGCGGAACGCATCCGCACCGTATTGGCAGAGAATATCATCAGGGTTGATGACGTTTTTCTTAGATTTAGACATTTTCTCTACCATGGGGGAAAGCTCTTCTGCAGTGGTTTTTAAGAAAGCTTTTCCGTCTTTGAAATCAATTTCTTCATAGCCGTGATAATTACCCATTTTGTCACGGTAAGAGAAAGCCAAAATCATACCTTGGTGACGTAATTTTTGGAAAGGCTCTTTGGTGTGTACGACTCCCAAATCATAGAGCACTTTGTGCCAGAAACGTGCATACAAAAGGTGCAACACGGCATGCTCGGCACCGCCGATGTAGCAATCTACGGGGCCATAGGCTTTTTCAATTTCAGGGTCCACTAAAGCTTTGTCATTGTGCGGGTCCATATAACGCAAATAGTACCAGCAGGAGCCAGCCCATTGGGGCATGGTGTTGGTCTCGCGCAAAGCAGGGCCGCCGCAGTTTGGACAGGTGGTATGCAGCCATTCGGTGGCATTAGCCAACGGAGATTGGCCTGTACCGGACGGCTCAAAATTTTTCATATCGGGCAAACGTAAAGGAAGTTCGCTCTCCGGCAAAGCTACCACACCGCATTTTTCACAATGTACCAGAGGAATCGGCTCCCCCCAATAGCGCTGACGGGCAAACACCCAGTCTCTGAGTTTATAGGTGGTTTTTCCTTGGCCGACAGCTTTTTCTTTCAGCCACTCAATCATTTTGGCTTTGCTTTCGCGTACGCGCAAACCATTTAAGAAGCCGGAGTTAATCAATTCTCCGTCTCCGGTGAACGCTTCGTTGGCTACCCCTTGTTCAGAGGCAATTACTTCAATGATATCTAAGCCGAATTTTTTGGCAAAGGCATAATCGCGCTCATCGTGAGCGGGAACTGCCATGATGGCCCCCGTACCATATCCCATCAGTACATAATCAGAGGTCCAGACGGGAATTTTTTTACCATTGACGGGGTTAATGGCATAAGCGCCGGTAAAGACACCGGTTTTATCTTTGTTTAAATCGGCACGTTCCAAGTCGCTCTTGTTGGCGGCAGCAGCCTGATAAGCGGCCACAGCCTCTTTTTGTTCTTCGGAAACAATACGGGTTAAAATCGGGTGTTCGGGGGAAACGACCATATAAGTAGCGCCGAATAAAGTATCGGGCCGAGTGGTGAAAACGGTCAACTTGTCATTTATGCCGTCCACTTGGAAAGTAACTTCCGCCCCTTTGCTTTTGCCGATCCAGTTTTTTTGCATGGCCAAGGTGCTCTCGGGCCAGTCCAAGCCTTCCAAGTCTTCCAAAAGTCTTTCGGCATAAGCGGTAATTTTTAAAATCCATTGACGCAAGTTTTTGCGCTCAATTTGGCTGCCGCAGCGTTCGCATTTTCCGTTGAATACTTCTTCATTAGCAAGGCCTGTTTTGCAGGACGGACACCAGTTTATGGGCACGGTAGATTCATAGGCAAGGCCTTTTTTGAAAAGTTGCAAGAAAATCCATTGTGTCCATTTATAATAATTGGGATCTGTGGTGTTGGTCTCTCTGTTCCAATCGTATGCAAGGCCTAAAGATTTGATTTGACGACGGAAATTGTCCACATTTTTTTTGGTGGTTTCGGCCGGATGGATACCGGTAGCGATAGCATAGTTTTCCGCCGGCAGGCCGAAAGCGTCCCACCCCATGGGGTGCAGTACATCAAAACCGTTCATTAGTTTGTAGCGCGTTAGAATGTCCGAAGCGGTGTAACCTTCGGGGTGTCCTACGTGTAAGCCCGCACCGGACGGATACGGGAACATATCCAGACAATAAAACTTTTTACCTTTCGGCAGTCTGGGAGTAGAGAAAAGGTTTTCCTTTTCCCAACGCGTTTGTTGTTTCTGGTCAATTTCTTGAAAGTTTTCTGTACTCATACGTTTATTTTAACAATTTTCACGGGATTGAGATATAAAATATTATCCGCGCGGATGATATTTTTTGTGTTTGTCTTTTAAATCACCCACATCTAAATGCGTATAAATTTGGGTGGTGGTCAGGTTGGCATGCCCCAGCATTTCCTGCAAACTGCGCAGGTCTGCTCCGCCTTGCAAAAGATGGCTGGCAAACGTATGGCGGAAAAGGTGCGGATGTAAAGGTTGAGAAATACCTGCCTTACGCCCCAAAACGGCCAAATCTTTCCACACGCTGATGCGGCTGATTTTGGTGCCTCTGTTATTTAAAAATAGCTCCGAGCCGACTATTTTACTGGCAAAGTGCGCTTCACGCACGGAGAGGTAATACTTCAGCCGTTGGCAGCAGGCAGGGTGCAAAGGCACAAAACGCTGTTTGCCTCCTTTGCCAAAAGCCAGCACCCAGCCTTCTTCGGTATTGACGTTTTCCAAATTTAAATTAATCAGCTCACTCACGCGCAACCCTGATGCATACAAAAGCTCTACAATAGTAAGGGTGCGAATTTCATCAAATTTTTCCGCAGGGTAGGAAAGCAACCTTTCCATTTCCTCTCGCGAAAGTTGCTCCGGCAAAGCCTGCGGCAATTTGGGAGATTTCAAAAAACGGGTCGGGTCTTCTTGAATTTTTCCCTCAATGAGCAAGAATTTGTAAAAACATTTTACCGCCTCTTGCTTGCGAAAAACACTGAGAATGGACAACTTTTCATTTTGCTTAAGCTGATAGGTGTAGCTGTCTAAAAATTGAGGGGGGACTTTGTCTGGAGATAGCTCATTAGCGGCACAATATTCAAAATAATGTGCCACGTCTGCCACATACGCTTTTTGGGTATTGGGGCTGAGTTGACGTTCAAAGGTTAAATGATTTTTAAAATCTTCCAGTAATGCGTCCATTCAGGGGTCTCTTTTGATAGTTAACATAATATTACAAATATTATAGATTTTTTGCTGTTTATTTGTTAAAAAGTGTGCTAATACTTGACAGATTTTTTTTTTGCTACAATTTCGGGGTCGGGTCGGACGGTCAAATTTAAAAGGCTGTTTGGTGAGTCTTAAACACGTTTAAAAGGAGAGAAAAATGAAAAGAGGTTTTACTTTGATAGAACTTTTAGTAGTAGTGTTAATCATTGGAATATTGTCTGCCGTTGCGCTTCCGCAATATAATAAAGCCGTTTTGCGTTCCAAATATGTTCAATTACAGGTTATTGCTCGTTCTTTTGCAGATGCCGCCTCTCGGTATTATATGGCTAACGGACAAGGCCCGCTATATTGGAGCGATATGGATATAGAAAAGCCCGGAGATTGGACGGATCAGAATGTAGAATTGGGATATATCGGAACGGACCGTTCTTACTGTGACTTAAACACAACATATATTGTTTGTTTTTATGTAATCAATGAATCAGAAAAGGTGGCTTATGCCCGATGGTTTGAGCCGGGAAAAGAGAAAACTGAATGTTGGAGCTTTGAATCTTATAAGAATGGAGTGGGACTGTGCAAAGCACTCGGCGGAGTAAAAACAGGCACTACGGGACACGGCACCTGTAGCGGCTGTAATACATACAAGTTGCCTTAGCTTTTTCTTCCATTTTCGCCCCGCTTAGCAGCGGGGCTTTTTGCTATAATAAAAGTATGAATGAAGAGCTCTTGGCGCGTGCGCGCAAAATCAAAGTGGTACTTACTGATGTGGACGGCATTTGGACGGACGGAAAGCTGCATTTTTTCCTTACGCCCGAAGGCCGCGTGGAAGAAATTAAATCTTTCAATGCCCAAGACGGCATTGCCGTGATGATGTTGCGTAGTGGCGGCATCAAAAGCGGCATCATTACCGGACGGCGCCATGAAACTACCTTAAACCGTGCCCGTAATTTGGGTATGAACTACTTTTACCAAGGATTTTTAACTAAATTAGGCCCGCTACAAGATGTACTCAAACGGGAAAACATTACTGCCGAAGAAGTAGCTTTTATGGGAGATGATTTGACTGATTTGCCGCTACTGGAAAAAGTGGGTCTTGCCGTTACCGTGCCCAATGCCGTAGCGGTGGTAAAAGAGGCGGCTCATTTTATTACTTCCAGAAACGGCGGAGACGGTGCTTACCGCGAAATGGTAGATTTAATCATTACTGCTCAAGGAAAAATGGAGCCTATGCTCGCGGATATCCGTGCCAGCCGCTG
This sequence comes from Elusimicrobiaceae bacterium, assembly GCA_017546175.1. Lineage (GTDB taxonomy): Bacteria > Elusimicrobiota > Elusimicrobia > Elusimicrobiales > Elusimicrobiaceae > Avelusimicrobium. Next base: position 265,621 of record JAFYXM010000007.1, read on the forward strand.
GACGCGCCCCGAAGCAGGAGAGCTGCAAATTGTAACATCTAAAGAAGGGATTTCTTAATATGAGAGGAAAATTTATTGTTTTAGAAGGGCCGGACCGTTGCGGTAAATCTACCCAAGCTAAATTACTTTACAATTATTTATTAGAGCAGGGGTTTGATGTGGTGCTCACGCGCGAACCGGGCGGCACACCGGCAGCAGAAAAGATTCGTCAAATTGTATTAGAGCCGGACTTGGACATTCGCCCCGTGGCCGAACTGATGCTCTACGAAGCCAGCCGCGCCCAACACACGCAAGAGAAAATTATTCCCGCTCTGCAAGAGGGGAAAATTGTGATTTGTGAACGTTATACCATGTCTACTTGCGCCTACCAAGGGTACGCACGCGGCTTAGATTTGGATATGATTGAAACGCTCAATCATATCGCCACCACGGGCCTTAAGCCGGATTTGACGTTGGTGTTTTTAATGTCAGATAAATATTTCTCTACTCGTGGGGAATATTTGTTCTCTGACCGCTTAGAAAGAGAAGACAGAGAATTTAGAGAAAATATGCGCCGCGGATATAAGAATATGGTGGGCCGCACCGAAAACGCCCACTTAATTGATGCCGACGGTGATGTAGATGTTATTCGGGAAAAAGTGATTGCTCTTTTAAAAGAGCACCATATTACAGATTTATGTCCTTCAGTGAAGTCTTAGATCAAGCCGCCGCTACAGCGTACCTCAAAAAAAGCGTACTGGGCCATGTGCCGCAAGCTATGCTTTTTTGCGGTCCGTCGGGTGTGGGCAAGAAAAAAGCCGCCTTGGAGTTTGCCAAGGCACTAAATTGTCAAGATTTCATCGCCCGCCAAGAGGGGGATGCCTGTGGAGTGTGCGAGCATTGCCGTTCCATAGCGGCCGGCAGATATGCCGATGTAGTGTTGGCAGATTTTTTGTATCAGGCCAGACTGGAACTTAAAAAAGAACCCAATGACAAAAATTATGAAGAAGAATTGGAAAAAGAACTGGCTAAGCAACAACGCATAAAGGTGGACACTATTCGCGATATTACTGCCAAAAGCCAACAGAAAAGTGCCGTAGGCGGTTGGAAAGTATTTATCGTAGATGAAGCCCAAAGCATGCAGGCAGAAGCGGCCAATGCCTTGCTGAAATTTATTGAAGAACCTCCGCAAAAAACAGTATGGATTTTGCTGACGGATAAAAAAGCCTCTATGCTTAAAACGATTTTATCGCGCTGTCAGCCTTTGCAGTTTGCTCCGCTTACGCAAAATACGGTGGCGCAACTTGTAGAGCAGGTAGCTCCGGAAACGGAAAATGCCGCTTTGGCCGCACAATACGGACAGGGCTCTGTTACGCGCGCGCTTCGTTCGGCAGAGGCGCTGGATCTTTTACAGTCGGCCCCACAGGGGCCTGCATGGCCTGCCGCGGTGGCAGCGGCTTTGCCCCGCACAGTAGTGGCCGCTCGTCAACAGGCACAAGCGATAATGGACGTCTTGATTTTGGCCGTACACAAAGCATGGGTAAAAGAAGAAACCCCTGCTCAACGCCAAAACTTACAACAGATTTTAAAGAAGTTAGAAAATTACAAAACAGCCGTTTTGCGCAATGTATCCCCTGCGCTGACGGTAGAAACAGCCTTGATGAATTTGGATAAATGCCAAATAGAGCTCTTTGGCTGACGGAGAAGAAAATGAGTAAGAAATTTTTTGTTACCACCCCTATCTATTACGTCAATTCCGTGCCGCATATCGGTCATGCTTATACGACGATTGCTTTGGATATTTTGTCTCGCTATAAACGCCAACAAGGCGTAGATGTGCATTTTTTGACGGGTACGGATGAACACGGTGCCAATATTGAAAAATCTGCCACTGCCCAAGGTGTTTCCCCCAAAGAATGGACCGATAATGTGTCTAGACAATACAAAGAAATGTGGAAGGCCTTAAATATTTCTTATGACGATTTTATTCGTACCACTGATGCCAAGCACGAACACGTGGTGCAGGCTATCTTTGAGAAACTCTTAAAACAAGGTGATATTTACAAAGGCTCTTATTCGGGCAAGTATTGTTTGTCTTGTGAGCAATATTATGACGAAAGTGAAATGTTGGAAGGCGGCATCTGCCCCGTGCATAAACGTCCTTTGACTGAAGTGCACGAAGAAACCTACTTCTTCAAGCTTTCCAAATACCAAGATGCTTTGCTTAAATTTTATGCCGACAATCCGGACTTTTTAAGTCCCAAATACCGTGCCAACGAAATTATTAATTTTGTTAAGGGCGGTTTGCGTGACTTGTCCGTTACCCGCACCAAAGTAAAATGGGGTGTACCCGTGGTGTCTGACCCTGCCCATACGGTATATGTGTGGTTTGATGCTTTGATTAACTATGTTTCCGCCACCGGCTTGGGTACTTTGATTTGCCAAGATAAAGCCGAACACGAAGAACAACTCAAAAAAATCGGAGCTGAGAAATTTGAAGATTTTTGGCCGGCTAATTTGCATATGGTGGGGAAAGAAATTTTCCGTTTCCACAGCGTTATTTGGCCTGCTATGTTGATGGCTTTGGGCTTGCCGTTACCGACCAAAGTGTTTGCTCATGGTTGGTGGACGGTGGAAGGGGAAAAAATGTCCAAATCTTTGGGCAATGTGGTTAACCCTGTGGAACTGGCCGAAAAATATGGCGTAGATCCGGTACGTGCCTTCCTGTTCCGCGAAGTACCCTTCGGCCAAGACGGCGATTTTTCCATGCAGAGTTTTAAAAATCGTTACAATTCGGACTTAGCTAACAATATCGGAAACCTGCTTTCCCGTACCTTAAATATGGCCGCCAAAAACGTGGGCGATTTGCCCGAAACGGCCGCCGCCGGCTCTGCTACCGAAAAACGCGCTTTGGAAGTAGCCGCCGCTATTGATGCCCAGTACAATGAGTTGGCTTTTGATAAAGTATTGGAAAATATTTACGGTTTTGCCGGTGAACTTAATAAATTGGTAGATGAAAAGAAGCCGTGGGAACTGGCTAAAACTGACAAAGAGGCCGCCGCCTCTGTGCTCTTGGAGCTGGTATGTGGTTTGCGCTTTATTTCCAAATGGATTGAGCCGTTTATGCCTACCGTGGCCCAAGAAATGCAACGCCGTTTGGCTGCTGGGAAAATTGAGAAATATGCTCCGCTATTTCCCAGATTGGAAGATAAATAAATCTATTAAAACAAATAAAAAGCCTCCGATCAGGAGGCTTTTTTGTTATCGGGAACAGATTCTTTTTCGGTCTTTTCCGCATGGCAAGCGGCCAAGATATCTTCCGGTGTGCGAAACTCTTTGTCGCGCGCTTTGGGGTTGGCCCCATATTCTACTAAAAATTGATATAAATCTCGTTGACAGCGATAAGCCGCCCAATGCAAGGGAGTAGCCAATTCTTTAACATCAGCGGTATTAATAAAACGTTTGATATCACTGTCCCAATCTTGATCTACCAAATGTACTACCAATTGAGCGGTGTCGTAATGATTGGCAATAATGGCCATGTGCAGCGCGTTGCGGCCTTGCTTGTTGGCTATGAACCATTTGGGCCATTCATCGGACAAAAATCTCAAGGCTTGGTTGTGGCCGTTGGCGGCGGCTAACACCAGTAGGGTATTGTTGTTATCATCTAAAGTAAATTGGGTGTGTTTGTCTTTTTTGATTTCCTCTTTCAAACAAGAAAGCAGTCCCTGTTTGGCGCAAGTAATCACTCGCTTTTCTGCTTTTGTTTTGGCAAAGGAGAAAACGGAAAAAAAGCACAAAAAGAAGAAAAGGATAAAATTGCGCATATTTATTTCCTATAAAATTAGCTCAGATCTATCAAGTGCCAATTCTTTTGATATAACTCCAACAGACGTGCTTTGAAAGCCGCATGTTGGGGGTTTTGGAGCAAGGGGTCATTCGTCAAAAGTTCATCTCTGTCTTCAATGGCCCATTGTAAAATATTTTGATCTTTTAAGATATCTCCGGCTTTAAATTCCAATTCGCCACTTTGGCGCGTACCCAAGATCTCCCCCGGTCCGCGCAGTTGCATATCCCGCTCGCCTATTTTAAATCCGTCGCAAGTATCGCAAATAATACCTAGCCGTTCGCGTGCAAGGCTTCCCTTATGTTCTGCCACTAAAATACAATGACTTTCATATTCTCCGCGCCCTACTCTTCCGCGTAATTGATGTAAGCTGGCTAGTCCAAAACGCTCTGCATTTTGAATAACCATCACGGTGGCATTCGGCACGTCTATGCCTACTTCAATCACGGGTGTGGCTACCAAAATATCCGTTTTATGGGAGGCAAAATCTTTCATCACGCTTTCTTTTTCAGTGCGGCTCATTTGTCCATGCAACATGGTAAGTTTAAATTGCGGAAAAACTTTTTTTAATTTTTCAAATTCTTCGGTAACGGCTTTGGCGGAAATGCTTTCGCTCTCTTCAATTAATGGATAAACGACGTAGGCTTGGCGGCCTTTTTTTACCTCTTCTTCTATTAGGTGATGAGCTTGGTACTCATCGGCTTGGCGCGTTTTAATGGGTTGCCGTCCCGGTGGAAGCTCTGTCAGTGTGGAGACGGCTAAATCTCCGTAAAAGGCCAGAGCCAAAGTGCGCGGGATAGGGGTGGCGGTCATGGTTAAGAGGTCCAAACGGGCAGTTTTTTCCTTAAGTTTGCCACGTTGTTTGACACCGAATCGGTGCTGCTCATCTATAACGGCGAGTTTTAAATTGTTAAATTTTACGTCGTCTTGTATCAAAGCGTGTGTGCCTACCACCATGGAAATAGACCCATCGGCTAACCCTGCCAAGATTTTTTTCCGCTCGGCGGTTTTGGTGCTGGAGGTCAAAACGGCCACGGGTACTTTTAGTTTTTTTAAGAGTTTCTGAAAAGTCAGGAAATGTTGCTCCGCCAAAATTTCCGTCGGGGCCATTAAAGCGCTTTGATAGCCGTTTTCTGCAGCCAACAGCATTGCACTTAGCGCCACAATGGTCTTTCCGGACCCTACATCACCTTGTAGCAGGCGGTTCATGGGCAGCGCAGATTGCAAATCAGTCAAAATTTCGTTAATAACCTTTTTTTGACTATTGGTAAATTCAAAACCCAAATTTTGACGAAAAGGGGTCAAAAGATGTTTTTTGATTTCATATTTGTAATCTTTGGCAGCTACTTTATGTTGGGTGCGTTTAATACCCCATGCGGTAGCCAAGAGTAAGAATTCCTCATACGCAAGCCGTGAGCGAGCATTTTCCAACTCGGCTAAACTATTGGGAAAGTGAACAGCCCGCAAAGCTTGATTACTGCCTAAAAATTTTCTTTTTTCTGCCAAAAAAGGAGGTAAAATATCAGGCTCCTTTTTGGCTTCGCTTTCGCGTAATGCCTGCTGCATAAATTGGCGAAACTGTTTGTTTGTCAGGCCTTCGGTAAGTCCGTAAATAGGGGTAATTCTGCCCGCGTGCCAAGCAGCTTGCGGATCGGATACGGAGTAATATTCCTCTACGGTAATTTTATTATCAAAAAAATTATTTTTGTTTTCTTTTCTTCCGATAACCCAGATTTCGGCATTCATCTTAAAATCTTTTTTCAGTGCCCCAAAAGGATCAAAACGGAAACTCCCAAAAGTGCGTTTTTTAAACCAAGTACATTCTAGTTGGTGATTTTGTTCGTCAACTAAGAAAGCTTTAAAAATCAGTACCGATCGGGCGGGAATATTTTGCACGCGTAATACGCGGCCTTTAAACACGGTCAAAGACGGCGGATTTAAACCGGCATTGGGGGCATTTTCACGACGGTCCTGATAAGTACGTGGATAATAATGCAAAAGGTCCGCCACGGAAAAAATTTCCAACCGTTCAAACAGTTTGGCTTTGGCCGGTCCGATTCCTTTTAAATATTGCAGGCTGCTCATACGTTTATTTTACCAATATTTGATAGAATACAGAAAAGGAGGGTGTATGAACTTAGAAACCATTTCCGCAAATATAAGCGAACATTTAGTATCTTTAGCCGAACAAACGGGCCGTGTTTTGGGCTCTTTGGCGGCGGCTCTTTTGATTTTGGTGGTGGGATTGTATTTATCTCGTTTTGTGGGTTCTTATGTCAAAAAACTGTTAAATAAAATTTCTTTTGATGATAAAACGGCCAAACTGGGTATTAATGAACTGTGCATGCGTTTTGGTCTGGGCAAGTCTCCCACATATATTATTTCTTTTGTATTAGCTTGGGCGGTTATTTTTTATGCGGTGGTGCTGGGCTCAGACGTGCTTCACCTGACGATTATCCGCGATCTGTTTACCCGATTTTTAGAGTTTATCCCTACACTTTTTGTATCGGTGGTTATTTTATTTGCCGGTCTTTTGCTTGGGAAGCTACTGTCTAATATTATGGAAAATTCCTCCAAGGTAAACGGACTAAAGGGAGGGGTGGTGCTGGCCCGTGCCGTATATGGTTTTGTGGTGTTTTTCTTTGGGCTTGTGGCGGTGGAAAATTTGGGTATTGCCAGCCAGATAGTCAACAATGTGGCTGTAGTCATTTTGGCTTCGTTTGGTTTGGCTTTTGCCATTGCCGCCGGTTTGGGGGCCAGACCGTTGGTGGAAGAATTTTTAAGAGATGCCTTTAAAAAAGAAAAATAATTTTACTGGTAAAATATACCTTTACGACTATACTATCTATATGAAAAAAATAATATTTTCTTTTCTCCTTTTAACCGTAAGCTGCGCACTTTTGGGTGGGCAGTGGGGGCTTGTGTCTGATTATTATGAGCCTGTAAAAGAGGGCAAAAAATCTGCCGTCGGAGAAAAATATTTGATGCGTCAAATTCTGCGCGGAAAGCCTGTAGTGGTGAAATTGATGCTGAAAGAAGAAGACGAAAAGAAAAGAAATTCTGTGCAGAAATTGATAGAAGACTCCTACAAAGAGTGGTTTTCTTATACCGCCAAACTAATCCTCAATCAAAAAAGACAAACTGAATTTTCTGATGTTTTGCCCATCTTGGACCGCGGTATTAAAGTGCAATTTTCTGCACAAGAGCGAGATATTGATTTTTCCGTGATGAGCCGTAAAGAGGTTTTGGCAGCTTGTGACGGGTTGGGAGCGGGCTGTTACTTTTTTGGGCAAAAAAATAATGATTTTATCCCGCATATTTATATTCCAAAAGATAGTTTCCCGTTAAACCTTTTATTTGGTTCCTCTGAATTTACCGAAGAAGCTGCTTTACATGAAATCGGGCATTCTTTGGGCTTAAGCGATCAATATGCTTTTGCCAGAGATAATAATACCCATGCCGTGTATCATTCTTCCAAGCCGGCGGAAAGCATTATGGAAAGCAATTCTTCCTTGACTTGTGATGATGCTGACGGTATTGTTAATTTGATTGATATTACGCTTGGCACCAGCCGTGGGGGAGATACCGGTTGGCGCAGTTTTTGCAAAGACTCTTCGGACTATTACAGCCATGGAAAAGTGTTAGCGGCCAGCCCGTACCATATTGAGTATGATGCAGAAATCGGAAAATGGATATTGACCTCTATGCAAAAAGGGAGTCTTGCGGTACAAAGTTCTTTTGAAATGGATTTACAAACTAATATTGATCCGTTTGCGGCCATTCAAGAAGAAGTGTTTAAAAAAGATGCTTCCGGCCGCCCCGTGTGGGCACGTGCGAGTACAGGAGAAAATGTTTATTATTCATACATATATGACAAGAAAACCCGTCTTGTTGTGCGAGGGGAAAAAGTGGCCTTGGCCGAGGTGTGGACCCCTGCTTGGAAAAATAAAAAATGGCGTCATTTCCCCGGTCAACAATATGAAGCATACTTTGGCGGAGACGGAAAATATCACTCTATGTTGGCGGTTTTTTATTCAAAGCAAGGCGGCGTTTTAGATTACGGAGAAGGGGATAGCTTGGTTCTCCCTGAAAAAGTAGTCCACATGTTGTTTGATAAGACAAGAGCCTTAGAATATGAGGAATGGGCCGGCTTTGAAATGGAAAATCTGTCCTTTGATTCCACAGAGTCTTTTGCCAAATTGGAAGTGCAAGTCCAAGCTGAGCAACAAGAGCACTATATAAATGCTTTGCGTGCTGATTTGTTGAAATGGTTTGAAAAAAAGGTAAAATAATTTATTGCTTAAATAGAGATTTTAAGGAGGTAATTATGAAAAAAGGTTTTACTTTGATAGAACTGTTGGTAGTGGTGCTGATTATCGGTATTTTGTCGGCGGTGGCGCTTCCTCAATATGAGAAAGCCGTTACTAAAACCCGCATTTTAACGGGCGTGAACATTGGGCGCAGCATTGCCATGTCTTTGGACGAATACTATATGGCCAATAGCGGCTTTACGGCCGTTTATGACAATTTGACCTTGGGTATTCCTCCTGGATATACCGATAAAGACGGCAATCCGTATGAAAAATTAAAATCTACTGATTCTATTTATTACGACGCCGGAAAAGCCAGTCAAAAGATGTACAAAATACAATCAGGTGGAAAAGTGCAGTATCAAGTCCCTTTGCCGAACGGAAAGAGTATTAATATTTATTTTTATTCTTCTTATGCTACAGCTGATGACGGTGCTTATAAGGGTCGCATTTACTGCACGGGTGAAAGCAATGCTGCTATTGCCACCAAGTATTGCAAAATGATTGGTGGAGTAAAAGACGGAAATAAATATTTTTTAAAGTAAAATTCTCCTAGCTCTCTTAAAGGGAGCATTTGCTACAAAAACCCCCGCTTTTGGCGGGGGGTTTTGTTTCTACTCTTGGTAATCTTTTAACATCTTGGTACGGCTGGGGTGGCGCAGCTTGCGAATGGCCTTGGCTTCAATTTGGCGCACGCGTTCGCGCGTTACGTTAAACATTTTACCCACTTCTTCCAAGGTGCGCGGATAGCCCGAATCAATCCCAAAGCGCAAGCGGATAATCTTGGCTTCGCGCTCAGACAGGGTAGCCAATACGTCGGCCACTTCTTGTTTGCGCAAGAAATCAGCCGCAGACGTAGTAGGCGTCGGCCCGCTCTTATCTTCAATAAAATCTTCCAAGTTGGAGTCTTCGTCTTCACCGATAGGGGTGGAGAGAGAAATCGGGTCTTGCATGATTTTAAGCACACTTTTCACCTTTTCCATGGACAGGCGCAAGGTTTTAGCGTAATCTTCTAGCGTAGGCTCCTTGCCGTGTTCTTGGCGGAATTTGTTGGTTACTTTGGTCAATTTGGAAACCAACTCTTTCATGTGTACCGGAATGCGAATAGTGTTTGCTTGGTCGGCAATAGCGCGGTTGATGCTTTGGCGGATCCACCAAGTGGCATAGGTGGAGAATTTGAAACCGCGTTTGTATTCAAATTTTTCTACCGCTTTCATCAGGCCCAAACCGCCCTCTTGAATGAGGTCAGAAAGCTCTAAATTGGAGTTGACGTGCTTCTTGGCGATAGATACCACCAAGCGCAAGTTGGCTTTGATGAGTTTAAGCTTGTCTTGCAAAATCATATTTTCAAAGAAAATAATGCGGTCATTGAAAGACAAGAACTCTCTTTCCGTCATGGGCAAAGCCTCGGCCATGCGTTCATGACGTGCGCGCACACCTTCAATGTTGGTGAGGGCTCTTTCTAATTCTTCAATGGTAAATTTGGTTTTCTTTTTAAATTCTTTTTCGGAAATCTTTTTGTTTTTAAAAGAATTGACCAATTTTTTTACGTCTGCATAAGTGCCGAAATATTCGTCAAAACGTTCCATGTCGTTGCGAGTTTCGGTTAAGCGGTCTGCTAAGTTTTTGATTTTATTGGTCAGACGTTTGATTTTATTTTGGTTTAAATTAAGTTTAATGATGCGCGCCACCACTTCTTTTTGTTTTTCTTCCAACAGTTCAATATTGCGGTTGCGTTTTTTGTCGGAGATGTTTTCATCGCGCAATTCTTTCATCAGTTTGGTGATTTCCTGCTCGCGTTTGCCGATAAATTGGGCCGCTTCTTTAAGTTTTTTACGCATGTTGTTAAGCTCGCGCGTGGTGCGTTTACCGCGAGGCATTAACTCTTTGGTGGTCATTTCTTCTTGGTCCACCAGTTCTTCCCAGTTGCAGATTTCGCGCATGGTGATGGGAGACTCCAACACCAATTTGCGCAATTCTTTTTCACGTTCGCGGATATTGCGGGCTAAGGTAATTTCTTCATCACGGGACAAAAGGGGTACGCGGCCCATTTCGGACAAATACATGCGGATAGAGTTAGAAATGTCCGGACTGGAGGACCAGTCTTCAGTCATGATTTCTTTTTCAGCGGATTTAGATTTCTTGTCATCTACTACTTGAATGCCTTTATCTTCCAAAGTGCCCATCAAACCGTCAATTTCTTCGGCACTCATGAGGTTGGAACTGAGGGAACGGTTGATTTCGTCTAGGGAAATCATGCCGCTTTCTTGGCCCAGTTCTACCAATTCTTTTAATGCTTTGTTTCCGGTATTTGCCATTTGTTATTTACCTCTATCCGTTAATTTTTTAATCTGTTTTGCAGCTCAGTCATTTTTTTGAGCAGCTGCGTGGGTACCTGACCGGCACCGGCAGTTTTAATCTGTTGTCTGACGGCATTTAATTGCCGTTGCAGGGCTTCTTTTTCCACGGCTTTTTGGCACGCGGCAATATCGCGCTGCGGTTGAAAATCTTTGGGCAGCTCCGTCATCATCAGGCGCGCTGCCAAGTTGGCCGTTTGCGGAGCAATACGGCACACACGGTCCAAAAATCCTTCGGATTGCGGGTTTTCTGCAGCAGCTTGGCAGACGGCCTTTAAAAGCTCGGCCAAAGTGCTATTTTCAAATAAATCGGCCAGTTGCGCGCTTTGGCCCGCGTGCTGCGGATAGCGCAAGAGCCACCCCGTCAAATTTTCCTCTGCGGCATTGCGTACTTGCTGTGCGGTGGGTTGTGCAACAGGTTTTTGCGCTTGGAAACGCTGTTGAAAGCGTGTAGCGGCATATTCTTTGCTGCGCACTCTTTCCAGTACCAAAGCTTCGTCCACCCCTACTCTTTCGGCCACGTATTTCACCCATTCTCTGCGTACAATCGGGTCGGGTTGTTTTAAAAGCGTTTCTACCAATTCATTCACTACCGCCGTTTTGGCTTGCGGTTGCAGCGGTTGCGGATATAAATCTAACTGCAGCTTGGTGTGAAACTCTATCAAATCTTGCCCGTGGTCCAACACATATTCAAATTTTTCTTTGCCGTATTTAGTGATGTACTCATCAGGGTCCAACCCCTCAGACAAAGAGGCTACTTTGACGAATAACCCCTGTTCAATTAAAATGAGTGCTCCGCGCAAAGCCGCTTTGATACCGGCGGTATCGGGGTCAAAAAGTACGACCACGTTATCGGTGTAGCGTTTGAGCAGGCGGGCATGATCTTCGCCCAAGCTGGTGCCCAACGGAGCTACCGTATTTTCAAAGCCGGCCTGATGGCAGGCAATCACGTCCATATACCCTTCCAAAAGCACCGCTCGGCTCGCTTTGCGTATGGCAGGGCCTGCAAAGTTGATACCGTAGAGTACTTGGCTTTTGTTAAAGAGCAACGTTTCGGGGGAGTTCAAATACTTCGGTTCCCCTTCGGCCAAAATACGTCCGCCGAAACCGACGGTTTCTCCGCGTTGGTTAATAATCGGAAAAATCAAACGTCCGCGGAAATAATCGCGCGGCCCGTAAGAGGTCAGCGCGCAAAGGCCGACGTCTTTGAGTTGCTGCGGTGTGTATCCTGCATTTTGCGCTTCGCGGCACAGGGCGGTGGCATCATTTTTAGCAAAGCCCAATTCAAATTTTTGCGCGGTTTCTTTGGTTAAGTTGCGCCCTTTTACGTAATTACGGGCAAACTCTCCGCCGACAGTCATTAAGTTTTTATGAAAAAAGTTTTTGGCAAAGTCCAACGTTTTGCGCGCATCAATGCGTTTTTGCTCGTCTGCGGATAAGCCATGAGAAGGCTTGTACTCTACTCCGGCCAAATCGGCCAGTTTGCACATCGCTTCGTAGAAAGAAAGATTTTCTACTTTCATCAGAAAATCAAAAATATCTCCGCCGCTTTGACAACCGAAACAATAAAACAGGCCCTTTTCGCTGCTGACGGTGAAAGAGGGAGTTTTCTCTTTGTGAAAAGGACAGCAAGCCTTCCATGTTTTGCCCGCTTTTTTCAAATGAGGCACATATTGGCGGACAAATTCCACAATGTCTAAGCGTTGCTTTATTTTTTCGACTGTGTTTTGATCCATAACGTGTTTTACCGTCGATGTATCGTACGCGCGTATGCGCTCGCGCGTGCACATGCTAAAGAAGGCAATAGCCCTCGGTTACCCTCGGACTATTGCCTGAAAACTGCTTGAATTAATAGCGCCGACGTTTGGTGCGGCGGGCGCGACGTTGCGCTTCTTGAGATTTAATTTTGCGCTTCACGCTGGGGGGCATGTAGGTCTCGCGGCGTTTGATTTCCTTGAGAATGCCGTTTTTTTCGCATTCGCGTTTGAAGCGTTTGAGAGCCTCTTCTAAGTGTTCGGCATCTCTAACTTTCACAAAAACCATTTACTTTTTCACCACCTTCTGTATAACCAGCAAAAAATCGGTACGGAAAAACTTCCTATTTATTATATAAAACTTTAACCCTTTTGTGGAAAATAGTTTTTGGTCGGTTGGCAAAAAAGGGGGAAAAGTGCCCCAAGACTTGACTGGTTTTTTTTTTTTTGCTACAATTTTTCTGAAAGAAAATTGAAGCAAAAAGGAGAAAAAACATGAAAAATATTTTTAAAAACAATACCGGTGGTTTTACGCTGATTGAATTATTGGTTGTGGTGCTGATTATCGGCATTTTGTCTGCCATTGCCTTGCCTCAGTATACCATGGCAGTAGAAAAAGCCCGTGTAGCGGAGGCTATGCCTATTATAAAAAACATTGCTAATGCTAGAGAAGTATATCGCTTGGCTAACGGATCTTTACCTCACTATTTTAGTGAATTAGATATAGAAATTACTGGCGAAGAAAATGACGATGGTATGTGTAGAGAAACTAAAAATTGGAGCTACTGTATAGATGTTAATAGTACAGATGCTGGTCGTAATAACGTTTCAGATGAAAACTATTATGTAATTTCTTATTATCTTCCTTCTGATCCAGATACTGTTGTGGCCGGACATTTTACATGTTTGGCTTATGGGGAATTGGGTGATAAGATCTGTCGAAGTTTGGGTGGAAAAAAGCGTGGGGGTTTGCAGAACCCAAATGAATATGTTATTCCTTAAATAAACACCCCGCAAAAAGCGGGGTGTTGTTTTTCATGCTGATTTTCAGTTTTCTATTTTTGTTTCAAACTTATTTCTTACCTTTTTTGGCAGGCGCGTCGGCATCTTCGGCTTTGGGGGCTTTGGAGCCGTCGTAATGGTGGCCTAAATATTTGACGTACAATTTGTCCTCAATTTCGGCCGCCAACTGCGGATTGTCCTTTAAATATTGGCGGGCATTTTCCGCACCTTGGCCCAGTTTTTCATCTCCATAGATAAACCAACTGCCGCTTTTATCCAAAATACCGGCTTCCACCCCTTTATCTAAAAGGCAGGCCTCGCGGGAAATTCCTTCGCCGTGGAGCATGGTGAACTCGGCTTGGCGGTACGGGGGGGCTACTTTGTTTTTGGTTACTTTGGCGCGCACACGGGTACCAATGATTTCGTCGCCTTTTTTCAGGTTTTCAATGCGGCGTACATCAATACGCACGGAAGAGTAAAATTTCAAAGCCAAACCGCCCGGTGTAGTTTCGGGATTACCGAACATGACACCGATTTTTTGGCGGAGCTGGTTAATGAAAATAATACTCGTTTTGGTTTTATTCAAAATGCTGGTGAGTTTGCGCAAGGCTTGGCTCATGAGTCTGGCTTGTAAGCCGACGTGAGAATCGCCCATTTCACCCTCAATTTCCGCTTGCGGTACAAGGGCAGCCACAGAGTCTATCACAATCAAATCAATCGCGCCTGAGCGGACCAATTTTTCAGCGATTTCCAAGGCTTGTTCGCCGCTGTCGGGCTGAGAGATTAAAAGTTCGTCCACGTTCACACCGATAGAGGTGGCATACACGGGGTCTAACGCGTGTTCGGCATCAATAAAGGCCACCACACCGCCGTTCTTTTGCGCTTGCGCGGCTACGTGCAGAGAAAGGGTAGTCTTACCGCCGGCTTCGGGACCGTAAATTTCAATTACGCGTCCGCGGGGAATGCCGCCCACACCCAAGGCTAAGTCCAAAGACAAAGCACCCGTAGGAATGGCGTCCACTTTTTTTACATTGGCGTTTCCTAAAATAGAAATGGCTTCTTTGCCGAAGGCTTTTTCAATTTGGCCTAGGGCTAAATCTAATGCTTTTTGTTTGTTTGCGTCCATAAATCCTCCAAGATAGATAAAAAACGATTAAGCCACCGTTTCCACAGCGGTTGCGCGTGAAAAACCAAGCTTATGGTTTTCTTTCTCTAAGTCTACAATAATTTGCGTACCTGCGGGGTACTGTTGTACCAAAATATTTTCAGCCAACGGGTCTTCCAGCAGCCGTTGGACAGTGCGCAGCAGCGGTCTTGCGCCGTATTTTTCGTCATAACCTTCGGCAATCAGGAACTCTTTGGCCTCTTGGGTCAGCTTTAGAGTTAATTGGCGTTCGGTCAGCTTAGCCTCTACTTTGCTGAGCAAGAGATCCAAAATTTGTCCGATATGCTGTTTGCCCAAAGAGTGGAAAACCACAATTTCGTCAATACGGTTGATAAATTCCGGATTGAAGGTTTTCTTCACTTCGTCCATGACGTGTTGGCGCATTTCGGCATGTTGTTGCTCTTCACTGGCCGAAGCGGTAAAGCCTAAGCTGTTGCCTTTGTTGGTAATTTGGCGCGCTCCGACGTTAGATGTCATGATAATCACGCAATTTTTAAAGCTTACTTTGTGCCCTAAATTATCGGTCAAAGACCCTTCGTCCAACACTTGCAATAAGATATTGTAAATATCGGGGTGTGCCTTTTCAAGCTCGTCAAGTACCACCACGCTGTAAGGGCGGCGGCGGACGGCCTCGGTCAGTTGGCCGCCTTCTTCATAGCCCACATAGCCCGGAGGGGCACCGATTAAGCGGGAAACGGCAAATTTTTCCATGTATTCAGACATATCCAAACGCACCATGGCGTCTTCGTCTCCGAACAAGAAAGAAGCCAAACTTTTGGCAAGCTCTGTTTTACCCACACCGGTGGGACCTAAGAATAGGAAACCGCCAATCGGACGGTGCGGATTGCCCAGTCCCGTGCGGTTGCGGCGAATAGCCTGCGAAACGGCACGCACGGCCTCTTCTTGGCCGATAATGCGCTTGTGCAGGTGTTCTTCCATGTGTAAAATTTTGTCAGTTTCACTTTGCGTCAGGCGCGTAACGGGAATGCCCGTCCATTTGGAAGCTACGATGGCAATATCTTCTTCCGTCACTTCCACGCGGCGGTTATTGCGTTCTTCCTGCCACTTGGCCTTTAACTCGTCTAATTGTTTTTTCAAAGCTTCTTCGTTGGCTTTGAGCTGAGTGGCTTTTTCAAATTCACGGTTGCGGATGGCCTGATCTTTTTCGGCCACGGCGGCTTGGTATTTGCGTTGTTGTTCACGCACATCTGCCGGCATGGCGGAGTTTTTTAGGCGCGCGCGTGCACCGGCTTCATCAAAGAGGTCAATGGCTTTGTCCGGCATGGCGCGGTCGGTGATATAGCGGTCTGCAATGGCAGCTGCGGCACGTACGGCATCATCAGTAAAAAACACTTTATGATGTTCTTCAAATTTCGGGCGGATACCGGACAAAATGGTAACCGTTTGCTGCACATCGGGCGGCTCTACCGTAACGGGCTGAAAGCGGCGCTCAAAAGCGGTATCGGACTCAATATACTTGCGGTATTCGTCAAAGGTGGTGGCGCCGATACATTGTATTTCTCCGCGTGCTAAGGCGGGTTTAAGCATGTTGGACGCGTCCATAGACCCTTCGGCCGCACCGGCTCCGATCAGGGTGTGGAGCTCGTCAATGAAAATAATGCTGTTGCGGTCGGCAGCGGCTTCGTCAATGATGTTTTTGAGGCGCTGTTCAAATTCACCGCGGTACTTGGTGCCTGCTACCACGGAAGCTAGGTCCAACCCCAAAAGACGTTTGCCGCTTAACACGTCGGAAATATCGCCCGAGGCCATTTTTTGTGCAAGGCCTTCTACAATAGCGGTCTTGCCTACCCCCGGTTCTCCGATTAAGACGGGGTTATTTTTGGTGCGTCGGGCCAAAATCTGTACCAAACGTTCAATTTCGTCTTCGCGCCCGATGACAGGGTCCAAGGCTCCCTTTTCGGCCAGCGCCGTTAAATCACGGGTATATTCGTCTAAAGTAGGGGTTTTGGTTTTGGCATCTTTTTTGACGGGTTGCTCTACAATAATTTCTTCTTCCTCATCATCTTCATCCTCTTCATCTTGAGAGAAGTGGGAGGAGGAAACGTCTTCTTTTAAGTCGGACGGTTGGGCACCCTCTAAGAAAGCCAACGTGCTTTCACGCACGGTGTTTAACGTGACATTTAAATTTTGGAAAATGGTGCCGGCCATGCCTTCTTCTTCACGTACAAGGCCCAGCAAAATATGCTCCGTGCCGATATGCTCCGTGCCTAAACTTTGCGATTCTTCCACCGCAAATTCCAGCACTTTTTTAGCACGCGGCGTGAACGGAATTTCCCCCAGTAGCATAACTGCATCTCCTACGCCTACCATTTTTTCAATTTCCAGACGTACTTTGCGAAAGGTAATGCCTAACGAAGCTAAAATTTTATTGGATACCGTTCCTTCCAAGGCCGTCAGCCCCAGCATAATGTGTTCGGTGCCTACGTAATCATGATTAAGCCGTTTGGCTTCTTCTTGCGCAATGAGAATGATTTTTTGCGCATTTTCCGTAAATCGTTTTGCCATCTTAAACCCCTTTTTGATAAGTACTTACATTATATAAAAAAGAGACTCTTTAGAGGAGGAAAAGAAAAAACTTGACAATCTGTTTTTTTTTTTTGCTACAATTTTTCGGACGGAACAATTAAATTTAAACAGGAGAATAAAATTATGAAGAAAGGTTTTACTTTGATAGAACTGTTGGTTGTGGTACTCATCATTGGTATTTTGTCTGCCGTAGCTTTACCGCAATATCAAAAAGCGGTATTTAAATCTCGCATGGCGGAAGCTTTTACTAACTTGAAAACCATTTCCGAAGCGGTAAAATTGTGTGAATTGGAAAATGGGAGAATTGATTATGATAGTAATGATTTCTGCCAGTATGCAGAAAATTTAAATATAAGTTTTGGAAATGCTGACTGGGGTAATGTCTTTATAACAGATAAATTTGAGTATAAAATTGATAGAGGTGGTTTGTCATCTTCGTCAGATGTGCTAGCAAATGCTTATGCTAAAGGTTTTGATGTTTGTATGTGTATTTATGATGACGGGCATTTTTCTGTAGAAAACGAAGAGGCAGGTTGTGTTGGCGGAAATTTTCCAAATTTTGACGTAGCTAAAGCATTAAATTTACCTGCAGATGAAGGTTGTTTCTGTTGTTAGCTTTTCCAAATAAAACACCCCACCGATTTGGTGGGGTGTTTTGTGTTTTCTGTCTAAAACTTATTTCTTAAGTTCTGCTACAAAAGGGTCCATGTCGGACAAGTTTTTGCGAACGGCCTCTTTGTCTGCGCGGTGTTTGTACTCAAACTGACCGTCTTTGACGGTGCGGCTGCTGATGACCACGCGGTGGGGAAGACCCATGAGGTCAGCATCTTTAAATTTCACGCCGGGGCGTTCGTCTCTGTCGTCCATTAACACGGTGAGTCCCGCATTTTCCAGCTTGGCGGTTAATTCGTCCGCGGCTTTTTTGACGTCGGGGTTGGAGTCATAATCAATGGCTACCAAAGAGACGTTAAACGGGGCAATCGGCTCGGGCCAAATAATGCCGTTATCGTCATGGCTTTGCTCAATGGCGGCTGCCACCACACGGCTGATACCAATGCCGTAGCAACCCATGATAAACGGAGCGGAAGTTTGTTTTTCGGTCAAGAACTCCGCTTTCATGGCTTCAGAGTATTTGGTGCCCAATTTGAAGATGTGACCCACTTCAATACCGCGGGTAAAGTTGAACTTGGCACCACACTTGGCACAGCAGTCACCCTCGGAGGCGATTTTGAGATCGCAATAGGCATCCACTTCAATATCACGCGACGGATTAACATTAATGACGTGTACGTCAAATTCATTGCCGCCGGCTACGCCGTTGACCACACCTTTGACGTAATTATCAGCATAAATTTTTACTTTCGGGTTGCGTTGTTTCAGCCCCTGCGGACCGGCAAACCCGACGGGAGAGCCCGTTACTTGGGTATATACTTCTTCGCTGGCTTTTTCAAGCTCGGTACATTTGAGCAGTGCGCGCAATTTAGGCTCATTGAGCTCATGGTCTCCGCGTACCAAAGCCACCACCGGCTCACCATCTGCGGTAAAGACCAACAGTTTGATTAATTTATCCGTGCCGACGTTTAAGAGTTTGGCCACGTCTTCTACGGTGTAAGCTTTGGGGGTGTCTTTCTTCTCTATTTCTTTAAAATCGGCTTCGTTGACGGTAAATTCAGGAGCTTTGATTTCCGCTTTTTCGGTATTGGCGGCATAGTCGCAGGACGGACAATCGGCAATGACGTCTTCGCCATTGTCGGCCAGTACCATGAATTCATGGGAGAAGTTTCCACCGATGGCACCTGTGTCTGCCTCTACGGCTTTGAACTTAAAACCGCAACGGGTGAAAATGCGCTGATAAGCATCATGCATTTTTTGGTACCATTCATTGGCTTGTTCGTCTGTAGCGGCAAAAGAGTAGGCGTCTTTCATATAAAATTCGCGCGCACGCATTACGCCAAAGCGGGGGCGAATTTCATCGCGAAATTTAGTACCGAATTGGTACAAACAGACAGGAAGTTGCTTGTAAGAGGAAATATCTTTGCGGGCCAAGTCCGTAATGACTTCTTCAGCGGTGGGGGCCACGCAAAATTCGGCTTTTTTGCGGTCTTCAATTTTTAAAAGCTGATTGCCGAAGTGTTCCCAGCGGCCCGTTTCGGCCCACAATTCCTTGGGCTGCACCACAGGCAGCCATACTTCGCACGCACCGGCGCGGTCCATTTCTTCGCGCACAATGTTTTCTACTTTTTTAAGCACTTTAAAACCAAGTGGCAACCATTCATACAGTCCGCTGCCCATTTTGCGAATAAGCCCTGCGCGGATCATCAGCTTGGCAGAAAGGTTGTCTGCGTCTTTGGGGGCTTCTTTTAAAGTAGGTACATAATAGTTAGAGAGTTTCATTTTCTTTTCCTTCTATTTTTTCCAAGTATTGATTTTATTGATTAAAAATTCTACCCAGCGGTCTTGCGGAAGCTTGAACATGGTTTCGCCTTTTTCAAAATACAGGCCCTCGCCTTTACCGCCGGCAATGCCGAAGTCTGCATCGCGTGCTTCACCGGGGCCGTTGACGATACAACCCATGACGGCTATTTTCAGGCCGGTGGCTTTTTCCAGTAAATCTTTGTTGGAGTAAATGCGCTTTTCCAGTTCGCGCACCGTACCGGCCACATCTACTTGCGTGCGGCCGCAGGTAGGGCAGGAAATCAGGTTCGGCCCGTATTTGCGCATACCTAAGGCTTTTAAAATTTCATAAGCGGTGCGCACCTGCAAGGCAGGGTCTTCGGTCAAAGAAACACGAATGGTGGCGCCGATGCCTTTTTGCAAAAGCGTACCCAAGGCAATAGAGCTTTTAACCGTGCCGCTTAAAAAGCTGCCGGCTTCGGTCAGCCCGATATGTAAGGGGATATCGCTCTGCGAGGCAAAAAGCTCATTGGCTTTTAAGGTGCGGGCAAAGTCGTCTGATTTTAAAGACACTACTACATTTTTGAAATTTAATTGCTCTAAAATGTTGGCCTGTTCCAAAGCTTCATTGACCATGACTTCGGCCCATTTATCATCAGAAAGTTCCACTTGTCCCGAGACACTTTTTAAGTATTTGACAGAGCCTGCATTGACTCCGATGCGAATGGCTACATTATGGTCGGCACAGGCTTTGACCACTTCTTTGGTGTTTTCAATCGCGCCGATATTGCCGGGGTTAATGCGCACTTTATCTACACCTTGTTTAATAGCTTCCAAGGCCAGTTTATAATCAAAGTGAATATCTGCCACCAAGGGGGTATGAATGCGTTTTTTGATTTCGCCCAAGGTTTGCGCTGCTTGCATATCCGGCACGGCTACGCGGTTGATTTCGCAGCCGGCATTTTCCAAGGCATTGATTTGCGCGGAGGTGGCTTCGGCGTCGCGCGTGTCAGTGTTACACATGCTTTGCACACGCACAGGATTGCCCGTACCTAAGGTATAGGGACCTACTTGGACTTGTCTGGTTTTATACATTATTTTTCCTCCTGTGCAGCGGCCGACTGATCTTGAGCAGGCGTTTGCGCTTCTTGGGTTTGCTCTATGGCTGCTTTGGGCTTAAAGAAAATGCGTTTAATGTCTGAATAAGACGCATACACCACTAAAATCATTAAAATGTAAAAGCCTACATTGGCTGCACGCATAATCATCTTGGTAGAGGGGAGCTTGCCCGTCAGTCCTTCCCACAAAAATACCAAGGCATAGCCGCCGTCTAGTATAGGAATGGGGAACAGGTTAAACATACCCACGGCTAAAGAAAGCATGCCGATTAAGAAAATAAAATCTAACAGCCCTGTATGCACCGATTTATGAATGATGTTGACAATGCCGATAGGCCCAGCCAAATCCGGTGCTTTTTTGTGCGTGATGCTCTGCCACAGAGACATCAGGGAGAACTTGGTCCAATACCAACATTGATACAAGCCAAGTCCTACCGCAGAAAATATACCCACCGGTTTAAGCTCATTATATACGCCAATGCCGATAAGGGTGGGTTTTTCGGGCAGGAAGTCACTGTCTTTAATGGAAAATTGCAAAGTGTCTTCACCGCGTTTGACAGTGAGAGCCAAATCTCCTTGGCGAGCTTGAATAGCTTGGGTCAGCTCTTGCCAGTTTTGAATGTCTTTTCCGTTAATAACGGTAATCAAATCCATTTTTTGCAGACCTGCTTTTTCGGCCGGATATTCAGCCACCACTTCCCCAATGACGGGGGCCAGTTTGGTAGGGTCATTTTCCGGCATGCCGCGCAAAAAAATAAGCAAGGAAAAAATAAAGGCCGCCAGTACATAGTTAAAGAAAGCCCCGTTGACCACCATAAAAAACTTGGCATACCATTTTTTGGCACCGAACTCATTGGCTTTAGGTTTTTCGGTAGCACCTTCTTCAGGGAACATTTGTCCTTCCGGCTCTACAAAGCCGCCAAAGGGAATGGCGCGAATTTGAAAATCAGTCCCTTTGGAAGATTTTTTATGCCACAAAATTTTGCCAAAACCAAAAGAGAACTCTTTTACCCCGATACCGGTCAAACGGCATGCGATAAAATGCCCAAACTCATGAATAATGACAATCGGACTAAGCACTATAATAACGGCTAATGCAGAAAGCAACATAAAAACTCCTTATAAAATGGCTTTGGTGTATTTTTTTTCGGCTAAATTAGCCAAAGCCTTTTCCCGTCCCCAAGCATCAGCCTCGGCCGCTTGGTTTAAGGTAATATGTTCGGTAGAGGTACCATAGGTATCTTTCAAAACGCTGTAAATCAGCTTAGGAATATCGGTAAAGCGGATTTGTTCTTTTAAGAAAGCATCTACCGCCACTTCATCTGCTGCGCTGAGTACCGCCGGAAAAATACTTCCCTTGGCTTGTGCCGCAAGGGCCAACTCCAAACAAGGGAAACGCTCAAAATCCGGCTCAAAAAATTCTAATTTTTGTGCTTGGAATAAATTAAGCGGTTTGACGGGGCTGGGCATACGTTTTGGATAAGTAATAGCATACTGAATGGGGATACGCATATCCGGTTCGCTCATTTCTGCCAAAATGGCACCGTCCACATATTCTACGGCGGAATGAATCAAAGATTGAGGATGAATGACGATTTGCACTTTTTCTTCCGGCAGGGAGAAAAGGTTCATAATCTCAATGGCTTCAAAGCCTTTGTTCATCAAAGTAGCAGAATCAATGGTAATCTTTTTACCCATTTTCCAACGCGGGTGATTTAAGGCCTCTGCCGGAGTCACGGTGTCTAAAGAGTCCGTTCTTTTGGCAAACGGACCGCCGGACGCGGTCAGGAACACGCGGGAAATAGATTTGTTGACTTGGTCATAACTGTTGGCATCTGTGCCTTCCATGCATTGAAACATGGCAGAGGGCTCACTGTCCACCGGAATAATGGTGGCGTTCCAACGGCGGCACTCCTGCATAACGGTTTTGCCCGCCATGACCATAGGCTCTTTGTTAGCCAGCGCAATCGTTTTGCCTGCTTTAATAGCGGCTACCAAAGGCTTAAAACCTACCGCTCCGACAAGGCCGTTAATAATCAAATCAGCCGACGGCAAGGACGCCAAAAAGGTCAAGCTTTCCATTTCGGGCGGCAAGAGCTGTGTGCCTTGCGGCATTTGATTTTTTAAGGTTTCATAAGCGGCATTGTCTAGTACTGCGGCAAAGCGCGGCTTAAAGGTGTTGATTTGTTTTAAGAAAAGGTCCGCATTTCTATTGGCAGTCAAGGCCAGTACGCGGTAATCTGGCCCCAGCCCTTCCATAACGCTTAAAGAGGATGTGCCGATAGATCCGGTGGAGCCTAAAATGACAATGTTTTTCATAATACGTACAAGGCCACGTAATAAAATACGGGAGCTAACAATAAGTAAGAATCAAAACGATCCAAAAATCCGCCGTGCCCGGGGAGCAAATTGGAAGAATCTTTGACGCCGGTGCTTCTTTTGAGCACAGATTCAGCCAGGTCAGACACTTGCCCCACCACAGCTACCAAAAGGCCCAACCAAATGGCTGCTTGCAAGGTTAAAGAAGGTAAAAATAAATGGCGCATCAAGAGCGCACCGCCTACGGCTAACAACGTGCCTCCTACGGAGCCTTCCCACGTTTTTTTCGGGCTGACTTCTTTATTAAGTTTATGTCTGCCCAAGAAACGGCCCGTAAAATAGGCACCCGTGTCACAGATCCACACGGTAACAATCATAAATAAGGTAAGATATTCACCATTGGGTTGCAAATCACGTATATTAATAAGGTGGGCTAAAGACCAAGGAATCAAAAACACACCCGTTAGCGTGTTGGTGACGCGGTCCCAGCTGCGGCGCGGAGTAATGACTTCTACAAATAACACGCCAAACAACACAACGCTGATGGCAAAAGGATATAAATTGTCCGGCAGTTCTAAAGAGGGAATTTCCGCCCGTCCGGCAATGGCTACCACTCCCATTAATAAACCGAAGAAAACCAGAGAGAACATATGCACCGGTTTTTTGCCGGAGCGAAGCACCAACCCGTACTCATACAAGCACAAGGCGATGACACAGGCCACAAAAGCCATATACACCAGACCGCCAAAATGAATGGCAGCCAAAATCACAGGGACGCCGATAACGGCAGTTAAGATACGCGGTAATAACATATAGGTATTTTAGCATATTTACGGCTTTTTCATTTGCGGGGCTGGGTTTGGGCAAACTATTTTCCATATTTAGTTTATTTTGCGTTGCCTTACCGCTCGCCGTACCTGGCAGTACTTGCCTTGGTAACTAGCATATCCCATAAATCACAAATCTGAAAAATCATGCGGTGAACATAGGGTTTTCATTTGTTGCGAACGGCTTAAAAAAACCGCCTGTAAAAACAGGCGGTTAAGATAAGTTAACAATTTTCACAAGCAAAAAAGCCATTGCCTTGCTTTTCTAGCATTTTGCATATTTTTTCACCGATGGGAGAATTCTCTGGATAATAGTCGCATTCGTCTCCATGCCAACCGGTAGAATCACGGATCCAAGTGATTGTGTAGGCTCCGTTTAATTGGTGTACTACCATCATACAACTGGAAGACAGAGCATTAGCATAGTAACTAAAATATTTACTTTTACACGCGTCGTCGCTTGAAGAACAATCCATATTTATATCAACGGATAGTTGTGCATTGGCATTTTTCCCCAAAAAAACAATCCCATCTGATGAAGATTCTCCGTTTTCTAAAAACCATATATCTATGGCTTTTTGCAAGGTGCCGACCGTTTGTTGTACTTTTGCAAAGCGGGCTTTTTCTACCGCAAAAGTATATTGCGGTAAGGCTACGGCAGATAAAATGCCGATAATTAAAACGACAACCAATAGTTCTATGAGGGTGAATGCTTTTTTGTTGTTTTTCATAGAGGCTCCTTTTCTGTTATAAAACCCAACAAAAACGGCTGCTTCTTGCCTGAGAGTATGCTCACCTTCAACCAAGAACAGCCGTAGTTTATCGTTAAAACGATAAACATTTGGCATAAAACAAACGGGTAATTAGTCCGTTTGTCCTATACCTAAACGACTGTTTTCGGAGAGCATACTCTTGCCTGACGGCAAAGGTCCGTTTCCAAAACGATTCCAAAAACAGAATAAATTGTAACTACATTTTTAGTATAACAAATTTTGATTTTCTGATTTTCTTTTTTGCTCCTATCCCCATAAAATTGCTATCATTATATATACCTTATTGTAATGGAGATTATACCCCATGGCAAAAAATGACTTGATTACACGGAACCTGATGTTGGACAGTTTAAAGCAGTACGCCAAAAACAGGATTTCCCACGAGTTTCTCCGCGAATATGACGCGAAGAATGAAATTCCCTTACAGATTTTAAAAGAGATGTACGACCATGATGTCTTGGGCGTGCATCTTTTGCTTATTCCGGAAGAGTATGGCGGCTTAGGTGGCCAAACCACCGAAATTTACCGCGTGTGCGAACAGCTCGCGCGCATTGATTTGGGTATCGCTACGGGTGTGTTTGCCACGTTCTTGGGCAGTGACCCGATTAACGTAGGCGGTACGCCGCAGCAAAAAGCCAAATGGTTCCAAAAAATTGCGCACGAAAATAAATTGGTTGCTTACGGTGCTACGGAAGCTGATGCCGGATCTGACTTGGTATCTTTGCGCACCCGTGCTGAGCGTGTGGAAAAAGACGGTAAAATCGTCGGTTACAAAATTACCGGCAGCAAAATGTGGATTTCCAACGGCGGTGTGGCCGATATCTATACGGTGCTTGCTTTGGCCCCCGGCGGTCCGAGCTGGTTTATCGTAGAAAAGGGCACCCCCGGCTTTACCCAAGACGCGCACGAAGACAAACACGGTATCCGTTTGTCCAATACGGCAGGTTTAGCCTTTGACGAAGTCTATGTGCCGGCTGAAAATTTGATTGGTTTAGAAGAAGGAAAAGGCTTCTTGCAGGCTCAAGCGGTGTTTGGTTATACCCGTTTGATGGTAGCCGCGTTTGGTTTGGGTGGCGGTGAAGAAGCTGTGGAAACCGCTTTGATGTATGCCCAACAGCGCATTCAAGCCGGCGGTCCGCTTTCTGAAAAACAGGGCTTTATGTTAAAGCTCATCACTCCGCATTATGTGCGCTTTGAAGCCGCGCGTGCTTATATTGATTGGACGGCCAAACAATTGGAAGTCAACAATCACGGCTTAGCTACTGAAGGGGCTATTGCTAAACTGTATGCCACCGAATCGGGCAATAAAGCGGCCGAAGATGCCATTCAAGCCATGGGTGGTTTCGGCTATACCAAAGAATTTGCCGTAGAAAAAATCAAACGCGACGTAAAGATTACCTGTATTTATGAAGGTACCAGCGAAGTGTTGGAAATGACCATCTTCCGCGGACGCTGGCAGGAACATCTTAAAAGCCGCGGTCAGTACTATATTAAACAAGCCGAAGAATTTGAAGCTTTGCACGCTCAACACCCTGATGTGGGGGCTGACAGTGTAGCTTTGGGCTTTAGAGCGTTGGCCCGCGTGCTGGAAGATTGCCGCTTGCAAAAATTAACCCGTCACCAATATATTACCTTTATGTTGGGCGACCTCATCAGCGAAGCCGAAGTAGCCGCCGTATTTGCCCGCCAATGTGCTGAAGGCAAAGTAACCGAAGGAAGCCGCTTTGACTTAAACACCTTAAAAATCATGTCTCGCGTTAATGCCCGCTTGAGCGCATTTAAAGTAGCCACCGAAGGCATGAAGCTGATTTTGGGTGTAGGTGCCGCCGCGGCTCAAGAGCTTTCCCAAGCGGTCAACTTGGTTGGCATTGAAGAAAAGATGACCGGCATCATTGAAGATGAAGATTTGGTGTCTGCCAAACTCAGAGAAACTTTTAAAGCATAAGGAAACACCATGAATATTATCGTATGTATTAAACAAGTACCTGACTCTACCCAAGTAAAGGTAGATCCGAAAACCGGCACCCTCATCCGTGCCGGTGTGCCCAGCATTTTAAATCCGTACGACCACTATGCGCTGGAAAAAGCCTTGGCGATTAAAGCCAAAACCGGTGCCAAAGTGACGGTGCTTTCCATGGGTCCTGCCCAAGCTGTGGCTGTGTTGCGTTTGGCCTTGGCATTGGGTGCCGATGAAGGGGTGCTGCTCTCTGACCGTGCTTTTGCCGGTTCTGATACGTGGGCCACTTCTTATGCCTTGGCTACGGCAGTCAAGAAAATAGGTCAGTTTGACATGATTTTATGCGGTCAAATGGCTATTGACGGTGATACGGCTCAAACGGGCCCCGGTATTGCCTACCATTTGGGTATCCCTCAAGTAACCTTTTGTGACAGTGTAGATAGCGACGGCCAACGCGCCGTAGTGAAAAAATTGATTGAAGGCGGTCACCAAATTATGGAGGCCGATTTACCTGTGCTCATTACCATGACCATGCCGGTAGATTATGCGCCTAAATATCCGTCTTTCATGGCGGCTCATAAAGCTCAAGATAAGCAAATTTCCACTTGGACGGCAGCCGATATCGGAGCTGATTTGCATAAGCTCGGTTTGGAGGGATCTCCCACCCGTGTGTCCCGCATTTTCCCGCCGGCCGCACGCGCTAAAGGGGAAATGATTTCCGGCTCTGCTGAAGAAATGGCCGCGAAATTTATTGAAATTTTGAAAAAGGAGAGTTTTGTCAAATGATTCAAGTAGGATCTAACTGTGTAGGCTGTGGAAAGTGTGTAAGCACTTGTCCGTTTGGTGCGCTCTCCTTGGTCAACCGCAAAGCGGTAGCCAACGCCAGCTGTACCATGTGCGGTGCCTGCGTGAGCGTGTGCCCTGTGAAAGCTTTGTCTTTGCCGACGGCCGGTTCCGAGAAAAAAGATTTGTCCGCTTACAAAGGCGTATGGGCCTTTATTGAAATTGCTGACGACGGCAAAGAGCAAAAAGTCCGCCCTGTGGGCTTTGAGCTTTTGTCCAAGGGTCGTGAACTGGCCGACCAACTGGGCGAAGAATTGGCAGCCGTGGTAATCGGAGAAGGCGTGGAAAAATACTTTGCTGAGCTTTCTTCCTACGGTGCCGATAAAATTTACGCGGTCAGCAGCCCTGCCTATCGCGATTATAATACGGCTGCCTACGCCAATGCCATGATTAGCTTGATTAAAAAGTATAATCCCAGCATTGTTTTGTATCCGTCCACCTATATCGGACGTGATTTGTCTCCGCGTATTTCTTCGGAGCTTTTTGTAGGGTTGACCGCAGACTGCACGGGGCTTTCTATTGCAGACGGTCTTTTGATTCAAACCCGTCCTGCTTTCGGTGGCAACATTATGGCAGATATCAAATGCCCCGATTACCGCCCTCAAATGTCCACCGTGCGTCCGAACGTATTTAAAAAAGTAGTGACGCGCCCGAACAGCATGGCGCAGGTAATTAATGAGAGTATTGCCGTTCCTGCCGCTGCAGGCAAAGTACGTATCGTCAGCAAACACTTTGACGAAGTGTCCAACCAAGAAAAATTGGACGAAGCCGAAGTGGTTTTAGCCGGTGGCCGCGGTTTGAAAGATGCGGCCGGCTTTGCCATGTTGGAAGATTTGGCTCAGGAATTAGGCGGTGCGGTGGGTGCATCCCGCGCGGCGATTGACTTGGGCTTAAAACCCAAAGAGAAACAAATCGGCCAGTCCGGTGTGACGGTAGCTTCTAAGCTTTATATTGCTGCCGGTATTTCCGGTGCGGTGCAACATATCGTAGGTATGGAGCATAGTGATGTGATTATCGGTATCAACAAAGATGCCAATGCTCCTATCTTTAACGTATGCAAATACGGCTTTGTGGCAGATGCCCGTCAGCTCTTGCCCAAAGTGGTAGAGGCCGTAAAAAAAGCCAAACAAAAATAAGTTTTTTACCAACCAAAACCCCGCTTTTAAGAGCGGGGTTTTTTGTTGGAATTTTTACTGTTTTTTAAATCTTGGTCACATATTTTGGCGACTAAAAAGATGAGCCCTCCACTCCACAAAAGGCCCAGCATCATTAGTGGGTCACCCCGACGGTACATGCTGAAAATAATGGGTTCTAAATCTTGGTAATTGGCCAACAACACCCAAAACAAAATACCGTGTGTGAGTAAAAAGGTAATCACGGAGATGGGTTTTATTTTAAGAAAATAAACCCAGAAAAGTTGGGCAATGGTCCAAAAGTAGATGAGTTCGCTCATAAGCAAATTGTAGCAATTTATGTGCGGCTTTTTCAGTTGTTTCAAAAGACACACCTTTTGCTCTTAAAATACCGGTTTGTATTATTCGGCTTGCTGTTTTGGTTATTTTTTTGGCAATGAAAAAAAGTAACACTCTCCCATCGGTGGGAAAAGACTTGACAAATCGTTTTTTTTTTTTTGCTACTATTTTTTCAGAAGGAAAAAAATAGAAAAAAGGAGAAAGAAAATGAAAAGAGGTTTTACCTTGATAGAACTATTAGTAGTTGTTTTAATTATAGGTATCTTATCTGCTGTGGCAATGCCCCAATATACCGCAGCGGTAGAAAAAGCACGGGTAGCCGAAGCCTTGCAAAATATTTCCGTGATGGAAAAACAAATTGATTTGTATTTATTAGAAAATGGAACTCCAACTTCTGAAGTGTGTTATAAAGATTTTGCTACTGCGGAATTAAGCGGTGGGGAGTGGGAAGATTGTGTGTATAACACAAAGAATTTTCAGTATTATTGGCCAAGCGTAAATTTTGGAGGAGGAGGAACAGAGGGGTATATAGAAGTAATCCGTCAGGGAAATGATGACTATACTTTAGTCTCTTCTACAAATAATAGTCATAATTCCGTTCAACACGGAAGTTGGTATCATGCTTGTTATACTTGGCAAACCGATACGGGGCGTAAAATTTGTAAACAACTGGAAAGCCAAGGTTGGGGTTATAATGACCACGACGTCTAAAAAACCCCGTGTTTGCACACGGGGCGGGTTTAGGAGTATATGAAAAATTTGAAAGGTCTGCGCTTATCGTTAGGTGCGGGCCTTTTTAACGTCCTACGCGCAGCGCATAGGCACTGCCGCGGTTGGGCATGGTGTGTAAAAGGGCGGTCCAGTCCCGTGCCGGGTCCAAGCGGCGTTGACGGGCAGACTTACGCATAATCATGCGATCTGTTTGCATATTTACATAGTCTTTTTCTTCAGAATTTAAGTCAATAACAGTATTGACCGACAGGCACGCTTCCAAAAAGGCCGTTTGCTTGCGCATGTTATATATCCTTAAAAATTGTTTAAATTGTTCTATTTTCTTTTTCATACATTTAGTGTATTGTTTTTGATTTGTTTTCAACAGAGTCCTTTGGCCTAAAAAGGGTTGTTTTTTGGGCCCCTTTCAAAATGGGTCTTTTTATACTGAGAAAATAGGTCCTACGGCCTAGGGAATTGGTATAATGATAAAAGGATATGTCTATATTTTCTAAACTTTTCAAACTCTTTATTACCGTGGTGCTGATGCCGCTGATCCCCATGACGGCCTTGCTTGCGTTTTATCAAAACCGCCAAAAAGACAGCATCTTGGAAACGCATTATAACTTAGCTGAAGTGGTCGCCTCTGATTTAAATCACTATGCCGAAGATTTAAATTGGCGTTTATCTTTTGCTTCTTCCTTTCAAAAACTTTTGGAACAAGGGGCCGAATTGGAAAGCGAATTTAAAAAAGTGCTTGCCGAGCAACCCGATATCAATGTGTTGGGACTTATGGACCAAGAGGGGCGCA
This sequence comes from Elusimicrobiaceae bacterium, assembly GCA_017546175.1. Taxonomy (GTDB): domain Bacteria; phylum Elusimicrobiota; class Elusimicrobia; order Elusimicrobiales; family Elusimicrobiaceae; genus Avelusimicrobium. The sequence goes on from JAFYXM010000007.1 coordinate 295,807, forward strand.
ATTTGCTGCGCTTGGAGAGAAGTGATTTGTATGCGATGCCTAATCGTTTGACGGCAGACGTCTTGGCGGAAATGGCCAAAAATCCGCGCATTTACATTGCTCCGTTTGAAACGGCGCAGGGTGCTTTGGAATTTGAATTTGTGATGCCGATGAAGGGGGGAATTTTCCTCTATGGTATTACGGAACTTTCTGACTTGGCCGACCGCCTGCAGCAAATGCGTGTGGGCCGCAGCGGACAAGTATTTTTGGTATCTGCTGATGGGGTGGTGTATAGCGGCCCTTCTCAGTGGTCTCCGCAAATTGCACCTGAAAAATTGAAAGCCGCTTTTGAAAGCAAATCGCGCTTAGTCAAAGAAATAAAAGGAGCCGAAGACGTGTTTGTAGGCGGTTTTTCCGCCGCTAAACCGCTTGGGATGTATGTGGCTGTTTTGCAACTGAAAGACGAAGCCTACCGCAGCTTATATTTTTCTAATATCGTCTTATTCTTGTTTTTGTTGGCTATTGCCACGTTGGCTTATTTCGGGGCGTTGACTTTTTCTCGCAGCTTAGGAGAGCCGATTGCGGCACTGGCTGAAGGAGCCAAACAGGTCAGCCAAGGAAATTTGGACCACCGCGTCAAAGAAGAAATGGGATGGGGAGAATTTAGAGAGTTAATTGCTTCTTTTAATAAAATGACTGCCGATTTAAAGGACTATCAAGCTCTGCAACTCAAAAGCCAAGTCAGTGAAATGAAAGAGCATATTTTCCGCTCCGTGGCGCATGATTTGCGCGCTCCGTTGTTGGGATTACAAGGGTATATTTATATTTTATCAAGCGGTAAAATAAATACTGAGCAGCGCGAAGAATATTTAAACCGCATGAAAGAAGCCGCGCAAGATTTATCCTCTTTGTTAGAAGACGTGTTGGCTGTTTCGCGCGTGCAGGCAGGCATGACTTTGCCCCAACGCCAACGCATTGAGCTTGGCCCGCTTTTGCAAAGTTTAATCAATACGCAGGAGCCGGTGGCAGCGGAAAAAGGCCTTTGCCTGTGCTGTGATGTGCCGGAGAAATTGTGTGCTTATGCCGACCCTAAACTTTTACGGCGCATTGTAAATAATTTGCTCTCCAATGCTATTAAATTTACCGCACAGGGCCGTGTAGAAATAAAAGCATGGGAAGAAAAAAATCAAACCTTTTTATCCGTTCAAGACAGCGGCATCGGACTTAGTGAAAAACAATGCCAAGAAGTTTTTGAAAAATACCGTCAGGTAGATGACAGTGCCGAAGGGTATGGCTTAGGTCTTTTTATCAGCCGCCAGTTAGCGCGTGCGCACGGAGGCGATTTGACCGTTGCGTCTGCTCTGGGGCAAGGAAGTACCTTTACCCTTTGTTTGCCCAAAGAGGAGGAGAAAGCATGATTGTATTTTGGCGCTTACTGTTGGTGTATTATATATTGGCTGTTTTCTTTTACAACCGTCCGTTTTTTGCGTGGCGCGACAAACGCCCTATGCTCTCTGCTGTAGTACAAACGGCGTCCTTCTTGCTTTTATCCACGGCTATTTTATGGCCTTACTTGGTGATTAAATGGCCCTTTTTCCATTTCTTCTCTTTGCACGGGTGGCAATGTTTGATTTTCTTATCTTTGTTTTATATCGCTATTGACCGTTTGTTTGTATTTCGCGCCGGTCAAGTAAAATACCACAGTCTTACTTTTTTAACCCATGATTTGCTGGCGGTTTTATTTATCTTTTTGGCTTCTCCGCTGGACGTGTTGTATCAAACGGGAAACTTGGTGGCGGACTCTTGGACTGTGTTTTTGGTAGGTGCTTTGGTGGTAACCAAGATGTTTAGCGTATTTATTTACATGGTGGAGCAAGATATTTTCGGAAGAGATTACCCGACTATAGACGAAAGCTTTGTTACCATGCTGATGCGTTTGATTTTTTATTTGATTGTGCTGTTGCCGGGTTGGCGGTGGCTCTTATGGTTTTTGGTGTGGCTGTGGGCCTGCCAAATTGCCCGTAAAAACCGCTTGATGGATTTTTCCCGCTTTGCTTTGTATTTTGGCATTTTGGGAGCCACGGCTGTCGGATTTTTAGCTAAATGGAGTTTTTACTGGAAATGATGTTACTACCCGAAGTAAAATTTGCCTGTTTGGATACGGAAACGACGGGTCTTTCCCCTGTCGGTGGCGGTAAAATTTGCGAAATAGCCGTTTCGGTCAGTCAAAACGGCCGTAAAATAGAGGAGTTCTCTACCTTATTAAACCCCGAAATTTTGATGCACCCCAGCGTGATTGCCATTCACGGCATTACCAATGAAATGGTGGCTCATGCGCCTAAATTTGCCGATATTTTGCCCCGTTTATTTTCTTTGCTTGACGGATGCGTATTAGTGGCACACAATGCCGAGTTTGACTTGAGTTTTTTACGCGCAGAAGTGCAGGCCTGCGGTTGGCGGTTGCCTGAATATCCTGTTTTGGATACCTTAAAACTGGCCCGTAAAAACGGTTGTTTTGAGCGCAACAATTTAGGTGTTATTGCCACTACGTTGGGCATTAATGCAGATGGCGCGCACCGCGCCATGGCAGACGTGCGCATGACCGAAAAAGTGCTGTATCATTTTCTGCGTGATTTTATGAACGGCGGCGTAAACACATTAGAAGAATTGCAAACCTATCAAACCAAGCGCCACGCGCATGTGGTATTGGGGCAAAAAACGTTGTTTTGATGAATTTCATATAATATAAGAAAGAAGATTTTATCACCATATAAAAAGGAGTGAATTATGAAAAAAGTAGTTTTGATTATTCGTGACGGTTGGGGTGATGCCCAAGCCGGCGAGCATAATGCCGTCAGTAATGCCAAAACCCCGAACATGGATAAATATTTGGCCCAATGGCCGCATACCCAAATTGAAGCCTCCGGCGAAGAAGTAGGTTTGCCGGCCGGTTATATGGGCTCTTCCGAAGTAGGCCACTTAAACATGGGTGCCGGACGTATCGTAGTGCAAGAGCTTAAACGTTTAAAAGATACCATTGAAGACGGTTCTTTGTTCCAATCTGCTCCTTTTTCTGCCGCCATTGACAACTGTGTCAAAAACGGCAAAGCTTTGCATTTGATGGGTTTGGTGCAGGATGAAGGTGTACATGCCCACCAAGACCACTTGTTTGCTATCGTAAAATATGCTGCCGAAAAAGGCATCAAACAAGTATATATCCACTTCTTTGCTGACGGTCGTGATACGCCGCCGAAATCTTCTATCGGCTTTATCCGCCAATTAGAAGAAGTCATTAAAGAAGCCGGCGTAGGCCAAATTGCCACCATTCAAGGCCGCTACTACAGCATGGACCGCAGTGAAAACTGGGCCTTGACCGATCAAGCCTATGATTTAATCGTACATGCCAAAGGTGCCCATGCCGCCACCGCCGAAGAAGCCGTGCAAACCGGTTATGACACCTTGAAAACTCCGGACGGCGGCCCGATGGTAGACGAATATATCCCGCCCACTGTACTCGGCGATTATAAAGGTATGGCCGAAGGCGACAGCGTGATTTTCTTCAACTTCCGCCAAGACCGCGCCATTCAGCTCACCAAAGCTTTTATTGATGCTGAATATGCCGGCAATGTAAACCGCGTACCCTGCGTCTATTGCGGACTTACCAAATATTATGATTCTTTCCCGTACAATGCCTTGCCCTCTATGACGGACGGCGGCGGTATGGATAATTTGCTCGGTCAAGTGATTTCCAAAGCAGGACTGAAACAACTTCGCTTAGCCGAAACCCAAAAATTCAAACACGTTACCTCTTTCTTCAACGGCAAACAAATTCAACCGTACGAAGGGGAAGAACGCATTGAAATCAAAGGCCGCTTTGACCCTGCCACATTCGCTGACCATCCGGAAATGGAAGCTTACCGCGTAGCCGAAGAAGCTGTCAAGCAAATCGGCGAAGAGAAATATGATTTTGTGGTCATCAACTTTGCCAACGGGGATATGGTCGGACACACCGGCAATTTCAACTCTGTTGTCAAAGCCATTGAAGTGGTAGATGAATGTGTCGGCCAAGTGACCGAGGCCGCCTTGGCCAAAGGTTACGCCGTTATGATCACCGCCGACCATGGTAATGCCGAAGAAATGTGGGACAGCAAAATCAATATGCCCAAAACGGCGCATACCACCAACTTGGTAGATTTTGTCTATGTTAACCCCGATGACGCTCAAGCCAAAATGGCCCAAAGCGGCAATTTGGGTGACATTGCCGTTACGGTCTTAGACGTCATGAATGTAGAAAAACCTGCCGACATGACCGCCAAAAGCTTGATTGTGAAATAAGATTATGATGAGAGGCACTGTCAAAGGTGCCCCTTTTTCTATGGAAAAATACATTAAAGTAAAGGTACACGCGGACGAAAAGAAGGAAAAACTGGTAGAAAAATCCGCCGATACTTTTGAAATTTGGGTCAAGGCTCCCGCAGAGCGCGGGCAAGCCAATGCCGCGGTACGCAGCGTGTTGGCGCGCCATTTAAACCTGCCTGAAAATAAACTTTCGCTTATCAAAGGGGCCACCAGCCCTGCCAAAATATTTCTGCTTAGAGACTAAAATAATAGTCTTGCCAAAAATCTTTTTAGTTTGTTATAATATTTACAAGGAAAGAATCGCCCGGGCCGCAGGTGAGTAAGAGCCCAAAAGAGATTCAATGAACCTAAACGAGGCGGTAAAATAACGCCTTGTGAGGTTTTTTGTCTGTAAAAAATCAGAGAATAAAAAGTAAATAATTATGAGAACCTACGAAACAGTAACGATTGTAAAACCGCAACTCTCCGATACGGAAGTGGCGCAATTCGTAACCACGGTTAAAGAACTGGTTGCCAAACACGGTGGCGAAGTCACCAGCGAAGAAAAATTGGGCAGAAGAAAATTCACCCACGACGTAAAACACGTGCGTGACGGCTTCTACCTCTATTTGAAATTCAAAGCCCAGCCGAACTTTGTAAAAATCTGGGAAGACACCATGAAACTCAACGAAAAAGTGTTGCGCTCCATGGTTATGTTGGCCAATGAAGTAAAGGTCAAACCGGCCCCGGTGGCCAAATAAGGCGGCGCTTATGGCAGGCCAAGTCAGACTTCCGGAGCAGAACCAAGTCCTCATTTCGGGCCGCTTAACGCGCGATCCGAATGTAGCTTTTACCCAAAAAGGGCAGGCAGTGTGCCGCTTTGATGTGGCCGTGAACCGCCGTTATTTGGATCAAGCTACCAATGAGTGGAAAGACGATGTGGTCTATGTGCCCGTTGTAGTCTGGGGTCAAGGGGCTGAACGCTCCAAAGACCGCCTGAAAAAGGGTACCCCCGTTTATGTAGACGGCCGCTTAACCAGCAGCGAATATACGGATAAAGCCACCGGCCAAACCCGTCGTTCCTTGCAGGTTACTTGCCGCCGCTTACAAATTCTGGAAAGCGGTATCACCGGCGGTGATTATGCCCAACCGGCTGCCAAAGACGATATTCCTTCCGTAGACGTGGATCAACCCGTTATGGAAGATGATGTGCCTTTTTAAAATTTAACAAATACGAGGGAAGTAAAAATGTCCGAAGAAATTAAAACCAATGTTGCTCCTGCCGCTGCTGCGGCTGCCAGACCGGAAAGACCGGCCAGACCGTTTGGTAAAAAACGCTTTGAAAGCCGCCGCAAAGTTTGCAAAGTTTGCGCGGAAAAAATTGACAATGTAGATTACAAAAATTTCCAGTTTGTCAAATCTTTCACCATGGAAAGCGGCAAAATTTTGTCCCGCCGCATTACCGGCACTTGCGCCAAACACCAACGCCAAATTACCAAAGCCATTAAACGCGACCGCAATTTGGCCATTTTGCCGTACTCTTTGCCGAAGAAATAAGTTTTAGGAGAATTTAAAATGAAAGTTATTTTAAGAGAAAACGTAAAAAACCTCGGCATGGCCGGTGATATCGTAGAAGTGAAAACTGGTTACGCCAGAAACTTTTTAGTACCCCAAGGTTTGGCGGAAATCGCCACCCCGGGTGCTATTAAAAATTGGCAATTAGGCGCTGAACGCCGTGCCAAAAAAATTGAAGCCGAGCTTAAAGAAGCCCGCGCTATCGCCGAAAAATTGGAAGGTGTTGTATTGCCTTTCACCAAAACCGTCAACAGCGACGGCGTAGTATTCGGTTCTGTGAACAAAGCTGATATCTTCAAAGCCTTGACCGCTTTGGGCCACAAAATCACCAAAGACAATATTGAGCTTAACATGCCGGTAAAAGCCTTGGGTGAAACCGAAGTCGGCATTTACTTAAAACCGACCGTAACCGCTAAAATCAAAGTGAAAATTGAAGCTTTGACCGAAGTGGAAGAAAAAATTGCTGACGCCAAAGAAGAAGTAGCGGCCTAAGCAAGTCGGCAGTAGTTCTCTGATTTATACCCCGAGCGGAGTTTATTCCGCTCGGGGCTTTTGATTTTCTCTTGTCTTGTTTATATCTCTTCTTAGTTTTTTTATTTCTATATAGCTTTCTATTCGGTTTGACATGCCAAGCGGGGTTTTATACCATATAATAATAGACGTTTTACTTCATATATACGAGAGGAATTTTATGAAAAAAGTAATTAACTCCCCCCAAGCTCCTAAGGCTATCGGACCTTATTCTCAAGCGATAGAAGACGGCGGTTTTATTTTTACTTCCGGTGTCTTGCCGGTGGATCCTGTGACGGGGGAAATCGGTGGCGGAGATGTAAAAGTGCAAACCGAATTGGTGCTTAAAAATTTGGAAAATGTATTGAAAGCCGCCGGTGCTCAGTTAAAACACGTAGTAAAAACGACCGTTTTTATGACAGATTTAACTTCTTTTGCGGAAATGAACAGCGTGTACGCTTCTTTCTTTAAAGAAAATCCACCTGCCCGCACGACCGTGCAAGTGGCTGCTTTGCCCAAAGGAAGCTGTATTGAAATTGAAGCCATTGTGCGCAAATAGCAGGTGAATAAATGGCAAGTGTACATGAAGAGCTTTTAGCTACGCGCACAAATGGGATTTTGATGCCCGTTTCCTCTATGAAAACGGAGCAAGATTGGGGAGTGGGAGATTTTTCTTCTCTATGTCAGTGGACTCAGTTTTTGGGCGGCTTGGGCACTAAAATTATCCAAATTTTGCCTTTGCAGGAAACGGCCCCCGGACAAAACTGCCCGTATTCGGCTTTAAGTGCATTTGCCATTGACCCTGTTTATATTGATGTTACTCAAGTCAGAGAAGTTAATCTTTCTCCCTTGGCCCGCCAGACAGTGCAAGATTTGCAGGGGGATATTGCCGCGTGGAGATTGTCTTGCAAGGCGGCTTTCAAACCCGTTAAAGATGCCAAACTGAAAGTGCTTTGGCAGGCTTACCAGTTTTTCTTAGAAAATGAAATTGCCAACTATTCTGCCCAGTACCAAGCTTTCCAAGCTTATTGCAGTTTGAATAAAAGCTGGCTGCGTAATTATGCCATTTTTCGTGCCTTAAAAGATTTTTACCATTGGCAAACATGGCAGGACTGGCCCAACGGACTAAACGCGTTTAACAAAGAAGCGGTGGACGCTTTTGAAGCCAAATACAAAGAATATGTAGATTTCTTTGCCTATGTACAATGGCAGGCCGATATGCAGCTGCGCAATGCCAAGGTGTGTGCACAAAAAGCAGGTGTGTATTTGTTTGGCGATATTCCTTTCGGTACCAATTTAGACAGTGCCGAAGTGTGGAGCGAGCGGGAAAATTTCCGCTTGGACCATTCCGTCGGTGCCCCTCCGGATCAATTTAGCGATAAAGGGCAATGTTGGGGGTTGCCTGCCTATAACTGGGACTATATTCAAGCTCATCATTATGATTTGTGGCGGCGCAAAATTCGCCGTGCGGTGGAATTGTACGATTTGTTCCGCTTGGACCATTTGGTGGGTTTTTACCGCACCTATGTTTTTGGCCCCTATGATGAAAAAGGCAGTTTTGACGTAGTGGAGGAACAGGCGCAAATTGACCGCGGATATAACTTCTTGAGTATGGTGTTGGAGGCTGCCCGCGGTGCCATGCCCGTTGGGGAAGACTTGGGCGTAATCCCCAATTATGTGCGCCGCATGTTGGTAGATTTAAAAATTGCAGGATACAAAGTATTGCGCTGGGAACGCGAGGATAACGGCTATTACCGTGAGCCGCGCAGCTACCCGGCGGTTTCTTTGGCCACTACTTCCACGCATGATACCGAAACGGTACGCGGCTGGTGGGAAACCATGCCTCAGTATGAACGCGCCAATATGTGGGAAATGATTACCGCTCAAAAAACAGACGGTAATGTGCCTTTTAATTTAGACACGCAAAAAGCGATTTTCCACCGTGTGTTGACGTCCGGTTCTGCGGTAACCATGTTCTCTTGGCAGGATATTATCGGCACGTTGGACCGCATCAACGTCCCCGGTACGGTGGGTGATGAAAACTGGACCTACCGCAGTGCCTACACTCCTGCCGAAGCGGCCGAAGTGTACAAAGCAGAACTTCAAGCTTATAAAGACTTGCTGAAACAAACACAAAGAGCCTAACAATAAAAACTTATTGCTGAGATTTTTCTTGTGAAACATCGGTGCCGTCTTGAGGTTGTAACTCAGACGGTACCGTTTGTGTAGAGGGGAGGGTTTCAGCGGTTATCTCTTGCGTGATTTGTGATTCTTCCACTATCGGAAAGAGTGTGTTTGCCAGTTGTTCGGTGGCAGTTTTAGAAGAAGAATAATTAGCTGCCGCTTTGGAAAACTGAGAAGTGATTTGCGTTCCTCTGACGTTTTTGGCAATTTCGGCTTCGTAGATGTGTCTTTTTACTTCAAAATCTTGCAAAGCCAAAAAGAGCGAAATTTGGTTAAAGAGTCTTTGTTTTTCTTCTTCCACCACGGCCGGACAGGTGGCCAAAGCCTGCGTAAGCGCTTGCAAATTTTCCTGCGCTTGCACAAAGGTGGCATTGTCAATAGCGGGGTTGGTGCGGTCCAGATCCGGCACGGCTATGGCAGAGGCCAAGCTGCTGCTGGTGGTGGGGACATAGCGGTTACCCACCATCATGCCGCCGGTGAACACAAGACCCAACGTAAGTAAATAAAGAATATAACGCATATACAGATATTGTAGCAAAAAGTTTTGGAAAAAAATAAATTTGTACAATTCTTAAAAAAATTGCTATAATATTTATGTTGAAAATATTAGCGTTTCCGAAAGAAAAAATAAAAACTTTTCAGATTGGAAAAAATTTGCTATAATATTTATGTTGAGGGTTTGACCCGAAGCAAACAAACCCTTAAAAGATCTTTGACCGTTTTTTTCGCGCTCGTAGCTCAGTGGTAGAGCATCCGCCTTTTAAGCGGGGGGCCGTGAGTTCAAGTCTCACCGGGCGCATAATTAAAATTTTTGCCCTCTTCGTCTATCGGTTAGGACGTCGGATTTTCAATCCGAAAAGAGGAGTTCGATTCTCCTAGAGGGCGCCATTTGAAACCCGTTTGCCAAAAGCAGACGGGTTTTTTGTTTTTCATAGTAGCGTGTCTAGGAAAGAATCGAACTCCTAACCCGCGAGAGAGCGTAAGCGAAAGAGGCGGAATAAAGAGCAAAACCAAAAGCAGTATTGCGCGAAGTCGCGCAAAATGGTTTTGCCGGATTTGCTGGAGGCAAAGACGATAGTCCTAGAGGGCGCCATTTGAAACCCGTTTGCCAAAAGCAGACGGGTTTTTTGTTTTTCATAGTAGCGTGATCTCTAGGAAAGAATCAAATTCTTAACCCATAAGGAGATCATGTTGAATTAAAATCTTTTTACTCTGCGGTGGCAGTAAGGTTGGGTGCCTTTCTTTTGGTAGTAGTGCTGATGATATTCTTCGGCAGGCCAAAAGACATCCAAGGGTAAAACTTGTGTGGCTATTTGATATCCCTTATTCTCTAAAATCTTAATCAATTTTTCTACGGTTTCTTTTTGCTCTTGATTGGTGTAAAACACGGCGGAATGATATTGTTGACCGATATCGGGCCCTTGACCGTTGGCTTGTGTGGGGTCATGAATTTCAAAAAAGAGCTTGGTTAAAGATTCATAAGAGATTTTGCTCGGGTCAAAATAAATTTGCACCGCCTCAAAATGACCCGTTTTGGAAGTGCAGACATCCTCATAAGACGGGTTTTTAGTTTTTCCGCCCGTATAACCGCACTCAATGCTGAGTATGCCGTCTAAATCTTTCATCAGGTGTTGCACGCCCCAAAAACAACCTCCTGCAAATACGGCAGTTTGTATGTCCGAAACAAAATCTAAGGAAAGGGAATTAACACAATGTCTGGTATTGGCGGGGGTAAAACCTTCCCCAAGGAAAACATGTCCCAAATGGCCGCCACAATGACTACAGGTAATTTCGGTGCGTTGACCGTCTGCATCTAAACTGTGCGTTACGGCACCGTGGATTTCTTGGTCAAAGCTCGGCCAGCCGCAACCGGAGTGAAATTTATGTTCAGAAAGATATAAAGGTGCGCCGCATTGCCGGCAAACGTAAACACCTTTTTCCGTGTGTTGATAAAACTTGCCGGAGAAAGGACGTTCCGTACCTTTTTGCAAAATGATGTATCTTTCTTCTTGTGTTAATTCTTTCATAAAAACATCTTAATAGTTCTTGCATTTATAAGCAAGATTAAAAAAGTGTTAGAAAAAACCGCCATAAAGGCGGTTAAAAAATCAGTTCCAAGTGGGGCGGAGTTTCTTGAGTTCTTTTTTAATGGCCGGTTTTAACGCGGGGTTAGCATGGTCAATAAACAAATGTCCGTCCAAATGGTCCATTTCATGTTGGAATGCTTTAGCCAAAAGGCCGCGTGCGCGTACCTTTACTTTTTCGCCATGTTCGTTTAAAAACTGAATGGTTACTTCCGTGGCGCGCGGCACTTCCACCCACAAGCCGGGCAGAGAAAGGCAACCCTCTTCCTCTATTATCTCTCCGGTTTTTTCAATAAATTCGGGGTTGATAATAACGATACGTTTTAAAGGGGCATCTTTTTTGTCAGATTCCGGAATCAAAATCAGCGCTAGCCGCATATCCAAACCGATTTGATTGGCGGCCAAGCCCACTCCGTGCACGGCAAGACAGGTTTCTTCCATGTCTTGCAATAAGGCAGGAAGCTGGGGGGCGAGTTCTTCAAAATTTACCGGTTTTAGTTTTTTACGAAGAATCGGATCTCCGTATTTTACTACTTTGCGTATTGCCATAATTTTCTCTTATTTTTTAATAAATTTTTCTGCTGCTTGTTGCGGTGTTTGGCACAGCGCTAAATCAGAAATAAAATCAGATTTAAAAGTTTCCGCCAATGCCGCCAAAAGCTGCAAATGCTGCTGAAAAAAAGCCGGCTGTGACGGAGATAAAAACAAAAACATGGCTTTTATGGTCACGGGCTTGGCAGGGTCCTTAATGCCTTGAGGCAAAAGGGCCAAAGCGGCTTTGATTTCGCTTAACTCTTCCAAGCGGGCATGGGGAATACTCAGCCCCGTATCAAGCGTAGTGCTCAGGCTTTCTTCCCGTTTTAAAATCTGGGTAAAAACTTCGGCTTGGTCTAAAGACGAAGATCCGTCACACACCACTTGAGCCAAGTGGCTGATAACATCCGTCTTGGACAGGTTTCCCTTTAAAATGATAATTTTTTCAGCGGGAAGCAAGCTCTTTAAACAAACAGTTTTTTGCTCTAACATAATCTAAACTTAATCTTATCAAATCTAATTTTTGCCCTGCAAGCTCTGTTTCTGTAATTTTTTAAGGAGCTTTCGTGCGGGCTTTTGCTCTTCTGCCGCTTGCTCTAAATATTTTTGTGCTTTATCCCACTCTTCTAATTGATAGTAGGTCGCTGCGATATGATAGGCTACTTCGCTATGTTCTCGGATAAAGTCTTCCGCTATGCCGGAAAATAAATCTAATGCCACCTGATACTGCTTTTTTTGGTAATAGACCCATGCCAATGAGTCTATAAAAGAGTTATCTTCAGGAGAAAGGGCTAATGCTTTGGTAATAAGCTCTTGGGCAAGGTCTAAGCGAATCCCTCTTTGGGCCAGGCTGTAACCCCACAAATTATAGGCGGCGGCGTTTTTAGGGTTTTGCTCAAGAATTGTTTGCAAACGTTTTTCCATTTCTTTGTACTTGCCCAAAGATTCTAAAGAGAAAGCCAAAGCCAAACGTGCATTTTCATAATCAGGGGTTGTGAGAAGAATTTTCTTAAATACTTTGGCAGCTTTTTTATCTTGCTTAAGTTGCTGTAACATCAATCCGTAGAAATAAGCGATTTCTACATTATCTTCAAAGACCTGATAAGCCGTTTTTAGGGTTTTCAGGGCGGCTTTTTCATCATTTATTTGCTCTTGGTAAAAAGAAACTTGCAGCCATTTGGCGGCATCTTGCGCATAATCATCTGCTTCTTGCAAATAAGTAATGGCGGAAGCAAAGTCTCCTTCTTCCTCAGACAGCACAGCCAAGAAATAAGCGGCAGGGATATTCCCATTGTCTAAGGCTTTGGCTTTTTGAAAATAATGCTTGGCTTTGGGAGTGTCTTTGACGATAATAAATACAGATCCCATGCGGGAAAACATAGAGGCTTCTTCATAGCCTGTTTTTTCTAAGTCTTCCAGTTCTTTCAGCATCAAAAAGTATTGAGAGGCGTGCTCATACATTTCAGCCCGCGCCAAGTAGGCTTGGGGGTAATCGGGGTTTTCTTGGGTAGATTTTTGATAGTATTGCAAGGCTTTTGTGAATTGTTTTTTGCTGCGGTAAATGTTGCCGATTTCGTAATAAATGATATGTTTTAATCCCGGATAGTTATCCTTACGCTCTTCCAATTTTTGGGCAGCTTTTTCTACGTCTATGTAGCTTAAAAGCAAAATGTATTGGTAGAGAATACGTAAATCTTCCGAATTTTTTTCCAAAGAAAGCTCATAATATTTTTGAGCTTCTGCTATTTCGCCTTTTCGCCATTTATAAAAGCCATAAATAGCCAAATCTGTTTCATCATTTTCTCCCATGGAAATATAGTCTGCGTATTGGTCGGCTTCGGCTAAATTGTTTTGAGAAATGGCGCACATTAACAAAATTTGTTTAAGGTACTTACTTTCGGGCGCTTTGGAAAAAGCATTTTTAAAATGAAGGCAAGACTCTTGCGAGCCTTTCTCTTGCGCGATAGCACCTTGCAGAAAATCTAAATACAGTTGCGCTTCGGCTTGGCCTTGGGGACTGATTTTTAACGGAGCAGCCACTAAGACAGAGGCAGAAAAGAAAAAGAGAAATATCCATTTTTTCATAAATTTTTCCCCATAATAAAGGCATGTTTGGCAGGGCCGTAAAAGTCTTTTCTTTCGCCCAAAATAACAAGGCCTGCTTTTTGGTACAAAGCCACCGCCGCTTGATTGTCTTTGGCTACCTCTAAGCTTACTTGAGTTACGTTTTGCTCTTTTATACACGCAAGCGCATGGCTTAACAGAGAGCTTGCAATGCCTTGTTTGGTTTTGGCAGGGGCTACTGCCACATTTAAAATTTCAGCAAATCCGCCCGCACTGCGTAATGCCAAAAAACCAACTATTTGATGGTCTTTGAAAAAACAGTAAATTTGGGCGCAAGCTTGGAGTATTTCGCTTTCAAAACCTTCTTTTTTCCAACCTGCCGCCAAGGGTTGCAGCGCCTCTATCTCGGCCAAAGCAGCCGCGTGGCAAGATCGGGCAAGCAAAATCATCGCCCCAACTCAAAACGCGCCGGCTTGAGGTACAGCGGCTCTAATGCGTTTTTATCATACTCAGGGTTTTTGGCCATTTCCATGAGGGTTTGCGGACGTACTTTACAGTCTGCCATGGGTGCCAGGCGGTACTTGTCGGCCAATAAATCAGATAAAGAACTGCCGTCTTTATCTACACCGGCACAATACAACGGCTCCTGACGGGCGGCTAATTTAAGCAAAAGCTCATCTTTAGACAACCACATGGGGCCTTGCTCGGTATTATCAAAAAACTGAAGAAAATATTCATCACGAAAGGCATGTAATATAACCGCCAAAACGCCGTTTTCATTATTTTTCTTCCATGTCAAAAAGGCACGAGACTCTTCGGCTTGGCGGCGAATGATATCAAAAAGAGTGGCACTGCCTACGCTGGCTTTATTAAGCTCTTTGAGCATAGAAGCAAAAGTAAGAGAAATACGAATGCCGGTAAAACGCCCCGGTCCGCGTACGAAGAAAACTTTATTGACGTCAGATAATTGAGCGCCGGCTTTGGCTAATACGCGGGTAACCAATGGAAGTAAAAATCGCTCCTGCTTGATGCCGCTATGGCGGAAAGCATAGGTTTTACTGCCGTCATTTAAACAAACCATAAGAGACGGGCCAGAGCTGTCTAACCCCATGGTTATTTGTTGTTTGTTTTGCATAGTTCCTCCGCTAATGCTTGTGACGTCGGTCCATAGGCGCATAGGGTAATTTTTCGTTTATCTTCCCCTTGCAACACAAAATCCATTTCTAAACGGTCTTGCGGCATCATTTGAGCAATCGGGTCCGGCCATTCTGCTAAGATAATAGCTTTTTCATTTTCCAGCATTTCTTCAAAACCCAAATTAAATACTTCTCCTTCGCTGAGTCTAAATAAGTCAATATGAAACAATGTATTTTTGCGGTTTTGATAGCGTTTCATCAGGCTGAAACTGGCACTGGTGGGGGAGCTTTTTAGCCCTAAAGCACCTGCTACCCCTTTTACAAAAACTGTTTTTCCCGCGCCGATAGGACCGCGTAAAAAAATAATTTCTCCGCCTTTAAGCAGCTGGGCACACCGTTGGGCCAGGGCCAAGGTTTCTTGTGCAGAAGATGTATGAATGGTTTTTTTGTTCATCATTTTATGGTTTTGATACATACCGTTCGGCCATTAAATTCCGTACGGTCTAAATTGTTAGGGTCTAATACGTCTTTGCCGTCAATGTGAAAAACGTATTTATATTCCCCGGCCGGTAAAGCCAAAGAAATTTCAAAATACCCGCGGGAATAAGGTTTTAATACAATAGGATTTTGCCCCCAGTTGTTAAAATCGGCATGTAATTCTACCTGTTTGGCCCGAGTATCGGTAATAAAGAAATTACGAAATTTGATATCTGTATTTAATTCTTCCCGTTGAGCAGAAGCCAATTTTTTCAAATCATCTTTGTCTAAGGTGGCAGATTGGGCAGCAGCATCAATAGAACCGGAAGTATAATCATAGTAATCTTCCGATATGATGAAAAAAGCAGTCAATGCCGCACTCAACAAAAGAAGAAAAAGAACAAACAGTTGACCGGGTTTTTTAGTACTCATTTTAAATACTCCCGATCATTAAATTCTGCTCCTAAAGAAAGGGCCAACTCTTTTACGGCTTGTATATCGGCACCCGTATTTTCCACACAGCTGGCAGCTACTTTTTCAAAGCCGGCCTGAGCGCAAGATTGGATAAATTCTTTTACAGAGCTGTAGCCGTTTTTATACTCAGGTGCGGGGCGCATGAGCTTTTGCCATAAAGTTTCGTTTTCGGCGTTTAGGCTGATATAAACTTTGTCTATGGCTGTTTTTAACTCGGGGACGATATTTCTTTTATTGATTAAATTACCCAGACCGTTTGTGTTGAGACGAATTTTAAATTGAGGATAGCGAGAGTGTTTTTTAAGTGTTTGGCCCACTTGAAGCACGGTGTCTAGGCGCATGGTCGGTTCCCCATATCCGCAGAAAACAACCTCTTGTGCAGGGGTTTGCAGTTCTTTTTCTAAATCGGCTAAAATTTCTTCTGCGGTCGGCTCTTGGCCGGCAAGGTCCAAATTATGTCCGTCAAACTGCATGGCCCACTTGGTCTTAATACAAAAAGTGCATAAATTAGGGCAACGGTTGGTCAAATTGATATAAATGCCGTTTTTAAAACGATACACGATTGTTCTTTCAGACATAAAAACCTCTTATATGTATTATAGCAGTTTAGGAGCGGCAGAAATGGCCTTTGCCTGTAGCGCAGAAAAATAATAAAATATAAACAAGGAAAGGTGGCCGAGTGGTTTAAGGCGTCAGTCTTGAAAACTGATGTAGGGGCAACTCTACCGAGGGTTCGAATCCCTCCCTTTCCGTTTGCTTATCAAAACGCGTTTCTACATCGTTGCTCTTTCGGTCGGATACCTCCGCCCTACGGGCGCGTGCCGCCAGTATACCTTCCTTATTCGCGCCTCGTATAAACACGTTTTGCGTTGCAAACCCGTAATGCCTGTCAGAAAACTTGTGAGAGAATCTTATCCCTTTCCGTTTGCTTATCAAAACGCGTTTCTGCTTTATATAAAAAACCCCCGATTTCATCGGGGGTTTGATACGGTAAAGCTTTTCTTTTATTTGTTTGCGCAATAATGGGAAAAATTGCTGTACTTTACAAATTTTTCCTCATAAGCGACAAAAGCTTCTTGCAGAATTTTAACGGCGGTTTCTTTGTCAAAGATTTTTTCCACCACAACGCTTTTGTTTTCCAGCTTTTTGTAATCTTCAAAGAAACTCATCGTTTCTGCGAGTAAATGCTCCGGCAGTTCGGCAATTTCAGTGTAGTGACTGACGTTGGGATCCCCTTGGGCTACGGCGATAATTTTATCGTCGGCTTCTCCGTTGTCCAACATGCGCATAACACCGATAATGCGTGCCGGCACAATGCACAAAGGGACCATTTCCGTTTGAGAAAGAATCAAAATATCCAACGGATCTTTATCTTCACCATACGTGCGGGGGATAAAGCCATAGTTGGCCGGATAATAAACGGAAGAATAAAGTACGCGGTCCAAACGCAAGAGGCCGCTTTCCTTATCCAACTCATATTTGGCGCGTGTGCCTTTGGGAATTTCAATAATTCCGTTGACGATATCCGGCAAAGTCTCTTTATTACCGGGGGAAACGTGGTGCCAAGGGTTAAAATTGGTGTACATCTTTACCTCTCGTAAAATCAGATTTACCATTATTATAGTAAATCTTTGTTCAATCGTCGTTGCGTTTTCTAGTAAATCAAAATAAAAGTTAGTACAATAAACCTATGAAAAAAATTCTTTTATTCTTATTCTTGTTTTGTTTTCCTTTTGTTTTGTCTGCGCAAGAACGTATCTTGTTTTTTGACGCACGTGCGCATGTGAATTTGGACGGCAGCGTCAGCATTACCGAAAATATTACGGTTAACGTAGAACACAAAGAAATCCGCCGCGGTATTTACCGTGATATCCCTTTAAACGCAGGAGAAATAGTGGTAGAAAATTTAAAGATGGACGGCTACAGCCATCCTTATTTTGAGGAGAACATTAACGGAGGACTTCGCATCAATTTTGGCGATGACCGTATGATTAGCCGCGGTACGCATACCTATTCTCTTTCTTATACGGTTTTTGAAGCTATCCAACCTTTTAGCAAGTATGATGAAGTGTACTGGAACGTGACGGGAAACGATTGGAATTGGCCGATAGAATATGCCCGAGCGGAAGTAGTTTTGCCGAAAGGCATTGGGGTGTTTGAAGATAAAATTTCCGTTTATACAGGCGCGCTCGGAGCCAAAGGAACCGATGCTATACATAAAGGCCTAATGTTTTGGATTACCAAGCCTTTGCCTGCGCGCCATGGTTTAACGGTGGCTGTACCGTTTGAAAAAGGCTATATAGAGTTTTCCACTTCACAAAAGCTCCGGGCTTTTTGGGCGAACAATTATTTGTTGATTAGTTGGTGTGTGTTTGGTTTGATGTGCATATATGCTTTTTGGGCTTGGAATCGGGTAGGCAGAGACCCGGCTTCCCGTGTGGTGCGCCGTTTTGACCCGCCGAAAGGTGTTTCTCCCGCGCTTGCCAGATACCTTTTTAACATGGGGTATGATGTGAAAACATTTGCCACTGCGTTGACTTCACTGACGATGAAAGGAGCCTTAAGTATCAAACAAGACAGTTGGGATTACTTTACCATTACTAAAAAAGAATATCCGGCCGAAACTTTGTGTGCTGAGGAGAGTCTGGTTTATCATGCCCTTATTGAGGAAAGAACGGTGACCGGACAAGAGGATAGATTTTTGAAATCTATTAGTGATGCTTTGAAAGAAAATTTAGACGTGCAAAACAAAGGTAAGTTCTTTTCTACAAATGTGAATTGGGTTTTGCCTTTGTACGCGATGATGGGTTTATTGTGTTTTGGCTATTATAAATTAGACTCGGTTAATATTTTTCCGATTTTTATGGTAGTCTATACTTTTTCTTTTTTTAGGGTAAAAGGACAAAGTTTTGTCAGTTGGATAAGCTTTATTTTTCTCCTGTTTTGTTTGATTTTCCTTTTTCCGATGTTTAAATCACTTTCCTATTTTTATGCGGCATTTATTGCATTGGTTTTTGTGTTTAGCAAACTAATAAGAGCCTACACGCCGTACGGACGGGAAGTAATGAACGATATAGAAGGGTTTAAAGAATATCTTTCTATCGGTGAAGCCGGCCGCGTGGGTGCCTCTACGCCGACAGATCCTGAGAAAATCTTTTGTGATTATTTGCCCTATGCTTTAGCTTTGGGGGTGGAGAACAAATGGATTGATTCTTTTGAGAATGTACTTTCCAAGTCACAAATCCAAAAGGCACTTTCCAAGCATGGTTTGTACTCCACCATATCCATCGGATCTGCCTTATCTTGCATGACGTCTTCTGTTGGCAGATCCAGCTCGTCTCATTCTTCCGGCAGCGGTGGTGGCGGACGTTCGGGCGGCGGCTTCGGCGGCGGTGGCGGCGGCGGAAGATAAGATTTTATAATTTAGGAGAAAATATGGCACATATTCGTAATGGTAAAAAAGGACTGGAGTTAGATATTGCTCCCATTTCCCGTTGGTTTAATGAGGGGGAGCAGGAGCCTTGTTTGGAGTATGAAATAGGGCTTTATTATAATGATATTCCTTTATTTTCCGATGAGTTTGCGGAAAAAATAGTGGCTTTGAAAGAAGCGCAAGACCCTCATTTGTCCACGTTTATTTTAAACGTGCTGGCCAACGCAGAGGCCGATAACTGGATCATGCTGGAGCCGAAGGTTTCTATCTTTATGGCTCCTAGAACCGCCATGGGTTGCTGCCGTGGGGAGCTACCCAGCCAAACCCCATTTTTTATGGAAGTAAAAATAGACCAAAACATTTTGGCCGATAAGCCCTACACAGAATATTCAGATACGGGGCTTTGCCTGCGTTTAGAGGCTACCCGTGAAGCTTGGGGCGATTTTGCCCGAAAGCTTGAAGTGGAAGAAACAGACTTTGAAGATTAAACCGAAAAATCTCAAACAAAAAGCCGCTTGAAAAAGCGGCTTTTATTTTTCGTCATCAAATCCTTTCGGGTCCGGAATTAAGTGTTTAGACATTTGCTTTAAGGTTTTTAGTAGCATGCCTTTTCTGGCGGCGCGTTTGGCCTTTTGCGGATTAGAGTAGTCTACCTTGGCGATAGCTGTTTCTCTTTTCTTATCCAAGGAAATGCGTTGGCTGCCGTACACACTTTGGCGCCCGCTTAAAAGAAAGCTGATTACACAGGTAACAGCGGCATAGGGGGCAATTTCTGCTCCAAAAAGTTCTATGGCCATGATACTGGCAGAGAGCGGAGTATTGGCTGTGCCTGCCAATACAGCCACAAGGCCCAAAGCCGCCATAGTGGAGGTGTCTGTCCCCAAAAATCCGGCCAGCGTGGCTCCTGCTTGAGCGCCCACAAAGAAAATCGGTGTTACGATGCCGCCCACTCCGCCGGCGGCAAACGTGATGGCGGTGGTGAAAGATTTGATTAAAAAGCCAAACGGGTTATCCACCGGTGCGCCGGCCAATACTTTTTCAAATCCGTCCAGTCCAAGCCCTAAATAAAGGGGGGAGATCCACAAACCGATAATTACCAAAATCACCCCGCCGATAAAGCTGCGCCAGAACGGAGATGTGCGTAAGGCGATGTAGCGAAAAATGATTTTGACAAATTTTTGAATTTCAGTAAAAAGGATGGAAATAAACCCGAAAAATAACCCGGCCAGCACCACTTTTAAGAAGAATTTTTCCGCAAACACGGGGGCAAAATTCATTGGGTGATACAAATAATCTACTCCCAGATACGTAGTGACTTGGAAGGCGGTAATACCGGCGATAAACGCGGGAAACATCACTTCATAAAAAATATGCCCCACCCACAATACTTCTAATCCAAACAAAGCACCCGATATCGGCACGCCGAACACGCCTGCAAAGCCTGCGCTGACACCGCAAATCATCATTTTGCGTTGGTCTTCCAAATTCATGCGGAAAAACCGCCCAAACAAAGAGGCCACCCCTGCGCCTGCATCAGCGCACGGAGCTTCTTTACCGGCAGATCCGCCTACGGCCATGGTAACGATGGATAGTACCAAAGATTTAACCGCGGAAACAAAATCTACCGGACGGTGAGAATTGATTTTTTCAATAACGGCATCGGTGGAATGGTCTTGAGATTTAGGGGCCACTTTATGTGCCAGTAACCACACAATATATAAGGAGAAAGGCAGACTGAAATAAAAAAAGAAAAATTGATTTCTCCACGCAATCGCCCCGTCTAAAGCTTTTAAAAATATAGCATCCACCACGCCCACGATCGCACCGATAAACGTAGCCAAGAAAAACCATTTCACAATATTCCAAAAGCTGCTTTCTTTTGCTTTAAACATATAAATATTTTACAAAATAGCCCTCCTGTTGTACCTATTTTTTTGGGTTAAATACAGCCTCTTGCGCCGCCCTTTTTTAGAAATGCTATACTATATATAAGGTGGGTTGCAAAAGCCTGCCTCATCTAGTAAGGAGTTTTAGTTATGGACTTTTTGATTTCTTCCGTGATTACTTTATGTTTGGTGATGGACCCTTTCGGAAATATCCCTTTGTTTATTTCTGCTCTTAAAAAAGTGGCACCGGAGCGCCGTACCATTGTGCTTGTGCGTGAGTTGAGTATTGCTTTGGGCCTGATGATTGCCTTTTTATTTTTGGGTAAATGGTTCTTGCATGCTTTTGGCATTCAGCAGTTCTCTATGAATATTGCCGGTGGTATTATTTTGTTTATCATTTCCATTAAGCTTGTGTTTGGCGGAGACGAAGAAACCAAAGCCGACCCCAAAGAAGAAGAGCCTTTTATTGTACCTTTGGCCATTCCGTTGGTGGCCGGTCCTGCGGCTTTGTCTATGGTCATGATTATGTCTGCCCAACAGCCCAACAAGTTCTTAACCTTATCGGCGGTGGTTATCGCCTCTGCCATTAACTTTGCCGTTTTGATGCTTTCTTTCCCTATTAGCAACCTTTTGGGTAAGCGCGGTTTAACTGCCATTGAACGTTTGATGGGTATGATGTTGGTGCTGATGTCTGTCAACATGGTTATGGGTGGCATTTCCGAGTTTATGAAAGGGGGTCTGTAAGCATGAAACGCTGGTTGGTTGTTATTGCGCTTTTCTTGGCTTTGCCTCTTTGTGCGGAGGAAAAAGTAGATTTTGCCGTTTTTGTCAGTCCCACCTGCGTGCATTGTAAGCACTTTGAAAACGAATATTTGCCCGTTTTGCAAGAGAAGTATAAAGACGAAGTAAATTTCATGATTTACGACGTTTCCAAAGACAATAACAACCTGCTTTTGCGTGACACGGCCCAAATGTATGGCAAAAGTGCCGCTTTTCCCACCGCTATCGTGGGCGATACCTATATGTTAGGTTATCCGCACGAAATCAAAACCTATGCCGAAAGCGCGATTGAAAAGGCCAAAATGCTTTCTTTACCCACCAAATTGGCTGTAAAAAACGAAGATACGAAAACCGCATTTTCCAAAATTACGTTTTGGGCCATTGTGGGAGCAGGGCTGGTGGACGGCATTAACCCGTGCGCGTTTGCCGTAATCGTATTTTTTATCTCTTTCTTAACCGTATATAAATATACCCGCCGTGAAATTTTGGTAGTTGGCAGTGCCTACTGTTTGGCGGTGTTTGTGGCGTATGTGCTGATTGGGTTGGGGCTCTTTCAATTTTTATATGCCATGCGCGGGTTTTATTGGTTGATTAAAGCGTTTTACTTGCTTTCTGCTTTATTGTGTTTGGTGTTTTTTGCGCTGAGCTTGTATGACTTTGTGATTTACCAAAAAACCAAAAAATCTGAAAAAATGCTTTTGCAATTATCGCAAAATCAAAAAGTGCGCATTCACAAAATCATGGGTTTCTTCTTGCGTGAGAAACAAAGCAGTTTGTGGCGCTTGATGTTTGCGGCACTCTCGGTAGGGTTTATTGTTTCTTTGTTAGAGGCGGTATGCACGGGCCAAGTGTACGTGCCTACGGTGGTGCTGATCATGCAGGACCCTGCTTTCCGTGTGCGTGCCGTGGCCTATTTGCTTATTTATAATTTAATGTTTGTCGTGCCGTTGATTGCCGTGTTTGTGCTGGCATTGGCAGGGTGTGAGTCCAAGGGGTTTAATGATTTCTTAAAGAAACATTTAGGCCTGACTAAAATACTTTTGTGTTTGGTGTTTTTAGGGCTTTTCTTACTGTTGGCAAGCAATATTTAAAATTAAATCCGCGTTGAAAAACGCGGATTTTTTGTGCCCAAAAAGCCAAAGTAAAAATAATCAAATTTTGAAAAAGACAAAAACTAAAAAATATTTTTGTTTGCAATTTCTCGTCGGTAAAAATCTTTTTAAAAAAATACTTGATTTTTTAAGTGCTTAATGTTAAACTAGATTTGTAGCCCTTAAGGCTATGACATTAAAATTCTAAAAGTAAAACTGTAGGAGGTTTTATGAATAAGAAGGGTTTTACCCTGGTTGAATTATTGGTGGTCGTATTGATCATCGGTATCTTGGCCGCTATGGCCTTGCCGGCTTACTTCAAGTCGGTAGAACGCTCTCGCATCGCGGAAGCTGACACCCTCTTGGGTTCTATTGCCCAAGCCCAACAACGCCGCTGGATGAAAACCAACAGCTACTCTACGTTGTACACCGGCTTAGACGTTGCCCCGACCGAAGTGCAAACCTCTTTATTCTGCACCAAAGGCGGTACCGCTGCTGGTGCTGCTGCTGCTTACGGTAAAACTGATGAACCGACGGCTACCACCGGTTGTTCTAACGGTTTTGCCATTGGTTTGGATAACTCCGGTACCGGTGTATGGGCCAACGGTTATGCTGTAGCTTACCGCGTAGGCAACGACCAATACAAATACAGCTTGGCTCGCCACTATCAGAGCACCAAAACCTTGTGCACGGCCGGTAACGCCGCCAGCGAAGCTTTGTGCGCTGACTACTGTGGTGTAGATGCTGTAACCAGTGGTGCTTGCTGCAACGACGGTAATGCTACCTGTGCTGCTCCGACCGAAGCTGCTAACTAACAGCTAATTCCTAATTTTAGGATTTTACCCCGCCCATCGGGCGGGGTATTTTTTTGTAAATTTTAGAGTTTTGTACTTACTTTATGCTAGAATAAAAGTAGGGTTTTCTGTGCCCTACTTTTATTTTCTTTTTTGAGGTCTTACTGGTAATATGTTTCAGCAAAAACAAAAAGGGTTTACCATTATTGAAATGATGGTAGTGGTGCTGATTGTGGCTATCTTGTCTTCTTTTGCCGTGCCGTCTTATATGTTGGCTTTAGAGCGCATGAAACTGGCGGAAGCGGATATGATGATGGGCAATGTGTTCCGCTCTCAACAGCGCTATAAACTGCGCACCGATACGCGTTACGCGCGCTACTGGGGACAGCTGGATATGGCCCCCACCGAATTGCACGGACAAGTAAGCAAAAAAATAAATGTCTATTGCAGCAAAGATGACCCTCAACCCGAGGGAGGCAACTGCGTAGGCAACGGCTTTAAAATTACTCTGTACGGTGCTACTGCCGGTGAGTCTAATGCAGGGGTTGTGTCCGAGCGAGTGAATAATGGCAATTACAGCTACAAAGTAGCTCGTTTATATAATGATAAAGATGCCATTTTCTGCGCTGCCGGAGAAGAACATACCGAAAATGACAAACGCGTCTGTGCCGATTTTATGGGTTTAGACGAGTATGACCCGTCGGGCGAAGCTGTTATCGCCGCTATAGAGGCCACGGCAGAGCCGGAAGAATAAACTTTCCAACACCCCGCTCAAGGCGGGGTGTTTTTTTGCCATAGTTTCTTATTGTTTATCGGCTTGGCGCGCCACCGCGTCCATGCGTTTTTGCACTTCTTTGAGGTCCCCCAAAAAATAATCGCGCGTGAGATATAGTGTATTGTCAAACTCAAGCACATACGGAATGCCCGTCGGTAAATTTAACTCCAGCAGTTCTTCTTCCGATAAATTTTTGACGTGTTTGATAATTGCGCGCAAGCTGTTGCCATGTGCCACTACCAATAGATTTTGCTCCCGTTCCAACAGCGGAAAAATACGCTCCTGCCAATAAGGCAAAATGCGCTCCACCGTATCTTTGAGCGATTCGGTACGCGGTAAATAAGCCAGCGGTACGTCTTGGTAGCGCACGTCAAAAAAAGGGTTTCGGTTGTCGTTCGGCTCCAAGGCAGGCGGGGCCGAGTCATACCCGCGGCGCCATTGTTTCACAAGTTCTTTGCCGTATTTTTCGGCAGTTTCTGTTTTGTTAAGCCCTTGTAAAATGCCGTAGTGCTTTTCATTTAGGCGCCATGATTTATGTACGTCTATCCAATCTTGGTTTATTTCCTGCAGTACTAAGTTTAAGGTCTGTATCGCACGGCTTAGATAAGACGTAAAAGCTCTGTTAAACACAAGGCCTTGTTCTTTGAGCATCTGCCCTGCTTGGCGTGCCTCTTGCTGCCCTTGCTTTGAAAGAGGCACATCGGTCCAACCGGTAAAGCGGTTTTCTTGGTTCCACGTGCTTTGCCCGTGGCGCAGTAAAATAATTTTTTTCATACATACCCCCTTTTCTATAGGGTATTTTTACGCGCCGCAAAAGCCATAGGCTTTTATGTATTAGAATCGGTGCTATGATTTTAGCTATAATAAATAAATAGCGGAGGCACTATGTCCAGAACAGTATGCATTATGAAATTTGGCGGCAATACGCTGGCCAATAAACAAAAACTTTTGATGGCGGCGGAACTGATTAAGTCCCGCTATGAAGCAGGCTTTCTGCCCGTGATTGTGGCCTCTGCCAATGGCAATTTGACAGACGTGCTTTTAGACCATGCTTACAGCATCAGCGCTAACCCCGATAAGCGCGAGCTGGATATGCTTATTACCACCGGAGAGCGTGTGAGTGTGGCGCTTTTGTCCATTGCGTTGCGTGAAATAGGGGTGCCTTCGGTGTCTTTGACGGGCAGCCAAATCGGTTTAATTACTACGTGTGCGCATACGGGGGCGGATATCCTGTCCTTAAAAGGCGAACGCTTGGAGAAAGAGCTTTCTCAAGGGCATGTGCCTGTGGTGGCGGGCTTTCAGGGAATAGGCGAAAATAAAGAAATTACCACCTTAAAGCGTGGCGGTTCAGACGTGTCTGCCGTGTTTTTAGCCAGCAGATTAGACGCGGGCCATGTGGAAATGGTCAAAGATGTGGACGGTGTATATTCTGCCGACCCCAATAAAGACGTGCAAGCTCAAAAATATGAAATTTTGGACTTTGATGAAATGTATAAGCTGGCATTGAACGGTGCTAATGTATTGCACCCCGATGCCGTGCGTCTAGCTAAAGAAAAAAATATTGAAATTCGTATCGTGCATTATCAAACCGGTCAAACGGGTACGGTAATCAAGTAAGAGGAAAAAATGGCGGTTTGGAGTAAATTAAAACTGGAAAATATTAAAAAAAGCTTTCAAGATTTATCTTGGTATGAATGGCTGATGTGTGCAGTAATGGTGCTGATTGCCGGTTGGGCCATGGTGCAAGGTTTTGTGGCAGGGTCAGCCGACGGAAACCCCGCATGGCTAACAGTGGTCAATTTTGTCAGTGCCGTGTGTGGTGTGATTTGTATTTTCTTTTGCGCTAAGGCCAATATCAGCACGTTTGTTTTCGGTTTGGTCAACACCATTGTCTATGCCATTTATTTGGTGTATTGGAAAATTTGGGGAACGGCTGCGTTGGAAATTCTGTTTTATATTCCCATGAATATCATTTCTTGGTACTTTTGGGCCAAACACAGAGATAGCCAAATTTCCCGCAAAACTAAAGCTAAAAAATTACAGCTAAACCAAAATATCCTTATCGGTGCGGCAGTGTTGGTTGCCGGATATGTGTGCCATGAAGTATTGGTGCAAATGAACGGGGAAGTGCCTTGGTTTGATGCGTTTACTTTAACCATCGGCATTGTGGCTACGCTGCTGAGCCTTTTGCGCTACCGCGAGCAGTACATCTGGTGGATCATTACCGATATTATTTCTGTCGGTATGTATATTGCCCACTTTGATGCGGTATATCTGACCAAGCGCACTATTTATCTCATTATGGCGGTAATCGGTTGGATCAACTGGAGCCGCCTGCAACAAGAGCGAAACAAATCTAATGAGTAATATCTAAAAAAGGGGCCGCCAAGGGCCCCTTTACTTTTCTTTGCCCGAACGCGCGTGTATTTAGTAGAATAGCATTATGGACTTGTTTGTCATTTTACCGATTTTGTTTTTTTCCATTGTGCTGCATGAGTTTGCGCACGGTTATGCCGCCTACAAAATGGGCGACGATACCGCCTACCTCATGGGCCGACTGACTTTAAACCCGTTAGCACATATAGATTTGATGGGCACAATCGTCGTGCCTGCGGTGTGTTATTTTTTTGGTGCGCCCATGTTCGGCTGGGCAAAACCCGTACCCATTAACACATTGCGTTTGCCTAACCCTATCAAAAGTATGGGTAAAGTGTCTTTGGCCGGTCCGTCTGCCAACTTGATTTTAGCCGTCATTTGTGCCGTGCTCATCAAACTGGTTTTGGTGACGGGGTGGCTCAGCCCGCAAGGAGCGGAAAAAGCCGTTTCCTGCTTTGTGTACGGTATGCAGATTAATGTGTTGTTGGCGGTGTTTAATTTGATGCCTCTTTTACCGCTGGACGGCGGACATATTTTGATGGCTTTACTGCCGATAAAAGCGGCTTTGGCCTACGGTGCGTTTATGGGGCGTTTTGGCATGTATATTGTGTTTGGGTTGATCTTTACAGGGTTGTTTCGGCACATTTTGTACCCTCCCATGTATTTAGTCATTATGTTACTAAGCAAGATTTTTATGTTATAGGAGATTTTATGAGCGAAGAGATTATTGTATCCGGTATGCGCCCCACGGGCAAATTGCATTTAGGCAACTATCATGGAGCGCTGAAAAATTGGCTTTCTTTGCAAGATAAATATAAATGCTTTTTCTTTATTGCTGATTTGCATGCTTTGACTACTTCTTATAAGCAGACCGAAGACTTGGCCGCCAATAGCGAACGTATGCTCATTGACTGGCTTTCTGCCGGTTTGGACCCTAAAAAATGCAATATTTTTGTGCAGTCTGACGTACCTGAAATCAGCGAGCTTAATACTCTTTTGGGTATGATTACGCCGCTGGGATGGCTGCTAAGAAACCCTACCTACAAAGACCAAGTAAATGAACTTTTGGCCCGCAAATATGCCGGTCAGCTCAAAGGGGATGAAAATACACCTTTGGCCGAACGGGTAAAAGGTTTGGCTGATGAAGATATTTCTGTTTATGGTTTTTTGGGCTATCCTGTGTTGATGGCTACGGATATTTTAATTCACAAAGCAGCCTACGTGCCGGTAGGGGAAGACCAAACCGCCCACGTGGAAATCGCGCGCGATTTGGTGCGCCGTTTTAACGAAATTTACGGCGTGGAAAACGTATTTGTAGAGCCGAAACCCTTATTTACCAAAGAAACCAAAGTGCCGGGATTGGACGGACATAAAATGTCCAAATCTTATCACAATACCTTGGACTTGGGGGAAGAATTGGAGCCGGCTCGCAAAAAAATCATGTCCATGTACACCGATCCGAATAAGAAAAAAGCCAATGACCCTGCTGACCCGCAGCATTGTGTAGTATATGCTTTCCATAAAATTTATAACCCGGACTATGCCAAACGGTGTGAAGAATGTAAAGCCGGTGCTTTAGGTTGTGTGGCTTGTAAAAAAGAGCTTTACGCATTGATGGAGCCGGAGTTGAAAGATTTCTTAGACAGAAGAAAAGTATTTGAAAATGATAAAGCCCAGCTGCAAGCTATTTTGAAACAAGGGGCCGAAGCTGCCAGAGAATCTGCCGCCAAAACCTTGCAAGAAGTCAAACGGGCCATGAAAGTAATCAAATGATTAATCAAAAACCCATTAACGTTCACTTAAACGTATTTGAAGGTCCGATGGACCTGCTTTTGCACCTCATCAAAAAAGATAATTTAGATGTGGCAGAAGTGAACGTGTCCGAAATTACCAAGCAGTATCTGGAATATTTAAACGTCATGAAAGAGCTGAATTTGGAAATTGCGGGGGAATTTTTGGTTATGGCCAGCACACTCATGCAGATTAAGGCCAAGAGTTTGTTGCCTTCTCAAGTGCCTACTTCCGAAAATGAAGGACCGGACCCGGCCAAAGAGTTGATTGCTAAACTTTTGGAGTATCAAAAATATAAAGAAGCCGGTAAATTTTTGGAAGAAAAGTTAGAAGAAAATAAAGATAATTTTTATAAATCTGCCCCCATTTTTGACAATGGGGAAAAAGTGCTTAATTTGCAATTGTTTGATTTGCTTTCAGCGGTAAAGAGAGCTTTTGACCGCTTAGACGAAAGAAAGCGCATTGAACTTTTAAAAATAGAAGAATTTCCCATTGAAAACAAAATGGAAAAAGTGGTCACGATGCTCAAAAGCCGCCAATGGGTATTGCTGGATGATATTTTTGTAGGGGAAACTAAAAAACGGGGCATTATTACCTGTTTTATGGCGGTATTGGAATTGATGAAAATTAAAAAATTATTGGCCCGCCAAGATGAGCAGGATGGGCAAATCCGTATCTATTTAAACCCCGATAACCAAGACAAAGACTTCCGCGAACTGATGCACGGGGACGCGGCCTAACGGAGAGTATATGGACGAAATTTTAAATTCTCAAGACGTGCAACAAGAACCCGTAAAAGAAACGGGCGAACTGTTGCAAACTGATGATGCCAAACAAATTGTAGAAAATTTGCTTTTTATTACGGACCGTCCGCTTAAACCTTCGCGCATCGCAGAAGTGGTGGAGACTGTCAATGCCAAACGTGTTTTGGAACTGATTCAAGAGCTGGCAAAAGAGTATGAAGATACAGGCCGCTCTATCCGTATTTTAGAAATTGGCGGCGGATATCAAATGTGTACCAAGCCCGAATATGGCCGTTGGGTACGCCGTTTGTATAACGAAAAAATGACCACTCGTCTGTCTAATGCCGCTTTGGAAACCTTGGCCATTATCGCGTATAAACAACCGGTAACCCGTGCAGAGATGGAAATGATTCGCGGGGTGGACGTAGCCGCTCCGTTGGACCGTTTGCTTGAACGCGGGTTGGTGCGCGTACTCGGCAAACGCGATACTATCGGTCGTCCGATGGTGTATGGCACTACGGATGAATTTTTACGCTTATTCGGTCTGAATAAAATTTCGGAACTTCCCGACTTGCAGGAGTTTGCTGCTAAGCAATTGCAAGAAAAACAAGAAGATTTGCCGTTTGACGAAAAATTGCCGCCTTTGGGCGCTCCGGCCATTTTGGCTTTAGAAGATGAAATGTCCGTACCGGCAGATGCGTTCTTTAAACGTCCCAAAGATATGTTTGAAGAAACTGCCGCCGAAGAGTCCCAAGAAGTGCAGGCCGCTTTAGAAGAGCCGGTCTTAACCGAAAACACAGATTTACCTGCGGACCAACCCGCCGAGCAGGAAAGCTCATTGGAAGTTTCAGAGCCTTTGCCTGCAGAAAACCCAGAAAATAATCTTGAGGAGGAACATGTATGAATATTGTAATGGCAGCCAGTGAGGCTTTTCCGTTTTGTAAAACAGGAGGTTTGGCCGATGTGGTGGGCTCTTTGAGCCAGCAGTTGGCAGGACGAAAAGGAAATAAAGTTCTTTTGTTTTTGCCGCATTATCGTAATATCCGCCGTGTTTCTTCTTTAAAAGTGGTGCCGGGCGTATTTTTGGTGCCGGTGGGCGGAAGAGTAGAGCAAGTGTCTCTTTCTTACATCAATTGGGGCAATGTGTTGGTGTTTTTTGTAGGGAATCGTAAGTATTTTGACCGTCCCGATTTGTACCGTACCAAAATGGGTGACTTCTTGGACAATGATGAGCGCTTTATTTTGTTTTCCCGTGCGGTATTGGAAGGCTGTAAGTTTGTAGGTTTCCGCCCCGATATTATCCATTGTCATGACTGGCAAACGGCTTTGATTCCTGCTTACTTAAAAACGGTGTATAAATTAGATGCTTTCTTTACGCGTACCCGCAGTTTGTTGACGATTCACAATATTGCCTATCAAGGGCATTATCCTTATTCTAGCTTTGAAAAAGCCGGTTTTCATCCGGTAGATTTTACCGCAGACAAATTTGAATATTATGGCGGTATCAGTTATTTAAAAAGCGGTATCGTATTTGCCGATAACGTCAACACCGTCAGCCCCAACTATGCCAAAGAAGTACAGCATGATCCCTCTATGGGTTTTGGTTTAGAAGGTCTTTTAAGACACCGCAGTAAAAATTTCTTTGGTATCGTCAACGGTATTGATACGGAAATTTGGGACCCTGAAATAGATACACTTCTGCCCATTGGATATGATGCGGTTACTTTTTCTAAAAACAAACCCGTTTCCAAGCAGCTTTTGCAACAACAGACCAATCTAAAAGAAGATCCCAATAAACCCGTGATAGGGGTGGTGTCTCGCTTAGACTATCAAAAAGGGTTGGATATTGCTTATGGCGTGATGGAGCGCATGCATGACAAGGTGCAGTTTGTAGTACTGGGCATGGGTGACCCCGTAGTAGAGAAACAATATCGCGAACTGGCTAAAAAATATCCCAACGATATTGCTTATGTGGATAGACTAGACGAAGAACTGGCACACCATATTTATGCCGGTGCAGATTTGTTCTTAATGCCGTCTCGCTTTGAGCCTTGCGGTTTGTCTCAGATGATTTCCATGAAATACGGTACTTTGCCGGTGGTAAGCAAAGTGGGCGGTTTGTTGGATACCGTGGTCGGCTACAAAGAAAATAGCGATAATGCTGCCGCTACAGGATTTTTTATCCAAAACTTTAGCGAAAACGGCATTTATAATGCGTTGGAACAAGCCTTGAATGTGTATGAAAATAAAAAGGTTTGGAATAAGTTGGTTAAAAATGCCATGCTCAAAGATAACTCTTGGGATAAATCTGCCCAAGATTACATGAGCTTGTACAAAAGGACTCTTGCATAATGATGAAAAAAAGGTGGATTTGTTTTTTACTGACGTTTTTATTGGCATTGCCTCTCTGCGGGCAACCTGCCAAAAATGCGGTTTGGATCATTGGAGATGGTATGGGCCCCGGTGTAATGGGTATGTTTATGCAGGGGGTCCAACTGGCAGGTTTGTCTCAATATCCAGATAAAACTTCCACCTTAGAAAAATTTATCAAAGCTTCCCAAACGGGTTTATATTTTTCGCATACGCATGATAGCGTGGTAAGCGATTCTGCCTGTGCCGCTACCCAAATGGCAGGTGGTGTAAAATCTACACCGGGAGCGGTGGGGGTAGATGCTCAAGGAAAAAATATTACTAGCCTCTTGGAAGAAGCCATTAAGGCAGGGAAATCGGTAGGCGTTATCACAGATAGCTACGTGGCCGATGCTACACCGGCCGGATTTTTGGCTCATACCACCAATCGTGCCGATAAATATAGTATTGCTCGCCAAATCGTTTATGGACAGGCGCAAGTAATATTGGGCGGCGGAATAAAATACTTTTCGCAGCATTCCAATGAAAATTTATTGGAAGAGGCCAAAAAGCAAGGTTGGCAAGTGGTAGAAAATTTGCAAGATATGCAAAAAGTCAACAAAGGCCGTTTGTTGGGGTTGTTTGCTGACGAAGCTATGCCTTTTTACGGAGAAAAAGAAGAACACGCCAATGTTCCTACGTTAAAGGAAATGACACAAAAAGCCATTGACTTGCTAAGCCAAAACGAGAAAGGATTTGTACTGATTGTAGAGGCCGGGAAAATAGATTGGGCTTTGCATGACAATGAGTTAGGCCCCACCTTGTGGGAAATGATTAATTTAGATGAAACTTTGGCTTACGTGTGGGACTTTGCGCAAAAGAAAAAAGATACATTGCTGTATTTAAATGCAGATCATGAAACGGGTGTGCCGGCTTTTCACTATTACAACGTGTATGGAAAACAATTTTCCGATAAGACGGCCCAAGGCGAAAAACTCTACAGCGGAAATATGGACTATGTAGGTTATCAGTACTACAATAAATTATTCAAACATAAAAAAATGCTGTACTTTATGTATCCCAAATTCAGAAAGTTGCCGAAGGAAGAACAGACAACGGAAAAACTACAGCAAATGACGCAAGAGATTTTGGGTGAAAAGATGGAATTGGATTTAGGCACGTGGGTTCCCCCGTATGAAGCGTTGATCAGAAAGGTAAATCAAGCGTATGGTTTGGTGTGGGCTACGCCCAATCATTCCGGCGGTATGTTGTTGGGGGTGGCTTACGGGCCGCACGCGCAGCAATTTGGCGGAGTGTATCATAATACAGATTTAAAAGATAAATTTAAAAAGGCTTTAGGCCTTTAAGGAAAAAGTATGGAAGATTTTTTACAAGAAAAACCTAAAAGAAAAAAGCATTCTGCCGTTGTTTTTCGTGGATATAGACGATTGTTTGTGCTGGTATTTGCGGTGGCTGTTTTGTGGCAGGCAGTAAGTTTGTTGCAAAAGCAACTTTCGGCCTATCATGGGCAAATGGTACATTCTTTTAAAGTAATTTTGACGGTGGTTCAACCGCAAAAAAATGATGTTTTGGCTGCCTTGGGAGAAAGCTTAAACGGAAAAGAGGATATTTTAAACGTCAAATTGTTTTCTCCGCAAGATGCCGTAGCAGCTTTAAAAAAGAAAAATCCTCGTTTGGCAGAATCTATGGTGCTTTTGGGCCATGAACAAATGCCGGCTTATTTTGAGCTGACACTGACCAACCGCGCCATTAATAATGTACGTTCTTTTGCGCAAAATTTATCAGCCGAATATCCGCAATTATCGGTTAAATATTCTCAAGCTCAAGCGGATATGGCTTTTTACAGCGGTTTGTGCTTGCGTATTTTAAATATTTCCTGCTGTTTGGCATTGACCTTGTTTTTCGTTTTTATGTTTATGGTAGAGGCGTATCCTTTGCGTGGCAAAACCCATGTAGCAGCGGCGGTCGTTTCTGCAGTAGGTGCGGGGTTTTTGTCTTTTGTTGTGTTTTTGGCGCTAATCTATCCTACAGGAGTATTGGTGCCTGCTTTACAGGCCTTTACGTCTGTGGAAAGACAGCTTAGTTTATACGTATTTTGCGGACTTTTTGGGTGGACTTTGGGTAAATGGCAAAAGTTTTAGTTTTGATTTTTAGTTTTTTGTGTTGGGTGCCGGCTTTAAGTGCGCAAGCCGACTCTGAGGCCGCGCGTAAACAGGAGTTGGATAAACTCAAAAAGCAAGCGGCTCAAAAACAACAGGAATTAAAAAAATATAGAGATCAAGAGAAAGCCATTTCTAAAGAAATTTCTACACTTAAAAATCGCCAAGCTGAAGCCAAACGCCAAATGAATAAACTGGCCTCCGATATCAGCTATGTAGAAAAAACGATTTTATCTACCGAAGATAAACGGGAAGCCATAGAGAGAAGTATGCCTTTGTGGAATAATATTTTATCTCAAGAAATTGCGCAACATTATTTGACGCCCGTCTGCGAAGTTTGCGTGGGAGAGGTAGATTTGGCAAAAGAAGTGCTGACCGAAAGAGCCTTGACGCACAAAGCGGAATTTGCCGTATCTTTGCAGGAAGAAAACAAGGCCGCCAAACAAAAAATTTATGATTTTGAGAAACGCAACCAAAAATTAATGGCTCAGAGTTCGCAAATTGAGCAAAGAGAAAAAGTAATTACCACTAATTTCTTGAAAAAACAGCAAGATTTAAAACTGACGAAGAAAAAGGCAGATGCCATTCGTCAGGAAATCAATGAGCTTAACAAATCTGCTAAGGCATTAGATGATTTGTTGGCAAAATTTGAACGCCAACGTAAGGCTGAAGCGGCCAAAAAACAAGCCAAAGCCAAAGAACAGGCAGCCAAAACAGGCAAAAAAGAAGAAGTAGTTTCTTCTATCGCTAAGATAGATTTACCGAAAAATTCCTTGCCGTGGCCGGTGGACGGAAAAGTTATCAGTAAATTTGGCAAAGAATATAGAAAAGATTTAAATACTTGGATTTTCAGAGATGGTATCAAAATTTCCGCTCAGGCCGGAGAAGCCGTGAAGACCGTGGCCCAAGGAGATGTGATTTATGCCGGTCCGTTCCGCTCCTACGGCAATGTGGTTATTGTGGATCACGGTAAAGGATTTTTTAGTATTTATGGATTTTTAAGTGATATTAAAGCTGTAGTGGGCGAGAAGTTACCTCAAGGCGGAGTTTTGGGTGCGGCCGGTTTAGACACCCAACAAAAATCAGGCACGGGCCGATATGCGGTTTATTTTGAAACTCGCCAAGGTGCTACGGCCGTAGACCCGATAGATTGGTTACAAAAAAAGATTTAATAAGTGCGCGTTTTGACGCGGAGGAAAAAATATGAAAAATAAAAAATCAATAAAAATAGCCTCTTACTTGGCGGTTATCTTTTTTGTAGGAACTTTGTTTCCTTATGCTTACGCCGCCGTGGACAGCAGCTTGAAACAACTGCGTACTTTTGTTACTGTTTTGGAATACGTAAAAGAAAATTACGTAGAGCCGACGGATAGCGATACATTGATTGAGGGTGCTATTCGCGGTGTGGTAGATGAACTGGATGATTTTTCCCAATATTTAGAACCCAAAGATTATAAAGCTTTGCAGAATGATACACGCGGAGATTTTGGCGGTTTAGGTATTCGCCTTGCTAAACAAGACGGCTTTGTCACGGTGATGAGTCCCATGCCCAATACGCCCGCTTTTGAAGCTGGAGTTATGCCGGGGGACCGCATCTTATTTGTAGATGATAAAGATGTGACAGATATGGAGCTAGACGCGGCGGTGGAACTCATGCGCGGACCGGTAGGAAGCAAAGTAAAAATTACCATGAGCCGAAAAGATGAAAAAAGCGGAGAATATAAAAACTTGCCTGATTTTCATTTCAAACGTCAGAAAATCGTACCGGAAGTAGTACATTACCGCATGTTAAAGGATAAAATAGGTTACATTTATTTGGTAGATTTTTCCGGTCATAGCACTGAAGAAATGGAAAAAGCCTTGAAAAATTTAACCAAGCAAGGCATGAAAGGACTCGTATTGGATCTTCGTTTTAATCCGGGCGGACTTTTAAACGGGGCGGCCGATATTGCCAAAATGTTTATGGGCGATCATCAAATGATTGTATATACCAAGGGGCGAAAGCAGGAGTTCTACCAAGAATTTAAAACTTCTGCCAAAGCACCGTATCCGGACTTGCCGTTAGTAGTCTTGATTAACCAAGGTTCGGCTTCTGCCAGTGAGATTGTATCCGGTGCTTTGCAAGACAATGACAGAGCCGTCATTGTAGGCCAGCGCAGCTTTGGCAAAGCCAGCGTGCAACAGGTGCTTCCTCTGGATGGCGGAGCCGGATTACGCCTGACAATTGCCAAATATTATACGCCGAAAGGTCGCTTAATTCACCGTGACTACCGAGATAAAACGAAAGAAAATGAAGGGGGTATTTTCCCCGATGTGGAAGTGAAAGTGGACTCTAAACAAGAAGTAAATATTTTTATGCAGTATAATAATATAGTATATATCCCGGGGCAAAAAACACCGAAAATGGAATTTAAAGAAAAAGACCCCGTGTTGGATAAGGCCGTAGAAATTTTAAAAGAAGGAACGGACAAAATCTTGGCTCAAAAAGCCGAAAAAGAGAAACAGGCCCAAGAGCAACAAGTTACCCAAGAAGAAACGGCTAAATAAAGTATGACGAAAAAAGATTTTACGATTTTAGGCATTGAAAGCACCTGTGACGAAACTTCCGCCGCTGTTTTGCGCGGGGGAAAGTATTTGCTGAGTAATGTGGTTTATTCTCAAATTGAGGAGCATAAAAAATATCACGGTGTCGTGCCGGAGCTGGCCAGCCGTGCGCATGCAGCTAAAATTGCAGCCGTTATTTCCCAAGCTTTAGGGGAAGAAAAAATTGATTGTGTGGCCTTTGCCAACGGTCCCGGCTTACCGGGTGGACTGATGGTGGGGCGCGTGGCGGCTGAAACGTTGGCTCATTTTAAACAAGTGCCCATTTTGGGGGTGAACCATTTGGAAGGGCATTTATTTGCCTGTGAATTTGAAGACGGAGAAGTAAAAAATCCACTCGGTTTTCCGCTTATTGCGCTGATTGTATCGGGTGGACATACAGAGCTGTGGTATGTGAAAGGATACGGACAGTATAAGGTATTGGGCCGTACACGTGATGATGCGGCCGGAGAGGCCTTTGACAAGGTGGCAAAATTGTTAGGTCTTGCTTATCCCGGAGGTCCGCAAGTTTCCGCGCAAGCTTTAAAAGGCAGACGGGACGCCATTGACTTTCCGCGTCCGCTGCTTCCGGGAACATGGGAGTTTTCTTTTAGCGGTATTAAAACTTCCGTCAGTTATTATTTGCGCGATCATCAACCTGTGAATGTGCCTGATGTATGTGCCAGTTTTGAGCAGGCTGTTTGTGAGACATTGGTTAAAAAAACCATGTTAGCCGCAGACAAATACAAAGTCAAACATATCGCCGTAGGCGGCGGTGTGGCGGCCAATACGCTTTTGCGTGAGCTTATGCAAAAAGAAGCTCAAAAGAGAAATATCCAAACCCATTTTGTGCCGCGTACTATGTCTTCAGACAATGCGGCTATGATTGCGCTGGCTGCTTGGAAAAAGTTAGAATATGCCGGACCAAATGGCTTGGAAAAAAAGTGCAATATTAATATCAACCCGAATATGAAGGTTAAAAACTGGGAGAAATAATAAAATGATTTTGTGGGTTATGCCAGATTCCGGCGCGCGGACAAAAGCTGATTATCAAAAAGTGGTGGAACGCTTTAAAAAAGAACATCCTACCGCAGAAGTAACGGTAGAGGTGCTTACGCGCAATCAATTGTGGAAAAAAATTTTTACCCTCAAAAACCCCGCCTCCGGTGAGGTTATTCCCGATGTGTTGCAAATTCCGCATTATTGGACGGCCCTTTTAACCCGAGCCGGTGTGGCGGAAAATCTGTCTAAATTAGATCCCGGTCTTTCTCTTTCTTCTGCTTTGGCTCCGCTTCGGGCGCATTGTTATAAACCGGGCACCAAAGATTTATACTCGTATCCGTGGTGGTTTGATATGAGTGCCTTGCATTACCGGACAGATCATTTAAAATTTGTGACCAAAAATCCGGAAAAAGATCTTTCCACGTGGGATGGCCTTTTGGATATTTGCGCCCGTCTGCAAGATTATTTTAAAGAAGTAGAAGGTTATTACCCTATGCAAAACGGGGATTGGCGCGGTTCTTTATCTACCCGCAGTACCTTTATGGAAGTGTGGGGCCGCGGAGCAGATTTATTTACGCCGGACTTGCGCGATACGTTAATTAATACTCCCGCTTTTAAACAAGGGGTCAAAGATTATATTGACTTGGCTTTAAAAGAGTATATGCCCATTTTGCGTGAACGTGGCAGCTTGGGCACCATGTTATCAGGAAAGGCCAGTATGCTCCTTTCGCGTAAGCAGGGGTTGGCCAGTTTCCCCGGTAAAGGTCGCTCCCGCGTGCGCACTTTGCCCGTACCGCGCACGGGGCCGGAGTCCTTGGCCTATTTGTCGGGCATGAATTTAATGATTAACGTAGCCGGTAAAGACAAAGAAACCGCCCTTGAATTTATTAAGTGGTCTGCGCGCTCTGATAATCAGGTTAAATACGCTTCCACGATGGAAGTTTTTCCTGCGTTTGAAGACAGTTTTGAACAGTTGATTTTTACATCTTCCCAACGTTTGCAAACCTATGCCACCATTTTGGCTTCAGCGCGTACACTGCCCAATATTAGTATTACGGGGACGGTTATTGAAATGTTAAACAAAATTTTAGCCGTCAGTGCTACGCAAATTGTAGAAGGGCGCTTTACGCAAGCGAGTCTGGATATAGAGTTAGACAATGCAGCTAAAGAAACCCAATATTTGCTGTCACTTTACGAGGGGTAATTATGTTTGATAAAGAGGCTTTCACCCTATTTAAATTTGCCAAGAAATTAAACCAATCTTTTCAAAACCGTCGGGAGTTGTTAGATTGTGCCCTGCCGGCTTTGCGTGATTTATTTAAGTTGGACCGTGTTTATTTTTTTAATTGGCAGCAAGAGCGGGCTCTTTTATCATTAAACTTAATGTGCAAAAAAGAATATTGCATGGATATGCAAGAGGATATTTCCGTGCTTAGTGAGCCCGATTTTTTGAAAAATCTTTTGCGTGACGGTATTGCCGATTCTACTGATTTAAATTATCCTGCCGTATATGTGCTTTTGCGTTGGAAAAAACCCAATATGATTTTAGACGGAGAGGAAGTGCGTACGGTCATGAAAGACAGCGTAGGCGTGCTTCGCTTGGAGCGTTTTCGCCGTAACCGTCACTTTACGGAAGCCGAAAAGAAATTAATCAAAAGTGTCGCGGCGGAAATTTCCCACAACTTAACCAATACTGAGGAAGATCAAGCCAAAAACCAACGCCTAAGTATTGCCACCGCACTTAATGATTTGGCTACTATTTTTGCTTCTTCTTTACGTCTTTCCGACGGGTTGGAACTCATTTTACAAGGGGTGCAAAAGTATTTTCGGTTTGACCGTGTGCGTTTGTATCAGACCAATTATGACGGTACTAAAATCAAAAGTATTTTAGGTATTGATATCTCAGGCGAAGTAGCCCGCCAAACGGGGGAAGACTTACCCGAAGATGAACGCACCTTGCTCAAAGAAATCTTCAGCAGCGGTGCCACGTACCGTTCTATTAATAATGTGGTGTATATCCCTTTAAAAGTACAACGTAAAAAAGTGGGTTTTTTGACGTTTGACAATTTGCTTTCCCGCCGTCGGATTGAGTACTTGGATTTTATTTCTTTAAAACAGTTTTCCAGTCAAATTGCCTTGGCGATTGACAATGCCGCTTTGTTTGAGCGCGTACAAGAACTGTCTAACTATGATGAGCTGACCAAGCTGCCGGTGCGCCGTTTCTTTAGTGAGAAGTTTTCCGAAGAAATTTATCGCTCCAAACGTTTTGACTTGATAATGTCTTTGATTGTGCTGGATATTGACTTGTTTAAACAAATTAATGATACGTACGGGCACCAAATCGGAGACTGGGCGCTTAAAGAGGTCAGCCGTGTAATTCGCACCAGTCTGCGCCAGACGGACTTTCCGTGCCGTTACGGCGGTGATGAAATGGTAATTATGTTACCGCGCACCAATGACGAAGAGGCCAAAATCATTGCCAAACGTCTCAAAGAGCGTATTAATGCTATTGCCATTCCGGACCGATATACTGACGGAGAAAGGGTGACGTTAAGCATCAGCCAAGGCATTGCCTCTTTCCCTCAAGACGGGAGTAATGCTCAAGATTTATTTGAAAAAGCCGATAAAGCCCTCTATTGGGTCAAAGACGGTCGCCGCGGCACGTATGCCGTGTATCGGGAAGTGGCCGATCAGGTGCCGCAATAATGAATTTATCCGTACAAAAACTTTTTTGGACGGAAAAAAGAGAGAAAACAGTTGACAAGTCGTGCAAAAGTTGCAAAAATTTAAGAGTAAGTACGTCGCGTGTCTTTTAAAATAATTAAAAATAAAAGGCCTCGGCGGTTTATTGTTGTATAAAGATTTTAAAATTCAGACGAACAGGACCCTATAAAAATATGACATTTCATTCCTCTTTCAAAATGTGGTTAGGCAAAGTTGCCCCCGTGCTGCTCTTGCCTGTGTTGTTCTTGGCGGCGCAGTCCGCCTTTGCGCAGTCTGCCGAAGTACGCTCCATGGGTGTGTATTATATGGACGATACAAATACGAGTCCTACTTATACTCCTAATATTAATAATGTGTATTGTAACTGGGAGGATATCGATAGTGATCCTGCCAATTATAAAGGTGGCTACGTAAACGTAGGGGATATCGGCTCTACCAATGATCCGTGGCAAACTTCTGCCTTGATTGAGTATGACCAGCCTTATCCATCTCCGACTAAAGCCAATAAATATCCCAACCATTGTTTGGGTGTTTGTATGGATATTTATTGTACCAACAAGCCGAACGGCGCAGCTACGTACTCGGTATCTTTCCCGATTCAAAACGTGCGCTTTGAAATGGTAAAGTATTATGGTTCTAAAGACATTGCCAATCCGGACACAAACCCTGCCGTGCGCACCATAGACATGAGTTTGGAAAACAACTATATTGTCAACGGATCTACAGCTCAAAATGGAAATATTGATTTATCCGAATTTATGTGTGCGGCATATTCTTGTTGGGGTGCCAGTGCAAGCTGGGAAAACACTTCTACCTGCCCGAATCCGATATATGAATGTAATGGTAATGTGGGGGATGCCAATGCAAAATGTAGAAAACTAACAGAACCCGAATCCTCTTTTACTTTATCAACAAGTGTTTGTGGCGGGACAAGTTTCACTAACGGTAGAGAGACTCAATGTATAGTACGTGCAGCAGGCACGGGTAAAGGGTACAATGACCCGATTACGTTCTGCACGTCATGGGACGGTTCTTATGAAATTTTAGGAGAATTTGGCAAGACGAACGGGCAATTTGGTGTACGCGGTACGATTCATACGGATTATCCGGGTGACGGCATAGCGGTAGAGAACATTACAATTGATCAGACGTTCACGTATCCCGGCAACAATCAATATCCTATACAAGTAGACGTAACGAACGTACACACGGTACGCAGCACGCCGAGCGTAGTGGGTAGTATTACTTCAGTAGCGGCGTTGCCGTACACGATGACGTATCGTTTAAGTAAAGATGCAGATGTATTGATGAAGATTTATGATGCGTCTGTAGAAGGGTCTACTACGACGGTACGCAATTTGGTAGATTGGCAACCTCGCTTAGGAGAAGGCTTTAAAGGCTCAGACAGTGATAAGCTGTTAGTAGAGAGCGACTCTTGGGACGGACGTGATGACGAAGGCCGTTTATTGCCTGCCAACAATTACATAGTCAGCATTCAGGCCAAGAGCCAAGACGAATGGAAGGGGACGGACTTTTCCAGAGCGGTGACGAGACAGATATCGGTAGATCCGTTGAAGTTGACGGATATTCAAGTAGCGGGGTTAAACAAACAATCTACGGCCTACGCGATGGTGCGTTACGTACCTACGGAAGCATCTACGGTATATTTTGAAGTATATTCTCCGGGAACAACCTTTACAAGTTTAGATACCAAAGGGGCTGAGCCGACGGGGTCCAGACCGGTAATTGCCGACAACAGCGGTACGTTGGTATATCATGGCGAACAGCAAAGAGGTCGCGCAGCGAGCTATCCTGACAAATGGGACGGCTTGTGTCACAACGAAGCTGGATGTAAAATTCCGTACCCTGCGGGAGCTAAGAATCCGCAGACCGGAGAAATATTAGCTAGTGCTGACACGGTCAACTTTGCTAACGGAGCGCCGTTACCTGATGGAGATTATGTGTATGTGTTATGGGCGGAAGTACCGTACACGGACACGTACAAAGACGCGGCAGGGCGGAGCTACACGGGTGTAAAGACGTTAAAATATTACACGGGTATTTTGCCTGTGGAACGCGGTGTAGTAGATATCACGATACAACCTGTCAGTTACTCCACGATAGGTAGCAGTCCGACGGCGTATGGTTTAGATCCGTTTATCTTTAAATACAGTATAGCGCGCGAAGCGACGGTGAATGCGTATGTAAAAAACAGTGCAGGCGTGGTTGTAAAGACGTTGACGCAAGAAGGCGGCAACACCAACGTAGCGCAGCAGATGAACACGTTGACATGGGACGGACGAGACGATTTAGGGCGTATGGTAGGCCCGGGAACGTATTTATTTGTAGTAGAGACGAGCGATCCGATGTTCCCGAGTAGTGTTAAGACGCAGGCGAGCACGTTATTCCCGGTGGACATGTA
This sequence comes from Elusimicrobiaceae bacterium, assembly GCA_017546175.1. Taxonomy (GTDB): domain Bacteria; phylum Elusimicrobiota; class Elusimicrobia; order Elusimicrobiales; family Elusimicrobiaceae; genus Avelusimicrobium. The sequence goes on from JAFYXM010000007.1 coordinate 338,088, forward strand.
CCGCGTGGTAGATGTCAGTGCGACGGACGTATATGGGGACAGTGATGCCCGAGCGACGATTAACTACTATTTATCCAAAGCAATGAACGTGCAGGTGAACGTATATAATAAAGACGTAGTGATCCCAGTATTACAAGATATTGGCAGTCCTGTGTATGCCTGGCCGCCGAGAGTATGTAACACAAGCGATGATAATGCTTTATTCACGAATGGGTATGTGGATCCGACCAAAAACCCGTATTGTATTTACGTAAATGACACGGGTTTTAAGAACTATCCTGCCAGTAAAGAAGCAGGCGAGTATAAATATGCTGAAGGGGCCACGCAGAGCTTAGATGTACGTTTGCAACCGATCAAAACGTTTAACC
>JAFYXM010000008.1 GCA_017546175.1 Elusimicrobiaceae bacterium
CACGACGACGATGGGAACGAGCATGGAAGTGGAGCCGGACAATCGCATCAGTGATGCCAAGTACGGCGGAACAATGCCGAATGTACGCAATGCGGCATTAAGATGCTTCTGGGACCGGACCAATGACCACGGGAAGAAAGTAGCGCGCGGCGTGTACTTTGGGTTGGTAGATTTTAGGGCGCAAAACGGCAGACAACACTGCCAAAAAGTAGTTAAAATATTAATACCGAGATAAAATGCAGGTAATCTATGAATATGAAATGTAAAGTTTTACTTACTTGTTTGATCTTGGCCTTGGCAGCTCCTGCTGCTTTGGCTGACAGCAATGCCGATGCCGGTACAAGTGCGAGTGCGTTTTTGAAAATTGACGCAGGCTCTCCGCGTGCCCAAGCTTTAGGCAATGCTTATGTTTCCGTGGCGGACGGTCCGGAAGCTTTGTTCTGGAACCCGGCCGGTGCTGCTTCTGCCACCACGCGCGAGATTCAGTTCTCTTATTTAGATTACTTGCAAGGTTATAAAGCCCGTACCTTGGCTTATTTGCAGCCGATGGGTAAAACCATTATCGGTGTGACATTTAACTACATGGATATGGACGGATTTGATTATCGCGATGAATACGGTCATATCAAACCGAATCAAATCGATAAACCGGTGCAAAACTTTGTAGGCAGCCTGTCTTTGGCCCGCGGGTTTTTTAACCAAGGTTTGCAAATTGGTGCCACGGCTAAGTATATCAATGAAAAATTGGATACTTACCGCTACACGAACGTAGGTTTTGACGTAGGCGCCAAAGCTCGCCCGTGGAAATGGTTGGGTGTAGGCGGCGCGATTGTGAACATCGGCGATAAAGAAGAAATGCCGCGCGGTTGGCGCTTGGGCGGTGATATTAATACCAAATATTGGACCGTCTCCGGCGAATACATGAAATACCGTGATGATGAAGGCCGTTTGGGTATCGGGTTGGAAGTACACATTCCTGAAGATATGCTGCAAGTGGCCCGTTTTGATTTGCGTGTAGGTTGGTATGACCGCGAAAGCACCGGCTACAGCGACAGTGAAAACTTAAAAAGCTTAGGTTTAGATGCCACCTCCAAAATTTCCTTTGGTTTTGGTATTTATAGCTCTGAGCTGTTCGGTTACGGGGCCAGCCTTGATTATGCAGTTACCCCGTTTGGTGCGTTGGGCACTTCCCAACAAATTGCCGTATCTGTACAATTTTAAGTTGTTTGATAATTTGAGGAATATATGAAAAGGGCGTGCAAAGCAGGTCAAATTTGCAAAAACCGCAAAGGGCAGACCGCCATTGAATACGTGATTACGGCGGGTGCACTATTTGGCGCATTTTTGGCTTTTTACGCTTTATATTCCAACTTGGTTCCTCAACAGTTTGACCAAGGTGCCAAGCTCATTTTGACGGTATATGATGCAACAAATAATTAGTTTTAAAAAAATCAGGAGGAGTCTATGAAGTTTATTATTGCGATGCAAACCAAATTAGAAGCTGTGAAAAAAGCCGCTTTTAATTGCGTAAAAAAACAAGAAGGTCAAAACACCATTGAATACATCATCATGTTGGGCGTAGTAGTAGGTATTGCTCTTTTGGTGGGTACCTTGGTAAAAAACATGATGCCGGAAGTATTTGAAAGCGTAAAGCAGAAAATCATCGGCGGCGTAAGCTCTGCTGAGTAATCAGGCGGCGGTTGCGCATGAAACTTTTTCGTAGGGAGCGTGAAGGGCAGGTAACGGTGGAATTGATGCTCATTCTGCCGGTGCTAATGTTGATGATATTCTTCATTTTGGAATACGGAAACATAGCCTATCACACTATTATTGCCAATCACGCTTCCTATGAATTTGCCCGTATCGGGGCTTTGGTGGCGGCCAATAGGCCCAGCGGTAAAGCCAACTCCGGTACAGCCAGAAACAAAATTAATGCCGCTAAACTGAAAGTGTTTGGGGCAAATGCAGATCGTATTTCAGTAGGTGTAAAAATAGAATCAACGGGTACGGACCCCATGTATTCGGCTCACCGTCATGAAGATGTAGTGGTAACGGTGATATATCCGATAGAGCTGGCGTTTCCGGGCACCAGCTGGCTGCTAGCCAGTGAGCCCAAAAAAGACGGGATTCGTAAAATACAGGCAACCACTCGTATGCCGGTGGAAAAAATGTATGCCAGTTCGGACCCTAAAAAATAGCCGATACGTATAAAAATTTGCTTTAATAAAAATTGGGATTTATTGTTAAGGAGAAAAAATGAAAAAAGGAATATTATTGCCGTTTGTTTTGGCAGTGGCGGCGGCCTTGGTGTATGGAATGATCGTCAACAATGCACAAAAGAAACTAAATACCTCTAAAGCCCTTAAAACGGTTTTAGTGCCTACGCGTGACATTAAAGAACGCGAAGTGATTAAACGCGACTACTTAAAACGCGTGCAAATGCCGGCTGCGTACGTGCAAAAGGATGCCTTTATATATACTACTGATGCTGACTTTGCCAAAATTGATAACGCTATTGCCCGCGTGCAAATCCCGAAAGGAAACCAAATTTCCAAATATGCCGTGACCTCTCTTTCTCCGGAGGCCGGTTTATCCAGTAAAATTCCCGTGCAAATGAGAGGTTTTATCATTACGGTAGATTCCAACGTTGCCAGTATGATTAAGCCAGACGATAACGTGGACGTCCTGCTTACCTTTGAAGCCATGATGAAAAGCGGGGCTCGTCAGAAAGTGACGGTGACTTTGTTACAAAATATCAAAGTGTTGGGTGTCGGCTCTAACTTAGGCCAGGGCTTGGATGCCAAAGCCATGGCCGCCATGCGTAATGCTGAGGAAGATGCCGCCGCTTATACGGACCAAAGTGCTTTGAGCTTGGCTCTTTCTCCGAAAGATGCCCAGTATTTGGCTTTGGCAAAAGATGAAGGTACTTTGTCGGTCATCTTGCGCTCTCACGGTGACGTGGCACAATACGTCATGGAAATTGCCACCTTTGAAAAATTATTCCAATAAGGAAAAAACAATATGAAATCTACAGCTAAAATTACTTTGTTGGTTTTACTTTTTGCCTTGGCTTGCCCTGCAGCTTTTGCCAAGAAAACACGTTTGGTGGCCGTCAGTGCCGACGTGGTGGAAATCGGCGGAACGATGACCTCTGCCAAAGGGTTTGAATGGAATCAAATCTTTGACTTTGAAGAGGCCAATATTCCCGGTATTTTGTCTTTGGGTGAGTTTGAACGTAAAACGGCTGTGATCACTCGTTTACGTTTGTCCGAAACGGAAGGCCGCGCTCAAGTGCTTTCCAACCCGAAGATTGTTACCAGCTCCGGTAATGCGGCTAAAATTACCGTCGGCGGTAAAGTGCCTATACCAGTGGTGAACAATCAAGGTGTCGGCTCTCAATTGGAAGAATACGGTATTTTGCTTAACGTATTGCCCACCATCATTCCGGAAAGAGGCAATATTATTGATTTACAAGTGCAGCTTTCTGTTTCTACGGTGGACTATTCTCGTACCGTTTCTGTAGGTACGGCTACGGCTCCTTCTTTTACCAATCGTGACGTAGAAACCCATGTAGAGCTTAACAGCGGTGAGACGTTGGTAATCGGCGGTTTGAAAAGCAGCTACCGCAACGTGAGTGAAAACCGCGTACCTTTTTTGGGTCGCATTCCTCTGTTAGGACTTTTGTTTAAATATAAAGACGTGACCGAAGAGCAAAGATCTCTCTTCTTATTTATTACTGTAGAAGTGGTGGAATAATAAAAACTTATGGCTGAACTTGAAACCCCCAGAAACGAAGCCAAAATTATTGCGCTTAGCAGCCCGAAAGAAGGGGCTGGTAAAACGACGCTCACGCTGAACTTAGCATTAGGCTGGGCCGGCATTCAGAAACGTCCGGTACTGATTGTGCCTTTGGATCCGTTGGCCCGCCAAGAACACAGCTTTTATTTGGATATTAAAAAGCCGGTAAGCGTGGCAGATATTTTGCGTACTTTGGGTAATACCAATATTGCCGTGGTGGGGGGGTTGCTGCGCGGTAAAATTTCCATGTCTCAATGGGGGGTAGGGGTACTTCCGTTGGGTAATACGCGTGCGCAAGTGGCTTCCATCAGCCCGAAGATTTTAATTCCCATTTTGTCTCGTTTGTCTCAAACTTTTGATATCTTTTTGGACGTAGACTCCAGCTTTCCGATGCAAGCTTTTGCCTTTGACATCGCTGATAAAGTGTTTTGGGTGTCCAATGCCACCCGTACGCATTTAAATTCTACGGTACAGTTGTTTAATGATTACAAAGAACAGCGCTACCCGATGGAACGCGTGAGTGTAATTTGTAACCAGTACGATATGCCCGGTTCTATTGCGTATGAAGAAGTGGAGAAATTTTATAATTCTTTAGGCCGCGATATTGATGTGTTCTTGCCGTGGGACGAAAGCATTATGGCTACGTCTAACCGCAAAGAAGTGGAAATCATCAATAATCCGCAATCGGAATGGATTAAAGGATTGCGCTTGATTTTGGCTAAAATCCGTGATTTAACTCCTGCCCCCAAAGACTGGACTGCCTCTGTAAGTGATGAGGAGTTTACTCAAGCGGCTAAAGAAATTTGGAACCCCATTTTCGCCGGTGGCGGAGCGGACGGTGCTGCTCAGGAAAATCACGTCATCGTAGAAGAAGAAGGAGAAGCCGGTAAAACGAAGCTTTCTTTCTGGGACGATTTAAAACAAAAAGTACACAAAGACGTGGTGCGTACTTTGGAGATAGAACGTATCGTTATCAGTGACGAGAGTTCCGCCAGTGCGCAAACGCGCAAACGCGTGGCGGCTATTGTAGATGATATCTTACAAAAACAGCCGAATTTACAGTTTTCCCGCGAACAGAGAACACGCTTTGCTTCTGAACTGTTAGATGAAATTTTAGGTTTGGGACCTTTGGAAAACTTAATGCGTGATCCCAGCGTTACCGAAATCATGGTCAATGCCTTTGATAAGATTTTTATTGAACAAAAAGGTAAATTGACCTTGACCAAATATAAATTTAGAAACAATGAACAAGTGGTACAGGTAATTAAACGTATTGTGTCTCCCTTGGGGCGCCGTATTGACGAATCTGTGCCTTTGGTGGACGCCCGTTTGAAAGACGGTTCCCGTGTCAACGCCATCATTTCTCCGTTGGCTGTTTCTGGCCCGACGTTGACTATTCGTCGTTTCTCTCAGAAACCGTTCGGACCGGCCGATTATTTCCGTTTCGGTACCATTAGTCCGGAATGTATGGAATTTTTGGAAAAGTGCGTTCGCATTCGCAAAAATATTATTGTTTGCGGTGGTACCGGTACCGGTAAGACTACGTTCTTAAACGCATTATCCGGTTATATTTCAGACAATGAACGTATTATTACGGTAGAAGATACGGCCGAGTTGCGCCTGCAACAGCCGCACTGGGTGTCTTTGGAAAGCCGTCCTCCCAACGTGGAAGGAAAAGGCGCCATTACCATTCAAGATTTGGTAAAGAACTGTTTGCGTATGCGTCCGGACCGCATTGTAGTAGGGGAGTGTCGTGGCGGCGAAGCCTTGGACATGTTGCAAGCCATGAACACCGGTCACGAAGGATCTCTGACCACCATTCACGCCAATACGCCGCGTGACGGTTTATCTCGTTTGGAAGCTATGTGTATGCAAACGGGGGCCGATTTGCCGATTTTTGCTATTCGCGAAATGATTTCTTCCGCCGTGAACATGATTGTACAGTTGTCTCGTTTCTCTGACGGTTCCAGAAAGGTAACCTATATTACGGAAATGCACGGACAAAAAGACGGACAAATCCAATCTACGGACTTGTTCCGCTATGTACAAACCGGTGTAGATGAAAACGGAAAAGTGCAAGGTATGTTTGCCCCTACGGGTAATTTGCCTACTTTCTATAGCGATTTCCAAGCCAAAGGCGTACCTGTGCCGGAGGAAGTATTTACCAAAGGGGCCATTAAGTTGGACGAGGAAGGAAATCCCATTCTTTCCAGCTTAAGCGTGCCGCCCGCACCGCCGACATTATAGGATTTTACATGAAAAAAACCGTATTTTTAATCCTTGCTTTCTTTTTCTTGGGACTATCTTTGCCCCAAGGGCTTTTTGCGCGTGCATTAGATGCCAAAGACAAGTCAAAAATTGAATGTGCTAGATTTAAAATGCAGGTTTTAGCTGGATTTTTTGACGTCAACAAGCCGGCCGAGCAAAAAGCGTATCAATATCCGAATTCCTGCGGTGCTGCATTGGCAGGTAAAACTATTAAAATGCCGGAGTGGTTTGCCAAAGAACTGCAGAGAATGGAAAGCAAAAAAGTAGTCTATATCCCCGGAGAAGGTACTTTGAGCGAAGCTACCCTGTGGTATCGCACCTTTGCGGCGATTTACTCTTACTTGGACCGTGCTAACAATGCTTTGGATCCCAGCCAGCCCGTTGTGTTGGAACAGCTTTCCCGCGGCTATGTGGGCAATCGTATCCGTTTGGTATCGCACTTGGACCGTTTAAATAAAGAACTGGTACGCGGAAACGAAGTGTACAATATGAAAGACAGTATGGAAGGCCGTGCCCGCGGTATGTTAGCTACCTTGGAATTTATGAACCGAGAGTTTTACAGCACGGTAGAATCTTTTACCAGTCCTGCTTCTCAAAAAGAGAATAAATATCGCCAATCTGTAATGGCGGTGGTGGTGCTGGCCAATCAGTTATTTCATGAGTTTTTTGCTAAACCTATTCCGGTGACTCATCCTGACGGAAAAATCTATTTGGATACGGAAGGGGACCGCTTATTTGCTTTTATTTTATTATTATTAGGCTGCGCTTTTGCCGGATTTGCGGTTTATACTATTTTGTCTGCTAAAAGAGAGCAAGTTTTTGATGCGTGGGAGCGCTACCGCGAAAAAAGTATGGTTTGGGCGGAAGACTTCAACCGTCAGTTTTTGACCATTGATGTAAAATATATCGTTTTTGGTACCTTGGGTGTTTTTGCGTTGTTTGGGCTGTTGATGGGTGTTTCTATCGGCGGCTTTGGCGGCGTATTTATGTTTTTTGTCGTTTTGGCAGTAGGGGCATATTTAGGTATTCAAATGCCTGCGATTGTGCTTGATAAACTTAAAAAGAGCCGCGGTCGCAAAATCAATGCCCAGTTGATGGACTCTTTGATTTTGCTTTCTAACTCTTTGCGCTCCGGTATGGATATCGTGCAAGGTTTTGAACTGGTATCTCACGATTTACAACCGCCGATATCGGATGAATTTGGCTTGGTGGTAAAAAACTATCAGTTAGGTACTCCGTTTGAAAAAGCGCTGGAGGGGTTGGATGAGCGTGTGGAAAGCCGTATGCTTTCTTACATCATTAAAGCCATTATCATTCAGCGTCAAGTAGGTGGTAACTTAACGGTTATTTTCTCACGTTTGGTTGAAAACATTCGTGAAGAAAGCAAGTTGGAAGAAAAATTAGACGCGATGACTGCCCAACAGAAGATTCAAGCAATGGTAGTAGGTATTATGCCGGTTATTATGTTGGGTGTTATGTTTATGTTCCGTCCGGAAGAAATGTTGTCTTTCTATACAACACCGGTGGGATTGATTGTTTTGTTCGGTTGTTTTGTGTGGATTATGATTGGTATGAAACTTATCCAAAAACTCGGAGAGGTTAAGGTATAATTATGGACGGATTATCTTTACTGTTGCTCATGGTTTTGTTAATCGGCACCGGATCTGTCTTTTTGGGTGTGATGAATTTATTTGCGCCTAAAAAAGACGGAGATAAAATTGTGGACGTCGCCGCCCAACGTTTTAAATCTTCTTCCAGTTTTTCCCGTTTACAACCTGAGAATAAATGGAAAGACCGTTTGGCCGTGTTTTGTTTAAATCTTTTCCATTTGGAAAAACCTTTGGAAGAGCTTCACATGCAGTTAGGCAGCCCCGACCAACCCCAACCGGTGGATATTTTGGATCAAAAGATTATTTTTGCCTTAGTCTTGCCGGCGGGTATTATGGTAATGTTTCAGACCATTTGGGGCGTGCTGTTTATTCCTTTGGGTTTTTATTTGCCGGATTTGATTTATAAAAGTCGCATTCAAAAAAGACAAGCTGAAATCTTGGGCAACTTTTCCACTACTGTAGATTTGGCTGCTTTGATTATTGAGTCTGGTTTAGATTATTTGACCGCTTTTGAAAGAATTATCAGTATTGCTAAAAAGAAAACTATTTTGGAAGAAGAGTTAGAAAAAACCCTCAACGAAATTAAACTGGGGTATTCCCGCCGTGAAGCTTTGGAACGCTTTGCCAATCGTACCGGTGTGCAAGAGGTGCGCTCTTTGGTGGGGCTTATCATTCAGTCTGACGAGTTGGGTACTAGCTTGGTGGAATTGTTAAGGAACTTCTCTTCTGACTTGCGCAGCCGCCGTATGAGCCGTGCCGAAAAATTGGCCGCGCAGGCCTCTACCAAGATGTTGTTCCCGTTGTTTGTATTTATTTTTCCGACGATTTTTATTTTAATTTTGTCACCGATGATCAAAGGCTTGCTCTCACAGGGGCTTAGCTTTTAGAGAGGATATATTATGAAAAAACATCTTTTAAGTTTGTTGTTTTTGACGGTCTGCGTAGCGGTTGTAGCCGCTCCGCTTCGTCAGCCTAATCCCATTCGCCAACACGGCAAAGAAGCGGGCATGATGTTAGATTTAAATAAAGTTTCTTTGGGAACCTTAAATGATGTAGAGGAAAAGAAACAATATCTTTCTACCGTGCAGTTGGAAAAGCAACGCGTGCAAAATTATATGCTTCGCCAAGTATATGAAAATGCGTACACGTTGTACCGCCGCGGAGACTACCAACGCGCCCAAGAAATGGCTCAAACCATTTTAAGCATTGATCCGAACTTTACCCAAGCCTCCACTTTGGCCAAACAAGCCAGCCACATGGGTGCTTATGGTACAACCTCTGAAGAAGAAGTGATTGATGCTAAATTCCAAGAAGCCAACCGTATGTATGAGTCCGGCCGCTTGGTGGAAGCCAATGAAAAATTGGACGAAATTTTGACCATTCAGCCGTATAACTCCAAAGCAACCGCTTGGAAAAACCGCATTGATAAAGATATCGCTCAAGAATATACTCGCCGCGGTAATGTGGCCTATGATAAGTTAGATTATCAATCTGCTTTGGACAACTGGTACAATGCTTTGTTAATTCGTAAAGATGACCCTGCTTTAGTCAATAAAATTGCCCAGACGGAAAACTTATTGCGTAAACAGCAGGTAAAAGAAGCCATGGAACAAGCCATGGATTATTATAATAAGGGCCAATTTGTGGAATCTTATGCCGTGTTTGAAAGAATTACCAAAATTCAACCGGGTGATCAGCGCGTGCAGAAATACATGAGCCAACTGAAGGAAGAAATTGCGGACGGATATTATACGGCGGGCAATCGCTCTTATAAGAGCCAAAAGTATGATACGGCCATTAACTATTGGACCAATGCCAAAAAATGGGGCGCCGATTCTGCCGAAATGGACCGCTTAATCAAAAATGCCCGTAATGCCAAAGAAAACGCTTTAAAACGCAAACAAGAAGCTATCCGTAAGGCTGCTGAAGAAGAACAAAGAAAGGCCGAAGAAGCCGCTAAAGCTGCCGAAGAAGCCGCCGAGGAAGAAGAAGTGGAAACCGTTATGGTGGAAGGTGACAGCCTGACACCGTTAACTCCGGGTGCCAGCGGTTCCTTGATGGGACCGGATGCCAATAACACTACCTCCGGTATTGGCGGCGGTGCCACCCGTGTGTCTGCCGAGGCCAGTGCCGCTTCTCGCCAGAAATATATTGAAGGATTGGACGCTTTTAACCAAGACGATTATGAAAGAGCGCGCCAAGCTTGGATCGTGGCTAAACAGTTAGATCCGGGCAATACGGACGCTGACTTAGGCTTGCGCAAGGTGGAGGAATTGACCGGTATTCGGTAAGTGATTGCTTATGAAATTGACATCTAAATGGACTTTGTGGTTTGTTTTAGTTTCTCTATATGCAGCACTCATGGGCGGCATGTTTTACTACCATATGTTTACGTTCGTATTTGATAAAAAATTACAGAACGAAATGGCAGAAATGGTTCGCTTCCGTGCGCCACTTTTGGTGTCAAGTTTATCGGCTCGCCCGCGGCAAGATGCTTCCTTTCCGGAAGCTGAACAAATGAAAGCGTGGAAGAGAAATGATGACCGTATCAAAAATTTGGTGTATTTAAATGATGACGGTTCTATCCGTTGGCATGAAGATACGCAATTTTTAAAAATGTCTTACAGCGATTACAACAATGAAGTTGTGTTTGATACGCCGGTTGTTCCGCAGGCCATTCGTTCCCGCTCTATTAAATCTATTATGTTTGACGATGGAAACTATTATGACATGGCTATTCCGTTGTTGGCTAAAGATAATGTAGTAGCAGGGGTCGTGAACGTGACGGTATCTCGTGCCGGAGCTAAGGTTTTGATTCGCCAGTCCATGATTCGTTATGCAGTAGGTGCATTTATCATGTTGCTTTTAATTGGCGGGGTGCTTTATTTATTCTTACTTTTAAAGATTATTCGCCCGTTGGAAAGCTTAAAAGACAGTGTGGACGCCGTTTCTTTAAACAGATTGGAATTGCCGTTTGAGTCTCGCAGTGATGAAATAGGCGATGTGGCAGAATCTATTTCTGCCTTACTGGTGAAAATCCGCGAAGAAATCAAAGGCTTGGAAAACGTAGAAATTATGTCTTTGGAGAAAGAGCAAAAATGGTGGAAAACCATTTTGGCTGTTACTGTTCCTCGCGGTTCCAGAGCTTTGGTAATTGATGAGAACAACAATATTTTGTACACCAATTTTGAATTAAATATTAACAAACAGGGGCCGGTGCATTTGTTGGATATTTTTGACGGTCGTCAGCAGAGTATTATTCAAGTAGTGGGTGAAGCGTTGGAAAATCCGACCAAGGTCTTACGCGGTACGGTAGAAAACAAAAACGTAAAATGTACGGTTAAAGCCGTGCAGTTACCCGATGATGCCGGTAAAAACCGTGCTTTGCTTGTGTTGGAACCTGAAAAATCTTTATAATGAATAAAAGGGATTTCCCTTGGGAGAGAATATGAAAGTAGAAATCAGAAAAATTGGTATTATGAATGTGCTTTTTTCCGTGTTTCCGGTGGCGGTATTTGTCATCATGTTGGTAAGCGGCATTCTGGGAATGTTCGGTCCGGACTCCTCTTTTACCGTGTCCTTCTTGATGAGCATGATTATGACTGCCATCTTAAATACGTTGTTGTTCTTGGTCTATACCGTTGTCTTTTTGGGTGTATATAATATCTTGTGCGGCATCGGTATCCGCGGTATTCGTATCGTATTGGAAGATAAAGAATAGTATTGAGGATAAATATGAAGAAAAGTTTAATTTGTTTGTTGGCTGCTCTTTTGACAGTGCCTGCTTTGGCTGCTGTCAAAAAAGCTAAAACCGCCAAAAAAGATGTCAAACCGGTAGCCGAATTTGTGGTTGTGGAATCGGAACAATATGCCGCCGGTAAGCATGATCCGCAGCTTTCTGCCGGTATTGCCAACTTTTTGGGTGCCGAAGAAAAAGTAGAAAAAGTTTCTTACGAGCAGGCCAAACAAAATCCGGCAATGGCTAATTTAGATTTAAGCTTTTTGCCGTTGTATTTGATTAAGAAAAACCCGCAAGTGCGTGAAAAATTGGCTCAGCATATAGCTGCCGGGTATGCCTTGGAAAATGATGATTATATTATTTTGCCTCGTGTTTCCCGTACCGGTGTATATGAAACCAAAACCGCCAATACGGGTGTGTTGGAGATTTTTGTCATGTCTCAATGCCCTTACGGTGTGATGGCTGAAAATTTGGTCATTGAGGCCCATAAAGCGGGTAATATCCCGGCTGACAAAACCGTCAAATTGCGCTATATTGTAAATTATGATGAGAAATCAGGTTTCCAAAGCTTGCACGGTTCCGGTGAATGGGAAGAAAACGTTCGCCAACTCTTAATTGCCAAATATTATCCGACCAAACTTTGGAAATATTTGGAAATTCGCAACAAGGACTATCGTTCCAGCCGTTGGGACAAAGCCATGGAAGAAGCCGGTATCAATGTGAAAAAGATTACGAAGAAATTTGATACTGAAGGGGTGGAACTCTTAAAAGCGGAAGCAGCTTACACCAAAGAATATGATATCAATGCTTCTCCCTCTTTCTTGTGGGAAGGAAAAGAAGTATTAGATTTTGGCTCCGTGGCTCAAAAAGAAGGCTTGGAATTTTTAAACCCTGCCCGCAGTCAACAAGGCGGACAAGCCGTTCCCGCCGGCAGCTGCTAGACACTTATTTGTTCTTATAACCTAGGCGGGGGCTTTAGATAATATCTGAGCCCCCGCTTTCAAGATTTTTATTTTAGGGAAGTTTTTTCATGAAAAGAAAAACAAGCGGTCTGTTCCCAAAAGCTATTTTGGCCTTAAGCGTGGTATCAATTGTGCCTGTGGTGTTGATTGCGTGGCACGTGCTGCGCGTGGATAGCCGCGTTTTACAGAGTGAAATATTGGACAAACAGCGCACGGTGGCAGGCCAAATAGCTTCTGTGGTGTCAGAAGAGGTAAGCCACTATGTGCAGTTTTTCTCTGTTTTTGCAGACTTGCATAACGATTTTACGGGTCATCATTCCATCAATAAAGAAGATATTGATTATCTTCGTCGTGAAAATCCGTCATTCTCTCATATTTCTATATTAAATCAGCGCGGTCGTCAACTTTTTTATTCCAGTGATAAAAAAAGCCGTCTTTCTTATGCTACGGAGCTGGCCAATATTTTGCGCGCGTGCGTAGAGCAGGGACGGGAATATGTAGGCTCGGTCAGTAGAAGTGACGGAAAATTATTTGTATTAATGGCTTTCCCTTTGCGTGAAAATCCGCAAGAACAACAAGTAAGCGGTGTTCTGTTGGCGGAAATTAATTTGGAAAGATTAGGCCTGTCTTTAGAAAAAGTTTATCCCAAAGATATGTTTGCCACTGTTACCAGTGCAGACGGAAAAGTAGTTTCTTATACAGGAGCTCCGTTTGGACTAGCCATAGAATCTAACCGTGTTTTGCAAAATGAAACCCGCGAATTGGAGCAGGCATTGAACGGCCGTGAAGGGGCCCGCATTAAGCTTTCCAATTCCGGAAAAGTGTTGGCCAGCCAAGCCAAGGTGCCCTCTTTAAATTGGACCGTTTTTGTAGAACAACCCGAAAATACCATTACCAAATTATTTTTGGAAAGTACCTTTCATTCAATATGGGATATGTTGGGTATTTTGTTGGTGATGGCTGTTTTTGTGATTTTGGTTTCTTATTTGGTTATTCGTCCGATTGTGCGTCCCGTAAAACGTTTAAAAGAAGTGGCCGTGAAGTATGAAAGAGAAAGAGACTATGTGCCTACGGAAAAAGATTTGATTATCCCTAATAATGAAATCGGCGAGTTGGAGCGTGTATTTTTACACATGGCTGAAGTATTGACCGAACGTAGAAATGTGATTGTAAAAGCGCAGCGCGAATTGGCCGCGATGAATAAAGACTTGGAACAACGGGTGCAAGAGCGCACCGCAGAGCTTAAAGCCGCCACCGATGAGTTAGTCAGCAAAGAGCGCTTGGCGGCTATCGGGCAGATGGCCTCTATTATCAGCCATGAAATTCGCAATCCGTTGGCGGTCATCAGCAATGCCACGCGTTTGATTAAAACGATAGAGCCGCCTACCGAACCCAAAATTATTAAGCAATTTTCTATCATTGAAGCGGAAATCAAACAGGCTAACAGCATTATTAGTGAGGTGTTGGGCTATGCCCGCAGCCGTGATTTGATGCTGAGTGTTATTGATTTAAATAGTTATATTCATGAAATCGTGGCTTCTTTTCCTGTTTCTTCCGAAGTGCGTATGATTGAGGAATTGGACCCTGAAAATGCGCGCCTAAAAATAGATGCCGAAGAAATAAAACAGGCCGTGCGCAATGTGATTTCCAACGCGTGTGAAGCGGTGCAAGGCGCGGGGCAGGTACGCATAGGTACACAAGTGGGTAAAAAGGCCGTTTGTATTTATGTTGAGGATAATGGCCCCGGAATTAACGCTGAATTAAAAGAAAAGATTTTCTCTGCTTTCTTTACCACCAAAGCCCGCGGTACGGGGCTGGGACTGGCTGTAGTGCGCAAAGCCGTTACCCGTCATAAAGGAAAGCTTTTTATTCATAGCGAAGAAGGCAAAGGCACCTGCTTTGCCATGTATTTTAGAATTTACAAAAAGACCGGAGATACGAAGTATGGATAAGCAAGTAAAAATTTTGGTAGTAGATGATGATAATAACCTGCGTGAAACCATGGCTGATTTGCTTGAAATTGAAGGCTATAAAGTCTATCAAGCCGGAAACGGACAGGAATGTTTAGATTTGGTTTCCAGTGAGTTCTTTAATGTTATTTTAATGGATTATAACTTGCCTGACGAAACAGGTTTAGATTTAATCCGTAAAATACGCGGTTTTAACCAAGACAGCCAAATTTTGATGATTACCGCTTATGCTTCTTTAAATTCCATTATGGAAGCGATGAAAGAATCGGTATATGATTTCTTAATCAAGCCGGTAGATTTTGATTATTTAAAGCGCACCATCAACCGTGCTTTGGATAAGTATTTCTTGGAACAAAGCAATAAAGAGCTTTTGGCTCAGCTGAAGTTGCGCAATGAAGACTTGGATAGACTTAATAACATGAAGTCCAAATTCTTCTCTATCGTATCGCATGACTTGTCCAACTCTTTAATGACGCTGAAAATGAGCTTTGATATGCTCAAGAAAAAACTCACGCCGGACGAAGATCAAGCCAAAAAAATGTCTTACATGGATGAGAGCGTAGGACAAATTGAACATTTAATCAAAGACTTAGTAGATTGGGCGGCTATTGAAAAAGGGAAGCTGCGTATTGAAAAAGCTCCGTTTGAATTAACTGCCAGTATGAAAAAGACGGCGGAAATTTTTAGAGATAAAGCCGGAAAGAGAAATATAGATGTTACGTTTGAAAGTGCGGGGGAAATTCCTGTCGTGGCCGACGAAAAACGTATCCGTCAAGTGATTTCCAATATTTTGGAAAATGCCGTTCGTCATACACCCGATTATGGAAAAATAGAAGTAATCGTCAGCAAACTAGACGAAAAAAATGCTAAAGTGTCCGTAAAGGACTCTGGGGACGGTATAGAGCCGGACCAAGCCCCTGCTTTGTTTACCAGCTTTACGCAAGTGGGGGAAAAAGGCCGCGTGGGACGGTTGGGACTCGGGTTGTCTATTGCCAAAGATATTATTACCAATCACGGCGGTCGTATTTGGGCGGAAAGCCCGGGGGTGGGGTTGGGCGCTTCGTTCAACTTTACTTTACCGGTCAACGGAAATTAATTTGATAACAGTACGGGAGTTATATATACATGAATAAAAAGAAAAAAGTAAAAGTGCTCATCGCTGATGACCAAACCCTTTTCCGTGAAGGTATTAAAGACGTATTAACCGGAGAAAAGTGGATTGAAGTAGTCGGTGAAGCTGCTGACGGTTTGGAAGTAGTGGCTTTAGCCAAAAAACTGAAACCGGATGTGGTGCTGATGGATATTAAGCTGCCCAAACAGGACGGTATTACCGCCACGCGCCAAATCCGCCAAGCTGCACCGGAAGTGAATGTGTTGATGCTCTCTTCTTTTGAAGATGAAGCTCATGTGCTTGATGCTATTCAAGCCGGCGCCAACGGGTATTTATCCAAAATGTTACCTGCGGCAGAATTGGTAAATTCCATCAAAACCTTTACTACAGAAGGGTTGATGATTCCGCAACAACTGATGGGCAAACTTTTGCATGGCCTTCGTCGCATGGGTGACGGCGGTATGCCCAGCCAAGCTACTTTGACCAAAACTGAAATTAAAGTAATGGATCTTTTGGGTAAAGGCATGAGCAATAAAGAATTGGCCAAAGAATTAGGCTGCAGTGTAAAAACTATTAAAAACCATTTAAACAGTGCCTTTCATAAATTGGGTGTCAGCAGCCGCACTGAGGCAGTGGTGAAAGCCATTGAAAAGGGCCTGATATCTTCGGAAGGGACTAAATTTAGCGAGGACGAAGAATAAAATCATGCGCAAAATAAAAGCAGTTATCCGTTTGGCACTGCGCCAACGGCGTGGACAGGCTACCATAGAATATATGCTGATGTTGGGAAGCATATTGGTGGTGTTTTCTGCTTTTTTGACTGCTTTTCATAATGATATTGCGCGTTGGTTTTTTATGTTTGTAGGTCAGATGCTGACAAAGTAGAACTATGTATAGCTTGATACACCAAATAAGAATAACCGTGCAAAACCGTCGGGCGCAAATTTTGTTGCCTGCGGTGATGCTTGCGCCTATTTTTATTTTGGTGGTATATTTGTTGTTTGAAATGTCCAAGCTGTCCATGACCAAAATTCGTCAGCAGTTTGCTTTAGACAGCGGTGCTTATTCTCAGATGTCCAGTGCCAGCGGTTATTTAAATGCTTTGGCGCAGGTGAATGGCCCTCTCCCGTACAGGGTCATGAAAACCATGAACGTACCTCTTCCTGCTAAAGCAACGGCCCCCGATCCGGATAGAAAAGTAACCGTATTTGACGTATTTTACACGGCAGGTGCTTTTCCGGCCGTCGGTCCTAATTATGGGGAAGGACCGGAGGGGGCGATTGCCAACCCTGTTCCCGCCCCGGAGGCTACCAGCTGGGGATTGCAGTACTTTCAGGGAAAGAGAGCCGGCTGGAACAAAGAAGACCCGCAAGAAGAGTTTGATGAAGAAGAACGGTATGTGCTCACCAACAAAGACATTGCCGATAATTACTTCTTTGGTGCTTCGGGTATTGGTTTAACGACCATTAAAGAGTATGCCACTATTTTTGTGAGAACGGGATCTATTTATGCTTCGCAGACTTATTCTTACAAAGATACGATTAAAAATTCTCGCATGTTCCGCGAAAATTATTATTTGAATACGCGGGACTGCCGCAAAGCAGATTGTGGCAAGCAAGCGGCTGCTACGTTGGACCGTTTTGAATTGGAAAGTACGCCGTTTGAAATTGATAAAACCCGTTTTTACGTGACGGCAGATTATAAAGGATCTACGATGCACTCCGGTTCGTATCCCATTGATTTGGATATGTCTAAAGCGTTAAATGCCAAACTGTTCCAGTTTGCATACTTAACACCGTCTGCACGCACCAAGCTGCGCCAACTAAAACGCGGTATTACGCTTAAACAGAAATATACGCTGCCGGAAAATCGCTTTAATATCAATTTAACGCAACGCTATAATCCGTATGTACAAAACAGTGTGTCTGTCAGCTGTCCGCGCAATAACAATAACTGTGTTTGGCCGAATCCTATTCCCAAATATAGCGTCAAGGTGGGTATATGAGACATCTTTTTTCTTCTCGTAAAGGTCAAGCTACCACCGAAACAGTGCTCTTGTTTCCGGTGTTGGTTATTTTTATTGTTTTTATCATTAAAATTTTTGGTTTATTGGTACTTTCTCAAAAAATGGAAATTGCCGGTTTTTATGCCGCGCGCCGCTATCAGCTGCAGTCTCACGTAACAGATTATCTGACTCGTTGGGATCGCCGCTATCTACAAAAAGACATCAAGAAAAAAGTGGAAGATTATTTGGGCTTTAATAATCCGGGTATGGTGCGTTTTTTAAGCTTACGTTCTCTGAAGCTCAATGTGGATACGTCCGGTACTTGGACACGTGTGGTACTGACGGTTAATACGGCTCCTCCGCGCATCAATTTCTTATGTAAGTATGACAAAATGCAGTTGTGTAAAGATGAACTTACCTGCATTAAAGGGTTTGAATTTTTGTGCGAAACGGGCGGCGAAATTGAAGTGATTAAATACGTAGGCCCCAACGAACGTGTGTTGCCGTACGTCCGTCCGGAAAGCCGCTAGTGCCGAGAGATTGTATTTTAGACGGTCAAAATGTTTTTAAAAAAAGGCTTGACAAAGCTTTTTAAACCGTTTATACTACTAGTAAGCGCTAGTGTTGCGCGGAAATTTAAACTCTGTGTTTGAGCGTAAAAGCTTGTCTTTTACGGGTCAGCAAGAGTGAATTTTTATATATAGAAAGGGGTGAAATTATGTTCAACCTGTTTAACAAAGGCCCAAAAGTCAGAGCGGGCAAACCAACACAAGAAGAAAAGAAAAAACCCGTTGTCGGTATGGTGGGTGGCAAGTCTGCACGTCCGGCTAATGTATTGGGAGATGCTTGGAAAAAATTGCAAAAGATGGACCGCAAACAGGCTTATACTTTTGGCGGTATTGCCGTGGTGGCCTTGGTGGCGTTGATCAGTATTGCTTCTATGGGCGGCCAAGATCCGGAAGATTTTAATCATTTTGAAACGCGCGGGTATGACCTTGCTAATATGCCTTTTTCCACTGATGAAGCGGAGCAATATCTTTTGGCTTCTAAATATCCGGACATGAACGACAAATCTCACGCGGGGTTGTACAGCAAATCTGAAAAAGAAGCTCGCCAAGCAGAAGACGCGGCCGAAGCGCAGGCCAAATTAAATACTTCTGCCACTTCCAAAGGGTCTGAATATCGCCCCAACCGCTATTATGGCGGTGGCGGTGGTGGTGCTTCTGCCAGTCCTACGCAAGTGGGAGAGTTAAATTCTGCCGGTCTTAAAAGTGCCAGCGGCTCGGGTATGAAAAGCACATTTGGTCCGCAGGGGGACTTCTCTAACTTCCGCAGCCAAGAAAAGGGAAAAGACAAATTTGTACCCAACGGCCCCGGCAAAGGAAACGCGCGTACGGCCTTGTATCAAACGGCCAAAGCCAGCCGTGCCGCCGCAGGCCTGAAAAACGATAAATTGTTAAACGCCAAAAAAGCCATGATGGGCGGAAATGTAAAAGGAAGCGATGCCTTTTTAGATGACAGCGGTGCTGTAAATTTGGATAAATTAGCCGGACTGGAGCTAGACACCAATGCTCCTATCAGCAGTGCCGATTTAGGCGGCTTTGATGAAGCTTTGCAAGATGCCAATGATGACGGTGCCCAAGAGGACAAAGACGAAGATGAATTGGAATGGTGGCAAGAACTTTTGCAAGAGTTGGTAGCTGAAACTGCAAAAATGGTAGTAAACGAATTAGTCGCTTGGGGGTCCGATTCTATGCGTAATGCTGTGGATGCTGCCCGTGCCGGCAGATTGGCAGAACAACAAACAACCTTTGAGTTTATGCAGGGGGCCGACAATTTTACCATGAATACTTATGAGCAGACTTACGGATTAAAAGAGTTTGAAGGGATGAGTGACGAACAGTTGAGTATTTTTGATGTACAAAGAACTACTGTTGACGGGACAAATTCTTATACTCATAATGGAAACCCTCTAGGGGAGAACGACACTCTTTCTTTAACCAGAAGAGAAACCGATCAATTGAATGTGCAACGTTTTCAAGAGCAGTTTAATGGGCCAAACTCTAGTCAGGCCCAGAAAGATTATTATAAAGCATATCAGGCCCAGGCTCAAATCAATCGGTCTAGAGCAGAAGAAGGCGTTTGGAGTGGGAATGGAGGATCTAATTATAATAGTTCCAATAGAAGTCATAGAAATTCTAATTCTGGTGGATCTCAGAGCATAACGGTAAATGGGGTTACTCACTATGGGAAAATGCAGTCTGATGGAACTTTTTTATCAAATGATAATCAAAAATTTACATCAGAAGGAAGTGGTAGAGATACTACTTGGACACTAAGTAACTAAAGGAGCAAAGTTATGAAAATTATTAAAAACATATTAAAGACAAACGCAGGCAAGTTGGCGTTGTCTGCCATGCAAACCTTAGGGATTGCTACCGGTGTGGCGGTGGCGGGCGTGGGGGCATATTTTGCTTTGGCTCCGTCTCAAGACGTCAATCCGGATACCGTCTTCTCCTCTCAAAATGACGGAGAAGTGGTTTATGTAGCCGGTCACAGTGCTGCCGGCGGTTATGCCGGTGTAGGTGCCCCTGTAGAAGGCGGAGAAATTCAATCCGGTTTTCAGGCCAAGCTTTCTCACAGCTTACGCATGATGAATGAAGAAACCAATAAGCCCGAACTTTTGGAAGTGGAAGAACAAGAGCAAAAAGTAGCTGCTTATAAAATGGACGGTACTTCCTCCGGTTTAGGCGTAGGTGCCGGCCAACAGGGTGCCAATGAGGCAGGCTTAGCCGGAATGGGCGGAGACATGAGTGCTATTCAGGCGCAAATTGCCGCTTTGCAGGCCAATGCCCAAGCTCAGCAACAGCAGGCCGCCGCTGCAGCCGCTGCTGCGGGTCAACAAGCAGGTGATGCCGTTGCCGCCGCGCAAGCTGCTTTAGCGGGTGGAAAATTGGCCAATGCTTCTGCTGTTCCCAATGTAGGGGGAAGCAATTTGGGCGGAGAAGGCTTACAACCAGGCTCTTATCAAGCTACCGCTTCCAAACCGGTAGAAGGCAAGCCCATTCAATCTGCTTTGCCTCCGGCTTCCAAGCCCACTCCTTTGTATGCAGGCGGTCGTCAGGTTACTTTTACTCAAGGTGCCGGAGATATGGGCGCGAATGCTTTGTATGCCATGGCCAAACATTCTGCCGCTATTGCTAATAAAGGCGGTGATGCTTCTGACGTGTTTATGGGTGGAGCCAGTAGCCGTGGAGTTGTTTTTGAGGGTGGAAATGTAACCACGGGTGGTGGCAGTTCTAACGATTTTGGTGCGGATAATGTTCCTGATTTTAGTGGTGCAGCTCAATCTACATCCAATTATGAGAATGCCCGTGAAGAATTAAGAAAAGAAATTCAAAAATTTGTGCAATCTTGTAATAATTGGTCTTATGTTCCATTTTTTATGTGGATAGGTTATGCTGCTAAAGCCAAAGCACGCAATGACATGTTGGATAAAATTGAGAAATTTAAAGAAGAGTGGGGATATACCAACTTTGAAAAGCTCAACAGTCAGGGCGGTTATGCTACCGTAAGTGAAGGAGTAGTACGAGAAGCCTTTAATGGAATTTGGGGTATGGGTCGCCCCAAAAGAAAGGCTAAAGAATGGGGTAAAAAATATTGGGACAGTGAGGAAGCTTTTACAGAAGAAGATCCGAGCAATTTAGGTTCTCCTGATATTGCCTTAGGCGATGTTCCAACCTCTCCTTATGGCGGTACGAAAGGTTACGGTGGCGGAACGTATGGCGGAGCATTGGATATCGGTTGTGCTTATTAGTGCCGTTTATAGATGTAGGTTTGTTTTGGTAAGTGTATTTTAAATAAATCAGGTCGGAGGGACTTATGAAAGTCTTAGAAATTTTAAAAAATCGTGTAGGCGCCATTAGCAAAGCAGGCTTACTCAGTGTGAGTGTGACTGTTGGTGTAATGGGGCTGAACGTGTATAACTATGTAACAAGTAAGCCAAAGGCTTTGGAGCCGCAAATCCGCTCTTTAAGCCAAATTATGGCTTCCGGTGGGGAACTGCCCAGTGAGTATTCCGGCATTAGCCTTAGTGCCCGTGGGGTAGATTTTGCCACTGCTGAAGAGCAAGCCAAACATGAAGGGGCTCTTTTGGCCAAGTTTGACGGTGGTGAAGCGCAAGTGGATGCCTTGGGGCAAATTGATGCCTTAAATGTGCGCGGATCTGTTTTTCACGGCGGAGAAGCCGGCCTTGGTTTAAACCAAGGTGCGGTGGAAGTAGGCCCGAATGGCGGATCTGCCGGTGGTGTTTCGGGTGCTGACGGCGCCGGTGTAGGCGATGCCGTGGCAGAAGCCAACCAAACCGTAATTAACAAATTGGGCGATGCCAATGCGTCTTTTCCCCGTGCCTCTATGGCCAAAGTAAATGCCAGTGGAAGCTCTTCTAGTTACTCTCCGTATGGAAATACAGGTAGAGTGGCTGCCAATGCGCCTGTAGCCGCTACTAAAATAGGGCCCTCCTCTATTTCCGGTGCGCCTACCGTAGAAGGTACGACGTTAGTGCATACCCCTACCAGCTTAAAAGGTGCCACCGGGTCAGATTTTGTAGCTTCTAGCAGAAATGTGCGCTATAAAGGCGGTTTAGACAGTAAAGAGGGGCAAAGCTTGCGCGCTATTGCCGTGCAATCTGCCAAAGTGGCGGCTACCTCCGGTAAATCTGCCAACATGCATGCCCAAGTATTCATGACTGAAGATGTACGTGGTTTGGGTACAAAAGCTGTGGGGGATGAGATAAATACTGGTAATGAAGGAACTGGCAGTCCGGAAGATTATGAAGGAGACATGAATGCCCAAGAAAATAATTTGGGTGACAGCTTTGACGAATTAGATACCACGGAACAAGAAAGAAATACGCATCGTAGCCGCTTGGCAAAGAACATGTTCCTTTTGATGTTAGGAACGATCGCTGCCGGTTTTGCCATCAATTCTTTGATGAAAAGTCCTGATCCTTGGAGTAAAGTGGGCGCTGCTGTATTAGGGGCGGCGATGGTGGCCTTTATTGTTCTTTATATGGTCGATTGTATTCAATACATTCAAAAATATGACGAGAAGCAAGGCTGGGCTATCGCCGGTATTGTGATGGGTGTATTGATGCTTGCTTCTATTGCTATCAGCTTCTTCAATTTCTCAGGTGCAGAACAAGAGGCCTTGACCTCTACAGCTGGCGAAGCTATGGGTACCGGTGGTGCTGAAGCAGGTGCAGCTGCAGGAACTGAAGCTGCTGCAGGCGGAAGCAAATTCCTGGCTGGTCTTGGAAAAGCTGCCATGATGGGTGGCGTCGGAATGGCTATGGATGCTGGTTTATCCTCCGGTGATGCTGTCTTAAACCCTGATAAGGGTGGAAGCGGAAATGGGAAGTCTTGATTATGAAAGATAAGAAGTTTATTTTTCATGCGATTTTGGTGGTGATTTTTGTGTGCGGAATTGTGGTGTATCTGCACTTTTCTGCACAGCACCGCCAAGCCCAACGGGAGCTGATTTACATCAAGGCCACTCAGCAGGCCGCGCAGGAGCGCAGAGACCGTCAACGCGAGTACGAAAAAAGACGCCGCGAAGCGCAACTTCGCCGTGAGTATAACCAAGGTCAGGTAGTAGGTAGTGTGTCTTTGTCTGACTAAACCAGACCTTGACGGAGTTTGAATATGAATCAGGAAAAACAAGTGCCTTTGGCGCAAGACGTTGCCAATGCCAAGCCGCAGCCGGAGCAAGCCCAAGCCTTGCCTCAGGTGCAGGCTCAAGCGGCAGCCGCGCAAGCACAGCAAGAGAAACGTTTTGACAGAAAAAAATGGCTCATGCTTTTGGCACTTGTTTTTTTCCTGTTTTCCATTATATTTATAGTACCGGTAGGTTCTTTGCCGGGGTTACGCAATTTAGCTTGGTGGATGGGTTTTTCGGCGCAGGATACTCAGTCAATGAGTTTTGGACGTGCACTCTTGACGTGGGCTGGCGAGGGAACCCGCTTATTGTCATCTAAACATGACGAAAGTAAAGAAATTTCGCTCTTTGACAGACAAACGTCCGCCAATTTCAACCCGAACGGTCCGCAATCGGGCTTGTTTGATGTGCGTGCCGTAAATGCAGACCGTTACAGACGCGGCCTTGGCCCTGAGGAGGGCTTGTATGGTGCGTGGGGCGGCTCTGACGAAGAAGACAATCGCCGCCGTGCTGCCTTAAACCGCAAAGTTAATGACTTTAGCCAAGAGGCCCGCCAAAACGAAGCGGAAAAAAACACCAAAGAGGTGTTTTTCGGTGCTGATGCAGACTTGATGGCGCGTGCTGCTCAGCAAGGCAACGTGGCTCGTTTAAAAGGGGGCAAGCTGTTTAAAGGAGATGTGGCAGGCTCGGTAGCGCCGGATTGGTTTGCCGCTTCCTTGGAAAAAGCAGCCCGCCTCTCCAATTCGGAACTGGATAAAGCCTTTGGTGCAAGCACGATGTCGGCACCGCTGAGCAATTTAAATGCCAACATCACTGCCAAAGATAAGCCTAAGCGAGATTTAGCCCAAGTATGGTTGATGAGCAAAGCCTCCAACCGCGCCAAACAGCTGATGCTTAAAAAACAATTGGCCGCCGCCGGATATGTAGGCATGGAGATGCCTAAAAAAGTGTATGACTCTTTGGGGGAAAACAGCGGGGTCATGATGAGCGGCGAAGAGATGATGAAAGATTTGAACGAAGTACAAATGCAGCTGTTAAATGAAGAACAATGCCGTGATTTGGGGGCTCAGGCCAACAGCAACCTTTTGGCAAAGATGGACGAGTCTATCGGTTTGGTAAAAACCATTACCAGCACGGTACCCAGAACATGTGATGCAGATGTGACGGGTTGGACGGAATCTTTAACGCAAGTGCGTGAAAATTGCAGTACCGTCAAAGATACCATTAAGGTAATGAGTGACAACTGCGGAGCGGTAAAACTGAGCAAAGAGGGCTCTTGCTCTACCGAACGGTTGGATACGTACGCGACAAATTTAACCACTACTTGCGGTGCTTTAGCCACAGCGACGGAAGAATTTAATGTAGCTTTAGATGCTTACGAAAAAGCAGAAGCCGAATATCAAAAAGCCAAAGCCGAATATGATGCCGCCGTAGCGGCCGCCGCCGAGGGGGAAACGGTGGACGACAGCAAGGTAAAAGCCGCTGAAGAGAAGAGAGATAAAGCTGAAGATAAAAAAGATACGGCTGAGAAAAACAAGAATAAAGCTCAAAATGATGTAAAAGATGTAAAAGACGGCTTGAAAGATAGCGATGTTTATGATACATTTAATATAAATGAGGGTAATAGCGGTCAAGCCGGCGGCGGGGGAGATTTCTTCCCTGAGTTTGGCGACGAAGCTGACCTCTAAAAACAGATTTGCAGTTAGTAGTATCCGGCCTTAATGAGTCCAAGCGGCCGTTAAGACCCAAGCAGTACCCGAAGACCCCTTCGGGATTTTGTTACCTCTAATAGGAGGCTGTTATGGCTGAGAATAAGAAGGATTCCTTCACTTTTAGCGATAAGATTAAGAACAGCAAGCCTGCTTTTAATCCGTTCTCTAAACGTGTTTCCTCCAAGATCGGCAACAACGGCAAGCCCAAAAAGACGTTGTTTGAGCGCACCCGTCGGGACGCTCCGTTCTTTGTAGCGGCTGCCGCGGCATTATTGATGCTGCCTTTCTTGTATAAATACAGCGGCTCGGTGGAAGATGGAGAAATCATTACCCCGGGTACCGATTCTGTGTTTGAACCGGATCGTTCCGGTTTTGACCCCAGTTTAGAAGACCCCTCCGCTCAGATTGCCCAGCTCTCTGTGCGCGACCCTTTGAGCTTAATCAAAGGTTGGGGCGACCCTGAACCTGCTCCGTCGGTTGGATCTTATGATAGAGACGGCATGGACGATACGTACACGCCGCCGGCTCGTTCTTATAGAAATGAGTCCCCGTACCGTCAGCAGGCTCCTGCTGCTTCCAGAGCAGCTTTTCAAAGACAAGCCCCTGCCCCGACCAAAGTGGGCAAGCTTGGCTCTGCCAGCATGAACTTGCGCGGTGGCGGTGGCGGTTTTGGTCGTTTCGGCGGTGCTAACTTAAAGACCGCAGCCAAAGCTTCTTCTGCCGAAGCTCCCAAAGCGGGTGTAAAGCCTGTTTCCTTGCAGCCGTTACGCGCGGCGGGTAATCCGTCTCGCTCTTACTTCGGTCAAGGTTCTGCCGCTCAGGCCAGAGCTTCCCGCGATGCCATGGGCAAATCTAATGCCTTGCAAGCTTTGACCGATGCCATGTACGACCCCTTGAAAGCCAACCAAGCCCCGTTAGGCGGCCTTGGCGGTGGTGATTTTGTGGGTGGTGCCGGCGCCGGCAAATGGGACCCGCACTCTGAGTATAAAGGTATTACTCCGTGGTGGTGGGACATGATGAAGCAGCAAGAAATGGAAAAATGGAAATGGAAATATTTCTTGTGGAAAAAGAACTTTATAGAGCCTTTGGTAAAAGCCTTGGGTGAAATTGCTGCGACCGCCGGAAAAGGCCTTGCCTGTTGTGTGGTTATGGGCACGGACGATTGTGATGTGGGCCGCTTTGCCGGTGTGCGTGCCGGTGCTGGTAGTGACCCTGAATGTGGAAACTTGACGGCGGCTGATTGGAACGACCAATTCGTTACGGAATATGGCGAATTTAGTGAAGCTAATTGTTATAAATGGGGTGTAAGCTCCGGTATGAGCCATGATGATGCTGATGCTTTGTGGTCCGGTGGAGATAAAGCCGGTGTGAGCATGGGCCCCTTAAGTGTGCGTGTGGATTGTATTACCGGAATGGGTTGGGCCAATAAAAATGCAGGAGACCCCGATATTAAGGAAAACAATTCCTGCAGTGGGTTCAAACCCAATGTTTATTCTTATCGGGCCAATTTTGGCGGTAAAGCCAATAAAGGCTCTTGGCAAAAATATCACTATGTGGTGGCGCGTAACTACGTCCCCGGACAGGAGGGGAAACTCTTGTGCTCTTATGCCGATAATGGGAATATGACCTTTGTTGGTAAGAGTGAAACGGCTATTCGTTCGGACGTAGGTACAGGTGCTACTCCCGCTAATGGTAGAAAAGATGTTTCTAGCTCTTCTCATCGTAACGCTAACCGTGCCAATGATATGTACGGTGCTTTGGAAAGAAGCGACATTGACCCGGAAGATTTGCCGACCAGTTGTGTAATCTATGTGGCCCACAATGATAACGGCATGTTTGACTACAAACATTTCCAACAGCAAACGATGAAAGTGTTAGAAGATAGAAAACTCTGTGTGAACGACGAAACGAAAGAAAACTACTGTGAAAATGTATTTAATCAATTAGACCTGTTTTTCATAGAGTCTTTTGCTACCAGGTGGAGATTAGCTTCCGGTAATGATAAATTACCGCAAATGCCTATGCTCTATCAAGCGTTTATGGATAGTTATCTCTCTTTCCGCAGAGTTGCATCTGATAGAGAGCAAGGGGCAGATACGAATAAATTAAAGATTGATACCCGTACTGAACGTAAAATGGGTGAAAATGCCATTATTGGTGGACGTTGTTACTTTGATAAGGAGATTTCTTTATCTTGTGAAAACAATACCAATAAAGCCACTTTACATCACAAAATCAAAACGGCGGAAGGCCAGATTACCGTTAAAGCGATGTATCGTAGCTTAGATCAGGTGGCAGCGGAAGGTGGTGCGGCTTCTTTCCAAGCGTCTAGCCACGAACAGCAGGTTCCTCTGCCAAAAGCAGACAAGTCTGTCGGTGGATTGAAGTATGACTTGGTCTTTGACACCATGAACTTGGTGAGAGGTTCTCAGGGAGGTTACACAACAGCTAAAGGCGAAAGTGGGGAGTTTTCTAATAAGAACGGTTTGCCTCCTGGCACCATTATTTGGAAAGCTTACCGCGGTGGTCGTTTGGTAGGAATGACCTCTTGTGACTATAACAATGACGGTTTGAATGCTGAAGCGGTAATTCAGCCCGATCCACCGGAAAAAGTTTGTACTGACGGAGAGACGAAACAGGAAAACATTGAAATTAATGGTGTGTCATGTGCCCACACATTTACTTGTAGCAATAATAGTTGGGGTCAACCTGTAAAAAATGATCCTAACTGTGGAGAAAGCAAACAAGGTGTTTCTACTCCCGTTGCCGTTTCATTCTATGATCAGGTTGGTCAGGTTCTTAGCGTCAACGACCCGTTGGATGGTACAAAGCGTACGAATCCTGCGAGCTCCAATACTTGTACCAACTTTGCTTTGGACAATAGAAAATTATTGGCGTCGGATGATACAATCACTAAACTCTTGTCTGACGCTAAAATCAAATATGATCAGGCAAATAACTCGGAAGCAGCACCCACTACTTTGAGTTATCAGGAACAAGATATTACAGTAGCCAACTTGTTAGATGCTATGTCTATCGTAAAAGAGGGTATTCCGGTCAATGCCGTTTGTATGTTGGGTAAAACGATTGGTGCTGCTTCTTCGGATCCTAAAGGTGGCAATAATATGTTCGGTTCGTTTGCTGCTTTTATGGGAGAAGATTCTTCTTTCTTCCCTGCTTTGAGGACCGTAAGAAACGGACAAACTGTTGTGGACCAACGTTTCATAGGTTGTCAGAATGGACAAGAATACCAAGGGAACAAAGCTTATCACTATGGCCATTATAACTGGAACCATGCCCGATTGGGTGACCAAGCAAACAACGGCCAAAACGATAGAGCCCCCTTTGTTGAACAGTTGCAAAGTGGTATGTGGAAAGACTTCCCCTTGAAACCCATTGCTGATGCTGTAGGCTTTCAGAGAAGCCAAACATGGGATGCAACCCAAGGTACGATTGGCACCACCGATAGTATGGACCAACAAAACCGTAAGGCATATCATAAAGCATATAAAAATGTGTTTCAAACGAACGGTTCTTGTAACTTAAATAGCAGCGCTACGATGACTTATGAACAAGTAAAAACTTACATCCAAGCATTGTGTAACCATGGTACAAATGTAAAGCCAACTAACGGTAATCAACTGGAATGTAATAGACGTTTCAAAGCAGATAATATCGCTCATTACTAAGCGATAAATAAGTTTAACCACCCCCGAGGGAAACCTCGGGGGTTTTTTATGGGGAGATGTCCTTATTCTTAAGCATTTGCGGAAAATAACCTTTCTTTTCTTTGGCCGTTTCGTTCAATATTGCTACAATAAATACATGAGATTTTTAGGACTGATTTCCATTTTTTTATTACTTTGCGTGCAGGCGTGGGGATTTTTTCCGTTTAATTTCGGAAAAGAGGAAGTAAAGACAGATTATTCCCAAACCGTGTGGGACCGCATTATGCTGGAGCAATCTTTGTCCGATATGCGCCGCGGCATGGGAGAGATGAGCACCGCAAAATATCGTCAGGCCGCCAATTCTTTTGCCAAAGCCATTATCAAAAACCCGCAAGAAGCCCTGCCGCATTTTCTCTACGGATCTGCTTTGTACTGGAGCGGAAATGTGGACGGAGCCATCACCGAATACCGCGAGGGTCTGCGCCTAGACCCTCAAAGCCCTATGGGATATCAGCTGTTGGGCATTGCGTGGGGGTGGAAAGGCGATATCGCCCGTGCGCAGGAAAACTTTTTGAAAGCCTACACCTTAGACCCCTCCAAAGCAGATACCCACATGAATTTAGGCTCCACCTATGCCGCTCAAAAGAATTTTGAAAAAGCCTTAGACCACTTTCGTCAAGCGGTGGAGTTAGCCCCGCGTGAGGCCCTGTACCAATATCAATTGGGTAATTTATATGATTTTATGGGGCGTGACGAGCAGGCAGAAACCGCCTATAAAAAAGCCTTAAAACTTTTCTTTAAGTATGAAGACGCCCAACTGGCCTTGGGTGCTTTGTACGAAAAAAGAGAAGACTATGCAAATGCGCTCAAATATTATAAAAAAGCCGTCAAAACCAAAGAGGGGGACTTTGTGGCCCGTTTGCGTTACGCTTATCTTTTGCTTAGGCAAGGTCAAAAACAAACCGCCAGAGAAGTGCTGGAGGGGGCATTCTCTATCGTGCGCTTTAAGTCGGACGGGTTAGCCCTTAATGCCGTTTATCGTGCCAGCGGCCGCGACCAACAAACTTTTCAAGAGCAAATCAAAAAATTTAAAGAAAGTCTGTTAAAAGTACCTGTGGGAAAAGATATACAAGTGGAAGTAGCTTTAGATTTTGTTCCTCCGGCAGAGCCGCAGAAAGAGGCCCCCAAAAGTAAATTTGCAGAGCAGTATCAGGCCTTGCGCGGCAAAAGCCCCATTAGTGCTGACGGCCTGAGTCCGATTTCTTTTAAGCGCAATTTTTCCTTGGTCGCCGCAGATCAAACCACCCGCCAACAGCAAGTGCAAGAGCTGGCAGAAGAGCTGGCCCGAGCAGTAACGGCAGGCTCGGAAAAATATGATGTAAATATGGCTTTACAGGGGCGCACGTTGGACTTTCGCTCTCCGTCTGCGCTTACGCAGCAGCGCACGGCACCTCCTAAGGCGGTGTATGACCCGCGCATTGTAGGTAATGATATGGGCCTGTGGGTCATGGGGAAAAGTTGGGTGCGCTACATAGAAGAAATAGAAAATGATTTGCAAGAAGAAGTATTAAACGAAAAAGGGACGGAATATTTACTTTTACAAGGGCTTGCCGGTTTGGTGTCAGGGCAAGCGGGTTTGGCGGCGCATGCCTTTGCTGAGGCACAGCAAAAATCTCCGCAGGACCCTTTGCCTCTTTTAGGACTGGGCACCGCGGCCGTGATTAACGCAGATGATGAGCTTGCCAAAACATATTACAGGCAGGCTTTATCAGCGGACCCCGAAAATAAAACCGCTAAAAAGAATTTGAAAGTGTTGGAGGACGAATGAGAAAATACGGGCAACATTTTTTAATCAGTCAAACGGTAATTGACGGTATTGTGCAAGCCGTGCCGAAAGACGCGCAAAGCGTGGTGGAAATCGGCCCCGGAAAAGGCGCACTGACAGAACATTTGGTAGAAAAAAATTTAACTCATTTTACCGCGGTGGAAATTGACCCCGAGATGAAAAATTATTTAGAGGAGCATTTCCCTGCCTTGCAAGGAAATGTGATTTTGAAAAATTTTCTGAAGTTTGAGTTAAATTTACTTCCTCAAAAACCTACGTTTTTTGTGAGTAATTTGCCCTATATTGATGCTGCCGAAATTTTGGATAAAGTGCTAAACTGGCCCTTTTTTGACGGAGCCGTTTTTATGTTTCAAAAGGAGCAGGCACAGCGCATTTTGGCTAAAACGGGAACTGAAGGATATGGCCCTTTGAGCTTGCTTTCTCAAGTGCGCAGTGTTCCAAGACAGTATTTGAAGGTCGGCAAAGCCTGTTTTAATCCTCCACCGAAAGTGGAAAGTATGGTGCTGACATTTGAGAAAAAACAGTGGCCTTTTGCAGCGGTAGGCGAATATAAAAAATTTGCCAAATTAGTCAAAGCGGCTTTCTTGCATCGGCGAAAAACTTTGTTTAATTCTCTCTCTTTGTGCGGCTATGAAAAAGCCAAAATAGAAAATGCGTTGAGCGTGCTGAATTTGAAACCTACGGTGCGCGCTGAGCAGGTGACGTTGTGGCAATTTTTAGAGTTAAATAAGCTTTGCTAAGCCCGCTTTGATTTCTAAAATTTGTTCTTCGGGACAGAAGGGTTTTACTTCACTTAAATTTAAATGTTGTGCCGCCGCTTTTACTAATGCGGCGGTGCTTTTTTCTGTCGGTACGTAATGACGGCCGGCGGCCAGCAGCGCCTCTAACGGGATAAGCCCCACCAGTTCGCTGCCTGTAATTTTTAGGCCCAGTTTTTGTGCTTCTTGTTGGGCGCGCAGGTACACTTGATGCAAGGGAGCAGCGTGAAAATCGGTAATATTGCAAGATACTTGTGCCCGACGGAAATTTTCCATATACCAACCGATGGCTTTTAGGCCGTTTATGCCGCCACTGCTTTGGCGAATGCGCGCGGCAATTTGGCCAGCGGGGGCAGGGTCCTGTGTGTTTAAATTTAGATTAAACGCAATTAAAAAATGACGCGCGCCTATGATGCAAGCACCTGTTTTGGCTACTGAGGGGGAAAACTCGGACAGGCCGAAATCGGGCGGCAAGACTTTTAATTTTTCAGGCAAACTCTCATATTCTCCGCGACGGATAAAGGCTAAATTTTTTCGCTCATCGCTAGCTGCGGCAGCCTCGTATAAATAAACGGGAATTGGAATTTGAACAGACACTTGCCGTGCTATTTCTTTGGCCAGCTCAGCGCACTCGGGTAGCGAAATATTTTGCAGTGGTACCAACGGACATACGTCCACAGCACCCAAACGCGGATGCGCACCGCGTTGTTTGCGCATATCTATTAACTCACAGGCTAAAGCGATAAATTTAGGCAAGCTTTCGCGCATAGCTTCGGGCGTGCCGATAAACGTAAATACCGTGCGATTGGCCGACGGATTGGGGTCCATGCCCAAAAGGGTCATGCCTTTTTGAGCGCGCAAGTAATCTGCCAATGCGTGCAAGACGGCATGGTTTCTTCCTTCAGATACATTGGGTACGGCTTCTAGTAGTTGCATATCTTCACTATAGCAAAAAGATTTCATAAAATCTCATGTGAAAAGAAAAAAGTTATGCTATAATAACTATAGATACTTATTAAGTTTAGGTATCCGAAATAATTAATACAAGGAAGTAAATAGTAAAATGGCAAACGGAAAAGTGAAGTGGTTTAACGACCAAAAAGGTTATGGTTTCATTACGCCCGAAGACGGTTCTAAAGATCTCTTTGTGCACTACCAAGAAATTCAGGGCGATGGTTTCAAAACCTTAGCCGAAGGCCAA
Source organism: Elusimicrobiaceae bacterium (assembly GCA_017546175.1). Taxonomy (GTDB): domain Bacteria; phylum Elusimicrobiota; class Elusimicrobia; order Elusimicrobiales; family Elusimicrobiaceae; genus Avelusimicrobium. Next base: position 32,364 of record JAFYXM010000008.1, read on the forward strand.
GAAGTTGAATTCGAAATCGTTGAATCTGAAAAAGGCCCGAAAGCTGTGAAAGTCGTTAAAAAATAACTTTTTATTTTTTTTAGACTTTACAAAAACCCGCTCTCTAGGGAGCGGGTTTTTTAATGAATGGAGTAAATCTTGAAAAAGAAAACTTTTGAGCAAGCCTCTTTAGGGGAACTGTGGTTCTTATCCTATCCGCTGATTGTGACCATGGCCGCGCAGGTGGTCATGCAATTTGTGGATCGGATGTTTTTGGCTTGGTACTCCCATGATGCGTTGGCGGCCTGTGTGCCGGCAGGGGTGCTGGCCATGACGTTTGGGGCCGTGTTTATGGGGCTTGCCAGTTATACCAGCGTCTTTATCTCTCAATATTACGCACAAAAAAAATACGCCTCTGTTTCTATTTCTCTTTGGCAGGGAATTTTGCTAGCGGTTATTTCTTCTTTGATTTTAGCTTCTATGACTCCTTTGGGGGGATGGGTTATTCGGCTTTTTGACCATAGTCCCACGGTGACGGCTTTGGAGCTGAAATACTTTTTTATTTTAAATTTATTCGGCGGTTTTGCCGTGATTAATAATGCCTTGGCCAGTTTTTTTAGCGGACGAGGAAAAACCAAAGTGCCGATGTGGGTGACCTTGTGCGGAAACTTGGTCAATATTGGTCTTGATTATGTGATGATTTTCGGAAAATTGGGCTTTCCCGAAATGGGAATTATCGGGGCGGCATGGGCTACGGTGCTCGGGTCTGTCTCCATGACGTTTATTTTCGGAGGACTTATTTTCGCAGGCCGCGTACGCAAAACGTTTAAAATTTCAAAATTGGCAGGTTTTTATAAACCGGTGTTTTCGCGTTTATTGCGCTTTGGGCTGCCCAACGGGTTTGGTTTTTTGATGGATATCATGTCTTTTACTTTATTTACGTTTATGGTGGGCAATATTGATGTAATTTCCTTGCAGGCCAGTAATGTAGTGATGTCTATGCAGCCAGTGGTGTTTACGGTGATTTTGGGGCTGGGAATCGGCATTCAGATTTTGGTGAGCAAGTATCAGGGGCTAAGCCGCTCTGATTTGGCTGTAAAGGTAGTCAAAAATGCCTGTAAATTAGGCTATGCCTATGCCGGTGCGGTGGGGCTTTTGTTCTTTTTTGCGGCAGTTCCATTGGTAGCTTTGTTTGTGCCGCCCAATTCGCCCGATGCGGCCGCCATTGCCGCTAAGACGTATCCTTTGATGAAATTAGTCAGCGCGTTTGTCTTGTTTGATGCGACGTATTTGATTTTTGGGGAAGCAATTCGTGGTGCGGGAGACACAAAGTTTTTTATGAAAGTGATGCTTTTTTGTGCGTGGGGTCTGATGATTCCGGGGGCATGGTTTATTATTTATAAACTTCACGGTAGTGTGTTTATGGTGTGGAGTTGGTTGACCTTTTATGCGGCGCTGACGGCGGTAATTATGTTGTGGCGGTTTGCCAAAGGAGAATGGAAGAAGATAAAAGTGACAAATTAATAATGCTAAAACAGCTATTCTTTGGGAAGTGTAGTTGTTTGTAAAAAAATTTTCAAATATTTGTTTTGCGTACACCGCATAAAACACAGTGTTTTGTGCGGCGTTTTTTATTGGTTGTTTTTTCGTCGGGGAAAAAGAAAAGACTTGACTGGTTTTTTTTTTTTGCTACAATTTCGGGGTCGAGCCGGACAGTCAAATATTAAAGGCTGTTTGGTTAGTCGTAAATCTATTTAAAAGGAGAAAAAAATGAAAAGAGGTTTTACTCTCATTGAACTGTTGGTAGTAGTGTTAATTATCGGTATATTGTCTTCTGTAGCACTTCCGCAATATACCAATGCGGTGGAAAAAGCACGTCTGTCTGAGGCACTGAGTATGATGGATGGTATTAAAAAAGGCCTAGATTTATATGTGCTAAATAATGGATATGTATCTGGTGAATTTATAAGAGAAGATGCAATCCCCTTAGATGTGGATATAGTAGGCAGTTTGGATTGTTCGGCCGGAGAATCTCGTTGTGAAGGAAAATATTTCAGTTATGAGGCTTACTGTAGCAGCGGCAGTAGTTTCTGTAGTGTTCATATAGACAGAGGGAGTCTTAACGATTTTGGAAATAAATATGCTTTAGCTGCCCACAAAGCACCAAACGGGTGGAGTTACAGCTGTTCTAGCTACTCTAAAGTAGGAAATCATATTTGCAAAAGTCTAGAGACACAAGGATGGAGCGTTTCATTAAGAAACTAAAAGAAATAGTAACATTTTTTCAGTAAAAAACCCCCGCTTTTGGCGGGGGGTTTTATTTGTGCTCGGTTTTTTATATTATTTAAGAAATTTTATTGGAATTCTCTATATGGAAAAAACACTGCGAAGAATAGCTTTTTATTTGTTGGCTTTATATCATTTACTATTTTTGGTTGAATTTTGCTTGTTCTCAGATTATTCAACCAAATTCTACATGTGGGAAGATTTGCCGGAAATAAATACTTTTAACAGAGTCCAAGAAGTTTTTCTTATGCTGCAATGTTTATATTTTGCCGGTAAATCGGAAAAGATTTGGAGTTTGTTTTTAAAGTATTTATGCTCTGTGTTTTTTCTTGCTTTTGGCGGACATCTTTTCTTGTTTTATTTGGAAGATCCGAATTATCGCTCCGAACATTTGATGTATATAATGGCTTTATTGGGCTTGTTTTTGTGGAGTTGTGTCGGTCTTTGGCAAGCCCATAGAAACAAAATCTTTACCACTAAAACTTGTTTTTGGTACGCGTTGGCTTTGGTAGGTGCTATCGGCTGGATTTTTCTGATTTTTTCTTGACAAAATTAATTATATTTTGTATAATCATTAAATATTATTGTTTTGATTCTTCTTTTCTAAACATTCTATAAAAACCATAATTAATAGTGGTTTTTTCTGCCATTTCTAGTGTAGAAATGAATCTTTTGTAAATTGCATACTAGGCAAAATCAATCCAAATTAAAATTTTCAAAAAATCTTCTGTGTAAGCAGAAGATTTTTCTCATAAACAATAGGGGGTTGTGTTATGCAACGAGCTTATCGTCGACATCCGCAAAGGGATGTTTTTCGGATTATTGATGGAAAAAAACAAATGGTAGAACCATATCTTTTTTCCACGCCAGAGGAAACAGGTAGAGCAAATCTAAAGAGTTCAAGTCATATAGAATCTATAGCGTTTGATGGAGAAACATTAACGACAAAGGCAATTGATGAAAAGGGAAGGGAAATTATTCAAAGATTGCCAGCGGTATCCGGCAAAAAGATAGATGGTCTTTTTGATTATTCTTCGGAACGGCAAAAAATAAAAGAAAAAGGACCTATCCCCGAGGGGCGTTATAAAGTAAATCCCCAAAAAATTGAAAAAAGGACTCTGAAAGATGAAACGATTGGAATCGTAGGTTCTCTAGTAAATATAAAAAAAGTGGGACGCTTTCCCGGAGGAAGATATGCTTGGGGAGATTGTCGTCTTGAAATTCAACAAACCGCGCAACAAAAAAAAGAAAGTGGTCGTAGTGGTTTTAGCATTCATGGAGGAAAACAGCCCGGAAGTGCCGGTTGTATTGATTTAATGGACAAGGATAAAGATTTTTGTTCCTTTTTGGAAAAGTATAGAGGTGTTGAACAAAAAGAAGTACCGTTAGAGGTTCAATATCATAAGCAAAAAATTAGATATTCTCCAAAAGTTAAAAATAAATAAAAATATTTATTGGCAGATCTTTAACAGCCCCTGGCGCGTTCGGTGGGGGCTGCTATGCTATACAAAGAAGAAGATACCTTTTTTAAATAGGATTCGTTGTATGGAAAACACTACGCAGAATAGTCTTTTATCGGTTGGTTTTGTCTTACTTGCTATCTTTTGTGAATTTCTATTTTTGGGATTTTATCCAAAACAAAAAACCCCCGCTTTCGGCGGGGGTTTTGTTTTAAAGCTTAGCTTATTTTACGCGGCCGGCAGAACCAAATACGTTTTCGTTCTTTTCGGCATACATTTTGATAAGAGCTTCACGGGCAGGACCCAAATATTTGCGCGGGTCAAATTCAGCCGGTTTGGTAGCAAATACTTTGCGGATGGTGGCGGTCATGACTAAGCGGCCGTCAGAGTCCACATTGATTTTGCAAACGGACATACCGGCGGCTTTGCGGAGTTGTTCTTCCGGAATGCCGGCCGTATCTTCCAATTTGCCACCGTATTCGTTGATTTCTTTTACAGCCCATTGCGGTACGGAAGAAGAACCGTGCAGTACAATGGGGAAACCGGGCAAGCGTTTGGAAATGTCTTCCAAGATGTCAAAGCGAAGTTCGGGCAAAGATTCGCCGGGTTTTACTTTGAATTTGTAAGCGCCGTGAGAGGTGCCGATAGAAATGGCCAAAGAGTCCACACCGGTGCGGGTGACGAAATCTTCCACTTGGGCAGGATCGGTGTAGGTGTGGTGGTCGGCGCAGACATCGTCTTCAATACCGGCCAAAACGCCTAATTCGCCTTCTACGGTTACGTCATGAGCGTGGGCATATTCTACTACTTTTTTGGTCAAAGCTACGTTTTCTTCGTACGGCAAGTGAGAACCGTCAATCATTACGGAAGAGAAACCGTTGTCAATGCAGTCTTTGCAGAGTTCAAAAGAATCACCGTGGTCTAAGTGCAAGGCTAAGGGAACGGGGTTGCCGAGTTCTTTCATCATTTCCACGGCACCGCGGGCCATCCAGCGCAAGAGCGTGGCGTTGGCATATTTGCGGGCACCGGAAGATACTTGCAAGATTACCGGAGAGCCGGTTTGTACACAAGCGGTAACGATGGCTTGCAATTGTTCCATGTTGTTGAAGTTATAAGCCGGAATGGCGTATCCGCCTTCCATAGCGTCTTTGAACATTTGTTTGGTGTTGACCAAACCCAGTTCTTTGTAAGAAACGGTCATGAGAGACTCCTCCTAAAAATTTTATCTGTCCCTTTTATTTTACAATTTTTCATTGACTAATGGGGCTTTTTGGTGGGAAAACTTGCCAAACGTACCTTTTGTGAGTATAATGTATGTACACTCTACGCGCGTGTACGGGAGAATCATGAATTTTGTCAATTTACAAACGTTGTGCCAATTAGACGGTGTTTCCGGCAGAGAAGATGCCGTCCGTCAAGAAATTTCCAATCAGCTTTCCTCTCTGGCTCAAGATATCCGCACCGATGCTTTGGGCAATTTGATTGCCTTTAAAAAGGGACACACGGATAAAAATATTATTTTATGCGCTCATATGGACGAAGTGGGCCTGATGGTGAAGTATATTTCACCAGAGGGTTTTTTGTCTTTTGTACCGGTGGGCGGTTTAGACCCACGTACGTTACTGGCGCAACGGGTGCGTGTGCATACCCGCGGCGGCGTGTTAAAGGGGGTTATCGGCACCAAACCGGCCCACATTACCCAAGAGTCCGAACGCGGCAAAGCTGTGCCTATGACGGAGCTGTTTATTGACGTGGGGCTTACCGGTCAAGAAGCGGCAGAACAGGTGCAGCTGGGTGATTTTGTGACCTTGGAGCGTTCTTTTGAAGAAATCGGCCCCGATTGTTTTTGCTCCAAAGCTTTTGATGACCGCGTGGGTTGTTTTTGTATTTTAGAAGCTTTAAAACGGGTGGAAAATCCGCTTTACAATGTGCATGTCGTATTTTCTTCTCAAGAAGAAGTCGGCTTGCGCGGAGCCACTACGGCGGCTTTTGGTTTAGAGGCTGATATTGCGCTGGCTATTGATGCTACAGGCGCGGCCGATATTCCGCTGTGCCGTCCGCAAGATTATATTGTGCGTTTGGGCGGCGGTGTGGCGATCAGTGCCATAGATTCCTGCACTATTACGCCGACGTGGCTGTTTGAGGGGCTGAAAGATTTGTGTGTAAAAAAAGAAGTGTCGTATCAGGTGCGTATTGCTCCGCGTGGCGGTAATGATGCCGGCGCTTTGCATCGCTCTCGTACGGGAATGGCGGCTTGTGCTTTGTCTGTGCCGACACGTAATATTCACTCCAATGTGGAAGTTGTGCATAAAAAAGATATTGAAGCTACCGTGCAACTCTTATGTGCTGTGCTGGAAAATGGCGTAGAAAAAAGAGGATAAACATGAAAAATTTTGAACTTAAAAAACATGGTATATATGCAGACGTTACTGATTTTTTAGGAAATATAGATTATCAATTGCCGACCGCTGATAAAGAGCAACTGGAAAAACTGGATATTATTTATCGGACTTTGGTATCTATTTTGTACAATTTTGCCCCTACTTCCGGACATCCGGGAGGAAGTATTTCTTCGGGAAGAATCGTGAGCAGTTTGATTTATAAAATGCTTGATTATGAAATGGCCGCTCCGCATAGAAACGATGCCGATATTTTGTCTTATGCCGCCGGTCATAAAGCCTTGGGTATGTATGCCATGTGGGCTTTGCGCAATGAATGTGTGCGCATTGCGCAGCCTGCTTTGCTCGCCAAAGAAGAAATAGATCAGCTGCGCTTGGAAGATTTATTGGGTTTCCGTCGCAATAAAGCGCAGGGAACAGCCTTGTTTAAAAAACTAAATGTCAAACCTTTAGGCGGTCATCCGGAGCCGAACACTCCGTTTGTTTATACCTGTACGGGTGCCAGCGGTGTGGGCGATGCTTCTGCGGTGGGCCTTGCTATCGGTGCGGCTGATGCATATGGGGAAAATAGTCCTATTGTTAATATTTTAGAGGGAGAAGGCGGTCTAACCGCTGGTCGCGTGAGTGAAACCTTGGCTTGCGCCGCAACGACTCAACTTAAAAATGTTATTTTTCATATAGATTGGAACCAAGCTTCTATTGAAACCGAAAGTGTGACCGCCGAAGAACAAAAAGCCGGCGATTATACACAATGGACACCGGTGGAGCTTTTCCGCATTCACGATTTTAACGTCATTTATGTACCCGACGGACATAATTTGGAGCAAATCTATGCCGCACAAAAAATGGCACTGACTTTTGCCAATCATCAGCCTACGGCTATTATTTACCGTACGGTTAAAGGCTGGAAATATGGTATGGAGGGCAAAGCCTCTCACGGAGCAGGGCATAAATTTTGCTCGGACGGATTTTACGCGTCACTGGCGGAATTTGAGCAAGCTTTTGGCGTATCTTTCCCTCGTTTTGAAGGAGAGCAGACTGCGCAGAATATTGAAGAAAACTATTGGCAAGTGCTTTGTACCGTGCGCGGCGTTTTAGAAAAAGAAACCGCTTTGACGCAGTTTATCGCCGAGCGCGTGCAAGAGCGCGGCCATATGCTCAATGCCTATCATCGCCAAGTGCGTGAAGGCTTTGGAGATGTGCAAAAGATTTATACAGATTTTAAACCGCAAGAGGTACCTGCCGAGTTTGAATTTAAGGTAGGGGAAAGCTATACCACGCGCGGTGTGTTGGGTAATGTGCTGGCCTATCTTAACAAACATACTAACGGTACTTTGCTTACGGGATCGGCCGATTTGTACGGCTCTACCAATGCCGGTAATGCGTCTAAAGATTTTCCGAAAGGATTTTTTAATACGATGCTTAACCCTCAAAGCCGCAGTCTGTCCGTAGGCGGCATTTGTGAAGATGCTTTGGCCGGCATTTGCAGCGGTATTTCCAGCTTTGGCAAACATATCGGGGTGAGTTCCTCTTATGCGGCTTTCTTAGCTTTTGCTCATGTGGCGGCCCGCTTGCATGCTATCGGTTATCAATGCGGACACGAAGCCGGTGTACCTGTTAATACATGGGTGCTCTTTAACGGACACTCGGGTATGCCAACGGGGGAAGACGGCCCGACTCATGCCGATCCGCAAGCTTTACAACTGGTGCAGGACAATTTCCCCAAAGGGCTTAATATTACGTTGACCCCGCTAGAAGTAGATGAAATTTGGCCGCTTGTTACCCATAGCTTTCAAAAGCGCCCTGCGCTTTTGTGCCCGTTTGTGATTCGTCCTTCTTATAAATTTATTGACCGCATTACCTTGGGACTACCTGATCCGATAGAAGCTACCAAGGGTGTGTATTCTTTATATAAACCCAAAACGGAACCCGAAGGGGTGGTGCTGGTGCAGGGGGCCGGAGCAGGGAGAATTTTTGTAGAGGGCGTTTTGCCGGAACTGAAAAAGCAAAAGGCCAATATAGCGGTGTTGTATGTAACCAGCCGCGAACTTTTTGAGCTCTTGCCGCAGGCGGAGCAAGATAAAATACTGCCGAGCGCTTGGAAAAAAATAGCGACGGCGATTACAGACTTTACGTTGCCGACGGTGGACTGTTGGCTGCATAGCGATATGGGCCGCGCTTGCGCGCTTTACCCCCATAAGAGCGGGCAATACTTAGGAAGTGCCAAAGCCTCCAAACTTTATGAAGAGGCTCAAATGGACGCTTCCGGCCAATTACGCGCCATAGAAGAATATATGCAGCAACGCAAACAAGGCCGCTGGCAATAAGATATTAAGGAGAAAAAAATGGCAGAAGAAAAACCTTATTTAACCGGAAGAACCTATATTTTCAGACTCCCGAAAGGAAAAGATCTCTTGGAATCGTTGGCTGGTTTTTGCCACGATAACCAAGTAAAATGCGGTGTAGTAAACGTAATCGGTGCGGTGGAAAATGCCACAATCAGCACGTTTGACCAAGCCAAGAAAAAATATGACAAAAAAGTCATTGCAGAGCCCTTGGAAGTGGTCAGCTTGATGGGCAATATCAGCATTCAAGACAACCGCCCCTGCGTGCATGCGCATGTAATGTTGGCTAACCAAGAAGGCCAAGTCTTCGGCGGACATTTATTGCCGGGCACAAAAATCTTTGTGGCGGAAGCCTATATCCAAGAGTTGGTGGGTGAGCCCAAAGTGCGCCGCATGGATAAAGTGACCAAGATTTCCTTGTGGAGCTAAAAGAGCTTTAATCAAAACACCCGTCTTTATGACGGGTGTTTTTGATTGTAATTCTTACTTTTTCTCATTGCCGAAAAAGTAAGCAAAAAGGCTAGCCGGCAGGTAAAGTAAAAATATCTTACGCAAAGGATATTTTTAAAACTCGCTAAAGCTCAGACATAAAAAATATTTCTTCCTTTTTTGTAGTGCCTGTACTGCCAAAGCCGCCTTCTCCGCGGGCAGTGTCTGAGAGTTCTGCGGCTTCTTCAAACGTAGGATATAAGGTGGGTAAAACTACCAACTGGGCTACCTTTTGGCCTTTTTCAAATACAAATTCCGTATCGTTTAAATTGTACATGCATACAATCAATTCTCCGCGGTAGGGGGCATCTACAAGGCCTGCCATGGCCTTGATGCCTTTGCTTTCCACAGAACTTTTACCCCAAATAATACCTGAGGTGTTTTCAGGCAGTTCCACCGCCACGCCCGTATGTACTTTGGTAATACTGCGCGCAGGCAAAACGGTACGTTCCACGGCAAATAAATCAGCACCGGAGTCTGTGGCGTGAGCACGGTGGGGGAGTAAAGCGTCGGGATGTAATTTTTTTACTTTCATAATAATCCTTATATGAGTTTAGAAATTTGTTTTAAAGCATTGTCGGCATATACTTTGACATTGTTTTCATCTCTTTTGACCATAGCCGATAAAGTGGGAATTAAGCTTTTTAAAAGAGCGATGTCAAAGTCTTTGTCTAAAGTGTATTGGCTTGCTTCGGAGCTGGCCAATACACCTGCCATATAGGCGGCTGCACGGGCGGAGTTAATACGGGTGTTAAGATCTTGGCTGATTAGCCCCTGTTTAATGGTATCTAAAGCATTTCCCGTCATAAAACCCAACGCCAAAGCAAAGGTGGAGGCTGGCTGAGAAGTATAGCGCGTTTTTAAAGATTTGGCGCATTCACTCAAAGTCCATTGTTTGTTTTTAGCCAACGAAATAGCGACGGCATTGATAGCTTGGGGATCTAATTCACTCTTAGCCATTTTTAATAATTGTTTGGCTGCGTTTTCACTTTGCAAATCTCCGAGCCAGCTGGCCGCAGTGGCGCGTACTTGGGCGACGTCTGATTTGGAGGCTTCTTTGAGATATTTTAAAGTTTGCTTTTCATTTTGTGAAATTAAATTCATCGCGCGCAAAGCAAAAGCCGGATCATAAATATATAAGTTAACGATTTCTGCCTTATAGGCGGTAGTTTCGGGGGTTAAAATAGTGTAGGCAGCAGCAGCATAAGAGCGCAAGGCGCGGTCTTCACTATAGGTGCCGTCTTGCAACAGGGAAGAAAGCTCCATGTGTTCGGTGCCCATAGCTGTTAAAATAACCGCAGCAAAAACTTTTTTAAGCATATTATCGCTTTTGATGATAATATTTAAAAGTTTGGCTTCCTGTACTTTAGCCGGCGGAATGCGTACCAAACTGGCACCAGCAGCAAAAATAGTATTGGCATCTTTGGCAGAGTTAAAAAGATTGAGCACTTGTTGATTTTGTGCTACCGTGCGGGTTTTGGCCTGCAGAAGCGGCAAAACGGTGGATAAAGAATCAGCCGCGTGGGCAACACTGCCCATCAGTACGGCCGATAAAATCAGCAAAAAGAGTTTTTTCATATAGCTATTATAGCATTTTGAGCATGCGGAAAAGAGGGGCACTGAAGCCTTTGAATGAGGGGTTATTTGGTGTGGACGGCCTCGCTCAAGCGACAGACGGATACATTGTTTGTGCGGGAAAAATCACTTCCGTAAATCTGTAAATTCTCTTGATCTTGCAGAACTACTACTTTTTGCCCACCAAGAGCCAGTAAAAAGCGAAGATGATTTTTGTTTTTCATATTGGACTCCAAAAATTTTAACACTATGGTCTTGTTAATTATATTTAAGAGTTTTTTAAGTGTTCTCACAAGGGTCTTTGGACCCAAGAGAAGAGTAGGTCTGTTGGAACTTTAGGAAATAGCAGGTGGCGGGGCGACATTTTTTGTTACAATAAAATTATGAAAAAATCACTTATTTTTATATTTTTACTGTTGTCCTCTTTTACTTTCGCGGCAGAGCCGCTGATGTTGATTAATCCTTTCCGAGAAACGATACTTCATTTTCCGTCCGCCATTTTGGCGAAAGAAAATTTGGTGGTAACGATTTTTCTGCCGGAAGCTGCCGTGCCGCTAACCCAAAAGTATCCGACGGTATATATGTTGGGCGTCGGCCCTGAACAAGCCGAACAAATCAAGAAATTACAAGATTCTTCTGCACAAAAGGCATTGTTGGTGGGGGTGTCTTTGGGTGAAAATACGAGTGAAGATTCGGCGCAAATAGCTGCTTTTATTGCCCGTGAATTGGTCCCTTACATTACGGCAAATTATCTGACGATTGATGATCCCGTTTTCCGTGCGTTGGCCCTTGCGGGCCCGGATAAGGCGCCGTTGGCGGCAGAACTGCTCAAGAAAAAAGATTTGTTTGCCCGGTTGATTTTCTCAGCCCCCGGTGAAAAGCCCGTTTCCGTGGCCGGTGCGAATGGGCAGCTGCGCAGTTTGTTTATCGGAAAAAGAAAGGAGCTTCTGACTTGGCAAGAAACCTTGGAAGATATGTCTTATACGTACGGAACGAATTTTGTAACTAAAATTGCAGAAGAAGCAAAAATAGAGGAAATGCTGGACTTAGATTATTTGTTTGCCCAAGTGCGAGCTGTGCGTATTAGAAAACTGACGGGAGCATTATTCCCCAAAGCTATAAGCCTGCAGGAGGGGGGCAGTTATTTGTCCTTAAAAGCGGTGCTGAATAGTGGAGCCGTGTTTGATTATATACCTCTTTCCGTGCGCATGAGTCCGCCTTATTTGGCTTGGAATGCTGTGGCAGGAGTGCTGAGCCCTGTCAGCGGAGCAGAAGCCGGACAAGTGAATTTGAGCGTTTCTGTGGATAATGTTAAGTTTGCAACTAAAATACAGCTTAAAAAATAAACAAAAAAGGCATTTTTGGCCTTTTTGTGGCAAAAAAAAGCCAACTTGTCAACAGTTTTTTTAAAAATTTATATTTTGACCTTTTTTACAGGGAAAAGAGTTTGTTTCGTCGGAGTTTACGGCGATATAATCAATTTTTTCCTATACAAAATGAAAGTTATCCACAGTTTTCCATAGTTATCCACAGCTTTTTAAGGAAAAGTTCTTTTTTAGCTTTTTTTTATTCATTTTAAAAAGCTACTTGTAGAGTAGAAAAGGACTTATCCACAGGTTATCCACACTTTGTGGATAAATCGGATAACTTAAAAAAGAAGTTTTTTTTATTAATTTTTCTCTAATGCTTTTGCTATAATTGGGGAAAGGAACTTTTTTGATTTAGCTGTAATCATGCATCAAGGAGGCATGTTGTATGAAAGTTTTAAAAGTATTTGCCGTGGCTGTTTTGAGTTTGGGCTTAGCTGCCTGCGCTGCCAATAAAACCCACGAGGAAGAAGCCGATATCCCTCGCCTGCCGGAAAGAGACCCTATTATCCAAATTGAAGCGGAAAAAAATGCTAAGCTTTTCAAACAAAGCGTGGACGAAATGGCCGAAAGTCGCCAATTGCCCGACATTACGTATGAGTTTGACTCTATTCAACCGCCTGATTATTCCTATGAATTTTTGGATAAATTGGCCGAGCTTTTGTTGACCAGACGTAATATGAAACTTATTATTGAGGGAAATGCCGATATCGTGGGTGATAAAGAATATAACTATTGGTTAGGCTCTTCCCGCGCTTCTGCGATGAAAGCCTATTTGGTCAGCCGCGGTGTTTTGGCAGATCGCATTCGTATTCATTCTTACGGGGCCGATAGACCGCTTACGTTAGACACCAGCAAAGAAGGGCGCCGCACCAACCGCCGTGTACATTTTGTATTAACGACGCGCACTTGGCAATCAGTCTATTAATTAGCATGATTTTAGAAATAAAAAAGCAAGGCCATACAGCCTTGCTTTTTTTATGGTCGGAAAATTTACAGCAACAGTTTTAACAAATCTTCATAAAAGCGATTGATATTTTCGCCTTTTTCAATGATATTGTTGGTAATAAAGGCAAAGGCAATCAGCTTTCCGTCTTTGTCTTTTACATAGCCGGCCTGTGCTTTTACCCCGTCAATGGTGCCGCCTTTGACGTGTATGTCTTGGGTGCGTTTAAAAGGAGCTAAAAAGCGTTTTAATAACAAAAGGTCCCCACGGTCTTGCAAGGTGGCCAAAGAATTATAATAATGGGAAAAATAAGGGCTTTGACTCATCAGCTGAAGCACGTCTAATAATACTTGCACGGTTATTTGATTATCACGCGATAAGCCGCTCCCGTCGTAAATTAATATGTTCTCCGTGGAAATATTATTTTTTTGGAGGAAATCTTTCAAGGCTTCTATCCCTGCCTGTGTGGTGCCGTTTTTCCCTGCGTGTAAAGCTAAATGGCGCAGCAGCGTTTCGGCATATAAATTGAAACTGCGTTTATTGACAATGTAAATAATATCTTTGAGCGGAGGAGATTTATGCGTGTATAGTAAGTGCATATCCGTATAATCGGGTGCGTTTTCCAAAACGAAACTTCCTCCGCTGACGCTCACACCGTCTGTCTGAAGCTGCTCAATCAATAAGTCCGTAAGCAGTTGGGCCGGATCGGGCAATGCGGCCGATATGGAATATTCTTTCAGAGCAGATGTAGGCAGTGTGCCGTGAATTTCTAAGTCATATTGATTGGGCGCGCCATATACGTAAGCCTCATCTTTCGGGTTTTTGCCGTCGGCGGTTACGAAGCTGCGAATTTTGAGCCCTTCCGTTTGCGGATAGTAAGATTTTACTTGCAACGGTTGGCCGTGTTTGGGTTGGGCGGCAAAGGTAATTTTAAAAGAGTTATCATTAAACGAAAGCGCGGAAACGGGAGCGGCAAAATAGTTGCCCATATTTTGCCAGTTGGTTTTGGTAGGCAAAGAAAGACCTTGCAGCAGAGAAACGTCTGCATAAATGTTTCCATTGATTTTTTTAATACCCGCTTTTTGGATTTTTTGAGACCAAAGTTGTAAAAGCTCGGGCCATTTTATGCTTCCTGCGGCACGATTGGAGCCTAAAGTAGGGTCTGCTCCGCCGCGGATATAGAGATGACCGTTTAAGGTGCCGTCTTCAGTCAAAGCCCCCTCTTGATACAGGCGTGTTTCAAAACGGTGGTCCGGACCAAATGTTTCCAATGCGGCAGCGGAGGTGAGCAGTTTAAGCGTAGATGCAGGCGCCAAGCGCAAGTGTGGCTGAATGGCAAAAAGCGTTTCTCCCTGTACATAAGCAGCAACAGCGGCCCAAGAAGAACCGCGTAAAACGGGTCTTTTGGCTAGTGTATAAACCTGAGAGGTTAAATCTGCCGCGTTTAAGAAAGATAATAAACAAGAAAATAAAAAAGTAAAAAAGATTCTCATAAATATAGAATAGCAAAGTTTAAAGCACTGCTTAAAGAGGGGAAATGCTACAATAAAAAAAAGGAGAAACTATGCTGATTATTCCTGAAAAGAAAAGTATCGCCTTAGTGGCGCACGATAATAAGAAAAAAGATTTATTGGAGTGGGCTTTGTATAACAAAGGCTCGCTTTGTGCACATCATTTATTTGCTACGGGTACAACGGGTAGTCTGTTGCAGGAAACCTTGGGTGTGCCGGTGCATTGTTTTAATAGCGGTCCTTTCGGAGGGGATCAACAGATTGGGGCAGATATTTCCGAGGGGAAAATACATGCCTTGATTTTCTTTTGGGACCCTTTAAATCAGCTGCCGCATGATCCGGATATTAAGGCCTTGCTTCGTTTGGCGGCAGTGTGGAATATTCCGGTGGCGTGTAACCGTGCGACGGCAGACTTTTTGATTTCTTCGCCATTGTTTTCGCAAGAATACAAAAAACTATTGCCCGATTATGGCCCTTATTTAAATCGTTTTAAGAAATAAAAAGACCCCGCTTGATGCGGGGTTTTTTAAAGATTTTTTATTGTTTAGAGTCGCCTTTTTTAGCTAGCAACACGTTTAAATCTTTGGTGGTGACGAGGCACCCTTTAGGTTGCTTCTGCAACCACGGCAAGATAGATTCTGCAAAACCGTCAATTTTTTCTGCTTCGTCAATAAAGTTTAAAATAATGGGGAATTTTTCCACCAGTTCGCAGTAGCGTGTATCGCGCAGCTCGGTGCTAAGGCCATAGCCCAAAGCTCCTTTAATCACGGTGCCGCCGGCAATGCCATATTCTTTGGCTTTGCGAATAATAGTTTCATAGAGCAAGTGATGATCTACAATGTCAGAACTGCTGACAAAAATTTCCAAAGATTTTATTTTTTTGCCTTGCATAGCTTGACCTCTTTTTTAAAACGCCGCAGACGGAAATTGTAGTCGGCGGACGAACGGGTGATCCGTTACTTTCATTATAACAGTTTGGGCCGGATAATCAAGAGGAAAAAATATTTAGTTTGTAACTCCTCTTTTTCACTTTTTAAATATTCGCCAAATGAAAATGTATTGTTTGTTGGGGTGTTTTTTAGATGAAAAGAATACGAGGCCTTGACTGGTTTTTTTTTTTTTGCTACAATTTTTTCGGATGAAAAAATTGTGGCAAAAGGAGAATGTATTATGAAACAAGGTTTTACTCTGATTGAGTTGTTAGTAGTTGTTTTAATCATCGGTATTTTATCTTCTGTGGCTTTGCCGCAGTATCAAGCGGCGGTAGCCAAAGCACGCTATGTACAATTACAGACCGCTGCGGAAGCTGTGTACAGAGCGCAACAAGTTTATTATATGGCAAACGGTGCGTATTCCACTTCTTTTGACGATTTGGATATTCAGCTGGGGGGAGAAGTCTCCGTCGGCAATGAAACAGATTCGGTTTTGCAAGCATCAAATTATAATTGTTTTATCAATGTTGAAACCACGGTTGCAACGCATGTTTATTGTGTGAATAGAGGCAAAGGAGGAAGCAACGGTCACCAAATTAATTTATCTAACGCAAAGCGCACTTGCATTGCCTATGATGAAGATACAACTGCGGAAAAAGTATGTAAATCTATGGGCGGCACTTATACAAGTAGCGGCAATTCCTATGCTAATTATTTACTTCCTTGAGTTTTTGTGATGTATTAAAAAGCCCCGCTTTCTGCGGGGCTTTTTTAAAACCAAGGGTACCATTTGTCTCTGTCTCGGATATTGATAAGCAGAGAGGCTACCAATAAATCGCGCGAAGAAAGTGCTTGAGGTTTATCAATATTACAGGTAAAAGCATTAAAGATGGTGTGGTGACTTTCAATGCGGCCGCTACTTTGCATGACTCCTTCAATCACGTAACTGGCACGCAAGAAACCCCATAAATGACCGATAAATTTGCGCAAAATGGCAATAGGCAGGCTTTCTTCGGTGATGTGAGCCAACACTTGGCGGTTTTTATCTAAAATCTGCCATCTTCTCAGCAGTGAAAAGCGTTTTCTTTCCAACAAAAGTACCTCTTTAGACTTTACAAAATAAAGCAAATAACATTCTTTTTTCAGTCCAAATCCTCTCTGCATCACGTATACGGCTTTATGTCCTTTGGCATCATAGAGTGCAAATTGGCGTAGCACCAATAAGGACCATAGAGCACCGCATATAAAAATTACAAATCCCAAAGGAATAATCAAAGAAATAGCCGAGTAAATGGTATTGTAAGCAAAAGAACTGAATTTAACGATTTGGGTGGTTTCAAAAAGTCCCGTCACTGCCATGATGAGCACAGCCACGATCACCAACACAATACCGCCGAATAAAAACAAACTGTCCCAACGGCTGGAAAGAGAAATAAGCACATTGCCTTGGTTGTCTTTGGCGCGGAAAATCAAAGACGGCGTGCCATACAAACGGCGGAACTCAATGGGATAAGAAGAGTTGGGATTAACCAGGCTTTCCGCCCGTTTTTTGCGCAAGAAAACTTTGGACATCAAAGCTCCTGCCTGCAAAAATACAAACAAGAACAAGCATAAAACAAGCACATCAAAACCGCGGCCGAGCTGCTTGATATAAGGCGGCATATTACGGGTGACCAAGGTTTTAGGACGTTTGAAAGCAGGCGTTTTTGGCGTAGCTGAAACGGGTTGCTCTGTCGGTAAAGGTGTTACTTTTTGCAAATTATCTTGACTGATTAAGCTCTCTTCCGTCACAGTGGGAACGGCCTCTATATCATAAGCGCGGGAATCTGCCAAATCCATTTCCATGGAAGGAGCTGTTTGAACGGGGGAAATGAATGAAAAAATCAAATCTGTTTGAGCATAAGATAAATCTTTAGCCAAAATGGAATAGGCGTTTTCTCCAATCAAAAAATAACCGGAGCTAAAATCATTTTTAGGGGTAAAAAAGCTGATGTAAAAGAAAGGATCTCCTGTAGAAAAGTCAATTCGTTTTATTTCTTCTCCGGTGTAGGTATTATCTACTACTTGCATTTTCTTCTTTTTGACATCGGCTAAATCGATTTGTGTTTTTTTCTCAATGCAGGCTTCATCTTGGCAATCGGAAATGGCCTTAATGTCTATGCGGGCACTGCCTTTTACTACCGACAGTACCGCCCCAGCTGCAGCAGTGCGCGGCTCGGACCAACCGGAGGGCAAATCCATTGTAAATTGACCGTCTTTAGACGTAAAAACGGCCGCATTTACTGCGGTAGAGAGACATAAAAAAAGGGTAATCAGAAAGTTTTTCATACTAATCTTTCGTCATAAAACACGATATAAATCATTATATATAATTATTGGCCGCGTGGCGCAAGTGTAAAAAAGAGTCGGAAAAAAAGGATAAATTCATTGCTCAGAGACGGAAAAAAGTGATATTATAATATTGTATATAGCTATACAAAGGGGTAGTTTATGTCTTTTCAACAAAGAATTGTGCAGAAAATAGAAACAGTCAAACAACTGATGCAAAAAGACGGATTGGACGGATTGATTATTACCAATAGCATAGATCAGTTTTATTTATTAGATTTTTATTTTTATCCGGGAGAAGCTGTACTGCTGTTAAGCGGTACGGATCTTTTGTGTATTACGCGCCAGTTGTATGTGGAGCCTTTAAAACAACGGTTTCCTTTTATGCGCATAGACGGACAAGATAAAGGTATGAATGCTGCTGTTGTGGCTGAATCCGCCCGTATGGGTCTGGCCCGTGTGGGTTTTGATGCCGAAAAAGAAAATTATATGGCGGGTAGTTTGTTTAAGACGGCCGGTTTTGTAGAAGCTGCCGGCTATATTTCATTGTTGCGTCAAGTAAAAGATGAGCATGAAGTGGCTGTTTTAAGAGAGAGCAATCGTATTGCTTTTGAAACTTATGAATATGTAAAACCTCTCATCAAAGAGGGGGTAACGGAGTTTGAGGTAGCTGCCGAAATAGAAAGATTTATGCGTATGAAAGGCGCTTCTGCACCGTCTTTTAGCACTATCGTGGCCTTTGGTGAAAATGCTGCCAATCCGCATCACGTTACCTCTTTTAAAAAACTTCAAAATAACGAGGCCGTACTCATTGATTATGGCTGTATTTACAACGGTTATTGTTCCGATATTACCCGCAGTTGGTGGTATGGCGATCAAGAACCGGAAGAATATACGAAAATCTGGAATATTGTAGATAAAGCCCGCCGCACCGGTATTGCCACGCAGGCTCCCGGTGTATCTGCCCAAAAAGTAGATGCTGCCGCCCGTGCTATCATTACGGCTGCCGGATATGGGGAATATTTTACACACCGTTTGGGGCATGGCGTAGGGCTTGAAATTCATGAAGAGCCTAATAATGATCAAACTAGCCAAGCTATCCTTAAAAAAGGAAATGTGCTTACCGTAGAACCGGGGATTTATCTGACGGGAAAATTTGGCGTGCGCTTGGAAGATACCACCGTCATTACCGAAACAGGAGCGGATATTTTAACCCGTAAATAATATGCAAAATTTAGCCAAACAAAGAGTTAAAGATTTCCAAAAAATATTAAAAAATGCAAATATGCAAGGATACATTTGCGTATCTGCTTTGCAAATGCGCTACTTTACAGGACTAGATTTGATGGACGGAGAAGCTGTATTTCTCATTACGCCGCGCAAGGCATACTGTCTGACCAAAGAAATGATTTTGCCTAAAATGCAACCGGTAAAAGATTTTATTTCTTTAAAAAATGTAGCGGGGGATATGTTGGCCGCGGCATTAGATTTGGCAGTTAAAAATAAATTGACTCAACTTGCCTTTGACCCGCAAACCATTGATTTTGTGCGCGGAGAAAAATTGGCCCAAGCAGGGCTGATGCGCATGGAAGGTATTATCGGGGAAATGCGTAAAGCTAAGTATGAAGACGAAGTGGACTTGATGAAAAAATCTTGCCAGATTGCCGCCCAAGCTTTTGCCGAAGTGAAACCGCAAATTAAAACGGGTATGAGTGAAGAAGATGTGCGTGTTTTAATGGCGGTGGCTATGCTCAAACGCGGGGCAGATTCTATTCCCTTTAATATTGTTTGCTTTGGCGAAAATTGCGCTGACCCTCATCATGAGCCTTCTGCTAAACGCAAACTCAAAAAGAACGATGCCGTTTTGATGGATTTTGGTTGTTTTTACAAAGGGTATTGCTCAGACATGACCCGCAGTTGGTGGCATGGGGATAAAGAGCCGGCTGAGTATCAAAAGATTTGGCATATTGTAGCCATGGCCAAGGAGGCCGCTGCCGGTATTTTAAAAGCAGGACTGCCGATTTGCGAAGTGGATAAAGCCGCTCGCGGTGTGATTGAAGATAGCGGATACGGAAAATATTTTATCCATACCACCGGGCACGGTATTGGTCTAGAAGTGCATGAATCTCCTATTGAAAGAAGCACCACGGTGGGAGAATTGGAAGAAAATTTTGTTGTAACCGTAGAACCGGGGATTTATTTGTCCGGCAAATACGGGGTACGTTTAGAAGACAGCTACTTGGTTGGCAAAACCGGAGCTAAAAATTTGACGCAAAAATAACGGGGAAACCCGCAAAGAGGTACAAAGTATGATTAACACTACCCAATTTCACGATGGTCTGATTTTTGAAGACGAAAACGGACAAATCGTTGAAATCATTGAGTTCCAACATCACCGCAAAAGCCAAGCTCGCGCCGTTGTACGCGTGAAATTGCGCAATATTCACACCGGTTCTTTGATTGAAACGTCTTATAGACCCGAAGATAAATTTAAAGAAGTGGAAGTGGAAAAACGCCCGTTCACCTACTTGTATGATGAAGGCGATATGGCTGTTTTTATGAACAGTGAAAATTATGAGCAAGTGTCTGTGCCCATAAGCAAACTCAAAGATCAAAAGAAATATTTGAAAGACAATATGGAATTGACCGGCATTTACATCAATGACGAATTGTTAAATATGGAATTGCCGATCAAAGTGCCCTTGACCATTGCTTCCACCGTGCCGGGTGTGAAAGGGGATACGGTAGCCAATATGACCAAAATGGCCACGTTGGAAACCGGCGCTGAAATCAAAGTGCCTTTGTTTATCAATGAAGGCGACAAGATTTTGGTAGATACCCGCACCGGCGCTTATGTAGAACGTGTGGTAGAACCTAAATAATGTTTTGTGTAAGGCGCGTGCTGGCTGTATTTGCGCTTTTGTGCTTTGCTCGCATGGCATGCGCCTTTACCTGTATTTACGGAGATTATTTAGAAGTAAAAGATGTAGAAAATAAAAAAGGTGTTTTGATAATGCCCACTACAAATGGGCAATATAAAAACATCAAAGTTTTATCAAAAGAAGTATATCGGTTTTTACAAAGTTGTGAAAGTGATTGTAGGTATGCGGTAGCGGATGTTGTTTTTGAATCGGTTAATTACCGAAAGGCTTTTACGCGCAGCAATCTATTAATTGCAGATATAGATTTAAACAAAGAGTTAGCGTTGACGTTTCTTGTGTTTAAAAATGAGGACGGTTTTTTCGTCAAAGCACCCCAAGAGGTGGTTTTTAAAGACAAGAAACTGCAAAAACAGATAGAATCGTATTTAATAAAACTGGCAGAGAAAACATTATGAAATGCGTGTTGGAAAATACTTTTGTTTTAGCGGAAGAAGTGGAAATGGCCCGTACGTTTTTTAAGCGTTTAAAGGGTTTAATGTTTCGTCCGTCTATGCAGGAGGGAACGGCCATGCTTCTTTCTCCCTGTCCGCAGATTCATACTTGTTTTATGAAGTTTCCGATAGACGTATTGTTTTTGGCTGAAGACGGAACGGTGCTGTACGTGATGGAAAACTTAAGGCCGTGGCGCATAAGCCCCATTATTCGTCATGCTGTGCAAACACTGGAGATGCCTGCCGGCACGTTAAAAGGCAGGGTAAAAGTGGGGCATAAGGTAGATTTCCAATAGGAGAAAAAGATGAGAAAAATATTGTTTTTGATGGCTTTGTTTGTTTTTTGCTTGCCGATGCAAGCACGTAATATTTGGGACGATTTTTCCGATAATGTTACCCAAGACAACGTGCGTGCTTTTGCCAAAGATTTAGGCGGTTTAATGGGATCCGGCACCTACACCACGGGCCGTGTATTGGGTTGGGGCGGTTTTCAAATCGGTCCGCGCGCCACGATGATTTTTAAGATGAGCAAAGGAAAAAATGAGTCCACTCATACCGCGTTGGGTGAGCGTGAAGAAGTGGGGGAAGTGTATTATCCGTGGTTGCAGGCCGATATCGGTATGCCGTTTCGTTTAGACGGTTTTATTCGGGCCAGCAGCTATCAGGGTATGACGATTGCCGGCGGCGGTTTGCGCTGGGGTATTACGCGGCCTAATGAAATGTTGGGCTCTTTTCAGCCAATGTTGGTGCTGTCTGCACATAGTGCCAGCGCACGGGATTTCTCTGCCACGCATTATAATGCCAGTTTGGTAATGTCTATGAAATTTAAATATTTCGTTCCGTATATCGGCGGCGGGGTAGATTACACCAATTTACACATTAACCAATCTGTCATGGCGCCTGAGTTGGCCGGCGAAACCGAATATGCCGCCACGGCGCGTGCCACGGCGGGGCTGAACTTTAAGCTGCCTTCTTATTTAGATTTAAGTTTGGCTGCCAACTATGCTTATTCTGGTTTGGGGGCAGAAGCATCTATTTCTCTTAGATTTTAATAAACATTTTTTCAAAGAAACCCGTCCTTTTCGGGCGGGTTTTTTTGAGGAAAAAGAAAGTGGACCTATTTTTTTGTGGGTCTAAAAAATATGAAAGATAGGTCTTTAGGCCCTCGCTGTGTTTTGTTAAAAGAGCTTTAATATAAATATAAGAAACAGTAGTAATGCAAAGGAGAAGAAAATGAAAAAATGGATTTTGGTTGTGCCCTTCATACTTGCGACGACTTGTTTGGCGCAAGCGTTGGATTTAGGGGCTATTGATGCTGCTTTGGAGCGCGCCAATACGCAAGCTAAAGTGACTTACGAGAAAAGCACGGTTCCTCCCACTCATTTTGAAAGTGCCGAAAAGCAAGCCGCTTTTAATTATTACCTTGTCAAAGGGGTAGAAATTTTAGGAAAATCCGGCAATTTAGAGGGCTGCCCTGAAGAAATCTGCGGATACTCCAGAGAGCATTTTTTGGTCATTGTGTTAAAAAGTGCCATTGAGTCTCGCTTTGAAGATGAAGTTCCCACCGGCCGTTATTTGACCAATGACGAAAAACGCGCCGTCAGATATGCTCTTTTTACGCTTATGATAAACGGTGATGAAAAAGAAAAATTTGCCGCTTACAGACCTTATTTGGGCTATACTCAAGAATGGATGAATGAGCATCCGATTGAAAATTGGCCGCATTATGTGCAAGCTTGTGAAAAAGCCATGAATTACTTCTATGACTTGATGAAAGAAGTGGTAGAGGCTGAACGTGCCGGAGAATTAGAACAAATTCTTAATTACAACACGTGGATGATGATGAGCCATTAATCTGCTTTTTAAAAGTAAAACCCCCGATTTAATCGGGGGTTTTTTAGTGCTTGGTAAAACTTATTTGGCGGCTGCTTGCAGGACTTTTACTTTGTCAGTAGCTTCCCACGGGAAGTCTTTGCGGCCAAAGTGTCCGTAAGCGGCAGTGGGCAAGTAAATAGGGTTGCGCAACTTAAAGTGCTCAATAATCCCTTTAGGCGTTAAGGGGAAAATCTTGCGTGCAATATCGGCCAGTTTTTGATCGCTGATTTTACCCGTTTCATGCGTATCTACATAAAAGCCCACAGGTTCGTCTTTTCCGATGGCATAGGCTAGCTGGACCGTACATTCGTGGGCCAGTTTGGCAGCTACGATATTTTTGGCGATATAGCGGGCCATGTAAGCAGCAGAACGGTCCACCTTGGTTGGGTCTTTGCCGGAGAAGGCACCGCCTCCGTGCGGACAGCGACCACCGTAGGTGTCTACAATAATTTTACGTCCCGTCATACCGGTATCGCTTTGCGGACCGCCGATTACAAATTTTCCGGTAGGGTTAATTAAAATCTTGGTATCTTTGTCCATCCATTTCTTAATGGCAGGCAAAATGGCCACCGCTTCAATTTCTTTTTTGGAGCGATCGGTAATTTTGGTGCCGGTTTTATCCAAAATTTCTTCGGTGTGCTGTGTGGATACAACTACCGTATCAATGCGCACCGGTTCGCCGTCTTCATATTCAATGGTTACTTGGCTTTTGGCATCAGGGCCCAAGTACGGCAAGGTTTTATTTTTGCGGGCCTTTTCTAAGTTTTTCAAAATTTCGTTGGAAAGCACCAAGGTAAGGGGCATATATTCGGTGGTTTCGTCCACGGCGTAGCCGACCATTAAGCCTTGGTCTCCGGCGCCGCCTACGTCCACCCCTTGGCTGATATCGGGCGATTGTTTGCCGATGACGTTGATCACGGCGCAAGTGTCTGCATTAAAGCCGTATTTGGCATCAGTGTAGCCGATTTCTTTGATGTGATTGCGCACCAGTTGCTCTACATCTACCCACGTTTTAGTGGTGATTTCTCCGCCTACGACCACCAAACCGCGCGTAATATAGGTTTCACAAGCTACGCGGGCGCTTTTATCTTTTTTCAAAATTTCGTCTAAAATCAAATCTGAAATTTGGTCACACACTTTGTCGGGGTGGCCTTTAGATACAGATTCCGAAGTGAAATAACATTTTCCTTGTTTAATCATAGCTAACTCCAAACACGTCTACGGCTGCAGGCGGGCAATTTAATATAATACTTATTATACTATTTTAGGGGTTAGAAACGTGAAACTGATTTCTTGGAATGTAAACGGTCTGCGGGCCGTAGAAAAAAAAGGATTTTTAGATTTTTTACATACCTGCGGAGCCGATATTTTGGCCTTGCAGGAGACCAAAGCCATGGCGGAGCAACTCTCTGAGACGTTGCGCGCGCCGACAGGGTGGCATACGTATTTTTGCTCGGCCGAGCGCAAAGGATACAGCGGAGTGGCTGTGTATGCCAAAGAAAAACCGATGAATGTATGGTATGGCTTGGGGGAAGAAGAATTTGACAGAGAGGGCCGTACGTTGATACTGGAATATCCGGACTTTTTCTTTATTAATATCTATTATCCTAACGGCGGGCAAGGGCCGGAACGGATAGATTTTAAGCTTCGCTTTTATGATTGCTTTTTGCAAAAAAGCAAAGAACTTTTTAAAACGGGCAAGACGGTTATTGTATGTGGTGATGTAAATACTGCTCATCAGGCCATAGACTTAGCCCGCCCGAAAGAGAATGAAAAAAATACAGGCTTTTTGCCGGAAGAAAGAGCTTGGTTGGACCGCTTTTTCAGCGAAGGCTTTGTGGATACGTTCCGCCAGTTTAATAAAGAGGGCGGACACTATAGCTGGTGGGATTACAAGACGGGGGCACGTAAAAGAAATGTAGGCTGGAGAATTGATTATTTTATGATTGATGAGAAATCTGCCGGAAAGCTTAAAGGGGCCGGAATGATGAGCGAGGTGATGGGGTCGGACCATTGCCCGATATGGATAGAAGTGGGGGATTTATAACGGCATTTTCAGTTGCTTGTCTGAATATGGGTAAACAATTTTCCATTTTTGGTTTTCTTTGTTCCGACTTACCGCTCGCCGTAGCTGGCACTACTTGCCTCGGGTAACTTACGGAACAAATAAATCCCAAAACTGAAAAATCATGCTACAAACATAGCATTTTCAGGTACAGGGAACGGCTTTTACAGTTGCTTGTCTGAATATGGGCAAACTATTTTCCATTAAGGTTGTACTTTGTAAAATATTTAAAGTATAAAAAAGCCGCCCGTCGGGGCGGCTTTTTTAGGCTTCAATACCGGTAAATTTTTGTAGTAAAAATCCAATGAAAAAGCTGACTGCGGCTACGCCAAAGCTCAGCCCTGCCATTTCCAAAAATCTGCCTTTGAAATTTTCTCCTTTGGCTACGGCGTAATAAAACGTAAAGGACGCAATTACCAAAAGTGCCAAAAATAACATCAGCCCCAAGGCCAAAAAGATATTATCTAAAATAGCATACGGCGCGACCAAAAGCCCTACCGTGAGAATATAAGCCCCACCTGTATAAACGGCGGCTTTGACGGGATTTTTTCCCTCGGCTTTTTCCGTTTTAGAGGATAGATATTCCGAAGAGCCCATACTCAGTGCCGCGGCAATGCCCGTAATAGCGCCCGTCAAGGCCACGAGTTTGGGGTTTTGTAAAGCAAAGGTAAAGCCTGCCAGCGCGCCCGTAAATTCCACCAGAGCGTCACTTAAACCCAAGACTACCGAGCCCATATAATTTAAGCGTTCTTCATTGATTAAATTAATCAGGGCCGCTTCGTGCGCGTCTTCATCATCAGCCAGTTTTTGCACGGCAGGGAAATCTTCATACGTGCGGTATTTTTGCGCGGCGTGGCCCTCATTTCCTTCCATTAGTTTCACGGTAAAAGTGATTCCGAAAACTCGTGCCAATAGCAAATACCATGCAATTTTAACATGGCACGCGGTGCAGGGCTGCCCCGTAAGTTGGGAAATAATTTCACAATGTTTGGCTTCCTCTTGGGCTATTTTTTCCAAGACTTGTGCATTTTGTGGGTCTTTTTCGCGCAAAGCCAAACGGTGGTAAATGACACTTTCCGTCATTTCGTTTCTTTGAAATTCCAATAAAGATTTTTTTATGTTATTTGTCATAAGTTATTTCTTCTCTTCCATAGTTTCGGGTTTGTTTTCTAAATCGGTTTGGGGTGTTTCTTGCGGCGGGAAAATATTTTTCCCTAAGGCAAAATCATACACAACACCGGCAAAAAAGCGCACTTGCTCTTGGTAATCTTCTTCGGAAATAAATTCATCGGCTGTGTGTGGGGTGCCTTCGGCCTGTTCGTACATAGCAGGGCCGATACCATAGGTGGTTATGCCTAAACGACGCAAAAATTCACCGTCGCCTGAAGCAGGGCTCATACCGGGTACGGTTACCGCTCCTGCCCACATGCGGTTAGCAGTTTTAGAAATACTGCTAAACAATTCATCTTTTCCGTCCATGGGAGCGGGGAAAGGAAGCTGCGGACGCTCTAAAATTTCAATGGTTAAAAAATCGTCCGAATCTAAAAATTTACGTAAATCGTTTACAAATTCGTCGGGGTCCGTTTCGGGCAGTAAACGTACATTTACTACCGCCGAAGCTTCCGCCACCGAGGCACCCGTATCCGTGCCCGAGGAAATATTGACCGGAGTAATGGTATCTTTAAGCTGTGTTTGGAAGAAAGAGTCCTGCGCCATAATGTCGGCCGCCATTTGCTTTTGTTCTTCCGTGCCGGATAAGAGTAATTGAATGGTGGTTTGGCCGTCTTCGTTTTGCAAGGCAGATATACGGGTAAAAAATTCCTGCGTAGTGGGAAGCAAGCGGGCCGCTGGGCTGAATTTAGGTAGTTTGGATAATACTTCCGACAGGCGATACACCGCATTTTCTTGCACAGGCAGAGAGGAGTGGGCCGCTTCGCCCGAGGCGGTAATTTTGATATCCATATACATTTTGGTGCCTGCTTCGGCAAATACAATGGGGCTTGTTTTGGGGGTGTCTTTGATAATGCCGCCGCCTTCATTAAGAGCAAAGCCTGCGTTGATTTTATCCCATTGGGTTTCAGATAGCCATTTAATGCCCGTGTCGCTGCCCGATTCTTCACCGGAAGTAGCTAAGAAAATAATATCTCGTTTGGGAGTAAGACCCGAATCTTTGATTTGAGTGAAAAGTGCCAAATGCATGGCGGTATAATTTTTGGCATCGGTGGCTCCCAAACCGTAAATTTTGCCATCTTTTAAAGTGGCTTTGTACGGGGGGACGGACCAGTTTTCCGCCGCGGGGGCGGTGTCTAAATGAGAAATTAACAAAAGCGGTTTTGCTTCCGGGTCAGAGCCTTTGATTCGTGCAAGCAGATTAGCCGCTCCTTTGCGCGGAGACAAAAAGTCCCAATCAATACCGTGTTTGTTTAGCTCCTTATAGAGGTAACGAACGGCGGCGGTTTCGTTAGGCTCAGGCTTGGAAGTATCAATTTCAAGTAAGTGGATGAGGTGATTTTTGGCGTCTTGATAGAGCTTGTCCGTATCTATCTCTTGCCCTTGTAAAAGAGGTAGAGAAAGCAGACCGAAAATCAGTAAAAAGAAATATTTTTTCATAACGAAAAATCAAGCTTATCCCCTGCTTTTAAACCTTGGCGGGTAATGGTGCCGGCGGCAGCTTCAAGCACATAGAGCCCCTCTCCTTTGACAAAAGGAATTTCGTGATCCGGCGTATAGGTATAGGTGTGGGGGACCCGCTCATACATTTGGGTAATAGTTTTGTCTTTAGAAAGATAAATAATGTCTAAGTCAATTAAGGTGTTTTTCATCCAAAAATAATGAGTATCTTCCTCATCAAAAAGAAAGAGCATCCCTTCATTTTCCGGTAAGTGTTTGACAAACATCAGGCCTTTTTCGGTTTTTTCGGGTGTGTCGGCCAGGCGCACTTGAATAGAAAAGCCATCGGGCAAGGTAACTGTAGTTCGGCGGTAACCATCGTTACAAGCAAATAAAAAAATAAGAGGAATTAAAAATAAGAATTTCTTCATATATTATAGTGTAGCAAAAAAACAGCTTTTCCGCGTTTAAAAACAATCTTTTTTGTATAGGGAAATAACGGGTTGCGATATTTGTATTTTTTGATATAATTTTTATAAGCCTTTTTGCGCGTATAAAGAGGCTATGACAGATTTTTATTTTATATTTAGAGGTTTCTCGCATGTCAATCTCTTGTTTGCGTTTGTTTGTCAGGATATTTATGGCTGTTTTGCTTTCTTTTTCTGCCATGAATGTGTGGGCGCAGTCTGCCGAAGTACGCTCCATGGGGGTGTATTATATAGACGGTGCAGATATTACCAAGGCAAAATCGGATGATTCTTCCATTACGGCAACCGCAACCAATGTGAACAGTGTTTATTGCAATTGGGGAGCGGACAATTTAACAAAAATAGAAAATATAAAAGATGCCTCTGATAATCCTAAATACGGGGTGTACAAAGGCGGTATTGTAAATGTAGCCGGGAAAAATACCTCTGACCCGTGGCAAACTTCTGCCTTGATTGAATATGACCAGCCCTATCCGTCTCCGACCAAAGCTAATAAATATCCCAACCATTGTTTGGGTGTTTGTATGGATATTTATTGTACCAACAAGCCTAACGGTGCAGCTACATACTCGGTATCTTTCCCGATTCAAAACGTGCGCTTTGAAATGGTAAAGTATTACGGCTCTAAAGACATTGCCAATCCGGACACGAACCCTGCGGTGCGCACGATAGACATGAGTTTGGAAAACAACTATATTGTCAACGGATCTACAGCTCAAAATGGAAATATTGATTTGTCCAATTTTATGTGTGCGGCCTACTCCTGTTGGGGGTCTTCTGCTACTTTTAACAACACACAAACCTGCCCCAACCCGCTGTATGAATGCGTAGCCAGGGATTCAATTGAAGATGAAAATGATAGATGTACTGCCTTAGATGATTTGGGGGCATCTTTGCCGTCTATTATACAGCCTCTTATAGGAGAAGACAAGGGATATTGTTGTAAAGAATTAACTTCTACTTCTACAAAGTATGATTTGACTCCAACAACGCAGATTTTAGGGGTTACTTCCTTGGGGGACTCTGTTATTTATTGTGGTAACAATACCTCTTGTTCAGATACCGATACCAACGGTTGTGCCAATGGTAGGGAAAGCCAATGTATAGTACGTGCAGCAGGCACGGGTAAAGGGTACAATGACCCGATTAAGTTCTGCACGTCATGGGACGGCTCTTATGAAATATTAGGAGAATTTGGTAAGACGAACGGCCAGTTTGGAGTACGCGGCACGATTCACACGGATTATCCGGGTGACGGCATAGCGGTAGAGAACATTACCATTGATCAGACGTTCACGTATCCCGGCAACAATCAATATCCTATACAAGTAGACGTAACGAACGTACACACGGTACGCAGTACACCGAGCGTAGTGGGGTCTATTACTTCAGTAGCGGCGTTGCCGTACACGATGACGTATCGTTTGAGTAAAGATGCGGACGTAAAGATGCAAATTTTTGATGCTTCTGCGGTAGTGCCGTTTACCAATCAAGGAACTACTTCTATGACTAATAGCGATGCGGAGTTGGTGTTAACTTCTCAGTCTGCTGTGCGCAATTTAGTAGATTGGCAACCGCGCTTAGGGGAAGGGTTTAAAGGAGCAGATAGCGACAAGCTTTTGGTAGAGAGCGACTCTTGGGACGGACGTGACGATGACGGACGTTTATTACCTGCGAACAATTATTTAGTGAGTATTCAGGCCAAGAGCCAAGACGAATGGGAGGGGACGGATTTTTCCAGAGCGGTAACGAGACAAATATCCGTAGATCCGTTGAAGTTGACGGATATTCAAGTAGCGGGGTTAAACAAGCAATCTACGGCCTACGCGATGGTGCGTTACGTACCTACGGAAGCCTCTACAGTATATTTTGAAGTGTATTCTCCGGGGACGACGTTTGAAAGCACCAATACGAGAGGGTATGAGCCGACGGGGTCCAGACCGGTAATTGCCGACAACAGCGGTACGTTGGTGTATCATAGCGAACAGCAAAGAGGGCGCGCAGCGAGCTATCCTGACAAATGGGACGGGTTGTGCCATAATGAAGAAGACGGCGTTTGTAAGATAACCTATCCTGTAGGCGCGAAAAACCCTCAAACGGGAGAAATCTTAACAGCGGCAACTACTATTACGTATGCTAACGGAGCGCCTTTACCGGACGGGGATTATGTATATGTATTATGGGCAGAGATTCCTTATACGGACGTTTATTTAAATGGGGCGGCTTGTTCTTTGGTGTCTGGTGCAACGGCAGGTTGTGCACTTGGTACAAGAACTGTAAGTGGTACGAATGGAAACTATTCAGTATTTTTAGGGCAAGGAACTTTTAGTGCCCAATGTGTCACCAATGGAAAAGAAAACTCTTTCACCGGTTCAAATAGAGATAAGCAAAAAGCCCTTTGTGACGGTACATATACGGGTGTAAAGACGTTAAAATACTATACGGGACTTTTACCTGTGGAACGCGGAGTGGTGGACATTACGATTCAACCTGTCAGTTACTCCACGATAGGCTCTAGTCCGACGGCGTATGGATTAGATCCGTTTATCTTTAAATACAGTATAGCGCGCGAAGCGACGGTGAATGCGTATGTAAAAAACAGCGCAGGGGTGGTTGTAAAGACGTTGACGCAAGAAGGCGGCAACACCAACGTAGCACAGCAGATGAACACGTTGACGTGGGATGGTCGCGATGATTTAGGGCGTATGGTAGGCCCGGGAACGTATTTATTTGTAGTAGAGACGAGTGATCCGATGTTCCCGAGCAGTGTTAAGACGCAGGCGAGCACGTTATTCCCGGTGGACATGTACCGCGTGGTAGATGTCAGTGCGACGGACGTATATGGGGACAGTGATGCCCGTGCTACGATCAACTATTATTTATCCAAAGCGATGAACGTACAGGTGAACGTATATAATAAAGACGTAGTGATACCAGTACTGCAAGACATTGGCAGTCCTGTGTATGCCTGGCCGCCGAGAGTATGTAACACAAGCGATGATAATGCTTTATTCACGAATGGGTATGTGGATCCGGCCAAAAACCCGTATTGTATTTACGTAAATGACACGGGTTTTAAGAACTATCCTGCCAGTAAAGAAGCAGGCGAGTATAAATATGCTGAAGGGGCCACGCAGAGCTTAGATGTACGTTTGCAACCGATCAAAACGTTTAACC
>JAFYXM010000009.1 GCA_017546175.1 Elusimicrobiaceae bacterium
CCATAGCTTTGGCTTTGCCTTCTTTGGCCAATACTTTCGTAATAGCCGTCGTCAATGTCGTCTTACCGTGGTCTACGTGGCCAATCGTACCTACGTTTACGTGCGGTTTAGAGCGGGAAAATTTTTCCTTTGCCATTTGTATAGTTCTCCTGTTTTGAGTTTACTACTTGTTGTTATTTTTTCAAAAAAATAAGCTGGGGATGGGAATCGAACCCACGACCTTCTCCTTACCATGGAGATGCTCTACCAGCTGAGCTACCCCAGCACTTGACGTTTTTTCCGGAAAGTCCGGACGTCCAAATTGTCTTGCGGTTTAGGACGTGATCCTAGACCTAAAAAGCGGGCGATGGGAATCGAACCCACGTGACCAGCTTGGAAGGCTGACGTTCTACCATTGAACTACGCCCGCAAAAAAGACTACCTGTATATTATACAAAAAATATACATTTTGCAAAACTATTTTTTAAAAAATACTTTTTTGTCAAACGAGCCAATAAAGCAGAGCTTTTAAATATTATAGCAAATCTATAGGATTTTTTACACAAAAAAGTGCACCCGCCCATAACGGGTACACTCATAAAAAAGGGGGAGGCCTTAGGCCCTTTTACGGGGCATAACCCTAAAATAGGTTCTCTTATCTGGCTCTCCCTTACACAGAGTATAAAGGAGAAAGAAAAAAATTCAAGACCTATTTTAAAAATATTTTTTCGACGAAAAAAGTTTTATTTTTCCAAAAACACGTTTTTTTTGCTATAATATTTTTACTGATTTAACGGTGCGGTGGCCAAGTGGTAAGGCGAGAGTCTGCAAAACTCTTATTCGTGGGTTCGATTCCCACCCGCACCTTTTCTTTTACCCGCTTAACGGCGGGTTTTTTTATGACAAAAAACCTGTACCGAGAAGTACAGGTTTTAAAATTTTAATAAGAAACAGTTTCTCTAAGAGGCTCATCTCCGGTTAGCAGCGCGGCCGCCCCTCCCGTGGCCACCACTTTCCAACCGTAACGGCTCAACAAGGCTTTGATATTTCTTTTTCCCCATTGGAATGAATGCTTGGTTACTGCTTGCGCAATGCCCAAATAAAAAACGGTTTTTGCGGGAAGAATGCGAACAATTCCTTTACCGGCTCCCTTTACTACTGCAGAACTACCCTTAAAAAACCAACCTAACAATTTACCAACTCCCACCCATTCTACAATCACTTCACAGGTTCCTTGCACATAATTACAAACGACACTGCCCGTATAACCTTTCTTTAATATGGAATACAATTTGTTTTGCAAAGCCGCTTCCTCTTTTTCCCATCCGTTCAAAGAATAGGCATCCCCCAATATTTTAGCCATGCGCATACCCTGCATGGGTATATATAAGTAAGAAGCGAAGTGTCCTTCGGAATCGGTATCCAAATAACTTTCAATAAAATTTCTCATTAAAGCAGAAGATTCCTGCGTTGATGTTCTGGAAGAGTAAGAGACAAATAAAGCCGTCAATAATGTATGCAAAACCAAATGGGCCTGCCCGTTGTAAGAATCTACTACATTTCCTCTGCCGTCTGTTCCGGGCGTCACATGATGTAAGTAAAAAGTTTCGCCTTTATCCGAAAAAGCAGGTCTGTTTCCGCGACCAATAAAATTAAGGCCGCCCGTACTGACCATAGATTTTAAAATACCATCATCGTTTTTCATGGCCAAATAATTATTTACTTGACCAAATAAAGAAATCAAAGCTCCTTGATTACTGATAGACAAAACGTCCGTACAAGGAACGCCGGGAACATAATAATCTGTGCGATAATCTTTGATCCGATTAAATTTACGAATCTGTTTTTCTAACCGTCTTTCAAACGTTTCTCTGCTTTGCAAACTACGTACAGGGATATCTAATTCTACAGGATCTTGAGCCAACAAATACAATAATTCCGCCGCCCAACGAGCTCTGTGAGAAGTAACCGGTTGACTCGCTGCGAGGTCAATCTGCTCAAAAGCCGCATTTTCTATAGACCATTTAAAAGCAGGATGACGGGCCAAAGCGGATGCAATTAATAACATCAAACCATCTCTTTGAAAGGAACGACTCTTTTCATCATAGTAACTGTTCAAAAAATTCCTAACCATGCTTTTGATATTTTCCGTACACTCTTTATTTTCCGGTCCATAAGGATATAAAAAATGCCCATAGTAAACAATCTCTTCTATTTCTTCTCCTTTTAACTCGGATAAATAAAGAGAGTTCTCTATTACTTCTTGATAACGGCAAGCATCTACATTGCCGTCTGCCTCAAAATCACTTCTGAGCCCGACAAGGCCTTGCTGAGAAAAAAGAGATTTCTTTTTTTGCAGATATTGCTCAAAGTGCTGTATATTTGCTGGCGAAATTGTAGAAGATGAATACGTAGGGAAAAAAGGATTTCCCATATTCTGCGCATAAAGAGAGAGAGAATATATTGATATCAAAAAAAGAGATAAAAATTTTTTCGTAAAATTTTTCATACTTTCAGTATCTCAAAAAATACGGCAAAATCCAAGGGTCTTTGGGCCTAATTTATCAGGTCCAAAAGTCCTAAAAAAGCCCCTTTCGGGGCTTTTAGGAAGTAGTTTAAATCAGACCAGCAAACTAACAGTCAGTATCAATGCTCCCAAACTAAGCAATGCAATAGCCGTCACGGGAACAAAAGCAAAACATAACACACAAAAGGCTTTGGCTAAGCCCACTTTTGACACTCTGGCTGTATTTAGCACCACAAAAGAAAAACGCCACATGATGCTAATCACAAAAGCCAAAGCGGCTAAAGGTTTCAACCAAGGCAAGGCAGCGGCAAATAAAGCAAAAACAAGCAATATCCCCTGCACTAATCCTGACAAACCCAACACCACAAACAAAGAAGAGGAACCATTGCTATCGGAAAAGAAGTTTAAAAACAGTCCCGACAACGCAGCCCACAAATAACCAAAGGTCACTTCCAATAACCAAAAGAAAGCAAACCTCCACAAAAGGCCCCAAACAGAAAGGTTATCCCCTATCCAAAAGAAAACCACCCAGCACAAAGCTGCCGCTCCATACCCCACCAAGGCACCACTGAAACGACGCTCCTCCACCAAACCTCGCACAGCGGCGGCAGGATCTTTGGCATATTTAAAATAAGCATTCCACAAAGCTACCATAAAAACTCCTTATAATACCCACAAGTAAGACACGGACGGGGTATTCATACTTTGCAGTTGTTTGGTTAAGTTTTTACTTTCCATGCTGGAACCAAACGAAAAAATCAATTCGCGCAAACCTTCTTTCTTTTGAGTTAAAATTTTAGGATCTTTGATACCGGCTAATTCACCGGCCAACAAACGGGCCGTTTCTTCTCCGCCCAATTTGTCAATAAAACCCAAATCAAAAGCGCGTTTTCCGGTAAAAATACGTCCGTCGGTATAAGCAGCCATATCCTCCGGTTTTACATTCGGGCGGCCTTCTTTTACGGCAGTTAAAAATTGTTGGTAAGTGTCATCCACCATATCTTGCAAAATAGCTTTTTCCGCATCGGTCATCGGGCGGTAAGCAGATCCTATATCTTTATATTTACCCGACGTAATAGGCGTAACAGAAATGCCCAACTTATTAAAAAGGCCTACCACATTTCCAGACTGCATAATAACCCCTACAGAACCCGTAATGGTCCCCGGTTCAGCAACAATTTTGTCGGCAGCCATGGCAATGTAAAAAGCGCCGCTGGCAGCTACATCTCTAAACAAAGCTACTACTTTTTTGCCTTTTTCTTTGGCAGCCAAAATTTCGGCATGAATATCCTGTACAGAAGCCACCGTTCCTCCCGGAGAGTTAATGTCTAATACAATGGCCTTTACATTATCCTCTTTGGCCGCATCGCGAATACGTTTAGAAATATAAGAAGCACTGCTGGGCATGCTAAAAGGACTGGAATCGCTTTCTTCCGCAATCGCTCCGCGTACTTTAATCCAGGCAATGCCTTCTGTCTGTTTGTTCTTTTTAGAAGATGAAAAAGAAAAATTATTTCCGCTGCATTTGCTTTCTTTCGGGCAAGACATACCCGGTTTAACTGTCAAATATACTCCGCAGACGGCAGAAATACAAAAGGAAAAAAGCAACAAAAAGAACCAAAAGCTTCCTCTGTTTTTAGGAGTTTTGGCTCCCTCTTTTTGCTCATGTTTTTCATCAGAACCAAAAACGGTGCTTACGCCGGCTTCTTCCACTTCTTTATTTGAAAAAGAAAGATCCGTTTTTTCATTTTCTTTTAATTTCTGTTCCCAGTCGGTCATGCTGGTGTTATCTTGATTTAAATCTTCTTTATTTTCTGACATGATTTTCCCCTTGATCAAAATCTCTCTTCATTATAGCAATTAATGCTAAAATATTTAAAAGTTGCTGTGGCATATTGTTGGGAGGAATTTTTATGTTTCAAGGAATTTATACGGCATTAGTTACTCCTTTTACACAAGAGGGAAAAATTGATTTTAACAGTTTGGAAACCTTAATTGAAAAACAAATTTCTGCCGGTGTAGACGGGCTGGTGCTCTTGGGCACCACCGCCGAAGCAGCCACCATGGACGAAGCAGAAAAAGATGAACTTCTTTGTGCTGCTATTAAACAAATCAACAAACGTGTCAAAGTAATCATTGGCACCGGTACAAATTGTACCGCTACCACTTTGAAAAATTCAAAAGCGGCCCTGCGCCACTCTCCCGATGGAATTTTAGTGGTAACTCCTTATTACAATAAACCCAATCCGTCCGGTTTAGTGGAGCATTACCGCCAAGTAGCCCAATTAGGCTGTCCTATTGTCCTTTATCATATCCCCGGCAGAACAGGGCTAAAATTGCCGGCTAACGTGTTGGCTAAAATCTTGCAAGAAGTACCGCTCATTAAAGCTGTCAAAGAATCTGATTATGATATGTGCGGTGTAACGGATACGGCTGTTAAATTTGCAGACAAAATCAATTACCTTTGCGGCAATGATGATTTATTTTTGCAATATCTTTCCATCAATTGTAGCGGCATTATCAGTGCCGCAGCCAATGTAATGGCTCCGGCCTTTGTGCGTATTCATCAGCATTGGAAAAAAGGCGAAACTCAAAAAGCTTTTGAAATTTTTACCCAAGCTTATCCCCTTATCAAAGCTTGCTACACCGAGACCAACCCCACTTGCGTAAAATATTTATTATCTCGGTTGAATATCGGCACTGATACCGTACGTCTTCCGTTGGGTTCTGTAGATAAGACTAACAAGGAAAAGATAGACGTGGTATTGAACCAAACAAAAAAATCTTTACTTATTTAGGAGACCTCATGAAAACCGTAGGTATTATCGGTGCGAACGGCGTAGTCGGGCGCACATTACAAGCAGAATTTAAAAAAATCAAAACCCCTTTTGAGGTTAAACTCTTTGGGCGTCAAGATGAAATTCCACAACTTGATGCAGCGGTTTTTTGTACAGACAACCCAGACAGCGCTCGTTTATATGAGCAGCTTAAAGACCGCATCGGCTACATCGTAGATATGTCGGCACAGTTTCGCCAAGAACCGAATGTGCCTCTTGTTATTCCTGAAATCAATCCGCATGCCATTACCCAACAAACGCGCCTGATTGCCAGCCCCAACTGCACTACCACGGGCCTTGTAATGACGATGGCGCCGCTTCGGCAATTTTATCACTTAACGGAAGTTTTCTTTTGCTCGTATCAGGCTATCAGCGGTGGCGGAAAAAAGCTGTTGGAAGAATTCCACACAGCAGGATCTCTGTATGAAAACAACTGCGTTCCCTTAATCGGCTCCATTCAGGAAAACGGTTATTCTTCCGAAGAATTAAAGGGGATCTACGAAACGCGTAAAATTTTGGAAATGCCGCACGTAAAAGTATATCCGCACACGGTGCGTGTGGCGGTAGAAAATGCCCACAGCTTGGGAGTTACTTTAAAAGCAGAGCAAGATTTTGACCTCGCTACTGTGATAAAAGCGTGGAATAGCTTCCCCCATTTACGCTACAGCGAAGAAATAGTAACCCCCAAACAAAGCAGCGGTCAAGAAACTACTTTTGCCTGCCGTTTACGCAGAGATGTGGAAGATAAAAATATTATTCACTATTTTATTACGTTTGATAATTTGCTCAAAGGAGCCGCTATGAATGCACGCCAAATTATTGAACTGTTACTGGAGAAATACCTGTGAAAAAAGCAATTATTAACGGCGCAGGCGGCAGAATGGGCCAAGCTATCGCCCGTATTATTTCCTCAAACCCTGCCTTGGGCCTAGAGGTGTCTGCCTTGCGCGAAGAAGGAGATAAAACTCAAACCCCGGCCGACGTGGTGATTGATTTTTCTTCTGCGCAAGGAGCGCAAGAAGCTTTTAATTTAGCCAAAGATTTAAAAGCCGCTTGTTTAATCGGCACCACTAACTTGCCGGAACGCTTTTTATTTCAAATGCAAGAGGAGCATAAAATTCCATTATTTTATGCACCGAACGTAAGTTTAAGTGTCTATTTCTTTGGAGAGCTTTTAAAGCAGGCTTCCCAAATGTACGCCGGCTACGAAAGAGCCTTGCACGAAATACACCACGTACATAAAAAGGACGCTCCCTCCGGTACGGCCAAAAAACTGGCTGAAGCGATAGAGCTTCCTCTATCCAAAGTATCCTACGAACGCTTTGGAGAAACGGTAGGCACTCATATCCTTACCTTGTCTTCCTGCCACGACCAAATTATGCTTAAACACGAAGCCACAGACCGAGATTTATTTGCCGCCTCTGCGGTACATATTGCAGCATGGCTGGTGCATCAGCCGGCAGGGTTTTATACCATGCAAGATTATGCCCGTTTTATACTAAAATCTTCTAAAAAGGACGTAACATTATGAAAATTCACTTTGTAGGAATTGGCGGTGTAGGCATGAGCGCATTGGCACAATTGCATGCCATGCGCGGAGATACCGTCACCGGTTCAGACCGTTTGATTAACAAAGGCTATCATGATTTGGCCTTATGGGATTATTTGAAAAATTTAAATATTCAGCTTTTTCCGCAGGACGGAAGCGGACTTGATGAGAAAACGGACCTCGTCATTCTTTCTTCCGCTATTGAAGCTGATAATCCGGAAATTCAAAAAGCCAAAGAGCTTGATATTCCCACCATGCACCGTTCCGAGCTGCTAGCCAAACACGTAGCCGAGCATCGCACGATTGCCGTCTCCGGTACGAGCGGAAAAAGCACCACCACCGCCATGGTGTATGAAATTTTGGCCTACGCGGGCAAAAGCCCGTCTGTTATTACGGGCGCGGCCATTATGTCTTTGCAAAAAGAACAAGGTGTTTTTGGCAACGTATATAAAGGAGCTTCAGATTTGTTAGTCATTGAGGCCGACGAAAGCGACGGCTCTATTGTCAAATATCACCCTTATTTAGGCTTATGCTTGAACTTGCGCAAAGACCACAAAGAAATTGATGTTTTACAAGGCTTCTTTACGCAATTTGTCAAAAATTGCCAACATGCCATTGTCAATGCCGAAGAAGACAATTTAAAAGCCGTTGCCGCTTCGGGCAAAACGTTCGGCCTGCACCAAGGGGATATCCACCCCGAGGACGTGCGCGTAACGGGTTTCGGCTCCACTTTTATCATTCAAGGGCAACCCTTTAAAATCAATATCCCCGGTTTGCATAATGTATCTAATGCCACCGCTGCCGTGGCAGCTGCTTTGGAATGCGGGGTAGATTTAAAAACCTGTGCCGAAGCCTTGGAAAAATTCTCCGGTATTGCACGCCGTTTTGCTTCTATCGGCACGTACAACAATATTGAGGTCATTGACGATTTTGCCCACAACCCTCACAAATTGCATGCCACTATTGCCGCAGCACACTTGCGCGGCAAAAGAGTGCTGGCTTTCTACCAGCCGCATGCGTTTACGTCTATTAAAATGTTGACGGCGGAATTTGTGGAAAATTTGGCTATCAGCATTGGCAAAGAGGACCACTTGTGGCTGACGGAAGTGTATTACCCCGGCGGCACAATTCCCGAGGGTATCAGCAGCCAAAATGTATATAAAGGACTAAAAAATAATGGCGTCAACGTGCATTATGACTCCTGCCGCGAACGCATTTTGGCCGATATGGCCGCCGCAGCTCAACCGGGGGATATCCTGCTGGTTTTGGGCGCGAGAGACCCTACACTGACGGACTTTGCCAAAAAACTCCTAAAGTCTTTGGAAAAGAAAGAAAAGCTGACCACCTGCCAAGATTGTATGCTCGGCAACTGTTGTTTAGCTTACAACAAATAACTTACTCAAAACTTAAAACCCCCGCTTTTCGCGGGGGTTTTTATTTACTCTATTAAATAAGCTTGCCAGTCCGATCCGTTTTGCAACCGTTGTGTACCCATACCCATACTTTTACACACAGATTCCATTTTTGTATTGTTTTTTGCATATACACAACCTTGGCCGCCGGCATTGTTATTAAAAACACTAGATGAAGAATCACTTACATGGTCTAAAATAAACATCCATCCCAATTTTTTTGTAGCACTTGAAGGGGTATTAAAAACTTCTACAAACCTAGCAGGGGAGCTCCATCCGTCTATAGTAATATAAAAATCCCGACATGTAGCCATATAAGGTTGAGAGGTTGGTATAGTACAATCTGCAGGCAAGGAAATAGATAAATGTTCCATTTTGACCCCCGAATAAGTACCATTAGCTAAATAATACTCCTCTACCGCATTTTTTACACTGCGAGCTATCGGAATAACAGCAGCTAAGCGCGCTTTTTCCACCGCTTTTTCATATTGCGGCAGCGCAACGGCAGACAATATGCCGATGATTAACACTACTACCAACAGTTCTATCAAAGTAAAGCCTTTCTTCATTTTTATTTTCCTTTTTAAATTTAATTTTTCCTTCTAAAAAATAGTAGCAAAAAAAAACCCGGTTTGTTAATACTTATTTTCATTGATGACTTTCGTCGGCATTTAAAGTGTTTTAAAATATCTTACGCAAAGGCAGAAATATTTTTTATGTCCGAGCTTTAGCAAATTTAAGAAATATCCTTTGCGTGAGATATTTTTGCTTTACCTGCCGACTAGCACTAGGCTTATCTTTTTCGGCAATGAGAAACAGCAAGAATAAAGATATTAAAAAATAAATAAAAAACCCCGCTCATGAGAGCGGGGTTTTTGTTTTATGAAACCTATTTATCTACCACTTCGGCTTCTACTACGTCATCTTTCGGGCCGTTCCCCGCAGCTTGCGCCGCTTCCGGACCGGCAGCCCCTGCTTGGGCACCGGCTTGAGCTTGTTGGGCCTTGTACATTGCTTCGCCCAATTTTTGGCTGGCTTGCAAGGCGGCATCTTTGGCGGTGCGAATCTTGTCGGCATCTTCGCCTTTCAAAGCTTCGCGCAAATCGCCTAAGGCACGGTCAATGGCCAAGCGGTCGTCTTGAGATACTTTATCACCGTAGTCTTTCAACGCTTTTTCGGTTTGATAAAGCACGCTGTCGCCTTCGTTTTTGGCTTCCACAAATTCTTTGTGTTTTTTGTCTTCTTCGGCGAACTTTTCGGCATCTTTTACAAAGCGTTCCACTTCAGCATCACTGAGTTTGTTCGGAGAGCTGATGGTAATGTGTTGCTCTCTGTTGGTACCCAAGTCTTTGGCGGACACTTTCAAAATACCGTTGGCATCAATGTCAAAGGTTACTTCAATTTGCGGCACGCCGCGCGGAGCGGGAGGAATGCCGTCCAAGTCAAATTTACCCAAGGGTACATTGTCTTTAGCCATCGGACGTTCACCCTGCAAGACATTGATGGTTACCGCAGGTTGATTGTCAGAAGCGGTAGAGAAAATTTGCGTTTTCTTGGTCGGAATAGTTGTATTGCGCTCAATCAAGCGGGTGCATACACCACCCAAGGTTTCCAAACCCAAGGAAAGCGGAGTAACGTCTAACAACAAGACGTCTTTTACTTCGCCCGTCAAAATACCGGCTTGTACGCTGGCACCGATTGCCACACATTCCATCGGGTCAATACCGCGTTCAATTTTCTTGCCCACGTGGTCTTCCACATATTTTTGCACAATCGGCATACGGGTCGGGCCGCCTACTAAAATAATGCGGTCCACTTGCGCAGCGGTCAATTTGGCATCGCTTAATGCCTGGTCCACAGATTTACCGCAGCGGCGAACAATAGCGTCTACCAAGCTTTCCAATTTGGCGCGGGAAAGCTTAAGCTCCAAGTGTTTCGGGCCGGTAGCGTCGGCGGTAATGAAAGGCAAGTTGATGTCCGTTTCCATGGTGGTGGACAATTCAATTTTGGCCTTTTCGGCAGCTTCTTTCAAGCGTTGTTGGGCTTGTTTGTCGGCAGACAAATCAATGCCGGTGCTCTTTTTAAATTCATCGACCATCCAAGAAATGATGGCATTATCCATATCCGTACCGCCCAGTTGGGTATCACCGGAGGTGGAAAGCACTTCAAAAGTACCTTCGGCACCCATTTCCATGATGGTAACGTCCAAGGTACCGCCACCCAAGTCAAAGACCAAGATTTTTTGTTCTTTGCCGGCTTTATCAATACCAAAGGCCAAGGCAGCCGCGGTCGGTTCGTTCACCAAGCGCACTACTTCCAACCCTGCAATACGACCGGCGTCTTTGGTGGCTTGACGTTGGTTATCGTTAAAATAAGCGGGTACGGTAATAACGGCTTTTTCCACCGGTTCACCCAAGAAAGCTTCCGCGTCTTTTTTCACTTTCTGCAATACGAAAGCAGAAAGCTGTTGCGGAGTAAATTCTTGACCGCGCAAATTATATTTAAAGTTTTCGCCCATTTTGCGTTTAAAGGCAGTTACCGTTCCTTCCGGATTGGCGATAGCCTGACGACGGGCCGGTTCACCCACCAGACGTTGACCGTCTTTGGTGAAAGCTACATAAGACGGAAAAGCTTTTCCGCCGATAGAGCTGCCTTCTGCAGAGGGGATAATCGTGCCTCTGCCGCCTTCCATCACGGCAGCTGCCGTATTAGAAGTTCCTAAATCAATACCAATAATTTTAGCCATAGTTTTTTTCTCCTTTAGAAATCAGTTAAATTTCCTGCGCTTATGCTTCTTCCCCCGCTTTGCCAACGACCACACGGGCCGGGCGCAGCACTTTGCCGTCCATCATAAATCCCATTTGCACTTCTTCCAACACCATACCGTCTTGCTTGGAAGAAGAAGGAATGGTAGCAATGCATTCCTCTTTCATAGGATCGTACGGCGTATCTACTACATCCATTTTTTCAATGCCTTCTGCTTTAAAGGCTTTGTCCAGCTCCCCCAGTACCATCTTGATACCACCCAACAAACTTTTTACTTCGGCGGCACATTCTTCGCTGACGGTCTGTTTTTCCATTTGAGCCTGTTGGCGAAGGAGCACTTCGTAAGCAGGCAGTAATTTCTCTACGAAATCTTTTTTCCCATAAGCCAAAAAAGCAGCTTTTTCACGCTCAGTACGGCGGCGGAAATTCTCAAAATCAGCGCTCAAGCGCACATATTTTTCGTAATAGTCCGGCTGTTCTTCGGCGGGTTTTACTTCAATCTCCGGCTCTTGATCAGCGGGTAAAGTTTTCTCTTCCTGCTCGGTCAAGCCGTCTTTTTTCTCTTTTTTACTCATAATCGTCTTCTTTGTTGGGCAAGGCGTTCCAAGAGCTCATGGTCCCTTCCAACAAATCCCCCATAAATTTAACCAAAGACATCACTTTGGTATATTGCATATGTTTCGGACCGATAATACCCAACATGCCTACCGTTTTATCCCCCACACGGTACGCGGAAGATACGATACTGACATTTTGCAGTTCCGCCAGTTCATTTTCGCTGCCGATGCTCACGGTCACTTGTTTGCCGCTGCGGCGCAAATCTTCCATTTTTTCAGCCAAAAGGCCCGAAAGGCGCTGTCTTTCTTCCACTACGCGCATCATTTGCTTCAAATCTTCGTAATCGGCCTGCTCGGTGTTTTCCAACATACGGCCGATACCTTCAATATAGAGTTCTTCGGCAGAGGTTTGCGGCTTTTGCATATCTTTTAGCACTTGAATAGCCAAATCGGCCACATCTGCAATTTCACGATGACCCGATTGGATATACTGCCACAAGAACTTTTGCGCTTCTTTAAGCGTCATACCTTCAATTTCGGTATTAATAAAATTGCTTAACAGACGTATTTTGGCAGGGGCTAAATCATACCCTAAACGCACGGGCCAATGACGCACAATGCCCGATTCGGTTACCAATACCGCCAAAAGTACCCCCGGCCCGATAGGCATAAAATCTAACCGTTTGACCACCTGGTCTTCTACGTTTAAAGTATATACAAACCCTGCCGCACCGGATAAACGGGCCAACAAACGAGAGGTATGCAACATGACGTTATTAATTTCACTTACGCGCTCATCGTATTGCTGCTCAATGTGCTCACGCTCTTGCGC
The DNA here is from genome assembly GCA_017546175.1 of Elusimicrobiaceae bacterium. Classification (GTDB taxonomy): domain Bacteria; phylum Elusimicrobiota; class Elusimicrobia; order Elusimicrobiales; family Elusimicrobiaceae; genus Avelusimicrobium. Next base: position 12,460 of record JAFYXM010000009.1, read on the forward strand.
GGCCATACGTTGCACACCGGTTAAATAGTCCACATAATAGCGGTAGGCTTTGTCTGTGGGAATGCGACCGCCGGAAGTATGCGGTTGGTAGAGGTAGCCCTCTTCTTCCAGCTCTTTCATAATGTTACGAATGGTGGCGCTGGAAACGTCCTTGAGTGCGCTGGACGCAATGAGTTGAGACCCCACGGGGCGGCGGTTTTCCACAAACTGCTGCACTACCCAACGCAGAATTTTCTCTTTTCTTTCTTTAGCTACTTCCGGTCTTAATATTCTCATAAATACACCGTCTATAATGTTGCTTTTATTTTAGCACTCACTTTTAGCATCTGCTAATATTGTAAAAGTTTTTGTTATTTTTGTCAATATCTTTTTTAGACTGCTAATTTTGAAAGCCTTTACCGACAAAAACCCCTCTCTACACAAGTATAGAAAGGGGCTTACAAAACGGCAAGTTCTTTTTTGGGTTAGAATTAATTTTTCACAAAACCTTGTCCAACCAAGGAATTGCAAATTTTTTCACCTATTTCCGTGCCCCTACTGTTGCATATTGGGGATGAATTCTCATACAAAGAACTAGGGAACCAAAGAGAGTACAAAACATCTTCATACGAAAAATCTGAAACAGAGGGATTGTTCTTGCGAAAAACATCTACAAAATCTCCGTCTTCTATGCGATATAGAAAATTCTTTGTAGCAAAATAATCTCCGTACTCATTCCAACTACCGCCGCTTAAATCTATATCTAAATTGTCGGCATAAGCGCAAGGACCAAAATCTCCTCCATTTGCCAAAATACACATATTTTGAGCTTGCACCAAACTGCGGCCGTTAGTCAAAGCTTCGCTCAAGCGGGCTTTTTCCACCGCGGTGGTATATTGCGGTAATGCCACCGCAGACAAGATACCGATAATTAAAACTACTACTAATAGTTCTATCAATGTAAAACCTCTTTTCATTTTTTTCTCCTTTTCAAATCTAACTTCTCTATTTAACAGAATTATAGCAAAGATTAAAGATTAATTATTGTTTCATAAACATTCAATCAAACGAAAAAACTGTTATTTCAATTTTTCGGTCAGTTGAGCGGCCATTCCGGATAAATGTTGGCGAATTTTTGGCTGTTTCTTCTCAATCATCGGTAATAATTCATGCCTCACCCAATTACGTGTGTAAATATCTTCCTGATTGGTTTGGTCCGTCACAAAAGAGAGGTTGTTTTCTTTTATATATTCCTCTACTTCCGCACGCGTGATGCAAAGCAGAGGGCGCACAATTTCCACCTTGGCATTTAAAGCTCTGCGAACAGGAATACCGCACAAACCTTCGGCGCGTGTACCACGCAATAAGTTCAAAAGTACCGTTTCGGCCTGATCGTCTAAATGATGACCCAAAGCAACTTTGGCAGCACCCGTTTTTTGGGCCACTTCGGCAAAGGCCTCATAACGGGCTTTGCGCGCGGCATGCTCTATACTTAAATCTAATTTTTTGGCTAAAGTGCGCACAGATTTTTTGACGGAAATAAAGTCTATGCCTAATTCTTTGGCTAATTTTTTACAAAACCTTTCATCAGCCGTAGCCGCCACTCCACGCAAGCCGTGATTAACGTGCAGCGCAATAATTTCAAAATGTTTTTTTTGAGATAAGTGACGTAAAAAATGCAGCAAACAAACCGAATCAGGCCCACCGGAAAAACCTACAATAACTATTTCTCCCCTCTTGAAAAAGGTCTCAGAAAATGCAAGCATATTCTTCCAAGTGCAAGCGCCGAATGTTTTTTTTGTCATATAAAAAGTATAATAAAATAGTAGAAAGGTTTTCAAAATGAAAAAAAGAATTTTAATCGTAGAAGACGAATTATCTATTGTACAACTGCTTAGCCTGGTATTAGCCAAAGCCGGTTATGAAACGCATGTTTGTCAAAGCGGACGTGATGCGATTTCTAAGATTAAACAAATCCGCCCTCATTTGGTTCTTTTGGATGTTATGCTTCCCGGGTTAGACGGCAGAGCCATTGTGTCTATTATGGAAGAAGATGAAGAACTGAGCAATATCCCTATTATCGTCACTTCTGCTTTGGTAGAATCTGAGGCAATGTTCCACCGATTTGCGCAAGTTAAATCTTTCTGTGCCAAGCCGTTTGTACTGAAAGACTTGGTCAACAAAGTAAAAGAAGCCTTAGGTGATTTATAAAAATCTATATCATTTAAAAACCCCGCTTAATGCGGGGTTTTAATTTCAAATTAAACCGTTTGTAAAGTTGATTGACACCACGCAAATAAAAGCTCAAAGCTTTCGTCAAAATCATAAGGTTTTCCTTGTTGAATAGCTAAGGACCTCTTCAATACGGCGCGGTCTTGCCCGTCCAATACTTCCAAAAGGTGTTTTTTGGTGGAAATAAAGATTTTGTGTTTTAAATAATACAGATTTTGCAGAATAAAAAACACGCTTTTGTAAGCAAAAGGCAAAACCTCTATATTTGTTTTTCGGTCTGCGTGAATATAACGGTGGCAAAGCTCGTGATACAAATTATTAAGGCCGAATTTTATGAAGTTTCTCACGTCTTCTTGGCAATAAACAGGGACTAAATTTTTTAGCACTCCGTAGCAATCTTTGGTACTGTGCAACAGATGGCAAATTTCCAACGGGTTCCAATTGGCAAGGTCTGCTTTGGCACAAATAAATCCGCACGATTTTTCCGGTGTCGGCAAAGAATGGATAATGGTGCGGTACTGCGCCAAATCTGCCACGGATAAAGTGTCCAAAACTATCATCACGTCTATATCGCTGTTGGCGGTAGCTTCCCCGCGCAAATAACTGCCCTGCAAACCAACGTATAAAAGCCGTGGACCGAACTGCTGTTTAAGCAAAACGATTAAATCAGAAATATATTTTTCAATGTTTATCATAAAAACCTCTATAAAACAAAAAACCCACACTAGGTGGGTTTTCAAATGGTGGGCAGTACAGGATTTGAACCTGTGACCTTCCGCGTGTGAGGCGGACGCGCTACCACTGCGCCAACTGCCCGTCTATAGATATTATAGCAAAAATATAGTTTTATTTCTTTTTTTCTTTTGATTTTCCGCGTTTACCCGTCAATTTTATGATAAGATAAAACTATAGTTTTTTGGAGAGAAATATGTTGAAAAAAATTAAATCAGAAGCTTATGCCCCTATTAATAACGCCTGCTTGCTTATTTTGGCAGGCACCGCGCTTACTTGGATTTTGATTTATGCAAAAACAGTGCTGATGCCTTTCGTCATCGCCGTTTTCTTTTACATTGTGCTGAACACTATCGCCGTGTGGATACAAAAAAGATGGCAAATCCCACATCTGCTGGGTGTGATTTTAGGGGTATTTCTCTTTTTGGGGGCGGCCACCTTATCCATTGCTTTTGTGTCCAACTCTATTTCGTCTTTCGTGGACGGGGCTAACTCTTACGCGGATAAATTAAACGACACGATTGCGTGGTTTTTGCACAATGCAAGCAAACTGGGCATTAAAATCAATTCCGAATTTATCTCTGACACCATTAACAAACTTCCCCTGCTTAATATGGCCAAAAGCATGGGCGGAAGTGTAATGTCTTTTGTGTCTAATACCATGCTGGTGTGTTTGTTCTTGATTTTCTTGTTTATGGGACACTCTAATGACGAGAAAAATTCTTTAGCCTCTACCATAGAACAACAAATTTCTTATTATCTGATTATTAAAATTTTGGTTTCGCTGTTGGCCTCTGCCGTCACGTGGGTCATCTTAACTGTTGTCGGTACAGAGCTGGCTTTTATGTTTGCGGTACTGACATTTGTGCTTAATTTTATCCCCAACATCGGCCCCTTTATCGCCACAGCTTTGCCTGCGCCGGTTTTGTTTTTGCAATACGGAATGGATTGGCATCTGATTGTAGGTATCAGCTTATTGATTGCGGCTCATTTTGTAATCGGAAATATTTTAGAAACCAAGTGGCTGGGAAAAGGAATGGACTTAAATCCGGTCGTCGTGATTGCCTCCTTAATCTTTTGGGCATTGGTATGGGGTGCCGTGGGGGCTTTGCTCGCCGTACCTTTGACATCCATTATCAAAATGATTTTAGAGCGCAGCGAACCCACCAAACCGTTTGCCGATTTATTGGCCGGTCGTTTGCCTTTTAAATAATTATGAAAAAACGTTCCCCGTGGCTTTATATCCCCTCTCTTTATTTTTTAGAGGGATTGCCCTATATTCTTATCAATGTCGTATCAGGTGCTCTCTATACCAAAATGGGAGTTCCTAATGACGTATTTGTCTTTTGGACAGGCTTTTTATACCTGCCGTGGACGCTGAAGATGTTTTGGAGCCCGTTAGTGGACGGATATTCCACCAAACGACGTTGGCTTTTGTGGGGACAATTTTTAGCGGCTGCCATTTTTGCCTTTGCAGCCTTTTCTCTAGGTTGGGACTCTTTCTTTCTTGCCTCTTTATTGGGTTTTGCCGTGGGAGCCTTTGTGTCTGCTACATGCGATATCGCCACCGACGGCTATTATATGCTTTCTCTTTCCCCCAAGCAGCAGGGATATTTTGTAGGTATCCGCACGATCTTTTACCGTTTGGCCATGATTTTTGGCGGAGGAACACTATTGATGCTCATCGGCACATGGGAAAGCAAAACAGAGAGTATCGTCTTGGCATGGAAAATGGGTTTTCTGTTAATAGCAGCTTTATTTGTTTTATTGGGAATATATCATTGTTGGCTTTTGCCCCGTCCCGCCGAAGATCGCCCTGCCGGATCTTTCTCCGGTGAGAAAAGTGCCTTCAAAGAGGCCTTTAAAACGTACTTTTCACAAAAAAATATTTTCTACATTTTGCTTTTTATTTTATTTTACCGTTTGGGCGATGCCCTCTTGGAAAAAATTATTACCCCTTTCTTAATCGGACCGACTCAGAGCGGAGCTTTAGGCCTTTCCACTCAACAACTGGGTTTTATCAAAGGGACCTTGGGCTTGGGGGCCATCATAGCCGGCAATTTGGCAGGCGGTTGGTTGTTGGGACGTTATGGGTTTAAAAAATGTATTTGGCCTTTTGCTACTATCCTGATTTTGCCCAATTTCTTTTACGCATATATGGCTTGGGCCAAACCGAGCCTTACCGTCATAGCGGCATTGATTGCTTTGGAACATTTGGGCAACGGGCTTGCCATGATGGCCTTTTCCATTTTTATCATGTACGTTTCCCAAGGGCCGTACAAAACCTCTCACTATGCTATTTCTACCGGCATTATGGCTTTGGGTATGATGATTCCTTCTATGCTCTCTGGAAAAATACAAGTAGCATTGGGTTATGATGCTTTCTTTATTGTTTCCGCCGTTTTTAGTTTAGTTACACTAGCTATTGTACCGCTGACTTTCAAAATTAAATCTATAGAAGAAACAGAAAAATTGTTCCGACGGCATAAAGCCCAAATAGGAGATGTGGACTGATGAGCAAAAACCATTTAATTCCTACCGAAACGCTAAATAAACGCACCCAAAATTTGGGTACTTCCTCTCCCAAACAAATTGCGCAAATGATTAATGCCGAAGATTTTAATGCCGCTCGCGCCGTAAAAAAAGCCGCCATTTCTATTGGCAAGACTATTCAATTAGCCTCGGAAACTTTTTTAGCAGGCGGAAAAATTATTTTTATCGGGGCCGGCACCAGCGGCCGTTTGGGCGTACTAGAAGCGGCGGAATGCGTGCCCACTTTCGGCACCAAACCTTCGCAAATTGTAGGAATTATTGCCGGTGGGAAAAAAGCTATGTTTCGTTCCCAAGAAGGAGCAGAAGATGATGCTTTGCAAGGTGGAAAAGATATTTTAAAAGTTGCCAAAGAAAAAGACTTGGTTATCGGACTGACTGCCAGCGGCATTACCCCTTATGTTCTGGGAGCTTTACAACAAGCCAAACAACTCGGCGCAAGTACCGTTTTAATGGCCTGTAATAAAAAAGCAGACACCTCCTTTGCCGATATTTTTATCTTTTTAGACACCGGTGCAGAAGCTTTAAACGGCTCCACCCGCATGAAAGCAGGTACCGCCACCAAGATGACTTTAAATGCCATTTCTACCGGTGCCATGGCGCGTGCAGGAAAAGTGTACGGCAATTTGATGGTAGATGTGCAACCTACCAATCAAAAACTCATTCGCCGTGCTGTACGCTTAATTGCCAACGTCACCAAAACCGATGAAAAAACTGCCGAAAAGCTATTGATTGCTTCCGGCAAAAGCGTCAAAACGGCTATCGTGATGCAAATGAAAAAAATAAATAAAGGACAAGCGGAAAAACTTCTTCAAAAACATCACGGTTTCTTGGAAGGAGTTTTGCATGAAAAATAGAAAAATTGTGCTGGGTCTGATGAGCGGCACCAGTTGTGATGGACTAACTGTTTGTGCCGTTTTGCCCTCCCCTTTTAAAATTCTCTGCTTTAAAAATTACCCTTACTCTTCCGCTTTGCAAAAAAAGCTCCTAAAAGCGCCCGAATGTACAGTAGCGGAGCTTTCTGCGCTGCACTTTGAACTGGGTAAATTATACGCACAAAAAACTCTTTTATTTTTAAAACAAACAAAACTAAAAAAAGAAGAAATTTTAGCCGTTGGTATGCACGGTCAAACCGTGTACCACGGCCCGAATGATACAGTCCCCAACACATTACAGATTGCCGAGCCTTCCTTTTTAGCCGAAGCCTTACAATGCCCCGTCGTGAGCAACTTTCGGGAAAGAGATATAGCATTAGGAGGGGAGGGGGCTCCCTTGATTCCCTTTTTTGATGAGTACTTGCTTGGCAAAGGGGCTGCCAAAATTTTGCTCAATTTGGGAGGAATTTCCAATATTTCCGTAGTAGGAAAAGCAGTAAAAACAATCGGTTTTGACTGCGGTCCTGCCAATACGCTGATGGATTTGGCCTGTGAAAAATTCCTAGGCATACCGTTTGATAAAAACGGCTCTTTGGCTGCACAAGGTACTCCTGACAAAGTGCTTGTTAAAAAACTGCTAAAACAAAAATATTTCTCTCAAAAACCACCTAAAAGTTTGGATAAAAATGAGTTTGGAAAAAAATATTTAGAGAAATACTTTTCCGCTTATTCATCGGAAAATACAAAAGACTTACTGGCAACTCTTAATTTCTTTACAGCCGCCTGTATTGCTGATGCCATTAAACGCTTTGTCCCCAAAAAACATCAAAAAGAAATTATCGTCTCCGGCGGGGGAGCGTATAATCAGACCCTGTTGTCTCATTTAAAAAAATTGACCGCTTTACCCGTTCATACTTCGGCTCATAAAGGCATTGACCCTCAAGCCAAAGAGTCCGCTGCTTTTGCCGTGATGGCTTGGCTGACACTGCAACATAAGAGCAATCATTGTCCTCAAGCCACAGGAGCCAAAAAAACAGCTATTTTAGGGAAAATTACTTTATGAACGTTAATCGCTTGATTTACCCCGGATTTTGGTTTGGAAAAACAAAAAAAGAAGAAGCGTTGGAACTGGCCAAACGCGGTGTGGGCGGCTTTTGCATCTATGGCGGCACCCGCCAAAACATACAGGAACTTGTAAGCGAGCTAAAACAAGCTTCCCCCCTGAAGCATTTGTTTATGTGCGCTGATTATGAAGACGGACTCGGCCGTTGGATAGAAGGAGAAAGCTGGGTTTTGTCCAATATGTCTATAGGGGCTACACAAAACAAAGAAATTGCTTATCAAAAAGGTCTTACTTTAGCTCGGGAAGCGCTAGAATTAGGCATAGATTGGGTTTTTGCTCCGGTGTTAGACTTATGTGATGAGCCGAACAATCCCATTGTAAATACCCGCTCTTTCGGATCAAATCCGTATCAAGTGGCGGCTATGGGCCAAGCTTTATGCCAAGGGCTTGCAGACGGCGGAGTTTTAAACAGCATTAAACATTTTCCGGGGCACGGAAGGACTACCCAAGACTCTCACTTGGTCTTACCCGTTTTAAACCGTACCTTGCAAGAATTGGAAGAGAACGAGCTCTTCCCTTTTCAAAAAACTCTTTCGGTGGCAGACAGCGTAATGGTGGGGCATCTACTGCTGACGGCATTGGATAAGCAAAATCCGGCCTCTTTATCTAAAGCTGTCATCACAGATTTATTGAAAGAAAAAATGGGCTTTCAAAAACTTATCTTTACCGATGCTTTATGTATGAAAGCCATCGGAGATGAAAAACAAGCCGCTCTGCAAGCTTTACGCGCAGGAGCACATATTTTACTCAGCGCAGAAGATTCGTTGGCGTTATCCGACTTTTTACAAAAACAAAAAGACTTGGCAGAAATCGCCGCCGAATCTATCCATCTTCAAGAACAAGCAGCCCAAAGTTTAACTTCCGTCAAAAAAGGGCTAAATGCCCAAGATTTCAACAGAACTTATGTTGAAAATTGCGCTGTGTGGCAAGGAGAAGAAATCAAACTTTCCCCCAAAGAGAAGGTGGCTTATTTGGAATTGGGTAACGAAGAGAATTTAGCAGCACAATCTTTCATCAATGCCTTAGAAAAGAAAAACATCTTTCTCAAAAAAGCAGGAGAAAAAGCCGATTATCTGATAACCGCTTCTTTTTCCAATTATAAAGCTTTTAAAGGACATATCAACTTGTCTGAGAAGGAAAAAGACGAGCTTTGCTCTTGGAGCAGCCGATATCCAAAAACCATTTTTATCAGTTTTGGCAGTCCGTTTGGCACAGAAAAAACAGAAAAGCTAAATGGCCGACTTTTCCTATTCTCTCCCGCGCAAGAAGCCCAGGTATGTGCGGCAGAAATCTTGACGGGAAAACAAAAACCCAAAGGGTCTTGGCCCCTTGGGTCTTTGGAAAAGAATACAAATTAATACTGCGTTTTATCTTCTTTGGCTGTCCATTCTTTAAACGGTTCTTCTTGCGTATCTAACACAAGACGGACCGTTTTAATTTTACGCTTTTCTTTGGGCACGGCAATTTCATCATAAATAAATTTATCGTCAAAGCCGTGTTTGGCAGCGGTATGTTGATCCGCGGCAAAATACAAAGCTTTGGGTCTGGCCCAATAAATGGCCCCCAAGCACATAGGGCAAGGCTCACAAGACGAATAAATAATGCAATCTTTCAATTCAAAAGAGTTTAACTTGCCGCACGCTTCTCTGATGGCAGCCACTTCAGCATGCATGGTAGGATCTTTGGTGATTAATACTTGGTTACTGCTGCGGGCCACAATTTCTCCGTTTTTAACAATCACCGCCCCAAACGGCCCTCCGCGGCCTGTGTTTACGTTTTCTTGGGCAAGCTTTACGGCCTCGGCTAAAAATTTCTTATGCATTTCCTGTTCTTTTTCTTCCATAAAATCTCCTATTTCTGTATGCCCATATATTATACACTTTTCCTCTTAAAAAACCAGCTTTTTTGTGGCGTTTTGAAGATTGTCTATCCTTTCTTGATCACACAAAACAAAACGGTTGTTACCTGCCGTAGTAAAGGAAAAATTTTCTCCTTTTATTTGATAAGAAAGGCTATCCCTACCACCTGTATAACCACGGTTTTGCCAAAGATTCTTTTCTCTGTTTAATAACCAACCCCACTGTGCCGTAATTTTTATATGGCCTAAATTAATTTCTTCTTCGGGCCAAATATCTGTAAAAGGTACTATTATATTTTTTACCGTTATGTATTTTTGTAAGTTTTCCGCTTCTTTTAACTGTTTATCAATCTCTTGATTGATGATTAATATATCTATTTTCTTACTCCCCGTTTTCAGCACCGCCTTGGCCAGCTTCTCTGCCTCTATTTCTGCACCGATTAAAACTCTTTCTCCTTCAGAATTAACCAATAAAATAGAATTTTTATTCCAATCATTTAACAACCATAACCTGCTATGAGAAAACAAGCTCCCCTGTAAAACCAAGATACATGCCATACCCAACAAAACAGGCTTATATATTCTTCTTACAAATTCTTTCTGCGGCAAATGAAAGAGCAAAAATAATCCTGCATAATAAACGGCAATAGTGCCTGCTCGCCATGCCGGCACCATCATGGAAGAAAAAGAAGTTTTTCCAAAAGCTAATACCAAGCTTTTAAAAAGCCACAAAGCACTTTTTACCAATGGTTTAAGCAGCCAATCTATATGCAAACACGAAAACAAATAAAATAAAAAATTAATAGCCATTAAGAAAGAAGCAAAAGGCACCAAAATCATATTAGATAAAATACCGACCAAAGACACCTTATAAAACACATTGGTAAAAATGGGCAGAAGTGCCAATTGTGCACTTAATGTAGCTAAAAAGATTTGAGTAAAAAAACGTACCCAACGAGGCCAATTATAAGAGATTTCATAATTGTTTAAACAAATCACAATTCCCAAAGTCGCCAAAAAAGACATTTGAAATCCCGTCTCAAACAAAGAGGAAGGATTGTAAATTAAAATCGCAAAACAAGATAAAATAAGTCCTTGAAAAACGCCGCTGTTTCTGTGCAAAAGATACCCAAACACCGCACAAACAGACATAAAATAAGCTCTTGTCAACGGAGCATCTGCTCCTGCCACCAATGTATAAAACCCCGCTACGGCCAAGGCAATAAATGCCGTCTTACGTTTGCTTAAAGAAAACAAACTGCACAAAGCAAACATCATTAATGTCACAAAGGCCACATTTCCGCCGGAAGCTACCAACAAATGAATAGCTCCGCTATCTTGAAAATCCGCATAAAGAGCGGAATTTACTTGTGCCTTTTCACCCAATAATACACCATTGGCTATGGCAGATAAATCTGAAGAAAATGCTTTTTCAAAAGAATGTAAAATGCTTTGCCTTAATTGATAAATCCAGTGATATAGAACCGGGGCCTTTTGGAGGGTTTGATAGCTTGATATTTTTGTTTCACAAAAAATATTTTTAATGGCCAAGTACTCCGCCCAATCAAAATTTCCGAGCAAAGACGTACTGTACGGTTTTCTCAATTTGACGGAAGATTGTATGGTTTCTTTCCAAGCTGGGGCTTCTTTTTCAAAGCGGGCATAGGCATACCCTTCTGTTCTTTGTCCATCAACAGAAAGAACTTTTAAAATAACATACTGTCCCTTTGGTTTAACAGTAGCAAAACTATCTACTTGCGCCGTCAGTATAACCTCGGCAGGAGAAATTTTGTGGGAAATGTCTTTTTCGGCAGGGTGCGGGCGGTAGAACAAAACCAAACAACAAATATATATTATCAGTACCCACAAAAGAGGTCTTTTGTAGTGAGTGTAATGCATTAAATTTTAGTCCGGCCTTTTAAAGAATAGAGCAAGGTCATTTCGTCTAGATAATCTAAATCTCCGCCCAAAGGCACGCCATAGCCTATGCGGCTGATATGAGGCACCATATCACGCAATAAATCGGCCAAATACATAGCCGTGGTTTCTCCTTCGGCATCAGGATCTGTGGCAATAATCACTTCTTGTACGGGGACTTTGCTCTCTTGCAAACGGGTTAATAATTCTTTAATTTTTACATGTTCGGCGCCTTTCCCTTCCATAGGGGAAATAGCTCCGTGTAACACATGATAAAGCCCTTTAAAAGCACCTGTTTTTTCAATGGCTTCAATATCTTGGGGGTCTTCCACCACACAAATAGAGCTGTGGTCTCTATCCGGATCAGCACACACCTCACAGCGATCTTTTTCGCTATAGGCATAACAAACAGGACACAACTTTACGTCTTGTTTCATGCTGATTACCGCTGCGATAAATTCTTCCACTTCCCCTTGAGGCGCACGCAAAAAATACGCAGCAAACCGCTCAGCCTGCCGCGGGCCAACCCCCGGCATTCTGCGTAATGCACGAACTAAGCGGTCTAAACTTTGCATACTAAACTAAAACCTCTCCGCCAATAACATCTAAAATTCCTTTCAGCTCTTCCGGCACTTCCGTCAAAGCACTTTCCGGCTCCACATCAGCAGAAAAATCTGCCTTTACAAGCGGTTCTTCTTGGCTGATAGGCTCTTGAGCTGCTGCCGTAGGAATCGGCTTTGCAATGGTGTTCGGAACTTTTTTCGGTTGATCAGCAAAAGAATCTGCTTTGGCAGAAGCCGCTGTTTGGGCAATTTCAAAACGAATCTTCCGCCCGCTTAAAGCCAAGGCCTTTTTTTCCAATTCAGGCAGTTTGGTTTGCGCAGGAACTTTATAAAATTCCTTACCCGTTCCAAAACTAATGGTCCATACATCTGCACCAAATTGTACGGAACAATTGGTCATCACATCATAGACAAAGGGGCTTTTTTCAAATTCTTTGAGCAAGGCCTTCCACAAAGCATTATTATCGGTAATTTTAGCCGTGGGAGTTTCTTTTATTATAGAGGAAAGATCTTCTTGATAATATACATTTTCCTGCACTCCAGAAGATGCTTTTGTTTCTTTCTTAGCCGAAAAATCCGTTTTTTGCGCAACGGGAACAGCCGAAGAAGAAATTTGTTTTTCCTGCTTTTTAACAGGTCCCGCAGGCGGAAGAGTTGTTTCACCGGTTTCACCTCGTTCTAAGGCCTCTAAACGGCGAATAAACCCTTCAATATCAAAGCAGCTATCCATAATGGTAAACAAGCCCACTTCGGCACTGATTAAAGCATTGTCGGAAAATTTTACTTCCTCGGTCAGTTTGTTCACTTTTCTGGACAAAGCAGCCAATAACCCCGCAGAAGCAAGTTTAGTAATTTTCGCAGCCCCTTCAAAAGGAGCACTTCCTTGACCTAAAGAGAAATAAAACAGCTCTCCCAACGCATTTTTTAAATCTTTCAAAAAAGAATTGGCATCAAAGCCTTCAGCGCGCAGCGTTTCAAAAGCCGCATGTAAAGACGCATTATCTTTTTCAATCAAAGCCGTAATGGTTTGGTTGAGCAAATCTTGCGGGGTCAACCCCAACATTTCTCCGACCAATTTATCATCAATCTTTCCATCGGAAAAGGCAATAGCTCTATCCAACAAAGTTAAAGCATCGCGCAAAGCTCCACCAGCATTTTTAGCAATAATACGGGCTGCTTTTTCCGTTAAATCTAAGCCTTCTGCTTCTGCCAAATCTAATAAATGATTGGTAATTTCATCTGCCGTAATCGGGCGGAAACGAAAAGTCTGACAACGGCTAGTAATCGTAGCCGGTACTTTGTGTTTTTCCGTCGTAGCTAAAATAAAAACTACATGGGAGGGAGGCTCTTCAATGGTTTTGAGCAATGCATTAAAAGAACTGGCCGAAAGCATGTGCACTTCGTCTAAAATAAATACTTTGAAACGATCCCGAGAAGCTGCCAAAGCAACCGTATCAATAATCGCCTCACGTACTTTTTCTACTTGGGTATTGGAGGCCGCGTCCAATTCCAATACGTCCATATCGGCACTTTGAGCAATTTCGCGGCATTGCGGACATTCACCACAAGGCTCATCGGTCGGTTTGCCGTTGCCTTTTCCCGTACAGTTTAACGCTTTAGCTAAAATACGAGCTGTAGTAGTTTTACCACAACCGCGCGGACCGTAAAACAAATAAGCATGTGCAATGCGGCCCAGTTTCAAGGCATTTTTTAATGTTTTGGAAATGCTTTCCTGACCGACCATATCTTCAAACTTTTGAGGACGGTATTTGTTGGCCAAACTGATATAAGACGTATTTTCACTCATAAACTAACCTCTAAAAAAACGGCGGGCGCGACGCTGACTTCTTTTAAAATCTAGACTAATGGCACCGGGCCCCAATAAACATAACGGACAAAGAGCAGATAACTGCAGCAAACACATGGCCACAAACACTTTGTTATATCCGCCCGCAAAAAAAACAACTGTACAAACCATGCCGATAAGTAAAGATAAAAAGGCATTGAGCCGTGTATGCCACCCCAGCAGCAACAGCAAGCCCAAAAACAGCTCCGCCAATGCCAAAATAAAAGACAAAGGCACCACAAAAGGAAACCCCAAAGAATTGGCATTGACCAAAAATTCACGCCAATAAAACAAACTGCCTAAAGCCAAATAAATCATGGCAAACCCTACAAACAAGCGGCAACAAAACATCGCTTTAGAAAAAGCTTTTTCATCAATATTGCAGTGTAATTTTACATCCGGCATTAATGTTGACATAAAACATATTCCTTAAAATTTAGTGCTGGCCGACAAAGAAAAATATGTTTTTCTTTGGTCTTTGTGGTTTTGCTCAAAGATCTCCACACCGCCCGTTAACGTTGTTTCTTTAACGGTCAGGGCAAGGCCTCCTGCCACGGAAACGGTATAATCGCTGCCCAGTAAATATTTATAGCGAGAATAAACCACATAGGGCGTAATCCACTTGGTCCGATAAGCCACGCGGGCAGCGGCAATATCTCGCACAAAACCTTGTACTACAGCTGTCATAAACGGAATTTCCGTCCAATTTGAGGCCACATCTTCATTCGGCTTATCACTATATTTTATCACTTTATCGTAGCGCACTTGCGCAAAAAATCGGCCCAACTCACTGCCCGCTTCCAAGGCCGCAGCATTGGCCGTGGTTCTAAAGACATATCCCAAGGGCGCACCCGTGGCATAAGAGTCTATTCTATAGCGGGCTTGGCCCACGTTTGCTTTCACGTAAGGGTTTGTAAAAATTCCGCAATGATAACATAATGTATATTCAGCTCCCACCCCATAAGCCACTTCTTGAAAACCTAATCTTTCAGGGATATATTCCGCTCCTGCAGACAATAAGAAATTATCCGTCAATTCATATTGTACGTTAAGGGCAAATTTGGTGGTGGCGCCGGACTCGTCTTCCTCACGGTCACTCATGCGGTAATAACCCACCGTGGGGATCAAAATAAAGCCGTTATCTAAATCTAGCTTATAATTACCACGCATGGCGGCGTAGCCGTTATCACCGTTTACCGTGGCAAAATGGAGCTGCCCGTAGCAACAAGCTAACGGGCAGACCATTAAAACTAAGAGTAATACGGCTTTGAAGCGAAACATTATTTTTTAGCTTTAGCTTCTTTGGCCTTTAACGCAGCAATCTTTTTATCTTCATCTTGTAAGAATTTGACGTAGTTGGTTGCTTTGCGTTTTTTCCAAGCGCCTTTGTGATAACCGTAACCGATGATCAACGGAATCAAGGTCGTGCATTCGCCGTAAACCATTTGTTCCAAGGCGGTGGAAACTTTACCCCAAGAAGAAGCTTCTTTGAGGGTAGAACCGGACAAAGCACCATCGCGTTCATCGGCTACGGTGATTTGTACGGCATATTTGTGCATCGGGCAATCTGCACCTAAAATTTCAGCAGCCACCACGGTATCTTGAGCAAAGTTCTTCGGTACGCCGCCGGAGAACATCATCAAGCCGGTTTCTTTGGCTTTCATTTTGATTTTGGTGAGTTCCAAGAAATCTTTGGCGCTGTCAATAGATACGTGAGCAGTCGGGTGTTCGGTTTGGTGAGCTACAAAACCGAAACCGGCAGAGCAGTCAGAGAAAGCCGGAACAAACACGGGTACGCCGTATTTGTAGGCATTGTAAACTACGCTGTCTTTGCCTTTTTTGTTCTTTTCCAACCATTTACCCATTTCCCAGATAAATTCGCGGGAAGAGTAAGGGCGGGGTTCTAATTCTTCACAAATTTGGTGTACGGTTTCATCGCAGACTTTCAATTCATCTTCGTTGATGTAGGTATCGTAGATGCGGTCAATGTGTAAGTCGCGCAAAAGGTTGTCATCAGCGTTGTGCGGGGTACCCAAATAGTGTTTATAACCCAAAGCTTCAAAGAAGTCTTGGTCTACGATGTTGGCACCGTTGGAAACGATAGCGTCCACCATTTTGTTTTGGATCATGTCCACAATAATTTTCTTCAAACCAGCAGAAATCAAAGAACCGGCGATACACAAGATAACGGAGCAGTTCTTATCAGAGAGCATCTGATGATAAATTTTGCTGGCGCGAGCCAAGTCGCGGGAAGAATACGCCATAGATTCAAAAGCTTCTACCATGGGGACCACATTGTATTTTTTCATATCAATGTGTTTGATGGTGGCTTTGAGGAAGTCTTTTTGCGTGAGTTTTGCCATTTTTTTCTTACACCTCGTATGAGTTGATTTTTTGCGCCCAAAAAGACGCGTTTTTTCTTTCCGATTTCTCGTAATATAAATTATATGAAAAATAAAGTATTTTTCATAGTAAAATATAAGAAATTGCTGATGGAAAAATTTTGCAAGATTTCAAACCACCAAAAAAGGAGCTTTTATGTATCCCGAAATTCAAAAACAAGACCCCGAAGTTTTTGCCGCTATCTCTTCTGAGCTGACTCGTCAGCGCCACAAACTGGAGCTGATTGCTTCTGAAAATTTTACCTCTTTAGCTGTCATGCAGGCCCAAGGCTCTGTACTCACCAACAAATACGCCGAAGGGTACCCCGCCAAGCGCTATTATGGCGGATGTGAGCACGTAGATACGGTGGAAAATTTAGCTATTGAACGCGCCAAAAAGATCTTCGGTGCTGAACACGCCAACGTGCAGCCTCACTCTGGCGCACAAGCCAATATGGCGGTGTATTTTGCCTTGCTTCAACCGGGGGATACCGTTTTAGGCTTAAACCTTTCTCACGGAGGACATTTAACTCACGGACACCCGATGAACTTTTCGGGAAAACTTTACAACATTGTAGCCATGAATGTGCGCCAAGACACTGAAGAAATTGATTATGAGGAAGCTGCTCGCTTGGCTAAAGAACACAAACCCAAACTTATTTTTGCCGGCGCATCCAACTACTCCCGCGTGTTTGATTGGAAAAAATTGCGCGAAATTGCCGACTCTTGCGGAGCCTATTTAGCTTGTGACGTGGCTCATTATGCAGGCCTTATTGCCGCCGGAGAATATCCTAACCCCGTGCCGTATGCAGATGTGGTCACCACTACCACACACAAAACCTTGCGCGGTCCGCGCGGCGGGCTGATTTTGTGCAAAGAAAGCCTGGCTAAAGCGATTAATTCTTCCGTTTTCCCCGGAGTACAGGGCGGGCCTTTAATGCACGTTATCGCCGCCAAAGCCGTCTGCTTTGGGGAAGCTTTAACTCCGCAGTTTAAGGCTTATCAGCATCAAGTAATACTCAATGCCAAAGCGTTGGCAAAAGCCTTGCAGGATAAAGGCTATCGCTTGGTAGCCGGCGGCACGGACAGCCATGTCATGTGCCTTGATTTACGCGCTAAGGACATCACGGGCAAAGTGGCGGAAGCGGCTTTGGACAAAGCCGGCATTACCGCCAACAAAAATACGATTCCTTTTGACCCTGAAAAACCGTTTGTTACCAGCGGTTTACGCATCGGCACTCCGGCGGTCACCACCCGTGGCATGAAGGAAGAAGATATGGCACACGTAGCTGAATTTATTGACCGTGCTATTACCCATCACGAAGATGAAGTTTATCTTGCAGGCGTGGCCCAAGAAGTGGAAAAATTCTTAGAAAAATTTCCGCTTTATCCCTCTTTAGGATAAAAAAATCTAAAAGCAAAGACCCCGCCGATCGGCGGGGTTTTATTTTTATTAAATTTTAAAACCAATTTTTGCTAATAAAGAAAAATAATTTATATTGTAATCCATATCATAAGAATTTTTCTTAAAATTAGAAAAATTAATACGTCCTTCAAATCCAAATATAAAATTTTGATTAATATCTGCTTCTACCCCTAAGCCAAAATAACCGGATAAGGAAGAATCATTCAATGAAATCGATCCTCCCGGTCCTTTTAGTTTTCCTTTTATCTGAGAAACACCTATTCCTATTGGCACATACAATCTCTCATCTCCATTAGACAAAATATTTATACGCCCAGCCAACATAAAATTATTGGTTTTGGTTTTTATTTTTAATTCTTCCGTACCGATCACAGTACCATAAGCATCTCTATACTGAAGGTCAAAACTTGTTTCTTCAAAATCTGCTCGTTGAAAATCAAAACCTAAAGCCAAATTATCAGAAATAAAGAATAAATATTGCGCCCCAAATTGCAATCCATAATCACCCCATTCTATATCTTCCCCATACATATCTTTTTCATCAGTTGTAGAAAAAGGGAAATTTCCACCTAAATTTACAGAAAAAAGACTATTTCCGGCGGAGAGGCCTTCGTTTGCTTCAAAAG
Source organism: Elusimicrobiaceae bacterium (assembly GCA_017546175.1). GTDB lineage: Bacteria > Elusimicrobiota > Elusimicrobia > Elusimicrobiales > Elusimicrobiaceae > Avelusimicrobium. The sequence goes on from JAFYXM010000009.1 coordinate 30,568, forward strand.
AAAGATTTTTAGCAAATAAAGACAAATGGGAAAAACACAGAATTAACACTAACAACCATATTTTCTTGCTAAATAAATTTTTCATAAAATCTCCTTTAAAAGTTAAATATTACTACCGTTTTGTTTGTCGTTTCCTCCTCAGGAAACTATGAAAAATTTAGCCATAAAAAAACGGCCATTATCTTTGAGCTAATACCAGTAACCCAAAAAATAATAGCCGTAGTTTTTCATTTTTCAATGAAAAACATTGGACACCATATACACGGGTAATTAGGCCGTGCATACGGTGTCTTATAACGACTATTTTTGGACTGGTATTATGCCTTTAGTTTCCTAAAAGCTCATTATAGGCTTGCCCTATAATTCCAAAAATAGATAAATTGTATTTTTTGCCCTTTCAAACAGACAAAATCAACCTTTCTTTTTTAAATTCTAACAAAAACTTTTTTTTAATTCAATTTTTTTCTTTTAAAACAGGCACAGGGTAAAACTTTACGTTTTACCCTGTGTTAGGAGCTCCAAACAGCCAAGGTTTTAAAAGCTGTTTGGAATGAAAAGATGTTTTAAAAGACAAAACAAAGAAACCAAAAATGGAAAATGGTTTGCTCTCGCAATAACAAACATCTGAAAAAGCTGTTACTTCACTATCACAAACGGCATATCTCCACTACCCATATAGTGTGGCATTTTTCCGTCCCATTTTTCAATAGCTTTCAGTTGCGCTTCCACTTGGCGCAGTTTAATCAAATTGTCGGACACCACTTCTCTTTGCAAGCGCAAAGATTTGGCCTCGGCTTCTGCCTGCAAGATTTTCTGCTCGGCCTCTTTTTTCACTTTTTCCACCAAATTGGTGGCGCGTTTGGCTTCTTGTTCGGCAATTTGTTTTTCTTCCACGGCTTTTAAAAATTGCGGAGAAAATTCAAAATTGGTAATGGCAATATCGGACACGATAACCTGTTTTTCTTTCATTTTTTCTTTTAAAATTTGGTCCAATTCTTTGGCCACTTGAACACGGTTGGAAATCAAGCTGTCGGCAGAATATTTGGCAATAACAGCCTTGGTCCATTCTTCCACCATCGGGCGCAAGATGGTGTTGGTGTAGTCCGGGCCCAAGTTGCGGTAAATAGAAACAATAGTTTCAGGCATAATGCGGTGGTTAATAGCCAAACGCAAACCGACGGTTTGCAAGTCTTTGGAAAAAGCTTCCGTATCAAAAGAATCTTTTTTAATACGTACGGAAAATTTTTCTACTTTATCAATCAAAGGAAGTTTTAAATGAAGCCCTTCGGTATAAGAGCCTACCAATTTACCAAAGCGAAGTTTTACAGCTACACTGCCGGCAGGCACGGTAAAATAAGACCCCAAGGCCACTACCAGCAAAAACAGAATAACAACAGGAAGAACATACTTCTTCACGTCTATTTGTTTAATCGTTACATTTCTCATAGAATTTCCTTTTTTGAATAATTTTTATTAAATAAAATTAGATATCGTAAGAGAAAATCTTACTTTCAAACGGTTTAAGCTCTATGCTAAAACCTTGTTGTTGCATTTGTGAGGAAAACAATACTTCTATTTCGGAAAATTCTTCCCGCAGGTATTTTCCTTCTCCACCGGCGGCTTTAAGTTTGACATGACAGCTGACAGGTTTGTCGCTATAATTTATCAGTACGGTAGAGGCCGTGTTCATCTGTTTCCATGTCCAACACAATACATTGCGGAAAGTTTCATCTTCTTCCGTAATCGGGCTGACGGGCGTTAAAGCCCATTGACCACCGTGGAAAGCCGGTTTAGAAGCGATTTTGAGTAATTTCTCGTAATATTGACGAATGTGAGTGTCCTCTTCAAAGGTTTCTTTTAAATATTGAATAGGCACTCTTGCCGGACGGCCCAACATCTGAAATAAATAAATCATACGCGCGCCGGGCAAAGTGGCAATAATCGTGCTGGCTGCCAAAGATTTATCCCGTCCGAAAGCCTTTAAAGATTCTTCTTCATCATGATTGGAAGTAAAACGAATAGAACGCATTTGGAATAAATGCTCAGCCCCTAAATGGCCGCGAATATTTTCGGAATTGGAAAAACGCAAACGGTCATAGAGGACTTTGTCATAGGTGTAATCAAAACCCATTTCTTGTATTTCCCATTCCAAACCCCAATATACTTCGGCAATAAATGTAAATTGCGGATATTTAGCGCGTACCGCCTGCAAAGCCTCTGTCCAAAACTCAGTGCGGGGTAACTCTCCGCCGATAAATTCCCACCATGTATCGCGATGAACTTTATTTAAAGAAAGCATGGCCATATCGCAGCGCACACCGTCGCACATTTCCGCCACTTTTAAGAGGCGGCTAATCATAAAATCACGTGTTTTGGGGTTAAAATAATTCAACTGTGCCGTATCGCTCCACGGAGCAAAATAGGGGTCTCTGCCGTGGGCAATCCATTGACCGTTTTCATTTTGAAAAAACCAATCTTTATGCGCGTGAGGGACTTGATCTGACGTACCGATATACAAATCCGGATCGGAAGTAACACGCGGGCAATCAATAGCGGTATGATTGGATACGAAATCTAACAGCAGGGCAATCCCCATAGCATTTAGCTTTTGGCGCAAAACTTTTAAACTTTCGTCCCCACCCAAATCTTCCGCTGTTTCATAGGCATAAACAGCATAGGGAGAAGCGGTAATATCTTCTGTCTTAAAATCAGGATCTACCTGACGAATTTGCGCATGAATATCCGGATGCTGACGGGCTATTTCCCCTGCTTTGGGACTCTGCTTCCACACACCCATCAGCCATATAGCATCAAAACCGTTGGCTTTTATCTCTTGCCAATACTGATCGGGAATTTCATGCAAAGCAAACCGCCGCCCATGTTTGGCCTGCAAACGGGCCAACCATGCACGAGTATTGATTTCTAAAATGTGCGGATTTGTTCTCATGAATATATTCCCCTAGTAATTTATAGCACTTTGTAAGTAGCTTGTAAAGTTTTTTGCTGTATTAGACCAATACACTAAAAACCCCGAGAAAACTCGGGGTTTTTATCTAAGATTTTATTTATCTTCTGCCTCTTCTTCGTCGTCTTTGACTACCGGAGCGATACGGGCTATTTTATCCCCCTCTTCCAGTTTCACAAGACGTACGCCTTGGGCATTGCGGCCGACGGAGCGGATCTCTTCACAGCGAATACGGATGGTCATGCCTTTTTCCGTTACCACCATCAAGTCTTTGCTTTCGTCCACCAACTTAATACCCACCACTTCGCCGTTGCGTTCGGTGGTTTTAATGGTAATCACACCCATACCGCCGCGATGTTGGCGTCTGTACTCACCAAAGCCGGTGCGTTTGCCGTAGCCGTTTTCACAGACGGACAACACATCAGGCTCTTGGCCTTGAGGCACTTGTTCCATACCTACCACCAAGTCATCAGTTTGCAGACAGATAGAGCGGACCCCTTTGGCCGGACGACCCATCGCACGCACTTGATTTTCATCAAAGCGGATAGATTTACCGTTCTTGGTGGCTACAATGATATCGGAGTTGCCATGCGTCATTTGCACACTGATCAATACGTCTCCTTCTTCCAAACCGATAGCAATAATACCCGTTTTGCGGATATTGGCAAATTCGGAAAGTTCCACACGTTTGATGGTGCCCATACGGGTACACATGGTTAAGTACGCTTTTTCACCCTCGTTTTTCTTGGGGTTAAAGTCTTCAATAGAAACCGCAGAGGTTACTTTTTCTTCTCCGGTCAGTTGCAACAGGTTGACCAAGGCTTTCCCTTTAGACATACGGTTCCCTTCCGGAATTTCAAAAGCGCGCAAAGCAAATACGCGGCCGCGGTTAGTGAACATCAAGATTGTGGCATGAGAAGAAGTGATGAACAAATGTTCCATAAAATCTTCTTCTTTGGTTTTGCCGCCGATAATACCTTTTCCGCCGCGGTTTTGGCTCTTGTAGGTGGAAAGAGGGATGCGTTTGGCATAACCGTCGTTAGAGATCGTGATAACCACATCTTCTTTTTCAATCAAATCTTCCATGGAGAATTCCGTCATATCCGGACCGATTTCCGTGCGGCGTTCGTCTCCATAGTTCTTTTTAAGCTCGGCCAATTCTTCCACGATAATATCCAAGATTTTTTGCGGATCGGCCAAAATACCTTGTAATTCGGCAATGAGCTTTAAAAGTTCCTTTTGTTCTTGCTCAATAGCGGCGCTGGAAAGCTGCGTGAGCTGGTGCAAGCGCATATCCAAAATAGCCTGAGCTTGAACTTCGGAAAGATTAAATTTATTCATCAAAGCCAGTTTAGCCGTCGGCACGTCTTGAGAAGAACGGATAATAGCCACTACTTCGTCCATATTGGCAATAGCAATAAGCAAGCCGGACAAAATGTGTTCGCGGCGAATGGCTTTGTTTAAATCAAATTTCGTGCGGTTGGTAACAATTTCTTGGCGGTGTTTTACATAGGCTTTCATCACGTCTTTTAAAGACAAGATGCGCGGGCGACCGTCCACAATCGCCAACATATTTACCGCAAAAGAAGTTTGCAGTTGGGTATGTTTATATAAGTGATTAAGGACCACTTGGGCATTACCGTCGCGCTTTACTTCAATCACCAGGCGCATACCGCGGCGGTCCGACTCGTCACGAATATCAGAAATATCGGTAATCTTTTTATCACGCACCAAACCCACAATACTTTCAATCAAAGAGGTTTTGTTAACCATGTACGGAATGGCTGTAACAACAATAGCCTCACGTCCACCTTTTCTTTCTTCAATTTCGGTAGTGGCTTGTACTTTTACGCTGCCGCGGCCGGTTTCAAAATATTCATAAATACCTCTGGTACCGCGGATAATAGCTCCCGTCGGGAAATCCGGCCCTTTGATGATTTTCATCATCTCTTTGGTGGTGATGGACGGATTTTTGATATATTCAATAATACCGTCGCACACTTCGCCTAAGTTGTGGGTAGGAATATTGGTAGCCATACCTACGGCAATACCGGAGGAACCATTGACGAGCAAAGCAGGTACTTTGGCCGGCAACACAGAAGGCTCTTCCAAAGATCCGTCATAGTTAGGAATCATTTTAACGGTATCTTTATCCAAGTCATTTAACATTTCATCGGAAATTTTTTGCAAACGACATTCGGTATAACGCATAGCGGCGGCAGAGTCACCGTCAATAGAACCGAAGTTTCCCTGTCCGTCTACTAAAGGTTGGCGAATAGAAAAATCTTGTGCCATACGTACCAACGTATCATATACGGCCGTATCACCGTGCGGGTGATATTTACCGAGTACATCACCCACCACACGGGCAGATTTTTTGTAGGGTTTATTGTATTTTAAACCCATTTCATTCATGGAATAAAGCACACGACGGTGTACCGGTTTTAAACCGTCACGCACGTCCGGCAAGGCACGTCCTACGATTACGCTCATAGCATAGTCTATATAGTAGGAACGCATTTCATGCGCAATATCGCGCTGTTGGATATTGCCAAATAAATCTACGTTTGTTTGTTGCGGCTCTTGTGCCGCGCCCGTCAATTCTTCGCTCATGGTTTATAAGCTCCTGTAAAACCTTTAAAATCTTTCCCCCGCCCGATCAGAGCGGGGTTTTATTAAATATCTAAGTTCTTTACTTCCAACGCATGCGATTGGATAAAATCGCGGCGCGGCTCTACTTTATCGCCCATCAACATTGTAAATGCGTGTTCGGTATCGGCTACGTCATTGATTTTGACTTGGATAAGTTTTCGTTTGGCAGGGTCCATAGTGGTTTCCCACAATTGTTCGGGGTTCATTTCACCCAAACCTTTGTAACGCTGAATGGTAGCACCGGAAGAAGCCGCATCTTTGACCGCTTTTAACAGTTCCACTAAGCTAAACACCAAGGTGGTGTTTTTACCGCTGGCAACTGTAAAGAGTGGGGTAATGCGTTCTTTTTCATTTTCAATTCTCGGATATTGTGAAAAAGAATAACCAAAAGATTCTAATTTCTTTTCACAAGCTAATAATTTACCGAATTCAAATAAGCTTTGGTGTTCCGGTTGTAAACCTTCATCATCAATGGTTTGTACATCTACACCGTCTGCCATCATTTCTTCTTTCTTTTCCAAAATATACTGATCGGCATAAGCTTGATATTCAGATTCTTCAAAGAAATAGCGGTAACCGCCGCTGTTTAACGGAATGCGATACACGGGTACGCGGCCTTCAGCCAAGAAAGCTTGGAAATCTTGCAATGTAATATTTTTAATTTCCAACGTGGCTAATACATCTTCTATATCGCGCAATACTTTGAGTAAATCTCTGAGTTGATCATGCTCAATAGCTGTGCCTTCTTTATTAGAGACTGTTACTGTAGCTAAACCTTCTTTCATAAGCCATTGTTGCATTTGATCTTCGGTTTGTAAGTATTGCTCTGATTTTCCTTTTTTCACTTTATACAAAGGAGGTTGAGCCAAATATACGTGTCCGGCTTCAATCAGCGGACGAAGCTGGCGGTAGAAGAAAGTCAAAAGTAAGGTGGAAATATGTTGTCCGTCCACGTCAGCATCAGCCATCAAAATAATTTTATGATAGCGAAGTTTGGTAATATCAAAACCACCCTCTCCTTCGCCTACACCGGTCCCCACGGCGGCAATTAAATCACGCACGGTGTCGCTGGATAAAATTTTCACGAGCGGGGCTTTTTCTACGTTCAAGATTTTACCGCGCAACGGTAAAATAGCTTGGAACACACGGTCACGGCCTTGTTTGGCAGAACCGCCGGCGGAGTCACCCTCTACCAAGAAAATTTCACATTTAGAGCTGTCTTTTTCTTGACAATCAGCCAATTTGCCCGGTAAACCGCCTCCCTCAAAAGCTCCCTTGCGGCGGGTTAAATCGCGCGCTTTTCTGGCAGCTTCGCGAGCCACGGCGGCATTGATACATTTTTCACAAATAGCACGGGCCGTTTTCGGATTTTCTTCAAAAAAAGTAGAAAGGGTTTCACTGACGATAGAGCGAACCACCCCTTCAATTTCAGAGTTACCTAATTTGGTTTTTGTTTGTCCTTCAAACTGCGGATGCGGAATTTTAACAGATAATACAGCTGTTAACCCTTCTTTTATATCATCACCACCCACAGATACGTCTTTATGCTGTTTGGACAGATTATTGCTTTTGATATATTCGTTAATCAAACGAGTTAAAGAAGAACGGAAACCGGTTAAGTGCGTACCGCCTTCAATGGTATTAATGTTGTTAACGAAAGAAAATACGTTTTCGCTATAACCTTCGTTATATTGAATAGCAAAAGATACGTAATTATCCCCGATGGTTTTTGTTAAATAAATCGGCTCAGGGTTAATAACAGTTTTATTGGTATTTAAATATTTGGCAAACTGAGAAATACCGCCTTCATAATGGAAAGTAACGGTTTTGGCTTCACCGCGTTCATCAGTGAAAATAATTTTCACGCCCGCGTTTAAGAAAGCAAGTTCGCGCAAACGATTGGCAATTGTTTCATATACAAAAGCCACTTCTCCGAAGATCTCTTTATCGGCGTGGAAGGTAACTCTGGTACCGTGTTCTTCGGTCGTACCTACTTCTTCCACTTTCGTCATGGCTTTACCGCGTTTATACAATTGACGATAAATTTTGCCGTTTTTCTTTACTTGTACTTCAGTTTCTTCAGATAAAGCGTTCACACAAGATACACCCACCCCGTGTAAGCCACCGGACACTTTATAAGCACCGCTGTCAAATTTACCGCCGGCATGAAGAACGGTCATGACTACTTCCAAAGCACTTTTTTGGCGAAGTTTAGGATCTTTAGCACCCGTCATCAAGTCCACCGGAATACCACGACCATCGTCTTCTACAGAACACGTCATATCATCTTTAATGGTGACTTTAATGGTAGTGGCACCGCCGGCTAAAATTTCGTCCACAGAGTTATCTACCACTTCGTATACCAAGTGATGTAACCCCGGCAGTCCCGTAGAACCGATATACATGGCAGGACGTTTACGTACTGCTTCCAAACCTTCTAAAACTTGAATTTTAGATGAGTCATACTGCTTTTTTTCTTCTTCACTCATTACTGGCTCCTAGATCCTTCACAATTTCTATTTTTTCAATCCACGGCTTATCAAAATGTTTATTTAACTCTTTGATCAGTCCTTCTCGGCGGCCGATTAATTCATTTCTGGCTACCGACAAACGTACAGATACACATAATGTATTTTGTTTTACGGCTACTAATTTCCAAAATTTTTCTTTATCGGCTACCAACTTCGTCCATACATAATCTAACATCATTAAACGGTTTAATTTAACATTTAATTTGTTATATTTTCCGTTCAAGTCAGATGTTTTTTTCCATATTTCACGCGGTTTGGCGCCAAATCTCACTTAGATCCTCACCGGCATAATGACATATTTAATATCTTCTTTTTCTACCGGTTCAATGAGTACCGGCTGAGAGGAATTTACGAAAGAAAAATTTACTTTTTCACTACCTACGTTTTTAAGTACGTCAATGATAAAACGCGGGTTAAAAGCACAATCAAAAGCTTCTTGTGTATATTCAATAGGAAGTTCGTCGGTAAATTCCATATTTTGAGAAGTAGAAGAAATAGTAATAGCATTATCTTCTATATGAAATTTAACAGTGCTTCCAAACTCCCCGGAACACAATGATGCACGACGGGTAGAAGCTAATAATTCTTTAGTAAAAATTTCAAAAGAAATATTTTTCTTATTCGGAATAACTTGTTGATAATTAGGGAAATTTCCTTCAATCAAGCGGGAAATAAAGGTGGTTTCATTCATTTGAAAACTGACTTGGTTAGAAGCTACATTCACATGAATTTGCGTATCTTTGTCCGGTTTAGATAAAGAAATAAAACGAACCACTTCATTTAAAATTTTGGTAGGAATAATAATTTTAAATTCACCTGATTCCGGCAAAGCCTCATGAGAGGCCACAGCTAAGCGGCCGCCATCAGTAGCTACTACTTCAAATTTTTCTGCGGTATTATTCCATAAAATACCGTTTAAAATATAACGGGTTTCCTCAGTAGAAGCAGAAAAAGCCGTTTTATCAATCATATTTTGTAAAGCTAAAGGACTTAATACCACACTGCCCGTTTTTTCAATTTCAGGAATAGCCGGGTACTCAGATTTAGGAGTACCGATTACCCAAAATTTACTTTTACCAGATTTAATATGAAATTTATTATTCTCACCGGTAAATAAATTAATTTCTTTACCGTCAGGAAGGTTTTTAATAATATCAGAAAATTCTTTCATCGGTACCGTTAAACTTCCTTCTTCTTCAATTTCAGCCGGAATATAGTGTACGGTAGCCATTTCCATATCGGTGCGGACTAATTTTAATTTGTTTTCTTGCGTTTCAATCAAAAAGTTATGCAAGATAGGCAACGTAGTACGGGAGGATGATCCCGCAGAAATAACCTGAATACCTTCCAAAAGAGTTTCTTTAGTAATATTTATTTTCATATTCTTATTATTCCTATTATATGTCCTGTTGATAGTGTGGATTTTGTTAATTTACCAATACAAATTTTTTCTTTATTTTGTTTATAACTTTTCTTTTTTATACACATTATAAACAATGATTTTCTTTGTAAACCCTTTCTTTTGTTTCTGTCCCCAAATTATCCACTTTTTTTATTTGTTATCCACAGCCTTAATATCAGATAATATTTGATTTATTTCGGCTGCAAAAAATGGATCCGTTTTTATTTTTTCTTTTATTAAATCTCTGGCATGGACTACTGTGCTGTGATCTCTATTAAATTCTCTACCTATTTCCGATAAAGACATATCAGTTAAAGCAGTTGTTAAATAAATAGCAATTTGTCTGGGCCATGCGATAGATTGCATTTTACGTTTGGAGCTAAAATCTTCTATTTCTATTTTAAAATGTTTTCCAACTACTTTTTTGATAGTATGAACATTAACAGCCAGACGTTTTTCTTCCAACGTTAAAATATCAGCTAATAATTCTTTAGCAATAGCGATTGTAGGAATAACCCCATGCATATCACAATAAGACATAAGTCTGAATAAAGCCCCTTCTAATTCTCGGATATTGGTTTGTATTCCTTCGGCAATAAAAGCCAATACATCATCGCCAATATCAAAGTTAATAGAGTCTCTTTTTTGTCGTAAAATAGCAATACGTGCTTCAAAATAAGGTTTTTTAATTTCACACGTAGGGCCGGATAATAAACGGGAAGAAAGACGTTCGTCTAAATCCAATTGTTGAGGGGTTCTATCGGAAGATAAAACAATTTGTTTACTGCTTTCAAACAAAGCATTAAATGTGTGGAAAAATTCCTGCACACTTACTTTATCAGATTTTCCGGCTACAAATTGAATATCGTCCATTAATAAACAATCTAAAGATCTGTATTTTTTGCGGAAATTTTCCGTGGAGCTATATTGAATAGCCTCTACATACTCAGCTACAAATTCTTCCGCAGACATATATAATACTTTAGCTCCCGGATTATTTTTTAAAATTTGATTTCCGATAGCATGAAGTAAATGTGTTTTTCCTAATCCCGGAGTAGAATAAATAAACAAAGGATTATGAGATCTATCCCCTAATTTATTAGCCGCTGCCTGTGATACTTTATAGGCAAAACGGTTTGAGGGAGATTCAATAAAATTTTCAAATTTATAAAGAGAATTTAAACGGGAAGGAAAAGGATTTTTCCTTATAACGGGGGCTACTGATACCGTTTGAGTAGTATTTGGAGTATTTTGAGCTTCCTCTAATACAGCTTGAACGGGGTCTTTTACTTCTTTAATAATATATGTAATAGAAATTTCCAAACCGGTATGTTTTAAAAAAGCGTCTTTAATAATATTTTCATAGCGATTTTGAATTGTTTTTTGCCAAAAAGTATTGGGTAATTGGATAGATAAAACGGTATTTTCCAATTTAAAAATAGCCGGCCTAATCCACATATCATAGGTATCTTTACCTAAAATTGTTTCCAGTTCTTTAAAAATAGGAGATAATATTTCGTTAGATTGTAGATTATCCACTTGGGGTTCCGCCTAAAAATAATATATATTAAATCTTATCAATTATAAGACATAACGTCAACTATAAAAAATATAGTTTTATGCTTTAAATCACAAAAAACCCCTAAATTTTGAATTTTTAAAAAAATTGGCTACCTTACCCCTTAAAAAACAAAAAAACTTTTATCTTTTAAATTTAATCAATAAAACATAAAAAGATAGTTATTTAAAAATTTAACCCTTTTTTATTGATTGTTTATTTAAAAAATAAAATTTATAATAAAAAATGATATAAATATGATATAATTAAATAAGAAAAATTCTTATTTAAAATAAATAAGGGGGAAAATATGCCGAATCTTCATGAAATTTATAAATGTAAAATCTGTGGAAATATGACGGAAGTAATCCACGAAGGAAAGGCGGATATGTATTGCTGTGGTCAACCTATGATTAATCAATTACCGGGTACGGTAGAAGCAGCTACAGAAAAACATATTCCTGTTATTGAAAAAATAGAAGGCGGTTATAAAGTAAAAGTAGGAGAAGTGGAACATCCAATGGTTGACGTACATTATATAGAATGGATAGAATTAATAACGGGTGATGGCCGTGTGTTACGCAAACATTTAAAACCGGGAGATAAACCGGAAGCTGTATTTTTGTGTGACAGTGAAAAAGTAACCGCCAGAGAATATTGTAATGTTCACGGATTGTGGAATAAAGAAATTTAATCATTTCCTTAATTTTAAACGGGGAATATTAAATAGTAAGGAGAAACTATGAAAGCAGTTAAAATTACAGATAAAGTATATTGGGTAGGGGCTATTGATTGGAATATACGTGATTTTCACGGTTATTCTACAAAACAAGGGACAACCTATAATGCTTTTTTAATTTTAAGTGAAAAACCTACTTTAATAGATACTGTTAAAAAAGAATTTTATCCGGAAATGATGGCGCGTATTCAAAGCGTAATTGATCCTAAAAAAATCAAAATTATTATTTCTAATCACTCAGAAATGGATCACTCCGGTGCTTTGCCTGAGACAGTAGCCGCTATACAACCTGAAGAAGTCTATTGTTCTGATATGGGACACATAGATTTAACGGAGCAACTTTATCCTAATTTTGACATGAAAGTAGTTAAAACGGGTGATAGAATTGATGTAGGAGGAGATACTGTTTCTTTTGTAGAAGCTCGCATGTTGCACTGGCCCGATAGTATGTTCTCTTACTTAGAAAAAGAAAATATTTTGTTCACCAATGATGTATTTGGTATGCATTATGCTACCGGTAAGCTTTTTGATGATGAAAATAATGAAATAGACTGGCTTTATGAAGCGGAAAAGTATTATGCCAATATTGTTTTACCTTATTCGGATATTGTGCTTCGCTTTTTAGACAGTGTAAAAAAGATGGGTCTTTCTCCTAAAATTATTGCTCCGGATCATGGTTTTATTTGGAGAAAAGATCCTGCTAAAATTATTGATTTATATGCCAAATGGGCTGCTCAAGCTCCCAATAATAAAGCTGTGGTTGTTTATGATACTATGTGGGGAAGCACTCAAAAAATGGCAGAATATGTAGCAGATGGTTTACGGGAAGGCGGTACGGAAGTAAAACTGATGTCTATGCACTCTTGCCACCGCAGTGATGTAGTGACAGAACTTTTAGACAGCAGCGCTTTAGTAATCGGTAGCCCCGTATTAAATTCAGAAATTTTTCCGGCGATGGCGGACGTTCTGTGTTATTTAAAAGGTCTTAAAAAGAAGAATTTAGTCGGTGCGGCTTTCGGCTCTTATGGTTGGAATCCGGCACCTATTAAATCTTTGGAAGAGAAATTGAAAGCTATGAAAGTAGAACAGGTAGCTCCGACGGTTACTTCTAAATTTGTTCCCAATGCTGACACGTTGGAAGCTTGCCGCCAAATGGGTTTAACAATTAGCCAAAAAATTGCTGAAAAGTTAAAATAAGGAGTTTTTATGGATCAAAACTTTATTGACGGATTAAATTGTATTACTTATGGTTTATATATAGTTTCTTCGTCTTTTGAAGGGAAAGACAGTGCTATGATTGTAAATACGGTTTTTCAAGTCAGTGCAGAACCACCGAAGGTAGCTATTTCTGTCAATAAAGAATGTTTAACCCATGAAATTATTCAAAAAAGCCATGTTTTTGCAGCTATGCCTTTGGAGCAAAAAACGGATCTGCCATTTATTGGCCGGTTTGGTTTTAGAACGGGGCGAAATTTTGATAAATTTTCCGGTATTCAAATTACGCGCTCTTCTTTAGGGTTACCTATTGTGCAGGAACATACGCTTAGTTTTATAGAAGTAAAAGTAGAAAAAGAAGTAGATGTGGGGACTCATACTATGTTTATAGGTACTGTGCAAGATGCAAAATGCACCACTTTGCATAAAGAACCTTTAACATATGAGTATTATCATAAAGTTATTAAAGGGAAAGCTCCTAAAGGGGCAACCCATATTTAAAATGATTGGAGGAAAATTATGAAATATATTTGTGAAATTTGTGGTTACACCTATGATCCCGCAGAAGGCGATGCTACCAAAGATATTGCTGCTGGTACCAAATTTGAAGATTTGCCGGCCGATTGGGTTTGCCCCGTCTGTGGTGTAGGTAAGGATCAATTTAAACCGGCTGAATAAAATTCTGCAGGTTTTTTACAAAAAGCACAAAACAATATGTTTTGTGCTTTTTTATTAATATCCATAAATATTGTGGCAAAAATTAGCATAGAAAAAGAAATAATCATAGCTATAGTCGGTAATTTGTACTTTTTTGATACCGGCTTGTTTAATAGCCTCCATTTCATTATCCGGCCCTGAATTACCAAAAGGCCAGGGAATAACACCTAATATTAAAAGAGAACATTTGCTTCCTTTTTTTAAATTTTGCGCTTCTGAAAAATCAGAAGAAGACAAATCTACCAAATTTTCATAACCGTTTGTATAGAACATACATCCGTATAAAAATGAACAAATGCATAAAATATATATCATTTTTTTCATAATTCCCCCTTTTTTATTTAATGTAATTTTTTTATTTTCATAAACAAGTCTATTTTATGGATTATATGTAAGAGGATAGAAGATAACTTTGCTATAATAGATACATGAAAATTCTCTATGTTTCTACTTCTACGGATATGGGCGGAGCGGAGACGTCTTTGCGCTCTTTGGCATTATTTGCCAAAAAAGCAGGGCACAGCGTAAAAATTATTTCTCTAAAACCATTAGGTTCCGTCGGAAAAGATATTATTTCCCAAGGGATAGAAGTTGTTTCTTTGAATTTAAAAAAGAAAGCAAATATGCTGGAAAATGCAGGCGTTTTTGCAAGATTAGTAGAAGAAATAGAGAATTATCGTCCGGATATTGTGCATGCTATTTTATTTAGAGCTATACAATTTTGCCGTTCGGTGAAGAAAAAAACTCCTTTTTTTCTGATTACTACCCCACATTATGATTTATCTAAAAAAAATTGGTTTTTACGTCTTTGGGATCGCGGTCTAAAAGAGATGGACGATATTAGTTGTGCAGAATCTCAAATGACAGCAGATTATTTATTAAAGAAACAGCGATACAACAAAGATAAGGTTTGTTTTATAGCCAATGGAATAAATACACAATTATTTTCTCCAAATGATGGTTTAGGTAGAAAAACCCGTGAAAAATTAGGTTTTCATTCTAAAGATATTGTTTTTATTTGTGTGGCACGTTTGTCTGCTGAAAAAAATCATCAAATGTTGTTAGAAAGTTTTGCAGCCGTAAAGGCCAAAAATCCGAAAATTGGGATGATATTGGTAGGGGACGGCCCGGAAAACGCAAAATTGAGGGAATTTACCTATCAAAGACATTTAGAAAAAGATGTATGTTTTGTTGGAGAAGTAAGTAATGTTTATCCATATTTGTTAGCATCTGATGTTTTTGTTCTTGCTTCTTTTATTGAGAGTTTGCCTATTTCTTTATTAGAAGCTTGTTCGTGTCAATTGCCTGCTATTGTTAGTAAAGTGGGAGATATGCCTTTGGTGGTAGAACATGGAAAAACAGGTTTTGTATTTAATGGAAAAGATCCTATTCTTTTAAGCGCTCTAATGGCAGAAATATGCCAAAATGAAAATTTAAGAAAACAAATGGGTCTTTCCGCTAGAAAAAGAATTAAACAAAAATATAGTTGTCCGGAAGAAAAATATCTTGATATTTATAAAAAAACAAATAGTTTTCACGTGAAAACACGGAGTTAGTATGGAACAAAGACTTTTTATTATTGCTTGTATAATGTATGTTTTTTCTTGGATTAGCAAGAAAATGTTTAATAAAAATAAAATTTCCGAAGGAAACCCTTTTGGTATTTGGAACTCTTTGTTTTTAGTAATTATTTTGTCTTGTGCTTATTATGTTTTTAGTTTTATTATGAGCAGCGGAGCAGAAAATCCTTTGTTAAATCAAGGTTTTTCTTTCAAGAAAATTATTATTTCTCTTATTATTATAGCTATATCTGTATATGGGTTTTTTTCTGCCAAAAAGAAAAAAGAAGAAGATAGAAAGCTGTTAATTAAATCTAATTTAGAATGGGCAAATACAGTTTATTTTGCCGGATTTGTAGCTTCTGTTATAATGTTCTTTTTTGTTCAAGCCTTTAAAATTCCTTCTGCTTCTATGCAAAATACTTTATTAATAGGGGATCATTTATTTGTTAATAAAGCTATTTATGGTTTTAGAATTCCTTTAACTCAAATCAGATTTTTAGAATTTAATAAGATTAAGAAAGGAGATATTATTGTTTTTACTTTTCCTGCCGAAACAAAAGACCAAATTAATTGTGGTGGATATCAATATGGAAGGGACTATGTAAAAAGAGTAGTAGCATTGGAAGGAGATAAAGTGGAAGTAAAAAATGCCCAACTTTATGTAAATGATCAAATGATTGAGAATCAAGGATATGAAATTTACGAGCCTATTGAAAGAATATATACCGATAGATTTATTCCGCAAGATTTATATCAAACATTATGGGAAAATAGGGTTTTGGAACATGAGCTTGGTCTTTCTTTAAGAGATAATTTTGGTCCGGTTGTTGTTCCTCAGGGTCAATATTTTGCTATGGGTGATAATAGAGATAATTCTTGTGATTCTCGTTTTTGGGGTCCTGTGCCGCGCAAAAACATCAAAGGAACGGTTTGGTTTATCCACTGGCCGTTAAAAAGAATAGGGATAGTAAAATAAAATTTGTATAGGGAAAAATAAATTTGTGGATAACTTATCCACAATAATTAACAGGTTTTGTGGAAAACAAAACCTGTTTTGTTTTCACGTGAAAACACCCTTGCTTTTATTTCATTTTTATGGTTTAATATTTGTATGGAGGAATTATGGGAGAAATAATAGCTATTGCAAATCAAAAAGGTGGTGTCGGTAAAACAACCACTTCTATAAACTTAGCCTATGCTTTGGCTCATTTAGACCAAGAAGTATTATTGATTGATTTTGACCCCCAAGGTAATGCGGGATCTGGTTTAGGCATTACTGTGGCAGAAGGAGAGAAATCAGTTTACCACTTATTAACGAAAAATGCTACTTTTGAAGAAGTTATTAAACAAACTTCTAATGAAATGTTAGATGTTATTCCTACTTGCAAACATTTAGCCGGTGCTGAAGTAGAATTAGTTAATGTGCGCGGGCGCGAGAATATGCTTAAAGAAGCATTAGCCCCGTTGCGTAAAATGTATAAATACATCATTATAGACTGCCCTCCTTCCTTAGGTCTTCTTACCTTAAATGCTTTAATGGCAGCCGATAGCGTTATTACTCCGGTGCAGTGTGAATTTTATGCTATGGAAGGTTTGGCCCATTTTATGGGGACCATCCATAAAATCAAACAATTCTTAAACAGTAATTTAAAATTGGATGGCGGCGTATTGACAATGTATGATAATCGCATGAATCTCTCCCGCCAAGTTTTTGCAGAAGTTAGCCGCTTTTTTGGTGAAAAAATTTACAAAACTCCCATTCCCCGCAATATTCGTTTGGCAGAAGCTCCTAGCTTTGGACAGTCTATTTTTGACTATGAGCCTGCCTGCCGCGGAGCTAATGCTTATATTCAATTGGCTATTGAGTTTATGGCCCGTCGCGGAGCTAATATGGAAGAATATGCCGGATACAATATGCAAAACGCGGAAGCATACAATTATGATTTTGGAGGATAATTAAATGTCTAGACAAGCTTTAGGAAAAGGCCTTGATGCCTTGCTCAAACAAACGCAAGAAGTGTTAAATAATCCCACGGTTACTCGTACGGAAAATCCGTCTGGTCCTTCCGTTCAAAAATTACCTTTGGATAAAATTATCCCAAATCGTTATCAGCCGCGCCGTGTTTTTGATGAAGCGAAATTGCAAGAGTTGGCCCAATCTATTCAAGAGCATGGCCTTACCCAACCTATTGTAGTGGTGTATGACGGCGGATTAGACAAATATGAAATTGTAGTAGGTGAACGCCGCTTCCGTGCCAGCCAATTAGCCGGTCTTACGGAAATTGATGCTATTGTACACAAAGCCTTAACAGATAAAGAAATGTGCGCTTTGGCGTTGATTGAAAACATTCAACGCGAAGACTTAAATCCTATTGAAACTGCTTTAGGATATCGCAATTTGATGAGTAAATTTGAAATCTCCCAAACGGATCTGGCTGGATATTGTGGCAAATCTAAAGCGGCGGTTTCCAACTCTTTGCGTCTTTTGGAACTTCCGGAACATATGCAGGAAGCTTTACAAGACGGCACAATTTCTGAAGGGCATGGCCGTGCTTTGCTGATGCTATTGGATCCTTCCAAAAAAGAATCTCTTTTCCAAAGAATGAAAAAAAGCAAAATGTCTGTGCGTCAAGCTGAGGAAGCCGCTAGAGCTTTGTTGCAGCCTGCAGCCATCAAGCTGCCTAAACCGCCGGAAGTTTCTTCTTTTGAAAATGAGTTACAGGCCGCTTTGGGAACAAAAGTAGAAGTTCGTTATGGAAAAAAGATGTCCAAAGGTGTTTTGATTATTCAATATAACTCTTTGGAAGAATTGGATAATTTGGCCAGTCGTTTAAAAACCAAGTTATTATAATTTAATAAAAAAATAAAAAGTCCGAGTCTTTCAAAAGGCTCGGATTTTTTATTGAAAAAAGTTCTTTCAAAAAAAGTTTTCATGTGAAAACAATTTAAATTTAGACAAAAAAGAGCCAAAATGCTTTTTATTTGTCAAAATGGCCCCAAAAAGACATTTTTTGCTTTTTTGTATCTTTTGATATTTCTTTTCTTAAAAAATGCTTAAAAACAGTATTTTAGAAAAAAATCACTTTTCTCCGACGAGAAAATTTTTAAAAAATAAAAAAACACACAGAAAAACACGTATTTGAGAAAAAATAAACTTAAAAAGTTAGTAAAACTAATTTTTAAAAAGATTTATATCAAATTTTAAGTTTAACTTTCTGTTAAATTTTTTCTGTAAGAATTTTTAAATTAAAATTGCATAAAACAAAAAACTTTTTAGTACAAAAAAGGCATGAACAAATCGTACGAATTTACTACAATGTTATGAGATAAAAAAAGAAGTTTTTTTGGCGAAAAATTTTTATAATATGATTATAGCTTTACCGCTTGGCAAATAAAAGGAGTTTATGGCGCTAAGTCCGTTTTCAATGCAAGACCATATAACGATTACCACTTTAGGACTGGAGTTTGCCATGGCGGTAGCTTTGGGAACGGGGGCTGGTTTTTGGATAGACCGAAAATTAGGCACTACTCCTTGGGCGATGATTGGCGGGCTTTTATTAGGATTTGCTTTAGCGATGTATATTGTTATAAAAGAAGCCAACCGTCTGAAAAAAGAAGAAAATTCCGCGAAGGATAAAAAATAAAGATGGATATTTCCCATACCATAGCACATCACATTTTAGATCACGACTTAGGTGTAACCTTAGGCAGTTTTCATCTGCCCATTACTGCACATACGCTGACCATGCTTGGCGTCAGTATAGTGTTGTTTGTTGTGGCGGTATTGCTATCTGTGAGAGGGAAAAGTCTTATTGCCCGTTTGTTAAATACCCTTGGTGAAGAATATGTAGCTTTTATGCGTGACGGTATCGTAGTTCCTGCCGTCGGCAAAGAAGGAATCGCTTTTTTGCCGTATTTTTGTACTTTATTTTTATTTATTCTCTTTTCCAATTTAGCAGGTCTTATTCCTCAAATGAAAACCATTACCTCCAATATTTCCGTTACGGGAGGTTTGGCTTTGTGCTCCGGCGGTCTTATTGTCTATGCAGGAATTAAAACGCATGGATTGTGGGGCTTTATCAAAAGTTTCGTGCCGGGTGGTACGCCGTGGTGGTTGATTCCTTTGATGTTTCCGTTAGAAGTCATTAGTTTAATTATTCGTGTATGTGTGTTGGCTATTCGTTTATTTGCTAATATGCTTTCGGGGCATATGGTGCTGCTTAGCTTGCTTTTGATTATTTTTATTATCGGCCAAATGAGCAAAATGGCCGGTGTCGGAGCGGCCTTTCCCGCCATGGGGCTTGAGATTTTTATGACGTTTTTAGAGTTGTTGGTAGCGTTTTTGCAGGCATATGTTTTTACCTTGCTGACGTCTATTTATGTAGGGCTTGTCGTTCATTCGCACTAATTTTTAAACAAGCGGGATATTTCCCGCAAAAGGAGAGAAAAAATGGAACTTGCCGCACTTAAATTCGTAGCTGCCGGTCTTGGTGCAGCTCTTACTGTTATCGGAGCCGCTTTGGGCTTAGGAAAAATCGGTAATGCCGCTTTAGAAGGTACCGCCCGTCAACCCGAAGCTGCCAACGCCATTCGTACAACCATGATCATCATTGCCGCCTTGTTAGAAGGGGCTGCTATGTTGGGCTTGGTGATTTGTTTGTTAACGATGGTCATGTAATTTTTATTTTCCGAAAAGAGGAAACATGGAAAATTTATTAAATCCCGATTTCGGGGTTATGGCATTGACGATAGTCAACTTCTTGCTCTTGGTTTGGCTTTTGCATAAATTCGCTTGGAAAGGCATTATCGGGGCGCTTGAAAAACGCGAAAAACAAATCGCGCAAGACAAACAAGCTGCCGCAGAAGCTCGTCAAGAAGCGCAAAACATAAAAGAAGAATTAGATGCCAAATTAAAAGAAATCTCCGCAGAAGCTACCGCTAAAATGCAAGAAGCGGTAGCGGCAGGTAATGCCCAAAAAGAACAAATTTTGGCGGAAAGCCAACGGCAAGCGGAGCATTTATTAACGCAAGCAAAGGCTCAAATTACTGCTGAAAAAGAGAAAGCCTTACAAGAAGTGCGCAAAGAAATAGTCAGCACGGCTTTGGCCGCTGCGGTTAAAATTGCGCAACAGCAAATAACCGAACAAACGGCTGCTAAAGCAGTGGACGAAGTTTTGCA
This sequence comes from Elusimicrobiaceae bacterium, assembly GCA_017546175.1. Classification (GTDB taxonomy): domain Bacteria; phylum Elusimicrobiota; class Elusimicrobia; order Elusimicrobiales; family Elusimicrobiaceae; genus Avelusimicrobium. The sequence goes on from JAFYXM010000009.1 coordinate 51,088, forward strand.
AGAAGTAAGTAAAGCAGGGAAATAATTTATGAAAAGTACAGACCGGATTTTAGCCCAAAGATATGCCAAAGCCTTTGATGCTCTTAGTGGCAATACAGAGCAAGCACAGGCGCGCTTTGACGCTTTGCTTGCGGCTACGGAAGTGCTTAAGCAGGCACAAACTTTGATGGCTGATCCGGCTGTGGCTTCTGCTGAAAAAGTGGCTTTTGCTCAAGAAGTTTTGCAAGAAGACAAAACGGTCGCTTGTTTTATCAGTGTGCTTTTAGAGGCCAAGAGATATTATTTGTTAGAAGAATGTCTCAGGCAGGTATATGATTTGTTGGACCAACGTTTAGGCATTGTGCGTGCGAAAGTAAAAACAGCCTTTGCTTTGACGGAAGAACAAAAGAAAAAAGTGGAAGAAGCATTAAGCTCTTTCACGGGGAAAAAAGCCCGCGCGCAGTATGAAACGGACGCTGCTCTTTTAGGCGGTATCTGTGCGCAAGTGGGTGATGTGCTGATTGACGGCACATTAAAACGAAGATTTGAAAAATTACGGGAAGAATTAACCAAATAAACGGTGCAATTATGGCAATAAGACCCGAAGAAATAACCAATATCATTAAAGATAAAATTGAAAAGTTTGAAACAAAAGCAGACTTAAACGAAGTGGGAACCGTGATCCAAGTGGGTGACGGTATTGCCCGCGTATATGGCTTAAACCAAGTAAAATCCTCCGAGTTGGTAGATTTTGGCAATGGTGTCAAAGGCATGGCTATGAACTTGGAGTATGACAATGTAGGTTGCGTATTAATGGGAGCTGACGAATTGGTGAACGAAGGGACAACCGTTAAACGCACGGGAGAAGTAATTAGCATTCCTGTCGGAGAAGATATTATCGGCCGCGTAGTAGATCCGTTAGGCCGTCCTTTGGACGGAAAAGGAGAAATTAAAGCCGATAAAGAAATGCCTATGGATATCGTAGCTCCCGGTATTGTGGAAAGACAACCCGTTAAACAACCTTTACAAACCGGTTTAAAAGCTATTGATGCTTTGGTTCCTATCGGCAAAGGACAACGTGAACTTATTATCGGTGACCGTCAAACAGGTAAAACGGCGATTGCCATTGATGCTATTATCAACCAAAAGAATTTACCGGAAGATCAACGTTGTCTTTGTATCTATGTAGCTATTGGGCAAAAAAACAGCACCGTTGCCCAAGTGGTACAAACATTAACTGATTTTGGGGCGATGGAATATACTACGGTAGTAGCCGCCACAGCGGCAGATCCTGCCTCTATGCTTTATATTGCGCCGTATGCCGGTTGTGCTATCGGGGAATATTTTATGTGGAAAGGCAAAGATGTTTTGATCGTATATGACGATTTGTCCAAACATGCGCAAGCTTACCGTCAAATGTCTTTGTTATTGCGCCGTCCCCCCGGCCGTGAGGCTTATCCCGGAGACGTGTTCTACTTACATTCCCGCTTGTTGGAGCGTGCCTGTAAACTGTCTAAAGAAAACGGCGGCGGCTCTTTGACTGCTTTGCCCATTATTGAGACGCAAGCCAATGACGTGTCTGCCTATATTCCGACCAACGTTATTTCTATTACCGACGGACAAATTTATTTGGAAAGTAATTTGTTTTTAAGCGGTGTAAAACCTGCCATTAACGTAGGTTTATCCGTATCTCGCGTAGGCGGATCGGCCCAGCGCAAAACCATGCGCAAAGTGGCCGGTACATTGCGTGTGGATATGTCGCAATATCAGGAGTTGGAGGGCTTTGCTCAGTTCGGGTCCGAACTTGATAAAGAATCTCAACGTCAAATTGCCCGCGGAAAACGTATGAGCGAATTGTTAAAGCAAGATCAATATCAGCCCATGCGTTTGTGGCAGGAAGTATTGGTCTTGTATGCCGGTGTAAACGGATATACCGACGAAGTAGAAGTCAGCCAAGTGCGCGAATATGAAAAACAGTTGCTTTCTTGGACGGCTGTGGCCAAAAAGGAATTGGCGGAAGAGATGGATCGTGCCGCCGATCTGACGAACGAATTAAAGCAGAAAATGGATGCGGCTTTAACAGAATTTAAAAACGTGTTTAAGAGTGAAAAATAGGAGAAATATATGGAAAGTAAGAAAAAATATTTAGTAACCGGCGGTGCAGGTTTTATCGGCAGCAATATTGCCAAAACTTTGGAAGCTCAAGGCCATGAAGTTACTGTTATTGATGACTTTACTAAAAATGGTCATTTTAAAAATTTAATCGGTTTTAAAGGCGATGTGATTGCCGCTGATTTGTTTGAATATTTGCCGGAAAATGATTATTTTGATGCTATTTTTCACGAAGCGGCCATTACCGATACTACCGTCATGGATCAAAAACATATGATGGAGCAAAACGTAGAAGCGTTCCGCAATTTGCTTAATTATGCAGCTGAAAATGAAATCCCGAAAGTAATTTATGCTTCTTCTGCCGCCACGTATGGCAACGGTGCCGTGCCGATGAAAGAAACCCAACCTACTCATCCGGAAAACGTGTACGGTTTTTCCAAAGTAATTGATGACAATTTGGCTCGCAAATTCTCTCACGACCATCAAGATATGAAAATCATTGGTTTGCGTTATTTTAATGTGTTTGGCCCAGGCGAAGAATATAAAGGAAAAATGGCCAGCATGATTTATCAGTTGTACAAGCAAATGAAAGCCGGTCAACGGCCGCGCGTATTTAAACACGGCGAACAATTGCGCGATTTTGTGTATGTAAAAGATATCGTAAAAGCAAACTTATGCGCTTTGCAAAATGGCAAAGAAACCTGTGTATTAAATGCTGCCACCGGTATTGCCCGCAGCTATAACGACATTATCAAATGCTTGAATCATGAATTGGGTACCAATTTAGAACCGGAATATATTGATAATCCGTATCCGTTCTTCCAAAACAAAACCGAAGCCGATATGAGCTTAGCTAAAGAAAAAACGGGTTATACGCCGGACTTTACGTTAGAAACGGCTATTGCCGATTATGTAAGTATCTTGGAAGGCAAAAACAAATAAGGAAATTTTATGGAATCTTTGCGCGATATACGCCAAAACATCAAAGCCATTCGTTCTACACAGCAAATCATGCAGACGATGAAAATGATTTCCAGTGCTCGCATTCGCAAGGCGCAGGAAAGCATGGATAATGCGCGTCCGTTTGCCAAGAAAATGCTGGAAATGGTGGCCGATTTAAAACAAGAAGTTTTGGCGTTGCCGCAAGAAGTGGACGGAAAAGAAAGTTGGGCATCTCGTTTGTTTGTCAATCAAACGGGAAACCCAAATAAAATGGGTCTTATCGTTATTACGGGAGATAAAGGCCTGTGCGGCTCTTTTAATGCCGTTATTTTAAGGGCTGCGATTGCTTTTTTAAAGGAAAACCAAGACAAAGAAATATCGGTATTTTGCGTTGGTAAAAAAGGCAAAGATTTTATTAATCGTATCCGTCACAAAAATATAAATATCGTATATGACAGTGTGGGTGTTTTTCCCAAAGTGCAGTACGTCCACGCGGAGCTTTTGGGCGAAGCGATAATGAAAGAATTTTTTGGAAAAAATCTTTCTTCCGTTACGCTGTTGTACAACGATTTTAAATCTATGGGCAGCCAACGTTTGGCTCAATATAAAATTTTGCCGTTTACTTTAGATGAAGAAATAAAAGAAAAAGACGATCATGAATTTTTATTTGAGCCGGATGTCAAAGAAATTTTTAAAATTTTAGTGCCGCGTTTGATTAAGGCAAATATGTTCCGTGTTTTACTGGAAAGCCAAGCGGCTAATTTAGCTGCTACTATGAATGCCATGGACGCCGCCAGCAAAAACGCAGGAGAGTTGGCAGATGCGCTGGGCGTAAAGCTCAATAAAGTCCGCCAAGCCGGCATTACGGACGAGATTTTAGATATTGTAAACGGAGCGGAAGCTCTAAACGGTTAAACCACGCAGGGGAACAACTATGAATAAGGGAAAAGTAAGTCAGGTAATTGGCGCCGCTATTGATATTCAATTTGACCAAGCCCATTTACCCGCTATTGAAAATGCTATTGAAATTCAGCTTTCTGCCGATAAAGTAATTTTGGCGGAAGTGGCCCAACAAATGGGTGATGGAATTGTGCGCTGTGTCGCTTTGGAAAGTACGGACGGTTTGCAACGCGGAGCCGAAGCGCGCGACACAGGTGCTGCTTTAAAAGTACCAGTGGGCGAAGCCTGTTTGGGCAGACTTATGAACGTACTTGGCCAAGCACAAGACCACCGCGGTCCTATTGAAGGGGCGGCGCATATGCCTATTCACAGAGATCCTCCCTCCCTGCAGGATCAAAACCCGACGCCGGAATTGTTTGAAACCGGTATTAAAGTGGTGGACTTAATCGCTCCGTATATGAAAGGCGGTAAAGTAGGTTTATTTGGCGGTGCCGGTGTAGGAAAAACCGTGCTTATCATGGAACTTATCAATAACGTAGCCCGTGAACACCACGGAAGCTCTGTATTTGGTGGCGTGGGCGAAAGAAGCCGCGAAGGCAACGATTTGTGGTTAGAATTACAAGACACCAAACTTAAAGACGGTAGCACAGTACTTGATAAAACGGTGTTGGTATATGGCCAGATGAACGAACCACCGGGTGCGCGTGCCAAAGTGGCATTAACCGCTTTGACGCAGGCAGAATATTTCCGCGATGAAAAAGGCCAAGACGTATTGCTTTTCTTGGATAATATTTTCCGCTTTGTGTTGGCCAACTCCGAAGTATCTGCTCTTTTAGGCCGTATGCCTTCGGCGGTAGGTTATCAGCCTACATTAAACACGGAAATAGGTAACTTGCAAGAGCGTATTACCTCTACCAAAAAAGGCGCCATTACCTCCATTCAGGCTGTGTATGTGCCGGCGGACGACTTGACTGACCCCGGTGTGGCTGCTACCTTTTCTCACTTAGATGCCACAACGGTTCTTTCTCGTAATTTAGCCAGTTTGGGTATTTATCCAGCTGTGGACCCGTTGGACTCCACTTCCCGTATTTTGGACCCGCGTATTATAGGGGAAGAACACTACAAAGTGGCTCAAGATGTTCGCCGCGTCTTGCAAAAGTATAAAGATTTGCAAGATATCATCGCCATTTTGGGTATGGACGAACTGTCTGACGAAGATAAAAACACGGTTAACCGTGCCCGTAAAATTCAGAAATTCCTTTCCCAACCGTTTGCGGTGGGCGAACAGTTTACGGGTCGTCCCGGGAAATATGTTAAACGTGCCGACACGATTAAATCTTTTAAAGGGATCGTTAACGGTGATTATGACCATATTCCCGAATCTTGTTTCTTCATGTGTGGCGGTATTGAAGATGTCTTGGCCAACTATGAGAAAATTAAGGAAAAAGACGCTGAATGATTATGCCTAAAACCCTTAAATTAAACTTGATTACCCCTCAAAAGCAACTGCTGGCCGACTTGGAAGTGCAGAGTGTTGTTTTGCCCGCTTTTCAAGGGGAATTGGGTGTTTTGCCGGGGCATATCCCGATGATGGTGCAGCTTGGTTTTGGTTCTCTTCGCTACAAGAAAGACGGACAGGAAGAAGAATTTGCCGTATTGGGAGGTTTTGCCGAAATTTTGCATGAAAGTGTGAATGTTTTTGCGGAAAGTGCAGGTCTTGCCGGAGAAATTGACGAAGAGGAAGAAAAGCAAAAAATCAAACGAGCCAAAGAATCTTTATCCAAAAAAGATGCCGATATAGACTTTGAACTGGCCGAGATAGAAATCAAACAGGCGCTTACGCGCATGAAAGTCAAAAAGCATCGTTTGGGATAATTTGTAAGGACTAAAAACACCCCGCTTAGCGGGGTGTTTTATTTTCGGTAAAACTTTTGGATACATTCGCATACATACATTACTTCTTCTTCTGTTAATTGCGGAAACATCGGCAGGGACAACACTTCTTGGCAGGCTGTTTCCGTAACAGGAAAATCTTGCTTTCGGTACCCCAAATGTTTGTATGCCGGTTGACGGTAGAGCGGCACGGGGTAATATACGGCTGTGGAGATGCCATTTTCTTTGAGATACACTTGTAGTTTGTCTCTATTCGGGCAACGTACCGTATATACGCAATAAGCGTGTGTATTGTTAGGCAAAGACGTCGGCAGTGTTACGGGCAGTCCTTGTAAGCCATACTCATACCATGTGGCAATTTTTTGACGGGCTGTCGTCCAGTCTTTTAAATGTTTTAATTTTACGCGCAAAATCGCTGCCTGTACTTCGTCCATACGCAGGGTGGACCCTTCCAAATCGTGCTCGTACTCTTTGTCTTTATTGCGTCCGTCGTGGCGCAAACTGCGGCAACGATTGGCCAATTCTTCCTCATTGGTGGTAATGGCACCGGCATCTCCGCAAGCCCCCAAATTTTTACTGGGATAAAAACTAAAGGCCCCCGCATGCCCGATACCGCCCGTTTTTACTCCTTGTGACATAGCTAAAAGAGATTGAGCGCAGTCTTCTATCACTTTCAGACCGTGTTCGTTTGCCAAAGCCATAATACCGCGCATATCTGCCGCAGCTCCGTATAGATGAACGGGTAAAATAGCTTTGGTTTTACGGGTGATTTTACGGGCAATATCTTTGGGGTCTATATTATAAGTCTGGGGATCAATATCGGCAAATACAAATTTGGCTCCCGTCAGAGAAATAGAAGACGTGGTGGCCATAAACGTAAAAGGAGTGGTAATCACTTCATCGCCTTCTTGTATGCCTGCTGCCATCAAAGCCAGCTGTATGGCGCTTGCGCCTGATGAGCAAGAAATACAATATTTCACTCCCAAAAGAGAGGCCATTTCTTTTTCAAAATTTTCCGTTTGTGGTCCCAAAAGCCACTGCATGGAGTTAAGCGCATCTAGCGCCGCGGCATTAAGCTGCGTGCGCAAAGAATCATGCTGACGTTGCAGGTCAAACAAGGGGATTTGCATAGTTTGCTGTTTATTTATATAAGCTGGTTACTTCGGGCATTTCCAAAAGTTCTTTGGTTAGTTTTTGGAATTCATGCCCTGTAAAAGTGCCCACAATGGTTACGTGAAAATGACCATCATGTTTGGAAACTTCTTGTTTTAAAATTTGCACGTTTTGTGCCTCAATGGTTTGGCGAATTTTATCTATCACGGTCCAATGAGGCTGACAGGTAAGAAAAAAAGTATCATATCGGCGTAATTTTTCCACCAAGCCCAAAGTGCGGCGCACGCCCAGTTGCATCAGCAAAATCAGCGCACACGCACCGGAAGCCAATACATATTGCCCGTAACCTACCGCCATACCGATAGCGGCCACCAGCCACACGGCCGCGGCGGTGGTTAAACCGGAAACTTTATTGCCCTCACGCAAAATAGCTCCTGCGCCCAAAAATCCGACACCGGACACAATTTGCGCTGCAATACGGCCGGGGTCTCCGCCCATTTCTCCCATCTTCAAAGAAAGAATGGTAAACAGGGCAGCCCCCACACAAATAATAGAGTTGGTGGCATAGCCGGCGGGTTTATCGTTGTATTGGCGCTCAAGGCCCATGACGCCGCCCAAAACCAAAGCAAGCAAAACTTTCACGATGATATCTTCCATAATCGCACCTATCCTTTTTTGATGATAAAAGAAATTTTATAAAGACAAACAGGCTACATAAATATTCTAATGCTTCTTTTGATTTTTTTCCAGTAGAAAATCAGATTAGTTTGCAATATTTTTGCGGGGGATATAGCGTTGTTTTCGTTTTGGTTATTTTTCCGTCGGGGAAAAAGAAAAAGCTTGACCGTTTTTTTTTTTTGCTACAATTTTTCGGACGGAAAAATTGTAGCAAAAGGAGAATGTATTATGAAACAAGGTTTTACGCTGATTGAGTTATTAGTAGTTGTTTTAATTATCGGTATTTTATCTGCCGTGGCGTTACCGCAATATCAAAAAGCGGTTACCAAAAGCCATTTTTCACAAGCTTTCGTTGGTTTGAAAGCCATTGCCGATGCAGAAAAAGTGTGCATGTTAAGCACAGGTGAAAGCGTAGGGGATTTGTGCTGTGAGGGAAACATATGTGCAGTTCCAGAAAACCTAGATATAGAAATTGGGGATGTTGTGGCGAACTCTCCTGGCATAAGAGATACTAAATTTTTTAAGTTCATGTTTGGTAATGGGGTATCGGCTGACGGGTCAAAAATAATGGCGCAAGCGCTTTATAAAAAATACGATGTTTGTGTTTGTATTCACGAAGACGGTCATTTTTCTGGTGGTTATAGCGGATGTGTTGATGAAGAAGCTCCTTTTGATGTTTTAAAACTTCTAAATATAGAAGACGAGGGGACATGTGGTTGCTGTTAAGTAAACGGTCTTTTTCACTCCGAAAAATTGCTAAAATATAAGTAATGCTTGGGCCTAGAGCAGGCGTTATGCCAATCCTAGCGCACGGCGCTTATTTTTGGTATAATATTTATAATAATTTGTTTGAGACAAATTAGATCTTTTTTAGGCAAGAGTTAAACAAAATGGTAGCCCAAAAAAATCTTTGTGTACTCATTTTGGCCGCCGGTAAAGGCACCAGAATGAAGTCCTCCCTTCCTAAACCCCTGCACCGCGTGTGTGGGATTCCTATGATTGCGCACAGTTTGCGTGCCGCCCAGAGTTTAAACCCGGGCGCGATTTGTGTTGTTGTCGGGCATGAAGCGCAACTGCTGATGCAAACCATTACCGAAAATTTACAAGCGTGGGGTATCAAAGCGCCGGTTGTTTTTGCCGAACAAAAAGAGTTAAACGGCTCCGGCGGTGCGGTGCGGGCTGCCTTGCCTTTGCTGAGCAAATTTGAAGCCGTTATGGTATTAAACGGGGACGCGCCGATGATTCGCCCCGAAACCTTGCAACAAATGTACAGTATTTTTGAAACAGAAAAAGCCGGTGCTATGGTGTTGGGTGTTACCGTGCCGAACCCTACGGGCTACGGCCGTATTTTGCGTGAAAAAGACGGCACTTTTGACTGCATTGTGGAAGAAAATGATGCCGATGAAAAAACCAAAAAAGTTACCGAAGTCAACGGCGGTATGTATGTGTTTAACGGCAAAGATTTGGTTTCTGCGTTGGCTCTGTTAAAACCGCAAGGGTTGAAACAAGAATTTTATTTAACGGATACTTTATCTTTTATCAAAGACTTCCAAACCCCTGTTTTGGTCTTCAATACGGCCGATTATCAACAAGCCTTAGGCGTCAACAGTCGCCAAGAATTGGCTTTGGCTGAAGATTTAATGCGTGCCCGTATTGCCGATAAACTGATGGATAACGGGGTCCGTTTGGTCCGCCCGAAAGAAGTGTATATTGACGAAGAAGTGCAAGTGGGCGAAGACACTATTATTTGCCCCGGCTGTTATTTAAAAGGAAAAACGGTAATCGGCAAAAACTGCCGTTTGGACGGCAGTGTGTTTATTACCGATTCTATTATCGGCGATAATGTTTTTATCAAAATGGGCAGCTATATTGAAAACAGCGTGATTGAAGACAATTGTGAGGTGGGCCCCTATGCACACTTACGTCCGAAATCTACGCTGAAAAAGAAAGCCAAAGTGGGGAACTTTTGCGAGATTAAAAATTCCGTCATCGGAGAAGGCTCTAAGGTAAATCACCTTACTTATATCGGCGATACGGATATGGGCGCCGGAGTAAATATTGGTGCCGGTACCATTACTTGCAATTATGACGGTGAAAAGAAACATCGCACTGTAATTGGGGACCATAGTTTTGTGGGCTCCAATGTCAATTTTGTTGCGCCTGTAGAGGTAAAAGCCTACAGTAAAATAGGCGCGGGCTCCACAATTACCAAAGAAGTGCCGGAAGGCTCTTTGGCTATTGCGCGTGCGCGTCAGGTTGTATTAGAAAACAAAGGTATAAAAAAACATGACTAAAACCGTAAACGGAGATTTACGCATTTTTTCCGGCAATGCCAATCCGGCCTTAGCCCAAAAGATTGCTTCCCACTTGGGAATGGATTTGGGCAAGATCCGCGTGGAACGCTTTGCCGACGGCGAAATTGATGTGCAGATTTTGGAATCTGTGCGCGCCCATGATTGTTATTTGATTCAAAGCACCTGCCCCCCTGTCAATGAAAACTTGATGGAGCTTTTGATTATGGTGGACGCTTTTAAACGTGCCAGTGCCGGTAAAATTACGGTAGTCATTCCGTATTTCGGTTATGCCCGTGCCGACCGCAAAGCCGCTGCCCGCGTACCCATTACAGCCAAATTGGCTAGCAACCTGATTGCCAAAGCCGGTGCTGACCGCATTATGACGCTTGATTTGCATGCCGGTCAAATTCAAGGTTTCTTTGATATTCCGGTAGATCATTTGCGCGCCAGAAGCGTATTTTTAGATTACTTTAAAGATTTTGACCGTAAAGATTTAGTGGTCATTTCTCCCGATGTGGGCGGTGTGGAACGCGCCCGCAAATTTGCCGCGCGTATGGACGCCGGCCTGGTCATCATTGACAAACGCCGCCCGAAAGCCAATGAGGCGGTGGTGTACAATGTAATTGGTGATGTAAAAGACAAAGTGGCTATCATTTTTGATGACATTGTGGATACGGCGGGTACTTTAACCACCGTGGCTACCAAGATCAAAGAACAAGGCGCGCGCGAAGTGTATGCTGCGTGCTCTCATGGTTTGCTTTCTCGCAATGCCATCGACAAAATTAATAAATCAGCTATTAAAAAACTAATCATTACGGACTCTCTGCCCGAAAGAGATTTGGGACCGAAAGTAGATATGCTCTCCGTCTCTTATATCTTGGCAGATGCTATCAGACGTAACCACGACGGTCGCTCCATCAGCGACATGTTTAATTAGTTTTTCAATACATAAGGAGTGTAAGTACAATGGAAGAACTCAACATTACCGCCACCATTAGAACCGGTGAAGGTGTAAAAGGCGAACTCAGCAAAATCCGCGCTGAAAAGAAAGTACCGGCCGTTATCTATGGCGGACACAAAAACCCCGTAAGCATTACGATCACCATGAAAGATTTGGAAAAAATCGTAAAAGCGGGTAAAAACACCATCGTGGAAATCAACCTCCCCGAAGGTAAAGAACAAGCTTTAATCAAAGAAATCCAATACCACGTGGTAACGGACTTGCCGATTCATGCTGACTTTCAACGCGTATCTTTGAAAGACACCATGGACGTAGTCGTCCCCGTTAAATTGGTGGGTGAATCTGCCGACGTTAAAACTCATGGTGCCATGGTGGAACACATCTTGCGCGAAATTGAAGTACGCGCCTTGGTGAGCAACATCCCGCACGAAATTGAAGTAGATATCACCAATGTTACCATCACCAGCGGTATTTCCGCCGGCGATATCAAATTGCCCAAAGGCGTAGAACTCATTACCGATGCTCAAGCTCCGGTGGTGCACTTGGCCTTGCCGAAAGAAGAAGAAGCTTCTAGCGCTGATGCTGCTGCTCAGCCGGAAAGCTCTTCCACCAAAGGCAAAAAAGATGCCGACGGCAATTTAACCAAAGGAAAATAAATTGGACCGCTTTCTCATCGCCGGGCTGGGTAACCCGGGTGCACAGTATGAAAAAACCCGTCACAATGCCGGGTTTATGGTGGCAGATGCTTTTGCCCGTTCTTACAGTGCCTCTTTCCAGCCTTGGCAAAAATTGGGAGAGTATGCCAAATTGTCGGTAGACGGTAAGGAAGTTTTTATCGTAAAACCGATGACGTATATGAATTTATCGGGTCAGATGGTGTCTAGTCTGGCCCGATTCTACAAAATTCCTACCTCTAATATCCTCGTGTGTTTTGATGATATGTCTTTGAACTTGGGAGATTTGCGCTTGCGCCCTTCCGGTTCTGCCGGCGGACAAAAAGGCATGAAAAATATCATTGAACTTTTAGGCACGGACAAAATTGCCCGTTTGCGTGTAGGCATCGGCCCCAAGCCCGAAAAATTTGACGCAGCCAACTTTGTACTTGCCAAATTTACCAAAGAAGAAACCCCCGTTTTGAAGTGCGCAATAGATCGTGCGGCGGAAGCATTGGATGTTTACCTAAAAGACGGCCTTGAACGGGCCATGAATAGATTTAATTAATTTTTTCAAAAGTTTCTTTTCTTGACCCTTTTTTCTTGATGTGTTACAATTTTAGAGACGAAAGAAGGTCCTTTTAAAACAAAGGATCTCTGTTTTCGCGAGGAGAAAATTATGAAGAAAGGTTTTACGTTGATAGAACTGTTAGTAGTGGTACTTATTATCGGCATTTTGTCTTCGGTGTCTTTGCCGCAATACCAAAAAGCGGTATTTAAAGCACGCTATGCCGAGGCTGCCAGCATGATGTCTGCTTTAGGAAGAGCCTATGATTTGTGTGAATTGGAAACCCCCGGAGAATGTGGGAATGCAGAAACTATTTTTGACAAACTGGTCATTGATGTTCCGGGTACCGTAACGAATGACTGTGTGGAAGATGATGTTTGTTTTCAAACGAAAAATTGGTCTTATGAAAATGATAATTCTGATTGTTTTTGGGCCTACCCCATAGAGAACGGCACTATTAATAACAACTTAATGTTAAGCAAATGTCATGAAAGTGAAATGAGATGCTACGACGATAGAGATATGGGTGGAGGAAAAGACTATGCCGGCATGTGCCGTGTGTTAGGTTTTAATAATGACTAACCAGTCATAGTTTTATAAAAACCCGCTTATTGAAAGCGGGTTTTTTATGAAAGATACCGAGATATGTTGCTATTTTGATATACTTTAAATAGGAGTAAATTTTACCTAAATAAGGAGCTTGTAATAAACATATGGAATGGAGTCTGTTGTTTAACGCATTTATCGGTATTTTGGCCATTTTAAATCCTATCGGAAACGTGCCTATATTCTTGGAACACGTACAAAGCGATAATTCCAAAGTGCAACGCGCGGTAGCAGTATTAATGTCTGTTTCCATGTTTATTATGTTGGCGGTTTTCTTTGTTTTCGGTACGCAGATTTTAAATTTATTTGGTATTACCTTGCCTGCTTTCCGTTTGGCGGGGTCCATTATCATTTTAATTGTCGGTCTTCGCATGTTGCAAGGTAAAAGCAAATTTGATGAAGGCGGCATTCAAACCGCTTCTTCTCAAGGCGGCACTTTCTCTCAAGCGCGCAGCCGCTTAAGCCATATTGTTGTGCCGGTGGCGATGCCTTTGTTTGTAGGCCCGGGGTCTATTACGACGGTAGTGTTGTATGCTGAAAAGGTGGAAAGTTTTCCGATGTTTATGATGATGCTTTTGGTGCTTTTTTTGGCTACTGCAGTGGTGGGTGCGTGTTTGGCGGTATCTCGCTCTATTTTTGACTTACTTGGAAGTAACGGAACACAAATTGTGATTCGTTTTATGGGTATGATTTTGTGTGCCATTGCCATGCAGTTTATGATTGACGGTGTGGCCCAGCTTTTACCGGGGGTATTAAACTCCAATTTTATTCACGGTGCCGTCTAATCAAAAAATTTTAAGTGTAAAAGAGGAGCCTTCGGCAGGGCTCCTCTTTTTTTGTGTACAATATTTTTATGGAACGTTTTAAACTGGTATCTCCTTTTGCTCCGTCCGGCGATCAGCCCAAAGCCATAGAGGCGCTGACGCGTGGTGTGTTGGACGGTCAAAAATGCCAAACTTTATTGGGAGTGACGGGTTCGGGTAAAACTTTTACCATTGCCAATGTAATTGAAAAGTTAAACAGACCTACGTTGATTTTATCTCCTAATAAAGTATTAGCAGCGCAGCTGTATGCCGAGTTTAAACAGTTTTTTCCTGAAAACGCGGTAGAGTATTTTATTTCTTATTACGATTATTACCAACCAGAAGCATATATTCCTCAAACCGATACTTATATTGAAAAAGATTCCGCCGTCAATGACCATATAGATAAGCTTCGTTTAAAAGCCACCACTTCTTTGCTTACGCGCAGAGACACGATAGTAGTAGCTTCCGTTTCTTGTATTTACAATATAGGCTCCCCCGACAGCTACAGTGAGCTGTGTGTGTATTTAAAAAAGGGTGCCGAAATATCCCGCGGTCAATTGGGCGGGCTGCTGATTAAAATTCAATATACCCGAAATGAAATGGAATTTAACAGCGGTACCTTTCGTATGCGCGGGCCGTATGTGGATATTTTTCCACCATACGGGACCAATGCCGTGCGTGTGGAAATAAAAGGCAAGACGATTGCCAATATTTATGAAATACATCCTATTACAGGTAATATTGTATCGGAAATTGAGCAAGCGTGGGTATATCCCTCCAAGCATTTTGTGGTGAGAGATGAAGATAGAGAAAGGGCCTTAACCCAAATCCGTGCAGATTTAGCCGTGCGCCATGCAGAGCTGCAAGCACAGGGTAAAGAAATGGAAGCCTATCGCCTCAAACAACGCACCGAGTATGATTTGGAAATGATAGAGCAAGCCGGTTTTTGCCCCGGTATTGAAAATTATTCGCGATATATGGACGGGCGTGCTGTGGGGGATAGACCCAATTGTCTGATAGATTATTTCCGCAAGTATGATGACTTTTTAATGATAGTAGACGAAAGCCACGTAGCACTGCCACAGGTGCGCGGAATGTTTAACGGAGATCAATCACGCAAACAAATGTTGGTAGATTTTGGGTTTCGCTTGCCGTCTGCTTTAGATAACCGTCCGCTCAAATTTGACGAGTTTGAAAGCTTGCTCCCTTCTACCATTTTTGTATCGGCTACCCCCGGTCCTTATGAGTTGCAGGCCAGTCAAGGTGAAGTGGTGGAGCAGGTTATCCGCCCGACGGGGCTTTTGGACCCTAAAGTCATTGTACACCCTAGCTTTGGGCAGATAGATCATTTGCTTGGTAAAATTAAAGAGCATATTGAAAAGAAACAACGTACCCTTGTGCTGTCTTTAACCAAAAAAACAGCGGAAGACTTGAGTTCTTTCTTGATAGAAAAAGGGGTCAAAACGCGCTACTTACATTCAGATATTGATGCTTTGGAGCGCGTGGAAATTTTAAAGCAATTTCGGCAAGGGGTATTTGATGTTTTGGTAGGGATTAACTTGCTGCGCGAAGGTATTGATATTCCGCAAGTGGGGTTAGTGGCTATTTTGGGAGCAGATAATGAAGGGTTTTTAAGAAATGCCACCACACTCATTCAAATATCGGGCCGTGCCGCACGCAATGTAGGAGGCGAGGTCATTCTGTACGCGGACCGAGAAACCGAAAGCATGAAATATGCTTTGGGCGAAATGAACCGCCGCCGTGCCATTCAAGAAGCATATAACAAAGAGCATCATATTACACCTAAAACCATTGAGAAAGCGGAAGTGGAGCTGAAAGAATTTGAAGCATCTGCCAAAAGTGACGGGTTGGGCATTTTGCATGAAGCTTTACCCGTGCCGACAGCTAAAAATATTCATAAAATAGCAGCTGAACTGGAAAAACAAATGCGTGAAGCGGCCGATAATTTAAACTTTGAGTTAGCTGCTGACTTGCGCGACAAACTGTTTGAAATCAAACAGATGAAGCTGAAATAATTGCTAAAATATATATATGGAAGAAAGAACACTCTCTATCCCTTCTGTCAGCCGCATGGTAAGCGTAGATGTAATTGACAGTACGCAAAATTTAGCACGAGAACTGGCTTTAAACGGAGCTGAGGACGGCACTTTGGTGCTGGCGTATGAGCAAACCGGCGGTCGTGGGCAGTTTGAGCGCTCTTGGGATGCCAAACGCGGCGGCGTATATTTTACGCTTATTCTTCGCCCGCAAAAAGATGTGGCTTATACATCTTCATTAAGCATTAAAACGGCTGAAGCCGTGCAAACGGTACTCAAAAAACTTTTTGGATTTAAAACCAAAATTAAATATCCCAATGATGTTTTGGTTTGGGAAGAAAAAACAAAATCTTTGAAAAAAATTTGTGGTATTTTGTTGGAATCTTCTTCCTTGGAAGAAAAAACACAATGGGTCCTTTTGGGTGTGGGGATAAATGTAAATAACAAAATAGGTCCTTCTTTAAGCCAAACAGCCACCACCGTAAAAAAACTGTTAGGAAGAGAAATAGACCCCGAATGGGTACTGGAAGAAACATTGGAAGAATTTTGGACCAAGTATGCTCAGTGGAAGTTGTCTAATCAGAAATAATTTGAGATGAAAGCCCCGCCTTGCGCGGGGTTTTTACTTTTATGCAATCTTAAAAGATTTTTTCTTGACCCTTTTTTTCTTTATGTGTTACAATTTTAGAGACGAAAGAAGGTCCTTTTAAAACAAAGGATCTCTGTTTTTGCGAGGAGAAAATAATGAAGAAAGGTTTTACATTGATAGAACTGTTAGTAGTGGTACTTATTATCGGCATCTTGTCTTCGGTGTCTTTGCCGCAATACCAAAAAGCGGTATTTAAAGCACGCTATGCAGAAGCTGCCAGCATGATGTCTGCTTTAGGAAGAGCCCATGAATTGTGTAAATTGGAAACCCCCGGAGAATGTGATGATGCAGAAACCATTTTTGACAAACTGGTCATTGATGTGCCGGGTACCGTAACGGATGATTGTGTAGAAGATCAATATTGTTTCCAGACAAAAAATTGGTCTTATGAATCCAATGGAGGCTGTTTTTGGGCCTACCCCATAGAGAACGGCACTATTAACAACAACTTAATGTTAGGCAAATGTCCTGAAAGAGAAATGACTTGTGGAGACGATAGAGGAAACTCCGATGGAAAAGATTATGCCGGCATGTGCCGTGTGTTAGGTTTTAATAATGACTAACCAGTCGTAGTTTTATAAAAACCCGCTTAAAAGGCGGGTTTTTTTATTTTTACATGCCATAAATACTCTATGTTTCCGTGAGTGCCTTTAATCGGGCTTTCAATCAGAGCGCCGCTTGTGCCGCCATATTTTTCTTTTAAATTCTCTTCAAAGAATTTTTGCACGCGCTCAATGGCGAGCTGGCGGTTTTCCTCCGTCTTTACAATGCCGTGCGGCACTTGTTTGGGGCTCAGTTCAAATTGGGGCTTAATCAAAAACACCACTTCGGCTACGGGTGCCATCACTTTAAATAAAGGCTCCATAATCATGGTTAGAGAAATGAAAGAAACATCCACCGCAGCAAATTGTGGTGCATTTTCAAACAAATCGGCAGTCATATAGCGGGCATTGGTTTCGGGGCGAAAATGAAAATTGCTGTAGCGGCGCATTTCATCGGCCAATTGTCCTTTGCCCACATCCACACCGTACACTTCTTTGGCTCCGGCCTGAATCATACAATCGCTAAATCCGCCCGTAGCCACACCGATGTCCACACATACTTTATTTTTAATATCAATGTTCCACTCTTTCAAAGCTCCGGCCAGTTTCAGCCCGCCGCGCGACACATAAGGGCAAGATTTCTCTTTTAAGCAAATCACATCTTCTGGCAGGATAGTGCGGTCTGCACGGGTGTCTTGCTGGCCGTTAACCAATACTTCCCCTGCCATAATGGAAGCCTGTGCCCGGGTGCGACTGGGGAAAAATCCTTGCTCTACCAGAGCCATATCCAAACGTAATTTTTTATTCGCCATCGGTTTCTTCCGTTTCTTCAAAAGGTTCGGTCAAAAGTTCAGCCCCTTTTTTCTTAAGAGCTTTTACTTTAAATTTTACTTCTTGCAGTTTGGTGCTCATTTCTTTGGAAAGGGCGATTCCCTCTTCAAAGAGCTTTACCGAAGCATCTAAATCGGTTTGTTCTTCTTCCAATAAAGCCACGATTTCTTCCAAACGGTTTAATTTGTCTTCAAAGCTGTTTTTCATTTTACCTCCGCACGGATCATGCCGTCTTTTACTTGTACAAAAATCAGTTCTTGTTCTTTGGTTTGATTGACGCGGGAAATAATTTTTCCTTCCGCGTTTCTGGTGATGCTGTACCCCCTGCCTAATACGGAAAAGGGACTTAATGCTTGTAGTTTCTGGCTTAAAAGTTCCAAACGAGTTTCCGTTTGGGTTAATTGTTTTTCCAAAGCGGTTTCTAAAGAGAGAGTTAAATCATCTAAGCGTTGTTCTTTTTCTTGGGTTAAAAGCTCAGGGTGCTTAAAAATACGGCTGTTGACAGCCAATTCCACACGCGCTTTGGCCCTTTCGTAAAACAAGCTGACAGCTTGGAATAAGCGCTTTTGCAACTGAGCAATGTGATTGTGGACCCCTTCTGCATTTTGTACCACCAGTTCCGCCGCGGCCGACGGTGTAGGAGCGCGCAGGTCCGCTACAAAGTCTGCAATCGTAAAATCAATTTCGTGCCCTACACAGGAAATGACGGGGATTTTGCTTTCAAAAATAGCACGTGCCACGGGTTCTTCATTAAAAGCCCACAAATCTTCCATGCTTCCGCCGCCGCGTCCTACCAAAAGCACATCGGGTGCCGGAGAAAGTGCGTTTAAATCTAAAATAGCTTGAGCGATTTGAGCGGCCGCCCCTTCACCCTGCACTAAAGCAGGAGCCAAAATTACTTCCACATTAGGGCAGCGGCGTTTTAAGACGGATAAAATATCTCGGATAGCCGCTCCCGTAGGGGAGGTAACTACGCCTATTCTGCGCGGAAAAGAAGGAATGGGCTTTTTGTTTCTTTCATCAAAAAGCCCTTCTTTTTCCAGTTTCTTTTTGAGTTTTTCAAATTCTAAAAATAAATTTCCTTTGTGCAGGGCTTCCACGCTTTTGCAAACGATTTGATATTTGCCTTGTTTGGCATAGCAGGACAAATCTCCAAACACACGTACTTGCAGGCCGTCTTGCAGCTCTGCCAAACTTTTGCGTGCGTCCCATTTAAACATCACTGCTGCCAATAGCGCATCGCGGTCTTTTAAATCAAAATAAATGTGCCCGCTGGAAGCTTGGCGCAGGCCGCTGATTTCCCCTTCTACAAACACTCCGCGAAAAACCCCCTCCATCATTTGCTTAATAGCTAAAGTGATGGCGGTAACGGAGAAAATTTGTCCTCTGAAAGGAGCTTCCGGTTCCATTATTTTTCCCCTTTTATTTTTTTCAGACGATCTGCCAAGGCGGCTTCTTTGCCTTGAGCCGTGGGGTGAAAGAATTGTACAGGGTCCGGCATATAGGCTTGCTTTACATAGTGGTTGGGAAAGTCGTGCGCGTATTTATAGCCCGTATTTTTCATTCCGGAGCGCAAATGGTCCGGTACACGACGCAGTTTGCCTTCTCTTACTTCTTGCATGGCGGCATTAATGGCTAAGTAAGCGGAGTTGCTTTTCGGCGCACACGCTACATAGATGGCGGCATGGGCCAAAGGAATGCGTACTTCGGGCATACCCAGTACTTCGGCTGATTTAAAGGCCGCTTGGGCAATCATTAGGGCTGCCGGCTCTGCTAATCCTACATCTTCGCTGGCACAAATCAAAATACGCCGCGCAATGAAACGCGGGTCCTCTCCGCTTTCTAGCATACGTGCCAGCCAATACACGGCGGCATCGGGGTCTGAGCCGCGCATAGATTTGATAAAGGCGGAAATAACGTCATAATGTTCATCGCCTTTTTTATCGTAGTTTAAATGGCGTTTTTGGATACATTCTTTGGCCGTATCTAAATCAATTTGTTTAATGCCTTTTTTATCGGGGTCGGTGGTTAAGGAGGCAATTTCCAAAGCGTTTAATATCTTCCGTCCGTCACCGTTGGCCTGTGTAATAAAATAATCGGCCGCGTCTTGACTTAAACAAAGATTCTCTTTTTCGGCAGCACGGTTTAAAATTTTCTGTAAGTCTTTGTTTTCAAGCGGTTTAAATTCAAATACGGAGAAACGGGAAAGTAATGCATTGTTGATGTAAAAATAAGGGTTTTCTGTCGTGATGCCGATCAAGATGATGTCTCCGCGTTCTACACTGGGTAAAAGGACATCTTGTTGTGTTTTGTTGAAATGATGAATTTCATCTAAAATGAGTAATGTGCGGCGTTCTTCAAAAGTAGGAGTACGCGCACGATCTTTAGCTTCAGCCAGTACTTTTTTTAAATCGGCCACACCGGCGGCTGCTGCGTTGAGTTCCACGGCATGGGCTTGCGTACGGCTGGCCACAAAACGTGCAGTCGCTGTTTTTCCACAGCCCGGAGGTCCAAAGAAGACAGCAGACTTAAGGGTATCGGTTTCCAGCAAGCGCCGCAACATTTTTCCTTCGCCCAACAAGTGAGGCTGTCCGGCAAAATCTTCTATTTTTTTAGGTGCCTGTCTGGCGGCCAGTGGCATAAACTCATCTGTCATCATGATTATTTATCTGCCTGTAACGTATTTTGAAGTTTGCTGATTAATTGGTCCAAGCGGCCCGCTTCTTCTTTTAATTTTCCGCCATCTTTTAAATCTTTTAAATAAGATTTTGCGGCAAAATACAGTGCCACGGCTAAAGCTTGCTTCAGGGTATCAATTACTTCTTCATCTTCTTGCACGCGCAGCATTTCTTTTTCCACTTGGGCCGCCAGATCGGCAATTTCTACATAGCCAAGCTCCGGTATTTCTACATCCACGGGTATCTTTTTGATTTCTACGGTTACGGTATTTTTAGCCATAGTTTATCCTATAAAAGATTTTTCTCTTCTTCTTGAGCACGGGCAATTTCTTTGTCAATGCGCGTTTCCAGCTTTTTAAGCGCACTGACGGTGTTTCTCTTCCACTCACGCAGTGATTTCAGCTCTGCTTCGCTTTCTTTCAAACGGGTAATGGTATCCTCTTGCAAACGGACCTTTTGGCGCAAAGCGGCCGCCTCGCTCTGCAAATTTTGCAGGCGGGTGGCGGCTTGAGATACCAAAAGTTCCAGTTGCTTGAGTTTCTCTTGCATACTTATCTGAGTTCAGCTCCTAAGCTGTTGCGCAAGGCTTCTACCAAAGTTTGGAAAGCCTGGTCTGTTTCTTGGTCCTTCAACGTGCGGTCCGGTGCAGAGAAAGCCAACGTAAATGTTACGCTCTTTTTCCCTTGAGGAACATGCTCTCCTTCGTAAAGATCAATTAAATCAAAGCTTAAGTTGACCGGTAATTGTTCTTTGGTCAAAACATCTTTGATTTTCGCGTAAGAAACCGCTTTGTCCAGCACCACAGATAAATCGCGCAAAGACGGCGGAAATTGAGCAGCCGCTTTGGCAGGTTTAAAGCTTTGTGCAGAGAAAGATTTTTCCAGTTGTTTAATGGCAAATTCAAAAGCCCACACTTCGCCGGTTTTGATACCGCTTTCTTTTAAGGTCAGCGGATGTACCGCACCGAAAGAGCCGATTTTTTTGCCATTAGCCATGATGTCCATGCAAATCTTAGGATGCATGTATATGGGGGCTTTTTCGGCAGGGACAAAAGTTACATTTTCAAATTCAGCCAAGAGATTTGTCATGACTCCTTTGAGGAAGAAGAAATCCGGTTTGGTCTCTTTGCCTTGGAAGAACGGCTGCGCTGTAAGCTGACCACACAACACACCGGCAATGGTGTAAGTTTCCGTGGGGAATCCTTTGGTCAAGGTAAACGTACGGGTGTTTTCAAACAAAGCCAAATCGTGATTACCGCGGCGTTCGTTGAATTCCACATTTTTAAGCAGTGCCGGCAGTAACGTCGGGCGTAAAAAATCCCACCCTTTAGCCATGGCATTTTTGATTTTTACGGCATTTTTAACTTCAAAACCAAAAGCTTTTAATTCTTTTTCACCCAAAAAATCAATGTTTTTGCATTCAAAAAATCCTAAACCGGCCAATTTGTCGGAGAAGATTTCCAACAAATCTACTCCTTTAGGGTTGTCGCTAAAGCTGACAAATGCGCGGGAAGCACCTGTGGGAATACAATCAAATCCGGCAAAACGGGCGGCTTCTTCTGCCAAGTCCCAACGGTGGTTTAAATCACGGCGGTGGGTAGGTGCTTGGAAAGACCATTCTTCGCTGTTTGCGTCAAAATGCAAGGCTAAACGAGAGAAAATATCTTTTAGTTTTTCTTCTTCAATGTCAGTGCCTAAAATATCGTTGATTTGTTTCGGCGTACATTTGACGACCGGATTGGCATACTGTTGCGGATATACATCGCAAATTTGGCTGGCGTTGCCGCCACATGCTTGCAAAAATAAATCGGTCGCGCGTTGCAAGGCAAATACGGTCATGCCGATATCAGCTCCGCGTTCAAAACGTTGGGAAGAATCGCTGGAAACCCCGTATTTTTTAGAAGTTTTGTTGGTAATCGGAGCATCAAAATAGGCCGATTCAATAAAAATGTCGGTCGTATTTTCCTGAATGCCGGAGTTTTTTCCGCCCATGATGCCGGCCAAAGCAGTCGCTTTTTTGCCGTCGCCAATCATAAGAGCATTTTCGTCCAGTACTAATTCTCTATCATCAAGTAAAGTAAATTTTTCGTCTTTTTCTGCGCGTCTGACTACAATGGTGTCTCCGTCAATTTCGTTGCGGTCAAAAGCATGCATCGGCTGCCCCAATTCAAACATCACATAGTTAGTGATATCTACCAAAGCATTTTTGGGGTTTAGGCCTATAGCAGATAAGCGCTCTTTGATAAATTCCGGAGAATCTGCATTTTTTACTCCACAGATTAAACGGCCGCTATAGCGCGGGCAGGCAGCGCTGTCACGCACGTCCACTTTTAAGCTTTCTCCTTCTCCGACTACATTGGCTACCGTCGGCATTTTGACCGGTAAGTTTAGCAGTGCGGAAAGTTCGCGTGCTACCCCCAAGTGGGATAACAAGTCCGGACGGTTAGAAGTAATTTCTAAATCAAACAAGGCGTCAGCTTTGCCGTATAAAGAGCGCACATCCGTACCCAAAGGGATATTTTCGTCCAATACCAAAATACCGCGCGCACGGGTATTGGTCAGGCCAAGTTCATCAGAGGAACAAATCATGCCTTCGCTGGCTACCCCGCGAATTTTGGCAGGAGTCAAAACCATTTTGCCCAGTCTGGCACCTACACGAGCCAAGGGTACTTTTTGCCCGACGGCCACGTTCGGAGCACCGCACACGACACGTTGGGTTTTTCCTTCTCCCAGGTCCAAGTCCACTAAATGCAAGTGATCGGAGTTGGGGTGGTCCTCAATGTGAGTAATTTGGGCCACGTTTACGCCTTCAAAATCGGCTCCTTTTTTCTCTACAGAAGCTACTTCAATGCCCAGTTCGGTAAATTTTTGGGCCAGCTCTTCGGCAGAGAGGTCTATATCAATAAAATCTTTTAACCAGCTGTACAATATCTTCATAATTATTCCTTAAAATTGATTTAAAATGCGCAAGTCGTTTTCATAAAACGTGCGAATATCGTTGATGTTCATCATCATCATGGCCAAACGTTCTACGCCCATGCCAAAGGCATATCCGCTGTAGACTTCAGGGTCAATGCCGCAGTTTTTAAGCACTTGCGGGTTCACTACGCCAGAGCCTAACATTTCAATCCAGCCGGTTCCCTTGCAAATATTGCAGCCTTTTCCACCGCAGAATACGCACTTTACATCCACTTCGGCGCTGGGCTCGGTAAACGGGAAGAAAGATGGGCGGAAACGGATTTCCGTCTTATCTCCCAAAAGACCTTTCATAAAAGCGGTCAAATCTCTTTTCAAATCGGCCATGCTGACGTTTTTATCTACATACAAGCCCTCAATTTGGTGAAATACGGGACTATGGGTAGCATCTAAACTGTCATTGCGGAACACGCGCCCCGGTGCCATAATGCGAATAGGGGGTTGATGTTTCTCCATAAAGCGGCTTTGCACATTGGAAGTGTGAGTGCGCAGCACCAAAGAAAGCGGGGATCCCGTTTCTGCAAAGAACGTATCTTGCGCATCACGTGCAGGGTGATGTTTGGGAATATTAAGCATATCAAAGTTATGCTTTTCATCTTCCACCCACGGGCCTTCCGCCCACGTAAAACCGAGTTTGGATAAGATATCCGTCATGCGCTTTTGCGCAATGGAAAGAGGATGTCTGCGTCCGCAAGCAACGGGGCGAGCAGGCAAAGTGAGGTCCAAATCTACGCGGTTTAATTCTTCGTTCATGGCTTTGGCGGCTAAGTCAGCCGTTTTGGTTTCCAAAGCTTGTGTAAGGGCTGCTTTTAAGGCATTACCCAAAGGACCGGCGGTTTTCTTTTCTTCAATGGAAAAATCTTTCAGATTTTTTAATAGTTCCGTCAAAGCGCCTTTGCGCCCGAGGGCGGCAACGCGCAGTTCTTCCACGGTGGCCAAGTCAGCCGCAGCGGAGATTTTATCAGTAAAGTCTTGCTCTAAAGAAGAGCACATGGTTTGAAATTCTTGTAAGGTCATAATAGATATATTTTACTTTATTATTAGGGGGTTGGTGGAGGAAAATTAAGAAAGCATGTTAGATTTTTAACGGCAAGACTTTTTCAGGTGTCGGTTTGGTGTTGGGCAAACGATTTTCCACCTTTAAGTTTCTTGCCTCCACCTTGCCTGCGCCGTACCTGGCAGTACTTGCCTTGGCAACTAGCGGAGGCAATAAATCATAAATCTGAAAAATCATGCTACTGGCAATTATTTTTCGGTTATGGGGGAGGGCAAGACTTTTTCAGGTGTCGGTTTGATGTTGGGCAAACAATTTTTCCGCATATCTTATCAATTTGATAAGATATAGGTATGATTTCCAAGGTACTTCTTTTTGCGCGGGAAAAAGGCTTAGACATCAAAGGCCTGACATATAATTCTGCCGAAGTAAAAGCAGGATATATCTTTTTTGCGCTGAAAGGGGTGCATCATGACGGGAATGCTTATATTGCAAATGCCATTGAGCAAGGGGCTGTTTTAATCGTTTCTGCACAGCCGGCTGCTCAAAATTATCAAGTTTCATTTTTTCTCTCAAAAAATATAGACCAAGATATGGCTGATGCTGCCTATGAATTTTATGGCAGACCCTCGGACTATTTGTGTATCACCGGCGTAACGGGCACGAAAGGGAAAACCAGCATTTCCTATTTGGCCGAAGCTGCTTTGGCCCACGGTGGGAAAAAAGTGTCCGTCTTGGGTACGGTTAATTACCGCATTAACGGACAAGTAATTACCGACGCACCTAATACCACTCCGTTGGCTTTGCCCCTTTTTAAACTTTTACGTCAAATGCAAGACGCGCAAACAGATGCACTTGTGATGGAAGTCTCTTCACACTCTTTGGAGCAAGAGCGCGTGCGGCATATTCATTTTGATACGGCTGTGTTTACCAATTTGCAGCGAGATCACTTAGATTTTCATCTTACGTTTGAGAATTACTTTACCGCGAAGAAGAAATTATTTGAAGAATTATTATCTTCCGAAAATCAAAAAAGTCAGAAAACGGCGATTATCAATGCAGATGACCCCTATGGTCAAAAATTGGCCGAAATGTTACGCGGAAAAGTGCGCGTACTAACTTATGCTTTAAACACGCAGGCAGATTTTCAAGCTACGGATATTGAGGAAAGTCTTTCTTGCACAACATTTAAAGTCAACGGTCTGGACGGAAAAATCAATTTACTGGGCAAACACAATGTATATAATGCCTTGGCTGCTCTGTGTATTGCCGTGGCTAACGGCGTACCCGAAAAAACAGCCTTGGAAGGGTTGGCATTGTTGTCAGGGGTAGCCGGCAGAATGGAGCGCATAGATGAGGGGCAAAACTATTTTGTATTTGTAGATTTTGCCTATACTGATGAATCTCTGCAAAGGGCTTATAAGACGGTAGAAAACTTTAAAAAAGGCCGCATTATTACGGTTTTCGGTTGTGGCGGAGACAGAGACCGCACCAAGCGTCCCCTCATGGGCCGTACCGCGTGCAGCAATAGTGATTTTGTGTTTTTAACCAACGATAACCCCCGCACCGAAGACCCCAACCAGATTTTTGCCGATATTGAAAAAGGCATGGAAGACTTTTCTAATTACGAGGTGGAGCCGGACCGCCGCAAAGCTATTTTTAAAGCCATTGCTATGGCCAAAGAAAACGATATTGTCATCGTTGCGGGTAAAGGACACGAACAAACCCAAAAAATAGGCCATACCGTCTTGCCTTTTTCAGATCAAGAAACGGTGCGCGAAGCGATTAGAGGACGCCATGTTTAAAGCAGAGAAATATCCGAGCAAAAAAGCTTGTGTGTTAGGTTTGGGCCGCAGCGGCAAAGCCGTGGCGGAGCTGCTTTTTCGTAAAGGGTTTTCGGTGCTTTTAAGCGAAGGGAAAAAGGTGGCCCATGTGCCTGAATTGCCCAAAGGAATAGAAATAGAAACGGGCGGTCATAGCCAAAAAGTTTTTGAGTGCGATTTTATTATCAAAAGTCCCGGTATTTTTCCGAAAAGTGCTGTGCTCAAAGAAGCCAAAAAACGCAAAATCCCCGTGTTTTCTGAATTGGAAATTGCTTTGTCTTTTGCACCGAAAGATATTTGCGTTTTAGCTGTCAGCGGCACCAACGGAAAAACCACGACTACCAGTTTGTTGGGTGAAATATTAAAAGAATATGGCACGCAGCTTTTTCCTAAAAGGAATGTATTTGTAGCCGGCAACATCGGAGCGCCTGTGTCTGCGATAGCTGATCAAATAAACCCGAATGATTTTTTGGTTTTGGAAGTGTCCAGTTATCAGTTGGAAGACAGCACTTTTTTCCGTCCGAAAGTGGCCTGCTTATTAAACATTACGCCGGACCATTTGGACCATCACGGCGGTATGGAAAAATATGTCAAAGCTAAAGCGCGTTTATTTAAAAATCAGCGCAGTAATGATTTTGCGGTGCTGAACGGCGGTGATAACGGCTGTGCTGAGCTGGTGGAAAAAGTGAAAGGCTCTTTAGTCGCTTTTTCGGCTTTTCCCAATCACCCGCTAAAAACAGATGTTTTCTTTGACGGAGATGAAATTATTTTTAGCGCGGGGCACCGTTTGCGCCCGCCTAAGCTTAAAGGCCTTCACAATATTGAAAATGCCATGGCGGCTGCATTATCTGCCTTAGCCGTAGGTGTACCGGCTGAAATTATACAGCGCGTTTTTGACCGATTTGAGCCGATGGAGCACCGCATTGAACCGGTGGAAATTCATCAAGGTATTACCTATATCAATGATTCCAAAGCTACCAATTTAGATTCTACGATTATTGCGCTAAAATCTTTTGATAAAGCCCAAAATATATGGCTGATTTTAGGGGGACAGGACAAAGGATCTTCTTATGAAGTATTGCTCCCGTATTTAAAAGATCATTGCCGCTGTGTGCTGAGCATCGGCGAGTGTATGGATAAAATAGAGAAAGAATTGAAAGGGGAGTTTGCGATTGTTCGCTGCGAAACATTGCAAAACGCGGTGGACTACGCATTTAAGCACGGCAAAAAAGGAGATATTGTCCTTCTGTCTCCGGCGTGTGCCTCTTTTGACCAGTTTAAAGATTATGAGGAACGCGGAAACGAATTTAAGCGAATCGTCCGAGAAAAAATTCAAAAAGACCGATAAAAAAGCCACCTTTTGAGGTGGCTTTTTTACGGTTTATTTTGCGCTTAACAAAAGATTGATTTTTTCCTGATATTCACTGCGCAGTTCTTTGAGTTTTTCCACCTGCATTTGTCCCACGATACGGCTGCGGCAGACGGCATTGCTCTGCAAGTCTAATTCTTGGTACAAGGCAGCTGCTTCTTGGGCAACGGCTTTTCCGTAAGCTTTTTCAATTTTAGTCAAATCTTGTTTGTTTTGTTCAATTAAAGACGCGCACATATTCATGGGGTCTTGTTGCCAAATTTTTTCATCTACCGTATAGTTCATTTTTACACTTCCCGTAGCGCAGGCACACAGTAAAGCCGCCGCTGCCGTTATATAGATTTTTTTCATAAAGTTCCTCTTATTTTAAGTTATACAAATCTAACGCATTTTGCGTGGTAATTTCGGCCAGCTTTTCCACCGGCATATCCAAATAATCAGCCACCCATTGAGCAATAAGGGGGATGTTGGACGGGTCATTGCGGGTGCCGCGTTTTCCCTGTGGGGAAAGGTATGGGCAATCTGTTTCCAAAATCAGTTTATCTGCACCTGCTTTTTTGACCGCTTCGCGGATATATTCATTTTTCTTGTAGGTAAAACAACCGTTAATCCCCAACAAAAGACCGTGGTCCAAAGCTTGTTTGGCTTCTTCATAACGGGCCGAAAAACAATGTAATACACCGGGGAATTTAGCTGAAATCGGTTGCCAGTTGTGCTTTAACATGTGAAAAGTGGTGTCGTACGGCTCATAGTTTTCTTCTTCGCGGCGGATATGCAGTACAATGGGTTTTTTGATGTCATTTGCCAAAGAGAGCATTTCTTCAAATACTTTCAGTTGCGTTTCTTTGGGGCAGGCATGCAGATAGGCATAATCTAAGCCTATTTCGCCTAGGGCTGCCGCGTGCCGATTTTGCAGCAGTTCCTTGAGCTGAGCTTTGGCTGCGTCGTCATAGGTTTGGGCTACTTGCGGGTGCACGCCCAATACGGCTGCTAGACGGGAGGGGTATTTTTCGCACAAGGCAAGCGCGGGTGTCCACTCATGGGTTTCGCACGCAATTTCTACAAATTTATAAGTACCGCTTTCAAAGACGCGGCTGATTACTTGGTCGCGGTCTTCATTAAAAGCTTCGTCGTTGATATGGGCATGAGAATCAATAAAATTCATATAAATATATTTTATCTTTTTTATAAAAATTTTTTCAGGAATGAAAAGCTTTCTTCGTCAATGAAAATAAGCATTGACAAATCGTTTTTTTTTTTTGCTACGATTTAGGTGTTGCATAAAGACTCAAGTCTTAAAAGTTATTTCATGAGTCTTAAACACCCATAAAAGGAGCGAAAAATGAAGAAAGGTTTTACACTCATTGAACTGTTGGTTGTGGTGTTAATCATTGGTATATTGTCCGCCGTTGCACTTCCAAAATATCAAAGGGCGGTGACCAAAGCTAGATTTATGCAGATGGAAACGGCAACAAAAGCTGTACAGGAAGCGCAAAGAATTTATTACATGGAAAATGGTGAATATGCACAAGATTTAGATTACTTGTCGGTAAGCTTTCCTAAAAAAACAGAAACAAACTTTCAGTTTAAAGATATAACCTGTGACATAGGACTTTCGTTTGTCAGATGTTTTATGAGTAGACCTAATAAAATATCCTTCTATCGCTTTTATGATAGAAGTGATCATATACAGTGTTGTGCTTATAAAGAAGATAATTATGCCGCAGAAGCCCTTTGTAGGGAAAAAACGGGAGATACCACATGGAGTTCCAATTGCGGTACTTCAGGAGACGGGTCTGCTATGTGTCACTGTTACAGTAGCTAATGAAGGACTTTAAAAAGCCGCCCGAAAGGGCGGCTGAATTATTTATAAAGTGCGGCTTATAGCCCCATCGCTTCTTTTACATCTTTGCCCATGGAAGTAGGCACACCCTCTTGAGTTACGCAGACCAAAGTAGTTTTGCCTTTGGTGCAGAGTTTACCGTTTTGGTTGGTGATAATGTTTTCAAATACAATTTTGATGTCGCTTACTTCCAAAACTTTGGTAGATACGTCAATCACATCTGCATAGCGCACGGGATATTTATACTCCGTTTCTTGGCGCGCCACCACAAAAAAGAGGCCTTTTTCCATGAGTTTCGGCACAGAGTAGCCTTTCTCAGCCATAAACAAAGTGCGTGCTTCTTCAAAAAATTTCATGTAATTTCCGTAATACACTACCCCGCCACAATCGGTATCGTGGTAAAAAATGGTTTTTTTCATAGTTATTCTCCGATAATTTTAATCAAAAGTCGCTTGTTTCTTTGCCCGTCAAATTCGCCGTAGAAAATGGTTTCCCACGGGCCGAAATCTAACCGCCCTTTGGTAACGGCCACCACCACTTCACGCCCCAAGAGGGTGCGCTTGAGGTGGGCATCACCGTTGTCTTCTCCCGTCAGGTTGTGCTGGTATTTATCCACTCCGTAGGGGGCCAGTTTTTCCGTCCAGCGCAAAAAGTCGGCATGTAGACCGCGTTCATTGTCATTGATAAAAACAGAAGATGTAATGTGCATGGAGTTAACCAGACACAACCCCTCTTGAATACCGCTTTTTTCTAAAGCAGCCTCCACCTGTGGGGTAATGTTGACGATATCGTATCGGTTAGGTGTACAAATGGTTAAATATTCGGTATGTGATTTCATATTATCAATATAGCAAATCTGTCGCTTGGCTTGCCTCTTGCGCCAGTGTGGAATTTATTTGTTAAAATATGAATATGGATAAAGATAGATTAATGGCACTGTTGCGCAATCCGCAGAAATTTCAAAAAAAAGCGGAGCGTAAACAGCAAGCCGAAAAAGTAAAACAAGAACGCGCTGAAAAAGCCGCCGCCAAAGCTGCCTCCGAAAAAACAATGTTAATCGTGGGGGTAGTGGTGTCTGTTATGGTGGTGGTGTCTTTGGTATTTGTGTTGTCTGCCCAAAAGCGTGTGCAAAATTTATCTGCTTCCTTAGATCCTGCCGTATTAAAAGGACTTATGGTGGACAAAACCTTCAACCCCAATATAGGGGTGCGCTATGTGCAGATTTCCGAAGGGGCCGACCGTAATGTCAGCAACGTAGTAGAATACGGTTCTACTTTGCCGGTAATCAGCCGTTATAATTATAAGGCGCTTCCACCCAGAAGTTTAAAAGTTATCGGTGCTGCTCCGTATGCGCTGAGCATCAATGTGTCTTCTAATATTTCCGATCCGGATCTTTTACATTATTTGTTTAATCAACAAGACGTAATAGAAGAGTTTTTGAAACGCAAAGATGTGGCTCCTTTGTTGGAAGATCCCAAAACTTTAGCTGCTGCGGTGGCCGACACTCAAAAATTGCAGGCTTTCTTTGCAGATGAAACGGTGCAAAAGGTTTTGGCAGATCCCAAGCTGTTACATGCGCTGGCCAGCAGCCGTTTATTTTCTTATTTATTAATTAGTAAAGCTGCAAAATATTATCGTGATAATCCGGCATTGGCTCGCGGTTTGATTAATGCCAGTCCGGTGTTGTTGTCGTTGAAAAACAACCCTAATGTACGCAAGGAAGTAGCAGAAAATGCGTACCTCAAAAAAATATCTGTTGAACTTTTGAAATAAAATTTGTTATAATTTTATTACAGTAAGATTTACGCGGGCGTGGTTCAATGGTAGAACGCGACCTTGCCAAGGTTGAGACGAGGGTTCGATTCCCTTCGCCCGCTCCATTTAGACCCCAAGGAAACTTGGGGTTTTTTGTTGCCTAAATCTAGGACCTTTGGTCCCATCTCATCTAGGTCTTTTGGCCCTGTTAGTGCTCTTTTACAAAAGCTATCCTATAAATAAGAGGTATTTATGAAAAGACTTTTTATTATTTTGTTAGGGATATTTTTAATTAATGTTTGTGTGCAGGCGCAGGACAATCGTTTTTCCTATTCTGTGGATAAAACAAACCGTCAGGCCGCTTACGAGCATACCCTTTTTACCCAACTTCAGCAATCTGTAAAAAACAAAGATATCCCCGCTATAAAAAAATTGTTAAAGAACAGCGATAGCCGTGTTTGGACCAAAAAAGATAGTCACGGCAACAACTTGTTTCATTTGTGTACTGACGAAAAAACTTTTTCTGTACTTCATATGTATTTAGCTTCCGTGAGAGAAGAAATGTTAGCAGAAAAAAATAAAGCGGGCGAAACTCCGTGGATGAGCTATATCATGTATGGAAAAGAAGATATCTTTTTGACGTATTTTCCGCAAAGCACTTTATATGCTCGGTTGCAACAAGTTACTTTTGATTTGCAAAACTCCAGCGGTCTTCATTACAAGAATGCACTTACCCAAAGAGATGCCATCGTAAAAGAATGCAGTTCTGCCGGCGGGCAAACTTTGTGGCAGAGAGCGGACTTGATGTGCAAGGGGTTGCGTGCAGGAGCGAAAGGTTTCGGGAGTTATTCTTATACCACCGCCAATGTAGCAGGACTAAATAATGTTGCTTCTGTAAAAAATAAAATGGCGCAAGTCAGAGATTTAATCAAAAACGCAGCACCGTTTTTAGTGAAATAACTCTAAATAAAAACCGGCCCTTCAAGGCCGGTTTTTTTAGCTAAAAAACTTAATGGAATTTGGCAAGATTACGTCTTCCATCACGCTTAAGGCATAGGAATCGGTCATGCCGGCAATATAATCGGTAATGATTTGATCTTTTTGCAGAGGATCTTTTTGATAGACTTTTTCCATAGAAACCATATACTTGGCAAAGCTGGAAGCAGTCTGTTTTCCCTCTTTTTCATAGGCCGGATAATCAAAGCCATATTTATCAAAAATCAAACGGAAATAGTTGAATAAATCGGCAATGCGTTTATCAATGGTTTCTTTGCGTTGTCTCATTTGGGCATTATTATAAATGCGTTCATAATTGAAATCGCGCAGTTGCAGTATAATATCGGTCTTTTCAGGTGAAAACCCGATAAAATCTTTATTTTTGGAATGTTCAATTAAATCTAAAGTTAACGTATTGATGATTTCTCCGTTGGAAGTGCCTATTTCGTCTTGTACAATCAGAGGAATATCTTTTTTGGTGATTAACTTGGCTTTTATAGCATCTTCAATATCTCGGCCCAAATAGGCAATTTTATCAGACACGCGTACAATACATCCCTCATAAGTGGTGGGTAAGCAGCGGCGACTTTGAATGTCCTCTAATTTGTTAGCAATGGTGGCGGGGCGCAATTCTTTCGTAGCGAAGTCTTCTCCGCAATGACACAAAATGCCGTCTTTAACGGCATAGGTTAAATTGAGTCCTTCGCCATAGTTGGCCAAATGTTCTACTACGCGAAAACTGTTCACTTCATGTAAAAAAGGAGCCGGAGCTATACAAGCAGCTAAGGCGCGTTCTCCCTCATGTCCGAAAGGCGCGTGCCCTATATCGTGTCCTAACCCGATAGCGTAAGCTAAATCTTGATCCAAATTCCAATTCCCGCTTTGGTTTAGACCGCGGCAAATGGCCGCAGCAATGGTGGCCACATGTAATACATGTTCAATCCGCGTACAAATGTGGTCATTGTCCGGAGCAAAGAAAACTTGGGTTTTATGTTTTAATCTGCGAAAAGGCAAAGAATGAATGATTTTCGTTTGGTCACGGAAATATTCCCCGCGCACATCTGTTGTTTGTGGGCGAGTTCGTTTGTAATAAACTTCGTTACTAAGCGGGTTTTTGTTCATAAAATTATGATACCATAATATAAATGCTTCCTTCTACGAGGTTTTAAAAAATGAATAAAAAAATAGCGGTTTATCAGGGTAGCTTTGATCCGTTCACAAACGGCCACCTGTCGGTGGTAAAAGATGCTTTGTCTGTGTTTGATGAGATAGGTATTCTTTTGTTGGTTAACCCTACCAAAACTCCTCTTTTTTCCGTAGAAGAACGCAAGCAAATGATTTTGGAGACGGTAAGGTCCATAGGGCAGGTATGGGTGGATTCTTATCAAGGACTGTTGGTTGATTTTATGCAAAAAAAGAGTATTGTGTGTTGTGTAAGAGGAGTCCGTAATGAACGAGATTATGCTTATGAACTGAAAAATCATCAGCTCAGCAAAAATCTTTACCCGCAATTACAAACTCTTTTTCTTCCCTGTCAACCCCAATGGGAAAGTGTAAGCTCAAGCGCAGTAAAAGAGGCTTGTGTCAATGGAAGACTGCCAAAAAATTGGGTCCCTGACGCTGTGGCAGAAAAGCTTTTGTCCAAATTTCCCCAAACAAAGCTTATCTGATTTTTTTGTTAAATAGGCCCTTTGGACTCATTTTTATGGGTCCTTTTTATTTGTGGTAACCTCTTTGATTTTGCTATAATATACTTGGAGACGGATAAAAGGAGGCAGTATGCTATACGCAGCAAAATCTTTGATGCGTGTGAGCTTGACGACGAGGGACAAGTGCTCGTTGGGCAAGCGGAGTACTGTTTTTTCTAAAAAAGCCGTTTCTTTTTTTTCTGATCTTTTTGAGCAGTGTTTTTTTATAGAAAAAATTTGTTTTTGTAATATGGGCCAAAAGTACCTTTTTGAATAGGACTTTTGGCCCTTTTTTTATCGTGCTAAAATAGGCACAATATTTATAAGAGGATTTTATGAAAAGAATTATTGCTTTGCTTTTATGCTTTAGCATCATTTTCACGTCTGTAGCCCCCTTGTATGCACAAGGGGCCGATGCCGTGCGTGCCGAGCGGGAAGCGGTGGAGAGTTTTGAAGCGAGTTTTGATCGGGCGGTGAGTGAAGCTGCGCGTGCGCATCGCACGAAGGCAGGGGCC
>JAFYXM010000010.1 GCA_017546175.1 Elusimicrobiaceae bacterium
GCATGCGAAAGAAACCGCCAGCTATCAACGCCAGGTAGACCAGTATGTAATGTCTCACACGACGGCACCGATTGTATTTAACCTTAACAACCGCGGTAGCCGTGTAGTGGGAGCGCAGGATCAGTATGATTTTTGGCAGTTACAGCAACGCGAGTTAAACTATCAGTTAGGCAAAGAAGTGACGAAGATGTACTGGGCACAGGCGGGCGCTCCGCTGATGGCTACGCTGCAAAACGGGCTTAGAACATTGACGGAAGGAACCTATTTGAATCTTATCGCTCCGATTAAATATGCCGGTAACAAATATTATCAGATGGATCAAACCGTACGGGATATCAAAGCCTCTGTACCGAAATTCTTTGACGGAATGACCTTTAATGTGGCCGGAACGCAGAATTTTGTGCGTAAAATTTTAAATGTCATGATGCCTCGTACGTCAGTGGTATTGAGTGCCAACGGGTTAGGTGAAGCTGTTGAAAACTTAAGCCACAGTCAGCTTTTGGGCAGATATGCAAATGAAGTATCTACGGCCGTGAAATCTGTGACGGATAAATGGGCTACGGGT
Organism: Elusimicrobiaceae bacterium; assembly: GCA_017546175.1. Taxonomy (GTDB): domain Bacteria; phylum Elusimicrobiota; class Elusimicrobia; order Elusimicrobiales; family Elusimicrobiaceae; genus Avelusimicrobium. The sequence goes on from JAFYXM010000010.1 coordinate 566, forward strand.
ATGAATGTGGTCATGGGGCAAGATATTTCCGAGACTATTGCTACTGATGTACTGAATGCAATCTCTGGTATTTCTCTGCCTGCCAGAGTCAAGACCTCTTTGGCGTTGGCTTTTGGTCAGGAACTCAGTCGTCAGATTCCGGGTGCTACAAAAGTATATTTTAGCCAAGATAAGCATGATTTTATTTCCGGGGTGGCAAGAGAAGAAGCTGTTATGTTGGGCTCTGTGCCTACAGAAATGAAAGCCGGTGCCGATTTGTTCCGCGGAATGAAGATTTACACTATGGATGATCTCAAAACCATTCTGACCAATGGGTTGGATGCTTCTAAGGTTAATTCCTGGCACCAAAATTTACAGTATTTCTCTGATGATTATGGTATGGCTGTGCGTTATTCCTTCATGTCTCCGGATGTGCCGAGTAACTATCGTGTTTTATACCAAGAATCTCACGACAAAGAAGCCATTCCTGTAGTAGTAGGTGTTAAAACGAACGATGGAGTGGCTGTCGGTAAAGTGACGGCGGTGGAAGGTAGTGTTTCTGCTGAAAATCTTGAGTTTGTGGCCGCCTATATGACTATTGACGGTAAGACAGGTTGGTATAAGCTGGCTATAGACGGAGAAGATATGTTGGCGATGCCGTTCTCTGCTACGCAACAGTTTGCTTCTTTGGCAGCTGAGGCCGTTTCTACTGCTACCAACTCCGTATCTAACATTTTGTACTCCGGCTTACCGGTAATGCACATGTTTAACGGTGTCAAAAAAGTATTTAGCAATGTAGCCAATTACTTTACCAACGCCGCCAATAGACCGGAAATGACGGTGGACCAAGCCCGTGCCTTAAACCAAGCCAAAACCTTGCGCTTCTTGGCCATGTTGGGTGCGTTCTCTGCCATGACTGGTTTTGGTGATTTCGTGGCCCCGGCCGTTTCCTTGTTGAAAGCCGATTTGGGCCTGTCCACCTTTATGGCCTCTTTGGTTACTTTGTCCGGTTTCTCAATGTTCGGTTTATCCGTACCTTTGAGCATCTTGCAGGCTAAATTTGGCCGTACGGCTATGATTAGAGTCGGATTGGCCGTATCTGCTTTGGGTATGTTAATTCCCACGATTGTCATCGGCACTCAACCCCTGACCACGATGGGCCAATTCTATGTGGTATTAGGCTCTATTGCCATGCTGTGTGCCGGATCTACGACATTGAAAAATGCGGCCAGTGCCTTGGTTTTTGACGTGGCTCAAAGTAATGAAAAAGCCGGCTCTGCCCTGTCTATCTTAGACGCCACTAAAGTAGTACCTACTATTTTGAACTGGGTATTGCCGGGCGCTTTGGCGGTAGCCGGTATGAACTGGACGTGGCTCTTCCCCATCTACGGTAGCATTTTAGGTGCCGGTTTTGTGGGATCTATGTTCTTAAACGTAGCCGAAAGTACCCCTGCCAAGAAAGTGGGTGGTTTCAAAGAAGGCGCCAAAATGGCGATGAACACGTACAGGATGTTGGGTAATAAGAACTTGGCCTTGCTGTTCTTGGCCGGATTCTCTTACATTGGTGCTGAAATCGGTGCCATGTCTAATGCTCCGCTCTTGTTGGAAAACCTCTTTGGTCTCAGTGCCTCTACGGCCAGCACCATTACGCTGAGTACGTTGGTGGGTGGTTTGTTTGCCAGCCGCTGGTTAGCCCCCCTCATTCCGGAACGTTTCTTGGGTGCTAAGACCTTAATCGCTTCCGGTGTCGTATCCTTGGCTGGTTTGGGAATGGTCCTTTCCGGTGTACAAGGGTTGGCTATTGCCGGTTTTGCATTGACGGGCTTAGGTTATGGAAATATCTTCTCCATGATTATCAACCTGGCTCAAGCCGAAGATACCACCCGCGTGGACGAAATTACGGGTCTGTTGATGACCAGTATTATGGGTGGCGGCTTGCTGACACCCATCATGGCCACGTTTGCCGATGCTTACGGCCCCTTGATGAGCTTTATGATTCCTGCGGCCTTGGTAAGCGGTATTATTGGTGTGGGTATCCGCTCCTTATTACGCGGAAACGGCCCCGGTTCTTCCATCGGCAAAAAGCTGACATTGAACCCTGCCACCGATACGGAAAAAGTATCCATTAAGAGCGACAAAGATTTAAATATGTTCACCAGCGGTGCGCAGTTTGAACGGATTGCGATGGAAAGATTGCGCGAAATGTGGAGTGCTATTCCGGAAAATATCCGAGATGAAGCAATCCCCCATCTTTTCACCTTATCCAGAGCTATGAGTTTGTACTCTTTAGACGACTTACACAATATCTTGGTGAACGGTTTGGAATTGGATAAAGTACACGGTGTCGGCACGGAAGAAGGCATTTACTTCCAAACGCGCTTTGCAGGCGGTAATGGCAGCAGTATGACCTTGTTCTTTGCCACTTCTGCGGCCGAGAATATTCCTACGCTTGTACTGTTAAAACCCGGTGCTGAAAGCGCTGCTAAGTCCAGCCGCTTTAATGCCAATTACAAAATCTTTACCGAAGATATTTCTGCCGATAAGTTTGTCACTTTTGCTTACTTAAATAATGGCGAAACGAAAGCTTGGTATCAGGTTTCTGCCGGTAAAAATGGTCAAATTGTGGCCACGCCTATGGATCAATACTTTGCTGCTTTTGAGAAAATGCATTCTAAGGGCAGCGTCGGTCAAAAGGTTAAAAACACCTTTAAGAAGATAGGTAATTTCTTTAGAAATAACAAAACCGCCAAAGTAATTACTGGTGTGGTGGCGATTGGCACTGCCATAGCCTTGATGCCTGTGTTAACGCCGGGAACGGGCGTATTAGCTGCAACACTGCCGTTCTTAGCTGGCATTGACCGTAACAGCATTTTGAATGCTGAAATGCAAGATGGTACTGGTGCTACCAAAGGTGCCTCCGGTGCGTCGGCTAGCTCTACGCAGAAACAAGAGCCGGTCTTTGTTAGAGTAGAAGATGCCGCCCCCATTGATGCGGCCAGTATTCCTACGGGAAGAGAGATTGATGATTATGTAGATAGAATGGCTTCTCTGACCAAAGGACTTCATTTGGCTTATCCTAAAATGGATTATACTATGCCGCAACAATTGCCGAGGATTACCCGCAAACCTACGGCTACGCATTATGTGGAAGAAACGTTACAAACAACGATAACCAACAATAATCAATTGGATGGTATTTTGACGGCTCCTAAATATAATGTAGCTGCAGAGCATGATGCCAAAGTGCCGCAAGCCGTGCGCAATAACCCTGATGTTGTAAAAACGGTGGTATTGAATTTTTCTGACGTGCACGGTGCCGATATTCAAAACTTTGTTCGTGTAGCTTGGAGATATATCAAAACCTATGGTAGAGAGAACGTAATTGTTACCAGCGGCGGAGACGGATTTACCGGAAGTTATTTGCTTAATAAATATCCTGAATGGGGCTTGTCTCAGCTCTTACACATGGGAGTAGATGCGTGGGTCATGGGTAACCACGAAGTGGACCGTGCCCGTGTGTTCTTGTCTAACTTGGGGTATTTAAAAACAATGGGTTTATGGAGACCGGGAGAACTGGTGTCTATGGTTGGCAGCGGGCCTAATTTCTTGGTCGGTAAACTCAGAATCTTAAACGGTATTATTCAAGAGGACACCTTGCCTTATGTAATCAAAGTAACGGCAAGAGGTGAGCGCGTGGGTATTATCGGCTTGGGCAAACCCGGTTACGGAAACGTAGAATATAAAAAGGGTTTTGTTGAAGAAGCGCAAGAAGATTTCAGAGTTTCTTTAGCCCGTGCGGTAGAAGGGTTAAAAAATCATCAACTGGATCATATTATCATATTGCAACATGAATCTTTAAATGACTCCAGAGCAGATAGCCGTTCTACTGCGATTGAGCAAGAAATTGCTAACCTTCCTCCTGAAATGCATAGTTTGGTGCGTGTAGTGTATGAAGGGCACAGCCACCACGTTAACCATAGTGTTTCTGATGTAGATAAAATCTTGCACTTGCAAGGTAAAGGAAACGGTGGCGCCATGTGGGGTACGGTGCTTTATCGTGTCCCCGGTGGAGAAACCTATGTTTCCAATGTTCTGTGGGACGGGAAAAATTCCGGAGAATTGGCAGAAGATGAACGCCGTTCTTTACCGGAATCTATGGCCTATGCTACGGACCAATTGAAGAGCACCATTCAGGAAGATCTTGAAGCGCCGATTTTGAAATTGGTCGGTTTGAGAGATCACCGTACCAGCGGACATTCTAACTTTTTAGATCCTGCCGTTGCCAACATGGTAGCCGATGCCTTCTATTGGTACGGTAAAAAGCTTTCCCGTGAAGCTGATAACAGCCAAAAATTGATTTTGACGGATAATGGGGCTCCCATTTCCAAAGATCGTATTATTGGTGCTTCCAGTTATCAAAACACCGGTAAGTTTAACTATGATGAATATATGACGTTGGCCGCCTTGACGGATCACTACCCCAATCCGGAGCCGTACGCCGTGCGCCGTATTACCGGGCAACAATTAACTGATTATATTCGTGAGAACTTGGTCTATTGGGATGCTTCCGGAGAAGTGGTCTCTTCTTTCGCTTTCTCTCACAACTTACGAGTGATAGTCAGCGGAATTAAAACGCAAAAGCAGGCCAATGGCAAAGTGAAAGTAACAGCTGAAAACGTACGCTTGTATATTTTAACCGGTCCGGAAGGCGAGAGAAAGTATATGCCGATTGAATTGGACGGCACGTACTATTTGGGTATGCCGCATCACATGATGGTAGGTTTGTATGAAGCAAGCGGCTTTGCCAATGCAGAACGCTACGGAGATTTTACCTCTATTTACAAAGAAGAAAGACTTTCTTTCTCTGATGTAATGGAAAAATTCTTTAGAGAGGCCAGTGTATCCAGAGCCCACAAATTGCCGGAAAACACGACCCCGCGTAAATGGTATCGTGCTCAAACGTTACCTATTGATGTAAAACCGGATGCCGTTCCGTTCAGAGAATATTATACGGTAGATGCCGAAGGTAACCGTGTGATTCTTGACGAAGAAAATCTGTTGTGGGATACCAGCCGCCACCCGTACACCTTAGTGGATGTCGGCGGTGGACGCAAGATGCGTATGCCGGTGCATTCAATCCCCGTGTTTGAAACGCACGCAGGACGTATCTTAAATGCCGATAATGCCTTGCCGTTCTTACCCGATAATGCTACGTTAGATGCTTTGTATGCGGGTGAAGCCTCTTGGGGTGATGTGTTCAGTACGACAGCTGACGGCGCGGAAGATACTTCGGCCCTTGGAAAGGCAGGCAATTTCCTTAAAAACAACAAAACCGCTCAAGTAGTCATCGGTGCGGTGGCACTTGGCGGTGCTATGGCCTTGATGGATGTGCTGACCCCGGGAACGGGAGTATTGGCTGCGTCTATATTGCCTTTCTTTGGAATTTCTCGTGGAACTACCACGAATGCTAAAGTGAGCGACGGTACGGGAGCTGAACAAGGTAATTTCCGTTCTACAAGCACCCCTAAAACCTTTAAGCTTAATCCTTCTCAAGATACGCAAAATATTATTTCTTCTAAAGGATCTTCTATTCCCGTCCTTTCTCAAGAGGAAAGATATGCTTTGAATGACTACTTCCCTCTTTATAGAGGAATGGGCTTAAAATCCTTAGAGGAAGCAGAACATATTTTGAGAAATGGTTTAGAACCTGAGAAAGTGGCATCTAATGCTAAGGAGATCTATTTTGTTGAGGATTTAATCGGAGTAGCTACTACATTTGCTATTTCTCACTTAAATAATTCAGCAAGTATTCCTACGCTTATTCTTGCCAAACAGTCTGCTTATGATATGTCGCAGGAACGTTTTGATTCATACAGAGTGTTTGACTCCACTGTGCCTGCCGACCAAATAGAGGTTTTGGCTTATTTGAATCAAGAAAATGGCGCCGGTTGGTATCATGTCTCTATGAATAAAGCCGGAGAAATGGTAGCTACGCCTGCAGGGAAATGGCTTGACTCTTTGTTCGGCAGATCTGATTTAAATAGAGCTGAAAGTTTAGTAAGCAGAATCATGAGATTCTATCATGATAATAAGATCGTTCAGTTAGTTGCCGGTTCCGTAGCTGCTGTTGGTATCATGAGCATGATGGATGTATTAACACCGGAAACGGGTATTTTGGCGGCGTCTGTTCCGTTCTTTGGTTTTCATAATGCTGATGATTTAGGCCCTAGTGAAGAAGAATTAGCTTTATTAGAAAAGGAAAATGCGGCAAAAACTGCGTATGCCACTCAATTTAATGAAGATTTAAAGGAACGCTTAGCCCGCAAGGCAGCCGGAATAGAGGAAACGGTAGAAGAAGCTCTTTCTTATGATGAAGTAACTAATGCTCCAATGCCGAGGAGAGATGAATTAGCCCGTGCAAGAGGCACTTTTGTCAACCACTTTTTAAGCCGTGGCGGAAAGCAACTCTTTGCTTCTTGGAGAAATTATGTGCAACCGAACTTCTCTAACAAAGGGGTTGTCGTTCCTGTGGTAGCCAGAAATGCTACTCCGACTGTATATTTACATAAACGCTTAGAAAGTGAGAAAAAGGCCCCCGCTATTGACGATATGCCGGTAAACCCTGAAGCATTGCGTCAAGCCTATGCAAAAGATTTGCCGAAGGGTGTTAATCCCGCCTCGGCAAAAATGACCGTAGTTGTAAATTTCTCTGACTTGCATGGTTTGCCGGCTACGTCGGTATTACAAGTCTTGGAAGCGCATTGGGAAGCTTTTGGCAGAGAAAATGTAATCGTTCTTTCCGGTGGAGATATTGCTACGGGTAGCTATGTGTTAAATGCTAAGTCCGACTTGGGTGCTTATATTTTAGCTCACACGGATGCGGCAGTCTATGGGAACCATGAGTTTGATATGATTAGCGATTATTTGTCTAACTTATTTGCCCTTAAATCTATTAACTTGTGGAGTACCAACATGCACGAAAGCAAAGTGGGTAGTGGTCCGGCCATCTTGGGCCATAAAGTGCGCATGTTCAAAGGAAACATAAATACATTGCCTTATACTGTTAAGACAACAGGATCCAATGAAAGAGTGATGATTGTCGGTTTGCCCAAGGCAGGGTATGGTAACGTATTCTATACACAAAAAGAAGAAGCTCATGCCTCTATACAAGAGTCTTTGGATGAGGCTATGAATTATGTGGCCGACCATCCGGTGGACCATATTATTATTTTGGCGCACGAAGCTTTGAATGACCATAGAAAAGAGTCTACTCTTTCTCCTGTAATTGAATCGGCCTTGGCTAAATACCCGGAAAATATACGTAAAATTATACGTGTGGTATATGAAGGTCACTCTCATAAGCCTCAAATGTTCGTATCCCCGACAGATGGTATCTTACACACACAGGGTTCTTCTAAAGGGGAAGCGAAGAATGCTGTAGTGGGTACGGTGATGTATCGTATTCCCGGGCAATCTACGTATGTGTCTACGCACTTATGGAACTCTACGGAAAAAGAAGTAGTTGCTCCCGTGAATGGTTCTTCGGCAAGCTTGTATAAAGAGATTGAGCAAGGATATATAGATGAGCTTCAGTTGTCTGATCAGCCTTTTGTGTTATTCACGGAACCTTTGGTCCGTTTTAAGGATACTCCTAATAAAGGAGACGTGAAAGACGGCTATATTAATTATCATGATAACTCTGCCAGCAATTTGATGGCTGATGCGGAGCGTTATGCAATTAAAGCAAAAATACGTTCCAAAGATGAGACTATCGGCTTTTCTTTACCTGATATTGTGGATGATGGTTTGGCTGATTTTCCGATTGTTATTGATAAATATCATTTGATTGGTGCGGCCAGTAAGGATAATGCAGGAAAGCCTACCTATCAGACAATGCTCCAAAAGGCAGTCAACGGATTTAAAGAAATGGTGCTTGGTAAAATGACCGGAGACTACATAAGCGAACACTATCCTAATCCGGAGCCTGTTTCTTTGGCTAGAACCACCGGTCTCGGTTTTGTGGAGCTCGTGAAGAAAAATATTGATGTCATAGATGGTAAAATTGTACCTACCTTCTACTTCTCACACAACGTACGTATTTCGTATGATGTGGAAATTGGTACCAGAACGGTTACCAAAACAGAGAAAAAGGTAGTAGACGGTAAAGAAACTGATGTCGTAAGAGAGGTTGAGGAACAATATCCTATCGTTAACAATGTTTATGTGTATATGTTAGGCTATGACAATAAATATACTCCTATTGTAGAAGATGATGTCTACTATATAGCTATGCCTGACCACATGAGAGTAGGTTGGTACGAAGGCAAGAACATTCCTTTCTTTTTAGATAAAGACCCTCTTTATGTAGAAGAAACGGATAAAATGTCTGTTACCATGAAAAACTTTATTGAATCTGTTCCTGTTCAACTGGCACAGAAACATCGTTTACATCCTGCTCATTGGTATGAAGACCGTTTGGCTCCGTATAGACCTGTTGTTACGGATGTAAATAATCCGACAAATCTTCCGGTCTTCGCTCCGCGTTATGGGCGTATGTTGGATTTACAATCTCTGCCTTTCATCCCGACGAAAGCACAGTTAGATGCTTTATATTCGGGAGAAGTTTCTTGGGGAGACGTGTTCGGCACGACAGAAGTCGGCGGGTTTGTACGTCAACTGCCGGAGGATACACCGGTCCCTGAAGTGGACCTTTCTAATCCACTTACTAACAATTAAGCAGTTTTAAGTTTGCCAATCCCCCGTTTTCAGCGGGGGATTTGTTTTTTCCCCCTGTTTTACTCCGTACGCGCGCGCGAAGAAAAAAGATTTAAAAAAAGGTGGTACTTTTGCGTAAAATCTGATAGAATGAAAGAGATGTTTTATTTTATCTTACAAGAGGACAATTATGGACGGAAATACAACCAAAAAGCCCGTAGTAGTCGGTATCGGTGAACTACTGTGGGACGTTTTCCCCACCGGCAAAGTGGCCGGCGGTGCGCCGATCAACTTTGTATATCATGCTACTCAATTAGGTTCTGAGGGCCATGCCATCAGCGCCGTAGGTAATGACCTTTTCGGTACGGAAATTATCCAAGAATTAGAAAAAAACAACATTGCCTACCTCTGCGAAACCATTCCTTACCCCACCGGTAGCGTAAAAGTAGAACTCAAAGACGGTCAACCCAGCTATACCATTATTGAAGACGTAGCTTGGGACCATATCCCCCTCTCTCAAAAAGCCATTGAACTGGTGAAAAAAGCCGACGCCGTCTGCTTTGGTACCTTGGCTTTGCGCAACAATGACTCCAAAGAAACCGTGGAAACTTTGGTCAGTTATGCTCCTGCCAATGCCTTGCGCTTCTTTGACATCAACTTGCGCCAACACTATTACAGCAAAGAACTCATTGCCGAACTTTTGACCAAAGCCAATGTTTTCAAAATCAATGATGACGAAATTAAAGTCATTAAAGAAATGTTTAACTTGGAAGGCTCTGAAGACGATATCTGCAAATGGTTCTTGGAAAAATACAATTTGCGCTATGTCGTATTGACGGCTGGCGATAAATACAGCGTCATCTACTCCCCCACCGAAGTATCCCGCATTGACACTCCTAAAGTACAAGTGGCTGATACCGTGGGCGCGGGTGATGCTTTCTCCGGTGCTTTTGTAGCCGGCATTTTAGCGGGCAAATCCTTGCGCGAATCTCACGAACAAGCCGTCAAAACGGCCGCCTTCGTCTGTACCAAAACCGGCGCATGGCCTGCTTATAATTAATAAGGAGAATGTATGACTGAGAAGAAAGAATCTTCATTAGTTGCAAAACTAGTACCGGTAATGCTGGCGTTCTTTGCCATGGGTTTCGTGGATTCCGTCGGCACCGCTACTAACTACGTAAAGGAAAGCTTCGGTTTGTCTAACACCGTGGCCAACCTCTGCCCCTCTATGGTGTTTTTCTGGTTCTTGGTGTGCTCCGTTCCTACGGGCATGCTGATGAACAAAATCGGCCGCCGCAAAACGGTACTTATCAGCTTGGGTGTAACCATTGCTGCTTTGGTACTGCCTTTGTTGTCTTATAATTTTGCGACCATGATGATTGCCTTTGCCTTGTTGGGTATCGGTAACGCTTTGATGCAGGTTTCTTTGAACCCCTTAGTGTCCAACATTGTAAGCGGTGATAAATTGGCCAGCTTCATGACCTTTGGTCAATTCGTCAAAGCCATCGCTTCTTTTATCGCCCCGATTTTGGCCGCTTGGTTTGCTGCCAAATATCAAAACTGGGCTTTGATGTACGGCTTGTTTGCCATTGAAGGCGTAATCGCTTTCATTCTCTTGGCTAAAGAAGACATCAAAGAAGAAGAAATCACCGGCAAACCTTCCACCTTTACGGAATGTCTGGCCTTGTTGGGTAACGGCACCATCTTGCTGTGCTTTGTGGGTATTATGTGCCACGTAGGTATTGACGTAGGTACCAACACCGCTGCCCCGCAAATCTTGATGGACCGCTTAGGTTGGCCCTTGGAAAAAGCCATCTATGCTACCAGCATTTACTTCATGTTCCGCACCATCGGTTGTTTCTCCGGTTCTTTCTTGTTGGCTAAATTGCCGGCGAAAGTGGTGTTCGGCGTGAGCGTATTCTTCATGTTGGCTGCTATGGGCGGTTTGTTTGTATTCCAAAGCCAATGGCCGCTTTATGTATGTATCGCTTTGATCGGTTTGGGCAACTCCAACATTTTCCCGATCATCTTCTCTCAAGCCTTGCTTCAATTACCGGAAAAGAAAAACGAAGTGTCCGGTTTGATGATTATGGGCTTAGTAGGCGGTACGGTATTCCCGTTGTTGATGGGTTTTGCCTCTGACGCCATGGGCTCTCAAGTAGGCTCCGTAGCCGTTATGACGGTGGCAGTAGTGTACTTGTTGTTCTTGGTTGCCAAAATCAAGAAAATCGCCTAAGTCTTTTTTGCAATAAAAACCCCGCCCAAAAGGCGGGGTTTTTTTGTCTAATTTTTCTTTCTGATTTGTACGCCTGCAGGTGCTTTTAATTGTTTTTCTTGCGGGGTGGCTCCATCTAGCTTTTTTACAAGGTCAAAGAGCAGCTCTCCGCTTGTTTTGGGGTCGTAGATTTTTTGGTTTCCGTTTGTCACTTTAAAGGGAGCCCCCTCAAAATATCCTTGCGGAATATGCGCAATAGCCGCTACACGGTAAACGCGTTTATTCTTTACCTTTTTTCCGTCAATGGTAAAAGAAGTAATTTTAACGGGATTTTGCTCATTTTTAGCATTGTATTTATAAGCAATTCTTACATTTTCCGAATAAGAAAATAAAGAATAATCTCCGTTTTTATCGTGTTTAATACTTTGCTCTACGGCACGTTTGAGATGTTTGCCCATGATGTCAAAGGTGGATACATATTCGGTATAGGGCAGAAGCTCGGTAATGTCGCGCCCGGTCAGGGTGCCGGGTAATAAATCACGTCTGATCCCCGGCAGTTGAAACATAGCCATATCAATTTTTTCTTGAGGGCTTACCCACTGATACATTTCTTCCGCCACCAAACGCGCTACGGCAGGTGCGCTATCCCCCGCGGCGGGATATTTGGGCAGCAATACGGGCACGGTGGCAAATTCCTGACGTAACGATTTGTCTTCCACCTCATCTAACAAAGCCGCTGTTTCTTCATCTTGTTTCCCGTCTAAGCGGATATACTCGGCTTTTACGCTGTTTAATGCACCTGTTTTATCGTCAAAGTCAAAAATCACGCGGCTGGTGCCTTCCAACATGGCGCCGCTTTCTACGAACAGAGGTCCTTTCTCGCCCAATTTTTGTGTGTTTTGCAGTACATGGGCATGACCGCCTAAAATAACATCAATGTTTTCTTTAGCCAGTTTTACCCCTTGCAACGTAGGCAGGAAAGAGGAGGGTTTGCGTGAATCTCCGATAGAATCATGTGCCAAAAAGATAATCGCAGACGGGTTTTGCGCCACCACTTCTTTCATCAGATTTTCTAAACTTTGCGGTGTCACTTTTTTCAGTTGCATACCTTGCATGCCGGGACCGTCTAAAGAGAACCCGATAAAAGCCAGTTTTTTCCCCCCTACCTCATAAAAGACGTAGGGTTTGACGGCCTTATTTGGAATTTGAAAACCTTTGATGTTCATAGACAGGATATTCCCGCTAAAATGGCTTAAGGTTTTTCCCAAGCGATCGTCACCAAAGTCACTGTCGTGATTACCGATAGTCAACGCGGCGTAGCCCTGGCCTTTGAAATTTTTAGGGCTTTTCCCCGCGCGGTTCATTAAATCTATGGATAATTTCCCGTCGGAAGCATTGGCTTCTTTATTGCCGCTGCTAAAATCACCCGAGTCCACAATAATAAAGGGCCTCCCTTCTGCCTGCAAAATGCTCTCTAATGCGGCAAAACCGCCGTAATTTTGACCGTTTTTGTCAGGGCGGCTAAAGAAGTATCCGTGAATATCGCTGGTATGATAGAGGGCAATTTCTTCCGCCGTTACACAAGGGAGCAAAAAACAAGAAACTCCCCAGAGTATGAAAAGGTTACGTAATAGGTTGCGCATATTCTCTCCTTAATTAAAATATTCCTTCGTCTTATTGTGCCATAATTGGCCTATATTTGTAAAAAAACCGCCCTTTCGGGCGGTTTAAATCAGGCATTGATGATATAGAGCAGATTGGTTTCGCCTGAGTGTCCGAACGGGATACCGGCCGTTACCACGATTTTTTGGCCTTCTTTAACCAAACCGCTGAGTAGCGCAGCACGGCTGGCCTCTGCGGAGATATCTTCAAAGCTTTCCAAGTCTTTGACCAAAATAGAGGTTACCCCCCATACCAAAGCCATGTGACGGGCGGTGGTAATTTTGGGCGTCAAAGACAAAATGGGTAAAGCAGGGCGGTATTTGGCCGTTCTAAGTGTGGTGTGACCCGAATCGGTGAAGTTCACAATAATATCGGCTGTTTGCACCGCACGCGCGGCTACCCAAGCGGCGGTAGTAATGGCGGTTTCTACGGTGGTGGTATTAATGGGGTCTTTGCGAATTAAATTTTTCAGATAACCGGGGTCTTTTTCCACACTTTTAATAATATTGTGCATGGTGGTCACGGCCTGTTGCGGGTATTTACCGGCGGCGGTTTCACCCGAGAGCATGACCGCATCTACCCCGTTATAGACGGCGTTGGCTACGTCAGAAGCTTCGGCTCTGGTCGGGGTAACGTTGGTAATCATAGATTCCAACATCTGAGTCGCAATAATGACGGGTTTGCCCGATTGACGGCAGACGTCCACAATGCGCCGTTGTAATACAGGCACCATTTCCGTGCTGACCTCTACTCCCAAATCGCCGCGTGCTACCATGACCGCATCAGCAAAGGCCACAATCTCGGGCAAATGCTCTATGGCGGAGGGTTTTTCTATTTTTGCAATTATTTTGGCTTGGCTGCTCATCAAACCGCGCAATTCCTGTAAATCTTCGGGTCTTTGCACAAAGGACAAACCGATAAAATCTACTCCCAGTTTTTCGGCCACTTGTAAATCTTTGCGGTCTTTGGCGGTTAAGGCACTGATGGGCAACTGTACCCCCGGCACGTTGACACCTTTATGATTAGAAAGTACGCCCCCCACCAAGACGGTCGTTTCGGCAGCGTCGGCGCTGTGGCGGTCCACTCTTAAACGGATTAAACCGTCATTAAGCAAAAGCTCCAGCCCTTTATGCATGGCTTGGAAAATTTCGGGGTGCGGCAAACAAACGCGGGTTTCATCACCCGGTGTGTTTTGCATATCTAAGGTGAATTTTTGTCCGTCTTTTAAAGTAACGGGCCCGTTGGCAAAGGTGCCCACACGCAGTTTAGGCCCTTGTAAATCAGCCAAAATGCCTAAACAAACACCGTATTTCTTTTCCAATTGGCGGATAATTTGCACGCGGCGGGTCATTTCTTCTTCAGAGCCGTGGCTGAAATTTAAGCGGAAAACAGATACTCCGGCTTGGAGCAATTTTTCCAACATTTCGGGGCTTTCGGACGCAGGTCCGACGGTGGCAATAATTTTGCAGAAAGTTTGGTGTACTAACATATTTATCCCTCTTTATTTAATATTCTTTATATTTTATTATTTTAGGAAGTAGCTTGTCACGTTTTACAAGTATCAGCCAAATTGGATAAAATAATATATATGCAGCCTGTTTTCACTCCCAAAAAAGATTACTGTGCCCCCATGCACACCACTGAGCATGTGCTCAATCAAACCATGGTACGCATGTTTGGTTGCGCGCGCAGCAAAAATGCACACATTGAGAAGAATAAATCTAAATGTGACTTTTTTCTGACGAAAGCCCCTACGAAAGAGCAAATGCAAGAGTTGCAAGAGAAAGTAAATGAAGTGTTATCTAAGCATTTGCCGGTAACGGAAAGAGTGCTTTCCCGTGCCGAAGCGCAACAGGTGCAGGGGCTTGATTTTTCCAAATTACCTGCCGAAGCAGGTGATGAGCTGCGCATTGTGTTTGTGGGCGATTATGATGCCTGCCCGTGTATCGGCGCACATGTAGAAAATACGAAAGAGACGGGGCACTTTGTCATTTCTTCTTGGGATTATGAAAACGGACGTTTGCGTATTCGCTTTAAATTAGAAAAATAGGAAACTTACCATGAAAAAACTACCAGTAATACTCTTGGGTGCTTGTTTATTGGTCCTTTCGGCCGTTAATTTGCAAGCCAAAAATACCAAACGGGGATGGGAGCTGGACTTAAAAAAAGCTTCTTTAGATTTATCCTCCACAGATGTTAAAAATGCCGAAGCATATAAAGACTTCCCTAATGCCAAGCTGACTGCTGACTCTGAAACCTTAGTCAAAGGCCATTTAGATTTGGCGGGCAATTACTTTGCTGATCATTTTGTATGGGGTAATGAACTCTTTTTAGATTACGGTAAAACCACGTTAAAGCCTGTTGACGGGGAAAGAACCACCAACGAAACGGCTGACAGCATTTTATTTACCTCTTCTTATACCCACCGCTTGTGGAAAGCCGAAAATGCTTTGGGCGGCTTTGAAGCCGGTCCGTTTGCCTCTTTATCCTACCAAACGGAATTTAACTCTCAGGGTGATTCTCCGCTTAAAAAAGTATTGCGTGCTGCCGCCGGTCTGAAAATATATGAAGGTACGTATATTAAAAATTTTCAGTTGGCAGGTTTTGCGGAAAATGATTTTACCTATGATCCGTCTTCCGAAAATTACGGTTGGGAAGCTATTCTTCGTATTGAGCAACCCATTCGTGAAGGGGTCAAAGGCGTGTATAGCGGTATGTTCCGCAATTACCTTTACCGCAGTCGCGAAGAAGTGACCGATATTGACTACGAAGCCGGAGTAGATGCCCGTATTGATGTGGCCCTGCTCAAAGAAATTTCTATCGCGCCGTTTATTCAGTACTATACCGCTCAGGCCAGAGCTTTTGGCAAACGCGGGCAGAACTTACAAATCGGTATTTCGTTTGGCTTTAGCCATACCTTTATCAAAGCCAAAGAAGTGAAGTAAATTAAAAGTAATAATAAAAAACCGCGCCTTTTTAGGCGCGGTTTTTGCTTTATAAGGCAAATTAAATTTTCCGAGCGTAGGTGATTTCTTCACCGGTGTTGGTTATTAAAACCAGCATGGCAGGACTGACTGTTTTGACGGTATAGCTTTCGCTGAAAACAAAGCTTTCCCCCCCATACACGGTTTTACCCGTCAGGGTAAGTATGTTCCCTTTTTGTTGCCAAGTTTGGTACTGCAAATCAGGCATATTGATGCTGCGGGCGGTGCCGCCTTTTTCAAATACCATGCCGTGAAACTCGCCTTTTTTCAAAGGCACGGGCTTAGTCCATTCCCCCTCTACCGAAAGCGGATTTTGGCAAGCCCAGCAAAAAGAGAAAGCTAATAGAGTTAAAAAGATTGTTTTCATATTTATTATTATATTTTTTCTTGGGAGAATTGTCTTGCAAAACCAAGAAAAAACACTTAGAATAATAATTGAAGTAATAATTTCTGGAGGTTTTATGAAGAAAATAGTTTTTCCTTTGATTCTTTCTTTGGTTGCTATGCCTGTATTTGCCCAAAATACTGCGCAAAAGACCGAAAAAGAACTGCTTGAAGACGCTCAAGTAAAAGTAAAATTACAATTTAGAGCCAGCACCTCTGCCAAAAGAGCGATGGAGGCTGCTTCCTCTGCCGCGCAAGCCGCTGCTGCTAAAGCCCAAGCCGCCGCACAGGCCGCCGCTAAAGCGAAAGAAGATGCCGATGTTTCTGCTGCTGCCGCAGCCGATACGGCCAACAAAGCCAAACTTTCTTTACAAGCAGCCACCAAAGCTAAAGCCGATGCTGATTTAGCCTCTGCCGCCGCAGCCGATACCGCTGCCAAAGCCAAGGTTGCCGCGCAAGCTGCCGCCAAAGCTAAGTTGGATGCCGATGCTTCCAAGGCTGCCGCCGCTAAAGCAAAACTTGATGCAGATACTTCTAAAGCTGCCGCTGCTAAGGCTAAAGCCGATGCTGACAAAGTAAAACAAGCGGCTGACGAAAGCGTAAGAAAAGCAAAAGATTTAGATTCCTTTGTAAAAACCAACTATATTGGTACCGGAACTCACCATACTCAAATTCGTCAAAAAGCATCAAGCTCTCTTAAACAAGCAGAAGCTACTGCCTCTGCCGCTACTTCTGCTGCTACCG
The DNA here is from genome assembly GCA_017546175.1 of Elusimicrobiaceae bacterium. Classification (GTDB taxonomy): domain Bacteria; phylum Elusimicrobiota; class Elusimicrobia; order Elusimicrobiales; family Elusimicrobiaceae; genus Avelusimicrobium. The sequence continues at coordinate 17,249 of JAFYXM010000010.1, forward strand.
ATGCTGCCTCCAAAGCGGTAGCCGCTGCCAATGCTGCAGCTCAAACGGCATTAGCTGCACAACAAAAAGCAGATGCCTCTGCTTTGTCTGCGGCTGCAGCTAAAAAAGAAGCTGATACAACTTCTGCTGCTGCGCAAGCTGCCGCCATTAAAGCCAAAACGGCGGCCGATTCTGCTGCTGCTTCCAAATTGGCGGCTGATACCGCCTCTAAAGCAGCTGCCGATGCAAACTTGAAAGCGAAAGCTTCTGCACAGGCTGCCTTGGTTGCTAAACAACATGCCGATGCCACTGCTGCTGCCGCTGCCGAAGCTGCCCGCAAAGCCAGTGCTGCTGTAGGTGCAGAAAACAAAGCATTGGCACAAGATATTGCTCAGGAAGTAGCTAAAAGTTACAAAACTATTTATGCGGGCCAACAACCTCAAGTGAAATAACAGTTATTTATATATCCCCCGTTTTTCAACGGGGGATTTTTTATGCCCTTATTTCATTTTGTCTCCGAATAAAATTCAAACACTTGTTTGAATTTCTTTTTCTTTTTTGTTACAATATATGTACTTAATATTTTGGAATTTATATGAAAGATACCCGTACTAAACTACTTAAAACTGCCGCACGTCTGTTTGCTCAAAAGGGTTTCGCCGGGGCTTCTGTGCGTCAAATCAGCACGGCAGCCAAAACCAATGTAGCAGCCATGAACTATCATTTTGGAGATAAGCGGGCTTTATATTTGGCTACGGTACAATATTTGGTGGAAGAAAACAAAAACTGGATGCGTTCTGCGCCCAATCCTTTGCAAATTCCTGAAAATATTGAAGGTTTGGGATATCAAGAAGCGTTGGAGTTGTTTCATCGTATTATTGATAAGATGTTGGATCTAAATTTGTCGCGCAAAAATATTTTATTAAATCGTATTTTTGCCCGTGCCGAAATGGAGAATTCCCAAGAAATGGCCCAAATATTACTGGCTTATGTGTCTAATTTTGGCGAGAATTTTTTTGGAATTTTGCGTTACTTGACGGGTTTGGAGCCAAAATCCAGTGAGTTAATTTTGCTTTCAAACGCTATTTTGCGCCAAGCCAGCATTTCGGAAATCAATCGTTTTGCCATTTTGCATTCTTTGAAGTTAAAAGATTTTACTCCTGAAGTAAAACAGCAAATCAAAGATGTGGTATGGCATAATACGTATGCTATTTTAAAATCATACAAACAAGGAAATAAAAAGAGATGAAAAAGTGTCTATTATTAGCAGCTCTTTGCTGTGTGGCTTTGCCTGCGGCTGCGTTGGACCCCTTGGGGGTTTATAAAGTCAGACCGCCGGAAGGCTGCGTGGAAAAAGACGTGACTGCCGAAGAAATGGGACTGGAAGATTTGATTCAAGTCAGTCTGTGTACCAATCCGTCTTTAGCGGCCGAGTATATGGGGGTTAAAGCTTCCGAAGCCGGACTGGGTACTTCGCGCGCGGAGTATTTGCCCAGTGTTACTATTTCCGGTACGGGCAATATTGCCGGTGAACGTCCGGAGGGCGGAGATTATACACAGGCAGAGCCTTATTCCGCAAAAGCAGAAGCCTCTTGGCTTTTGTTTGACTTTGGCGGACGCGGCTCACGCATCAGCCGTACCCGTGCTTATTTGGACGCGGCCAATTTTGGCTACAATGCCTCTTTGCAAAACTTGGTCTTATCTGTGCAAACGGCTTATTTAAACTTGCTTGCGGCAGATGAATCCTTGCTCAGCTCCAAAGCTAGCTTGGATACTTACAAACAATCTTATGATGAAGCGCAAAAGCGTTATAAATTGGGCATGGTATCTTTGAGTGATAATTTGCAAGCCAAAACCCGCTACGAACAGGCTTTACTTGCGGTGGTACAACACGAAAACCAAGTAAAGCAATTTAGCGGAAATTTGGCAGTTTTGCTTAATTTATCGCCGGATACTCCTATTAAACTGGCCAAGCCTACTTTTGATGATAAGTTTATTCAAATTGAAAGTGATAATGTGCAGGATATGATGAAAACGGCCTTAGCCGAGCGCCCTGAATTGCGTGCACAAGAAAGCAATACTCAGGCGCAAAAAGCCAATTTAACCGTCGCTAAAACCCGTATGTTGCCTACCATTCGTGCCAATGCGTCTGCGGCTTACAATGATAACTGGAAATACAGCAGCCCGTATGGGATAGAAAATGCCGCCGGCCTGAGTATTTCCATGCCGCTTTTTTCCGGATTTTCCAATATGTATCAGACGGCGCAGGCTTCTTATCAATATAAGCAAAGCCAAAACCAGACGGAAAATTTGAAGCGCCAAATTGAAAATGAAGTGTGGAGTGCCTATCAAAACTATAAAACGGCTTTTCGCTCGTACGAAATCAGCCAGACCGTATTGGAAAGTGCCGAAGAAAACGAAAGAGTCGCTTTCCGCTATTATGAAGTAGGCAAAGGCGATATTATCAATTTGTTGACGGCAGTGGCGCAGCTGGCTGATGCCCGTCAGAATAAAATTACGGCTTTTTACAGCTTACTTTTAAGCAAAGCCAATTTATATAAAAGTATCGGGAAATATTAATTATGAAAAAAAGAACCATTGTCCGTTGGACTAAATATACGCTCGTCTTATTATTGGGCGGGTTTTTGGGGTTTGTGATTAAGGGCAAACTCTCCGGCGGTGCGGCCATGAATTTTGGCGGTGCCGGCCAGACTACCGTACTTACCGAAACGGTGTACAAACGTCCGGTAGCTTTAGGCAAGAACTTTATTGCTAAAGTAGAAGCTATCAACGCTTCCGACGTAACCCCTCAAGTGTCGGGCTACATTGATAAAGTCATGTTTAAAGACGGTTCCTTTGTTAAAGAAGGCGATGTTCTTTTTGTCATTGACCAAAGCCGCTATAAAGCAGCCGTATCCTCTGCCGAAGCATCTTTGGAAAAAGCCAAAGCCAGCTTGAAACAAATTGAAAGCGATTATAAACGTCAACTCTCTTTGTATAAAGAAAAAATGCTTTCTAAGGCTGATTTGGAAATGGCTGAAAGTAATTTGGCCAATGCTCAAGCCAATGTAAAAGCTGCCCAAGCCAGCTTAGATTTAGCTAAATTAGATTTAGCTTATACCGAAGTGCGCTCCCCCATCAGCGGTTACATCGGTAAAGCTTTGTTGACCAAAGGAAACTATACCAATGCCGCTGCCAGTAAATTGGCCCGTGTGATTCAAATGGATCCTATTCGTGTGGTGTTTTCTATTTCTGATAAAGAACGCTTAAGCGGTATGGACCAACTGGCTACTCAGGCGCCGGATATTCAAATTGCTTTGCCTAACGGAGAAACCATTGAAATTCCGTCTGCTTCTGTATTTTCCGACAATGAAATCAATGCTGATACCGCTACCATGGCCGTATATGCTCAAACTGAAAATAAGGACCGCAAATTGGTCCCCGGAAACTATGTCAATGTCACCGTCAGCACAGATAAATTCCGCCCTGTCATTTTAGTTCCGCAAACAGCAGTAGCGCAAGACGCTACAGGGCAATATGTTATGACTGTGGATGCGGAAAATACGGTTTTGCAAAAATACGTGACAACCGGTGAGAGTGTGGAAAATAAATATGTCATTTTATCCGGTTTGGAAGATGGTGACAGAGTGGTACCCATAGGTCACCAGAAACTGCAAAATGGTCAAAAAGTAAACGTCAGCGAAAAAAATGCTCTTGTAGATACTCTTGCCAAAGCTGAAGCCACGCAAGATAATATGATTGACGAGAAAGAAACCGAAATGGAGGCTTAGTAAAAAATGTTTTCTAAATTTTTTATTAACCGCCCGCGTTTTGCTGTTGTTATTTCGCTTTTGTTGTGTTTAGCGGGTTTGATTTCTATTTTCTCCTTACCGATTGCCTTGTATCCAGAGGTTACCCCTCCCGAAGTGGTGGTGGTGGCCCGTTATCCGGGTGCAAGTGCGGAGGTGATTGCCAAAACGGTGGGTATTCCGTTGGAAAGTAAAGTCAACGGGGTAGAAGATATGCTTTATATGAGTTCTTCTTCCTCTGACGGCTCTTACAGTTTGACGCTTACTTTTAAAACCGGTACTGACCCTGATTTGGCCCAAGTAAAAGTGCAAAACCGCGTATCTCAAGCGCAGGCTTTGCTCCCCGGAGACGTAACCCGCCAAGGGATTAGCGTATATCGTAAGTCCTCTAATATTTTAGGGTTTATTTCGTTTGTATCTCCGGATAAAACACTTTCTGCTTTGGAAATCAGCGATTATTTGAACAATAACGTACAAAAGAACGTCAGTCGTATCACCGGTGTGGGTGATGCTATGGTGTTCGGCTCCAGCAAGAGTATGCGTGTGTGGTTGGACGCTGATAAAATGGCTGCTTTGAATATTTCCGTACCGGACGTGACGGCCGCTATCTCCAGCCAAAACTATCAGCCCTCTTTGGGTAAAATCGGTGCGCGTCCCAATGACGGCAAAGTGATGACTGTTTTTGCTTTGCAGACAGAAGGACGCTTGAACAATGCCAAAGATTTTGAAGACATTATTATCCGTACAGATGCGCAAGGCGGTTTGGTAAGACTGAAACAAATTGCCAAGGTAGAAGAAGGACAAGAAAGTTACAGCCACGCCGCCGAATTTGACGGTGGAGAATCTGTGCCGATGATGATTAACTTGGCTTCCGGGGCCAATGCCGTGGAAACCATGAAGTTAATCCGCGCCGAACTGGAGCGTTTGTCTCAGTTCTTTCCGGAAGGATTGGAATATGAGTTTTCTGTAGATACCACCGACTTTATTAATGCTTCTATTTCAGAAGTGGTGGAAACCTTGATTATGACGTTCTTGCTCGTCATCTTGGTGTGTTATATCTTCTTGCAGGATTGGCGTGCTACTTTGGTGCCGGCGGCTACTATTCCGGTATCCTTGTTGGGTACGTTTGCTATTATGCTTGCCATGGGCTATTCCATTAATACGTTTACATTATTCGGGTTGGTACTGGCTATCGGTGTAGTAGTGGACGACGCTATTTGTGTGGTGGAACGTGTTATTTATTTAATGAATAAAGAGCATAAATCTCCCCGTGAGGCATCTTTGCAGGCGATGGATGAGCTCTCCGGTGCGTTGATTGCCACCACTTTGGTGCTTTTGGCTATTTTCGTACCTATTTGTTTCTTAGGCGGTATTACCGGAGAAATTTACAAACAGTTTGCCGTTACCATTTCTTTGGCGGTGTGTTTCTCTACACTTAATGCTTTATCTTTGTCCCCCGCCATTTGTGCTACCATGCTTAAACCTATCAAGGAAACTACTTTCTTCCCCTTGCGTTGGTTTAATATGACGGTAAACCGCGGTGCGCGCAAATATCGCTCCATGGTGCGTAAAGTGGCACGAAAAATGTTGGTAATCGGTTTGTTATTTGCCGGACTTTGTGTGATGAATGCCCTTTTTTTAAAGACGGCGGATACCTCTTTTATTCCGCTGGAAGACCAAGGTGTTATTATCATGGATATTCAGCTGCCCGAAGGGGCCTCCTTTGCCCGCACGCAAGAAGTAATTAACAAAGTTACTCCGATTGTGCAACAAACCGCAGGGGTGCTCCATTTGACGACAGTAGTGGGACACAGCTTGATGAGCGGATCTGGCGAGAACGTGGCTATGGGATTTCTTTCCTTAGAAAACTGGAGCAAACGTAAAGATGCTTCTTTGAAACAGTCTGCTATAGTCAATCAGCTCAACGCTAAATTGGCCGGTATTGCCGAGGCCAGTATCCGCCTGTTGGAAATGCCTGCCATTCCGGGGTTGGGTACGTCCAGCGGTTTAGATTTGCGTATTCAGTCTTTAAATGACTTTGATTACAATAAATTGCAAACGAATACCGAAGGTGCGGCTTTTAAGATGATGATGGATCCGTCCATGCAGCTTGCCTACTCCACCTTTAAGGCAAACACGCCTAATATTTACTTGGACGTGGACCGTACCAAAGCCGAAGCAATGCAAGTGCCCGTTTCCAGCGTATATGCCGTATTGGAAAAATACTTAGGCTCTGCCTACGTGGGCGACGTAAACTTCGGTACGCAGGTAAATAAAGTCATTATCCAGTCTGATTGGAAATACCGCGTCACTCCTGAAGACATCAATAAAATGTATGTCATGAATAACAAAGGAGAAATGGTCCCCTTGCGTTCTTTGGTAGATTTGCGCTATATCTTATCTCCCCGCCAAATTATGCGTTATAATCAGTATCCTGCTGCCACTATTATGGCTACCCCGACCAATAGTACCGGTGAAGCCATGAAAGCCACCGAAGAACTGATGAAAAACCTGCCTAAAGATTATGCCTATGAATGGACAGGTATGAGCTATCAGGAGAAACAAAACGAAGGACAAATGTTGGTATTGATTGTCTTGGCTATTTTGTTTGCTTACTTGTTCTTGGTGGCTCAATACGAAAGTTGGTCCATTCCCGTGCCGGTGCTGATGTCTGTCATGGCGGCCGTAGGCGGTGGTTTGTTGGGGCTTTGGTTCACTAATTTGCCTTTGAGTATTTATGCTCAGTTGGGGTTGGTGCTTTTGGTAGGTTTGGCTGCCAAAAACGCTATTTTGATTGTAGAGTTTGCCAAAGACGAACATGAAAAGGGCGCCTCTATTTATGATGCGGCTATGGATGGTTTAACCCAACGTTTCCGCCCTGTGCTCATGACGGCTTTTACCTTTATTTTGGGTATGATCCCCATGATTATCGCCAGCGGAGCCGGTGCAGCCAGCCGCCGTGCTCTGGGTGTGCCCGTGTTCTACGGTATGCTCTTGGGTACAATTGCCGGCTTGTTCTTGATTCCCTTGTTCTACATCTTGATACAAACCGGTGTGGAAAAATGGGGCGAAAGAAAAGCAAATAAGGCTGCCCCTCAAGAAAGCAAATAAAAAGATGTCTTTTGTTTCCCCCCCGACTCTTAAAAGTCGGGGGTTTTTATTGGTTTATGAGGACGAGATAATTTGAGGAATAAATTACTGAGTCCATATGTGGATAGATAAATAGACAAAAAATACCCCAGTCAAAAGACCGGGGTAAAAGAGATAAGATAAATTATTTATCTTCCTTGTCTTTGAACTGCATAGTATAAAGTGCGGCATAAGCACCGCCTTTTTCTAAGAGTTGAGTATGGGTGCCTTCTTCCACAATTTTTCCGTCATTGATTACGGCAATTTTAGTGGCGTTTTGAATGGTGCTTAAGCGGTGAGCAATTACGATAACCGTTCTGTTTTTCATCAGGTTGTCTAGGGCTTCTTGCACCACGCGCTCAGATTTATTATCCAGAGCACTGGTAGCTTCGTCCAAAATTACGATTGGAGCATCTTTAATAAAAGCTCTGGCAATGGCCAAGCGCTGTTTCTGACCACCGGAAAGCAAGAGCCCTCTTTCGCCAATCTCGGTATCTAAGCCGTTAGACAATTCTTTTACAAAATCTTCCAAACAGGCTTTTCTAAGCGCGTTCCACATGTCTTGTTCGGTAGCATGGGGATTGCCCAAAAGAATATTTTCTCTGATAGTGCCGGAAAATAGGAAATTGTCTTGGAATACCATGGCAATTTTTTGGCGCAGAGATTTTTGAGATAATTGAGTGATGGGAGTATCATCAATTTTTACAGCACCTTGGCTCACATCATACAAACGTGGAATGAGTGCAGAGACAGTGGTTTTTCCACCGCCGGAATTGCCTACTAAGGCCACGGTGCTTCCTACGGGAATTTCTAAATTGATATCATGCAAAACTTCCCGCCCTTTAACATATTCAAAATGCACGTTTTCAAAGAAAATACCTTTTTTGACTTCTTTAAGTTCTTGGGCATTTTTGGCATCTTTGAGATTGGGTTGTAAGTCTAAAATTTCAAAAATACGGTCAATAGCCAAGAAAGAATTTTGAATGGCTACAAAGTTATTTCCCACCCCTTTTAAGGGCGTATAAAGCATCATTAGAGCCGTAATAAAAGCCACAAAGTTACCGCTGGTAATACGTCCGCTAACGATTAAATGACTTCCAAAACCGATCACTAAACCAATTCCCACAGACATAATCACATGCATCAAAGGAGACAACCAGTTGGTGCTTTTTACCATTTTCATGGCTAAGGTAAAGGTGGTATCGGTTGCTTTGTGAAAACGCTGGCTAAATTCATCTTCTAACGTGAAAGAGCGAACGGTTTTGTTACCGGCAAAAGTTTCATTGTAAATAGTCATTACAGAGGACAAATTTACTACAGATTTTTTTACAATTTCTTTCATTTTTTTGCGCACAAAGACAATCGGGTAAAAGAACAGACCTAAAACGGCAATGGCGATAACAGCCAGTTGCCAAGAGTTATAAATCATTACCCCTGCCAAGGCGATGGAAGAAAAAGTTTTGGAAAGGAACTTTTTCGTATTTTCCACAAGTCCGTTAGAGGCAGTTTCGGCGTCGTTGGAGTAGCGATAGAGAATAGTACCGGAGTTATTGGCGTCCATATAACTGCTGTCCATAGAAAGAAGCTTGGCATAGAGTTTTCTTTTGACACCGATGGTAATTTTGTTGGCTACCCAAGTATTTAAATAGTTGGAAGAATATTGCAGGATACCTTGCACTACCGTAAAGCCGATGATAAGAAAAGGAATCAAGGCAGAAAAATTGGGTTGTTTATCCACCATTACTTTATCCATAAAAGGCTTCATAAACATAGCGACAGCCGCATCCAATCCGCCGACGGGAATTGTTAAGAAGACACCTAATGCCGCTCTGAACCAAAAAGGCTTTACATAAGGCCACATTCTGCGGGCATTAACAACTAATTGATTTTGAGAAATCATTTTTTTAATCATAAAAATCTCCGAAAAGACACAAAGCTACATACAAAATAATTCTAGCATATTAAGACGGAAGAAATAACAAAAAATATAAATAAAAAGCACCCTTTTGGGGTGCTTTTAAATTCATACGGAGAGGGAGGGATTTGAACCCTCGATACAGGAATTAACCTGTATGGCGGTTTAGCAAACCGCTGCCTTCAGCCTCTCGGCCACCTCTCCAAAAAAACAAATTTTAATTACGACATAAATATTATAACAAATAATGAAAAACTTTTGTTGTTTTTCATGTAAGAAACTTAAAAACTTTTATTTAAGCCTTCGTCCAAAGAAGTAAACTTCTGCCCGCTAAGAGCACGCCATTTTGCACTGGAACAAATCCAATGTCCGTCAATAACGGCTTCTTTTACCTTGTCATAATTTAGTGCCGGTTGAGCCCCTGTCATGCGCGCAAGCAGAGAATAAATTCCGGCTGCCATTTTTAGGGCCCATAAAGGAGCATTGGGCATAAAAGGTTTTTTTACACCCATCGCAGATGCCATTTTATTGATGAAAACGGGCCAAAGATAGGCTTCTTCTTCACAAATAAAAAAGGTTTCTCGGTTGGTCCCTTCCAATTGAGAAATCATCACCAATGCTTTTACTAAATCTTCTACATATACAAAACTAAATAATCCTTTGCCGGAGGTATTAACCATTAGGCCTCTTTTCACCCAAGAAGCAATTTTGGAAACACCGGAATCGTTTCTTCCATACACAATGGGAGGACGAACAATGGTCCAAGCAATAGATTCTTTTAAAGTTTTAACTGCCTTTTCTCCCCCCAATTTTGTAATTCCATAATCAGAGCAAGGGGCCGGAGTGTCGGCTTCCGTGCGGGGATGATCGGCGGTGGCTGCGTAACCGCTGGCTGCTAAACTGGAAACATAAATAAAGCGCTCTAAGCCGGCAGTTTGATTGGCTGCTTGGACCATATTTTGCGTGGCCAGGGTGTTGGCTTTTTCAAAATCTTCAAATTTAAACCCAAAAATAGCCGCCGCCAAATGATATACCCCGCAGCAACCTTGCATGGCTTGAGTCAGAGATTTTACATCTTGATAGTCTGCTTTTACGATGGTAACATCCGGATTAACGGGCTGATGTTTAGGTAAGTGACGGGAAAGAATCTTAACCTTATACCCCTCTTGCAGTAGGGCATCTGTCAATTTTTTTCCGATAAATCCATTTCCGCCGGTCACTAAAATAGTTTTTTTCATCGGGCAGACTCCTGCTCTTCAGCGGGCTCTACAATAATATCCAACATTTCTTGAGTTTTTTGTACCGCTTTTTTAATCTCTTTCTTTGTAGAATCAGCTTTGTCAAATTGTTGGTTGATATAATTTTTTTCATTATTTGCATTTCTGCGTATAAAATCAAAATTAAAGGTCAGTCGTTCAATACCTGTTTTGGCATCGGAAATAGTGGGCCAAATATTATTTTTCATGCGCAAGTAAGGGGTTTGGTCGTTTTCCAAAGGGAAATAATAAATCAAAGATGCCAATAACGCTGCCAAGTAAGCTAAACTGACTAAGCGGTTTAAAAACTCAAATTTATACAAAGCGAAAATATTGCCGACGATGGAAACCAACAATATCAAACAGGTCCACAATAAAGCCAATAAACCCATAAATTGCAGGCTGTCTGTGTTGTACTGCGGCCACAATATTAACGTAAAAATGCAGCATACGATAAGTAAAAAGAATTTTGCCCAACCGTTCATATTATTTCTCCTGTTTAAACTCTACGGTAACCGTAAGTTCGTCTTTATCATACAGCATGGGAAGCGGCGGGAACGGGCCCGCATTAATGACGGCAGATTTGGCGGCAAAGTCAAAACTGTCATCTCCCGAAGATTTTTCTATTTTCAAATTCTTAATTTTTCCGTCTCTGGCAATAGCAAAAGAGACCAATGTCCCCAGTGTTACCCCAACGGGGCGGCGGCTTTCCCATTCGCTCCATAGGCTATTGCGCACTTGAGTGATATACCAAGGATAAGGGAAGGTGGCAAAATCGGTCTGGATATTCCCCCCTTCAAATTCACCCTCTCCCCCATTACCGCTATCGGCAGCGGTTTGGGAAGAATTGGTATCCACCACTTTGGGGGCGTCATCTACTTCATCTAAAATGCTGGGAGCGGCCAAAGGAGCGGGAGCAGCCTTTTTCTTAGTTTGTTTTTTAGTGGAAATCTCACTTTTAGATTGGTAAGCCTTTTTGTCCGCTTTTTTAGGCGTTTCTGTTTTTTTAGGGGCGGGAGCTTGTGCTATCTCTTTTTTAGGTTCTGATTTGGCAGCACCTTGGTTGGCCGCGGCGGCCGGCTTGGCGGAAGATTGCATGGATACTACTTTGCCACTGCCTATAAAATCAATAGTATAGGTGGTTTTCGGTTTTTTGACGGCAGGAGAAAGCAACACCATAATAAGCAGTGCCAGTGACAAGTGTAATCCGCAAGAGAGTGCAAAATACCGGTTCATTAGTTTTTAGACAGGACCCCTATTCCCAACTTGGCAGCACCAAGCTTCTTAGCAATATCAAACACATCTACCACCGTTTGTATCGGTACGTTTTTGTCTGCTTCTACCATGATGGTTTTCTTATTTGCTTTGCCCATGCGCAGTACCAATTCCCTTTCCAAGTTGGTAAGTGTATAACTGCGGTTATCAATGCGAATGGTGCCGTTTTTTTGCACCTCAATGCGAATGACGTCATCTTCGGCCGTTGTATTGACGGCATTAGATTTGGGTAGGTCCACATTCATTTGCATCTGTACAAGCATGGGGCTCATTACCATAAAGATAATAAGCAAAATTAACGTGATGTCAATAAACGGCACCATGTTAATATCGGCCATGACGGTTTTTCTTTTGTGAGCCATAAATTACCCGCGGCGTTGGAAAATAATTTCGTCGGCCATGTTTTCTAATTCTTTTCCAAAGTATTCCGTTTTGGATAAGAAATAGTTGTAGGCGATAACAGCCGGAATAGCTACAAATAAACCGGCGGCGGTATTAATCAAAGCTTCGGCAATACCGGCCGCTACAACGGAAGCACCTCCGGCCGCAGCCGTAGCACCGGCTAAGTCTTTAAAAGCGTGCATAACACCAATTACCGTACCAAACAAGCCGATAAAAGGAGTAATACTTCCCAACGTACCCAGTACGGTTAGTTTGCGCTGTAATTTGGTGATTTCCCAATCAATGGTAGAAGCGGCAATTTCTTTCAGTTCCGTATTAGAGCGGTCTAGCTTGGTAATTAATGCCATGATCACTTGAGCGGCAGGCGTGTTTTTGGTCATTTCTTTGGTACAGGCATCTTTTACTTTTTCGTAATTATCCGAGTGAAGCGGATGGCGGCAATAATTGATTAATTTACGAGAAATACCAATGCTTTTTCTGAAGTTAAAAAAACGTTCCAAAATAATGGATAAAGAAAAAACAGAAAGCAACAGCAGTACAATCAGTACCGGTCCTCCGGCAGCGAATAATTCGCGCAAGTTTGTCATATTGGAAAAGTCCATATTGAGTATCTCCTTTGTTTATTTAACTATTAAAATCGGCATTCCGAAAGAATGCAAACGCATATACTAAAAAATACCTGCGTGGGAAAGTATTATAAAAATCTGTAAAGCAATATTGGCCAATATTCCTGCCGATACGTCATCAAAAACTACGCCAAAAGCATTGGGCATACGGTCAAAATATTTCACGGGCCACGGTTTTAATGTATCAAAGGTACGAAACAGCACAAACGCCGCCAATAAATACGGCCACGTACGCGGCAAAAACATCATGGCTGTAAAGTATCCGGCCGCTTCATCAATGACAATCTTGGGGTTGTCATGACCTTTAAAAGTTCCCCCCAATTTTGCTTTTTTGCAAATCCATATACAAAATATCCAAAAAAGGACCAAAACAAGCAAATAGCCCATAAAGTGATACGGAAATAATAAAACAAACGGTACAGATAAGGCCGTTCCCAAAAAACCTGCCCCCGTATTTTTTTTGAAAGGAATGACCAAAGCCGGCAAATAACTGATAAAAAATCCGGTAGCTAGAGCATTGATTATTTTTTGCACGGCAAACTCCAAGATTTTCTAAGCAGTTCCCAATTGTTTCTTAAATAAGAAATGGCACTGACCCATGTGATAATGGCGGCAATGGCCGTAATGGCATAGGGGATTTGGCTCAAAGTGTTAAAGATAATTTGGCAAACCGTTTGGGCATTTCCTTTTAAGATGTGAGATAAATGATACAGGTCTAACACAAAGAAGATAGTCCCTACAGCCACCATTTGAATCACGGTTTTAAATTTTCCCCAACGTTCAGCAGCCATTACTTTACCTTCTAAAGCAGCAATTACGCGCAAGGTGGAAATCATCAGTTCTCGCAGTAAGATAAAAAATACAGCCCAAATGGGTACGTCCAATTCCCGAATTCCCACAAAAGCAAATAAGGCTGCCGCTACCAAAATTTTATCTACAAAAGGATCTACAATAGCTCCAAAAGGGGTGATGGTATTGGTTTCGCGGGCTATTTTCCCATCTACCCAATCGGTACTGGCAGCTACGATAAAAATCAGTGTAGCCGTAAAACGTGCCCACGCAAAAGGCAGCAAAATAAAGATAAACATCACAATTGATAAAGCGGCACGGGTAAGTGTGATTTTGTTGGCTAGTGTCATCATATTATTTGATTCCTTTGAATAAATTTTCCTGCAACGGCATATTAATCTGCGTGTTAGATAAAACAGCTGTGGTTTGCATCAAGTCGGAAAGGATACGAATCTTCATCGGGAAACAATCCTTTTCTTGGATAGATACATAAAGAGTATAATTTTCCGCCTTTGCTTTAGGCGTTAATTTCAGCAGCACCGTATCTTGTTTGTATTCCAAAACAACGGTATTATGTTTGGCAATTAAAGCTTTATAATTACCAAAGTCAAACAAGGCTTTATTGGGTTGACCGGCACTCCATTCGTTCCAAGACAAAGAAGAGATTGTTTTTCCTTTTTCATCTAACATCAAAATGGTTTTTTTATCGGTAAGGGCCGATTGGGTAATGTTCTTTCCTTCCAAATTATCCAAACGTAAGAGAGAGCCAGATTGTTTATAAGACAGCTCTCCTTCAGATTGACTGATAAGCAGACCGTCATATTCCGTGGTTTGCAAGAAATGGGTCTGAAGGGTTTTTAAATGGCTGTCCCAATCTGTAAAACAAGTAATATAATCTTTTGACGGCTCTTGCACAGCAGAGGCATTTTTCCCCTCTTCCGCTCCGATAAAAGAGATACAACATACACATAAAAACAAACTACTTATAAACCGTTTCATATTCAGGCTCCTGATATTTATCGGTATCTTTGTTTTGAAGCGCTTGAATCTGTGCTTCAATTAAATCGTAGTGAATTTCCCAACGGTTAGATCCCTCGGGCTTGGTAATAAAACCTTTCATTTCCAATACACTTAAAATGTTGGTGGCACGGGCAGAAGAGCCAAAATTAGCTTTCAGCAAATCTTGAGAAACACGTCTGCGCTCCATGATTAAATTTAAAGCTTGCAAAAGTTCCTCCGGAGAGGTGCCTAATCCATCTTGCGGGCGCACCATGGAGTGATCGGCCATGATTTGCACCGGATAGTCAGGCGCACCTTGGCTGCGTAAGAAATCAGCCACGGCCGTAATTTCTTTTTCACTTACATAAGCCCCTTGGATACGCAGAGGCTCTTTATCAGACGTGCTTTGATAGAGCATATCTCCTCTACCTAACAAATTTTCCGCACCCATGGCATCTAAAATAACTTTTGAATCAATACCGGAAGCCACCTGTAAAGCAATACGAGACGGACAGTTTGCCTTAATTAGACCGGTAATCACTTTGACGGACGGACGCTGGGTACATAAAATCAGGTGAATACCCAGTGCGCGGCCCATTTGGGTTAAACGCTGTACGGAATCTTCAATAGCGGCTTTCGTTTGCAGCATTAAGTCTGCCATTTCATCTATGATAACAAAGATATAGAACATTTTTTCTTCATTGTGTTCTTGGGCCCATTGGTTATAGCCTTCAATATTTTTTACCTTTGCCAGTTGCATGATGTTAAGGCGTTTTTCCATAACTTTAACCAACATTTGTAAAGATTTTACCGCCGCATTGGCATCGGTAATTACGGACACATCATCACAAGAAGTCTTGGGGTCATAAAGGTGCGGTATGCCGTCATACAAAGTTAATTCTACCCGTTTAGGGTCAATCATCAAAAATTTAACTTCGTTCGGTTTATGTTTAAAGAGCAAAGACATGATGATCGTATGCAAGCAAATAGATTTACCGCTGTTGGTGGCACCGGCAATCAAGATGTGAGGCCATTTTTCCGCTACGGAGCCGGCAGGGTTTCCGTCGGCATAGCGGCCTAAAGCAATCGGCAACACAGCTTTGGAGGACGCATAAACGGGAGATTGTAAAATCTCTTTCATGGTAACCATAACGGGGGTCGGGTTGGGAATTTCAAAACCGACGGCTTTTTTGCCCGGAATAGGGGCTTCTACACGGATAGAGCGGGCCTCCATGTGGGCTTGAATGTCTTGGGCCAAAGAAGCAATATCGGAAACATAAACCCCGTCATCAGGCATTACTTCGTAACGGGTTACCACAGGACCGGGGGACACGCCCGTTACATGAGCGCCAACCCCAAAGTCTTTTAAAATTTTTTCCAAACGGCTGGTAGATTTTTGAATTTCTTCGTCGGTCGGACCCACAATGCCGTTATTAATTGGGTCAGCCAATAAATCTAAAGAGGGCAGCTGGAAGGTGGCAGGATCAAAAGGTTTAAGCTCCGTTTGTTCGGGTTGCTCGGTTTGTTCTGCGGAATTTTCTTTTTCTACTTTTTTCGCTTTGGTCTGTGTGGCGCGCGGCAATTCTTTTACCATGCCGGCCACAGGTGCCTTGATTTGCGTGGCGGGGCGGTAAATTTTAAGTTTGGAGGGTTCTTCTTCGGATTCGGAGGAGTCTTCATCTGAGGAAGAGTCTTTTTTAGAAGAAATTTCTTTTTTCATTTCTTCTTTGGCTTCTTTTACTTTTTCTTTCAGTTCTGCGCGCGCATCCATCCAACCTTGGAAGTCATCACGCAAAAACTCAAGACTTTTTTGCAGCATTACTTTCCACGGAATAGCTATTAACATGTGAAGTCCTACGAGCAAAAGTGCCAAGGAAAAGAAAGAAGCTCCCACAGGTCCGGCAAAGTTTTCAAACCAGTAAAACAGTTTTTCTCCCACTGCACCACCGGAGATCTGAGAATGAGTAAAAATAAGGCGCAACATGGTGAGTACGGCAGCAAAAGAAGATAAAGTTATTAATGCCCCGAAGAGAAAAAAGAAAAAGGCGGTCGTTTTCTTAACCAAGCTGCGCACCAGCCAATAGGTTAAGAACAAGGGAATCAAAGGAGCCCCTTGACCAAAAACTTGATAAAACCAAGAATGTATGAATTCACTGGCAGAGCCTTTGGTACGTCCAAACCACAGCATGGCAAAGAGCCATGCATCAATGGCAAAGCCCAAAATATACAGCGCCGACGCCAGCCAACGCACGGAAGATTGTTTGGGTGTTTTTTTCTTAGATTTTTTACGGGCGTAATAGTACTTTGCCATATACATATATTCTAGCACTTTTAGCACGTAAATAAAAGTAATTTTAACATGAAAAAAGCCCCGCTTAAACGGGGCTTTAAATTAGAATTGCGGTTGTTGCTCAATGTCGGGCTGAGGAAGCGAAACTTTGTAATTAATGCCGTCTGCTTCCAAGCGAATTTTACCTTGATTGAGTAAAACCCCCAAAGACATATAAAGCACAGAACTGGATAAATGCAAGGCCAATTTTAATTGCCAAGAAGAGGCTTCTTTTTTATCTTGCAAATATTCCAACATGCGATTACAACTGGCTTGAATGGTTTCTTGTAACGGGGTCATAGTTAAATCCTTTCAATGGCAAATAAAGCATCGCCTTGTTTAATGGGTTTGCCGTTTTCAATAAGTACTTTCTGGATAATACAGTTAAAATCGGCGCGTACTTCGTTAAATACTTTCATGGCTTCTATTAAACAAATCACTTCCCCTTTTTTCACTTGGGCGCCTTCTTTAACAAACGGAGGAGCACTGGGAGAAGACCCACGGAAGAAAATACCCATTAAAGGAGCTTTAATCGTTTCTTTGTATTGCTCTTGAGAAACAGCAGGAGCCACAGCTCCGCCGGCGGAAGCGGCTGCGCCCACGGCTACGGGCACGGGCATAACGGCGGGTTTAGATTTTACTAAACGCAGGTAAAGACCGTTTTGGTCATATTCAATCGTGTCAATATTATTATCCTGCATAAAG
Source organism: Elusimicrobiaceae bacterium (assembly GCA_017546175.1). GTDB lineage: Bacteria > Elusimicrobiota > Elusimicrobia > Elusimicrobiales > Elusimicrobiaceae > Avelusimicrobium. Next base: position 34,462 of record JAFYXM010000010.1, read on the forward strand.
GAGTAGAGCTGTTTTACATCTTTCAAAATCGGGGATTCTTTCACCGCCGGTTTTTTAGCGGTTACTTTTTTGGGTGCGGCTTTCTTAACAGTTTTTTTCATAAAGAAAATACCCTCATTTAAACTCAGATCTTGCGCGATCTGTTACCAACATGTATATATTTTACATAATTTAAAAAAGTTTAGCTAAATCATCTGGGGCCGATCAATCAGCCGAGTCTGAAAAAACGTCCGAATCAATAGGTTGAGATAGCCCTAAAGTGCGTTCTACTTCAAACGCGGAAATGGCAAAAGCGATATTATCAGCCACATCATCAACAGAGTCTGCTCTTCTTGTATAGCTGTTCACGCCCAGCACTTTTCCGCTTTCAAGCGAAATTAACGGTCCTCCGCTATTTCCGGAGTTTATAGCGGCATCCGTTTGTAAAACATATCTGCCGGCATCGTTTCTGGCTGCGCTGATAATTCCTTGCGAAACACTCCATTCTATACCATACGGGGCTCCAATAGCGGCCACCTTTTCACCTGTGATATATTGAGCGGGATCTGATTCTAATTGCAAATAAGGGAAGTTTTCCCCCTCTATTTTAATTAAAGCTAAATCTCTTTTTTTATTGGTTTTGATTACTTTGGCAAAACGTACTTTGTTTTTTAAGGCATCTTTTGGCAGGTCTTCCAACGGTTTGGTTTTATCAAGTAAATGCCTTTCATCATATAGTAATACGGCCACATCTCTGTCTTTACCGACTACATGTCTATTCGTCACAATGTATCCGTCAGAGCTAATCAAAAAACCGGACCCCAAACCTGTGCTGTTGTGGATAAATACCGTAGCTTGCATAAACGGAAGGAACTTCCCGTCCATACGGATATTGGTGTTTTCGCTATTGTGGTCTTTGTTGAAATTCATTTGATCTTCTTTCATTTCAGGTATGATTTGCTTAGATAAGGAATTTTCCAATGCCTTCTCAATTCTGTTACGTACTTTACTTCCGTATATTTGTATATCTAAAGGCCATAAAATTCCCAAACTGATAAGGGTAAAAAATCGGCTTGTCCACAGTATCGGATCTGAATAAGAACTGGGTAATAGATCGCGGGAAATATCTTGATAACGAGCAACGGCATAACCCGTTTTCGGATTGCGAACGGTCAATTGTAAGTATGTGCTAAGAACAGGGTCAAACGTGTAATCTGCGGCCAAAACGCCTTTTCTGCGGTATTTAGCCAGTCCCATATCTACTCTGGAGTCAAAATCTAATTCTACGACGTAATCATAGTTATTGCGAAATTCATATTTGTTTACCTCTACTTCGGTAAATAAGGTGGCTAAGGCGTCAGCCACGACCACAGGCAGACCGTCGTTTAGGCGGAAGGTGTAAATATGATCATTATCTAAATAAATGTAATTTTCGTAATATTTATCTGATACCACCATTACACGTGCGTCAATCTTGTTTTGAAAATCTTTATGTTTTTTATAGAGTCCGTGGCGGATAGCCCCGTGATAACTGCAAGCCTGCAAAAACAGCACGGAAGACAGTAAAAAAGAGAGGAATTTTTTCATAGTATTTTTATTTTAGCATTTAGTATTACTAAAAGAAATATCCCTCCATGTGGGCGGAGGGAATAAAATTAATGGTGTTGTTGATAATTATTTTCTACTTTAGTGAAGAAAATACAAAAATCTTTAAAGTCGCTCATCTTTTCTGATTTTTGGTAATGTTTTTTATCACAAAGAATTTTGGCGGAATCTAAAATGCTTTGTTTGGAAAGCTGGTATTTTTGGGATATTCTGTTGAGTTCTTCTTGCTGGATATCCACAATTTCTCCGTGATCTAACAAAATAGAAGCATTGTTGTTTTCCGAAAAAGAAATGCCACAAATTTGATCATTGCCTTCCAGTACGAGGGCAACAGATAAATAAGCTGAAATTTTGTTTAACGCAGTATCCACCAAAGGCTCATCATTAAGATCACTTTTGTAATGATAGAATTCTTTCATCAGGTTGCCGTCTTTGTCAAAGGATAAAGCTTCAGAGAACTCATAAGTAGGAAAATGAGTGATCTGACAAATCCCATTTTCCGGCGGAAAACTCAAAAATACCTCGTCTTGCTCATAGGGAACATTCCAAGAAGGGGCATTGGTCTCTGCCTCTATTCCACGTGTAGCCTCCGTTTGAAAAATAGGGATCTCAAAGCCAAACGGCATAACCGAAGCCGATAAATATTCCCCCTCTGCTTCATCTTGATGTAAAACAAAATGAGTCCATATTTGTTCCTGTTTATCTATGCTGTAAGTAGGAATTTGCTGATCTTCGTGGATCTCTCTGCCGTTTATCCGAAAAGGATTGTAGTAAGAATAGCTGCGAATATTGCCGGAAGCATCATATTCGTATTTCTTGCGTCCGGACCAAAAGGGCGTTCTGTTAAGCACTTTAGCATTTTGATACATCGTATCATCACAAAAGCTCTTCCAACCTTTTTGAGCGCGCGTGCTGTAAGCACCTTTATTTTGGGCCAACGTAAAATCTATCAGATTTATAAAACCGTCCGCATCATCACAGCCCAAGCTGTTTCCTATTGCCATAAGACTATCTTCACTATCAACACGGTCTGAGGTAGAATGAGTAGCGGAGCTGAATTCTATTGCTTCCTGATATTGATCTGCCAAACCGTAAAAATGCCCTATTTCGTGGGTTAGGCTTGCTAAAACATCTTCACGGGTATGGAAATAATCTTCTTTTTGGGATAAGAGCGGAACGGTGATGATATTCTCTGACATAGAAAAGCAACCGCCGGTACCTTCACCGCAAATTTCTGTTAATTGTTGTCCACTTACAAAGCGAACGGTTAAAGCACCTTGTACGGGAGAAGATAACTTCTTCAGCGCAACAGATTTTGTCAATAAGGGCATAATATCGGCAAATTCGGCTTCTCTGCCGGCATTAATGATTTGGTCTTTTGCAAACAAAGGCCACAGTCTAAAAGCTTCTATCGTCAGATTGTCATAAAGAACTTCTTCCTCTAAATTTCCTTTAGAACCGTATTTGATGTAATAAGAAATAGAAGATCCTGATAAAAACTCGTCCATGCAATACGTAGATTTTCCATAAGTATTTGCTTCGTAATCGTCAGCAATGCCCCACTCTCCTGCCACTAACGGAAAAGTGAACAGGAAAATGAGAGAGGAAAAAAGATATTTTAAGTAGTTTTTCATATTAAAAAGAAGCCTTTTCTATTTTGGAGAACAGAGAACAATATTTCCTAAAAGCATCTGCTTCTCTGGTATCTATAGGATAAGAGCTCTTGCACATTTGGTAGGCAGACTCAATAATATCCTGCGTAGAAACATTGTACTGCCGGCTTATTTGCTCCAAAATATCCTCTTTGGAAGAAACCAACTGGAGTTTTTTAAAAACCAAAGAGTCGTCTTCTCCGTTTATAGAAAAATTACAACTGGAAGAGATTTCACTATCCGGACTTCTTTGCCCAACCATAAAAACATCAACGGGCAGTTTGGTCAGCAATGTATTTAAAGGCGGTTTTTCTATTGAGTCAGCAAACTGGAAATAGGAAAATTTTTGTTTTAACAAGTTACCGTCTTGATCAAATAAAAAGTCATGAGCGTTCGTGTCAGTTGCCTGGCATTGTTGTTCTTTGGAAAACTCTATCAGCACGTTCCCTTTATTGTGCGGTACCCTCCAAAAAATATCACTGAATCTTTCAATAGGAAAACCATAGTCTTCATGCGCAACACGTTCCGCATATATAGTACGTATATTACCTCCACCGCTGTTTGGGTAAATGGAAGCTTGAAAAACAGGATAAGGAGACACATTTTTAAAGAGTACAAAGAAAATTCTTAAATTTTTTTCATGATTTATATAGGGAAATCCTTGGGTATAATTTGTTTCTTCGGCCACAAGATACGGATTAAAACTTTCAACTTTAGCAATATTCCCCTCACTGTCATATTTATAGGTGGTATTACCTACCCCATAATCTTTTTTATTAAGTACTTTGGCATTTTTATACATCGTATCATCGCAGAAACTCTTCCATCCCTTTTGAGCACGCGCAGAGTAGGAGCCGTTTCTTTTTGCTAAGGCCAAATCAATAGTGTTTATAAAACCGTCCACATCATCACAGCCTAAATAATCTCCTTGGGCCATGATGCTGAAGTTGCTGTCAATACGGTCTGACGTAGCATGCGTTAAAGAGCTGTTTCCTGCTCCGTTTTTGTATTGATCTGCCAAACCGTAAAAGTGCCCCACCTCATGAGTCAGAATATTTACTACTTCGCTCTCCTTGGCGCTGTTTTCCGACAAAATTGGAAGAGTAATTCTTTTTTCATATTCACTAAAACAACCGGCGGCATCTTTTCCACAGACAGAGTATACTTCCGACTGCTGTTTAAATAAAACTTTGATATCTGCATATTCTTCTGAATTGGTTTTCTGTAAAAAGATACCTCTTATCAATAAAGGCATAATGTCGGAAAATTCTTGCTCACGGCCGGAATTAATGATATTTTGGCGCACAAAAGCGGGCCATATTTTGATAGATTCTACAATCAGTTGATTGTATTTAATATCCGATTGCAAATCACCCGTTGTGGGATGATGAATATAATAATAGACTTTTTGACCGGATAAGAATTTATCCATGGCATAATCAGCTTCTCTTTGTTCTTGAGGTGCTTGGACAAAATCATCCAAAACCCCCCACTGCGCTGCAGACAATGAAAGCGCAGAGAAGAAAAAAAGGAAAAGAAAAGCAATATGGTTTTTCATATTATAAGTATAGGGTCTCTACGAGATAAATTCAATACTTAAATTATAACAAAAACCCCTAGGTTTTAGCCTAGGGGTTTAATCAATGTGTTGAAAAAACTATTTCAACAAGGCCTTTCTGGAAAGGCGAACTTTACCGTTGTTGTCAATTTCAATACATTTTACTTCCACTTCATCACCCATGTGGAGTACATCTTCCACTTTGTTGATGCGGTGTTTTTCAATTTCGGAAATATGCAACAAACCGTCTTTTCCCGGTAAAATTTCCACAAACGCGCCAAACGGTTGAATGGAAACTACTTTGCCTTTATAGACTTTGCCTACTTCGGCTTCAGCAGTAATCATTTCAATTTCGGCTTTGGCTTGGTCCAATTTGTCACCGTTTCCGGCAGCAATGGTCACCGTACCGTCTTCTTGGATATCAATTTTGGTATCGGTAGATTCGGTAATGCGTTTGATGTTTTTACCGCCGGGGCCGATTAACATACCGATTTTGTCTACCGGAATTCTCATTTTGAAAATGACCGGAGCAAAGCGGGATACGTTTTTATTCGGTTCGGCAATGGTTTTTTCCATGTGGTCCATGATGTGCAAGCGGCCACGCGTAGCTTGAGCAATGGCTTGGCGCAAAATGTCCAAAGGAATACCCGTTTTGAGTTTTACGTCCATTTGGAAGGCCGTAATACCTTGGCGGGAACCGGTTAATTTAAAGTCCATATCGCCCAAGTGATCTTCTAAGCCCATGATATCGGACAATACGACAAATTTTCCGTCACCGGAGATGGCGCCCATGGCAATACCGGAGCAGGCCGCTTTCATCGGCACGCCGGCATCAAACAAGGACAAAGAACCGCCACATACGCTGGCCATAGAGGAGGAACCGTTAGATTCCATAATGTCGGAGACCACGCGAATGGTGTACGGAAATTCAGCCTCGCTGGGGATCAACGGCAACAACGCTCTGCGGGCCAATTCACCATGGCCGATTTCGCGACGGCCGGGGCTGCGGTCCGGTTTGCATTCTCCCGTGGCAAAACCCGGGAAGTTGTAATGCAACATAAAACGTTCGTAGCTGGTTTCATCCAAACCTTCTACCATTTGTTGATCATCAGGAGTTCCCAACGTAGCAACGGCTAAAGATTGGGTTTGACCGCGGGTGAACAAGGCAGAGCCGTGAGCACGGGGCAACAAACCTACCATAGAGCTGAGCGGACGAATTTCGTCCGGTCTGCGGCCGTCCACACGTACATTTTCATGAAGAACCATATTGCGAGATTCTTCATACATAATGTTTTCTAAGGCAAAAGCGGCATAGGTAGCAGCATTGTCTCCATAGTTAGCGGTCAATTCTTCGGTAAAAGAGGCTTTGAGCTGAGCAACTTGCAAGTCGCGGGTTTGTTTGTCAGCAAAAGCATGCAAGATTTTTTTGGCTTCTTCGCGGAATTTGCCGTTAGCCAAATCAGCCACTTCTTGCGGTAATTTTTCTACGGTGTAGTCAAATTTCGGTTTACCGGCTAATTCGCGCAATTTAAGCTGTACGGCGCAAAGTTTGTCAATTTCCGGTTTGGCTACTTCCATCGCTTTGATGATGGCATCTTCTTCCACTTCTTTGGCACCGCCTTCTACCATCAAAAGGCCTTGAGCAGAACCGGCGATGACCAGATCCATATCCCCTTCTTCTTCTTGGGTTTTGGTCGGGTTGACGATATATTCCCCGTTTACGCGGCCGATGCGCACAGCGGCTACAGGCTCGTTAAACGGAATGGAAGATACCACTAAAGCGGCAGAAGAAGCGAGTACGCTTAAAATATCGGCACCGCGTTCTTCTTCATAAGAAAGCACCATGGCCGTTACGTTGGTTTCGCAAGCAAAACCTTCGGGGAAAATCGGACGCAACGTGCGGTCAATAATGCGAGAACAAAGAGTTTCTTTTTTGCTGGCGCGGCCTTCACGTTTAAAGAATCCGCCCGGAATTTTACCGGCAGCATAGGTGCGCTCTTTGTAATTGACGGTCAAAGGCATAAAATCAGACAAGCCCGGTTTTTGCTCTTTGGTGCTGACGGCGGTGGCTAACACTTTGGTATCGCCCAAAGTGGCCATAATCGCACCGTCAGACTGTCTGGCAATTAAACCGGTTTGCAGCGTAATTGTCTGACCGCCGACTTCCACTTCTACGGAGTGGATGTCAAAATTATGGTTAAAATTTTCCATTTAAATTATTTCCTCAATTTGAGTTCTTTGGTTACTTGCTGATATTTTTCAAAATCAGATTTTTTCAAGTAAGCCAACAAGCGTTTGCGTTGTCCAACCAATTTATTCAAGCCGCGTTCTCCGGCGAAGTCTTTCGGATTGGATTTGAGGTGGTTAGAGATGTAGCTGATGCGTTCGGTAATCAAAGCAATTTGTACAGCGGCAGAACCCGTGTCACCCGGTTTGCTTTGAAATTTACCAATAATGTCTTTTCTGTCTTGTAAAGAAAGTACCATCTTATTTTACACTTAGGTTGAAAACTAATACGACCAAGCGCACCATCACCTTAGGTTACGCCGAGCCGAAGTCCAACCTTCTCCTTTTTTAATATTTTTTTTACTACACTACATGATAATTATAGCAAATAAAAAGCTCCCTGTGGAGTTATTTTCCATAGGGAGCTTAACTTCAAAAACCTGCGGTTTATCCGGCACATTGCGGTTGCTCTGGGTGAGCCGTGCAAAGATTAGGGTAACTATTGCTTCCGGGGATTACTACACCGTCGGAGCGATTAATATTGCCATTACTATCGGTGGTATATGTACCATATACCCAAGTAGATTCATCGGTAGAACTGCCGGAGAATTCCCCTGCAGAAGGATCTAAATTAGGTTTAGATACCCATGTGCCATCTGGATTGTAGAAATAAGTTTTGTCTGCTACACCGGGGGAGCTATATTCTTCGCTGATTCTGATGGATCCATCTTGGTTATATTCTACACCGAAGGTAGAATTTTCTAAATTTCCCTCGTAATATCCACGTACACTTCCGTCTGGCCAATATTTGGTTTGGGCAACATATTCGCCGTTTTCATAGGTGTTGTAAAATTGCACTTTCCCCGGATCATTGGACCAATAAGTGGTAGTACCGGTTTGAACTCCGTTTTCATCATAGGTGTTTTGCTGTTTTAGATTTCCGTTTTCGTACCAATAATAATTGTCATAAGTGCCGTTGTCATTATAATCTGCTTTTTGCAACAGGTTACCATCTTTATCAACTGCTTCAAAAGCTGTTTTGGTCCCATCGGGGGCATATTCCCATGTAGCCACTCTGCCGTCGCTATAGGTTTGGGTTTGTTTTACTCTGTTTCCGTCTTCAAACCAAGCCTCTACTTTTGTCCCGTCGGCAGACACCATTTGAGTGGCATAATATTTATTTCCGTCTTTGTCAAAATATTGTTCAAAATAGTTGCCGTTTTTCCAGTAAGACTCATAATAGCTACCGTCTTCATTGGTGTGACGAGAGCAACCTTGATGTTGGGCAAAGTTTTGACACTCGCCTTGTTTGGGCCAAGAGTTTAATTTCCCCTCTCCAGAACCGGAAACTAAATAAACATTATATCCGTCTCTGGTACCAATCATATTTTCATTTTGCAATTGACACAAATGATTGGCTTTTTCATCACTAGATAAAGCTTCACAATGTATGTCTTCGGAAAAATTGGGGCTATGGGCTAAATACATAACCAAATTGATATTAGGCAGCTTGGCATGCGTAGCCACAATGGTATTTTTAGCAGAGCTGTCTCCGGTAGAATTCTCTAAAGCAAAGACTTCATCACCGCTGACCAATTTGTCTTGAACAACGGTACCGGCAATGGAAAGATCCAAATTATCAAACGTATCACTATATTTAGAGCTACTTAAAAAGATACGCTCTTGAGCATCTTTTAGTGCTTTGGCTGAAGGTATTAAAGTGGAGAAGCGGCTTTGCGCCACTGCATTATTATAGATAGGTAAGGCCACAGCCGCCAACACGGCTATGATAAGTACGATGACCAACATTTCAATAACGGTAAAACCTTTTTTGTGCATAAGTTCCCCTCCTTGATAAAAGTTATCCTAGCATAATCTCATTTAAAAAAACAAGGTTTTTTATGTGAAAATGCCTGCCGTATCAGAACGGCAGGCATAGGTTTTTGTAGGAGGAGATATGATGATTAAATCAGCTAAAGCTTATGCCCAAGTGCAGGGCGGCATAACGCTCGGTATTATAAAGCTCAATGTCACTTAAAGTAGCAAAATCACGAAACTCTTTCTTTACCCAAGAGATTTCCCGCTCCAAGCGGCGTTTTTTCATGATTTGTACTTTACGTGTTAAAACGGTGTTATTCATAAATTTACCCCAAATTCTTTTTCAAAACTTTTTGCTTATACCATAGAATAACTTTTCTATTTACGCAGTAACAGGGTCATTAGACCCAAATGGGATAATTTTTTAGACCCAATAAAAAAAGCAAATTCGGACCCAGAAAAAAATAGGCAGGACCCAAGCTGTTTTTGGGTCATTGGACCTAATTGAGAAAAAAGCTTTATTTTCAATAGGAAATATAATACAATAAGAGAGTGCAAAACCTGTTTTACGGGGCGGTTATCGTCGTCCCGCACGCTATTTATTTATGGAGAAAAGAAAAACATGGTAAAGAAAACTGCAAAAAAGACCGCAAAAAAAGTTGTTAAATCTGCGGCAAACAAAATGGTATATGCTTTCGGCGGCGGAAAAGCTGACGGAAACGGAAAAATGAAAGAATTGTTAGGCGGTAAAGGCGCTAACTTAGCCGAAATGGCCGGACAATTAAAACTCCCCGTCCCTCCTGGATTTACGATTACCACCGAAGTTTGTACCTACTACTGGAACAATAAAAAATCTTATCCCAAAACTTTAAAAGCTGATGTAGAAGCCAACCTCAAAAAAGTTGAGAAAATCACCAAAAAAGAATTTGGCTCTGAAAAGAACCCCCTCTTGGTCTCCGTTCGCTCCGGTGCTCGTGCTTCCATGCCGGGTATGATGGAAACCATTTTAAACATCGGTTTAACGGAAAAAACCATTCCGGGTATGATTGCCAAGACCGGCGATGAACGCTTTGTGTATGATGCTTACCGCCGCTTGATTATGATGTACTCCGACGTAGTAATGGAAAAAGCCGCCGGTATTGAACCCAAAGACGGCGAAGGTATCCGCAAAATTTTAGACGGTAAATTGGGCGACTTGAAAAAGAAACTCGGTGTGACCGACGATACCGCCATTCCTGCTGCCGAACTTAAAAAATTGTGCGTAGAATTTAAGAAAACCGTAAAAAAAGTATTGGGCAAAGAATTCCCCGATAACCCGAGCGAACAATTGTGGGGTGCTATCGGTGCGGTATTTGCCTCTTGGAACGGTAAACGCGCTATTGCTTATCGCAATATTGAAAACATTCCGCATGATTGGGGTACTGCCGTCAACGTACAAACCATGGTATTCGGAAACATGGGCGAAAACAGTGCTACCGGTGTAGCCTTTACCCGCAACCCCGGTAACGGTGACAGCCATTTCTACGGCGAATATTTAATCAATGCTCAAGGTGAAGACGTGGTGGCCGGTATCCGCACCCCCTCCCCGATGAATAAATGGTCTTCCAACGCCCACTCTGCTCACTTGCCGACTTTGGATAAAACCATGCCCAAAGCTTATAAAGAATTGGACGCTATCCAAAAACGCTTGGAAAAACACTTCCGCGACATGTTGGATATTGAGTTCACTATTGAAAACGGCGTATTGTGGATGTTGCAATGCCGCGTAGGCAAACGCAACGGTACCGCTGCTGTACAAATGGCTTTGGACATGCTGAAAGAACGCCTGATTAATAAAGAAACGGCTGTTTTGCGTGTTACTCCGGCTCAATTGGGCGAATTGTTGCTCCCTGCCATTGACCCCAAAGCCGAAGCCAATGCCAAACCTATTGCCAAAGGCTTGCCTGCCGGCCCCGGTGGTGCTTGCGGTGTAATCGTATTTAACTCTGATGATGCTATCAAATTGCAAGAAGCCGGCAAAAATGCCATTTTAATTCGTGAAGAAACCAACCCCGAAGATATTGAAGGTATGCGCGCTGCTGCCGGTATTTTGACCCAACGCGGCGGTATGACCTCTCACGCGGCCTTGGTAGCCCGCGGTTGGGGTAAATGCTGTATCGTAGGATGCAGTGAATTGGAATTGGACCCCGTCAAGAAAACCGTCAAAATGGGTGGCAAAACCTATAAACAAGGCGACAGCATTACCTTAAACGGTACCCGCGGTTGGGTGTACGACGGTGCTTTGAAAATGTTGGAAGCCGGCGAAGGCAATAAAAACTTGGCCGCTTTCCTTAAATTGGCCGACTCTATTCGCACGATGAAAGTCCGCGCCAATGCCGACACTGCCGAAGATGCCGCTAATGCCCGCAAATTTGGTGCGGAAGGTATCGGATTGTTCCGTATTGAACATATGTTCTACGGCAAAAACTCTGAAGCTCCGTTGTTTATCTTGCGCAAAATGATTTTGGCCGGAAGCGAAGAAGAACGCAAAGCCGCCGTGGCGGAACTTTTCCCGTTCATGAAAAAATCTATCAAGGAAACCATCAAAGCCATGGCTCCGTACAGTGTAACCATTCGTTTGATGGATCCCCCCTTGCATGAATTCGTGCCGACCTTGCCTGCTAAACAACAAGAATTGGCCAAAGCCTTGAAGATTTCTATGGCTACGTTCCAAGAACGTGCCGCCGGCTTGCACGAAGTAAACCCGATGATGGGCCACCGCGGTATCCGCTTGGGTGTGACTTATCCGGAAATTACTGAAATGCAATCTCGCGCTATCTTTGAAGCGGCTGCTGAGCTGATTAAAGAAGGTGTCAAAGCCGTACCGGAAGTAATGATTCCGCTTACCTGTGATGTGAACGAAATCGTGAAGCAAAAAGCTATTATTCGCCGCGTCTATGAAGAAGTGGTAGCCAAGACGAAAGTGAAAAAATTGAACTACTCCGTCGGCACCATGATTGAAATTCCGCGCGCTGCGGTCTTGGCCTATGAAGTGGCCGGCGAAGCCGACTTCTTCTCTTTCGGTACCAACGACTTGACCCAAATGACCTTTGGTTTCTCCCGCGATGATATCGGATCCTTCTTGCCTGAATACTTAAAACAAGGCATCTTGGAAGCTGATCCGTTCCAAACCTTGGATCAACGCGGTGTGGGTATGCTGATTCAACACGCCGTCACCGAAGGCCGCGAGCAGAAACCGAACCTCAAAGTCGGTATCTGTGGCGAACACGGCGGTGACCCCGAAAGTGTGGAATTCTGCCACCGCGAAGGTTTCAGCTATGTTTCCTGCTCTGCCTTCCGCGTACCTATAGCCCGCTTGGCTGCCGCTCAGGCCGCTGCCAAAGAAGTGTTGGCTAAGAAGAAATAAGTTGTTTTAAATCAAAAAAGCCCCTTGCTTCGGCAAGGGGTTTTTTTTATTACTTGTTTTTTAGACATGAGCTTTTATAATATAGATAATAGAGTAGATTTTAAAAAATTTATCAATAAAAGAGTTTATTTTATGAAAAATAAAATATGGTTGTTATTATTGTCCTTTATGTTACTGGGTATGCCTGCGGTTGCCAAACAATCAAAGGCGGTGAATTGGGCTGCATTGGAACAGCAAGTCCAAGCAAAGCCCTTGTTTAATTTAATCCAATCTTCCCTATTTGAATATTACAATAAAACGGACTTCTCCTCTCCCGAATGGAAGAGAGTTTCCGACGTTTTGAGTTTTTTGGAGAAGAATCAAGCTTCTTTACAAAGTGCGACCATTCATTTTGGGCAAAGCTCTATCCCTGTTTCCCAGTTATTGTCCTCCGGGGAGAAAAAAGACCAAAATTTATTGTGGAGTTATTTAGGGGCACGGTATCTTTTTGATAAATTCGGAAAGGAGTTTGCGAATATTACTTTTTCTCTTTGCTCCGATCAAAATTGTTATGCCAATGGAGCTGATAATTCCATTATCTTGGGGGATATTTATCAAACCAATCATATCGGTTTTTTTAATATCGGCATCCATGAAGCCACTCATTTGCTTTTGTATGAAGATGGCAGGCTATTGTCTGAAATAGCTACTTGTACGGCACAGAATCAATGGGCTTTACCTGTCAAACTGGCCAATCATCAACAAATTATTTTCTCGGGTGTGCGTGATTTCAGGCTTTCTTTGCAACGGCTGGGAAGTATGTCTTGGTATTTAAATAAAGAATATAATGAGTGTATTATCGCGCCTTTATATGCCGACCAAGCTTTTCATATTCCCGTAAATTATAAATCCGGCCATACCTTTTGTGATATTATTGAAGATGCCTTTCCGGATACTGCGTGCGAAGCATGTGTGTTTTCAGGTACAGACATAGATCTTCTTTCCCGTTTTTTCGGCAAGTCAATTTTTGCAGCAGCGCAGAAGGCAAAAGAAGGTCGTTTGGTACATGCAGGCACGTATTCTTATAAAGATGTAATTGATTTTTTCACCCTTTACTATCAGCAAGAACATAAAATTTGGGAAAATGTTTTATCTGCAGATGAAGTGACTGAAAAAGTCAATCAGGATTTAGAAATATTGAAAAAAGAATTAGGCGAAGATGCCGCCCAATATGCTTATGAGTATGAGTTTTATTTATATAGGGTTGACGGTGAAGTAGTGGCTCTTATTTCTTCCAGTGAGTTACCTTTGCGTAAAATTATGCGTTCTTTGCAAACGACGTTAAAAAATGAAAAAATAGAACATTTCTACGAAGTCTTACTCAACAGATATGCTGAGCATGGTTTTAATTGCAGCAAAATATTACCGGAAGCAGGGAACCTGTTAGATCAGTTGGCCGGTCCGCAGACGCGTGCAGTAGTTCCAGAGGGATATATTTAATATGAAAAAAATATGCTTAATACTACTAATGATGTGTTTTTGTATTTCTCTATTTCCGGCAGAGGGATTTGATGTCGGACGTATAGATCAATCGTTCAGTAAGCAGACGGCGGATTTTTTTAGTATATATCATAAAGTCCGCAGGTCTTTGGAGTCTTATTATAACCGCCAATATTTTGAAGATGCAGACCGTTCCAGCGGGTGGTATCGTGTGGACGAATTTTTGGAATGGGTGTATAAAAATGAAGCGAAATTGAAAAAAAGTCGTGTTCTATTACACAAAGAATATATTCCTCTTAGCCAATTGTATATCAGCTTGCAGAGTGAGATGCATCAAAAACTCTTTTGGGGGTATCTGGGAGCCAGATATGCTTTTGAAAAAATGAATTTAGACGGAGATTTATTGGAAAAATATCCTTTTTCCATTTGTTCCGAAAATAGTTGTTATGCCACCGCAAATTTAAATTCTATTACTTTGGGGCAAACAGAACGGGCAGATTTCGTAGGATTTTTTAATATCGGCATTCATGAGGCTACACATATTCTGCCTATATCAAGCAGAAGACAAGGCACCCAAGATGCCCTTCCTGAATCTGCTACGGTCAAAGCACAAAATTTATGGGGTTTACCCGTCAGCGCAAAGAAAGATTTTTACAGCGGTGTCAGAGATTTTCGCGTTTCTTACCGACAAGGTGTTTCACCGCAAAATTTGATGACTGAATATGCCGATGCTGTGCCAAGCGTTTTGTATGGGAAAGATGTTTTCAAAGCAAAAGCACATCAAAGCATAACTTTTTGTAATTTATTGCAACAGTTACAACCCCCTACACCTTTTTACCAATTGTCGGAAAAATATTGGATAGATCCCATTAAAAATGAATCTTTATTAAAAGAATTTTTTGGTTCTTCCAAATGGGCAGAAGCTTTCCGTGCCGTGGAAAAAAGCGGATATGTGGTATTGGGACGTTATGAATACCAAGACATTATACCTGTGTATGAGCAATATTTTAAACAGTATTGGAACGACTTGGCAGATAACCCTCAGTTGTATCAAGAACAGGTGAAAAATAATTTGTCTGTTTTTAATACTGAAAACAGTTACAAAGCTTTTCTATATAAAAACGGAAAACAAATGAAATTTGCCTTTTTTCCCACGAATCGCTTTGATATGTATTTTGATGATATTTTGATGGAGCATTTAAGCCATTCTTTAGAGGCCTTTCCGTTTTACAAACAACTTATCGGACCATTCTATAAATCCGGTTTTTCTTGTGAAAAAACAGTAACGGAAGCAGTGGAACTTTTAGACCAGATGGCAGGAAAAGACAATGTATCTGTAGTTCCTGCCGGTTATATTTAATTTTTTAGAAGGCTGGGTATTTACCACGCTTTAAATATTTACTAAAATATATAAATGAAACCTTTTCCCATTATTATTTCTTCTCCGTCCGGTGGCGGTAAAACGACCGTAGTAGAGCGTTTGCTTAAAAAAGACAAATCGCTTTCCCGTGTGGTGACAGCTACTACGCGCGCGCCGAGAACCGGAGAAAAAGACGGAAAAGATTATCATTTTTTGACGGAAAAACAATTTTTGTCTGCGGTAAAAAAAGGCCAAATGTTGGAATGGGCCAAAGTACATGTGAATTATTACGGCATTCCCAAAAAATCTGTAGATGGCCTGATGAAAAAAGGAATCTGCCCCGTATTGGTCATTGATGTACAAGGGGCCAAAACGGTATCAGCTAAATATCCGCAAGCGGTAAAAATTTTTATTTTGCCGCCCAGCTTGGAAATATTAAAGGCCCGCATTGCCGCCCGTAAAGATAATACGCAAAACGTAGAAGTGAGATTGAAAACGGCGAAAAAAGAGTTAAAAGAAATCGCGCATTATGATTATGTGGTTTTAAATGACGATTTGAAAAAAGCCGTCTCAGATACCGCCGCTATTATCAAGGCGGAACAACTCAAAACGCACAGAAATTTGAAAGATTTAAAACAATCCAAAGTTATTTAGAGGGAGCACAAAAAAATGGCTAACAATAAGACTGATAAGAAGTTTGAGTCCGAACTTATGAACTTTGATGGAGACCGCTATGACGTGGTGGTATTAGCTTCCATTTGGGCCAAAGAACTCAAAAAGCAAGCTGAATATAAAAACCAACCTCATGCCGTGGTCATTAAAGTAGCTTTAGATGATATCTTATCGGGCAAAATGAGCAAAGATGCCGTATTGGAAATCAGCCGCCAAAACTTGGAAGCTGAACTCAAAGCCCAAGAAGAAGCCCGCAAAGAAGCCGAACGCAAAGCTAAAGAACCCATGAGATTATAATCATGAAAGACAACGTGCGTGCGTTGGCGGCGGAATTTAAAAAATTCCTCTCCACTCGGCAAGAAGATGATTTGACGCCGGCGGCCTTTACTCAGGCCGCCGCGCACGTATCTGAGCCGGCACGTACTCATGCAGAAACAGAACAGCAAGATCATTTAACCATAGAATTTGCCAGAGCAAGTAAAAAGCAAACATCTTCTCACTGCTCCGCCACTCTTTCAACCGTTACGCAAGAAACTGCCGAAAAGGAGCAAAACGGCGCCTTAAACGAATCTTTTTCCCAGGAGACCGCTACCACTATGTCTAAAGCAGAAAAACAAGCCCTTTTAGACCAAATTGCCGAAGAAATCAAAGCTTGCCACCGTTGCCCGCTCGGGGCTACGCGCTTAAACGCCGTCCCCGGAGAAGGAAATCCCAATGCCACTTTAATGTTCATCGGTGAAGGGCCGGGGTTTGATGAAGATCACAAAGGGCGTCCGTTTATCGGACGTGCGGGGCAATTGTTAGACAAAATGATTGCCGCCATGGGCCTAAAAAGAGAAGATGTGTTTATCGGCAATATTGCCAAATGCCACCCGATGGTGAATCCGGAAAATCCAGAAGCTCACGGCAATGACCGTGCTCCAAATGCAGGAGAAATAGCTGTTTGTCGCAAATTTATTGAAAGACAAATTGCTGCCATTTCCCCAAAATATGTAGTAGCTTTGGGGGGTGTGGCTGCAAAAGCTTTGATTAGCGACACCAACTCTTTGGGCGCATTACGCGGTAAATTTCATTTGTTACATTTAGACAGTGTAGAGCTCAAAAAGCCCGTTAAAATTATTGCCACTTATCACCCTGCCGCCTTGTTGCGCAATCCGAATTGGAAAAAAGACGCATGGGCCGATTTGCAAATGGTAATGGCTGAAATGGGCTTGAAACGTCCGCAGGGCTGATTATGTTTTGCAAAGTCGTTTTTGATGTACCGCTAGACCGAGATTTTGATTATGCCGTTCCTGCCGAGTTGGAAAGCAGAGTAAAGGTAGGCGTTCGCATTACGGCCCCTTTCGGACCGATGTTGACAACCGGTCTGGTGACCGAAGTTTCCCCCACTACCTCTTTAGCCCAAAATATCCTTATCAAAGAAATTGTTACTGTATTAGATGACAAACCTGTTTTTGGCTCTGATTTATTTTCTTTGGCAGGTTTTATGAAGAAAACATGGGGAGGACCGATTGGGCAAATTTTATTTTCGTTAGTACCTCCGCAAGCTTTTTTTAAAGTGAATCTGCCTGAGCCTTTGGCTCCTATGCACTTTTCATCTGCCGATTTAACTTTCACTGCTGAGCAAGAAAAAATCTTTGAAAAACTTTTTTCTTATTTAAATGACGGCTATCATCGTGTTTTATTGTCGGGGCCTGCCAAAAGCGGAAAAACGGAAATAATTTTAAGGTTAGTTGAGAAAGTATTGTCCGGATATGGACAGGCTTTACTGACTTTACCCGATGTAATAGCGGCGCAAAACTTTGCTCTTTCTTTAGAAAAAAGATTCGGAAAAGAGTACGTATTTTGTTGGCACAGCCGCATGCTCATTAGTCAAAAAAAGAAATTTTTTTCACGCATATCCAATGGCCTTCCGTGTTTGGTGGTATCTGCCCGTTCAGGAGGTTTGTTGCCTTTTAAAAACCTTCGTTTGTCCGTTATGTTAGAAGAAGAAAACGATAATTATAAACAAGAGGAAAACAAACCCTATTTTCATTTGAGAGATTTGTTGAGTTATCGGGCCATGCAGCATGAAGCGTTATTTATCGCCTGCTCGGATACCCCCTCTTTAGAGATTTTATATTCTGTACAAAACCAAGAAACGGAGCAAGTATCGCTTAGCAAAACTTTTTCAAATTCTTTAAGTACATTTCAATGGAAAGTAACTCCTAAAAAAGGAGAAAAATCTTCTTTGCTTTCCGATTTTTTACTAGCTCAACTGAAAGAAAATTTAGAAGCTAAACAGGCCAGTCTGATTATTTTAAATCGTCGCGGTTATTCCAATGCCTATTATTGTTTAAACTGTGGTACTTATGCAAAATGTCAAGGTTGCGGCGCTATTTTGGCCCGAGAGAAAACAGCAGGCGGAGAAGACTACCTGATATGTAAAAAATGCGGTAAAAAATATTCTTTAGACCAAACCTGCCCGCAGTGTCAAAATAAGATTTTCAAATCTCGCGGCGGAGGCACACAGAAAATTGTAACGGAACTGGCTAAACATTTCCCCGAAATGCGTATTTTGCGTTTAGACTCCGATACTCTTAAAAATAAAGACGGGCAAGGTCATCAAGTACGCCGCATGTTGGATACTGCGCAGGCTGATGTGGTGGTGGGCACCAGACAAGCCATTGAAGCGGCCCTTTCCCATCGTGTGAGTTTAGCTGCCATAGCCGATGCTGATTTAGAGCTGGACAGCCCCGATTTTCGCGCTTCGGAAAAATTTGCTCAACTGCTCTTTAAGTTAAAGAACCTTTTAAAAGTGCGCCAAAACGGTCGTTTAATTATTCAAAGTTCGTCTGCTGATGTTTACCCCTTTGAAGCTTTATCTACCGGATATGAAGATTGTGCGGCAGAGGAAATGTTAGCCAGAGAAAGCTTTGTCTATCCGCCTTTTGTAAAAATGGTAAAAGTGCTGGTAAAAAGTAAGGATAAATCTCTTTTGCAGGCCGAAACTGCCCGTATTATGAGTGTGGCGGCTCCCTTTGCTTTAGAAACCTTGGGGCCCGTATATACCGGCAAAAAAACAGATATTATAAAAAAACAATATTTACTGTTTAAAACAGATTTGCAGAAGTGTAATTTTTTAGTAAATGAATTGGACCGGCTGAAAGCTTCCAAAAAAACGGAGTTTAAAATAACCGTTGATCCATATGATTTTTATTAAGGAGAATAAAATGAAAATTCTGTCTTATTTGTTTAGTTTTAAAGGGCGGTTAGACCGTATGACGTATATTGTGTCTATCGTTAGCTGGATGGTAGTATTCCGATTATTCTTAGGAAACTTTTTTCAAAAATTTTCAGCTATAGAACCTAATCCAGAAAATGCACTATCAGTTTTGTTAATCTTAGGGGTAATCGGGCTTTTTTATATCTTGGGTTTAGTAATTTGGGCCTCTATTGTGGTCAGACGTCTTCATGATTTTGATTTAAGTGCTTGGTGGTTGGGTGCTGTACTGCTTGTAAAATTTATTTTTAAGGTATTATTTCCCGTTTTTTCTTTGGTTTCCTTTAGGAATATAGAGATACTTTTGGTGCTGCTCCCTACAAAAAATGAAAAAAACCGCTTTGACCTAAAACAGCCTGAAAAGAAGACTCCTATTTTGGAAAGTGAAAAATCTCAACAGGAAAAAAGAATAGATTTTAAATTATAATTTAATACACTGTTTTCCCTTACGCGTGCGTATATGGTAAAATAAACTAAGACTTTTTTCTAGAGGATGATTATGACCATTCAAGAACAAATTTCATTTTTAACCCGCGGTTGCGTGGACGTCGTAAATGTAGAAGGATTACAAAAAAAGTTGGAAAGCGGTAAGAAATTAAAGGTAAAACTCGGCTGCGATCCAACCAGTGCCGATTTGCATTTGGGCCATAGTGTGGCGCTTTCTCTGTTACGCCGTTTCCAAGATTTGGGACATACGGCGGTATTGGTTATCGGAGATTTTACTGCCGCTGTGGGAGACCCCTCCGGTCGCGATTCCACCCGCCCCGTTTTAGGACGTGAAAAAATATTGGAAAATGCCAAAACTTACACGGACCAAGCTTTTAAAGTATTAGATCCTGCCAAGACGGAAATTCGCTTTAACAGTGAATGGCTGGACCCTTTCGTTACCGGAAAAGATTTATTACAAACTTTGCAAAAAGTAACCGTAGCCCAAGTATTGGAACGCGACGATTTCAAAAAACGTATGGCTGCCGGCAGTCCCATTAGTATGTTGGAAGTCCTCTATAGTTTATTTCAAGGCCAAGATTCCGTGGCGTTAAAAGCCGATGTTGAATTGGGCGGAACGGACCAAATTTTCAATTTACTCGTCGGACGTCAACTTCAAAAACAAAACGGACAAGAGCCGCAAGTAGCCATTACCGTACCGCTTTTAGTAGGTACGGACGGTGTGAAAAAAATGTCTAAATCTTATGGCAATTATGTTGGTTTAAACGACGCACCGAACGATATGTTCGGCAAGCTGATGTCTGTGTCTGATGAATTAATGTTGAGTTACTATGAACTGCTGACCTCTGAAGATTTACCCACCGTTAAGGCTTTGCACCCGATGGAAGCCAAAAAACAATTGGCCGGTCTTTTGACGGAGCGCTTCCATGGAAAAGAGGCCGCTATAGCGGCGCGTGCCAACTTTGAAAAAGTTTTCTCCAAAAAAGAAAACCCCGATGATATGCCCCTTATTAAACCTGCCGAAGGGGCTATGCTTTCCGCTATTTTGGTGGAAGCGGGGGCTGCTCAGAGCAAAAATAAGGCACGTGGTCTGATTGAGCAAGGTGCTGTGCGCTTAAACGGAGAAAAAATCTTGCAAGACGGGCCTTTGTCCTATCAAGACGGAGATGTGCTGCAGGCAGGCAAAAGAGCTTTCTTTAAACTTTCTCATTAAGGAACGAAGATGAACAAGCGCATTATTATTTTTTTATTGGTTGCGGTAATAGCCGTTACTTCTTTTGCACTGTTCATCAAGTTTCATTATTTTCAAAAAGGGACCCCCGTCGTCTTTGAAATAACTCCCGGTCAAACAGCGGGACAAGTGGCCTATCAGCTTAAGAAAAAAGGCGTCATCAAAAGCACCACTTGGTTTAAAATCATATTAAAACTCTCCTCCTCCGCTTCTGACTTAAAGGCCGGAAAGTATGATTTGCGCACCAATATGCCTGCCGAATCGGTATTAAACTGTATTAAAAGCGGTCAATGTCTGCATTTGACCAAACTTACCACTTTGGAAGGTTGGCGCAGTGAAGAAATAGCGGAAATGTTGGCCGAAAAGAATATTACCGATCCGCGTGCATTCTTGGATATCGTGCGCAAACGTCAATTGGAAGGGTACCTTTTCCCCTCCACTTATCATTTCTCCGAAAACACCCCTGCTTGGGCCGTAATTGATGCTATGGTAAACCAATATGGAAAAAAGGTAAAACCGCTTTTTAAGCAGTATCCTACGCATTTAACGGAGAAAGAGGTGCTGACGGTGGCCTCTATTGTGGAAAGAGAGGCTATTTTTCATGATGAGCGACCCAAAATAGCGGCGGTTTATTTGAATCGTTTGAAAATAGGTAAACGCTTGGAAGCAGACCCCACTGTACAATATGCCTTGGGTTTTAACTTCAGAGAAAACAGATACTGGAAAAAGGGCCTTACCTACCGAGATTTAAGAAATCCCTCCCCGTATAATACTTATCGACACGGTGGGTTGCCGCCGGGGCCGATAGCCAACCCCAGTTACGAATCAGTCAAAGCGGTTTTAAATCCGGAGCCAAATTTTGATGCCATTTATTTCGTGGCCGATAATACGGGTCGGCACGATTTCAGCCGCACATATAATGAACATATTTTAAAGAAAAATAAATATAAACGGAAAAAATAAATTAAAAAGCCCCGGTTTTTACCGGGGCTTTTTTAAAGTTGCTTGAGAATTTCCGCTATTCTTTGTGAAGCGGTTATCGGATCAGGCAATGCTAATTTGGAAAAGTTCTCCTGCATTGTTTGCAAAATAGAATTATTGGGCGCATTTAAAATACGATCCATGACCGTATAAAGTTCTTTTTGCAGAGAATTTCCCTCTTCTACCAAAGCAGCACATCCTACCGATTGTAACACTTTGGCATTATAAAACTGATGATTGGCCGCCGCTGTAGGCAATGGCACTAAAACGGAAGGTTTTTTGCAATACACTAACTCCGCCAACGTACCGGCACCGCTGCGGCATACCACCAAGTGGCAGCTGTGCATTAAATCATAAATTTCGTTGGAATAGGGCAATACCATTACTCGGTTTGTTTTGCCATATTTATTGCAAATCGTCTGATACCATCGTTCTCCGCTGATATGAATAAACTGAATTTCTTCATTTTCCGCTACCAGTTGTTTAACGGTATCAATCAAAGCGGTATTTAAAGCTTTTGCGCCTTGGCTTCCGCCAAAAAGAAGTATGGTTTTGTATTTGGGGTTAAGCCCTAAATTTTCCAATACTTTCGTAGGACTTACTTTTTCTGAAAATTCGGGCCTGATGGGAGTGCCCACCAACTGGCTGTGGCGGATTTTTTTACTTACGGGAAGTCCCAACATAAATAAATCTGTAAAGAAAGAGCAAGCTTTGTTAGCCAGGCCGATTTTGGTATTAGAATCATGTACCGCTGTTTTTACGCCTTTTAAATGGGCGGAGAAAATTAACGGAAAAGATACATATCCTCCCGTACCCACCGCTACATCTGGTTTAAACTCCTCCACCAATTTTTTAGTTTGAGAAAGGGCCTTGCAGAGTTTAAACAAAAAAGAAAAGTATTTGAAAATATTTAAAGTACGCGGAAAAGCACAAAAATCAATTTCCTGATATTTTAGTTTGTGGTCTTTGAGTACCCGTGCGGCAGGGTCGTTTTTACGCACGATAAACAATACGCTGCAGTCTTGTTTATTGAGCAATCGTCCCAACGAAAAACCGGGGTAGAAATGTCCCCCCGTTCCTCCGGCGGCAATTAAAAAACGTTTATTCATACTATCTATTCCTATTGCGATAATTTGTAAAATCGTCCTGATACGGGCGTTTGGGTTGTGCCTCGCTGGCTGCCATATTGAGAATAATACCCATCATCACCAAGGTCATAATGACCGAGGATCCACCGTAAGAGAAAAACGGTAAAGCAATACCTTTTGTCGGTCCAAGGCCGATAGCCATACCCATATTAATAAAAGCCTGTAAACAAATAGTTAATGTCATGCCAAAAATAGTTAAGCTGTAAAAACTATTTTTAGAAATGCGGGCAAGTGCGATTCCTCTAGTCAAAATATAGCAAAATAAAAGCAAAATGAATAATACGCGCACTAACCCCAGTTCTTCACACATTATAGAAAAAATAAAATCAGTATGCGCTTCCGGTAAATACTCCAACTTTAGTTCGCTGTTTCCAAGCCCTTTTCCAAACCAACCGCCGGAGCCCACCGCCACCAAAGACAGATCTAGCTGATAACCCGAAGAGGAAGATGTAGCTTCCGGATTTAAAAAAGTAAGTACACGAGTTAGACGGTATGGATAGCAAATGACTTGATACAAAAGATAGGGAACCCCGCATACCACAGAAATCCCAACTAAATGTAACAAGCGCGCACCTGCCACAAAGAACATAGTCATCATCACACAACCCATCAATACAACGGTTCCTAAATCAGGCGCTTTTCCTATCAAGAAAAAAGTGATACCTGATATTACAAGCGGCTTTATAAGCATTGAGAAATTTTTAGCCAGTTTTCCCTGAACGCTGCTTAAATAATCAGCCAAATAAATCACAAGAGTTACTTTTGCAATTTCTGACGGTTGGATATTAAACGGCCCTATATCTATCCAGCGGTGCACATTGGCAATAGGTTCTGTAAATAAAACCGCAATTAACATCCCCCAAGAAACATACATTAACCAAATCGGTTTAATGACTTTATGTATTTTAACGTAAGTCTGAGATAGAAATAATGCCGCAGCTATCCCTACACAATCAAAAATAAGCTGTCGTTTAAAAAAATCGGTGGAGCCAAAAGCAGAAGATGAATAAGTAAAAAGTAATCCGACGCATACAAAAAAGAAAGTAACTAACGATAGTTTTTTATCTATTTGTAAAAATTGCCATTTGGAGGCAGAAACGCCAGCCCCCTGCCCCGATGACGCGCTAAAGAGTGTTTGAGTCTTTCGGTTAGGATATTTTTTAGCTTTTGATTTATTAAACAATGTTGGCATAATTTAACGTATTTTAAGAGAGGCTAACGAAAGCAACATCAGCATTGCTCCCATAATCCAAAAACGAACGATTACTTTAGATTCGGGCACGCCACACAATTCAAAGTGATGATGAATCGGCGCCATTTTAAATAAACGTTTTCCGTGGGTAAGTTTAAAATATCCCATTTGCAGCATGACAGAAAGCGTTTCCAATACAAAGATACCGCCGGCAATGGGCAAAAGAAGCTCCTGCTTGACACACAAAGCGGCTGTCCCCAAAACACCGCCCAAGAACAGAGAGCTGGTATCCCCCATAAAAACACTGGCAGGATAGGCATTAAACCACAAGAAACCTAAACAAGCCCCCACCAAGGCTCCTAAAAAGACGGTTATTTCCCCCGCTCCCGGCACATAAATAATCTTCAAATAATCAGCAAAATTGACGTTGCCTGCCAAATAAGCAAACACAGCATAGGTAATGGCGGCAAATACCATGCAGCCGGCGGCCAATCCGTCCAATCCGTCTGTTAAATTGGTAGCATTGGAGGAGCCGACAATGACAAGCATAGAGAACGCAAAATAAAATACCGATAAATCTACAAAGGCTTTGCTCATATAAGGAATCAACATAGAGGTACTGTACTGACCGTTGGGCGGATTCATAGCCAAATATCCCACTACTACAATGGCAGTAAAGAGCTGAATGGTCAGTTTAACGGACGAAGCAATCCCTTCGGGATTTTTCTTTACCAGCTTAGTATAGTCATCTAAAATACCGGCAAAAGCCAAGCTGATGGTAGTAAATAACATTAGACCGATATAAGCACTGTCTAATCTCGCCCAAAACAACACACTGACAAGCAAGCTAATCAAAATCAGCAAACCGCCCATAGTAGGGGTACCGTTTTTGCTTAAATGAGAAGCCGGGCCATATTCGCGTTCAATTTGCTGTATCTTAAAAGAGCGCAGTTTGGCAATAAGCCCCGGTCCAAGGATTAAAGACAATAAAAATGCCGTTACAATCGCCCCTCCGGTACGAAAGGTAATATAATTAAAGATGTTTAAGAAGCTTAAATCGTCCTTAAATAAAGACAAGTAGTATAACATGGTTTATTAAATCTCCTTTAATATTTTTTCAAAATTCATACTGCGAGAAGCCTTGAGCAGACAGGTCCCCCCGCGTTTAGCCAACAGCTCTTTTAACTGTGACGTCCATTGCTGCGGTTGAGCCGCATAATACAGCTCTACCGAAGTGTCCGACTGCAAAATATCGGCTGCATATTTCATTTCGGGGCCTGCTAAAAAGGCATAATCAATTTTATTATCCAAAATCCAACGGGCAATCAGGCGATGAAAATTTTTGGAAGTTTCGCCCAGTTCTTTCATATCTCCAAGTACGGCAATACGCGGGGTATTTTTTTCCCGCCCCATAATTTCCAAAGCATTTTTCATGCTGGCAGGGTTGGCATTATAACAATCTAAAATAAATAGGGTTTCTCCCCTTTTTAAGCGTTCCATGCGCATAGGCATCGGTACATAAGCCTGCAAGCCTTTTTGGATATCATCCATAAACAAACCTAAAGCAATAGCGGCAGCACAGGCGGCGGCAGCATTTAATTTATCGTGCCGCTCCAGCTTCATATCAAAAACATAAGCGGTATCTTTGTAAGTAAAAGAAAAATTCTCTGTTTCCAATATACGCAAATCAGCCAAAGAAGAAAAACCAAAACTAATGGCTTTGCCCTTGTACTCGGCTAATCTGCTTAACAGTTCATCATCTATATTGTAAACTAATGTACCGCCGGGAGCAATACAAGGCACGATTTCCGTTTTGGTTTGATAGACCGTTTCCAAGTCTTTAAAAAACTCTAAATGAGCAGCAGATACATTGGTCAATACCGCCACATCAGCAAGCGCCAAAGAAGCTATTTCAGCAATATCTCCCACATGAGAAGCCCCCAGCTCAAACACTCCGTATTTATGTTTCTCTTGGATTTCCAATAAAGAGAAAGGCACCCCGAATTGATTGTTAAAATTGCCCATATTCGCCACGGTCTCTCCGGCCTGCTGACAGATAGATTTGAGCATTTGTTTAGTGGTGCTTTTGCCGTTAGAGCCGGTAATAGCTGCAATTTTTAAAGTGCTGTTTTGGCGGTGATACTTAGCCAATGCCTGCAGCGCGTGCAAAGTATTTTCCACTTCTATCACGGCAATATCCGAGCGACTATTTTGATAGCGTCCTTTTTCGGCAATGATTATTTTGGCTCCTTTGGCAATTACATCTTCAATAAATTTGTGCCCATCATGCGTAGCCCCTTTTAATGCCCAAAAAGCATCTCCTTGAGATATCACCCGACTATCGGTAACAAAGTTATTTATTTTTTCCTGTTCATGCTCTGCTTGCAATGTTCCCCCTACAATAGAAGCAAGCTTAGCCAAGGTTAAATTCAGTTTCATATTTTCTCCTTCTTTTTATCGGTTTTTAAATTTTCCGGCTGGTCCGGTGCCACCCCATACATGGATAAAAGTCCTTCCGCTACTTGTTTAAATACAGGTGTTGCTGCCGTACCGCCAAAGGTATATTTGGCAGGATTATCCAACACGACTAAAATGGTAAATTGCGGGTCTTTTATAGGAGTAAAACCACAGAAAGATACCACATGGTGGCGCTTGGCATAACCGCCTTCTTTACTTAATTTTTCAGCAGTACCCGTCTTGCCTGCCACCCCATAGCCCTTAATTTGTGCTTTTTTACCGGACCCTTCCAATACTACATGCTCCAGTACCTTTTTCATGGTTTCTACCGTTTCGGACTTTAATACACGCCGTATCTTTTGCACCTTGGCTTTTTTATCCACTCGTCCGTTAGCATATTCAATGCGGTCCACCAAATGCGGCTGCATTAAATATCCTCCGTTGGCAATAGCCGAATAAGCGCCTATCAGCTGTATCGGAGTCAGCGATATACCGTAGCCGTAGCCTTTACTGGCCGTATCTACTTTGGTCCATTTATTATAGGGGGCCACAGATCCTTTAGATTCTCCTTTAAAATTAATATCGGTTTTGGTACCAAATCCAAAGGCTTTGATATAATAAAAGAAATTTTTAGCCCCCAATTCCAAAGCGATCTTTCCGGCTCCGATGTTAGAAGATAATGCCATAATTTCCGGAATAGTCAATTCATCTTTTTCATGTTGTTTGTCTTTGACCGTTACTCCGCGTGCTACTTCCCATTCGCGCCCTTCCATATCAATGCTGTCTTCTATAGATACCGCTCCGGCATCTAAAGCTGACGCCACGGTAATGCTTTTAAAAGTAGATCCCGGCTCATAGGTAAATTGAAAAGACAAAGATTGTCCGTCTTTGCGCGGATAAGAAGCCGCCGCTAAAATACGGCCCGTACTAGGCTGTTGTACTAAAATTAGCCCGTGCTCCGGTTTATAATCGGCCACGGCCCTATCTAAAGCCATTTCGGCATAGTGTTGGGCCAATGAATCAATGGTTAAATAAATACTACCGACAGATTTTTCCTCTTTTAAACTGCGGTCATAAATTACTTCTCCTCGGCGGGCACGTTTAGCTCTTCTTTTACTGATATCTTGGCTTAATTCATCATTAAACATCAGCTCAATACCGGAAAGACCTAAATTCTTAGAATTGGCTTCTCCTAAAATATCAATAGCACTGTCTCCATACGGATGAATGCGTTCATACTCGGGGGTCAACTCCAGCCCTTGGCCCAACGCCGTGCGCAACACGGGACGCATTTGCATATAACTTTCCGGTTTTATCTTTTTAGCTACAAAGAAAAAATTTTTATTTTGGTTCCATCTTTTTTGTACTTCTTTTTTGGTAAGTCCTAAATTCTCCGATAAAAATGCTATTGTTTCGGTCTTATCTTTTACATAGCGCTTATTTACCCCGCAGGAATGTGTACGCACAGATTCTGCCAAAAAATTCCCATTTATATCATAAATTTGTCCACGAAGGCGATCTTCTTTTAAAAAGTTGTAAATTTTTTGTTCTGCCTTTGAAGAAAACTTATCATGCAAAAAAGTTTGCACATAAAATAAACGCACTCCAATCGCCAGCGGCGCCAACAAACACAGCATGCCGCATAATTTCATGCGGGCTTTGGCATTAAAGGCAAAGGAGTTTTTCTTTTGAAACATATTAGTCTTCCAACACTACAATATTTTGAGGTGGCGTTCTGCGCAGCTTTAATTGCTCTTGCGCCATTTGTCCTACCAGAATGGGACCGGATAAACGGGTATTTTCCAATTCCAAATATTGGTTACGGGCTTCTTTGATTTCCACTTCCGTTTGTAATTTACCGATAGCGCGCCCCGAGCGATTAATCTCAATGCGCATCATCACAATGCCGAAAGCAAAAATGATAATAACAGAAACGATTCCAAATATTTTCATATTCTCTCAATTACTCTTAATTTAGCGCTGCGACTGCGGGAATTGGCGCGTACTTCTTGATAACTGGGTACAATAACATGTTTATTTACCAATTTCCATTCTCCGCCGGCAGCCAAATCTTTAAAATATTTTTTGACCAAGCGATCTTCCAAAGAATGAAATGTAAGCACGGCAGCCCGTCCGCCATTTTTAATAACATGTGGCAAAGACGAAATTACATTTTCCACCGCACCCAATTCATCATTAACGGCAATGCGCAATGCTTGAAAAATTTGCGTAGCAGGGTGAATTTTGCCACGTCCTCTTACCACGGTTTCCACGATATTTTTGAGCTTAAAGGTGGTATCTATTTTTTCTTCTCTGCGCTTAGCCATAATGGCCATGGCAATATGATGGGCATTGCGGTCTTCGCCATAATCGGTAAAGATGCGTTCTAAATCGGCCAGTCCCCACTCATTAACTATTTTTTCTGCCGTCAATTCAGCCGACAAATCAAAGCGCATGTCCAAAGGTCCGTCTCTTAATAAGCTAAAGCCTCTTAACGGATTATCCAACTGATAAGAGCTTAACCCCAAATCAAACAAAGCTCCGTCCACACCGTTAATTCCCTCTTTTTGCAGGGTTTTGGCGGCTTGGGTATAGGAGGCATGGACCGCCGTCAAACGTTCGTCTGACACCCGTTGGCGTGCCATACTCAGCGCTTCTTCATCACGGTCAAAACCAAAAATTCTAGCTTTGGGGCTTAATCTTTGCAGAAAAAACTTGGTATGCCCGCCTAACCCCAACGTGCCATCTACATACACACCGTCAGGGTTTTGCAAAAGTAAGTCTGCAATTTCGGGAGCCAAAATAGGAATATGTGTCCATTGATTTTGCATTAAAATCCCCCTCTAAATCCGTTGGTTTCTACTTTTTGCAGTTTAGGAATGACCGTCTTGGCAGTGGCTTTGGGGGCAGGACGGTTTGTTTTGCGCACGGAAACCGTTTGTGTGGAAGATATCACTTCTACAGGCAGGCGCTGGTTAGATTGACCTGATAAAAATAAATGTCCTTGGCTATGCTTCACCAAATCATGCAGCCATACATTTTGCAAAACGGACACCTTGGTAAAAGGCATTCCGTAAGCTCTGTATAAAGCTTGATGAACGGGAGTGCCCATTTTCAGTTCATTACAAAAGCGATAAAATTCATCACGGGTGCGTTCATTGAGCAAGTAATCAACTACGCTGTAGGCTTGTGTGTACCATAATTCTGCTTGCTGAGTGGTTAAATGAGACAAATCTTCCACATGGACCATATCTTCTAACGGAATATATCCGCCGCGCAATATATTGGAAATACTGTGGTCAATCCAGTTTGGCTTTTGCTGGGTGGAATAAATCTGCATATAAACGGCCATACCTTCAGAAAGCCAAAGCGGTGAAACAGACGGGGAAAAATAACCGTCAAAATACAAATGGGTAAGCTCATGGACCGATAGAGGATAAAAGTTTTTCCCCTCTATCACGTACATGGTATCAGAGCGCAAATCAGAGGCCGCACCGGACCACGCAGGACGTTTGGTAAAGCTCATATAGGTTTTTCTGTTGCCAAACAACATGACCAATATTTTATTGGGTTTGGAAAGTAATGTAAAAGGAGTTAAATCTAACATCAAATTTCCGTGAATACTGTCCAACACCGTTTTCAGTTTTTCCTCTACAGATTGATTTTCACGGTAAATCAAATAATTAAACGTTTCCCCCGTAGAAAACCCCGGCGGCGGCGGTAACCAACGCACTTTATGGTCTGTGCTGGGTGCACGGAAAGGAGCAGGTACCCCCTCCACTGTTTCACGGCTGTCTTGCATAATTTTATCTACTCTTTCCAAACCGGAAATTAATTCTTTAAATTCTTTTTCTACCAAGCTCTTGTCTGCATATTCATCTTGATATTCTTTAAAAAGTTCGTCAAATACTTCCGGTGCAATATCTTTTTTCTGAGTAGGTTGGTCAAAGGCATCTTTTTTCTTGGTATCAATAGCCAATATTTTGGCATAGGCTTCTTTGACATCTATGTCAAAATGACGCAAAATAGGAGGAGCGATTAAAATAGCTCCCAATACCCAAAGTAAAATAGAAATTTGCTTTATGATATCCATTATCTTTTAAATACGGCTAAAAAACGTTCTTTTTCTTCTTGCGGCAAAATATAACTTACTGATTTTTGTTTTGTCAGACCTAATTGCGACAATAACTCATTTGTTGCTTCTTCGGGGTTACTCTGATAAGGGATAAAAGTGCCCCCCTCTTTTACGCACGGAGCAATCAGCGGCAAAATATCGTTAATTTGCCCCATGGCGCGCTCCGTCACAAAATCAAAAGGGCCGACTTCTTTTTGCCCCAAACGTATACATTTCACCACGGCGTTGGTTAAACCGAGTTTTAAAATGGCCCAGTTCATAAAAGAGCAACGTTTTTCCAAACTTTCCACCAACGTTACTTGTGCTTGCGGCAAAGCCATGGCAATACTTAGGCCGATATATCCTGCTCCTGATCCCATATCTGCTACAGAAAAAGAATTGCCTTGCGTTGTCTGTAGCAAATAAGCAGCCGCGGCCAAACCGTCACACAAATGGCGCGTAAAAATTTCTTCTTTTCCTTGCACGCTGGTCAAGTTTAAAAAATCTTTTTTTTGCCACACCAAATCTGCATACAGGCTGAGCTTTTGCAGGGAGACATCAGACAAATTTAACCCGTGTTCAGCAGCAAAATCAAGCATTTTTTTCTGCATTTTTTAATCTCCGAAAGCGCTCTATATGAATGGCTAAAAGCTGAATATCTGCCGGTGTAACCCCCGGAATACGAGAGGCCTGGCCCAGTGTACGAGGGCGAACAGATTTTAGCTTTTGGCTGCTTTCTATCAAAATTCCTTTTACCGTTGACGGATCAAATCCTTCCGGAATAACGATATTATCTGATTGGGCCAACTTTTCTGCATCTTTTTTATTGCGTTCATAATAGCCGGCATATTTTTGATGTACCTCTACGTGAAAGCGCACTTTTTGCGCACTCCACGGATAGAGGTCCGTTTCGTCAATTTCATGAGCAGGATTAGCCTTTAGTAATTCTACTTGTTTTTGGTAATTTTCAAAGGCCTTTTTATATTTTTTATCCAATGTTCCCAATTCAAAGCCGTAGGGGCATAAACGCAAGTCTGCATTATCGTTTCTGAGTAAAATACGATATTCGGCACGAGAAGTAAACATACGGTAAGGCTCATTGACCCCTTTGGTTACCAAATCATCAATCAATACACCGATATAGGCTTCATCTCTGCGCAGTACAAAGGGCTCCTTTCCTTGGGTCTTTCTAGCAGCATTGACCCCGGCCACAAAGCCTTGACCGCCGGCTTCTTCATAACCGGTGGTGCCGTTCATTTGTCCGGCGCAATACAGCCCCTCTACTTTTTTACTCTCCAAAGACGGATACAAATCCATCGGGTCGGCAAAGTCATATTCCACCGCATACCCCGCGCGCGTAATAACGGCATTTTCAAGCCCCGGCACAGAGGCCAACAAGGCGCGTTGCACTTCTTCGGGCATACTGGTGGAAAAACCTTGAATATAGTACTCTTGAGTATTATTTCCTTCCGGCTCTAAAAACAACGGGTGAGATTTAACTTCCGGAAATTTCTTTGTTTTATCTTCTACCGAAGGGCAATAGCGAGGCCCTAAGGCAGTAATGTTTCCGCTATACATGGCCGAACGCATAAAGTTTTCCCGCAAAATTTTATCCGTTTCATCCGTCGTGCGGGTAATGTAGCAGGAAAGGAACTTCCGTTTGGCCTGCGTTTGATAATCGGTAAAATGAGAAATGGGTTGAAATGGATCGTCGCTGGGTTGCAAACGGAATTTAGAAAAATCAATTCCGCGTGCATTGATTCTCATAGGAGTACCCGTTTTGAAACGGATAATATTTAAGCCTAATTTTTTTAAAGAATCAGACAAGTGGTCGCTGGGCATATCGTTATAACGTCCGCCGGGGAACATAATTTCTCCGATATGAATAGTTCCTCTTAAAAAAGTACCCGTGGTCAGCACCACCGTTTTGGCGCGGTAAAAAGATTTGCGCAAAGTGATAATGCCGCAAACTCCTTTGTCATCGGTAGCTACTTCGGTTGCTTCATCTTGGATAATATCTAAATTGGGTTGAAGCTCTAAGGCATGTTTAAAATTAAATTGATAATCTTTTTTATCACATTGAACACGCGGAGAATGCACGGCAGGGCCCTTACCTGTATTGAGTAAATGGTAATGCACGGCGGCTGAATCAGTAATCAACCCCATGGCACCGCCCAAGGCATCAATTTCACGCACAATTTGCCCTTTGGCAATACCTCCGATAGAGGGATTGCAAGACATTTGAGCAATCGTATCTAGGTTTTGGCTCATCAATAAGGTTTTGGCCCCTGCCTTAGCTGCCGCCAAGGCTGCCTCACAACCGGCATGTCCGCCGCCTACTACAATCACGTCATATATTTCTTTATATTCAAACATTTACTTACCCATACAGAATTTAGAAAAAATAATTCCCAACACATCATCGGGGGTTACTTCACCGATTAAATCTTTTAAAGCCGCCAAGGCTGCGCGAATATGCTCAGCATACAGCTCCAACCCTGTTTGGTATTTTAGCTGTACCATGGCACTTTCCAGCTCAGTCTGCGCGTGCAATACCGCCTCATATTGGCGCAAATTGGAAATCATTACGCCGTCTTCTTGCGCAAGCTGCGGAGCGGAAACAAAAGCTAAAATTTCTTTTTTAAGGGTTTCCAAACCGTCCCCATTTTTGCAAGATACATATACCGTTTTCAATGCTTTCCCGTCTAAAGAACAATGACCTTGGGGGGCCTGATCGGTTTTATTAAGCACCAAAATAACGGGCTTATTTTCTTTTTCAATATCTTGCCATAAATTCTTTTCCTGCGCTGTTAACTCTCTTGTTAAATCTGTTACAAAGATTACCAAGTCCGCTTTTTCCATGGCGCGCAAACTGCGTTTCATGCCTTCTTGTTCGGCAGGGTCTAACGCATGCTCTCTAATGCCTGCGGTATCGGTTAAAATAATTTTGTGACCTGCTATATCCAACGCTTCTTCCACCGTGTCACGGGTAGTGCCGCTTTGGTCAGCCACGATGGCTCTGTCAAACCCTACCAACGCATTGAGTAAGCTTGATTTGCCGCAGTTGGGCGCACCCACAATGGCTGTCTTTAACCCCTCTTTAATAAATTTACCGACGGAAAAAGTATCCGCCAACTTGGTTAATGCATTAATTTGCGTTTGCAAAAGGCTGGCAACATATTCATCTGCAAGTGGTGTCATTTCTTCATCTACATCATCTAAGCGTACTTCTATTTGGGCCAAAAGCTCAGACAATGCGGTTTTCATATGTGTAAATTTTTCGCTCAAGCGTCCGTCTAAAGAAGAAAGAGCCAAATCGTGCGCGGCCTTATTGCCGGCGGAAATTAAATCGCATAAACCTTGTGCTTCCAAAAGATCCATTTTGCCGTTTAAAAAGGCACGATAAGAAAACTCCCCTCTTGCCGCAGCCACGGCACCGGCTTGACACAAAAGCTCCAACAGACGCCCACGAATATAGGGCGAGCCGTGCAAAGCAAACTCTACCACGTCTTCTCCGGTAAAACTGCGCGGTGCCGGAAAGTAAGTGACCAATGCTTCGTCTAATACCGTTTCCCCGTCTTTCAGACGGCAAAATACTTGCTGACGCGGCGGAAATACTTTATCTGCCTGCGTGAGTTTGCGCAAAATAGACAGGCTTTCGGGCCCGCTTAAGCGGACCAAGGCAACGGCACTTTGTCCGGCTGCGGTAGCCGGTGCGACAATGGTAGTTTGCATAGATTATATTTTATAATTTTTAGCTTGGTTTTGGGGCATCTTTTCCGTACGCGCGCGCATCTGCGCGAAAATTCCTCTTTACAGACATAAAAAAGCCCCAGCGAAAACTGGGGCTTTTTTAATTCAAATAATCTTATTTCGTTTCGTTATTTTCTACATTTTCAAATAACGGTCCGCAGGCACAATCGGCCTGTGCGTCTTGCTCAGCCGGTACCGTGGCTTGCTCTTGCGTTTGAGGTGCCGCTTCTACAACAGGCTCTTGCACCTGCTCTACCGGCGTTTCTTGCACGGCAGGAATATCTTCGGTTACAGGAGCTTGCTCTTGCACAACGGATACTTCGGCCACTTGTACGGTTTCTGGCGTTTGAGCAACGGTTTGTTCGGCAGAGGTATTTACTTCGGGCGCAACTTCCGCTTGGGCGGAAAATTCTGCAGTCGGTTGTTCAATCGGTTGAGTTTCTACGACGGGCGTTTGCTCTGTCTTTTCGGTTACAACGGTTTCTTCTTTTTGAACGGGTTGATCAGCCGGACGAGGACGCAAGGTTACTTTGCGCCATTGTCCTTCCCCTTCAGATACGGTAATTACAAACTCATTGTTTTCGGCAGCACGGTGAATGTAGCGACGCAATTGGGCACTCATCGGGCGGAAACGATATACGCTGTAGCCATTTTTAATTTGGTTAATACCATATTCCAAATCAGCATTGATTTTATCTTCGGCCTTGCGCCAATAGTTTTGTGTATCGGCAATAACGGAAATGGGCTTATCAAAATGGCGACTCAAACTCAAAGTAGCCAAATATTGCAAAGATTCCAATGTTTTCCCTTCTTTTCCGATTACAATGGCCGGATGATCACAATCAAAGGTCAGCAAAATGCGGTGTTGTTTTTCGTCCCACCATGCATTAAGGTTTTCTGCCTTCACGTCCATATGAGCCAAGACATTGTTTAAAAATTCTTTAGCTTCTTGCAAAGGAGCTTGCAAAAACTCGGGAACTACGGCATTTTGAATTTCCAAAGAAGGAAGAAGCTGTTTTTCATTGGTTTTTAGCACATTGTCAGCTTTGCGATTAGCACCATAAGAGCGGCGCCCTCCGCGTTTGATTTCGCGCACGGAGCCGTCTTCTTGTTTGCGTCCGCGTCCACCGCGACCGTTGCGAGATCCGTGAGCTTTAGAAGAACGTTTCTTTTTAGGAACGTCCATATAAATTTGAGCATCTAAATTAGAAGATACCCAACGTTTTTGGCGTACTTCCACCACGGCATTGCGCGCACCGATGCCTAAAAATCCTTTGCGCGGATTGGTAAGCACGGTCACTTCCACCTGATCGCGGCGAAGGCCTAATTTCTTTAAGCCTTTTTCAATAGCCAGAGAAACATCTTTTGCTTCTACTTTTACTTTATGCGGCATAAAACAAACTCCTATTTCGCATTTGCGATTTTTTTATTAGCTAAAGTTTGAATACCAAACGTAATCAAACTGTTCGTCAACCAGTACAATACTAAACCGGAAGGGAAATTCATAAACAGCAAGGTAAAAATAAGCGGCATGTATTTAAACATGGCAGCTTGGGCAGGGTCCATACCTGCAGGCATGGTAGAACGTTGCTGAAAGAACATGACAGCCCCCATTAAGATGGGCAAAATATAGTAAGGATCTTTGGAAGACAAATCTGTAATCCACAATACAAAGCCCGATCCGTGCAAGGACCAAGAAGTTCTCAGCGCGTTAAACAAAGCCAAGAAAATAGGCAACTGAATGAGCATCGGCAAACAACCGGCCAACGGATTAACGCCGTGTTTCTGATACAGAGCCATCATTTCGCGGTTTAACATTTCCGGATTTCCTTTATATTTCTCTTGCAAGCGTTTCATCTCAGGCTGCACTTTTTTCATTTGTGCACTAGATTTTAAGGACATTAAGGTAAACTTAAATAAGATAGCTTGCAAAAGTACCGTCAACATGATAATAGCCACACCATAGTTGCCGGTCCAACCGTAGAAGGTTTCCAGTACATTACGGGCCAAGCGGCCTAAAGTACCAAAAAAGCCAAATTCAATACTGCGGTTAAAATGATAAGGAAGATGTTCAAATGCTTGATAATCTTTGGGACCGAAGTAGAAGTCGGAATCTAAATTCAGGGTAGATTGGGCAACCAAAGATTGAGAAGGTACTTGAATGGTCATTTGAGGCCCTTTTACCTCTCCTTCTCCCATCAACCCCCACAAACGTTTTTTGGTGTCAACGACTTCCGTTTTAGTAGTCAAAGTACCGGCCGTCCAATTTTGAGGAATTAACACGCTTAGGAAATAACGGTTTTGCACACCGGCCCAAATCCAATCTTTGCCGGAGGCGGGAGATTTGTCCTTGTGCGTAAATTTAACCAAGGTGGGGTGTTTTTTGCCTTCTTCTTGCATTAAATATACGGCCTTAGATTCTCGTTCATTATCCTTTAATTCACTCTTTACGGTAGATAAACCGGGACCAAAATTAAAAGCAAATTCCGGTAAAGTAATTTCTTTTTGCGTTTTATTGGTAAAAGAAATATTGACATGATTGATGCCGTTTTCCGCAAAGCTGTAAGTTTTATTCACCGTTACACCGGCGGTTAAATCTGCCGTGAAAGTAATGGTGTCTTGGGTACGTTTAGCTTCGCGAAAATCTACTTGGGGCAAGGTAGTCAAATAACCTTCTCCCTTATAAGGGGTCAAGTTTACATCGCCCAAAACATCTTTAAATAAATATTCTTTGATACCCGCACCCTTAGAAGTAAATGTGATTTGGGCAGCGGGAGTTTGGAAGGTGAATAACTCTTCCGGAAGAGCGGTTTTTTGAGTTTGAATAACCGATGCGGAAGCATCAACCATCGCCAATTCCTGTTGGGTTTTGGCTAAGGCCTCTTCGGCGGCTTTTTGCTCAGCCTGCATACGCGGTACCACCACAAACTGATTATACCCCGTAAACAGCAGCATAAAAAATACCGCCGCTAACAAAAATTTTCTGTCCATAAAAACCTCTGAAAATAGGCCGCAGAAGCGGCGGACTTCTTTTCAGTAGGCTTTCAAACACGGAAAAGCGGGTCTAAGGTACCGGGTCGTATCCGCCCGGGTGAAAAGGGTGGCATTTTAATAGTCTGACGACAGAAAGCCACACTCCCTTAAAAACCCCATGTTTGGTTATTGCCTCTTTGGCATATTGGCTGCAGGTGGGCGTGAAACGGCACACCCCTCGCGGCCCTAATAAAGGCCGAACCAGCAGCATAAAAACGCTAAGTAAAAATAGCAATAAATTCTTGCCCATCAGCGAAATTTTATTCATTTTGGGCACCGTGGCTCTGATCAATCTGTTGAGCCTGTAATAATCCGGCCTTTCGGCATAATGTGAGCATTGCCACTTCTGCCATATCTATAGAGGCCAAGGTCTCGCTGTTGCGGGGATTAAAAATATAATCTACCCCGCCTAATAATCTTTCCCGGTTAAGTCTGAAAGCTTCCCTTAGAAGCCGTTTTACGCGGTTACGAACGACCGCGGGTCCTAACTTTTTAGATACTACAAGCCCCATGCGTCTATTGGTACTGCCCAGAGGGGCAGGCTTCCACCACAGTACAAGGCCGGGGCCTTGTATACGTTTACCGTCATGTATAATACTCTTAAAATCGTTTTTAAGATGCAGACGGCAACCTCTGGGGAAGCCCTGGGAAGTCATATACTAAGCACGAATCAATTCGTGGCGGCCTTTAGCTCTTCTGGCGCTGAGGACTTTGCGTCCACCGGCGGTAGCCATACGGGCGCGGAATCCGATGTGTTTAGCTCTTTTGGCTTTATTAGGTCTGTATGTAGGTAGCATGCTTCTTTTTATATGAGCGGAGGAAAGACCTCAAGCTCATATACTCCTGTTATTAAGTTAAATTCTCCTCTGCGGCACATCAAGTGCGGCAAAAAGGACCTATATATTATAGCTTTTCAGAACGAAACTGTCCAACATGATTTTTATTTTCCTCTCGTTTTAGACAGTTTTACACAATACAGTCTGAAATTTGCTACATTTATTATATGATATTTACAGACAGCGGTATTGTACTTTTTCGCCAAGATTTCCGCGAAGCGGACCGTGTGATTGCGCTCTACACCTTAGAACATGGGCGTATAAACTTGCGTTTGCCGGGGGTCAACCGTGACAAAGGAAAACTAAAACCTTTTAGTGAGCCCTTTGCCTGTGCCAATTACCGCATCTATGTAAAAAAACAAAATGCAATGGGCACGGTAACGGGCGGTAAGCTGGAGCATATTTTCCCGACTATTCGTACCGATTTAAAACGTCAAAGCTTAGCTTTTCACTTTTGTGAGCTGATGATGCGCCTGACCCCTTTACATCAACCCAGCGCCGAAAAATACCACCTTTTGCGGCAAGCTCTGACAGAATTGGACAAAAGTGGCGTAAATGCTGCTTTTGCTACCGCTTTTACACTGCGTCTGATGAGTGCGGCAGGATTTGGTTTAGACCACCCTGTACTTCAAATTAGTACCGAGTTTTGGGAAAAAATGCATTATGATGCTTTTTCTTCTTTAACTTTTGAAGAACCGGAAGATTTATTGTCTTTAAGCAAGTGTCACGAAGTTTGCCGGCGTTTTTTAAATCAGTATCTTAACTTTCCTTTGCAAACCTTAAAGCCTTTTACCTTAGCAGAAGAAGACTTGAGCTCCACTGCCTTGCACTCCCCCTCCAGAAAAACTGCTAAAGACTTGCTGCCCGCAGAAGTAGTATAATGAATATATATTCTACTTTTCGGAAGTACATAAATGAAAAATTTTTTCGTATTTTCTTTTTTATCTATGCTTTTCTTCTGCGCACCGCTTTGTTCGCAGGAGACAGAAAGTTCTGCTGTTCTTCCATCGGTAAAATATATTCATCATCATATTAGCAAAGTTACTTTTAGCACTTTTCCACAGAGAGCTTCTTTTTTTGATGTTCACAATTATCTTTTTGATCAAGCCGAAGATAAAATGGAAAAGGTGCTTTGTAACCCCGATCGTTACTTTAATTTCTCCCCCATTCAACGCAAAAAGAATCAAAGCTATGAAGAAGTGCTTGATATTACCTTCAAAAGATATAAAAAGTTTTTTGAACGCTATGATAAGCTTTATTCCATTTTCCTGTCAGATTGGGTCCTCTCCGTATATGCCATAACGGGCAGCATTAACTTGGCAGATTTATCCAAAGAAGAATTTAAATTGCTTGAAGATTTTTTCCAAAAAAAGAAAGTACCCGTACAAGATTTCAAAACCTACCATACAAACAGTAAAGGAACTGTCATTACAGTCCAGATATCCCACTTTCAAATTATCTTTTTTACAGATGTCAAAGAAATACAGATTAAAACAACAGAAACTAAAAACCCTCAGATTGACTGAGGGTTTTTAAACATTAAGCCAATAATTCATCTATATCCGGATAAATATCACACATAGATTTGTAAATTTTAAAAGCATTTTCCTTTACAAAGGTGGTTGGCTCTTTTAAGTCCGGTATCACAATCGCTCTGGCTCCGGCCGATATGGCCGCCGTGGCACCGGCTACAGAGTCTTCAAATACGATACATTGAGAAATATCGGTCCCCAAATTTTGCGCGCAACGCAGAAATACTTCCGGATCAGGCTTAGGGTGAGCCACATCATCAGCCGTTACCACCGTAGTGAAATATTGGGCGATACCATTTTTTTCAAGCAAGGTTTCCGCCCAACGGCGAATATTAGACGTTCCGACCCCTAATCTAAACCCTCTATCATAAAAATATTTTACCGTTTCCTTGGCACACGGACGAAAAGGAATAGGGTTGTTTTGCATATATTCTTCAAAATTACGGCAGCAACCGTCATGCAAGGCCTGCACGTCCACATCCCTGCCGAAATAGCTTTTCATTAAAGGGGCAGAATCTGCCGCGCTTACTCCAATGCAACTTTCAAACAGTTCAAATGTAAAATCTAAGCCCATTGGTTTAGCGGCGGCTTGATAGCACTCAAAATAAATCGGCTCGGTGCTAAACAGCGTTCCATCCATATCAAAAATAATACTCTTAATCATAGCTTTATTGTAGCAGTTATGAACTCTTTCGCCAATATTTCATTTTTTCCGACTCACTTCTTTCTAGGTTTTGTATAATTGTATATATGAAACACGGAATGAACTTTCAAGATATTATTTCTTCCTTAAATGATTATTGGAAGAAGCAAGGCTGTATCCTCGTACAACCCTATGACATGGAAAAAGGTGCCGGAACATTTAACCCCGCCACTGTTTTGGGTTCTTTGACCAAGACCCCCGTTAACCGCGCTTATGTAGAGCCCTGCCGCCGCCCTGCCGACGGTCGCTACGGCGAAAACCCGAACCGTTTGGGTAAATATTACCAATATCAGGTCATCATGAAGCCGGCTCCGGCCAACATTCAGGAAATCTATTTAAATTCTTTAAAAGCAATTGGTTTAAA
Organism: Elusimicrobiaceae bacterium; assembly: GCA_017546175.1. GTDB lineage: Bacteria > Elusimicrobiota > Elusimicrobia > Elusimicrobiales > Elusimicrobiaceae > Avelusimicrobium. Next base: position 75,270 of record JAFYXM010000010.1, read on the forward strand.
CCCTAAAGAACATGATATGCGCTTTATTGAGGACGATTGGCAGTCCCCCACCTTAGGTGCTTCCGGTGTAGGTTGGGAAATTTGGTTAGACGGTATGGAAATTACCCAGTTCACCTATTTCCAAAATATGGCCGGATATTCCTTAAACCCCATCACGGTAGAAATTACCTATGGTTTGGAACGTATTGCCATGTATTGCCAAAAAGTGGACAATGTGTTTGATTTACGTTGGAACGACACGGTAACCTACCGCGAAGTACATCACGAAAACGAACGTCAGTTCTCCCACTATTATTTTGAAGAAACCAATGTGGACCACCTGCGCCGCTACATTCAAGAAGCAGAAGATGAATGCCATGCTTTATGCAAAAAAGGCCTTTATTTGCCCGCTTATGAATGTGCCATGCGCGTATCTCACTATTTCAACATGTTGGAAGCGCGCGGTGCTATTTCCGTATCAGACCGCACCAACATCATTACCAAAATTCGTAACTTGGCCAAAGCTTGCGCCAAAGTATATGTAGAAAGCGTAGAGCCTAAGGAAGAAAAAGAGGAGGCCGCCCAATGAATGCATTTTTAGAAATCGGTTGTGAACATCTGCCTTCCCGTTTTGTTAAACCGGCCATGAGCCAAATGGAAACCTTGGCTAAAGCCCTTTTAGAAGAAAAACGTATTGCTTATGAAAACGTCAGCGCCTTTGGTACCTATCGCCGTTTGTGCCTGATTATTGAAGGCATTGCCGAAAAATCTGCTGATGAGAAAAAGGAAGTCAAAGGACCTCCTGCCAAGCTTTTAAAAGATGCTCAAGGCCACTTTACCCCTCAAAGTGCCGGCTTTGCCCAAAGAAACGGTATTGCCCCTGAAAAATTGGTCATTAAAGAAACCGAAAAAGGACCTTTTATCTATGCCGATTTAAACATTAAAGGCGAAAAAACCATTAAACTGCTGCCGGAAATTTTTACCCGCGTAATCACCGGCATTGAATTTGCCAAAAACATGGTTTGGGAAGAAAGCGGCCTTAAATGGGCGCGCCCGATCCGCAGCTTAATCGGTCTTTACGGGACCAAGGTAGTCCCCTTTGAAGTGGCGGGCGTAAAATCTAACCGCTTTACCTACCCCATTACTTCTTTCGGCCGCAAGCCGATCCGTGTGGAAAAAGCCGATAAAGCCTATTATGTAGAGCTTTTAAAATCTCAGCCGCAGCCTATTTTGGCTTTGCCCGAAGATCGCCGAGAGGCCTTAATTCGCAGCGTTATGGCAGAGGCCAAGGCCCGCGGTTATCATGCCGATTTAGACAATAATTTAATAGAAGAAACCGTCTATTTTACCGAACATCCGGTAGGGGTATGCGGTACTTTTGATTTGAAGTTTTTGACATTGCCGAAAGCTTTTATCGGTACCGTGTTTAAAACCCAGCTTAAAATGTTCCCCGTCGTGAATGATCAAAACGAAATACAGCCCTATTTTATTGCTGTGCGCGACGGCGTGTCTGTGAACCAACAAGAAGTAAGCGACGGCTTTAAAAAGGTCATGTCTGCACGTATGTCTGATGCCGTTTTTTTCTATGAAAACGACAAAAAAGAAGGATTAGATTTGTTTAAAAACAAATTAGCAGACCGCACTTTCTTGGAAGGGTTAGGCAATCTGTTGGAAAAATCTGACCGCACGCGCGACTTGGCTATGTGGCTCTGTGACCGTTTGAATGAAACGAACATCAAAGACAGTGTTACCTATGCCGCCGGCTATGCGTATGCTGATTTAGCCAGCTCTGTGGTGTATGAATTCCCCGAATTGCAAGGTTACATGGGCGGCTGTTACGCAGAACTGGAGGGCCACACTAAAGAAGCCCAAGCTATGGAAGAGTTTTACTTTCCGCTCTCCTCTAATTCCGAGCTTCCCTCTACCTTAACCGGAGCCCTTGTTTCTTTAGCCGGAAAAGTGGATACTTTGGCAGGGAACTTTATTATCGGGCAAATTCCCACCGGTAGCGAAGATCCCTTTGCTTTGCGCCGTCAGGCCTTTGGGGCAGTACGCATTCTGCTTGAAAAAGAACTAAACATCTCTTTAAAAGAAGTAATTCAAAAATCTTTGGCTCTTTATACGGGCAAAGATACCCAAAAAGCTGAAAAGCAACTGAAAGATTTCTTCTTCCAACGCTTGGCTTTGCTCATGCAACAGCGCGGTCATCAAGCCAATACTTTGTTGGCTGTCAACCATTGGTATGAAATGCCGCTGCACGAAGCAGAAACCTTGATTAAGGTACTGGAAAATAGCCGCAACGGAGCCGACTTTTCCGCCGCGGCCGAAGCTGCCAAACGCGCTTGCAATATCCTCAAAAAAGCTGAAGTGGCCAGCTTAGAAGTGGCCGAAAATCTTTTAACGCAAGAGGCGGAAAAGGAACTTTTTGAAACCGTGCAAAAAGCCGAAGAAACCTTACACGGTTTATCAGACGGTTACAGCCAAACGGCTTGTGAGCAAACCTTGTCCGTTTGCGCCACGTTTGCTGCTCCGTTGGCCAAGTTCTTTGCTGATGTAATGGTCAATGCAGAGGACGCAAACATTCGCCAAAATCGCTTGGCCCTGCTTAGCCGTGTGCGCGCTATTTTAACGCAAGGCATGGCAGACATTACCAAACTATAACTGCCCTTCTTTTATAGTAAAGCCCCCGTTTTCCGACGGGGGTTTTTAATTTATTTTCCCCCTTGACATTTCTTCTTTTTCCCTTATACTAAGTAGTAAGTTAGTCCCGGCTCGGGTGTTGTGCGGGCTTTGTATGACTGCTGGAAGTGAAAGGTTGGACCGCTGGGTTGTGCTTGGTTGACGTGCGGATGTGAGAGCCGCCAACGAAGTGTTGCAAGGAGGTTGCCGTGGACGTACGCCGCGAAGTTGTGTGTCTTCACTGCGGCGGCTAGCGGTAAGGCCGTGCAGGCGCGGCGGAAGTAGCGGAGGTTGATGTATATGGTTCGGCCGATGCGAAGTGAGCAGTTGACAGTGCCCCAAGCGTAAATCGCCTAAACTGACTAAAAAAGGAAGATGAAATGACCCAAACGAAGTGACCCCCTGATTGGATATCGGGGGGTCTTTTTTAATATTAAATCACCTTAACTATTGCTACCTATTCCGCTACCAATAAGTCCTCCACTTATCGTACAATGAGCTCCATAGGCTCCCGAACCTATTCCTATACAAGGCACTAACTGCATACAAGGGGCGGTATCTGCCTGACAACTAACCGTTCTTGTAACCCCCCCCTCTTCTGTATACAATGTGTACGTATGTGCAACAAAACCCGGAATATGAAATTTTGGATTCAAAGATAGTGAAACAGACATACCAGTACTATAAAAGCTTACATTTGGTGATCCAATATCCCAGTTTTTCATTTCAGGAATTTCTATATCTAAATTTTCTAAATCATCTGTGTAGAAACCATTAGCCATTCTGTATCTTTCTTCTGAGTCCATGATGGCTTTAGTTATCGTCCATGCTTCTGCTGCTTTTGCTCTATATACAGTTTTTTGATATTCTGGAACAGCCACCGATGCCAAAATACCGATAATTAAAACCACAACTAACAATTCTATCAAGGTAAAACCTTTTCTCATTTTTATCTCCTCTTAAACGTATTTAAGACTAGCCAAACAGCCTTTTAGATTAGACTGTCCGACTTGACCCCAAAATTGTATCAAAAAAAAAAAATAATCAACTGTTTTTTTCTGACGGGAAAACAATAAAAAACCCGCCTATTCGGCGGGTATCAAAAAGGCTATATTTATTATAATTCCAACACACTTGGCGGCGGTAAGGAGCCGTCCTCAGGCAGATAGTCCTGCACTTTGGAAGCAGATGTTTGGGCAGAGACAACGGGAGATTTCTTCCCCCCCAAATCTAGCTCCTCGGCTTCTTCGGAGGCGGCTTGCTGTTGCGTTTCATCTGCATTTTCCGTGCCGTCCGTTTCCGGCAGAGGGGCAAGGCGCATTTCTTCATAAGCATCATCAGCTACTTCAAAAGATTGCTCCATCGGCTCTTCTTCTACAGGTGTCATCACGGCAGAAACCGTAGCGCGGGGATTTGTTTTTTGAGGAAGAGTCGTTTCCGTTTGCACGCCATACGCACCGGACGGATTCCACCACGCGGGCGGATTGCCGGCACAAGCACAAAGAGAAACTAGCGCTAAACAAATCAATAAATTCTTCATATCTTTTATTATATCTTTTTAAGAGAGTTTCTGAGCAAGCAGAGCCTCTTTGTACAAAGCCCCTGCGCGGTAACTGCTACGCACCAACGGCCCGCATGCAGCCCCTAAAAAGCCGATAGAAAGGGCATATTCTTTCCAGTCTTGATATTCCTGCGGCTCAGGATAGCGAAGCACGGGGTGATGATTTTTAGACGGAGCCAAATATTGACCAATCGTCAATAAATCTACGCCCACAGAACGCAAATCTTGCAAAGTGCGTTTAATTTGCTCCTGCGTTTCTCCTAGTCCCAGCATAATACCAGACTTAGTAAAAATATTCGGAACCACTTTTTTAGCGTGAACCAACAAATCTAAGGAACGACGGTAGTCAGCCCCCACACGCACACCGTCGTAAAGTTCGGGTACGGTTTCTATATTATGGGCCAGCACGGCAGGACGGGCGGCAAGCACCGTTTGTAAATCTTCTTTTTTTCCGCGAAAATCGGGCACCAACGGCTCTGTTTGTACCTGAGGCGAAACAGCGCGTATGGCCTCTATCACACGGGCAAAATGACCGGCTCCGCCGTCTTTTAAATCGTCGCGCGTAGGGGAAGTAAGCACCGCATAGCGGATATTCCACTCTTTTACGGTACGAGCCACATTTTCAGGCTCATTTTCATCAGGCGGTAAAGGCGTTTGTTTAGTCACGGCGCAAAATTTACAACCGCGCGTACAAATGCCGCCCAAAATCATAAAGGTAGCATCTCCGCAGTTAAAACATTCACCGCGATTGGGGCAACGTGCCTCCACGCACACGGTGTGCAAAGCCCGTCCGTCCAAAGAGCTTTGCGCCTGCAAAGCACGCTGCGTACGAAGGGCGGCCTTATTTTTGCCGACCATTTCTTTTAACCATTGAGGAATTTGTGCCGTCATATTGATATAATTATAGTAAATATGAAAAATTTACTCTCTTTATTTTTAACTTTTTTTATTCCTTTTTCCGCTTTGGCACAAGAAAACACTACTGTCACTTTGCCTGAAGCGGCCAAAAATTATTTTTCGGGCCAACCGCAGACGGCCCTGCAACAGTATATAGAAATTTCTAAAAAAACCAAGGAAAAAGACGCCTTTTTAAACGCAGCCTATATTGAGCTGGAGCAAGGCCACCCCAAGCAAGCGGTAGATATCATGAGTGCGGCCTATTTGCTTTACCCGACCGATGCAGAAGTGACCGAATTTATGGGCGAAGCATATTTGGCAGACGGACAATATGAAAATGCAGAAAAATTTTTCTCATTATTAGAGGGTGGCGGAGAACGGTCCGAATTTTTGCTCATTCACTTAGCCCGTGCACAACTGGGCATGGGCGAAACCCAACTGGCTAAGCACAATTTGCAAAGAGCCGCCGCCGGCAAAAATCATACGGGCCTGTCCAACTTTTTACTGGGGCAAATTTACGAAAAAGAACAAAACTGGGAGCAAGCGGCTCAATCTTATGAAAAAGCGGTTATTTACGACCATCAATTTACCGAGGCTCGCCGCGCATGGGCAAACAGTTTAGAAAAAGCCAAAAACTATAATGAGGCCTACCGTCAGTACCGCGTGTTACGCTCGGCAAGCCCCAAAAATACCGTTTATAACGCAGCCATTACCCGTTTAAAACCCAAGCTTACCAAAGAAGAAAAAGAGCTGGAAAACCGCAAAGAACGCCAATTGCACACAATTGTAAAACCAGTAGTTTCTTTGGAAGGGAAACTGCAAACGGTACGGGTAGCTATCGGCACCACCGCAGGCGGACGCCCTGCTACGCGCAACAAAGTGGTATTTATCCCTTCCCACCCGTTTACGGTAAGTTTAAAATCTAACGGAAAAACCTTAGCTATCGGCAAAGCTAAGGAAACGTGGCGCGTAGAACTGAGTAAAGGAAAAGCGGCTTTATTCTCCCCTAAAGGCAAAAAATATCCCTTTTCGGGCAGTATTGTCATATCGCCCAAGTCCCCCTCTTCTTCCGAAGGAGCTACCGTATTGGTCAAGAAAGTAATGAGCGGAGCAGGCATGACGTGGGCCAGCGTAGATGACAAAGAATACCGCGGACAACTGGAAATCAAACATGATGCCAAGCGGGCCACCCTGCAACCCATTAATATCGTAAATATAGAGGAATATTTAATGGGGGTTATGTCTTCAGAAATGCCGAAACAATTTCCGATGAATGCCCTGCGTGCCCAAGCGGTGCTGGCGCGCACTTATGCCATGAAACATTTGGGCAAGCATAAGGCCTATGGGTATGATTTATGTGACACACAAAACTGCCAAGTATACGGCGGTGTAACGGCAGAAAGTGAAACGGGAAATGCGGCGGTAGAATCTACCATGGGGCAAATTCTCTTGTATAAAGAAAAACCCATAGAAAGTGTGTTTTCAGCCAATGCAGGCGGTTTTACGCAAAGTGCCAAAGAGGCTGGCTGGTTTGCCACCGATTATTTAAATCCCGTATCTGACTATAAAGATTTTGATTTTAGCACCTTGCAGCCGTATCAATTCAAAAATCTGCTCCAACATCCGCATGATGCTTACAGTAAATATGACAAAAATGTCAGTCGTGCGGCCTACCGTTGGACGCGTGTGGTGGAAGAAGAAGAACTGCGCCAAATCATCAAACGTCAAAAGAAAGATATCGGTGGCATTACGGCCATTGTACCACAAAAGCGCGGTCGTTCCGGCTATGTAAGCGAAGTATTGGTAAAAGGGACCAAAGGCGCGGTAACCTTGAAAAAAGAAAATGTCATTCGTAATAATTTATGTTCCGGTATGCTGCGCAGCAGTTACTTTATCGTAGTACCTAATTATGAAGACAGGAAACTTAAAAATTTCGTCTTTTACGGCGGCGGCTGGGGCCATGGAGTGGGCTTCTGCCAAACGGGCGCTGCAGGCCGTTCCGAAGCGGGGCAAGACTACCGTGAGATTTTATTACATTATTTCCCTAATACCCACTTGACCGACACCCGAAAAGACTAAAACTCCCTATAAAAAATCAAAAGCCCCAAATCTTGGGGCTTTTGTAGAATTAATTATTAAACCATCTATTAATCTTAGAGAATGTTTTGGTATTATACCAACCGGTTTCATAGCGTTTAAAATAAGTCGGATAGTATTTTTTATAAGATTCATAGTCAGCTTCTACCTGTCTCAGAGTTGCTTTATTCACTACTTTTTGGGGATAGCCATGTTCATCCATTACCAACATGGTTTTAGCCAAGTAAGGCCTCTCGTAATCCCAGTAAGCATCAAGGGTATCATAGAAAGGAGGAATCGGTCTATAAATTCTGATATCTAAGTTTTCCGGCAAAATAGACGCTTCTAAATTATCCGAAATACGTACATTGATTTCTCTTCCAGAAATTACACTTAGATTATGGTTGAACGGAGTTGGATTAACATAGAACTGTTTTTCTTCTTCATATCGAAACAACCAACCTTCCTCCGGCTCTTGCCCTAAGAAGAAAGCAGCTAATCTTTCATACTCTTCTTTGTTTAAAAATTGTATGGTTTCGTAACTTCCACTCAACGTATAAAGCCTAAATACGGGGTTTTGACTTTTGTAATGCAACCATTCTTCTCTGACTTCAAAAAGATTTTCATACTCGGCTATCTTTTTTTGGCCGTATTTTTTTTCAAATTCTTCTCTACAAGACTCTAATCCGCCACAGGCGTTCATTGCATCGCGGTATTCATAAGCTCTGCGTGTATCGGCCGTAAGTCCAAAGGCCGCTACATCAGAATATTCGCTAAAAGGATCCTTTTTAAACCTGTCCATTAATCTTTGATCAGCCAAACGTGCATGCTCCAGAGCAAAATACAGCATTACGTTTATATCACTATCCTGTAATTCCACCCATCCTTCTGGAAAAAAGATATCTTCCGCCATGGAAAGGAGCGGAGTCTTCATAGATTTTCCTCTGTAATATCTATTGTGAGAAAATTTTTCCAAAGAAGCTTCAGTTCTATAAAAAATAAGAGAAAAGAACGGATTTTCAGGAGCTTTTCTATTCAAGACATCTTCGGGCAATCCATTTTTTTGATAACCCAAAATACCATCTATCATTCTTTTTGCTGCTCGTTCACGGTCTCTTTTGGTTATCATAAAATTAGAATGTTCAAATTCATAAGCAGTCGTTCCGTCTATTAAATCTCCCAGTTCCGTACCGTCTAAAAGGACCCCCCAACCAGGGAAAGATGCCGTCATATCATTCCAAGTCCTACTAACATCTTTAGGAATATCCGCAATAGCCTTTGCCGCTGATTGATTAATTTTCTTTTGAGTGGCATCCGCTCTGGCAACGGAAGGCCAGGCCTGGGCATTTAAAAGAGACGGCACTAATAAAAGTGCAAACATCATCAGACTGATTTTTTTCATATTTTCTCCTATATAGACAACCTTTTCTTGCTACTTTATTGTTTCAAAAACCAACACTCTATTCAAGGGAATTTAGACCTACTTTTCTCTTTTCAAAAGACCTAGAAAATCCCTAGCTCTTAAGATAAAAAGCCCCCTTTTTCAGGGGGCTTTTGATTATAAACTTTTACTGTTTTTCCAAGTATTCCAAGTATCTTTCGGAGCTTTATAAACACGTATGGTTAAATTCTCCGGTAAAATATTAGCTTCTAAGTTATCAGAAATTCTGACTCTGATTTCTGTTCCATGGATGACTGACTTATTATGATTGATAGGGCTGGAGTTAACGTAATAATCAGCAGAATATTCTCTATATTCCCATCCTGCAGCCGGTTCTTTATTAGTAAAGAAAGCCACCAAATTGTTATAGTCAACAGCATCCAAAGATTGCAACTCTTCAAAATTTCCGAGCAGTGTATAAAGTTCGAATACTGGATTTTGATTTTTATAAGCCAGCCATTCTTCTCTGATTTTTAGAAGCTCCTCATGATTGTCCTTTTCTTGCAATTGCTCCACTACTCTCTCTCTTGTTTGTTTAGCATGCTCATAAGCATATTCTTCCATTTTAGACTTCGCAATAGTTATTTCTTTCGCAGATTTTCTCTTAGATAGATAAGCGAAAACTCTTACAGATGCCTTATTAAGCGCATCCTCCGTGCGTTTGTAGATATATTTAAACAAACCTCTGCTAGGTGCGGCCACTTCATAAATACATTCTTTGGCATTTTTCTCATCCGCTCTATGAGCAAATACATTTTTGAAAACAGCATCAAAATACTCAAAATCCGTTCTTAAATCTCTTTCTATTTCATCATATAGTTCCCCAGCCTGAAAACGCTCATAGAGTGATTGCTGCTGAGCAGATAGAAGTGAGGGCAATAACCCCACCAACAATAATAAAATAATCTTTTTCATATTTTCTCCTATGAGATGTAAAATCTCTTTTTTTTTATTTCAAAAATTAACTAAAATTCAAGGGGCTTTTGATTATAAACTTTTACTGTTTTTCCAGGTAGTCCCAGTATCTTTCGGAGCTTTATAAATACGAATACTTAAATCTTCCGGTAAAAAATTAGCTTCCAGTGTGTCAGAAATCCTAACTATAATCTCAGTGCCATAAACAACTTTGCGATTGCCATTGAAAATACTTGGATTGACGAAATAACCATGAGAATGAGAATATTCCCGATATGTAATTCCTTCCGCAGGTTCTTTTCCTGAAAAGAAGTCCTCTAATTTATAGTAATCAGAACCATTTAAACTCTGCAAATGAGAAAAATTACCAGTCAAAGTATATAAAGCAAACACTGGATTTTTATCTTTAGAAACTACCCATTTTTCTCTTACTTTCAAAAGATTTTCAAACTCTACTACTTTTTTCTCACCGTATTTTTCTACAAATTGAGACCGGCATCCATTCAATCCACCATTTTCCAAGATACATTGGCGGTATTCATAGGCCCTTCTAGTAACGCCATCGACGTCATCAGATGTAGCAAAAGGATCCTTTTCCAAGGTTTCCAAAAGCCGTTGTCTGGCTTCAGTAGCATGCTTATAAGCATAAACATACATCAGTTCTTTAGGTGTCGGTTCAACCTCAACATATCCATCTCTATGAAACAAATCAATATAGGTATTTCTCAGCAATCCAAATATAGATGAGATGGGATTGGTAGATCTTTCAGTCATTCTGTAATAGCCATTCTTGGACATTTTAGTAAAGGCATCTTTCGTTCTATTGCAAACCAGTTTATTAAAACCATATCCAGGGCAAGGAACACCGTACATCAAGGCAAGGCCATCAAGTTTGGCCTTATTTCTATCTTCTTTACTTCCTTTAGCTCTAGCTTGAGCATAGCGTGCATCCGCTTCGCTTTGTTTATACGGTCTCTTTTTATCTTCAAGGGTTCCGTCTCGCCATTGTTGCCAAAGACTTTTTTGATATACTTGTGCAGACAAACAAGCAGGCAAACCTAATGCCAACACTAACAACAAAATAATTTTTTTCATATTCTCTCCTATGAGAAGTAAAATCCCTTCTCTATTATTATTTCAAAAGTTTAACTTAATTTCAAGGGAATTTGGGCCTATCTCCAAGTACCCAAAAGGCCTATATGCTTTGCTAGGCCTGCATTTATTTCACGCGCTCTTGATACTCTTGGGCTACATGTTCAAAAATACCGTTTATTCTATTGGCCGTTCTTTCTTGAATAATACGCTCCTGCGCCAAATACTCCTCTTCCGTCAACTCTTCATTGCGCGAAAGTGCTATAAGGTCTGTTTCCATACGTGCTACCTCAGGGCGTATCATTCTTTTAATTACGTCTCTCCATTTCGTCGGATATTGTGTGAAGGCCTGACTTTGGAAAATTTGATTTTCATAGCGGCGGCAACCTTGAGAAATTTGTTTTTCTCTGTTTTTTTGTATTTTTGCTTTATGGGCCTCAAAGACGTGCATATTAGCTTCAAGCACCGCCTGTTCCTGCTGATGAAACTCTTCCGGAGAGATTAATCCTTTTTCTAACTTTAAAAGCAAAGTACGTACTTGTGCGCCGGCTTCTGGGCCGTACATTTCACCTATAGAATCTAAATAAGCTTGTCTTTGCTCTCTTCTATCAATATCTTCTTGTGTTTCGGGCAAGACAATTTGGCCTAAAGCATTGTTGGCTTTATCGCTGATTTGGGCAATCATCGCCAAATATTGATCACTTTGATCCGGAGGCATATTTTTCCGCGTTGTTACAATTTCTTCGGTCATGGCAGACAATATTTTCTCTGCTTGTTCTTTCCATGCCGCTTTTTGTTCCGGGGTTTTATCCTTTAAATCAGTTTCTAAAATATTATTGATAATCTCAGTATTTCTGGCATTGGTATCTACGCGCAACTGCTCTAAATACTCATCGGTAATTGCTTCCATGGAAATTTTATTTCCGGCGGCTTTTTGTTCTTCCAGCTGCACAGACAAACCGTCTATATTACTTTTTAGTACATTTTCTTGTACGGTTTGTAAACGTTGGTTTACATCCAGCTCTTCCAAGTGACGTTCATTAACTAACGTTGCCAAGTTAGCCTGAAACATTCTCTCCACTTCTGCCAAGGCTTTAAAAGGATCTTCGGTAGAGCAGCTGGCATCAAAAATGTCTTGCGGATATTGCTCCAACAACCCCATAGCTGCCGCTGCGGTTTCTGCCCCAAAAGTATCGGTTAATTCTTGCTTATATTTGTCTGTGTGCGCTTGTAATGCTTGTTTAAAAATAGCTTCCATTTGGGTGCGGCGCACTTGAAGCTCATAGGCGGCCTGTGCAGCAGCCAAGGCAGCACGTCTTTGCTCTTCATTGTCAATAGCCATCGCTTGGCTGACTACTTGAGCATATTGACCAGTGGCTTGGCGCACTTTGTCGGCGGCTTCTTTGCCGTAGTTTTGCTCCATACTTTGAGCAATCGCTTCCCCCGCAGAAGAAATGGTATTGGCTGCGGCTTTTGCCTCGCTGCTTCTGCCATGTGAGCCGCCGCCCAAACGGCCGGTTCCTGCTTTGGAGTATTTGGCAATATTTTGCAAACGTTTGCTTTGCTGCGGAGAAAAAGCCGCTTTTTCCAAAGCTCTGAATAAGTTTTTCAAAAGTTGATCCGTTTCTTTTAATTGCTTTTGATATTTGGGATCTTTCATCTGAGGAAACATATTCAGTACTTCTTGGCTGGGCATGCCCAGAGCGGAAGCTGCAGCCGGGACTGCAGTGCCCGCTTGAGAAGTGTTTTTCTCATTAGCTCCGGCAGACGGCTGCTGCCCCGAGCCAACAGCAGTAGCAGCAGGATTTTGCCCCGCAACAGTTTGCGGAATAGACGCATTATTAACCGGAGCCGAAACTTGGGCCGCTCCCTGCTGAGCAGGAGGCAAGGCCGCGGCAACGGCTTGGGCCGTGGCGGTAGAAGGTACTACCGGTTTAGCCGCTGTAGAGGTGGAAACTTTATGGCCGGAAACAGGTATATGACCTCTGGAATAGCGAAAAGGGTTTGTACGTATTTTGGTACTCGGTGCATCAGAATTGGCGGAAAATCTGGGGCGATAGGGCTTTTGATCCAACATAGAGGTTTCATCATACACGTCATCCCCCACCTCCGGCGCGGCAGGATTTTGCGCAAACAAAGAGCGGACCTTTTCTTTTGTATTCGTTCCGTCTGTTTCGGAGGGAGAAAGCCACATTCCTACCCCGACCGCAATTAAAAGCAAAGGCAATCCGCAACTTACAGCCAATTTCATTTTTTTGTTCATAATTATCTCATGTCAAAAGTTTTATTTTTCTTCTACGGCAGCAAACTGTTGATTCCATTTATTTTGCAAATCTAACATCGCTTGGCGATACGTTGCGTTCAGATTATCCAAAGCTTGTTTCTTTTGGCTCAGGCGTTTGTTCTCTCGCAAAGTTTTTCCTGTATCGTCCAAAACCTCATTAAATACTTTTCTCATCTGCAGCACGGATTCTTTACCGTATAAAGGCTCAACGTAGCTCTCCAAGGTTTGATGCAGGGTAATCATTTCCGCGCGTAAAGAAGTAATTTTCTCCTCTTCCGTTACACCCAACGGATCGGCATGCTCGGTATTAATTTGATCTATTTGGGCTTCGGCTTGCGTGGCAATTTCATCAATTTTCTGTTGCAACGTTTCTTGATCTGCCGCACTGGCCATGGCATAGACATAATCTTGCACCGCTTTATCTAAAACAGCAGATGCCAAAGTGGCGGCCTTATCACCTTGATACAGCGAAATATCAGTCAAGAAAGTGGTCGTTTTTTCAGACAGATAAACTTTGGCTTTATCTAAAAGTTGCTGATCCGGAGTTAAACGACCTACAGACTTTTGAGCCTCTATAAAATCTTTTAATTCTTTTTCCTGTACAGACAATACATCCGTCAGTTTCTTGGATAAATCTTCCGTAGAAGCGGCCTCTTTGGCAGCTTGCTGAGCTTGCAGGGTATGTTTTTGCATCAAGGAGCCGATTTGCTCCGAAGTCTTCTGTCCATACGCTTCCAACAAACGTTTTTCCAAAATCGTTTTATTTTTATCAAATAATTGTTTTAAAAATCCTTCTTCCATTTTTTGTGCCGTATTGGTCAACACAGAACTGTTGATTAGATCTTGCACCGGTAAAGGTTTTTTTCTTTCCTCGGCAATGCGAGTGGCATCTTTGGCCTTTTGTACATATTTTTCAATATTGGCTTTACGGGGAAATTTAGATTTATTTTCCTCGGCAGGGCGATGACAGGCCGTCAAAAACACACAACAAAAACCACACACCAACAGCATGCTTTTATACATAAGATTCTCCAAGAAAGGGTTTTCTATATTATGGCTTAAATTTTGCTAACGTGCAAGGGGCATTTTCGTCCTAGATTATACAGCGTAAAGGACCCATAAAAACATAGGACTAAAAAACCCCCGCTCCTAAGAACGGGGGTTTTAAATTATTCTTTGCTAAGTTCAATCGCCAAGTCTTTGAGCTGTTGCTCGTCAACCACATTGGGCGATTGGGTCAGCGGACAGACCGCTTGCGTCGTTTTGGGGAAAGCAATTACTTCACGAATGGAATCTTCCCCGCATAACAAGGCCGTCACGCGGTCCAACCCGATACCGATACCGCCATGCGGAGGGGCACCGTATTGCAAAGCATTTAAGAGCATGCCAAAGCGGCGGGCAGCCTCTTCCTTGGGGTGTTTCATCAAGGCTAAAATGCGTTCTTGCACATCACGGCGGCAGTTGCGCACGGAGCCGGAGGCCAATTCGTTTCCGTTAAGCACCATATCAAATTGATAGGAGCGCACGGAAGCAGGGTCTGTCTCCAACTTCTCCAAATCTTCTTCATGCGGAGCCGTAAAAGGGTTGTGCGCGGCGTCCCAGCGGTCTTCCTCGGGGATATATTCCAAGAGCGGAAAATCGGTAATCCACGCAAAGGCCCAATCTGTTTCCGGCTTTTCATTTTTTACCAACTCTTTGCGCAAGGCACCCATAAAGTTTTGACAGGTGCGCAAGTTCACATCGCTACCGACAAAAATGATATCACCTTCATTCGCGGCCACAGCCGTTTGCAAAGCAGTCATTTCCGCTTCGGTAAAGAATTTGGCCGTCGGGCTTTCAATTTTTCCGTCCTTTACTTTCAGCCACACTAAGCCTTTGGCACCGTTCTTTTTCACAAGGTCGGTCAATTTGTCAATTTGTCCGCGGGAAAGAGCGGCTCCGCCTTTGCCCAACACAGCATAAATAGCACCTTTGGCGGCTAACACGTCGGCAAATACTTTAAAGCCTGTGTTAGCAAAAATATCCGATACGTTTTTGATTTGCAGGCTGTAGCGCAAATCCGGTTTATCAGAGCCGTATAAGTCCATAGCCACATGGAACGGAATTTTCGGGAACGGAACAGTCAATTCTTTTCCGGCCGTTTTGAAAATTTCTTTCATCAGTCCTTCCACGATTTCATGAATATCCTCAATCGTCACGAAAGACATTTCCATATCAATTTGCGTATGTTCGGGTTGGCGGTCGGCACGCAAGTCCTCATCGCGGAAACAGCGCGCCAATTGGAAATAGCGGTCCACACCGCTGGCCATCAAAGTTTGCTTAAACATCTGCGGGCTTTGCGGCAAAGCATAAAATTGACCATGATGCACACGGGAAGGCACCAAATAATCGCGCGCCCCTTCCGGAGTGGAACGGGTTAAAACAGGGGTTTCTACTTCCAAAAATCCTTGACCGTCTAAATAACGGCGCGCCGCTTGAGAAATTTTGTGACGCATAATCAAATTGCGCACCATGACGGGGTTACGCAAATCTAAATAGCGGTATTTCATGCGGGTTTCTTCACTGGCTTCGCGAGATTTTTCTACGTCAAACGGCAAGGCCACAGACGTATTTAAAAGTTTCAAATTCTCTACGCTTACTTCTACTTCACCGGTAGGAATATTTTTGTTTTCGGCCCCTTCAATGCGGCGTTTGATTTCTCCGGTTACTTCCACCACATATTCATTACGTAACGTGGAGGCCAACTCAAAAAACGGACTCTCGGGACCTACGACAATTTGCACCAAACCGCTACGGTCGCGCAAGTCCAAAAACAATACACCGCCGTGGTTACGGTAGCTGTTAATCCAACCGCAAAACGTATGTTTTGTGCCGATGTGAGCGGCGTTTACTTCGCCGCAATAGCTTGTTCTTTTCATATCAGTTTCTTAACCTCTTGCACAATATCAGCCAAGGAGATTTGTTTTTGATCTCCTGTGTTTAAATCTTTAAAAGTCACTTCTTGTTTTGCAAGCTCGTCTTCACCCAAAATCAAGGCATAAGAAGCGGCGCAACGGTTGGCTTGTTTCATTTGTCCTTTGGCATTTTTGTCAAACAAACCGCCTTCAGTGCGAATACCGGCAGCACGCAAATCTTGCATTAAATTAAAAGCGGTTTCATTACATTCTTTACCCAAGGAAACTACATATACACTGCGTTCTTTGGCAAATTCCACTTCACCGCGAGAAGCAATCACACGCTCCACACCCATGGCCCAACCGACGGCCGGTGTGGCAGGACCGCCCATGCTTTTAACCAAACCGTCATAACGTCCGCCGGCAGCAATGGCATTTTGGGAGGTGTCTCCGGCTTGGAATTCAAATACAGTACGGCTGTAATAGTCCAAACCGCGCACCAACATCGGGTCAACGATAAAATCAATTTTACCTTTTAACAGGCGTTGCACTTCGTCAAAATGTTCCTGACATTCACCGCAAAGTTGCATAGTAGGCACCTGCCCGACAAAACGCGGGCCGTCTACTTTGCAATCTAACACACGCAACGGATTTTTTTCCAAACGTGTTTGGCAGTTGTGGCACAGGGTGTCTTTTTCTTTAGACAAGAAATCAATTAAAGCTTGTCGGTACAAAGGGCGGCATTTTTCGCAACCCAAGCTGTTGATTTTGACGGAATAATTCTTCGCACCGAAAGAAGAAACAATGTCTTTTAACATCAAAATCATTTCCGCATCAGCCGCCGGAGCGGAATTGCCGATAGACTCGGCACCGATTTGCTCAAACTCACGGTAGCGGCCTGCTTGAGGACGTTCTGCGCGGAACATATTGCCAATATAATAAAATTTTTGCACGGGAGCCGCTTGGGTAAAATTATTCTCCAAATAAGCACGCACTACTCCGGGGGTTCCCTCGGGGCGAATGGCTAATTGGCGGTGACCCGCATCTTCAAACGCATACATTTCTTTTTGGACGATATCCGTCGTTTCACCGGTAGATTTTACAAACAATTCTTTTTGTTCCACGGTGGGCAGCCGGAGTTCGCCAAACCCGTAACGGCGCAAAACGCCGCGGGCGCAGTTTTCCAGCTCAGTAAATAAATTTGATTGGGGCTCAAAAATGTCCCTAAAACCTCTGACTAGTTTACTCATACCTACATATTTTAGCATTTTATGAGGGTGTTGGCTAAATACAAAAAGCAAAAAGTATAAAATCCCAAAAAACATCGCTCCGGTCTTCTACTCCCATCACGGGCAAAGCAGTTTGCCCGCTCCTTGCGCATAAAAAAACACGCATTCGCGTGTTTTTTAAAAATTGCGCTCGGCGGGAGTCGAACCCACATTTCCAGCTTCGGAGGCTGACGCTCTATCCATTGAACTACGAGCGCGAAAAACGAATTCTATATATTCTTATTTTTATTTTACCAAAATTAACTTACCTTTGCCGAAAATCGGAAATTTGTTATACTAAAAGCAGAGTCGGAGCAATTTTTAGACAAGGAGCAAATATGCTGAAAAAAATACTTTTATGTACAGGACTATTTCTAGCCTTTCCTAGCTTTTCTTTTGCCCATCTGCAGCGCTTTTATGTGCCGGGGTTGGCGCCGACGCAAAACGTTACTTCCTTGGAATTAACCCCCGCCACTACCGTCATAGATGAAAGTGAAAACCTTTCCGTAGATACCGTTACCGCCAAAGCTTATTACGCGTTTAACCCCAACTATAATATGGGAATTGAAATACCTTTCTCACGTTGGGTTTCTGCTGACGATTCTATCAAGGGATTGGGCGATGTTTCGCTGTCTGCTCAAGCGGTACAAACGGGTAACAAAATTGATTTTGGTTTTAAAATGGAAACTATGCTCCCCACGGCTACAGACAGCGTACTAGGTACAGGAAAATGGCAGATTTCCCCCTCTGTCTTTGCCGTATATCCTGTAAACAAAAGTTTCTTCGCTGCGGTGGGATATAAACATTATTATTCTTTAATCGGAGAAAATAACCGTGCCGATATCAACTACGGCCGCGTGCGCCTTTTGCTTACATACATGGACCCCGATTTATGGTGGCTGACGTTTGATCCACAGTATTATATAGACTATGAAAACAATGCCAAGGCGGAACTTTTTTTGGAAAGCGAACTGGGTGTCATGATCAATCAAGGTGCGTCTTTATATGTAAAACCCGGTTTTCATTTGGGTGGAAATTGGCAAAGTAAAGATTGGTGTTTGAGTATAGGATTTAAAATTTTATATTTATAAAAAAATTATTTTCTCGTCGTAAAAAATAAATTTTTTGTAAAACTCTTTTAAAAATGTTACAATAATTAGGTAGTAAGAAATCAGGTTGTTGTAAAACTCCGATTTAAGCGCCCATAGCTCAATGGATAGAGTGTCAGCCTGCGGAGCTGAAGATACAAGTTCGATTCCTGTTGGGCGCACCATATAAACCCCTCTTTTCAGAGGGGTTTTTTAAATTTAAAAAGCGATAGAGGTTTATTTATGGATCCACTCACTACTTTGCCCATCACTCCTACCAAACCCAATCCGTGGGCTCTTTTACCCTTGTGGGTATTCTTAATTTCCTATGTAGTCGTGTCTATACTGGCTGGCGATTTTTACAAAATGCCGATTACGGTGGCTTTTGTGATTGCTTCTACGGTGGCTGTAACCACTTCTAAAGGGAAAAATTTAACGGAAAAAATTGAATCTTTCTGTAAAGGTGCCGCCGATGCCAACATTATGCTCATGGTGCTTATTTTTATCTTGGCGGGAGCTTTTGCCCAAACTACCAAAGCCATGGGGGCCGTGGAAAGCACGGTTAATTTAACCTTATGGCTATTGCCTGCCAAATTATTAGTCCCCGGAATATTTTTGGCTGCCTGTTTTGTATCTATATCCGTAGGTACCTCGGTAGGAACGATTGTAGCTTTAACGCCCGTTGCCGCGGGTATTGCCGCTAAAACAGGTGTGCCGACTGGGCTGATAACAGCGGCCGTGGTCAGCGGAGCCATGTTTGGTGATAACCTTTCTTTTATTTCTGATACCACTATCGTAGCTACCCGCACACAAGGCTGCCGCATGAAGGATAAATTTCGCACCAATTTGCGCATTGTTCTTCCGTTTGCCATTATTACAACCGTTTTGTATTTCTTGGTAGGACAAACCGAAGGAATAAATTATGAAATCGGAAAGGTAAATTGGGTACATGTTTTACCGTATTTGGCTGTTTTGGGCGCTGCCGTAGCCGGCGTACATGTAATGACCGTCCTCTTAGGAGGAACCATTTTTGCAGGTATTATCGGCCTGCTGACGGGCGATTTTACCATGTGGGGCTGGACCGGTGCCATGGGTACAGGTATCACAGGTATGGGTGAGCTGATTGTAGTTACCATTTTGGCAGGCGGTATGTTGGAGATGATTCGCATTAATGGAGGATTTGACTGGATTATCCAAAAAATGACGAAAAAAACCAATTCCGTCCGCGGAGCGGAACTCTCTATTGCCGGCTTGGTCAGCTTTGCCAATCTTTGCACCGCCAATAACACCATTGCCCTGATTATGGCGGGCCCGATTGCCAAAGAAATTGCCACCCGTTTCAAAATTCCCGCCAACAGAAGTGCAAGTATCTTGGATATTTTCTCCTGCTTTGTACAAGGAGCCATTCCCTACGGGGCACAGCTTTTAATGGCGGCGGGACTAGCCAAACTTTCCCCTATTGCCATTATGCAATATCTTTATTATCCGTATCTGTTAGGTGTTGGTGCTTTCTTGGCTATTTGGTTTGGTTATCCTCGTAAAAAAGCAAAAAAATCTGATAAACAAAAATAATTGAAAGCATAAAAAAACCCCCGAATTTCGGGGGCTTTTTTTATAAATGAAGCACTTTAAAGCCTACACTCACCGTCCAGTCGGAAGCGGGCAAATTGCCGCCCAGCTTTCCGCCGGCTCGCAAGTAAACCGAAGATCCCTGATGCACCATGGTACCGATTTCTACTTCCGGTGTAAAATTGGCCCGTGCCGAATTTTGATAATCTATCGTGTAGCGCGGGTCTATCATTACCCACCATTGATTGTCCGATAAGTAGCCCATTATGGCTCTAAAACGTCCTTTGTCAATATCAGGTCTATGATCTGCACCGATGGTGGACCAATACTGTTTATACCCTGCTGCAAAGAAGAAATTACTCTTGGGCATATATACCGCGTACACAGACGGACTAAACTGCAGCTTTCCCGTGCCGAGCAAGTCATCAGTAGCCGTCGGTAAAACAAATTCAAACGTCGTACCGAAAGACCACGGACCATATACATACTGCGTAGCCGTTAAAGACAGCGAAACATCGGCCAAGCCATTTTTGCTTTTTTCGGGCGATTCATAACGCGCAAGCGGTATTTCCATGCCGATATTCAAATGTTCATCTAAAGCAAACCCTGCCTTAAATGCCATTTTACTCACGGAAGTACCCGAATTTTCCAACACATCTAAGGAAGGATTGAACTCCAATGATGTGACATTTTCTGTAGGTACTACATCATGAATGATGTAATTTTTTTGCAGTTGTGCAAAGGCGGTTGATGCACAACACAGCAGGCACACAGCCGCCAAAATATATTTTTTTGACATATTTCTCCCCCCGTACGACTTTAAACTGTTCTTAGCTTAACAGTTTTCATGCACGCCAGAAAGAGAAAAAAAAGATTAGATTAGTGGAATACTTCTTTGCGAAGCTCAATGATTTGCTTTTCCAAGTAATTATGCGCTTCTTGGGTTAAATCTGTATTTTTACCGGAAGCAATATCGGCCGATAAAGCCTGCTCATAACAGCTTAAAGCACGTTTGGCATCGCGCACCGTTCCGGAAGCAAAATTATATAGATCCCCCATTAAAAGCCACACGGCGGGATCTTTCTTTTGAGCGGCTAAAATGCTGACCCATTTGAAAATCATCGGGTAGTATCTTTCGTCATGATCTTCATAATATAATTCTGCAAAACGATACATCGCCTCAATATCGCCCTCTTTGGCACGGGCTTCCAATGCTTTATATTTTTGTTTTTTGGCCTCAGGAGACGGAGAGCGGCGCAGCCACAGCCCCCATCCCAAACAACCGACAATGATTAAAAATAGAAGAAAAAGAATACTGGACATAAAATTAGTATAGATTATTTTTAAGAGGAAAGAAAAGTTTTTTTAAAATAAATCTCTCCAAACAATTCAAATAAAAACCCCCGACGGAGTCGGGGGCATCATATTTCAACAAAGAGTAAAATTATTTTACGTTTTTGGAAATATATTTGCTCATGTCAAACATGCTGATTTGTTTTTCGCCTTCAAAGATGGCGGCCAATTTGGCATCAGAGTTGATCATGCGTTTGTTTTTTTGATCCTGCAAACCGTTCTTTTTAATGTATTCCCACATTTTTTTTACGATTTCAGTTCTCGGAAGCGGGGTAGCACCTACCACAGCGGCGAGTTCGGCGCTGGGGGTTAACGGGGCCATAAATTTTGCATTAGCTTTAGCCATATGTAAATTCTCCTGTAATAAAGGTATATATTATTCTAGTAAATTATGCATGTAATTGTAAGAGGGATTTCTCCCTCTTACAATCAAAACATTTATTTACCGCAGCCACAGCAGCATTCTTCTGCTACTTTCGGAGCGGCGGCCAAGACTTCTTTGGATACACCGTCGGCATATTTTTTGAAGTTTTCCACGAAAGATTTAGCCAATTCTTGGTATTTCTTCATGTAAGCTTCTTTATCGGACCACAAGTTCATCGGGTTCAAGATTTCAGCAGGGACCCCTTCACATTCGGTCGGAATTTGGAAACCAAACACCGGATCGGTAATGAAGTTTACTTTGGCCAATTTGCCGTCTAAGGCAGCATTGAGCAAGGTGCGGGTGTATTTGATGCTGATGCGGTTGCCTACGCCATAAGGACCACCGATCCAACCGGTGTTTACGAGCCAGCAATCTACATTGTGTTCTTGAATTTTCTTTTTCAAGAGTTGAGCATAGGTATCCGGATGCAAGGGCATGAACGGACCGCCGAAGCAGGTGCTGAACGTGCTTTGGGGTTCTTTAATACCTTTTTCGGTACCGGCTACTTTGGCGGTGTAACCGCTGATGAAGTGATACAAGGCTTGATCGGCGCTGAGTTTAGAAATCGGCGGCATCACACCGAAAGCATCACAAGTCAAGAAAATGATGTTTTTCGGGTGGTCGGCACGTTCGCTTTCTACGGCATTGCTGATGAAGTTCAAAGGATAGCAAGCGCGGGTATTTTCGGTCAAAGAACCATCGTCTAAGTCCAATTTACCGGTTTCGGCGTCAAATACTACGTTTTCAAGCACCGTACCAAAGCGTTGGGTGGTGGAGTAGATTTGCGGTTCAGCTTCGGCATTGAGTTTGATTACCTTAGCGTAGCAGCCGCCTTCAAAGTTGAAGATACCGGTTTCATCCCAACCGTGTTCATCGTCACCGATCAAACCGCGGGACACATCAGCAGACAAGGTAGTTTTACCCGTACCGGACAAGCCGAAGAAAACAGCGCTGTCGCCTTTCGGGCCGACGTTGGCGGAGCAGTGCATGGTCATGATGCCTTTTTGGGGCAAGAGGTAGTTCATAACGGTGAACAAAGCTTTTTTGTTTTCACCGCCGTATTCGCTGCCGATAACCAGGACCATTTTCTTTTCAAAGTTGATTAAAATGGCGGTTTCGGAGTTGGTACCGTCGGTAGCAGGATCAGCTTTCATTTTGGGCAAGCAGATCAAGGTAAATTCAGGTACGAAATTTTTAAGTTCTTCTTGTTTGGGTTCAATGAACATGTTTTTAACAAACAAGTTCGTCCAAGCACATTCAGTGATGGCGCGTACTTTCAAGCGAGAAGCTTCGCTGGAACCCACATAAGCGTCACGGGCAAATAAATCTTTATCTTCCACGTACTTTTGAGCTTTGGCGAACAAAATGTCCCAATATTTCGGCTCAATACCTACGTTGCCTTTGCTGAACCAAAGTTTACCTTCTACATCAGCAGTTTTGACAAAGAAACGATCGTTGGGGCTGCGGCCGGTGTGTTTGCCGGTGCTTACGCACAAAGGACCGCCGCACACGACGTTACCTTCTTCACGTTTGATGGCTTCTTCGTACAAGGCCGGAGTGGAATAGTTCCAATACACGGTCTTGCTGGTTTTCAGGCCGGCATTTTCCAGCCCATATTCCGGTTTAAAAAAGTCCGGTTTAGCATTTTTTGTATTCATAGTGTTTAGTCTTCCTTAAGCGACAGGTTTTCAAGTGCCTGTTTAATCCTTCGGACCCCCTCCACAATACTGTCTTGGGAGGCGCAAAAACTAATGCGCAAATATCCATCTAAACCGAAGGCCACTCCGGGCACTACAGCTACCAAAGCCTTCTCCAGCAGGTACTGAGCCAGCGCCTGAGAATCAGGATTATAGTAGCTAAAATCGGCAAATGAATAGAATGTGCCTTGCGGTTGGTGAATTTTCAAATGCGGAATTTGAGCCAATTCTGCCAACAGTACATTTCTATTGCTTTGCAATAAAGAACACAGATCCTTAATACAGCTTTGATCGCCAGACAGCGCAGCCGCTGCAGCCACCTCAGACAAATCACTATTGCAAGAGGTGCTTTGCGCCTGCATGCGCCCCATGGCACTGATTAAAGATTTGTTTTCCGACACTGCCCACCCGATTCTCAGCCCCGTCAGGCCGTACAACTTAGAAACGCCGTTGGCAATTACCAAGTTTTGGCCGTTCGTGCTGTAATCATAAGGATTCGGGCAGCTTTTTCCGTCAAAAACGAGTTTATGATAAATATCGTCCATTAAAAGGAAGATATTCTTTTTTTCCGCCAGTTGTACCACCGCTTTGACAAAAGCGGCATCAAAAATCAAGCCTGACGGATTGTTGGGACTATTCAGTAAAATGGCTTTGGTTTTATCCGTCACGGCAGACTCAATTTGCTCAAAAGAAACCTGCAAAGAGCCTTGCTCAGGGCGAACAATCACCGGCGTCGCTCCGGCCATTTTTACCATTTCGGGATAACTGACCCAATACGGCGCAGGGAAAATAACTTCGTCCCCCTCTTCTACAGCCGCCAACAAAAAATTAAAGAGCGCTTGTTTAGCTCCTGCCGAAATAATAATATTTTCAGGAGCCACTTTTTTTCCGTAATTTTCCAACGTATATTTAATCACCGCCTCTTTCAGTTCCGGCGTACCGGAAGACGGTGTATATTTAATTCTGCGCGATTGGGCTTTTTCTACAATAGCCTCCACTGCCGCTTGCGGCGCAGGAAACACAGGCTCTCCGCCGCCTAAATGAATCAGCGGTTTTCCCTCTTTTTTCAAAGCTCTGGCTAAAGCATTAATCTTTAGCGTAGCAGAGTCGCCTATACTTTGTGCGCGCTTACTAAGTGTCAGATCGGACATACGGAAAAACTCCCTATAGATATTCTAACATTTAATTTTATTTAAAATCACAATTACTTTTGAATTTTCTCCAATACAGCCAACACCTCATCTAACTGAGGCAAGCTTAAGCCTTCTATTCCGCCGCGGTCGGCTGCGGCTGCGATATCGGGGCTTAGCGGTAAGCGCGCAGTGGCGGGTATGGCATATTTTTCGGCGGTTTCTTTGACGCGGCTTTGCCCAAATATTTCATGCTTTTTGCCGCAATCAGGACAGGTAAAATAGCTCATATTCTCCACCAAACCCGAAATAGAAAGATTCATCATCTTTGCCATTTTCACCGCTTTTTCCACAATCATGCCCACTAACTCTTGCGGAGAGGTGACAAAAACAATACCGTCCACCGGCAAACTTTGAAACACGGTTAAAGTCACATCTCCCGTCCCCGGCGGCATATCTACAAATAGAACGTCCACATTATCCCAGATTACTTCCGTCCAAAATTGTTTTACCGTTCCGGTAATAAGAGGCCCTCTCCAAATAACGGGGTCGGTTTCATTGTCTAAGAGTAAATTTAAAGACATCAATTGTACACCTGTTTTACTCAATACGGGATATACTCCGCTTTGGTCCCCTTGTGCGCGTTCGGTAACGCCGAACATTTTGGGGATAGACGGACCGGTAATATCAGCATCCAATACACCTACGTTTAAGCCTTTCTTCTGAGCGGCAGAGGCCAGTAACGCCGTTACCATAGATTTGCCTACTCCGCCTTTGCCGCTGCAAACGGCGATCACTTTTTTCACACGGGCATGCGGATTTAATTTTTCCAGTAAGCTTTGGGGTTCTTTTCTTTCCCCGCAATTTTGACTGCAAGTTGCGCAATCATGAGTACATTCAGCCATATTCTTCTCCTATAATAAATTGAAATTTTCGTCTGTTAAGCCCGTCAGCAAAATACGGCCGTTGGGCAGTAGCGCCGCTTGAGCATAAACGGCAGATTCATATTTTTTTCCGGTTCCTTCCTGAAAATAAAACTGATGGGGCAGGCGGTATCTTTCGTCATCGGCCTTCAGGTGCAAAGGTCGGGAGGATTCCTGCAAACTTACCACCTTTTGAGCATCCACAAACAAAGTGATATCTTTTCTATTACCTCTCCATGAATTGACTTCAAAATCATACTGCAAGGTCATATAATCTCCGCTGAGCAATGCTCGCGGATCTACGGGAGCTATTTTGAAATATATGGTTTGGGCGTCCTTTAATGCGCGTTGAGTATTCCACGCGTAACCGCCCAAGATACCGGTAATTAAACAAGCACACAGAAAAAATAATTTAGCGCGCATGAGTACCTCTTTTCTGCCAAACATAAATTCCCAACACTAATATCCCCGTGATCATTAGATAATAAGATTTTATGAGCAACGTGGTTTGCATATTATAATAAAGCCAAACAAGTCCCGCCGAAAAAGCAAAGCCCCCTAACACTTTTTGATACAGATTTTTCTGAACAAACCCCAAAGTTAATAAAGCCGCCCCCATAGCAGTACCGGTATTAGTCAAATAAGTTAATATCAGTATAGCAGCCGCAACCCACAAACAAAAACGACTGCGCATTTGCCAAGCATACAAAACCACCAGTCCCACCCCTAAAAATAGCTGCGTCAAACCTCCGAAAACAGGGGCTTTTTGATCATCAAAAAGCATCATGAGCGGAGCCGCAGACACCAACATCAACCCCCAAGCCAACGGACGTAAATTTTCTTTTTTCAGTAAAAAGACAATGTAAGATATTAGAAACAAAGCCACCGCCGCCCATTCCATCGCCAAGGAAGATAGACCGTATTCAGCCAAATAAGCCATGCCCGCAAATCCGGCCGCGGCCACAGTTAAAGTGCGGTCCATTTTTTGGGTAAACACGTGGTAACTGCCTATAGCCAATACAGACGTCAACAAAAAAACACCGCCGATTTGGAAATTAAAAATTTCGGCTACTCCAATTACCAGTAAGGTTTTACCCACCAGAGAAAAAGCTAAAGACAGCTGCGTCAAAAAAGCCTGCCCCGCTGCTTGTATGCCTTGGGCTTTCTCTGCCACATACGCCAGTAAAGCGGCAAACAATGTATAAATAACACCGGCTATCCAACTTTGCCGCAAAGCTGACAAACTAAAACAGAGGATCAGCATTAAACAGGATATCCACGCCCCAACAGCCAATAATACCGAAACCATGAAAGGAACTTGATTTTTTTTACTCATGCTCTTTCTCCCGTGAAGTCAACATATATACTCCCCAAGCAGAGCTGACATAAATAAACAGACTCAAGCTCATATTTACCCAGATATCTGCCATATCCAAAACTAACCAACGCATCAGCAAACAATCTAACACACATACAGATAAACCTAACTGAGAAGCACCGCGTTTTTTGGCATAAGCATAAACAGCAAAAAGTAACACCAGACAAACAGAAACCCAAACACCGCCCTTGTACAATCCGTTAATTAGACAAGCCAACAAAGCCGGAATTAAAAAGAAAAGCGAAAATAATCCTCCTTGCTTTTTTTGAAAATACGCTCTCTCACAGAAGACGAAACAAACAGCATTAAGCAGAAAAATCTGCCAAAACAAATGTTCTGCAGATAAGTATAAATAGTATCCGTTCAAAAGTCCTGCCCATAAAAGCCATAACCAACGGTTTCCTGCCAAAACCGCCAAAGGTAACAAACAACCGGCCCATACCCCCAAAAACTCATATACAAAAGATCCTGTTTGGTAAATCTGTCCATAAACCGCCCAAAAAATACCAATAAATATGCCGCTGCAAAATGACAACACTTTTCCGACTTTGCTCTCCAACCCCTTACAATAGGCTGCCAATGCACAACCCGACAAACCGAATAAAGGCAACCCCAATTTAAAGACAAGCCCCATATTCTCCCAGTTGTAGGCAAAAAAACACACCACCCCGCTCATCAGCAAAGCCGCTGCCGTCAGTCCGCATAAAGAAACGGCCCAATCGGGTAGAAAGAAATGTAAAAGTTGTCTATTTATTTTCATAAGTTTTATTGTACAAATTAAACTATCTTAAATACCACGGGAAGATGGAAAAGAGTGTACTCAAAATAGGACCCACATAAAAAATAGGTCTTTTTTCTGACTAAATCTAGGACCATTGGCCCTTGATTAATAACAGTGCGAACTCTTAGAATAAGATGGTAGGGTAATTCAAATAAATGAGGAGAAATCCAATTATGAAAAAAGCAGTTTTAGCCTTAGCCGTTTTGATGTTGTTGCCGTTATTGAGTCAAGCCCAATCTATTACAGGATATGTTGATCCTGCTTTTCAAAGAACAATGCTTGAAGCGGGTGTAACCACTAGAGTTTATTTCGATGTAGATGATGCTATTGTTTCCGTAGGCGGCGGCGGTGGCACTGGTACAGGTGGTGCCGGTTGGTATTCTCAGGATCACCACTGGGACACAACCGTTCTCAGTAATCTCGCCAAGAAATATTCCTCCAGAAAAGAATATATTGCCAAACTCATTAAAGAAGAAAAATTGGACAACACCTATGAAGCCTTGGTGTCTATTGGCCAAGATCCGCTTTTGACCGCCATTGAGTTGGGCGATAAACAACGCCAAGAAGCTATTTTAAGATCACTGAACGGAAACACCGCCATCGTTGCTTGGAAAACTTACAAGTCTGTATCTTCTTCCGGTTATGGTTCTTACAGCTACTCTTATTCTACGCAATACCAAAATAAGAAAGTGCAGCTTTCCGATGAAGGTGCTAAAAAAGCCCAGCAAATCTTAAGCGGAAGAAAACTTGTCAAAGAACTCCAAAAGAAAAACGGAGAATCTGCCACAAGAAAATAAAAAATTAATTTTCAAAAACTCCGCTTATAAAAAGCGGAGTTTTTATTTTCTCAAATTTCCAAGTTTGCTATAATAAATAAAGCAGCGAAGATTGGAGAGGTGTGTGAGTGGTTGAAACAGCAGGTCTCGAAAACCTGTAAGCCGCAAGGCTTCGAGGGTTCAAATCCCTCCCTCTCCGCCATTTTCTTTCAAAAAATGCTATAATAAGTATGTTGAATTTTTCGGGCGTGTAGCTCAGCTGGGAGAGCGCCTCGTTCGCAACGAGGAGGTCGTCGGTTCGATCCCGATCACGTCCATTTTTTAGATCAAAACCTCGCGTAAGCGGGGTTTTTTTTTTAAAAGAGGCGCGTTTCGCTCTGATAGGAGCAAAGCAGGTCGTCGGTTCGTCACGGATCACGTCCATTTTTTAATTAAAACCTCGTGTAAGCGAGGTTTTTTTGTTTTAAAAAGAGGCGCGTTTCGCTCCGACAGGAGCAAAGCAGGTCGTCGGTTCGTCACGGGTCACGTCCATTTTTTAATTAAAACCTCGCGTAAGTGGGGTTTTTTTGTTTCTTATATTAATTTATTGCTGTTATCCTCTAGAAAATATAAAATATATATAGATTTCATTTTAATAAGGAGTTAGCTTAGTATGTCTAGCAAAATCAGAGTCGCTGA
The DNA here is from genome assembly GCA_017546175.1 of Elusimicrobiaceae bacterium. Classification (GTDB taxonomy): domain Bacteria; phylum Elusimicrobiota; class Elusimicrobia; order Elusimicrobiales; family Elusimicrobiaceae; genus Avelusimicrobium. Next base: position 104,153 of record JAFYXM010000010.1, read on the forward strand.
TGTGGGCCAATACGTCGGGCAAGAAATTACCTTAAAAGGTTGGCTCTATAATAAACGCTCCAGCGGCAAATTACACTTTTTACAATTGCGTGACGGTAGCGGCATCATTCAATGCGTTATTTTTAAAGGAGACGTTACTGCGGAACTTTTTGAACTGGCCGATAAATTAACGCAGGAATCTTCTATCATCGTCACCGGTACCATTCGTGAAGACAAAAGATCCCCCCTGGGTTTTGAAATGGGCGTAAAAGATTTGCAAGTTTTACAACTGGCTAAAGATTACCCTATTTCTCCCAAAGAACACGGACCCGATTTTCTGATGCAAAACCGCCACTTGTGGTTACGCTCAGCCAAGCAAAATGCTATTTTGAAAATTCGCGACGAAATTATTTTTGCCATTCGCGAATATTTTCATAATAACGGGTTTATTTTGTCCGACTCTCCCGTCTTAACACCAGCCGCCTGCGAAGGCACCAGCACTTTGTTTGAGACAGATTACTTTGGTGAAAAAGCTTTCCTGACCCAAAGCGGTCAATTATATGGAGAGGCTTCTGCCATGGCCTTGGGAAAAACCTATTGTTTTGGTCCCACTTTCCGCGCTGAAAAGAGCAAAACCCGCCGCCATTTGACCGAATTTTGGATGGTAGAGCCGGAAGTGGCTTACAATGATTTAGATGACAATATGGATTTGGCCGAAGACTTTATTAAATATATCGTAGGCAAAGTGCTTAAAAACCGCGCTGCCGAGCTTAAAGTATTGGAAAGAGATACCACCAAGCTCCAAGCTACGGTAGAAAAGAAATTCCCCCGTATTGATTATACCGATGCCATTGAAATCTTGCATAAAAAAGGCAATGATACTCCGTGGGGAGGCGATATTGGCGGAGACGAAGAAACCTTGTTGGGCGAAGATTACGACACCCCTATCATGATTCACCGCTATCCCACCGCTATCAAAGCTTTCTACATGAAACAAGACCCCAAAAATCCGGACGTAGTTTTGGCTGTGGACGTCATCGGTCCCGAAGGTGCGGGTGAAATTATCGGCGGAAGCCAAAGAGAAGAAGATTATGATACCTTAGTCCGCCGTATGAAAGAAAGCGGCTTAGACCCTGCCGGATACGATTGGTACTTAGATTTACGCAAATACGGCAGCGTTCCTCATTCCGGCTTTGGTATGGGTATTGAGCGTATGGTGCGCTGGATTTGCGGACTTCAACACGTACGCGAAACCATTCCTTTCCCGCGCATGATGGATAAAATCCGTCCGTAAGACTTATTTATACCTAACAAAAAACCCCAGTAAAAACTGGGGTTTTTTAATGGGAAAGAAAACTTAAATTTGCTCTTCTTCGGCAGCAGCCGGTTGCGCTTGCTGACGTTCTTGCAATTCTTTATTAAATAATTCTTTAACGTCATTAATCGGCATTTGCAACAGCTCTATTACTTTTTCTCTATTGTATTTTTTAGCCACGTCCAAAGCCGTTTGTCCGGCGGTGGTCTTTAAAGAAGCATCAGCATCATAGGCAAGCAAAATCTTGACTACTTGGGCATAGCCTTTCATCGCGGCCCAGTACAAAGCGGTTTCTCCGCGTTTATTCTGCATATTTAAATCTGCTTTATATTGCAAGGTCAGGGGGGCCGTCAGCGCCATGATGGTATTGGGATGATTGTAGCGCGCGGCATAAATCAAGGCGGTGTTTCCGTCGTTATTGGCGGCATTTACGTCGGCACGATAGGCCAGCAATGCCTGCACACTCATGGTATCGCCCAAAGAAGAAGAAATAATTAAAGGTGTATTTCCGGAGGAATTTTTGACGTTAGGGTCCACATTCCCTTTCAGCATTGCCATTACACCCACATAGTTTTTTTGAGCAGCCGCGCGGAATAAAGTATCACTGTCCAATCCGGCTTGAACTCCCTTGGTCAAAAACAAATCTACCAATTGCCCTTTTTGTTTTTCTACGGCAAGCCCCATGGGAGTTTGGCGATAATTGTTCGGTAAGTTTAAATCGGCATTTTCATAAACAAGCACTTGGGTAATATCATCATGATCACCGTACACACTGCGAAGTATGGCCGTATCACGGCTGAAAGCATTCTGTTTATTTACGTCAGCCCCCATAGCCACCAAACGCTGCACGGCCTCAATATTACCCAATGTAGCCGCCGCCAATAGCAAGGTATCTCCATGACTATTGACGATATTGGGATCTTTGATTTTGGTATCTAAGATATCAAAAAAAGCCATCGTGTCGCCTTTGCGCAAAGCGAGGGTGGCTTCTTCGGCAAGTTCCTGAGGGGTTTGGCTGGGTACAATGACGTTAATCTTCGCCGCTTGACGAGATTGAACGTGAGACGGACGTCCTTTAAGTGTAAACACCAGCATCGCCAAAAACGGAATCAATGCCAGTACCGCAATGGCTACTTTGGGTTTGCTTTTTGCTTTTTGAATGACCTGATTCACCTGTTTGGGAGGTGTCATAGAGATTCGGGTCGTCGTCTTCTTAAGAGGCACAGCCATTCCCCTCCGAAATTATTTTTTAATACGACGGTAAGCGTCTCTGGCAGCGTCTTGCTCAGCAAGTTTTTTATTCTTGCCTTTGCCTACGCCGAGGCGTTTGCCGTCAAGGGACACTTCCACAGTAAATATTTTATCGTGTTCCGGTCCCACGGTTTGTAACACTTCATAGTCTGGGGTACTTCTGCTGCGTTTTTGGATATACTCTTGCAAGCGGCTTTTATAATCTCCGCTGTCTTGCGTGAGCTCCTGCGTACGTACCCAAGGCAGCACCATTTGTTCTGCCGCCGGATAACCGCCGTCTAAATATACGGCTCCGACTACGGCTTCCATGGCATTAGAAAGAATGCTGTCGCGTTGGCGGCCTCCGGTAGCCAACTCGCCGTGCCCCAAACGCATAAATCGTCCAAGGTCCAGCTTTTTAGCCCAAAGATACAAATTATGTCTGGAGACCAAGTTAGACTTGATTTTAGAAAGCACTCCCTCTTCGCTATGAGGACAATGGGTGTACAAATAATTGGCTACAATGGCCCCTAGGATGCTATCCCCGAGGAACTCAAGCCGTTCATTGTGACGAACGGCTTTATGTTCTCCGGAATAAGATTTATGAGTGAGTGCTTCTCTTAAAATCGTCGTATCTTCAAAGCTATAATGAATTAATTTTTCTAGCTCTGTTAACACTTTTTATTTTTTGGCAGCAGCTTCAATATAGCTGACAGCTTCGCCTACGGTTTTGATTTTTTCGGCTTTATCGTCCGGAATTTCGACGTCAAATTCTTCTTCCAAGGCCATGATAAGTTCCACGGTATCCAAAGAATCGGCACCCAAGTCGTTGACGAATTGAGCTTCCGGTTTTACTTGGTCAGCTTCAACACCCAACTGTTCCACGATAATATTTTTTACTCTTTCTTGCACGTTTTCTACAGACATTTTGTCCTCCGAATGTTACTTTTTAAATATAAAGTCCGCCATTGACGGCCAACACGTGGCCTGTAATATAGGCTGCGTCTTGGCTGGCCAAAAACATCACTGCTTTGGCGATGTCCTGCGGTTCTGCAAATCTTTTTAAAGGAATCGCTTCAAAAGCTTTTGCCTTCATTTCGTCGCTTAATGCGTCTGTCATGGCTGTACGGACAAAGCCCGGAGCCACCGCATTGACGCGCACGCCGCGAGAACCAAATTCTTTTGCTAAAGATTTCGTCAAACCGATCATACCCGCTTTACTGGCGGCATAATTGGCTTGACCCGCGTTGCCCATTTCTCCGATAACGGAGGAAATATTCACCACGTTTCCGCTTCTTTGTTTAAACATTACTTTCAAAGCGGCTTTAGACATTAAAAACGTTCCGGTCAGGTTGACATCAATTACCGCATTCCAATCTTCAGGGCTCATACGCACCACAAGACCGTCTTTGGTAATACCGGCATTATTGACCAAAATATCCAACCCGCCCAATTCTTTTACCGTACCGGCTACAAAGCTCTCACAATCTTCTACTTTAGAAATATTAGCTTTAGCCGCATACACTTTACCGCCAAAGGAAAGCAAATGTTCCTTGGCTTTGCTTAAAAGTTCTTCATTCGTACCGCAAATAGCCACGTCGGCACCGGCTTGAGCAAACGCCTCAGCCAAAGCCAAGCCAATTCCGCGCGTAGCACCGGTAACAATTACTTTTTTTCCTTTAAAATCAGCCATCTATTACTCCCCCTCTTTTGCCGACTGTTCTTCAATCTTAGCAAAAGTTTCTTTGAGTTCTTCCATTTTCTTGGCTACATCGCCAACAAAATCTTTTTCTACTAATTTTTTGGCTGTTTTTAATGCATTAAAAATAGCTACTTGGTTTGATTTGCCGTGAGCAATTAAAGCCACCCCGTTCACTCCTACCAACGGAGCACCGCCGTAATTATCGGGGTTTGTGTGGTCTTTGACCGCTTTAAAGGCAGATTTGGATAAAAGCGCACCCAAGATAGCCAAAGGGCGTTTCTTCACTTCGCGCTTAATCATATTCATCATGGTTTTGGCTAAACCTTCAGCCATTTTAAGCACAATGTTTCCCACAAATCCGTCACAGACAATCACGTCCACATCGCCAACGTTTACATCACGTCCTTCCAAAGTACCGGTAAAGTTCACACCGATACTGCGCATATGCGGAACGGTATTTTTAACCAATTGGTTGCCTTTTTTCTCTTCTTCGCCAATAGAAAGTATCCCTACTTTGGGGGATTCTACATCAAACACTTTCTGCATATAGGTAGAGCCCATTACGGCAAACTGCAGCAAGTGAATGGGTTTGCAATCGGCATTGGCCCCGCCGTCTAAGAGTAAGCTGACACCCTTATAGGTAGGCATCGGCGTAGCAATGGCAGGACGCAACACCCCTTTAAGTCGGCCCATACCAAACAAAGAGGCCACCATGGCCGCTCCGCTGTGACCGGCAGAAACAAAAGCATCCGCCTCACCTTTGCGCACCAAGGAGGCACACACGACGATACTGGCGTTCTTTTTCGCACGCACTTCACGTGCAGGATCGGCGTCCATGTTGATCACATCGGGCGCATGTACAATAGAAATATTTTTGGGCAATTTGTCAGAATAGCCCTTCGCTGCCAGTTCACGGCGTAGGACTACTTCGTCACCCACCAGAATGACTTGTACATTTAAGCGTTTGGCTGCTTCCAAAGCGCCAAGCACATTGGGTTCGGCTCCGAAATCCCCGCCTAAGGCGTCGAGGGCTATTCTAATCATAATTGAAGGAAGATTTATTTGGTTTCTTCTTTTTGGGCCGCTTTTTGAGCGACGACTACATGGTCTTTATAAAACCCGCAAGAGGGGCAGACGTTGTGCGGCAAGCGCATGGATTTGCAGTTCGGGCATTCCACGAGCTGGGGCACTTCGATCACAGAATTGTGAGAACGTCTAAGATCTCTTCTGGAACGGGTATGTTTTTTCTTCGGATTAGGCATTGTTGTAACTCCTGTACATTTGACACGTCAAATGATGTTATTTAAATTTTCCTTTCAACGCCGCAAACGGCGAAAGAATTTCCGGCTGACACTGACACGGACCTTCATTCAAATCTTTTCCGCATAAGGAGCAAAGTCCTTTGCAATCGTCACTGCATAAAAATTGAATATCCTCAGTCAGCGCAAGCGTCTGCCGCACAAGTAACATTATATCAATTATTTCGCTTTGTGCGCTATAGCTTTCCATAAATTCTTCTTCAAACGACTGAGAAACCTCTTTTAAACAACGGTCGCAGCGTACGTTTCTTTTCCCCCACACACGCCCGCGTACCGTAATTTCTTTACCGGCTAACCAAAATTCCAACTCCACACGCACCTCGGTTATTTTGTTGGGCGGTGTGAAAATATTGTCAAAATATTTAGGCGAAAGCTTGGCAGAGCAATTCAGCCCCCCCATCAGTGTGATATCGGCCACACGGAATTTTAAATCTTCCGGCACTTCAAAATTTTTATAGAAATCGTTTTCCGTCATATGTATTATTGTAGCAAATTCCGCGTAAAAATATAATTCCCTCCTTCTTTTAAATAACCCTTTTTTTATGTTGTAAGGCTTTGGTAACTTTTCTACAAAAGAAGTAGAAGTAAAAATACTTGGGGGAGGATGTACGTATGAAAAAAATAGTCATGTTGTTGTGTTTAGCTGTATTTTCTGCACCCGCCTTTGCCGGCGTGAGTGCACTGAAACTATCCTTATGGGATAGAGCCGCCATTGGTATACCCAATCACATAGATAATGTAAGAGGGTTAGACTTAGGGTTAGCGTCCACTGCTGACACTATGTACGGTGTGCAGTTTGACATTTTGTATGCAAATACCAAAGAAAAAATGGTTGGGCTCAGCCACGCATTGATAGATTTGGCAGGAGAAGTACGCGGGGTACAAGGCGGCTTGTATGCCAAAGCCAATGATGTAAAAGGCGTGCAATGGGGCGGCATTAGTATCACGCACGGAGAAATGGCAGGCTTACAATGGGGGCTTTACAACCAAGCCGATACGGTAAAGGGCGTGCAGCTGGGGTTAATCAACTACGCCAAAAACATTAAAGGCATCCAAGTAGGGTTGGTAAACATTGCTGACAACGGTGTTTTCCCTGCTATGATTTTACTCAACGGTCGTTTTTAGAAAATTTCTAAAACAGCCACCCTGCCCGATACGGCAGGGTTTTTTTATATTTTTTTTTGCACACAACCCCAAAAAAAGTTACAATTAAAAAGTCGTTTCAATACTTATATAATAGGAGCACATACTTACATGAAAAAATTAGTATTAGCGCTGTGCTTGGCTGTGGTGGCTACTTCCGCTATGGCTTACGGAAACTCTAACATTAAAGTTTCTTTGTGGGATGATATTGCCGTTGCAGCCCCCAACAACAACATCGATGAAGTAAAAGGTTTGGATCTTGGTCTTGGTTCCAAAGCTGAAGAAATCACCGGTGTACAGTACGATTTCATCTATGCCAACGCCACCGATGATGTGACCGGTGTTCAAACGTCTTGGATCTACGCTACAACCCCCGAATTTAAAGGTTGGCAAAGCTCTCTTTATGCCAAATCTAATGAATTTATCGGTTTACAATCCGGTTTGGTAACCCATAACACGCAAACCTTCACAGGTGTCCAATGGGGTTTTGTGAACATCGCCAACTCCTTTGAAGGCGCCCAATTAGGTTTTGTCAACTACTCCAAAGATGTGAACGGGTTGCAGTTTGGTTTTGTAAACTATGCCCAACATATTTACGGTATCCAAATTGGTTTACTCAATATCGCCAAGAACGGTTGGTTCCCGGCTATGGTACTCGTCAACGGTCGTTTCTAATTTAAAAGAAGCGTTTTAAACCGCGCCCCAAAGGCGCGGTTTTTTTTGTATAATAAATATAAGGTTTGTACTGACCGAGCGAAAAAATGTAGTAAATTAAAGCTCCGGTTTTTACAATTCCTAGGCATTCCACCGCCGGAGAATCCTCTTCTCTAATTTTGGTGTGAAGCCTCACAAGGAGATAATAATGAGCAACGTATCCATGAAGTCCATGTTGGAAGCGGGTGTGCACTTTGGTCACCAAACCTCCCGCTGGAACCCCAAAATGAGCCGCTATATTTTCGGCGAACGCAATGGGGTACATATCTTAGACTTACAAAAAACCGCCAAAGAACTGAAAAAAGCTTGCGCTTTTGTAAAAGAAGAATCTAAAAAAGGCGCCAAGTTCTTGTTCGTAGGTACCAAAAAACAAGCCCAAGAAGCTATCGCTACCGAAGCCGCTCGCTGCGGTGCTTACTGCATTTGCGAAAAATGGTTGGGTGGTACTTTGACCAACTTCCAAACCGTCAAAAAATCCATCGAACGCATGAATGAATTGGAAAAATGGGAAGCTTCCGGCGTATTTAAAGCCATTTCCAAAAAAGAAGCCAGCCGTTTGACCAAAGAATTGAACCGCTTGCAGAAACTTTTGGGCGGTATCCGCGATATGAAAGTTTTGCCGGACGTAGTTTTTGTAATTGACCCGGTTGATACCGCCGGTGCCGTGCGCGAATCTCATGTGCTCGGTTTGCCCGTGGTCGCCGTGTGTGACACCAACTCTGATCCGGACTTGATTGACGTGCCCGTTCCGGGTAACGATGATGCGGCCCGCTCCATTAAGCTTTTCTGTGGTGCTATTGCCGATGCCGTCTTGGAAGGCCGCGCTGAAGCCGAAGCTGCCAAACAGCCTGCTCAAGCCGCCGCCACCGAAGATGGCGAAGCTGCCCCGGCCAATCCGGCCATGGCTCAAGCTTTTGAAAGCGTCATGTTAGCTGCTGAAAAAGCCGAACAAGAAGCCGAAGCTGCCAAAGCCGAAGAAGTAGTAGTGGAAGTAAAAGAAGAAGTAGTGGTAGAAGCCCCCGTGGCTGAAGAAGTAAAAGCTGAAGAAGAAGCGGAAGAAGTAAAAGAAGAAAAGAAACCCGCCAAAAAAGCAGCTGCCAAAAAAACCACTGCCAAAAAGACCACTACGGCCAAAAAAACGACCGCTAAAAAAACCACCAAAAAAGCGGCCAAAACCGAAGAAAAAGCTGAAGAAGCTGCCGAAGAAGTAAAAGCTGAAGAAGCTAAATAGTCTTTTTACCCTCCGAGAGCCGCCCCGTGCGGCTTTCGGAATGTGATTGAATGTTAGGAGAAAAAAATGTCTTTAGCTGAAGATATTAAAGTATTAAGAGAAAAAACCGGCGCCGGTCTGATGGACTGCAAAAAAGCCTTAGAGCAAAACAACAATGACATGGAACAAGCCATTGTTTTCTTGCGCAAAAAAGGCTTAGCTGACATGGCCAAACGTGCCGACAGAGCCACCAAAGAAGGTCGCGTATCCGTAAAAACCGACGGCAAACATTTTGCCATGGCCTACTTGGGTTGTGAAACCGACTTTGTGGCCAAAACTCCGGATTTTATCGGTTTAGCCGACGCTATTGCCGAATACGTATTGCAACACCCCGAAGTGGCTGACTACACGGCTGATGAAAACATCAAAGCCATGATCGTAGAAAAAGCCCCGAAATTCGGTGAAAACACCACCTTTAAAGGCGCTTACAACTGGACCGCTGCCGAAGGTAACGTTATCGCTACCTACGTGCACTCCGACAACAAAAAAGCCTCTTTATTGGAAATGTCCGGCAACGGCGTAGATGCTGAAAAATTGCACGAAATTGCCCGCGGTTTGGCTATGCACACCGTTGGTATGCAAAGCATGTGGGTAGAAGCCAAAGATATCCCCCAAGCTGATATTGATAAAGAATTGGACATCTACCGCACTCAAGCCAAAAACGAAGGCAAAGCTGACGATATGATTGAGAAAATGCTTCCGGGCAAAATCAAAAAATTCGCCAAAGAAACCTGCTTATTGGAACAACCGACCATTAAAGACAACAAAAAAACTGTTGCCGCTTATTTGGAAGAAGAATCCAAAAACTTGGGTGGCGAACTCAAAGTCGTGCGCTTTGTTCGCTTCTAGTTTTAAGCCCCTCGTTTGAGGGGCTTTTTTTTGTGTTCATATTTGCGAATGTGAATAGAAGAAAAAGAGATGTAATTTGTGGTAAAATAATTTAAATATACTTTTTTGAAGAAGGAGATCCCATGTCCGCCACTTGTCAAAATACAAAGAAAAAAAGAGTCCTTTTAAAACTCTCCGGTGAAGCTTTAATCAACGAAGGAAGCCGCGGCATTAACCCGCAAGCGCTCAAAGAAATTGCCATTGAACTGGCGGAAGCTTACAAACAAAGCAATTGTGAGCTTTCTATCGTCATCGGCGGAGGAAATGTATGGCGCGGTGTGCGCGACGGCGGCGGAGTGATTGACCGTGTAAATTCTGACAGCATGGGAATGTTGGCCACCGTTATTAATGCCATTGCCTTGCAATCTGCCATTGAAGAAGCCGGCGTGCCGACCCGCGTACTCACTTCTATTAATATTTATCAATTAGCCGAGCCTTTTGTACGCCGCAAAGCCTTGCGCCATTTGGAAAAGGGCCGCATTGTTATCTTTGCCGGCGGAACGGGTAACCCGTTTTTTACTACAGACAGTGCCGCGGCTTTGCGCGCTTCTGAAATAAATGCTGATGTGCTGCTCAAAGCCACGCAGGTGGATGGCGTTTATGACAGTGACCCGCGCAAAAACCCCGATGCCAAGCTCATTAATAAAATCACGTATGCTGAGGCTATTTCCAAGCAGTTACAATTTATGGACACGGCTGCTTTGGCTCTTTGTTTAGAAAACAAAGTACCCGTGCAAGTCTTTAATCTGCACAAAAAAGGCAATATCCAAAAAGCCTTGTGCGGAGAAGAAGTAGGCACCGTCATTTACTAATATGAGTAAACCTCTTCATTATACGGCGTTATGGCTTGTGCTTTGCCTAGCCATAATAACGGGCTATTTCATAATTTGGTTATTCAAACGCTCTGAAAAAATGAACGGAACCCGTGAAAATACTTTGGACTTTTTGGATAATTTAAATGAACCCAAGGCCCGTCCTGAGGGATTTCTTCAGCAGTCCGACCCTAATATTCCTCCGTCGGGGATTTATCCAGAGCCGGTTGCTCCTGCCGCACCCGATAATTCTTTACTGCATGAAGCAAATTTACAACAAATACAAAATTCGGAAAAACGGATCATCTACAAAATTTTGCTTTACGTCGGCTTTTTGTTGTCTGTGGGGTATATTGCAAGTTTTTTTACTTATCTATCACCGAATTACCTAACAGTAGTATTATTGGAATGTGCTTTTATTTTTCTGATTATCGCGTGCATTCCCGCGGCTTACCTGCACAAGAATTTACACATTAGTTATTTCATACTGTTTTTCTTAATTTGGATCGGATACTCTCTGGGAGAAATTTACTATCCAAAGATTTTTTCAGATTTGTTACGTACAGAACGCAACACCAATCTCTCCAGTTTATTGGGAGCGGGGATATTCGCCTTATGGCTGAAATATAATCTAAATAATCCGCTCCGAAACTTAACAAAAGAACAATTTGAAAATAAGTTGGAAAAAGAAGCAATGTTGCGCTCCTTTCCAAATATAATTTCTTTCCTGCTCTTATTTTTAGCGGTTGGAATTTGTTTGTTTATTATATTAGGTTGTTTCTATTTCACATTAAAATACTAAAGCACATTGATTGGCTGATATGAAAACAAATACCCTTGTACTACTTATTTTATGTACTGTGCTTTTACTGGCAGGAGCTTTGCTGACGCAGCATTTTATTTCCGGCCTTTCCTTCACCCTTCCCCCCTCTGCTGAAGAGCAAATTGAAATGCAAGAAAATATCCCCCCTGCCCAAGACACGGTAACGGAAAAAGTGGACGAAGAAATAGCCCTTGCCAACCGCCTTTACACGCCCAACATTCAACTGCCTGCAGAAGATAAATGGGAGCTAAGCCTGTGTGATGAAACAATTCTTCCTCAGCATAATTACCAAGGTATATTCTGCAAAACCAAAGGATTTACGCAATGTGCTTTCTTCCCTAACGGGTTGCCGTTCTTTTGCCAAGAATTAACTAATGAGGGCAAAACCACGTATGCAACCAATCCGTGGGGCAGCTCCGTCATGCGTACGAAATATCGCCCTGACGGAAAAATTCTGTCTTTATTCTACTTTGCCAATAATATTTTAAGACGGGAAGAACACTATGATTACGATAAAAATCTGGTCATGCATATTTGGTGGATGGATCAGCAAATCAAATTACACCAAATGGATACCAAAGGCAGAACTTTAAATAAATTTTATCTTACGCCTGATAAACCCTATGTGCAATATCCCGACGGTAACGATATGGGCGAAATAAACGGAGAATGGCAACAAATAGGCAATAAATTTTTTATTGACGGGAAATTTTTATACGAACTGCCCGAACGCATCTCCGTGCCAAACATATGTATGATTTTTGACGGTGCGTGTGAGAAAGTGCCCGCACAGCCGTAAAATTGCTATAATGAAAAAAACATCTTAATACAGAGGAAATTATGGAAGGTATTACCAATCTGCTCAACAACAGCAAAAACAGCATGGGCGAACACGTAGCCCGCTTAGAACGTGATTTAGCTACTATCCGCACCGGACGTGCCAGCGCGGCCCTTTTGGAAAATATTCGCGTAGACTATTACGGTACTCCGACCCCGATTAAACAAATGGCTTTAATCAATGTATTAGACGCCAAAACCTTGGAAGTACAACCGTGGGACGTAAGTGCTTTAAACGATATTGATAAAGCCTTGCAAAAAGCCGATTTGGGCGCCAGCCCCGTCAATGACGGAAAAGTCATTCGCATCAGCTTGCCTTCCATGACCGAAGACCGCCGCAAACAATTGGCTAAAAACATTTCCAAAATGAGCGAAGATTTCAAAGTAGCGGTGCGCAACGAACGCCGCGACGTTTTGGAAAAATGCAAAAAAGCCCAAAAAGCAGGCGAAATTACCGAAGACGATTTGAAACGCTATGAAGCCGACGTGCAAAAAGCCACTGATGCTCATATCGCTCAAATTGACAAAGTAATCAAAGCCAAAGAAGAAGAAATCATGAAAATCTAATTTTTTGGTTCTTAGATTTAACACTAAAAAACCCCCGATTTCTCGGGGGTTTTTAAATTAGCAACAACCGCAATTTGTAGAATCTTCTGGTACGTTTAAGATCTTTAAAATATCATAAGAAGGTGTTTCCCCATGGCATTCCCCCCCGACATATCCAGAAAAATGTCCGTCCTCATGAATACATAAACAAACATCTAATTTTTTATTAGAGGCAACCGCTTTTATCTGTTGACTTAAATCAGCTGTTCCGGCACCAGCATGATAGTAAAATTCCTTTGTTTCACTAGTAGTTCCATCCTCAGCGGTGGTACCAATAGAAACAGACAAATCATTAAAATTTGCACAAGTATCGTCCGAGGGAGTATTTCCTGCCTTTACCCCGTTTTCCAATTCACATACTTTTACGGCTTCCGCAATCGTTTTCAGATTCGTAAAAGCTTCGGCAAAGCGGGCTTTGGTAACGGCTTTGGTATATTGCGGTAAAGCCACCGCAGACAATATACCGATAATTAAGACAACCACTAATAGTTCTATCAACGTAAAACCTTTTTTCATTTTTCTCTCCTTTTACACGTATTTTATGCCTAAGGAACAACCTTTAAGATATGAACCTCTAGGCAACGCAAAAATTGTATCAAAAAAAAAAAATCAGTCAAGCTTTTTCTTTTTCCCCAATGGGAAAACAACAAATACAATATGTTGCCGTTTGCGCCGATTTTGGAAATGTCCATAAAAAACCCGATACTTTATATATCGGGTTTTGTGCATTAATCGTTTTAACTGAAAAAGCCGTTACGCCATTTCCGCTTCCATAGCTTTCTCCTCAGCAATCGCCGCACGTTTGCGCAAATGGTGTACCAAAATTTTCTTACGCAAGCGTAAAGAAGAGGGCGTAATTTCCACCAATTCATCAGGAGCAATATACTCTACCGCTTGCTCCAAGCTCATTTGGCGCGGCGGCGTAAGTGTGTAAGATTCGTCGCTGGACGAGCTGCGCATATTGCTTAAATGTTTGGCCTTACAGGGGTTGACCACAAGGTCATTATCGCGGGAGTTTTCCCCCACGATTTGACCCGCATACACTTTTTCTCCGGGGTTTAAGAACAATTCCCCGCCGTTTTCCAACGCAAACAAAGCATAAGCGGTGGTTACCCCGTCTTCCTTGGCTACCAACACGCCATTATGGCGCAAGGGCGGCAAATTAGCTTTGGGGTAAAAGCCGTGGAAACTGTGGTGCATGATACCCGTACCGCGGGTACCGGTCAAAAATTCGTTCTTAAAACCAATCAGCGCACGAGACGGAATTAAATATTCTAAGCGCAAGCGGTCTTGACCCTCGGCCACCATGTTTTCAAGTCTGGCCGCACGAGTACCTACCAAAGTAAATACGGCCCCTTGATGCTCAGACTTAATGTCTAGTACCAAATATTCCATCGGCTCTAAAATTTGCCCGTTTTCTTCTTTATAAATTACTTCGGGGGAGGATACGGCCAACTCAAAACCTTCACGGCGCATACTTTCAATCAATACGGTCAAATGCAGCTCACCGCGACCATATACTTTAAATTTTCCTTCGCCTTCCAAAGCTTCCACTTTGAGGCCCACATTGGTTTGGGCTTCTTTTTCCAAACGGTTTTTAAGGTGGCGGCTGGTAACAAATTTACCCTCTTGTCCTGAAAACGGACTATCATTGACCATAAAGTCCATAGACATCGTCGGCTCATCAATAGCCAAAGGCGGCAAAGCTTTGGGAAATTCAGGTTGGCACATGGTATCACCCACGTCCACCCCTTCCAAACCGGCAATAGACACAATATCGCCTGCTTGCGCGCTTTCTACTTCTTTCTTTCCCAATCCTTCAAACATCTCAATTTTGGCGGCTTTGGCGGTGGTTTGCGTGCCGTTTTGGTGCATCAAAAGGACATTTTGACCGCGGGTAATTTTGCCGGCTAAAATACGACCGATACCCACATGGCCCAAGAAATTGTTGTAATCTAACATCGTTACCTGCATTTGCAAAGGTTCATTCGGCATGGCTACCGGTGCAGGCACATGGGATAAAATAGTGTCAAACAACGGCGCAATATCTTTGCCTTTTTCTTCCATCACAAGGCTGGCCCACCCTTCACGGCCGGAAGCATAGAGAATAGGGAAGTCTAATTGTTCGTCGGTAGCGCCTAATTCCATAAACAAGTTAAATACTTCGTCCACCACTTCGCTGGGGCGAATATGTTCGCGGTCCATTTTGTTAATAACCACAATCGGGCGCAACCCCAAGGCCAAAGCTTTACGCAACACAAAGCGGGTCTGCGGCATGGGGCCTTCCACCGCGTCCACCATCAAGATAGCACCGTCCACCATTCTGAGCACACGCTCCACCTCACTGCCGAAATCTGCGTGTCCCGGAGTATCTACAATGTTGACGGTGTGGTCTTTGTATTTGACAGACGTACATTTGGCTAAAATGGTGATACCGCGTTCACGTTCTAAGGGGTTGGAGTCCAATACCGTTTCTTGGGCTTGGTCCTCCTTTACCGTAAATTGACCCGCTAATTTAAGCAAGGCATCTACCACGGTGGTTTTGCCGTGGTCTACGTGAGCGATGATGGCTACGTTGCGTACGTCTTGACGAACATTGTTCATAAAATTACTTTCTTCCGTATTCAAAATTTCTACAAAAAACAACCTCACCGCTTCGCAGGAGGTTTATAACAGCGGCCCTATGCCGCAAGGCACCTTTGCAGATGTATATATTTTATCATTTTTCGCGCGCGTACGAAAAGAGTTCGCTTACCCGCCGAGGAAAAATTTATTATAATAGGCATATGGAAAAGTTAATCAAAATTATCGTCGGTTTTGGGCTTTTATACGGGGCGTATGCGCTATTTTTGAAAAAGTGGGACTATACCTCCCAAGCCAAACGCGCCGAAGAAAAACAGCATCTTAAAGAGGAAGGACTTTCTTCCTGTTATTTTTTCATATTGCCCGAGCGGTTGTTGCTGCTTAATTTATTAAGCGGCGGCTTTTTCTTTTTCTACTGGTCATACAAACAATGGCAAGCCGTGTTAAGCGGATATAAAAATCTGGCAGGTACCCGCCCGAAATTCGGTCCGTTTGTGCGCTCTATTTTTGGTTTATTTACTTTTTATCAACTCTTGGCTATCGTCAACCGTACCTGCGCCTATATGCGTAAACCGCAGGGCCTTTCTCACCTTTTTTGGGGAACACTTCTATGGGTGGGCGCGGTACTGCCTTTTATTCCCGTTTTGCCGCTATGGGTGCGCCTTTTGAGCCCTATCTTATTTTTTTATCCGCCATACATGCTGCAAAAATACGTCAATACTCTTCCTAAAGAAATCCCCCCCACCAAATTTAGGTGGATAGAACTACTAATCGTTTTAGTCGGTTGGGGTTTGTGGGGCGGAGTCATTTTCCTGCTTGCTAAATTT
The DNA here is from genome assembly GCA_017546175.1 of Elusimicrobiaceae bacterium. Classification (GTDB taxonomy): domain Bacteria; phylum Elusimicrobiota; class Elusimicrobia; order Elusimicrobiales; family Elusimicrobiaceae; genus Avelusimicrobium. Next base: position 120,201 of record JAFYXM010000010.1, read on the forward strand.
TAGACCTATATTGCGTATAGGTCTAAAGGCCCTGTTATAAATTTTCTTTCTTTTGTATCTTATAAATAACTAAAGATTAAAAATTAGGAGAAAAAAATGAAAAAACTGTTTGTACTTTTATGCTGTGTGGGTGGCTTTTTACTCGTATCTACGCAAGCTTTTGCCCAAAAAGGAGATTGCTCTTACTGGGGCGGAGTCTATAGATTCAAAACTTATGAGCCGTGGTTGTATGAAATCGTCAAACAAGATAAAAAAGAAAAAGAAGCTGCAGCTTCTACAAATAATCAGGCCAATATCAAAAATGTTTGGTTAGAGTTGAAAGATGCTCAACACGAAGCTTCTTCTTTGCAGATCCAATATCAAGTAGCTCTTAGACATCCGCGCACCCACGAAATGGTTGCCTTAGAAAAATTAATTCCTTTCAACGAAATAAGCCATGCTATTGCCAGCAACGCGCTTTTTAAAGATAAATATGCTGTCTTGGTTCAAGAAAACAATGAGTTCTTTTTAGATGTGTCTACAGAAACGGTTGATTTTATTAAAACATTGTTTTTAAAAGATCCCAAAGACAGAAAAGGCCGTCCTGAGCCGAAACATGCTTGGAAAGATAAATATACCGGTCAAGTTTGGGTAGAATTTGCAGTAGCTCAGAACAAGAATAAAACCTTGCAAATTTGCTTTGACTTAGAAGAACACACCATTGAGTTCTTTGATTATGAAGCTAACTTCAAAAAACGTGAAGATACGAACTTGATGGACATAGCCGACTATCACGTTTTTGGAAGATAAAAATTTATATTCCCCAAAAAAGCCGCCTTTACAAGGCGGCTTTTTATATTTTTTTGATTCTTACTTTCTTGCTCTGCCATATGTTTTAATCACAGTGGGAGTGGGGGTGCCTTTACTGGAAAATTTATTTGCGCAAGAGGAATGCACATGTATAACATACACAGTTTCACCAATTCTGTAACCATAAGGATTATATTCTTGGTCAAATAATACCTTCTTGCCACACACGGGGCAGGTCAGCGCCTGCTGATTATAGGCAGCAATATTAGCCGCTTTCTCAGCTTCTTCCTTCTTTCGTAAGTTTTCTTGTTTTACTCGGGCCAAAGAATCGGCCACCGCTTTCTGAGCTTCTAATGCATTTCTGCCCTGCGTACTTTGCTGATAATTGGCACGCACTTTTTCGGCACACGGAGCCAAAACTTGGGAAGGATCCCCACTGCCGTAAGCTTTCGCGGCGAAGGCTTTATATTGAGCCTTTTCCTCTTCTGTAACACGAAAGGGCAATCCGTATGCATAAGCAATATTCCTATCTGAGCACAAACTTAACCAACCTTTTTGACGGCGGACGGAGTTCTTGAGTCGGCTGTCGGCAAAATAATGATCCAGCAAATTGATAAGTCCGTCCATATCGTCGCAAGTAAGGCCGACTTCTCTGCTCATAATAGCAAGCGTTTGCGGACCGGGTATAATTTTATTGGTTGTATACAGACGGCTATTATAAGAATTATTAACAGCTTCTTTATATAAATCTCCCAAGCCTAACGTATGGCCCAACTCATGCTGCATGGTATGATAAGAACTCTGGTTACTACTAATTATTCTATTTTCGGTATTCTTTTGACCATTCTTCAATGGGTAACCATAAAGGCCAAAATCTTTCGCGTTATAGTGAAAAGATAAAATGGGTTTCGCCATACCGGTAGTACCTGCATTATTATAGTTTCCTCCCTGAATTCTCCCACCGGGAGCATACTCAACCAATTTGAAAAAAGGCTGTAATATTAAATTAATACGAGGATAAGTTTCTCCAAAACTACGATAGGCGCAAGAGACAAAATTATTCTCAGGTCCATTGTAATACGTAAAGTTTAATTTTATGGGAATTAAGGCCAAAATATCGGCAAATTCATCTTTGCGGCCACTATGTAAAATACTGGCGCGCAAGGTATCAAACCAATTTTGATAGGCCGCTTCAAAAACAGCTCGTGTAGAGGAGTGGATATCAGCACAAGTGGACGAAGAGGAACAATCTCTCCCTTCAATATGAATACATACGCCCAAGGGTTCACCGGAAACCAATTTATCAAGCAAAATGCTTTTCCGGTCCCACTCCACTGCCTCGGTGGTAAACACCCACGCAAAAGCTGGAGCAGAGAGTAAAAAGAGTACTAAAAAAATGAAAAGTTTTTTCATAAAATACCTCTCTTTTAATAGTATAAAAGAAAAGTAATATTAATCAAGCCAAGCCAACAGAAAAAATTGCGGAACATATAAAAGCACAGGGTAAAACGTAACGTTTTACCCTGTGTTTTTAAATTAAACAACTAAAAAGTTGTTTGTTATTTGGCTTGAGAAACGGCTACGGCCACGGCTACGGTAGCACCCACCATCGGGTTGTTACCCATACCGATTAAGCCCATCATTTCCACGTGAGCCGGCACGGAAGAAGAGCCCGCAAATTGGGCATCGCCATGCATACGACCCATCGTATCGGTCATACCGTAAGAGGCAGGACCGGCAGCCATATTGTCCGGGTGCAAGGTGCGGCCCGTACCGCCACCGGAAGCAACGGAGAAATATTTTTTACCGTTTTCAATGGCCCATTTCTTATAGGTACCGGCTACCGGATGTTGGAAGCGGGTCGGGTTGGTGGAGTTACCGGTGATGGACACGTCCACCCCTTCGTGACGCATAATGGCTACGCCTTCGTTTACATCGTCAGCACCATAGCATTTCACTTTGGCTTTATCACCGTCGGAGAAAGCTTTTTCGCTTACGATTTTAAGCTCACCCGTGTGATAGTTATATTCGGTTTCCACAGAGGTAAAACCATTGATACGGGAGATGATATAAGCGGCATCTTTACCCAAACCGTTCAAGATAACGCGCAAGGGTTCTTTGCGTACTTTGTTGGCGGTGCGGGCAATACCGATAGCACCTTCGGCGGCGGCGAAGCTTTCGTGGCCGGCCAAGAAGCAGAAACATTTGGTTTCTTCGCGCAACAACATCGCGCCCAAGTTACCATGGCCCAATCCTACGGCACGTTGATCAGCCACGGATCCGGGGATGCAGAAGCTTTGCAAACCTAAACCGATTTTTTCAGCAGCTTCGGCAGCGGTTTTGACGCCGGATTTAAAAGCGATGGCAGCACCTACGGTGTAGGCCCAAACGGCATTTTCAAAAGCGATCGGCTGAATGCCTTTAACGATTTTTTCCACGTCCACGCCTTTGTCTAAACAAATTTGGCGCGCTTCTTCAAGGTCTTTGATACCGGCTTGTTGCAAAGCGGCATTAATTTTGTCAATTCTTCTTTCGTATCCTTCAAACGTAATGCTCATATTGTTCTCTCCTAGGCTTACTCTTTGCGGGGGTCAATTTTCTTGACGGCATCTTCAAAGCGGCCATAGGTTTTGACATTATCTTCAAAAGCCTTTTTGGCGTCGGTGCCTTTCTTAATGGCGTCCATCATTTTGCCCAAGTGGACAAATTTGTAACCGATGATTTCGTTGTTGGCGTCTAAACCGATTTCAAGCACATAACCTTCGGCCATTTCCAAATAGCGGGGGCCTTTGGCTTCGGTACCGTACATGGTACCTACTTGACTGCGGTGACCTTTACCCAAGTCTTCCATACCGGCGCCAATAGGCAAGCCGTCTTCGGAGAAAGCACTTTGGGTGCGGCCATAAACGATTTGCAAGAAAAGTTCGCGCATGGCGGTGTTAATAGCGTCACAAACGAGGTCAGAGTTTAAAGCTTCCAAAATCGTTTTTCCCGGCAAGATTTCTGCAGCCATAGCAGCAGAGTGAGTCATACCGGAGCAGCCCAAGGTTTCTACCAAGGCTTCTTTAATCACGCCGCCTTTGACGTTTAAGGTCAATTTGCAGGCGCCTTGTTGCGGGGCACACCAACCCACACCGTGGGTCAGACCGCTGATATCGCTGATTTGTTTGGCTTTTACCCATTTTCCTTCTTCAGGAATCGGGGCCGGATCGTGCTTAGCGCCTTTGCAAACGCAGCACATTTCCTTTACTTCAGGGGTGCATTTTTCGCAGCTCATTTAGATCTCCTATAAAGAATATAAATCTTACCTATATATTTTACAAAAAATTCAAAGAAGTCGCGTATTTTTCCTTATCAAATTCCCCTTGCTTTTTTGAGATAACATTTTTACAATGGGGGTAGATGTACTAATACCAGGAGAACTATATGAGCATAAAAACAAAACTAACCGACTTGCCCACCTCCACTTTTGCCTGCGGCCCCAGCCAAGGGCACCCCGTCTTCAGAGAGACACCCCTTTGCAATACTTATTTTGAACGCAGCCATCGCGCCAAAGATATTTCTACCGATGGTTTATACAAACAAGCTACCGCTAATTTAAAAAAACTTTTGGACTTGCCTGAAGATTATACCGTTATCTTTTTCATGGGCGGTGCTACACCGGCCTTAGATGCAGTAGCTTGGAGCTTGACCAAAAATTCTATTTCCGGTTTAAGCTTTGGAGCTTTCTCCAAATTATGGTGCAAAAAATTGGCCGCCTGCTTGGAAGATACAGTCACGAAAGATTTCAAAGAACCTGCCGAAGGAGAAATGTTCCCCTCCCAAAAGCCTGATTACCATGCCAGCTTGGTCGTGCTCACCCCCAACGAAACTTCCACCGGTGTACAAATCTCAAACGAATATTTGGAAGAAGCGTGGAAACTAAAAGGAGAAGATACACTTGTAGCATGGGACTGTACCTCTTGTGCCGGTGGCAGAGATTTACCGAAAAACAAATTTGATGTCATGGTTTTCTCTATGCAAAAATGTTTCGGTGTAGGCGGCGGCAGCAGTGTAATCATCTTAAGCCCCAAAGCCGTGGCCCGCATTGAAGAAACCAAAAAATTGCGCCGCATTCCTTATTCTTTGGATCTTTCTTTTGCCGTGGAAAAAGCACAAAGTAAAGTGCAAACCGTCAACACTCCAAGCACCACCAATATATGGCTGTTCAACGAAGCCTGCAAATGGATGAATGACAACGGCGGTATCAAAGCCATGGACGCGCTGTGCCGCAAACACGCAGCCTATTTACTCTCTTGGGTAGAAAAGACAGATTGGCTCAAACCCTTAGTCAAAAACGAAGCCAACCGCTCTTACACCACGTTAACTTTGGAAGTAACCGACCCCAACATTGACGCGGCAGAAATCAGCAAAGCTTTAAAAGAGACCGGTGCGCCGAATTTGCAAGACGGCATCAAAAAATATTCCGCCGTTAAGCAAAACTCCTTGCGTATTGCCTGCTTCCCCTTTGTGGATATCAACGGCACCGAACAATACGAAAAACTGACCCGTGCGGTAGATGCCATTGTGGCAGATTTACGCGCCAATCAGGAGGCTAAATAATGAAAATATTAATTGCCGATAAATTTCCGGCCCATTGGACCCAAGTATTGGCCGAACAAGGACACAGCATTACATCTGAGCCATCTTTGGATGAAAACACTTTGCCGGCCGCCATCAAAGACCACGAAATTTTAATCGTACGCAGCACCAAGGTACCTGCTGCGGTCATTGATGCAGGGACAAACCTCAAACTCATTATCCGCGCAGGAGCCGGCACCAATACCATTGACGTCAAACATGCCGCAGAAAAAAATGTGGCCGTGTGCAACTGCCCCGGTACCAATTCCATAGCTGTGGCAGAACTGACCATGGGTTTGGTACTGGCCTTGGACCGCCACATTTGCCACAATACGCAAGATTTAAGAAAAGGTGTATGGAACAAGGGAGAATATGGTAAAGCCAAAGGTATTTTTGGCCGTACGATTGGTATTATCGGTTTGGGAGCTATCGGCCAAGAAGTAGCCAAACGAGCCGCCGCTTTTGGCATGAAAGTAGTAGGTTATGCCCCTGCCGCACGCGCAGAAAAAGTGCGTGCTTTGGGCATTACTGCGCAGGAAGATTTATATAAACTGGCAGCCGAGGCCGACGTGATTACCGTCCACTTACCGGAAAACCCCGAAACAAAAGCAATGTTTAACAAAGCTTTCTTTGACCGCATGAAAGATGGGGCTATTTTCGTCAATGCCGCGCGTGGAGGTTTGGTGGTGACGAAAGATTTGGTGGAAGCGGTAAAAAACAAAGGCATTAAGGCCGGTTTGGACGTATATGAAAATGAACCAAAAGCCACCGACAAAACCTTTGACTATTCCCCCTTTACCGGTGCTGAAAATATTTACGGTACTCATCACATCGGGGCTTCTACGGACCAAGCTCAAGATGCCGTGGCGGAATGTACGGTAAAAATTATAGCCGAATATGCCGCCAGTGGAAAATTTTTACACAAGGTGAATTAATTTATGGCAATCATTAAACCGTTTAGAGGTTTCCGTCCCTCCAAAAAGGCAGAATTAGTGGCCAGTCCTCCGTACGACGTATTAAATTCAAAAGAAGCACGGGAAATGGCCAAAGGCAATCCCCTCTCTTTTCTGCATATCGTTAAACCGGAAATTGATCTGCCGGAAAACGTAGATTTATATGATGCGCAGGTGTATGCTAAGGGTCGTGAAAATTTGGATAAATTCATTGCACACGGCACCTTAATGCAAGACAGAAAACCGTGTCTTTACATCTATGCTCAGACCATGAACGGCCGCACTCAATACGGCCTTGTGGCAGCGGTATCGGCCGAAGAATATGACAAAGGATTGATCCGCAAACATGAGCTGACCCGTAAAGACAAAGAGGAAGACCGTACCCGCCACATTGAAACTTTGGGCGCTACTACGGGACCTGCCTTTTTGACTTATCCCGACCGTAAAGATTTAGACGATAAAATCGCCTCTCTTACCGCCGCTCCGGCTGTATATCATTTCACTACTTCAGACGGAATTACCCACGATTTTTGGGTTATACATGAAGATAAAGACATAGAATTTATCTCTGCTATCTTTAAAGATATTGCCGTCTTGTACATTGCAGACGGACACCACCGCTCCGCATCAGCTGCCAATGTAGCCCGACGTAAAAAAGCCGAAAATGCCTATCATACCGGTCAAGAAAGTTACAACTATTTTTTGGCGGTCATCTTTCCGGCAGGGCAACTGTACGTGATGGACTATAACCGCTTAGTTAAAGATTTAAACGGATTAAGTGAAGAAGAGTTTTTTGGTAAACTGACCGAAAAATTTGATGTAGAAGACAGCGGAAAAGCCAAACCCGAAAACAGACATGAGTTTGGTATGTACCTAAATAACAAATGGTACACCCTACGCGCAAAACAGGGCATATTTGATGAGCATGACCCCGTAGACGCATTGGATGTGAGTATTTTGCAAAAACACGTCCTTGCTCCTATTTTAGGCATTGGAGACCCACGCACCGACAAACGCATTAACTTTGTAGGCGGCATTCGCGGTTTAAAAGAACTGGAGAAGGAAGTAAACTGCGGTGATTACAAACTGGCATTCTCCATGTATCCCACCTCTATTGAGGAGCTGATTAAAGTGGCCGATGCCAATTTAATTATGCCCCCCAAATCTACGTGGTTTGAGCCTAAGCTCCGAAGTGGACTGATTATATATAAGTACTAACTCAAAACCCTAGGCCGCAATCCTAGGGTTTTTATTTATACAAACCCCTTGCATTGAGCTTACGGATTTGCTAGATTAAACAAACAGCGTGTTTTTTATGCTGAAAAACGATTTGAAAAAATAAAGAGGTACCGTATGGTTATCAAGAAAAACACCAAAGACAGCCTGACCGCTGCCGAAATCAAAGAAATCAAAAAGCAACTGGAAGAATTAAAGGCCGATGCCGAAAAACGCTTAAAAGAGAAAAAAGATATGGATATGCCGGAAGCAGAAGTGGGTGACCCCATTGATGCGGCAAGCCAAAGCTTGGACAAAGAAATTTTATTTGAGCTTTCCGGTAACTCTCACAACACTATCGGCCAAATTGAGGCTGCTTTGCGCAAAATTGAAAAAGGCATTTACGGACGCTGTGAGCTGTGCCGTCAGCCCATTCCCAAAAAGCGTATTAAAGCTTTGCCCTTTGCTCGTTACTGCGTGCATTGTCAAACCTCTTCTGAAAATAGCCGCGCTTAAGCTTTTTGCATACAAAGATAAACCCCGACTATTTTGCTCGGGGTTATTTTTAGCTCAAAATAAAACCCCCGCTGTCGCGAGGGTTTTTTGATTTGTTAAAAGATTAATCTCCACAGAGCCAATCAGTAAACTGTTCCCATTGTTTAGCGAACCAATTACCTACCTCTCTGGCAGTTTCTCCCATAGCTTCACTTTGGAGCATGTAGCTTTTGGCTTGGCTTTGGTAACCGGCGATGTAATTATCGGTTACATTTTTTTGCCACCAAGCCCCCACTTCTTCAGCCGTTTCATGCATAGCTTCACTTTGGAGCATGTAGCCTTTGGCTTGGCTTTCATATCCGCTCAAATACGGTTCTACCACATTTTTATGGAACCAACTTTTGGCTTTGGCTTTGGCCGGGGCCACCATTTCCGGATTCGGGCAGGTATTCATTGTGCTGGAAAGTCTATCAATTACATTGGAGCAGAAACCCGTGACGGCGCGGCCTTGTTCGGAGTCTGCCGCTTCCGGATTTTCAATAGAAGCTTCATAAATACCCCAACAATAACCGTAAATTTCAAACGGACTATAAACAATTCCCCAAGGAGAAGTAAAAACGTGAGAGGTTTTTTCTTCTTGAGTTTTGGCCTCTTGAGCCGCAGCGGCATTGGCTTCTTCAGCAGCTTTATAGAAAGAGGTAGGAAGAGACGGTACATACCCGGCACCACCGGTCGTATTCGGATGCACATGCGGCACACCTTGTTGGCATTCTTCGCACCATTCTCTAAAATCATTCAAAGCAGCACTGGAAACAGGAGGCATATAGCCGCCAGTACCACCGGTAGTTACCGGAGTAGCAGCAGAAGTAGACGGAGTAAAAGCCTTTTTTACTTTTTTAACGACTTTCTTTTGAAACCCGGACGAAGGAGCAGGAGGAATATATCCGGCTCCGCCTGTCGTACGGGGAGTTTGGGCATACATTACTACGGGTAACAACAAAACTGACAAAGACATCAACAATGCTTTTTTCATATTTATCTCCTATTTTTTTACTACCCTACAACACTACTATAACAGAATCTTGATACGTCAAACAGGGCCTTTGGTCCTAGGTTTATACATCTTTTGGACCTATATTTTTCTAGGCCCTTAAAAAGCCCCCTTTTTCAGGGAGCTTTTATTCAAAATTCGGGATATGAAACCAAGGTTTTCTTAGCATCTTTGGCTCGGGCTGTAATTTTATATCCTCCGTCCGTTACGCCGATACGAAAACCTTTATTTTCCAATACTTTTTGTGTATCACGCTGAAATTGTACAGGATCTCCGGACAAAATGGACAAACGCAATAAATCGTTGGTGTAATATCCATAATTTAAGCGGTGTACTTCCTCTAAATATCCGATTTTTTCCAAATGATTTTTAGCTTTAATAATCAAGCGTTTTTGAGCAAAAGACCCCGCTCCGAAAAGCTGTGAATAAAACAAAGAAGAAAAAATAACCAAAAGCACAGATCCGGTTAAGGTAAGGGCGGCTTTTTCGGCAAAGCTCTTGTCACGAGCCTGCAAAACGATGCTTCCTGCCAAATAATCTTGCAAGGCGCGGTGTTTATCATCAATAAAAGCAAGTAAAAATCCGCACATTAACAGCAGCGTGCTGAACACATATCCCACGGAGCGAATAAAAGCGCGTACAAAGCTCAAAGGCTCTGCGGTGTATTGGTCCACCACTACAATACCTACTAACTTTTTACCCAAGCTGCTGCGCCCGCCGCAAGTGAAAATCGTTTCGTACAAGACAAATGCCGGCACAATGCCCGCCAAACACCAATAAATCTGTTCCAAATTCGGCTGCATCAGTCTAAACAAAACAGCCAAAAAGATTTGATAAAGCAACATCACCAGTCCGCCGTCAATCAAAAGCGCCACAAAACGCTCCATCACACCGGCCAAAACCGGTCCTTCTTGCTCAGGCTGTTGTTCTGCTTGAGGGGCATCTTCCATGATATTAATACGATGTTCTTCGCTCATACGTTCTCCTAAAAAAACCACTACTTGTATTATAACAAGTTTTTCCCCTCTTGCAATAAAAAACCCCGCCCTTTAAACAGGCGGGGTTGTTAAAAGCAATCTACTAAGCCGCAATGCCAAATTTGGAGAAAATGACGTACACGGCAAAAACACACAATACAATGGCTACACTCATCACCACCGCCTTGTTCCAAGGGGTCGTATCTACTACGTGCAAATCCTTTGTATCATCATATTTATTGGAAGTCGGCGAAAACTTACCCGCCAAATACATAAAGGAAATTGCAATTACAAACAAGATTGCCATTACGTGTAAGAAGTGAATGGACGAAAGCCACCCAAGCACGGGAATGGCCTCTTTTCCTGCAAACGGAATTTGCGTAAGCCCATACGCCACAATAAAGAAAACAAGCGTAACTTTAGCAGACCAAGCAGGAGCGGTTTTGTTCAACATACCAAAGATAATTAAGGTAAAGATAGGTACATTGTAAAAACCGTTTACCATTTGCAAGTAGTTAAATAAGCCTGACGGTGCTTTGGCAATCAAGGGAGCCACACACATGGAGAAAATAGCCAAAATTACCGCCACCACTTTACCGGCAATAACCACTTGTTTATCGCTGGCATCGGGCTTCATATAAGGCTTGTAAATGTTAAGCATAAACAAAGCCGACGTAGAGTTTAAAGCCGCATTAAAAGAGCTTAAAATAGCTCCAAACAGCACCGCCGCAAAGAAACCCATCAAGTACCAAGGTAATACTTTATTGACCAGCATCGGGTAGGCCATATCGCCGATTTGCAACGGATTATCTTGGAAAATGTGGAAGGCCACAATGCCGGGGATAATCAAGTACAGAGGCCCAAACAATTTAAATGTAGCAGCCAAGAGCAAACCTTTTTGACCTTCTTTGAGGTTTTTGGCAGCCAAGGCGCGCTGAATAATGGTTTGGTTACAACCCCAGTAGAAAAGGTTCACCAAGAACATACCGGTAAACATGGTTAAAAATGGCACCGGATCACCGGCTTTACCGATGGCGTTAAATTTATCCGGATGGGCATCAATGACGGTTTTCAAACCGCCTATCATATCCCCTTGTCCCACATAGAGCAAGGCAAAGATAGGTACCATCAAACCGCCAATAATCAACCCAATACCGTTTAACGTATCAGCAATAGCCATAATGCGCAAACCGCCGGCCAAAGAGTAAATCACACCCAAAATGCCGATAGCCACCACTACGACCACAATGGCGGTCATGTAATCTACATTAAAGGTACCCATGATATCAAAGATACCGCCCATACCGATAGCACCCGAATAAAGCACCGTAGGCAGCAAGATGAGCACATAGCCCGCCAAGAACAGGAAGTTGACGATTTGCTTAGTCGTAGCGTCGTAACGTTCACCGATAAAATCAGGAATAGTGGCATAGCCCTTTTTGAGGTAACGGGGTAAAAAGAAAAAAGCCACGATGATCAGCGCCAAAGAGGCACCCACTTCGTAGCCCATGCCGGACATATTAAACATATATCCTTGCCCGTTTAAACCCACCATTTGTTCCGTAGACAGGTTTGTCAGTAGCAGTGAAGCGGCAATTACCCAGCCTGTCAGTCCACGCCCAGCCAAGAAATAGCCTTCTTGAGATGAGGTATCGTTCTTGCGTGTAAGGAAATAAGAAATTCCCAACACAAGAGCGGTAAAACCTACAAACGACACGATTGTAAGTAGCATCCATCCTCCGTAAGAGATAATTTAACAACTTTTTATACTACACAGTCCGAGGACTGTTTCCTACAAAATCTGATTAAAAAACTACTTGCGAAATGAAAAATTAATGGATATACTGTCGGTATACTTTCATTGTAATTATAAAAGTAATATAAGTCAATTTTTTCCAAAAGGAGGTCTTATGCTGGCTTGGTTTATCTTCGGATTTATGTGTGCTTTGGTGATTTTATGCATATTGGCTTATTTTAAATTTATGTCTTTGCATAAGGCGGTAAAACGGGCATGGCTTCGCCTAGATGTAAGTTTAAAAAATCGCCGTGATATGCTGCCCAATTTATCATTGATTGCGGCTGCTTTTGATCAAGAGGACCGTTCTTTTTCGGCAGAGCTTAATATGCTTAAAGAAAAAGTTTTTCTATGCAACAATATAGATTCTCGCATTTCTTGTGAAGAAGAAATTTCCAAACATTTACGTCAATTGCTTACCTTGGCATGTAAATCGCCCGATTTTGCCAAAGATGAGCACTTTCAGCACATACGTAAAAAATTATCTTCTTTGGAAGGACGCGTCCAAAGCTGCAAAAAACGCTACAACAGCGCCGTAAGAGATTTTAATACGTTGGCAGATATTTTTCCTTTAAGTATCATTGCCAAAATATTAGAGTTTGGCAAATTTACTTATTTTGATTTTGAAAACAGCCTGTAAAAAACTCCCGCTTGAAGCGGGAGTTTTATTTTAAAGTATCTTTCCACCGTCCATTTCTTGCAAGGCTCTTACACGGCTGGAAATTGGCGGATGAGTGGACATTAAGCCGGAAACCCAACTAAAAAACCCTAGATGTGAAAGCGGATTGGCAATGCACATCGCAGCCATACTGGCGCGATTGTCCAAAGCTTCTACACGCGGATCTTCACTGATTTTCTGCAAAGCGCGCGCCAACGCAGCAGGGTTGCGCGTCAGGTAGGCGGCCGTAGCATCTGCCTGATACTCCCGTGTGCGGGATATGGCCAAACGAATCAGCGGAGCGATAATATAGCCATACACGGCAAAAAAGATGCCCAATGCCAAAAAGAGCAAAGCCCCGCCCCCCTTATCTTTTCCTCTTGAGCGACTGGAATACAAGGCCGAGCGAAAGCAAATCTCCGACAAAAAGGTAAAGAAAGATATCCCTGCTACGGTAATAAGCATTAAACGGATATCGCGATTTTGGATATGGGCCAACTCATGGGCTACCACTCCTTCCAGTTCGGCTCGTTCCAACTTTTGCACAATACCTTTGGTCAGAGCCACAGAAGCGTGAAAAGGGTCCCTGCCTGTGGCAAAAGCATTTAATGAGGAATCATTTATAATATACACCCGAGGCATGGGCAAACCGCCGGCAATACATAAATTTTCCACCAATCGGTATATTTCGGGTTGGTCATCGCGATATATTTGCACAGCCCCTACCCCGCTTAAAATCATTTTATCTCCGCAATAGTAGGAAACGACGATCCATAACACCGCTGCCAACCATAACCAAGGTAAAAATTGTAAGCCTAATTTATTGGCACGATCTATGGCTATTTGATTGGCGCTCGGTATTGCTCCGACAGATTGATAATAGGCCTTTTCTTCTGCGGAAATATAAGTAGGCTCAGAGGTCAAGCGAGAAAAGCCAAACAAAAACAGATAAGCCACCAATACAAAGCTTATCGGAAAAAGCAAAACAAGCAGCCAAGTACGCCGCTTGTTTTGCGCTATAAAATCATACGTAGTCAGAATTTTACTCATTAAAATTTAACAGACACGACTTTTCGGGCAGCTTGCTCATCTTCGGCCAGTTCAAAAAATTCCTGTTTTTCAAAGTGAAACCACGTAGCTACCATATTGCTGGGGAACATTTCTGCCTTGGTGTTATAGGCAAGTACGTTTCCGTTGTAAAAACGGCGAGCCGCTTGAATTTTGTCTTCCGTATCGCGTAATTCGCGTTGCAATTCCATGAAGTTTTGGTTAGCTTTCAAATCTGGATAGTTTTCCGTCAAAGCAAAGACCGATTTCAAAGCACCCGTCAAGACATTTTCATTTTTGGATACTTCAGCCATGCTGTTATGCGGGGCCATGGCGGCATTACGCGCTTGAATTACTTTTTCCAAAGTACCGCTTTCATGAGAGGCATACCCTTTTACCGTTTCTAGCAAATTAGGAATCAAATCATAGCGGCGTTTCATCTGTACTTCTATATCGCTCCACGCCTCTTTTACACGGTTTCTTAAAGTAACAAAACCATTGTAAGTCACCATAAAATAAATACCAATTACTACAACTATAATCACGGCAATTCCAATTCCACTCATTCTTTTCTCCTTTAGAACAATGTTATATTTCCTTTCTTTTATAATATCAAAAAATTATCTTTCTTGCATTAAAAAACCCCGGTCAAAAATCAACCGGGGTTTTAATAATACGATTAACTATTAATTACACTTACCGGGTTCTTCACATTCACAGTGCATGACGTCGTAATAGTAGAACGTTCTTGTACCATTACCGTTTCCACCGTTAGCTTCAAAACCGCCTTCGTTACAACGTGCAGATCCTTTCGTACAGACACGTCCTTCAATACTGTCGCTAGAGCAAGAAACTCCGGCAGACCCCACTTCACAAGCCACTTCGCTAGTTCCCGGACAAGTTGATGGAGTATCATATACTTCTAAAGAACCGTTCATAGAATAATAACACGGCTCAAAAGCACATGTTCCTGAAGTTTTGTACACACCCACAATAGATTCCTTTCCCTTATTGGTCCAAACATATTTATAAGGGTTGTAACAGCTCAAATCACAGTTTCCGTTTTCCAAGTTGGCAGGATTGAGTGCACTCATGGGACAATGTGACGTCAAAATTTGATTGGTAGGACAAGTCAAGGTGTTACATTTGCCGCCTTTCCAATAAGTAGCAGAATCAGCTGTCAAGGAATAAGAACAACATTTCTTTTGATTCGGGTTTTCTTCACAGCTTTGTTCCATAGGTCCGTTTCCGCAAATCAAATATACCCCTTGTCTGCCGTCAATGGTCAAATTTTTCCAGTTGATTTCATTGTCTGTAGCACTACAGGAAGGGATATCCAAAAAGGCCCCGTCTTTTCCGCGCAACGCTACTTGGCGCAAAGTGGCCTCCGTAGCAGAAAGGCCTTTGATTTTATCTTGGTCTAAAAACTTGTCGGAAATGGACAAATAGTCTTCCACATTAAACCAAGAAGCAGTAGAAAGATCCTCTACATTGCCCACGTACAAGAAATCTGCCGCAATTTTAGGTGTAGCACCGACAGCCGGATCCAACTTCAATGTGCCGGAATTCACCTGCATTTTGGCTGTTTGGGCCGGATCAGCAGAATCTACCGTTAAACTTCCCGCCTTCATTTCACATTTACCCAACAAACCAAGATCACACACACCCTCTACTTTCAAATCAGAGTAAGAGGCATACGGGATAGGGAAGTAGGACACCATTTTAATATTATTGGCGGCCCACCCGTGCACGGCAAAGAACAAACAAGATACTACCCAAATAAATTTTTTCATAAAAACTCTCCGTGTACATAAGGTATGTATACACCAAAAATCTATCAAAAACAAAAAGAAGAAGTCAAGCTTTTTTTGGCGGAAGTTAATGCGTGACATTTCTTTATTTTATATACTGTGTATATGTTGTGGGCTTATATACAAAGTTTTTGGTTTCCCTCCTATCACCGTTTTTCACGTATCAGCACTTGGAAAACGGCCTTATTTGCGTTATGGATTTTATTGGTAGGAGTATTGATTTTTAACATTTATTTCATCTTGCAGTTGCGCGCTCAATTGCCGGTGTTTTTGGCTTCTCTGCCTACCGTTACATTTTCTCAAGGGCAAATGACTGCTCCTCAAAACAGAGTTTCCGTAGATGTGCCCAAAATGGACTACCAAATTGTTTTTGATGCCACCGCCGATACTCCGCCCGATTATCAAACATTCTTAGATAATAAAATTATGATGTTTGTTTCTAAGAATCATTTTTCGGTACCGTCCGTATCGGGTGTGCAAACACAACCCATTTCAACCGAATGGAATTTAGAGCTTACCCCCCAATGGCTCAAAGAAAATACAAAAGATATTGCTTCTGTGCTGCAAACTATTTTCTTCTTTGCTTCCTTTTTTGTTTTTGCCTCGTTTTTATTGGGATCTTTTTGTATGGCCTTGGCGGTGGTTTTTCTGTGGCAAGGGCTCAGCCGCAAGCGTGTTCCTCTGCCGGTGCGTCTGCGTTGGGCCGTTTTTCTGCAAGGGCCGGTGCTGACTTTATGGATTGTCAATTTACTGTTTGGTGTACCTTTATTTTTATTTGCCGTTTTTATTTTACTAATGATGTACAGCCAACAAATCTATAATACCCTGCCTGACGGGAAATGAGGAAAACTATGTTACTTAAAATCATTCGCAAATTCAGCTCTGCACACCGCTTGCCGCATTATGACGGCCCGTGCTATCAACTGCACGGACACACGTGGAAAGTGGTGTTTTTGATTGAAGGAGAAGTAAAAGAAAACGGTATGGTGCATGACTTTAAAGTGCTTAAAAAACTTTTAGACGAGCAACTGCCCGACCACCAATATTTAAACGACTTGGTGGAAAACCCTACCGCCGAAAATTTGGCCCCTTATTTATATCATAAGGTCAATCAAGCCTTACAGCCTTTAGCCTTAAAACTTAAATCTATTGAACTGTGGGAAAACGAAAATGCAGCAGCCGTGTTTGAAGGTTAACGAAATTTTTTATTCCATTCAAGGGGAAGGCCCGCATACCGGTATGCCTGCCGTGTTCGTGCGTTTGGCAGGATGTAGCATGGGATGTGAATTTTGTGACACCCGATATGCCTTTGCTCAAGGAGAAGACATGACGGTAGCACAAATCTTGGCTGCCATGAGCCAATACCCCTGTCACAACGTCGTTATCACGGGCGGAGAACCCACAGAGCAAGACTTTGCTTCCCTGGCCAGTGCCCTAAAAAAACAAGCTTGGAATGTGCACATGGAAACTAACGGCGCTCAAGACGCAGATGTATCTGATATTGATTTCTTGGTTGTGTCCCCCAAAAAATATGTCAATCAAGAAATGCTTAAAAAAGCACACGCCATCAAAATAGTGGTCGGACAACAAACCGATTTGGAAGATTTAAAAAAATATTTTCAATACGCAAACGATCGTACCACCGTTTGCTTACAGCCCGAAAGTAATTTACAGGAGAATATAGACCTATGCGTAAATCTCATCAAACAAAATCCGTTTCTAAGACTAAGCCTGCAAACACACAAAATGGCAAATATAAAGTAGCCAAAGTTTCCCAAGAAAAAATCTTGCAAAATTTGCGCGAAATTTTGGCCTATATCGGTGATGATCCGTCCAGAGAAGGCCTGCAGGAAACCCCCATGCGCATTTTGCGCAGTTGGGACAAACTCTACGGCGGTTATAAGCAAAAACCGCAAGACGTACTGAAAACCTTTACCGAAGGCTCTTGTGAAGAAATGGTGGTGCTCAAAGATATTGAATTTTATTCCACTTGTGAACATCACTTACAGCCGTTCTTCGGCACCATCAGCATCGGTTATTTACCCAAGGACCGCGTACTGGGCATTTCTAAACTGGCGCGCCTTGTAGAAGTGTATGCGCGCAGATTACAAATCCAAGAAAAACTGGTGGCAGAAATTGCCGACAGTTTGATGGAAACCTTACAACCGCACGGGGTCATGGTGGTGTGCAAAGCCAAACATATGTGCATCAGCTCGCGCGGCATTGAAAAACACAATGCCGTCATGGTTACCAGTGCCATTCGCGGCGCGTTTAAAAAGCTGGAAGTACGCAGCGAATTTTTGGAAATGATTAAATAGGATTTCTATGACCGCTAAAATCATGGGCATTGTTAATGCCACTCCGGATTCTTTTTATGATGGAGACCCGCAGAATAATTTAGACAAACTCATGGCTAAATGCCGCCAACACATTAGTGACGGCGCCAGCATTTTAGATATCGGCGGAGAATCTACCCGCCCGTTTGCCACGCCCGTTGAAGCCGAAGAAGAAATTGCCCGCACCTTAGAACTGGTCAAAACCGCGCGTCAAACATGGCCCGAAATTATTTTATCTCAAGACACTTACAAAATTCCCGTAGCATTAGAAGCTTTAAAAGCAGGCGCCAATATGATTAATGATGTCAGCGGTACACCGGACCCTGAAATGTTTAAACTGGTGAAAGATTTTAACGCGCAAATCGTCATCACCCACAACCGCGGCAACAGCCAAACCATGTATGAACATACGCAATATGAAGATTTAATTTTAGAAGTAAAAGAATTTTTAGCAAGTAAAATAGAAGAAGCACAAAAGGCCGGTCTGACAATGGAGCAAATCATCATAGACCCCGGGTTTGGCTTTGCTAAAACACGCGAACAAAACTACCGTTTGTTGGCCCACTGCAGCGAATTTAAAACACTGGGTGCACGTATGCTAATCGGTCTTTCCCACAAAAAATTCTTAAGCCAACCCAACGAAAAACCGCCCAAACGCAAAACGCAAACCTTGTGTGCCAATTTTGCCGCTTTGTGCGCCGGAGCCGATATTTTGCGCGTACATGACGCCAAAGAAACCCAAAAAGTATTAAACTTCTTTCATGAACTGGAGGCCAACTCATGAGCAAAGTGTATTTAACCCAAACAGGCTCTTTCCACGCCAAGCACAGCCACGACGGTTTTTTGGCCGAGCCTTTGCATGAGCATCTATTCCGCTATGAGGCCACTTTCTACGGAAACATCAACGAAGAACACTTTTTAATTGATTTTCGTCAAATCAGCCAACTCTTTAAAACCGAACTGGAAAAGAGATTAAACGGAGCAGATTTGGGTACTTTTTTGTCTTTTCCTACGGCTGAAAGCTTGGCTATTTGGATTTATAACCGTGTCAAAACCCAAATTCCTCAGCTCTACAGTATTAAAGTAGCAGAAGATGTGGACCGCTGGGTAGAATACAGAGGCGAAGAATAATGCCCCAAGCCATTTTAGCCCTTGGCAGCAACCAAGCAAACCCTAAAGAAAATTTGGACCGCGCCATTACTGCTTTAAGCGCTTTGGGCACACTCAAAGAAGTGGCCCCTTATATCCTTTCGGAGCCGGAAGGATATGATACACAACCTGATTTTGTAAATACCGTACTTATTTTATCTACGCCGTACGGTCCCGTAGATTTACTTAGAAAATTAAAAGAATTAGAAACCAAACTGGGCCGAGTACCTACTTTTAAAAATGGTCCGAGAGTCATTGATTTGGATATTCTTTTTTATGAAAACCAAGTGATTTTTGATACGGACGTCATGCTTTTTGTCCCCCACCCGCGCATACCTGAGCGGGAGTTTGTGTTAAAGCCGTTAAGTTACATTTTGCCAGATTTTATCCATCCTCAGTTGCAAAAATCTGTCACCCAGCTGTACCGGGAACTCATGCGAAAAAAAGCAAAAGTAACTTGTAAAATTTTGTAGAATATAACCTGTATTTTATGCGGGAGTTTTAGAAATGAAGAAATTGATGTTTTTAACCGTAGCAGCCTTATTTTTAGTCGCTTGTCACGCGGGCAACATTGAGCCCGGCCGCGTAGGGCATATGTATTTATCCACCATATCTTTTGACGTAAACGGAGATGAAATAAAACTTTCCTCTTATAAATTTATAGACGAAGCCGTAAAAGTATATAAGAAAAACCCGTCCGTACAAATGCAAGTACGCGGCTATACCGACGCCAGCGGAAGTGAAAAAAAGAATTTAGTTTTATCCCAAAAACGCGCCGACAAAGTGGCCCACTCTTTGCAAATTCGCGGAGTACCGGCAAAAAACATTTCAGCCAAAGGGTATGGCTCTGCAAGTCCGATCGTGTCCAATAATACACCCGAAGGACGCGCTCAAAACCGTCGTGTGGAAATTGAGTTTCCTTATCCCGGCAACTAATTTGTAATAAAATCCGTGTCAGCAAGAGCGGGTTTTTTATTTTAAAGGAGAGAACATGAAAAAAGTAGCCCTCGTATGTGCCGCCGCCTTATGTTTGACGGCTTGTCATTGTGAAAGAAGAACCACCGGTACCCCGTGCCGCAAAGCCTCCTGCTCTGCTACTTCCGTGGCAAATCAGAACGCTCAAAAAGAAACCGCCGCCAAAAAGGCCGCCGCACAAAAAGCCGCCGCCGAAAAAAAAGCTGCCGAACAGGCCACCGATTTGACCTCTGTGGGCAATGCTACGCGTGAAGGAAATGTGATTTCTTTGAAATTTAAAGAACCCATTCACTTTGCTTATAACAGCGATAAAATTGCCGCTTCTTCCAATCAAAATTTAGAAGCCACCGCCAATGTACTCAAAAAATATCCCAACAACAAAGTAACCGTAAAAGGATATACCGACTCTTTGGGTGATCCGCTGTATAATATTGACCTCTCTCAACGACGTGCCCAAGCCGTGGCCAATGCCTTAGTTGAACGCGGTGTAAAAGCCGAAAATGTAACCGCCGTCGGTTTTGGTTCCGCTAACCCGATTGCCACTAACAAAACCTCTGCCGGCCGCGCTCAAAACCGCCGCGTAGAATTGCAAATTGAAGTAAAATAAAGAGTTTCAAAGACGTATAAAAAACCCCGCATCATGCGGGGTTTTTTAATGAATCATAAACTATTTGTCCCGTTCTATATAACCAAACTTTTCCAAAAGTTTACTGTCATTTCTCCAATCGGGGCTAACCACCACTTGTAACTCTAATCGGTACTGACGACCCAAAAACTCAGCAATGCGCTTTTGCGCTTTTTTACGAAGCTCCGCTATCGCTGCGCCACCTTTACCGATAATAATAGGTTTTTGGCTTTCGCGTTCTACGTGAATAACGGCGCGAATAAAATTTTTATCTCCCAAATCTTCGGTAAACTTTTCAATCTCCACTTGTGTGCTGTAAGGAATTTCTTTTTTGTAAAGCTTAAAAATTTGCTCACGGATAAATTCCGCCGCATAGAAACGTTCCCAGCGGTCCGTCCATTGTCCAAGCGGAAAATAGGCAGGGCTTACAGGCATAGCTTGCGCCACGGCCGATTTAAGCTGTTCCACCCCTTCAGATTTGGGCGCACACACCGTAAATACTTTAGAAATATTCGGCAAAGATTTTTTAATTTCTTCTTCCAACACCGTCACGGCAGCCGAGTCTTTGACCAAGTCCGTTTTGGTAAGCACTAAATAGACGGGGCAAAATACTTTGGAAATCTTTTCAAACAAGACTTGATGAGCCGGCAAATCAGGATTGGCCGCGTCTACCAAAAGAAGCACCAAATCTGCATCTTCACTGACGGCGCGATCTACACAAGCAGCCATGGTTTGCTGCAGTTTATAACGCGGACGCAAAAAGCCCGGCGTATCTACAAATATAACCTGAAAATTGTCCCCTTCAATAATGGCCAGAATATTTTGGCGCGTAGTTTGCGGCTTATCCGTTACGGCAGACAAAAGCCCCCCCGCCAACGCATTAAGTAGCGTAGATTTACCCGCATTGGGCAAACCGGAAAGCACTGCAAAACCGCTATGGAAATTTTCTGTTTGTGTAGTCATAGATATATTGTACTTGATTTTAGAAAACTTCCGCTTAAATTTATGAAAAAAACTTATTTTTAGGGACACACAAAAACAGTTAACCGAAGATGCCGTTCGCAACATCTGAAAAATAAATGCTCGTAGCATGATTTTTCAGATTTATGATTTATTGGCTCCGCTAGTTGCCAAGGCAAGTACTGTTAGGTACAGCGCAGGCAAGGTGGAGTCAAGAAACTTAAATATGAGAAATTGTTTGCACACACAAAGCCAAGCAACCGAAGATGCCGTTATTATCTAATTGCTCTTTAGTTTGGCGCACAACTCCGCCAGCCCCGCCGCAATATCTTCCTGCTGCACAGCCACATCTTCAGGCACGGAAAGCTTAACAGAAGCAAAATTCCAAATAGCTTTAACGCCACACTCTACCAAAGTATCGGTAATGCCTTGCACCACAGAATCAGGCACAGTCAGCACGGCAATTTTTAGTTTTTTAGAGCGAATAACGCTTTTTAGTTGTGCGGTATGATATACATGCACACCGTGTATTTCTTGGCCCACCATCTCGGGGTTGGTATCAAAAGCGGCCACAATTTCTAGCCCGTGATTTTGAAAACCGGAAAACCCCAGCAGTGCCGAGCCCAAATGCCCCGCCCCGACTAAAAAAGCTTTGTTTAAATTATCCCACCCCAAAAAGTCTTCAATAGCCTCTATCGTACCGGCCACCTTAAAGCCGGCTCTGAGTTTCGTCGGCGCGCCTACAGCCTGCAAATCTTTTTTAATCACAATAGGCAAAAGGCCCGTCTCAGCGGCTAAGTCGGTAGAAGACACCAAAGAACGCCCATAAGCATGCAAGTCGTAAAACACACGCAAATACTGCGGTAAACGGCGAATGGTTTGTTTGCTGATAGAATTTTTGGCTAAATTTGAACGCATATTTCAACATCTCTCTTCTGAAAAATCTGGATATTACAATATCTATATATTATTTTATCTTATCCTTATTTGTCAACTGCCTTTTTTCCACTACCGTCTATAATTTGACAGGGGTTTTGCAAATAATGTATCATTATAGATATAAAAATATCCACACATCAAAAATGTGCTGGAAATCTAAAAGGAGAGTTCGCTATGGCGGATAAGAAAAAAACCGCGCCGGCTGCAGTAGCCACCGAAGAAGAATTGTCTATGTTAGACAATGTAGTCAACTCGGTCAAAGCTGCCCAGCGCAAATATGCAACCTACACCCAAGAACAAGTAGATAAAATTTTCCGTGCCGCAGCCATCGCTGCTGCGCAAAACCGCATTCCCTTGGCCAAAATGGCCGTGGCCGAAAGCGGTATGGGCATCATGGAAGATAAGGTAATCAAAAACCAATTCGCTTCCGAATACATTTATAACCAATATAAAGACACCAAAACCTGCGGCACCCTCTCTGATGATGATGCCTTCGGTTATCGTCAAGTGGCTGAACCTATCGGCGTAATTGCCGGTGTTATTCCCACCACCAACCCGACCTCTACGGCTATTTTCAAAAGCTTGCTCGCTTTGAAAACCCGCAACGGTATCGTATTTTCTCCGCACCCGCGTGCCAAAAAATGCACCATTGAAGCGGCCAAAATCGTATTGAAAGCTGCGGTGGAAGCCGGCGCTCCGGAAGGTATTATCAGCTGGGTAGAAAACCCGACCATGCCGCTTTCCAACGCTTTGATGCACCACCCCAACATTAACTTAATCTTGGCTACCGGCGGCCCCGGTATGGTAAAAGCTGCCTACTCCTCCGGTAAACCGGCTATCGGCGTAGGCGCCGGAAACACCCCGGCCGTGATTGATGCTACCGCCGATATCAAAATGGCTGTCAGCTCTATCATCATGAGTAAAACCTTTGATAACGGTATGATCTGCGCCAGTGAACAATCTGTAGTGGCCGAAGATGCCGTTTACGAAGAAGTAAAGAAAGAATTTATTGCCCGCGGTTGTCACTTTGTGACCGGTAAAGACCGCAAAAAATTGGCCGACACCGTAGTAGTAGACGGCAAATTGAACTCCGGTATCGTAGGTCAAACCGCTGTAAAAATCGCTGAAATGGCCGGTATCAAAGTACCCCTCGGCACCAAAATTTTGATTGCCGAAGCCAGCGAAGTCAGCGACAATGAAGTCTTTGCCCGCGAAAAATTGTCCCCCGTCTTGGGTTTCTACCGCGCCAAAGATTTCAACCATGCCGTAGAGCTTGCCCGTGATTTGATCTTATACGGCGGCGCCGGTCATACCTCTGTGCTTTATACCCATGAAGCCAATGAAGAACACATTGAAATCTTCAAAGATATGCCCACGGCTCGTACCTTAATCAACATCCCGTCTTCTCAGGGTGCTATCGGCGACGTGTACAACTTCAAGCTCGCCCCTTCGTTGACCTTAGGCTGCGGCTCTTGGGGCGGTAACTCTGTCAGCGAAAATATCGGAGTAAAACACCTTATGAACGTAAAATCCGTCGCGGAACGCCGCGAAAATATGTACTGGTACAAAGTACCTTCCAAAATCTACTTCAAACGCGGTGCCTTGTCTCATGCTTTGTCTGAGTTGGCCGGTAAACAACGCGCTTACATCATTACCGACAAAACCATGGAACAATTGGGCCATGTCCGCACGGTAACCGATGTTTTGGAAAACTTGAACATTAAATATCGCGTCTTCTCCAACGTATTGCCCGATCCGAACATTGCCAACGTATCTGAAGCCTTGCAAATTGCCAATTCTTGGCAGCCGGACCTTATCATCGCTTTGGGCGGCGGATCTGCTATGGACGAAGCCAAAATGGTGTGGCTGATGTATGAAAACCCCACCACCAGCTTTGAAGATATCGCCATGCGCTTTATGGATATCCGCAAACGTATTTATGCCGCTCCGGACTTGGGTAAAAAAGCTACCATGGTAGCCATTCCCACCACCTCCGGTACCGGTTCTGAAGTAA
The DNA here is from genome assembly GCA_017546175.1 of Elusimicrobiaceae bacterium. Lineage (GTDB taxonomy): Bacteria > Elusimicrobiota > Elusimicrobia > Elusimicrobiales > Elusimicrobiaceae > Avelusimicrobium. The sequence continues at coordinate 144,610 of JAFYXM010000010.1, forward strand.
CCCCGTTCACCATCATCACCGATGAAAAAACGGATACCAAATACGCTATTACGGACTATGCCTTAACGCCGGATATGGCTATCGTAGACCCCGAATTCGTACTCGGTATGCCCAAGAGCTTAACGGCTTTCTCCGGCTTGGACGTATTGACCCACGCCATTGAAGCCTATACCTCCGTGTTCTCCACCAACTTCACGGAAGGTCAAGCCTTAGAAGCTATCCGCTTGGTATTTAAATACTTAAAGAGCTCTTACGAAAAAGGCGCCCAAGACATCAACGCCCGCGAAAAAATGCACTATGCCGCTACCATCGCCGGTATGGCTTTTGCTAACGCTTTCTTGGGTCTGTCTCACTCCATGGCTCACAAACTCGGTGCTATGTACCACATTCCGCACGGTTTGGCCAATGCCTTGTTGCTCTCTTACGTCATTGAATTCAACGCTACGGATAAACCGACCAAACAAGGTCTGTTCCCGCAATATAAATATCCGTTCGTGAAAGGCCGCTATGCTAAGATTGTGGACTTCATTGCCCCCAGCAGCGAATTGGGCGATGACAAAGACGCCAAAGTCCAAAAATTGATCAACATGGTTGAACAGCTCAAAGCTGACTTGAATATCCCGAAATCTATCAAAGAATACGGTATTCCTGAAAAAGAGTTCTTGGCCAATTTGGATAAATTGTCCGAGCTCGCCTTTGACGATCAGTGCACCGGCGGTAACGCCCGCTATCCGCTCGTGAGCGAAATCAAGGAATTGTACTTGAAAGCTTACTACGGCGAACCCGTCAAGCACTCCAAAAAATAAGTTGCTTTGACACAAAAACCCCCGCTTTCAGAGCGGGGGTTTTTTATATGTGCAAAAAAGAAACTACCTTGCCTCTGCCAAGCGCGCTTTTTCCACCGCGACGGTGTACTGCGGCAAAGCCACCGCCGACAAGATACCGATAATCAAGACTACTACTAATAGTTCAATCAAGGTAAAACCTTTTTTCATATACATCTCCTTTTTATATAATTTTTCCGTCTGAAAAAATTGTAGTTAAAAAAAAATTAGTCAAGTCTCAGCGCGCTTTCCCCATAGAAGAAACCATACTAAAAAATAATTTTTGTATAATAAAGTATCTCAAGTAAGGAGAAATAAAATGAAAAAATTTTTACTATTAGCCATCTGTTCCTTTTCCGCACCGGCATTGTTGGCAGCGTCCACCTGTGTCAGCCGCGTGGATAAAAACTTAGACAAAAGCACCGCAGAAAAAATTGACTTCTGCTTGACCGAAGAAGTGGACTTAACGGAAGAAACCCCAGTTACGGAAGTGATTTATTCCGATACGCAATCGGTGCAATACCCCAGACCCAAAACAAAAAGACAACAGAAATCTTCCAACAAACAACAAACCACCAAGGTTTATACCACGGCACCCGTTTCTTTGGAATATTTTAACAGAGAGGAATATCCCGCCTTCCGCAATGACACGCTGCCCAGCATCAATGCAGACAGCGCCCATGAAACCGCTTTAGAAGCTTTGCGCGGAGAAAAAAAGTCCGCACAAAAAGCGACCACAAAACCCAAACGTACCGTCAAAAAACATCTAAACAAAAAGTAGCCGCCCCTGCCGCACAGGCCAAGCCCGCCCAAACTCCTTCCGCCGAAGTTGCTCAGGCACAAGCTTTGCAAAATGGCCCCTTAGCTCAGGATAACACAGCCGACGGCACTGTACCGCCCGATTTTTTAGATGATGGAGTGCTGGGAAGTGATAATTTTGGCTATAACGCCACCGACCCTGCTTTTCAACCGTAAAAACAGTTGACATTCCCCTTTAAGAAGATTAAAATAAACTTATGAATAAATTACATTCTTTTTTCGTTAAGCCGTTTGCGGCTAAGGGTTTTTTATGGGGTGTGGTAGATTTGATCGTTAAAATCATCACCGTTTCCGTGTGGGTATATTTGATGTGTATCTTGGGCTCATTGATTTGGCAGTCCATTCAGTTAGATTATAACCCGCTTAACCAACTTTGGTGGTTCTCTTATTCCTTTTTGATGTTCTTTGGTGCTTCGCTCTTGGCGTACATTTTGCTTTTTGTACGCGATTACAATGAGTATGAGTACGAAGAAGAATTGGAAGAATCAGCCGAATAAAATTTTGACTGTAAAAAACCCGCTCTTAAGAGCGGGTTTTTTGTTTTGTTTAGTAAACTTTCTTTAAAGTCAGCACACCGTCTTCAAAGAACCATTCTTCAATCAGTTCTCCCGTTTCGCTAAACTTTTTGGTTACCCCATTGGGTTTTCCGTCTTTGTGAGGAGAAATCAGCGCGATAGTGCCGTTGGGGTGGTAAATGATTTTATCTCCGATAATTTTATCGGCTTTGTAGGTACATTCGGAGCGCAAGTCTCCATCTTGCGTATAAATGCGGCATAAACCGTTTAAATAGCCTTTTTTGTACTCCGCCACCTCTAGTATCTTTCCGGAGGGATAATACTTCGTTTGGCGGCCTTCTTGGCAGTCTGCCACATAGCTCATTTCTTTATGCAAACGTCCAGTAGGCTGATAGACACGAGCGGTTCCTTGCAAAAGGCCGTTATCATAAAATTTCTCAATGCTTACTTTTCCGTTGTCAAAGTAAATGCGACAGCGGCCGTTGCGCAAGCCTTTTTTAAATTCACATTCAAAATAAACTTTTCCGTTTTCAAAAAATTCTTTCACCGTGCCGTCAGGCAAAGAGCCTTCCTTTTTCACGATGTCTAAATTTTTATCCAACGTTTCCCGATACACTTCTTTTCCGTCCACCAAATAAGTGCGGACAAACCCCACATGCAACGGGTCATTCAAACTGGCTGTTTTACGTACGATTTCTGCCATACTTTACTCCTCCGGCATTGCCTTGGCGGCTACGTATCCGCACCCCCAAGCAAAATGTAAATTAAATCCTCCGCTGCGCCCGTCCACATTTAAAAGTTCCCCTAAAATGTACAAGCCACCGCAACGCAACGACTCTAATGTATTATAGTTTATTTCGGCACAATTTACACCCCCCGCCGCCACCATAGCTTCCGTCCACGGCCTTAAAGACAATACCGTAAAAGGCCATGCACCGAGGGTTTTTGATACGTTTTTAATTACGTTTTCCGTCCAATCTTGTACCAAAACATTTTTCTTAATACCGCAAAAATCAATCAGTAAATTGGCTATATTCTCATGCAGCATACCCGCAAAAAAATCTTTTGCTTTTCGCGCAGGAAAACGTTTTATTCTCTCTTCAATAAAAGATTGTATATCTTGAATTTGCGGAAAAAAATTAATTTCTATACTTACCGGCCCTTTAGAAAGTGCTTTTCCGATAACACCGCTAAGGTTTAGCACCGCAGGACCGGAAAGACCATAATTAGTAAATAAAATTTCTCCGTCAGTGCGAATTTCTTTGTCCGTACCGCGCCCCAAAACAGTTTGCACCTGTGCGCGAATGCCTTGCAAGCGGCTAACAGCCTTTTCTTTGACATTTAATGCCGATAAAGACGGGGTAAGCGGTATAATGTGATGACCTAAAGACTGGGCCAATTGATATCCATTCTCCGTTCCCCCCACTTGCGGATACGCTTTTGACCCGCAAGCCAATACGGCATATTTGGAAATAAATTTTTCACCGCTTTGCAAAGAAACCAAAAAATGCTTTTTCTTTTCTATTTTTTTTACTTCGCTTCCAAGGCGTATTTCCACACCATTTTCCACACAAGCCACGCGCAAAGCTTCCACCACTGCACTAGATTTACCCGTCAACGGAAAAACGCGGCCAAGTCCTTCCTCTTGCGTAAGTACCCCCAACTCATGAAAAAAAGCCATACAATCTTGAAAAGAAAATTGATGAAGGACGGACTGTGCCAACTGTGGTGTGCCAAAATAATCACTCACGCAGACATGAGCATTGGTCAAATTACAGCGCCCGTTGCCACTGACCAATACTTTACGGGCCACTTGCTGTTCTTTTTCTAGCAACAGCACTTTTTTACCGCGACGGGCACACTGCAGCGCACACACCAGTCCGCTGGCACCTGCACCGACGATAATAACATCATAAAGAGAAGGTGTATTCATTCTTTTTACTATAGCAAATTTAGAGGGTAAACAAAAGAAAAAGGCCCTTCTGAAGAAGGGCCTTAAAATGGTGTCACCGGGTGGGCTCGAACCACCGACCTAGCGCTTATGAAACGCTCGCTCTAACCAACTGAGCTACGGTGACGTAAATTCAACATAAATATTATATCAAATGAATACACAATGTTGCAATAAATTATTTTTCTCGTCGTAAAATTTAATCTATCATAGTGTAATCATTTAACTTTTGCGGCACTTGATCGCTTTGGGCAGCCGCAAAGTCTGCCTCGGCTTTTTCTTTTTCTCCCATTTGTAAATAAGCCGCTCCGCGTGCATTATATACATCCGCTGCCGGACGGATTTTAAGCACATAGCTGTAATCTTGTACGGCTTGGTCGTATTTTCCCAACATAAAATTAATACCGCCTCTGGAGAAAAAGGTTTCCGGTTTATTCGGTGCCAATATCAATGCCGTATTAAGCATTTTCAAAGCTTCTTCATAAGCCCCTTGGGCCGCCAAAGCAGAACCAAGCGCCGTATATCCGTCTGCCTGATAGGGATTAATTTCCAACACTTTTATAAAATCAGCTTGAGCGGCCGGATAATCTCCCGCAAAAAAATAGGCCGCTCCGCGGGAAGCATAAACAGCGGCATTTTGGTCATTTAATTTCCATGCACGGTTATAGGCTTTTAAGGCCTGCGCCGTTTTGCCGTCTTTTAAATATCCGTCTCCGCGCGCTAACCATTCTGACGATGTAGGCAAGGTCTGACAGGCACAAAAAAGCAAAGGCAAAAAAGAGTAAAAAATTTTTTTCATAACTCCTCCATAACTTCCAAAATTATATCACAAAAGGCCTATTTTCTTCTAGGTCCAAAAACTAACCTCTCTTAGGCCCAAAGACCCTTTTTCTACCGATATAGAACTGTTAAACTAAGTATATAGAAAAGATTTATTCCCTGACCGCTGTAGTCCCAAACCCTGCTGCAGCGGTTCCCATTTAAACCCCCTGTTACTCCTCAAGGGGGTTTTTATTTTCTGCATCGTAAAAAACGCCCCTTTCGGAGCGTTTTTTTATTCAGTTACATAGCAGGCCGTAATTTCACCAAAATAAAAAGTGTGGTAATCGTCGGGCATTTTTTCATACCATGTTTCTCGGACGATTTCTTCCACTAAAGGACGCTGCATTTCCATCTTGCACAACACCTTACATTCATATTGAAAACCGCGGCAGGCAATCAGCGGTACGTCTACCGTTTGGGCGGACAAAAGGCTAAAGCCGCACGCTTTTATTTTATCGGTTTGCAAACCGGACTTGGCACCACAAAAGGCAAGTTCCTTACTTAAATCTTCTTGCGGCAAGGTAACGGTAAATTGGCCGTTTTTATCCAAGAGATTATGAGTATAGCGATTGTGACGCACCATTACGCCAAATACGGGTTTTCTCCAAGAATAACCCAAATACCCCCACCCGATGGTCATAGTATTGGTCTTACCGTCAGCATGAGTCGTTAAAAACGCACCCTTTTGTAAAATTTCTAACACTTCTTTAGCATGTTCGTTATATTTTATTTCTTTCATAATTTTCCCCCTTTGCATAAGTCTAGTAAAAAAGCGCACCAAAAAAGTGCGCTTTTTTAGGTTATATTCTAGCGGTGTAAATTAATAAAAGATGCCGCCGAAATACCTGCCTTGGCACCGCTTCCGGCCGCCACGATGGCTTGCCTAAATTCAGGTTCCGTACAGTCGCCAGCGGCAAAAATACCTGATACATTGGTCTGTTGATGTGCATCTACTTGCACAAGGCCGTTTTCGGTTAATTTTACGGCAGATTCTTTGAGCCAGTCCGTCTGCGGCACGGCTCCCACCGCTACAAAAATACCGTCGCAAGAAAGGGTTGTTTTTTCTTGTGTTTTTACATTACGCAGTATGGCTGCCGTCACTTTTTCTTGACCGATTACCTCGTCAATCACACAATTTAACATCATAGAAATATTGGGCGTGTTTTTCACTTTTTCCACGGTCACGGCATCCGCGCGGAAACCTTCGCGGCGGTGGACCAAGGTAACTTTGGGACAAAATTGAGATAAAAACAAGGCATCTTCAAAAGCGGTGTTTCCGCCGCCGACAACCACCACTTCTTTACCGCGAAAGAAAAAACCGTCACAGGTAGCACAGGCAGACACGCCGTGTCCTTTTAATTTTTCTTCTCCGCTGACCCCCAACCAACGGGCACTGGCACCGGCTGCAATAATTACAGCCATACTTTCATACTGTTCTCCGCTTTCGGCGGTCAAAATAAACGGGGTTTTTTCTCCTTCAATTTTGACAATTTTATCCGTCAAAATTTCCACTCCCAATCGTTTACACTGCTTATGCATAGCAGTCATAAGCTCAAAACCGCCGACGGGATTTTCAAAACCGGGATAATTTTCTAAATCATTGGTTTGCAGTAATTGTCCCCCCGGCATAGCACCTCCGGCAATCATGGTTTTCACACCGCTGCGAACGGCATAAATAGCGGCACTGCATCCGGCAGGACCTGCACCGATAATCATTAAATCTGTTTTTATCATTTTGAAAACTCCTTAAACATTTTTTGAAATAATTCTACCGGAAACCCCACCACATTAGTACGGCTTCCTTTCATTTTTTCTATAAATTGGTCATCACTATCTTGCACGGCATAGGCACCGGCTTTATCCATGTGTTTTCCGGCCATTTCTTTTAGTTCTTGGGCCGCAAGTTTACGCGCTTTACAAGCGGTCTTATCCACCCCTTGCAAAAAAGTATGGCTGTTTAAATGAATCAGCGTCACGCCTGTATATACGGTTTGCCAAGTACCGTTTAGCTTATTTAAAATGCGCAAAGCGTCTTTTTTATCCTTCGGTTTTCCGATTACTTCTCCGGCGCAATACACCAGTGTATCAGCTCCGATGACGCACGCATCAGGGTATTTCTGCGCCACTTCCAAAGCCTTTTTGGCAGATAAATCAGCCACTTGCAAATGAGGTCTTTTGTAAGAAGTATCCTCCGCCAACTCAGACGGACAAACCTTAAAAGAAAAACCTAATTCTTTTAAAATTTGTATCCGACGCGGAGATTTGGAAGCCAAGATAATTTTCATATTATTTTTTCACAAATTTAGAAATGATGATGTAACCAAAAATCACACCCAAAATACCGCAAATATTAATGTGTACAGACAACGGATGAATACCGACGGAATAAACTTTAAGCAACGCACCCGCCATTTGTCCCGGCAAAAAAGCAGCCAACCATTCCAACCCCAAGGCAATCAGCCCGCCTACAATCAAAGTTAAAACGGCAAAAATAATTCCTCTCATATTTTTCTCCTTTCTTTTATGGTAATAAATCTAAAGGGTCAGTGCAAAGTAACCGTGTCTTTTTTAACAGGAACGGGCACATTATATTTTCCGTCTTGCTCATCAGTCAAATCTCTGCGCAAGCGTAAAAACCCGATACCTGCCAACAAGCCCACTGCTCCGATAATGAGCCACGGTCCTGCCAAAAATACGGAGGCAACATATTGCCCCAGCCACCCCGCGGCAAAAAACCCCACCGAAGACCCCAAATTATAAAACACCATAATCATGCCCAAATACCGCCCACGAGTGCGCGAATCAGCGATATTGGAAGTAATGGTTTGCTCGGCAGGGTTGACGATTAGTTCCCCCACGGAAGCTAAAAACACCCCAAAAGCGATAGGCAAGAAAGTATCAAAAAAACCGACCGATCCATACCCCACCGCGTACAGCAAACAGCCTAAAAACAAAGCGGTGGAAAGGCGCATTTTTTCCATCATTTTACTGGCGGGATATTGCAGCAAAATCGTGGCCAGTCCGTTAATAGTGAAAAACCAACCAATATAATATTCCGGCATATTTAAATAAGTGTGACAATGCACCGAAAGCCCCACCACCAACTGAGAATTAACTGCCGTAATGAGCAACACATAAAAGCAAATTTTAGCCAGCTTACTGTCTTTAAGCGAAGTGACCAAAGACACAAAATTAGGACGTCTGCTTTGCCCCGTAGCGGCAGATTTATCCTGCAGCGTACGTTGCACATACAGCACCGTCAATGCGTAGGCCAAAGCCGTAAAATAAAAGGCATAACTATAAGAATAGCGCACCAAAAAACCGCCCACGGCAGGCCCTAAAGCCCAGCCCAAATTAACCCCGATGCGAATAATGCCAAAAGCTTCTACGCGCTGTTTGGGGGTGGTATTGTCGCTCACCCAAGCATTGGAAGCAGGGCGAAAAGCAGCTCCCAAAAATGCGGTCAAAAAATAAGTCACCAAAATCCAACCCAAATGCGCATTATGCTCTATGCACAGGGCAAGGCCCAGCATAGCCGCCACTTCCAACCCCAACCCCCACAACATAATGTTTTTGCGTCCAAACGCGTCAGACAGTTCCCCCGCCAAAGCGCTGGAAAAACTGCGGCTCAAAGAAGACAGCGCAATAATCAGCCCCGCCCAAGAGGCACTCATTCCCTTTTGGCTAATCAAATAAACGGTAAAAAATGGCAAAGAAAGACCGTAGCCAAAGAGCAACAGCCCATTGGCTACGGATAATAAAATCATGGCACGGCGGGTAGCATTCATGTATATATTGTATTAAATAAAAAACAAACAGGCCAAGGAATCCTTGGCCTGTTTTTATTAAAACGTCATTTCTTATTCGTACCAGAATTTCCAAATACGTTCTTTCATATCGTGTTTAGGACTTTTCTTAGTACAATCCAACTGAATTTTCAAATAATACGAACCTGTTTGGCCAGATTTGGAACAGGAGGCTCCCGGAGAATAATAGACGAAACTTCCCTTTTCCGTATCACCAGAACCACTAAATCCACAACCCAAATCACCGTAACCGGCGGGAGTGTAAACTTGAGAACAAGCGGTCGAAGCTTTCCCCGGCGACATACTATGAGATTTTACCCAACTTGCAAAGTTAATATTCCCTTGGTCAGTAGGATTGGTAGGTCGCTCATAGCTAAGATAACAATTGCTATAACCGCTATATTGCGAAGGCCATGAAGATAATTCCTCATAACTTCCGTACCAATATCCCGTCATACCACCACCACCATTGCAGCCAATGGAATAATAGTCCGTACACATTCCTTTAGACACCATGGAATCGGAACACTTCCCATTAAATTCTGTGGGATTTCCGTCACAAGTATCTTGGTTAACAAAGTAGGAAACATCCTCCGCCGTAAAATCTCTTTGAGATGAAAGACTAACCATACATTTCTTAGCAGTAGTATTATCACAGCCCACATCGCAACCAACGTCACAACCCACGTCACAACCCAAAACTTTATAGTTGCTGGAAGTGGCGCTATCGTAGCGGCTGTACCAAGATAAAGAACGGCAACCGCGGCCACTGCCAAGATCTTCCGGCACAGGGATCACGTTTCCACCCAATCTAATACCGCCAAAACTGTCAGCAGAGTTATTGAAAACAGGTACATATTTTCCGTTAATCTTTAAGGCATGGCTCCCCATCTCCAAAATACCGGCCTTTACCCATAAAGGAATGGCACAGCCCACATCACCCGTAGTGCTGCCAGATCCCACACCGCCGGATCCTACGCTGCCATCACAACCAAAATCTAAACCAGATTGCAGGCTGGCTCTCTTTGTTTTTAAAGCACCACCCATCAAGTACACAGACGGGGAATACACGTCCGCTTGCGGCATATCAACGGTTTTCGCTTTGGCTGATCCGATGTCTATATCTCCGTAAGTGCTCAACGTTACAGACTCATTGGAATCTGCATTAAACAAAACTGTTTCCGCAGAACCGATGGTGCTGAGCGTATCGGATATTTTTAAATTTTTATAACGGCCCAAACGCGCAGGGTTAAAGCTCACGCTATCAATCACTTCTGCCGTGGCCGCGCCGACCAACAAACTCACAAAAACAAGTAAAAATAATTTTTTCATAGATATACCTCCTAGGCACCTATACAAGCACTCTATCATAAAAAAAAAGAAAGAGTCAAGCGAAAATTATCATTTTTTTACAATTTCCAATCTAACCCTTTTTTTTACTTGCCAAATGAGGCTCCCCTGTTATATCTTACTTATAGAGAAAACGCTTTGCACGCAGGCCCTCATCCCTGCGTGTACTACGTCGGACAAATCCGACGGACCCGATGCGGCGGTGGAATTTTTCCGTCGCCGCATCGGTTAAAAAGTGCTATGATATAAATATGATTATTGATGATGAGAAACTGCAACGAACCTTGGAAAAAGCCAAATCCCACACGGATGCCGAGGTGACGGAAATCTTAACCAAAGCCAAAGAACTCAAAGGCTTAACCCTTGAGCAAGCTGCCGTCTTACTAAATGTTACAGACGAAAAACTACTGCAAGAATTATTCCATACAGCTAAATACGTTAAAGAAGAAATTTACGGCAATCGCATTGTACTTTTTGCCCCCCTTTATATTTCTAACATTTGTACTAATGAGTGCGTTTATTGTGCCTTTCGCAAAAGCAACACCTCTTTAAAACGCCATGCCAGCACACGAGCGGAAATCAATCAAGAGGTTACCGCCCTTTTACAGCAAGGCCACAAACGTATTTTGATGGTAGCGGGCGAAGCTTACCCCGGTGGTACTTTGCAATATGTCTATGACAGCATCAAAGCCATTTACGATACCCGTTGGAACGGGCAAAATATTCGCCGCGTCAACGTAAATATCGCTCCTCTGGTGCAAGAAGAATTTGAAGAGCTTAAAAAATGCAATATCGGTACTTATCAGCTTTTCCAAGAAACTTACCATAAAGAAACCTATGAAAAATTGCATTTAGAAGGTGCCAAAAAAGATTATCAGTTCCGCCTAGACGCCATGGACCGCGCTTTAAAAGCCGGCATTAATGATGTAGGCATCGGGCCTCTGTTGGGGCTGTATGATTATAAGTACGAAATTTTGGCCACGCTGGAGCATGCCTTTTATTTAGACAAAACCTACGGTGTCGGTCCGCATACCATTTCTATTCCGCGCATTGAGCCTGCCGAAGGGTCCGACTTTAGCTTGCACCCGCCGTATCAACTGACTGATACCGATTTCAAGAAAGTGGTGGCTGTCCTGCGTTTGGCAGTTCCGTACACGGGCATTATTTTAAGCACGCGCGAAAGCGCACAACTGCGCACCGAATGTATGGAGCTGGGCGTATCGCAGATTTCTGCCGCCAGCCGCGTCAACCCCGGCGGATATTCCTATGATAAAGAGAACGGCAGTCAGTTCACTTTAACCGATGAGCGTACTTTGGCCGAAGTGATTGATGCGCTGGCCGATGCCAAACACATGCCGTCTTTCTGCACGGGTTGCTACCGCTTGGGGCGCGTGGGTAAAGACTTTATGGATTTGGCAAAACCGGGCCTGATCAAAAAGCATTGTTTGCCCAATGCCATGTTCACCTTTGCAGAATATTTAGAAGATTTTGCTCCTGCCTCGCTCAAAGCCAAAGGCTACGCGCTGATTGAAAGCACGACCAAAGAAAACTTTGAAGAGGGCGGCGCTATCCGTAAAATGATAGAGACTAATTTAGCCAACATCAAAAACGGAAAACGAGATTTATATTTCTAAACCGTTCTATTGAAAACACCCGCTGTAAAAAGCGGGTGTTTTTTGGAAAAAAAATTTTCCTTTTTGCTTTTGTTTTTTGTAAAATATAAAAAAGACGGACTTTTATTTTTGTACTTTTTGGTGCGCACTGCGGCACCAACCCTACAGGGCCCTATGGTATCGGTTCTCCGACAGCCGGGTGGTACAGAGGTAAAAGCCCGTTTTTATTTTGTAAATAAAATATTCGGAGGAAGAAAAAAGAAAATGAAACTGTTGAAGTTTAAATTGCCGCAATTTAACACGTTAAGCATTATCTTTGCCATTATTTTATTGGTAACGGCTATGACGTGGATTGTGCCCAGCGGATCTTATGACCGCGTATTGACCGATGGCAGAGAAGTGGTAGTAGCAGGTACCTACCATGCCGTAGAAGCCAACCCGCAGGGTGTTTTTGATGTGCTCAAAGCCCCGATTACAGGCTTTGAAAATACGGCCCTAGTGATTGCTTTCTTGCTGATTATCGGTGGTGTATTGGCCGTCGTGGAAAAAACAGGTGCCATTACAGCAGGCATTAAAGAAGCCAGCAATTTTTTTGGCAAGAAACCTCAGTTTAAATTTCTTTTTATCCCCATGGGAATTATCATTTTCTCTTTGTGCGGTGCCACATTCGGCATGTGCGAAGAAACTTTGATTTTTATTCCTATTTTAATTCCTTTGGCTCTTTCCTTGGGGTATGACTCCGCTATCGGTACAGCTATTCCCTTTGTAGGTGCCGGAGTCGGTTTTGCTGCCGCCTTTACCAATCCGTTTACGGTAGGTATTGCCCAAGGTATTGCCCAAGTACCCTTGTACTCCGGCTTGGGGTACCGGTTGATTGTGTGGGCCGTCTGCACTGCGGTCGTCATTACATTTTTAATGCTTTACGCGCGCAAAATTACCAAGGATCCGACCAAAAGCTTGACCTACGAATATGACCAAGCCAAACGCAAAGAACTGGGCATGAACAATGACAGCCAAAAAATCACCACTCGTCAAAAATTGGTTTTAATTGCTTTCGGTCTTGGCATGATTACGCTGGTTTGCGGCGTTTTAAAACCGCAACTGTGCGACTTTATCAAAGGATTTACCGGCCTTGATTTGATGACGCTTTTACACCTTGAAAACAGCGGTTGGTACATTACCGAAATTGCCGCTTTATTCTTGGGAGTAGGCTTTTTGGCTGCCATTTTGGGCGGGCTGAACATGAGCCAATTTACCGATAGTTTCTTTGACGGTGTACGCGGTATGGCTTCCATTGCTATTACTTTATGTTTTGCCCAAGCCATTGTACTCATTGCCCAAAACGGACAAATCTTAGATACACTGCTTAATTTTATGTCTAAAGGCATTTCTAAACTGCACCCGATTTGTGCCTCTTGGGCGGCCATGATATTGCAAACGGTCATAGATTTCTTTATCCCGTCCGGTTCCAGCAAAGCCGTATTGACCATGCCTATTTTGGCTCCGTTAGCTGATTTAATCGGCATTACGCGCCAAACCATGGTACTTTCGTTCCAATTGGGCGGCAGCTGGCTGAATATGATTTTCCCCACCGATCCGGTAACGATTGCCGCTATTGGTTTTGCCAATATTGCTTTTGCCAAATGGCTTAAGTGGTTGGCCCCGTTATTGATTGTGATGTATCTGCTTTCTTTTGCGGCTTTAGTTCCGCCGTATTTTATGAACTGGTAAGTATTTTAAAAGACCTTCCGCCGCATTTTATTTTGTTTGAGCCGGCGGAAGGTTTTGATTTAAAAGAGGAAAACAAAAATGAAAAAATTTCTTTCCAAATTCTGCAACACCTATTTCTTAATTTTCTGCATTATGTTGGCCGTTACGGCCCTCACGTGGGTTATTCCCTCCGGAGAATATGATCGCATAGAGCAAGACGGCCGCACGATTGCCGTGGCAGGCTCTTATCATGCGGTAGCAGCCAGCCCGCAAGGCTTGGGCCAAGCCTTGCAAGCTCCTATCCAAGGGTTTCATCAATGCGCTGAAATCATTGCCTTTATTTTGGTGGTAGGTGCTTTGTTTACCGTGATAGAACGTACAGGGGCCGTCAGCACGGTGGTTAAAAAGGTAAGTTTTTATTTTGCCAAACACCCCAAACACCGTATCTTTTTTATCCCTACCTGTATGTTTTTATTTTCGTTGTGCGGAGCGGTGTTCGGTATGGAAGAAGAAACACTTATCTTTATCCCTATTTTTATTCCGCTTGCGCTCTCTTTGGGATATGATACGTTGGTAGGCATGGCTATTCCGTTTATCGGCGCTTTTACGGGGTTTTCTTCGGCCTTTGTCAATCCGTTTACCGTTGGCATTGCGCAAACCATTGCACAACTGCCCATGTACTCCGGCTGGCAATACCGCGTACTGGTATGGTTTATTTTCACCTCAGTGATAGCTGCTTTTTTTACTTGGTACGGAGAAAAAATTCGCAAGCACCCCAGCAAAAGTTTAACTTGTAAAATGGACGTTGTCAGACGAGCCGAGCTCAATATTGTCAATGATGTGGTGGTAGATGAATCTTTCCGCCTGACACGCGCACACAAATTGGTGCTTTTGGCCTTTCTAATCGGTATGGGGGTGCTGTTTTACGGTATCATAAAATACCAATGGTATATGACGGAAATTGCCGCCGTATTTTTAGGCGTTACGATTGCTGCGGCTTACTTTGGCAAACTCAAACTGGACCAGACCACCGATGCTATCTTAGCCGGTGCGCAAAGCATGATAGGCGTGTGTATTTTGATGGCTTTGGCGCGCTCTATCGTCATCATTGCAACACAAGGTCATATTTTAGATACGGTGCTGCATGCCATGACCCAAAGTTTAGGGTCTTTGCACCCCATTTTGGCTTCTCAAGCCATGTTCTTTGTGCAGACGATTTTGAACTTTTTTATCGCATCAGGTTCGGGCCAAGCCGTACTGACCATGCCTATTATGATTCCGTTGGGAGACTTGGTACATGTATCGCGCCAGACGGTCATTTTGGCCTATCAGTTTGGCGAAGGCTGGGGCAACCCCATTATTCCCACGGCTCCGGTTACGATGGGAGCGTTGGCCTTGGCGGGTATCTCTTACGGAGCATGGGTAAAATGGTTTATAAAACTGGAAGTAATTTTAATTACGCTGTCTTTGCTGTTGCTGATACCGGCATATTATATTTGGTAAAATAAAAAGGCCCCAACAAGGGGCCTTTTTCAGATTAAAAATGCTTACTAAACTAAAAATTATTTCTTATCTTTCTGCGGCAGATTGGTGGGTATTCGGCATAGTACTGGTGCTGACTTTTGCCGTGGCTATCTATGGCCACTACCGCCAAAAAAAACCGCAAAATACCGCCTTAGATTACCTGCTCATGGGCCGTCAGTTGACCTTGCCTTTATTTGTAGCTACGTTAGTCGCTACATGGTACGGGGGCATTTTCGGTGTCAATGAAATTACGTTTAATTACGGCATTTACAATTTTGTGACGCAGGGATTTTTCTGGTATGTGGCCTATATTATTTTTGCCTTTTTTATTGCTGAAAGAGTGGCCAAATATCAGTCCGTTACCCTGCCTGATTTAGCGCAAAATATGTTCGGCCCCAAAGCAGGAAAAGTGGCAGCAGTGTTTACTTTCTTTTATATTACACCCGTGGCCTATGTGTTGAGTTTGGGGCTTTTTTTGAATATGATTTTTGGAATCGGGGTCCTAAACGGCATGATTATCGGCACCGTTTTTACCTGTTTATACACGGCATGGGGCGGCTTTAAAGCGGTGGTATTTTCGGACTTGGTGCAATTTTTCGTCATGTGCAGTGCGGTACTTTTGGTGGTGCTTTTTTCCGTGCAGGACTTTGGAGGTCTTTCTTTTCTAAAAGCAAATCTCCCCCCCTCCCACTTTAGTTTAACGGGCGGAAACGGGGTACTAAACACGCTGATTTGGGGGTTTATTGCCTTGGCCACCCTAATAGACCCCAGCTTTTACCAACGCTGTTTTGCAGCCAAAAGCCCGCAAATTGTTAAAAAAGGCGTGCTCATCTCCACTTTTATCTGGTTTTGCTTTGATATATGCACCACATTAGGCTCTTTGTATGCGCGCGCCTTACTGCCTGCGGCAGAGCCGGCAGAGGCATATTTCTTTTATGCGGTGCAGCTGTTGCCGACGGGACTGAAAGGATTTTTTGTAGCGGGAATTTTGGCTATCATCTTATCTACACTTAATTCATTTTTATTCATTGCTTCCAATACCCTTAGTTATGATTTACTGAAAAACCGCTTTAAAAATATTGTCTTTTCCAACCGAATCTCACTTTTTGTCGTTGGTGCTTTAGCCATTGTAATGGCGATGTTACTTAACGGCAGTTTTAAAGAAATTTGGATTACGCTGGGTTCTTACTTTTCGGCCTGTTTGCTCGTTCCTATTTTGGTAGGATATATTTATCCCAAACGCATCAGCGACAATTTGTTTGTCTGCAGCGCACTTTGCAGTGCGGGGGTAGTGACGGTGTGGAAACTTTGGCCGCTTAGCGGAGTGTGGGCGCAAATAGACGGGTTTTACATTGGGGTAAGCACAAGTATTTTAATTTTAGTTTTCAGCAAAACAAAGGCAACAAAACATGTCAAAAGCACTACTGATTTGTAACGGTGAAAAGCCCAAAAAATGGCTTAAAAAATGGGCACAAAAAGTAGATTTCGTGTTGGCTGCTGACGGTGGGGCAGACGGTGCGCTGACGGCCGGTATTATGCCCGATGCCGTCATCGGAGATTTAGATTCCGCCTCCTCCCGCGCTCGTCAAACCTTTAAAAATATCCCTTTTATTCATGTTAAGCGCCAAGATAATACAGACTTGGAAAAGGCCTTAGACTGGCTGACCCTACAACAATTTGACGAGTGTTTTATCGTCGGAGCAACGGGAGGCCGGTTAGATTTTACGCTGGGTAATTTTTTATCCGTTTTACCCTATCTTTCAAAAATCAAAATCACTTTCATCGGTGAAAATTGGCGCATTTTTCCGCTCACAAAATCTTTTGTTTTTTCTGCGCGCAAAGGGGCCCGCATGAGTATTATACCGCTGACGTCTTGCCAAAACATTACTTTAAAAGGCGTCAAATATCGTCTAAACGGTGTAGAATGGCAGCTGGGGCAAACAGGCATTTCCAATGTCATTACCGCACAAAAAACCGAAGTCTTATTTGAGAGTGGTTATATGTTGTTGTATTTGGAAGATTAATTTTCCGCTATTAAAAAGCAGCTGAAATCATATAGAAAATTATCCCTTCATTAAAAAACCGCCCTTTCGGGCGGTTTTGTCAAAAAAGTATTTTTAATTAATGGGTGGCTAAGGAGTGGCGGTTGTATAAATGCCCAAAGATTTACAAATACCAATACCCGCTTTATTAGCAGAGCTGCAGGCCAACGTACGTTTGCCCGATTCCGTGGTAGCATACGGGTTCCAAATCTGATATCCTCCGCCAATTCTGTTGGCCACTACTCCGCCGCACAAAGTACCGGGGATGGGCGCACCCGCCGCGGCATTTAAATAATACTCAAAATATTTCCCGACAATCTTATATTGGGCTGTTTGTTCTCCCGGAATGGAAATCAAAATTTTTCTCCAATTATCCGGACATTTATTTCTTTCCGCCGCATAAGCATATACGGCATCATTGGCGGCTTTGATGGTGTTCATCGCCTCGGTAGCACGTGTTTTTTCAATACTTCTTTTATAATTAGGCAAAGCAACCGATGTCAAAATGCCGATAATCAATACCACTACCAATACTTCTACTAATGTGAAACCTTTCTTCATATATCCTCCTTATTTTAAGTTTAAAATACGTTGGGCCGCTTTCTGCGTAAGTTCAGCCGTATTAAAAGCTGTCAAACGGAAATACCCTTCCCCGCTGTGGCCAAAACCGGAACCGGGGGTACCTACAATTTGCAATTTTTCAAGCATATAGTCAAAAAATTGCCAAGAGTTCATTCCTTGCGGAGTTTTCAGCCAAATATACGGAGCATTCTGACCGCCAAATACTTCCAAACCCGTCTCTTTCAGTGCGCTGTAAATCACACGGGCATTGGCTAAATATCCGTCTATAATTTCTTTTGTTTGGCGTAGTCCTTCTTCGGAATATACCGCTTCGGCACCGCGTTGGATAATGTAAGGGACTCCGTTAAACTTGGTACTTTGGCGGCGCATCCACAAAGCATTGGCTTTGTGGGCATTGCCTAAATCATCATAAATTTCCAAGGCTTTGGGCACCACACAATAAGCGCAGCGCGTACCGGTAAAACCGGCCGTCTTGGAAAAAGAGCGAAACTCCACCGCACACTTTTCTGCTCCTTCCACTTCAAAAATACTGTGCGGTACGTTTTCCTCACGGATGAATGCTTCATAGGCGCTGTCGTATAAAATGACGGCCTTATGCTCCAAGGCCCAATCTACCCATTTTTTCAGTTCTTCACGGCTCATCACAGATCCGGTGGGGTTATTGGGCGAGCAAAGATACACTAAGTCCGCATGTTCTTGGGGCAAGTCGGGAGAAAAATTATTTTCTGACGTACAAGGCAAGTAAATAATATTTTTAAATTGTCCGTTTTCAAATCTTCCGCTACGCCCTGCCATGACGTTGGTATCTAAATAAACAGGATATACAGGATCCTGCAATGCTACGCGGCTATGAACAGAAAACAATTCTTGGAAATTGGCCACGTCACTTTTAGCACCGTCACTGACGAAAATTTCATCTTCGGCAATGTTTACTCCACGCGCTTGATAATCATATTTTGCAATAGCTTTACGCAAAAAGTCATACCCTTCGTAGGGGCCGTATCCGCGGAAAGTGCCCGGTTGGCCCATTTCGTCGCAGGCTTTTTTCATGGCGTCCACCACCGCAGGTACCAGCGGTTGGCTTACATCTCCAATGCCTAAGCTGATGACTTCTTGGGTGAGATTGGCAGCCTTATAAGCGGCCGTGCGTTTGGCTACTTCGGCAAACAAATAACTGCCTTGCAAATTTAAATAGTTTTCATTTATTTTCGTCATAACTCTTGTACAAATTCTCCTTCAAAAACTTTTTGCGCAGGGCCCGTCATGCGTACGTGTGCGCACCCCGTCCAATCTATTTCCAGCTCTCCGCCGTCTAAAATCACACGTACCGTTTCTTCCGTTCGGCCCGTCAGCAGCGCTGCCACCGCCGTGGCACAAGAGCCCGTACCGCAAGCAGCCGTAATGCCGGCACCGCGCTCCCACACGCGCATACGCAAGGTATGATTGTCTAATTTTTGGACAAATTCCACATTGGTTTTTTTGGGGAAGAATGCATGTTTTTCAATTTCAGGACCTACGTGAGCAATATCTATCAAATCAATATTCGGCACAAAAATCACAAAATGCGGATTACCCATAGATACGGCCGTACCGCGCCATTCTTGACCGCCGGCCGTTAGCGCCACTTCCACAGCACGTTCGGCAGGATTACCGCTCATCGGGATTTCCCCCCTCGTCAGTCTGGGCGCGCCCATATCTACAGACACAAGCCCTTTCTCCCAGTCTTTCACGTGGGTTTTAATCGGCCCGGCCAAGGTTTCCAGCAGCATTTCATCGCCGTTTAGCAAGCCCAATTTCTTGCAGAAAAGCGGCGCACAGCGCGAGGCATTTCCGCACATTTCAGCTTCACTGCCGTCGGAATTGATAATGCGCATGCGTGCGTCGGCTGTAGCGGAGGGTGATATTAAAATCAGCCCGTCCGCCCCCACACCAAAGCGGCGGTCACACAAAATTTGTGCCGCGCGGGAAACATCTTTAAATTTTACGTTGCGCTCGTCAACAAATACAAAATCATTGCCGAGCCCTTGATATTTTACAAAGTGCATATTTGTATTTTATAAAAACAAAACCCCTTATGCTAGCTTTATCTAAGTCTTTTAATTAAGTAAAATAAAAGTATGACAAGTACAGAAAATCCCGCTCCTAAGCATATCGCTATCATCATGGACGGCAACGGTCGTTGGGCTGCTGCGCGTAATTTGCCGCGTTCTGCAGGGCATAAAGAGGGCGCACAAGCCGTGCGTCGCGTGATAGAGGCCGCAACGGAGCTGGGGATTGAATTTGTGACTTTGTACGCCTTTTCCACTGAAAACTGGTCCCGCCCGAAAGAAGAAATTGACACATTGATGAATCTTTTGGAAAAAACCTTAGACGAATATCAAAAATCAGCCGAAAAGAAAAATCTGCGCATTTGGGTCAGCGGAGAAAGAGAACCCTTGCCGCCACAAATTTTGCAAAAAATTGATAAACTGGTACAAAGCACCGCCGCGCACACGGGTCTGACGGTAAATTTGGCCCTAAACTACGGTGCCCAACAAGAAATCACTTATGCGGTCAATCAACTTTTGGCTCAAGGAAAAACACAAATTTCCGCGCAAGACATCACCGCACACCTCTATCAACCTCTATTGCCTGCACCGGAGCTGATTATCCGCACCTCAGGCGAGCAACGACTCTCTAACTTTTTACTGTGGCAGGCGGCATATAGTGAGTTTTATTTTACCCCCGTCTTGTGGCCTGACTTTGACAAAGAAGAACTAAAAAAAGCGGTGCTGGAATATCAGCACCGCCACAGAAGATTCGGTGGAATTTAACCATAAAAAAAGAGTCCAAAAAAGACTCTTTTTTTATAATTGAAAAAAGCCGTCAATTTCCGCTTTGCAGTCTTTCCTTTTGCGGAGCAAAAAGTACCTCTACAAAATTGCGGCTATCTACCGCTTGCGCGGCCTGCCCGAAAGCAGAATAACTGGTAGGCGGACGCACGCGGGAAATGGCTTGCACACGGCGGAGAACATTATTGCCCGTATCCAAGAAATACAACATATCAAGCGGAGAAATAAACATCGCTCCCGGATAAGCCAAAGACGCGTCCCACGCGTTCATATTGGCCCCGTTATAACCTCTGGATCCGTTGCCCACCACAGTTTCGGCCTCGCCGCGGCGTTCCTTGAGATTTATATTAATACGGCGAATGCGTTGGTTGTCCGTATCCGCTACGTACAAGCGTCCCATGCGGTCAAGGGCCAACCCAGTCGGGTCATTAAAGCAAATATCGTCCAGCCTGCCGTAATTATTATCTCCGCAAAAACCGGAGCGTCCGCGGCCTGCAAAGGTAAAAATTAAATTTTTCACATGGTCCACAAAGCGGATCTTGTGATTTTTGGTATCGGCAATAAACAAGTTATCATGTTTATCAAAAATAATGGCACTGGGCTTATTTAAAAGGGCATTTCCGGCAAGCCCAAAATCGCCGTCATCTCCGGCATATCCTTTCCCCACCACCGTGGTTAAAATGCCTGTAGTGCGGTCTATTTTGCGAATGCGATGGTTTCCTGTATCTGCAATAAAAATTTCCCCTCTGCTGTTCACAGCCACCCCCGTGGGCGCATTTAAAGCCGTACTTTTAGCACGAGAGCCCTCTCCCTCATAACCGCGGGTACCGTTGCCCGCGATGGTATGCAAATATCCTTTAGGGGTTAACATACGAATGCGGTGGTTGCCCGTATCGGCAATATACAAATTGCCGAGGCTGTCCATAGCCAGCCCTGTCGGTCCGCGCAGGCCCGCCATATCAGCATTACCGCCGTCATTAAAAAACCCTGCCTTGCCCGTACCTGCCACCGTATAAATACGGCCCGTGCGAGCATTAATATATCGGATACGGTGGTTCAAAGTATCGGCAATATAAATGTTATTCCATCTATCCACTACCATGCCCAATGGGCTGGCTAAACGAGCTTCTGTAGCGTCGCTGCTATCGCCTGAAAACCCGCGCTTGCCTGCAACACCGGCAATATTTTCAATGGCCCCCGGCCCCGT
Organism: Elusimicrobiaceae bacterium; assembly: GCA_017546175.1. Classification (GTDB taxonomy): domain Bacteria; phylum Elusimicrobiota; class Elusimicrobia; order Elusimicrobiales; family Elusimicrobiaceae; genus Avelusimicrobium. Next base: position 166,206 of record JAFYXM010000010.1, read on the forward strand.
CAGTTCTACGGCCGCATATAGGGAAGCCGTAAAAAATAAGATAAAAAATATAAAAGTAATTTTTCTCATAAATATTCTCCTCTGTTTTAATGGTAACAAAAAGAAATTTCTCTGGCAACCTCGCCCATTGGCTTTCAATTTGTTACAATAGAGGGGAAGTCTTTTATTTTATCCTTCTTGCGCACGCGCGCAGGACCGAAATCTAACAAGAGGTATATTACATGATTATTCTGTTTCTCAACTGCGGCAGTTCGTCTGTCAAATACAGCGTGTATGACTGGGAGAAAAAACGCAGTTTAGCCGCCGGCGGTGTAGAACGTATCGGCATTGCGGGTTCTTTTATCACCCATGAACGTCCGGGGCAAGCTGCTTATGAATTGCAACAAGATTGCAAAGATCACAAAGATGCTATCAATTTAGTTATCAGCACTTTAACGCATAAAGAACACGGCGTCATTGAAAACATCAATATGATTTCTGCCGTTGGTCACCGCATTGTACACGGCGGTAAATTTACCAAATCTGTAGAAGCTACGCCCGAAGTAATTGCAGAACTTAAAAACATTTCCGATTTAGCTCCCCTGCACAATCCGGCCCACATCATGGGTATTGAAGCGGCCAAATCTATTTTACCCAACGTCAAACACGTTTGTGTAATGGATACCGCTTTCCACCAAACCATGCCGGCTTTTGCCTATATGTATGCTTTGCCGCGTGAATGGTACACCGATTACAGCATGCGCCGCTTTGGTGCGCACGGAACGTCTGTAATGTACTGTTCCCGTCGTGCAGCGGTGCTCTTGGGTAAAAATGTAGAAGACACTAACACCATTATCTGCCACATCGGCAACGGTGCCAGCTGTACCGCCGTGAAAAACGGTCAATGCTATGACACCAGCATGGGTTTGACCCCCTTAGAGGGCTTAATCATGGGTACGCGCAGCGGCGATATTGACCCGTCTATTTGTTTTCACATGATGAAAAAGCTTAACATGGCTCCCGAAGAAATGTATCGCATTTTAAATCGTGAAAGCGGTGTAAAAGCCATCACGGGCGGCCGCTTTGCCGACAGACGCGACATTGAAATCAATGCGCAAAAAGGCGATGAATTGTGCAAATTGGCTATTGCTATGGAAAGCTATCGCATTAAAAAATACATCGGCTCTTACATGGCTGCTTTGGGCCGCGTGGACGCGATTGTATTTACCGCCGGCGTGGGTGAAAGAGGCCCCGTAGTGCGCGGTAAGAGTGTGGAAGGATTGGAAAATTATGGCATCATTTTAGACCAGCAGAAAAACCGCGAATCTGTCACTAAAAATGCAGAAACCTGCATTTCTGCGGCGGACTCTAAAGTAAAAATCTTTGTGGTGCCGACCGACGAAGAAATCGTGGGTGTGCAGGATATCGTGGCTATTCAAGCCGGTACGTATGATGTATATACCAAGTTCCACTATATCTTCCAAGACCCCGAATACCGCAATGCCTTGCGTGATGAAGCGTTTGTAGAAGAAGTAAAGAAGAAACCCTTCCTCTTAAACGTAGCGGTCAACCTGCCGGAAGAATTGAAAAAATAAGTTTCACTAAAAAACACCCCGCTTACCGCGGGGTGTTTTTTATCAGCAACACCAACAATCTTCGTTTTCTGGGATATTGAGCATTTTTAATACATCCCAATCAGGTGGATTAATACAGTCCCCTGCAAGACCAGAAAGAAGTCAAGTCTTTTCTTTTCCACCAACAAAGATAATGTTCTTTTTTACATTGCTAAAAAAGAACCAAAAAAGCCAACAAACAAAAATAGGATATTTTGTCGTTTGTAACAAATGAAAAATTCGTATTGCTTTATTCTGATTTTTCAAATAGAAGATAATTTTGAGGGATTTAGTTTGTGCGCGGTGTAGCGTTAGCTACATAAGCACAAAGAGACATCAAAAGGACTTAAATTTGAAAAATGGTTGAGCATAAAAACAACACAGGGTAAAACTTTGCGTTTTACCCCATGTGCGAAATCTTAATAACTGAATAAGTCGTTACTACTTATACATCACGGCTCTAAATTCCGCCGTCTTATTGATATTATTAAACATCCACCCTTTCTTTTCTTGGTCATACAAAGCATCAAAATCTCTAAACCCGCGCTTTAATGCTTGATCCAAATAGCGGTAGACATTGCGGCGGTCTTTTTTTTGCAGCCAATACGTTCCTGCCAAATTGATGTACGGCGTGGGAAGCGTATTGTCCAACTCAATGGCTTTTTCAAAATCTTTTTTAGCGAGGTTATAATTTTTTTGCTTTAAATGCACATAACCGCGGTTATTGTAAGCAATGGGCCATTTAGGCGAAACTTCGATCGTTTTGTTGTAATCAGACAATGCTTTATCCAGTTCCCCCATTTCCTCATACACCAGGCCGCGACGGTTATAAAAAATATCTTCCGGTGCAAACTCCAACAAACGGCCGTAATCATCAGCTGCGGCTTGCAGCTCTCCCATGTCTTTAAAAGCAGAAGCACGGTAACGATAAGCTTGAGCCATGTCTTCTTGGCGGTTAATGGCTTTGCTGTAATAAGACACAGCCTCATCCAAACGCCCCTGATTATAGCGAATGCGGCCCAATCCCAAATACAGTTCTGCCCAGTCTTCATTCTCCGCAAGCAGGGCCGTCAGTTCTTTTTCTGCCTCATCGTATTTATACGTATGGAAATAAGCTCTTGCCAAGTCAAAAGAAATATTCGTTGTAGCTTGGTGACGGGTTAAATATTTTTTGTAATCTTTGATAGCGGCGGCATATTTTTCCAAGGCCATATTAGCTTTGGCACGGGCTAAATAAAAGTCCAGATAATCTTTTTTTAAAGAAATCGCCTTACTTAAATCTTGCACAGCCAAAACATATTTTTCCATATCCATATAGGCCAAAGCGCGCGCATAATAGCGAAAGGCATCTTTGGGGGTCAGCTCAATTGCTTGTGTGTAATCAGAAACAGCTTTTTTATACTTTTTGAGCTGACGATAGGCATCGGCTCTGTGATGCCATGCCGCGGCATATTTGGGTGATTTTTTGACCGCTTGAGTGAGCAGGGCTACACGCGCGGCAGGGTCGGTTTCTTTTTTAGAGCGGCTCACTAAGCTGGACGCACTTTGGGCAAATCCTCCCATCGCCAAAGCCAATATAGAAATAAGCAAAATAATTTTTCTCATATTAAAAAATTAACCATATATTTAAAATAAGAGTCAAAAGGCCTAACGCGTACAACATCCACAACACCAGTACCGCCAACCAACGTAAATTCAAAAACAAAGCTCCTACCAAAGTGGCTCTGCTGGCAAATACGGCAGAAAACTGCACTGTACTGGTGGTTAAGCGTGCCAAACGCGCCAAAAATACCGAGCGCGTAACAAACGTCAATGCGGAAACCAACACCAAGGCCGCCACTTTGGGAGCGGAATTTAAGCGATAGGTTTTCAGCGGAGCCAATACTTCACTTACACTGTTTTCCAAAATTACTTTAGCCTGTTGTTTGGGTAGTCCTTCGTCCATGTCATTGATTTTAGAGCGCACCTTGTCTTTGACGGAGGCAAACAACTCGTATAAAAAATCTTCCACTTGCCCGGCCGCCGTTTTGACCCCAAACACCAAAGACAAAACTACCGCATATCCAAAAGCCAAAGCCCCGTAAAAACCAAAAGCCAAAAAGAGCAAGACCCAAGAAAGCGGCGCCGGTAAAAAACCGATAAAATGATGATACAAGGCAAATATTGCCACCACCAACAGCACCAAAGAAATCCCTAAATACGGCAAAAAAATGGTACGCAGTGCCGTCAGCATACCGCCCAACAAAAGCAAAAACCCCGCCTGCAGCCTTTGCGCGGCGGCGGAAACAAAACTTTCCTTTTCGGGTGCGGGAGAAAGTTTAATGTTCATGGCAGCAGCCACAGCATCCGCCGCAGGGGCCCGTATGGCCTTTTTTGGCGGTGGAAGGCACCTGAGAAGACACCTTAATCACTTTTCCCGTTTTCGGGTCGTATTTATACGTACCGGTATTATTTTCTTTCATAGTTTTATTATCTGCGCATTTTGGAAAATTTCGGATACAGCGCATCTGTAAACTTATTAAATTCTTCTTCGCCACCGCGAATTTTCAGATTCACGGACAAGACATACACGCCCGAGGTTAAAATTTCGCGCCAGTTGTCGGGAAATTTCACAAAGTCCTTAAACGTGGTAATCAAAGGCAGGCCGTTGCGCGTTTGCTCAAAGGTACGCAAGTTATCTTGCGTGTAATGCTCATGGTCGGGAAATCTCCAGACTTGTTTTAAGCTAAGGCCCAAACCTTTTAAGGTGTTTTCAAAAGTTTCGGGGTGCCCCAAAGCACTAAAGCAAGCCACTTCGCCTTTGATATCTTTCAGCTCCACTTTTTGCCCTTTGCAAACGTCCATATAATATTCGGGCTCGTGTACACTTTCCACAATTTCCGGCAAATCGTTGTACTCACGGATCGTATCTTTCACTTCTTCCAGTTCTCGCTCGGTCACCTGTTCACAATGTGTCAGTACAAACAAAGCGCCTCTTTGCAAAGCGGTTAACGGCTCACGCAAATTCCCCAACGGCAACAAATGTCCGCCGCCAAACGGATTTTTGGCATCAATCAAAATCACATTGGCGTCCCGTTTTAAGCGGTGATGTTGCAACCCGTCATCAAGCAAAATAATTTGACTTTTAAAACGGCGTAAAGCTTCGGTAGCGGCTCTAGCACGGTCTTGGCAAATGACAATAGGTACTTTGTACTGGCTGAGCACGCGACTCATCATGTACGGCTCATCGCCGGCTAAGCGCCAATCGGCATCGGGGTTATCAAACAAAACGACTACTTCATCTTTTTCTTTTTGCTGACGTTTATACCCGCGCGAAACAATCGCCACGCGAATGCCCTCTTTAGCCAAGGTGGTGGCGGCTAAAAGCACGGCTGTCGTTTTCCCCGTACCGCCTGCGGTAATATTACCTATACAGACCACGCGAGAATTGACAGATTTGACGGCTTGCCAGCCGTTTTCGTGGCTGATACGGTCCAGCCAAACACCTGCACCATATAATTTGCTGGCGGCCAACAATACCAAGCGGCCGGCCCAATTTTTCTTCATTTTTTCACGCAAAGTCAAAACGTCCATAAGTACCCTCTGCAAAATAAATTTGATATATTTTAGCATTTTACGGGCACTCTTTTTGTAGTGCTTAAAATTCACGGGGAAAAGTGATTAAAATTAGTATAATAAGGTATGAGATTTCAAAAATCACCCTCCTACTTTGCCCAATACATAGGATTGCAAAGCGTTTGTTGCTTATTACGCTGCTTGCCTTACGGGGCCGCCATCTCCGTCGGACGTTTTGCCACGGGGCTAGCCAGCAAAGTAGCCCGTAAACGTTTTGCGCGCAACGTGCGCGATATTTCCTTGGCTTTCCCCGACAAATCTCCCCAAGAAGTCCGTGAAATTGCCTTTAAATCTTGGCAAAACATGGGGCAAATTTTGGCTGAAGTGGTCAAGCTGACCTCTTATTCCAAAGAAGAGTTTAGAAAGCACGTAGAGATCTGCGGTTTGGAAAAAATTCAAGAAAACCAAAAAAACAAAACCGGCGGCATCATTCACATCGGGCATTTGACCAACTGGGAAGCCTTCGGGCTGGCCGTATCGGTGGAAGGAATAGACAAAGCAGTACTGGCACAAAGAATGGACAACCCCTATGTGGACGAAGAAACCAACCGTCTGCGCAATATCTTCGGAGGAAATACCTTTCACAGCAATCACGATGCCAACCCTTTTATCGCTTGTGTGCGTTGGATCAAAAAAGGAAAAATGATTGGTATCTTGACCGATCAAAACATTTTATCAACCGATTTTTTTATGAAGTTTTTAGGCCGTCCGGCGGCCATGTCGCCCATTACGGCACTGTTATCTATTCGTTTGCAAGTGCCCGTTTTTCCGGTGTTGGTTACCAGAGAAAACGGCAAAATCATTTGTACGGTACAAGACCCTCTTTTACCGCCGACGGAGTATAGCCCCGAAAATATCCGCAAATTTATGCGTGAGTTAACCGATATTTATGAAAATTGGATTCGCCAAAACCCTGAAAATTGGCTTTGGGCGCATAACCGTTGGAAAAGAGAAGGGGACGCTGCAAAATGGCTCTCGGAGAATCCGCAATGCATTCAATAAAGGCTATCTTTTTTGACCGTGACGGCACTTTAATTCACGAAAAACCGGGTACTTATTTAAGCGACCCCGCCAAAGTGCGCCTGTATGCCCCCGTCAAGAAAGCTTTGCAAAAACTTGCCAAGGCAGGTTTTTCCTTTTTTATCGTTTCCAATCAATCTGGCATCGGCCGCGGTTACTTTACCGCCAAGGAAGTAAATGCTGTGCATGCACGGTTGCAGGAGCTTCTAAAACCTGTGGTAATACAAGAAATTGTCTTCTGTCCGCACGCACCCGAAGAAAAATGCAATTGCCGCAAACCCAATACAGAGCTGGGTAAAAATTTAATCACCAAATACAACATTGATCCGGCCCGCTCATTTATGGTGGGAGATAAAAAAGCCGATGTGCTTTTCGGCCACGGACTTGGTCTTCGCTCCGTGTTAATGACAACGGCCAACGGAAAAACGCATTTGCGCAAATATCCAGATTTAAGACCCGACTTTATAGCCCAAGATATGGCCGCCGCCGCACGTTATATTTTAAGAGAGGACAGCGCAGATGAATAAACGCCAAGCTGCGATTATTTCTCTTGCTTTTTTGCTGGCCGCCTGCCATGCGGCGCAACCTCTTCCCTCCTCTGAAAATTCTTCTTTACCCAAAACGGCCGTCCAAGAAAACCAAACAACGGCAGAAAAAACGGAAAATAACCTGCCTATTGTTGAAGAAAAAGAAACAGAAGCTGTACCCCCATCTGTTTCACAAACGCCCAAAATTGAAGTAAAAAAAGAAATTGAGCCTGCCGCAACACAAGAAGTTACTTTTCCTTCCGAGCCGGCTGCGGACAGAGCTATTTTTGACGGCGAAGATTTAATTGACTTCTCAGAGCGCAGCTTGCACCCTTATGCAGGTTTGGTGCCTAACGTCAATGCCACTCAAAAAGCCCCTTGGGCCTATGAGCAGCTTAAATACGGCATTTATTACACCTTTGTCAAAGCGGGTACCGCCTATATTAAAAACCGCGGCTTGGTCAGCCTGCATGGGCGGCCTGTGTATCTTTTGCAAACTACCGCTTTTTCCGCACCCGTAATTGATGCGGTATTTAAAGTACGTGATGTCAACCAATCTTGGTTAGATGCGCAAGAGTTTTATTCTTTAGGATACGGGCAAAGCGTACGTGAAGGCCGCTATATCCGAGATGAGTGGGTTACTTTTGATTACGACAATCACCAATATATCGGTCAATCTAAAAAGAAAGCCGAGCCCAAACAGGTCCAAGGTCCTTTGGATATAAAGGTATTAGATATGTTGTCCTCTCTTTACTATGTTCGCAGCCAAAAATTGGAAGTGGGTAAAGATTTAGTATTTGATATCGTCAACCGTAGCAAGCAATATCCGCTTATCGTAAAAGTGTTAAAAAAAGAAAAAGTAAAAACCGAAGCAGGTACCTTTAACACCATTGTGGTGGAGCCGCAAATACGCGGAGAAGGAATTTTCGTTTCCAAAGGAAAGAGCCTGAAGGTCTGGCTGACTGACGATAAATATAAGATGCCTGTTAAAATGACGGTGGAAGTGTTTATCGGCTCGGTTTCTGCCGAACTTTTGGAGTATAAAAGACAAGCTCCTGAAAATATTTTATAATCTTAGATTATAAGAGGTGTTTATGCAAACCATATCCAGCAAAAGACTAAAAGAAATTTTACGTTCGTTTAAAAACAAAGAAATGATTGTGGTGGGCGATATTATGTTGGACCATTTTATCAAAGGGTCCGTCAGCCGTATTTCTCCCGAAGCCCCCGTACCCGTAGTAGCCGTAAATAAAGAATTTTTCGTAGCCGGCGGTGCCGGAAACGTGGCCGTCAATTTGGCCGCTTTGGGGGCTAGACCGACTTTGGTTTCCGTGGTAGGCACCGACGCAGGCGGCGAACTTTTGAAAGATTTTCTGAAAACTAAAAATGTTAATATTACCGGTATTGCCGAAGATGAAGGACGCCCCACTACGCAAAAAATCCGCGTCATGGCAGAGCAACAACAAATCGTCCGCTACGATAGAGAAAGCAAACACCCCGTAGCCCATGATGTAGCCGGAGAATGTATGAAAAGTTTTGAGACTGCCTTAAAAACGGCCAAAGGGGTCATTTTATCCGACTATGCCAAAGGTATGCTGACAGACAAAAACATTAAAGCCTTGATTGAAGCTTGCCGCAAGAAAAAAATTCCCGTCTGTGTGGACCCCAAAATTGACAATTTCAAAAAATATAAAAATATTACCTGCATGACCCCCAACACCAAAGAAGCCTGGGAAGGAGCGGGTTTATCCCCCAAATCTGGCGAAGAAGCCATAGAAAACTTGGGTTGGAAAATCTTAAAAATGCTTAATGCAGATTCTATTTTAATCACTCGCAGTGCCGACGGTATGAGCCTGTTTGAAAAAGGCAAAGAGAAATCTGTTACCGTCAAAGCCACTGCCAGAGAAGTATTTGACGTTACGGGCGCAGGCGATACGGTGATTTCCGTATTTACCTTAGCCCTTGCTTGCGGTGCAAAATTGCATGAAGCGGCCGTCTTGGCCAACTATGCAGCCGGCATCGTAGTTGCCAAATCCGGCACAGCCACCGTCACGCCGGAAGAAATTATTAAGGAACTTCCATGAGCGATATTTTAATTGTTATCCCTGCTCGTTACGGCTCTACCCGTCTGCCCGCCAAAGCCTTGAAACTTTTAGGCGGAAAACCTGTAGTGCAACATGTCTATGAAGCTTGCCAAAAGGCCAATGTAGGCGAAGTGCTGATTGCTACGGAAAACCAAATTGTGGTAGATGCGGTAGCTCAGTTTGGGGCCAAAGGCGTACTGACCAGCGAGGCCTGCCAAAGCGGTACTGACCGCGTGTATGAAGCCGCCAAAGGCCGCAGCGAAAAATTTATTATTAATGTACAAGGCGATGAGCCGTTTTTAAACCCGACGACGGTGCAAAAAATTGCCGAAATGTTGCAAAACGACCCTTCTTGTGATATTGCCACGGCTGCCGCGCCGACGTTAGATGAAGAAAAAATTAATAACCCCAACTGCGTCAAAGCTGTGCTTAACAAAGACGGAAAAGCCCTGTATTTTTCGCGCTCTGCCGTGCCGTACAAACGCGAAATTACCGAAGAGAATAAAAACGTGCCTTACTGGCAGCATTGTGGTATTTACGGCTACCGCCGTGAAGCGTTGGAACGCTTTGTCAGCTTGCCGCCCAGCCCGTTGGAACAGTTGGAAAAACTGGAGCAGTTACGTGCATTGGAGGACGGCCTGACTATCAAATGCGTGGCTATAGACGCAGCCGGCCCCGCCATAGACACCGCTCGTGACCTGCAAGAAGCCGAAGAATATTTAAAGAAGATTTAAAGCGAAGAACTCCCGCTCCGGCGGGAGTTCCCCTTTTTTAGCATTTGGCGCTACCAATACGCGCCATTGAAAAACCGTATATATAAATTTATTTTTTAAGGAGAAAAAACATATGTCAAAATTCATTATCATCACCGGCGGTGTGGTAAGTTCTTTAGGGAAAGGAATTTCCGGCGCCAGCATCGGCAAACTTTTGCAATTGCACGGCCTGAAGGTCAACATGATTAAATGTGACCCTTATATCAATGTAGACCCCGGCACCATGAGCCCTTACCAACACGGCGAAGTATTTGTAACCGTGGACGGCGCGGAAGCTGACTTGGACCTTGGCTATTACGAACGCTTTTTAGATGTGAACATGACCAAAGCCAATACCAATACCGCCGGCAGCATTTACCAAACAGTTATTGACAAAGAACGCCGCGGTGAATATTTGGGTGCTACCGTGCAGGTCATTCCGCACATTACCAATGAAATCAAAAAACGCTTTTGCGCGTTTGAAAAAGAATGTGATGTATCTATCATTGAAATCGGCGGAACGGTGGGCGATATAGAATCTTTGCCGTTCTTGGAAGCGGCGCGCCAGCTGCGCCTTGAAAGAGGAGCCAAAAACGTCATCTGTATCCACGTTACTTTGCTCCCTTATATTGCCGTAGCTCAAGAGCTTAAAACCAAACCCAGCCAACATTCCGTCAACAAACTGCGCGAAGTAGGCATTGAGCCCAGCATGCTTATTTGCCGTACGGAAAAACCGCTGTCTGAAGGCATTAAAAACAAGCTTTCCTTGTTCTGCAATGTCCCTGCGCAGGCCGTGATTGAATGTGCTGATGCCAAATCTATTTACGAAGTACCGCGCAATTTCTACAACCAAAAAGTAGATGAGCAAGTATTAGACTTCTTGGGCATTACCCCCACCCAACCGATTGACGAAAACTGGTTTAAATTCTTTGAAAAAGCATTAAACCCCAGCCAAAAAGTGAAAATTGCCATCGCGGGGAAATACTCCGAATTGCAAGATGCTTATAAATCTGTCAACGAAGCTTTGCGCCATGCCGGCATGAATAATGATGCTAAGGTGGAAATTACCTACATCAACACCGAAAAAGATGATGTGGTAACCAAACTCAAAGAAGTCGACGGTATTTTGATCCCCGGCGGATTCGGTACGCGCGGCATTGAGGGAAAAATTGAAACCGTACGCTACGCGCGCGAAAACAAAGTGCCTTTCTTGGGCATTTGCGTGGGCATGCAATGTGCCGTGATTGAAGCAGCGCGCAATTTATGCGGTTTGACCGACGCCAACTCTACCGAATTTGACGACCAAACCAAAGATCCGGTGGTAGATTTAACCCCGCAACAGCAAAACGTACAATATAAAGGCGGCACCATGCGCTTGGGTCATTATACGGCAGATTTAGCCAAAGGATCTTTGGCTCACAAGCTCTATGGGCAAGACCAAATTTTGGAGCGCCACCGCCACCGCTACGAGTTCAACCCCAAATATGTAGCTCAGTTGGAAAAAGTGGGGCTGAAAGTGTCGGGTTGGCATGAGGGAGTATTGCCCGAAATCGTGGAGCGTGAGGACCACCCGTATTTTATAGCGGGCCAGTTCCACCCTGAGTTCGGCTCCCGTCCGTTGCGCCCGCATCCGCTGTTTGACGGACTAATCAAAGCCAGTTTAAAAAATAAAGAAAGTAAGAAATAACTTCATCATAAAAATACCCCAATCGCGAGCGACTGGGGTATTTTTATCCCATTAAATTTACCAATTATCTGAATATCTCCAACCGTGTGTCTTCCCCAAGTAATGGCAAATATATTCTCCCATTTTTTCGCCTGGATTATATTTGCAATAATGATCATAAGTTCCAGAGGTGCTATCATAGTAATTTAAAAAGAAATAATCTGCGGTTAAACTTTCTATAGTGTATCCCGTTAAATTTGCGGAATAGGTAAATTTATCAGTTTTACAAGAAGATTCGTCACATTCAATGGGAAGATCAATACTTAATCCACCACAAGTTGTTCTCAAACAACAAGTTTCGTTCGTACCTCCTTCCATTCGGCAGATATCTAATGCCTTTTCCAAAGTAGAGGCATGAATCAAGGCTTCCGTCAAACGTGCTCTTTCCACCGCTTTGGTATATTGCGGAAGGGCTACCGCTGACAAAATGCCGATGATGAGTACTACCACTAAAAGTTCTATCAAAGTAAAACCTTTCTTCATTTCTTTCTCCTTATTTTAGTTTTTGCTACATTTTTTCCGTCCGAAAAATTGTAGCAAAAAAAAAAAACCAGTCAAGTCTTTTCTTTTCCACCGACGAAGATAATGTTCTTTTTTACATTGCTCAAAAAGAACCAAAAAAACTAGAGGGTAGCACAAAGCAAAATACCTGCTTTTTAGGCTGTTTTGTGAAATCATAAAAAACTACTCAAACATACAAAACAGTTTTTCCTAAAAAGCAGGTATTCTGACTACGTTTGTAATATCGGCTGTTAACAGCAAAATTTATTGCCGTTCCTAATAACTGGAAAATGGTTTGCCCACACCAAAACAATCAACCGAAGATGCCGTGCGCAACATCTGAAGATTAATTGCTCATAGCATGATTTTTCAGTTTTGGGAATTATTTGTTCCGTAAGTTACCCGAGGCAAGTAGTGCCAACTACGGCGAGCGGTAAGGCGGAACAAAGAAACCCAAAAATGGAAAATGGTTTGCCCACACAAAGATACACGACCGAAGATGCCGTTATATTATATCTCAAAGGCCGACGGATCTACCGGTATCCTAAACCACAAAAGTGCCCCTTGTCCCAGTCCTGCACTCTGCACGCCGATTTCCCCATTGTGCGCATTAATAATTTCCTGCGCAATGGAAAGCCCCAACCCCCAGCCCTGTTTTTTGGCAGAGCGCTCTGTATCGGCTTGGTGGAACTTTTGGAAAATTTTATTTTGCTCGGCATAAGAAATTCCAGGTCCTTCGTCGGCAATATAGCAGACCAACCAACCGTCCTGCAAAAAATAACGCAGCTCAATGCGCCCCCCTTGCGGGGAAAACTTAATCGCATTTCCTAATAAGTTATTAAGCACCTGCGAGATGCGGAAGCGGTCTGCATATACCGTCACATCATGAGGATATTCATAACGCACTAAAAACAAACCTTTTTTCTGGGCATTAACTTGCTGTAAAGCATACACGTCGTTGATGAGTTGATTAAAAGTAAAATGTTTAAAGTCCATTTTAAACTTACCCGATTCTATCATGGAAATATCCATCAAATCGGCCATCAGTTGGTTCATGTTATCGGTGGCTTTTAAAATATTATTTAAGGCCAGTTGGTCTTCGTTTCCGCTGCCTTGCACTCCGTCCATCATCAACACGGAGGTAAAGCCTTGAATAGAGGTAAGCGGTTGGCGCAAATCATGCGCTACAATAGACATAAACTTGGAGCGTATTTCGTTTAAACGGTTTAACTCTTGGTTGGAAAGCTGTAGTTTTTCCACCATGCTTTCTAACATATTCACTTTACCGGAAAGTTGCACCTGCAAAGCAGCTATTTGCTGCTGATAGTTATGCTCTGCTTTCATGACGACGCGTTTCATTTTATGCAACGAAAAACGACGCGTAATCCAATAAGTTAATAAGACAAGCGGCACCGCTAAAACAATGTAATAAAGCACATGATGAGCAAGTAGAGATTTCATATTTTATTTCACCTTTAACCCTAATATTTTTTCAATTTCTTGCCGGAAAATAGCACCCTCACGCAACAAGGCAGGTTCGGAAGATAAATCTATCACCGTAGAAGCCAACGCAGAACACTTTCCTCCCAGTAAAATAATATCAGCTTTTCCTTCAAAAAACTCCAACAAAATTTTTTCTTCGGTAATAACGGGCATTGCGTGTTTATTGGCACTGGTGGATGCGAGCGGATTTTGCATCATAGTCAATATTTCCGCCAATTTAGCATGCGCCGGCACTCTCAGCCCTAACCCTGCAAATCCGCGCAACAGAGGGGTGCCCTTTTCATTGACAGGCAAAATCATGGTCAGTCCCCCCGGCCAAAAAGCTTGCGCCAGTTTTTCCGCCGCATCGGGCCAAGTAACCACTTTTTTGGCTTGTTCTACGCTGCCTACTAAAATTTGCAAAGCTGCCGCTGCCGGGCGCTCTTTCAGGGCGTAAATACGGCCGATAGACTCTTCGCAAAAAGCATTCGTTCCGATTCCGTATACTGTATCGGTAGGAAATACAGCCACCGCACCGGCATCTATCTGTGCCGCTACAAAGGCCACTTCCTGCGCGGTCATTTCATCAATACGGAAAATCTGACTCATGTTCCTCTTCTTCCTGCGTTTCGGGTAGACCGATTACTACGACAAATTCGCCTTGCACTTTCTTGCGACTCTGCAACTCTTGGGCCACTTCTGTGGTGCTGCCACGCAGCCATTCTTCGTACACCTTAGAAATTTCACGCGCCGCTACTACAGGCGTGTCTGCCCCCAAAGTCTTTCCGATAAGTTCCAAAAGTTTTACTATCCGATACGGAGATTCATATACAATCACGGGGTGCTTTTGGCTATAGGCGGCGGCTAAAAGCTTGGCGGCTTTGCCTGCTTTGCGCGGCAGAAAACCTAAAAAAGTAAAAGCTCCTCCCGTAAAGCCGGCCCCTGCCAACGCACAAGCGGCCGCACTGGGGCCGGGAAGCGAAGTAATAGGCAGTTTTTCTTTGGCCGCTTCGCGCACCAGTTTCCAACCGGGGTCAGAAATACACGGAGTACCGCAATCAGACACCAAGGCACAATGCTTGCCGCCTCTTAACAAATCTAAACAACGGCGCACGGAAAAATCGTCATTTTCATTATAACGCACCGTCGGTTTAGAAATGCCAAAATGCGTCAATAAAATTTGGGTGCGGCGCGTATCTTCACACAATACAAAATCCGCACTTTTCAACGTCTCTAAAGCGCGAAGCGTAATATCTTGCAAATTACCCAAAGGGGTAGGAACAATTGATAACATAGAACTAGTATATAAAATTACGCGCGCGTAAGGGTGCTATATAGTAAAAACCCTGCTAAAAATGCTATCATTTTCTATATATAGAATTAAGCAAGAGGTGCAAAGTATGCAAAATAAAGAAATCGCCATTTTGGCCGCCCGTTACGCAGACGATAAAAAGGCCGAAAACATTAAACTGATTGATTTGAAAGGACTGTCTTCTTTGTGCGAATATATTTTAATCGCTACCGTCACGTCTAAGCCGCATATGGAAGCGGTGGAAGATGAAATAAGCACCCAGCTTAAACAAATCGGTGTGTATAAATCTAACAGAGACGGCGGCGAAAGCATGACTTGGCGCGTGGCCGATTACGGCTCTTTCTTGGTACACATCATGACCCAAGAAGCACGCGATTTTTACGCTTTGGATAAAATTTTTAGCTTTGGTACCGAAATTAAATACCAAAAACCTAAAGCCGTGAAAAAGACCGTAAAGAAAACGGCCAAAAAAGCTACTGTCAAAAAAGTTACCAAAAAAGCAGCCGCTAAAAAAACGGTCAAAAAAGTGGTCGTCAAAAAAGAAACCAAAACCACAACTAAAAAAACCACCAAAAAAGTAACCGCCAAAAAGGCCGTCAAAACCACTAAAAAAACTACTAAGAAGGCGGCTAAATAAATATGTTTGCATACCTGAAAAAAGAAATTGAACTTAAACTCTCCAGCACCCCCGCTTTTGAAGGGGTAGAATTGCCGAAAGTGGACTTTTCCCCCGCGCCGGAACATACCGGAGCTGATTTATCGTTGAACTGGGCCATGGCTGCCGCCAAAGTATTGCGCAAAAACCCGATGGAAATTGCCAAACAAACGGCTGTCTTGTTAAGAGAAGTCAACGGTATCGCCGATGCTACGGCTGCCGCACCCGGTTTTATTAATTTGCATTTGGAAGACAAATTAATCATCACTTCCGCCCTAGACCGCCGCATTAAAGAAAACAGCACGGTCGGAAACAGTAAGCACAAGATTTTAATTGAGTTTGTTTCAGCTAACCCCACAGGCCCCCTGCATGTGGCCTCCGGCCGCGGAGCGGCTTTGGGTGACAGCTTGGTGCGCATTCACCGCGCTTTGGGCCATAGCTGTGACAGCGAATATTATGTTAATGATGCCGGCAACCAAGCCCAACTGCTTGCCGAATCTTTAAAAGCTCGTATCCAAGGTAAAGAACCGCCGGAGAACGGATACCACGGTGAATATTTGGCTGAAATGGCCAAAGTAGCCCCGAAAGATTTAAAAGAAGAAGATTATGGACGTTGGGCCATGGAATATTTAATCAAAACCCAACAAGAAGATATGGAATCCTTCCGCGTGCAATTTACACGTTGGTTCCGAGAATCGGAACTTCACAAAGAAGGCGCTGTAGAAGCTGCTTTGAAAACCTTGGAAGAAAACGGCTATGCTTATAAAAAAGATGATGCTGTGTGGTTTGGCTCTTCTAAAGATTCCGTCGCTAAAGACGATAAAGACCGCGTACTTGTACGTACTGACGGTCGCCCGACCTATTTCTTGGCCGATATCGCCTATCATAAAAACAAATTTGACCGAGGTTATGACAATTTGGTTGATATTTGGGGGGCCGATCACCACGGCTATGTGCCCCGCATGAAAGCGGCCGTCCATGCTTTGGGTAAAGAAGAAAAAGCTTTTACCCCCATCATTCACCAGCTCATTCACTTGCTTGATAATGGCGAACAGGTCAAAATGTCCAAACGCGCCGGAAAATTTATTACCTTGCGCGAGCTGACTAACGAGGTAGGTGCTGATGCCTGTCGTTTCTTCTTTGCCAGCCGTACGCCCAATGCCCAAATGACTTTTGACATTGAATTGGCCAAAAAGCAATCTAATGAAAACCCTGTCTTTTATGTGCAGTACGTACACGCGCGCATCAACTCCATTTTTGCCGCCGCTGCCGAAAAAGGCATTGAAGCCGGAGAGATTTTAAGTCCTCTTACTGCGCAGGAAAGAGCCTTGCTCTTAAAACTCATTTGGTTTAAACCCGTTTTGCAAAACTGCTTAAACGACTTAAGCCCGCACCATTTAACTACCTACTTAATGGAGCTGGCCGGTTTATTCCACTCTTTCTACGATCATTGCCGCGTCTTAGACGAAGCAAATTTGCCGCTTACGCAATCTCGCTTGGTCATCTGCCAGCGCGTTGCCGAGCGCATTAAGAAAGGTCTAGAGTTTTTGGGTGTGAGCGCACCGGAAAAGATGTAAGCCTTTTTTACAACAAATATTGCTACAATAAAAGAAAATCTCTTTCACGTCAACGTAAAAGAGATTTTCTTTATCTATGGAGGACTCCATGAAAAAATTATCCCTACTTATCGCTTTGTTTTTTCCCTTTCAATTAAATGCGCTGGACACATTTCAACTAGCGGAAGATGCTTATAAAAAGGCTGATTTTACCCAATCTCTAAAGCTCTATAAGCAAGTGGCACAAACGTCCTCCGCCTCTACTCTTTACCAATCGCAGCTGCGTATCATAGCCAGTCAATACATGCTAGGCCAATACCTTAATGCCGCTAAAAGCGCCTACAGCTTTGACCTGCCCCAAGAAGAACTGTGGAAAGCGCGCTTCTTGATTTATCGCATTTCTACGGCCCAACAGGTCCAATCAGCATACAGACCCATCTCGCCCAAAAATTCCCAAGATAATGCTTCTTTGGAAAATTTAAGCCAAGCTCAATGGAATGAAAAAATTACCCAAGATTTTGAAGAGTTATGGAAATTAAAATCTACTTTGTTAAATGCTCCCATAACGCAAGAAAACATTATTTTAAATATCAAAGATACCGACACCAAAACCATCCCTACTTTATTTGATTATGTGGTATTGAACTGGACAGATTTTTTGCTTTCTCAGTCAGAGCCTATCGCTTTGTCTGCTGCTGCGGCTTGGCAAGATTTTTCTACCGAAAATACAAATCATAAAACCCAAAAGGCCCTCTTTTTGATGCAAGAGGCCAGCCGCCTAGACGGCAAAAACCGTGCCGACGCGCGCATTATTTGGCAAGCCAAAGCATGGCTCTTGCCTTTTAAGCGCCCCTATTTGTTTAGTTTTGAAGACCAAAAATCTCAGTATGTCCATGCAGCCGAACTTTTGCAGGGACTTACGGGATACCCGAAAGAAAAAACTTCTTGGTGGAACAAATGGAAAGAACTTTTGCAAAACAAACCCAAATACGCTCAAGCCTATGCCGCCTATGAAGCGGCCGTGCTCTTGGAGCAGGCTCAGAAGTATCAACAGTCCTTAGAACTATGCCAATGGGCCAAAGAAAATTTGGGAAATAATTTTTACGCTTGCGATGCCTGTGCGCAATTAATCCAAGGTATTACCGCACCCGTGTTTGATTTAGCCAATTTATCTTTACCGCAAGACCCTTCTGTTTTTACGATTTCTTTTACCGCGCGTAATATTGACGCCGTGTATATACGCATTTATCGCACAGAGGAAGCAGAACTGAAAAAGCTAAACGGTACCGCCGCTTACGGTCCGTGGAATTATTTAAAAGATAGCAATAAAAAATTGATGGAAGCCTTTTTAGCTCGTACTCCTTACAAAACACACTCTCAAAAAATATCTTATCCCTATCCTTATGCCTATCAAGAAGATAAACTTAGGTTGCCTGCCTTGCACGAGAGCGGATTTTATGTGGTATTAATCAGCCATGGCGAAAACTTTGACCCCCACGCTGCCCCCGTGCAAGCTTTCGTCTTAAATCAAACCGATTTGGCCCTGTTTGCCGCCGCCGCTATAGATGCCTCCCCTGACAAAGCATGGGCAGAGAAAAGCTTCACGGCGGACGTATTTCGTCTATACACCCTCAACTTAAAAACGGGGGAACCGGTCTCAGATGCTGACATCACCTATTTTTTGCAAGATAAAAAACAACAAAGACAAGGAAAAACAAATGAAAACGGTGTTTTAAGTATTGCACAAACAATGGCTCCACAAAATTCAAAAAACTTTCAAATTGCGCCCAAAGCACAAAAAGACGGACATACGGCTTTTTTATCCGGCTGGTTTAACTTTTATTATCGCCCGCCTCAACTGCATAAAATTTATCTGGAGACGGACTTGGCTCTTTACCGCCCCGCTCAGAAAGTGCGTTTAGCCGTGTACGGATTTAAAAACACAGCCAGAGGTTTTGTGGCCTTACCCAAAGACCACAAAATAGAAGTAACCGTGCGTGACCCCAATTATGAAGAAATCTACAAGCAAACCCTTTCTACCAATGATTACGGTACCGCGGAAGCAGAATTTGTACTGCCGGAAACGGGGCTTTTGGGGAATTATCAAATGACGGCCTCTTTAAATGGAAAAAATCTCTCTCATCACTCTTTTAGAGTAGAAGAATATAAACGCCCCGAATATGAAGTCAGCTTAAATACTCAGGCTCAAATAGCATTGGGCAAAAAAGCCGAAATTACCGGCCACGCACAGTATTATTTCGGCACCGCTTTGGATAATGCCGTCGTTTCATATAAAATAACCCAAACAGCTTTTCAGCCGCGTTTCTGCTGGTGGTGCCCGCCTGTAAGCGGCGAAACAAAAATCATAGCTCAAGGCGAAACAAAAACCGATAAAGAGGGTAATTTCTCCTTTACTTTTCAAGCACCGCAAAAGGCAGATTCTCCCCTCTCCTTCTTGGCGCAAGTCTATGTGCGCGACGCTTCCGGCAGAGAGATAGAAACTTCTCATATTTATAAACTCAGTCCCAATCCTTACTTTTTTGATGTTCGTTTCAGCCAAGGGTTTTATGATGCACAAACTCCGCAAACCTTAGCCGATATTGCATTGAGCGATATCAATCAAACCCCGATAAAAGGAAAAGTAACGGTAGAAATTTTTGAGTTGGAAAATGTACTCACGGAAACGGAAGAAAATAATTCCTACCGTCAAAACTCCTTGGAAAATTTATACGCTAAAAACAAAGAAATACGCAAAGTAAAGGCAGAAACCCTTTCCATAAACGCTAAACCCGTTTCCGTACAAATTCCAGCCTTGAGTGAAGGCATTTATAAGCTTAAACTGCACCACAAACAAGCCGGTACTCAGGAGCTGGTTTTCTTGGTGGCGGACCGACACAGCCGACTTGCCTTGCCCGAAACAGCACTGCTGCAAAAAGACACTTACGCACCTAAAGAGCAGGCCAAAATCTTAATCGGGGCGCAAAAGCTCAAGGGTAAAAAACGGGTGGAAATCAGTCAGGGGCAATTCCTCTTTTCCCGTCAATTAATAGACGGTGGAGTCAGCGTATATCATTTGCCGATTCCTGCAGACACCTTAGGCAATTTACGCTTACAGTGGTTTGGTGCCAGCGATTATAAAATTTACGCTAAAAATGTAACGATTCCCATACACCCCAAGGAAAAAGAACTTTCTTTGGAAATAGCGGTCCCCGAGGTGGTAAAACCGGCAGAAAAAATCAACTGGCAAGCACGCGTAAAAGATGCGCTCGGGCGCTTAGTGCCATCTCAAATTTCCACTACAATATACGATAAATCTTTAGATTATTATCAAAAAAACAACCTCTTAGATTTCACCAATTTATGGAAAGAAACATTAAGCGGAAGTGCTTATTTTGACGAAAGCGAGTTTTCCGTTTATGCGCGCACCTTAGACCAGGTGGAAAAAGAAGAAAGAGATTACCAACCGCAGCCTGCGCTGCCTTCTATTAATTTGAGTTGGCGTCCTATGCGCTACGGCATGATGAAAAGCCGCTCCCTCAATGCTCTAACCGCGCCCAAAGCCGTAGCCGGTGCCGCATTTGCCACCGCAGATATGGCCATAGCCGAAGAAGGAGCCATACAGCAAACCGCCCTCGCCGCAGGCGCAGTAAATAGCTCAGCAGAAAACACGCCCGAAGCACCACGCAGTGATTTCTCGGAAACAGCCTACTTTAATGCGCGCCTGTCTGTACCCAACGGCACGGCGAAGCTGCAATTTACCATGCCGCAAAGCTTGAGCGCGTGGAACATCTTGGCCTTGGCTTTTACCAAAAATGCCGATTTTGGCACTTTTACCGCCCAAACTGTTACCAGAAAAGACCTCATGGTCCGCCTTGCGCTGCCGCGGTTTTATAGAGAGGGAGATACCGGCACCATTGTGGTCCAAGCCACCAATGTCACCGCCAAAAAACGCAGCGCCCAAATAACCTTATCCGTACTTTTAGACGGTCAAGACATTTCTAAAGAAATTACTTTAGAGAAATTGACCCGGTCTGTCACTATTGCCAGTGGAGGCACGGCAGACCTTGTTTGGCCCATCACTCTCCCCGAAAAAGTGGGTGTATTGGCCGTTTCCGCCAGTTTGCGTGCCGGGGAAGACAAAGACGCTGAATTGCGCCAAATTGCGCTTTTACCGGCGGCCGAACGTTTGTCCGAAAGCACCACGGCAGCCTTAGAAAACGGCAGTGCTGTATTAAGCTTAAAAAATCTGCTGACAGCCGATGATACGCGCCGCGTCTCTACCGTTAATTTACGCATAGACCCTGGTCTTCTTTTAAGTGTATTTAATGCCATGCCGCAGCTGTTACAGCCCTATCATCAGGACGTTATGAGCCTGACGGACCGATACGTACCGTTGGCAGTGGTACACGGGCTTTATCAAAAGTATCCCATTTTGCAACAAGCGGTAGCTAAACTACCCAAACGCAACACGGCTACCCCTGCTTGGGCCGACAATCAAGACCCGGCCCGTTTAATGCTGTTGGAAGAGACCCCTTGGCTGCGCCAAGCGCAAGGCGGCGCGGAAAGACAGAAATTCCTGACAGATTTATTTAATGCCAAACTGGTGGCACAAACCCGCCAGCAAACGGAAAAAGAACTCTCCTCTTATCAAACTTCCGGCGGCGGATTTAGCTGGCTCAGCGGCGGAGATGCCAATGCCTATTTGACCTTAAACGTATTGGCAGGTTTTGCCCAAATTTTACGCTACGGCGGAGAAATACCGCAAGATAAAGCCCAAAAAGCCCTTGTCTATTTGGCCCCGAAAATTGAAGAATATTTATCGGAAAAAGAGCCCTCTTATTCAGCAGTGGCGCATGCTTTGTATGCGGCGTACGTTTTCAGCACTTTCCCGAAAGAATGGAAAGAAGTTTCCTCTGCGCCCGTGAAAAAGTGGCTTGATTACGCAGATAAGCATGCCGCTTTTATGACGCCCTTGGGCCAAACCTACGCGGCGGTGGCCTATCATCATTTGGGCGAAGATACCAAGGCACAAAACTATATGGGCTTGGTACTTTCGCGCATGAAAACCGACCCCGTAACAGGAGCCTACTTTGCCCCTGAAGCACAAAGCTGGCTGTGGTACAATGACACGATTGCCACGCAAGCAGCTACCTTGAGTGCTTTATTGGAGCTGCGCCCCCAAGCCACCCAAGAGGCCGCCGCCATGGTAAAATGGCTCTTATTTAACCGCAAGGCGCAGACTTGGCAATCTACCACGCAGACGGCCGCAGTAGTCTATGCACTCCTAGAATATATGCAAATAAACGGACTGCTAGACGACCCTGCCGAATATACAATCATGTGGGGTAATGAGAAAAAAGAGCTGCAGTTTGAGCCTTTTGATTGGCAAAAGCCTTTTGTCTGGACACAACAAGCGGCGAATGTTGCTCCGCAATACTACACGGCCCAAGTGACCAAGCGCGGCGGACTGACGGGCTTTGCCACTTTAGACGCCGTATATACCACCAAGCAAGCACTCCCCTCCCCCGAAGGTGTTTTAAACGTAAGCCGTGAGTATCTGCTGAAATACACCGAAAACGGCGAAGAAAAGCTGCGTCCGATTGCAGCGGAAGAATTACTACCTGTCGGCGCGGAAATAGAAGTTCGCTTGACCCTGCAAACCACGTCTGCTTTTGACTTTGTGGTACTCACAGATCCCAAACCCGCCGGCTTTGAAAATACGGACCTTTTAAGCGGTTGGAGCTGGAACGCGCTGCCCATGTACCGCGAGTATAGAGACGCTGCTACCCATTTCTTCTTAGACCGTGTACCGGCCGGTAAATATACCTTCTCTTACACCTTGCGCCCGACATTGGCAGGGGACTATCATGTATTGCCTGCGCAGGTACAATCTATGTATGCGCCGGAGTTTTCCGCCCACACCGGAAGTATAAAAATAAAAGTAAAGTAAAACTTTTACATTAAAAAAGCCCCGCCAAACGGCGGGGCTTTTAAGTGAGTTCTTAAAATTAGAATTTCACTAAGATACCCAACTGACCTTTGGTATTGTCTCTACCTTCATCAGCTTTAGCTTCCGTACCAAATTTGGCATAGCCGATGCCGGCAAACAAGTCCACATATTCATTGTGAGCATAGTTGGCGGTCAAGTCAGCTTCCAAGGTGGCGGCATGGTGGCCATAGCGGTCTTGGAAAGCATAACCGTCCAAGGCAAAGGTCCATTTACCGGTATTGTAATCCACACCAATGTTGTACAAGCGAATTTCTTGCGCCAATACATCTTCAGAGTCACCTACGAGCAAGCCCGGCATATAGTTGCCAAAACCCAAGAATTCATTGCTATATACAAAAGCAGCACGCGGGGTGAAGGCTTCCAAGTTCAAAGCAGCGTCGGCTTTGACAAAATAGCCAGTGCCTTGATGTTCTTTAACCAAGCGTTCACCGCCAAAGTTGCGGGCATATTCGGCAGACAAGGTGAAGGCTTCGGGAGCGAAGGTTAATTTGGTACCGTAGAAACCGGCATTTTGATCTTCTACAATTACCTCTCCGGGGATTTCTTCATCGTAGTATTTCAAGTTTTGGAAGTTATAACCATATACTTGCCATTTGAAGTTGTCACCCAAGTTGAGTTTAAAGTCAGCACCGTATACTTCCCCTTCAAAACCATCGGTTAACGGAGTGTCGGTGCCCAACATTTTACCGGCAATCATGGTAAAAGATTTATAATCGTCGGCGTAGTTAAATTTTACAGCATCTAAGGCAGCCCACCAATCGTTGGTTTCAGCATTGTAATGATTGGGGCCGAAGTACATCACGGCGCTGTCTTCATCACCATAGAATTGGCGACCGATGGTCAGTTCAAAGCAGTCAAACAGATTGGAAAGTACGATATTGGCTTCAGCCAAGTCCACATTATCCCAATAGTGTTGAACGTTGGAACCTTTTACGCCGTCGGTAGAAGAACCCCAATTATTGGTATAGCCAAATAATAAGTTGGCTCTTACATCTTCCACCAAATCAAAAGAAGCGCCGGCCAATACACGCAAACTGGTACCGGTGTTATATTCCAAACGATGGTCTCTGACATCAGAGCCGATCACTTGCACCTCACCTTTGAGGTCCACATTCTTCAGCACATCTGCGCTTACCGGATAGCCCATAGTGAGCACTAACAGTAAGCCAAGTAGTTTCTTCATGCAGTACTTCCTCCTTAGTTTGTATTTCAACTACCCTACCCCACTATTGTAAACCAAACTATTTTTTTTTTGCAAGCCATTTTTGAAAAAGGTGTTGACAAGCCCTCAAAATACTGATATCCTGTTACCCATTTATTTTAGGAAAATCAAAAAATCTTGAAATACCGCCTCAAAAGCAATATACTTTAAGTATCCCAAACAACGGAGAGATTATGAAAAAAGGTTTTACTTTAGTGGAATTGTTGGTAGTGGTGCTGATTATCGGCATTTTATCTTCGGTAGCTGTCCCCAGATACACACGCTCTGTGCGACGGGCAGAGTTGATTGAAGGCCTGACCAACGGAAAAACGATTTATGATGCTGCTATTCGCCATAAATCTGTCAACAGCGAATACCCTACCTTTGACCAAATAGATGTAGGTTTTATCGGTGCGGAAAACATTGACGGATATGTTTTTGACGACGTAAAATTTACCTATGTTATAGAACCTTCCGATCCGGCCCACTTAGCGGTCATCAATAAAGACCAAGGAAAAGACGGATACTTTTTGAAAATGTTGTTCCCTGTGGTCAGTGCTACCGGAGTTTCGGCGCCGATTTATTGTTGTCCGGCAACCAGTTGGGTATGCAATAATGCCTCCAAGGTGCTAAGTCCCGATGGAGCTTGTACGGAAATCAAATAAACCCTCTGACAAAAACCCCGCCGAATGCGGGGTTTTTTATTTTCTTTTTTTCTTAAAAAATTTATGCTTTCCGTGCTTTTTATTGGAAATGTGAGAATGCTTTTTTTCAGGGGTCGGTTTGGCGGCAGCTTTCTTTCCTCCCACACGCACCACGTTAAAACCGCTCTTTTGCGCAATATTTTCCGTTTGATTTTGTACAGGAGGCGTTTGCTTTTTGGCAGGCTTGGGCATCGGCAAGTTTTTTTTCTCCGGCTCTTTGGCGCGAATGGGCAAGGGCTGCACGGCCGGCTTTGATTCTGCTGACACAGACTCTTTTTTCTTGCGACGCGCCTGCTCCGGCAGGAATTTGGGCGCAGGTAAAGTATGGCTGGTTTTGGTCAGCTCGGTCACTTTGCCCAAGCGGCACACGCGGCAAATTTCCGTCCATTTTTCTGCGTCTTCGGTTACAAAAGAAAGCGCTGTTCCCACACTGCCGGCACGGCCCGTACGGCCTATACGGTGAATATAATCTTCGGCACATTGGGGTAAATCATAATTAATCACGCAGGAAATATCTGCCACGTCTATTCCGCGCGCAGCTACATCGGTAGCCACCAGTACAGGCAGCATACCGTCACGAAATTGCTCCATTACCTGACGGCGGCGATTTTGGCGTAAATCTCCGTGCAAAGCCCCTACTTTACAGCCGTATTGTTTGAGCTGTTTGGCCAAGCGGTCGGCACCGTGTTTGCTTTTTACAAACACCAACACAGCACCTTTGCGCGTTTTAAGCTCATGCACCAGTTGGGGCAATTTCTCGCGCGTACTTAGACGCACAATTTGTTGCAGTACCAAATCTACAGGACGCGTAACCGAGCCGATTTGCACGCGTACGGGGTCTTTTAAAAATCCTTGAGACAAAGTCTCAATTTCTTTAGGCAACGTAGCCGAAAAAAGCAAGGTTTGGTGCTCGTTAGGGATAGCTGCGCCTATTTTTTTTACGTCAGGCATAAACCCCATATCCAACATACGGTCTGCCTCATCCAATACAAAAAAACCGATATTTTTCAGGCTCAGGCTTTTGCGCCCGATATGGTCTATAATGCGCCCCGGGGTACCGATAATCACACGCGGATGACGGCGCAAATCGGCATATTGCTTATGGATATTATCCCCACCGATAATCAGCGCACCGGGCATTTGTTTTTTATCTTCCAATAAAGACTGCAGCGCTTCTTGCGTTTGCTGAGCCAGCTCCCGCGTGGGTGATAAAATCAGCGCCGCTTTATCTGTTTGCTCAGTCAAATGCACCAGTAGCGGAAGTAAAAAAGCAAAGGTTTTCCCCGTGCCTGTTTGGGCTGTGGCCAGTACATCGCGACCTTTTAAAGCAGGAGGAAGAGCCGATTGCTGCACCTGAGTTGGCTCGGTAATACAAATTCTCTCTAATGCCGTTTGAAGCCACGGGGGCAGCTGCTTAAACGCACTCATGCGCCCTCCTTGCCGGCCATAATATCTTCACATTGTTCATTAAGCGTCAGCCAGCGCTCTTCCAAATCAGCAATCTGATCTCCCAAGAGGGCCAGCTCAATACTGTTATCTGCGTCATAGCGCACCAAAAGCGCATTTTCTAACTCGTGTTTTCGGTGGTTTAATTTTTCCAGTTTTTTATCCAGATCACGGATTTCCTTTTTCAAAGGAGCCAGCTCAGCCCGACGTTGGGCCGCATTGCGGCGGCGGACACCGGCGGCAGTTTCTTTATCACTGGCATTGCCGTCTTTATCATTGTGTTTGAGCAAACTGGCTTTATAATCTTCCAAGTCTCCGCGGTAAATCTGGCACGTGCCGCCTTTGACCAACCACAATGTGTCACAGGCCATTTCAATCACGTGTAAATCGTGCGTAATTAACACCACTGCCCCTTCATAGGCGTTTAATGCTTCCAGAAGTGCCTGACGGGAAAGAATGTCCAAATGGTTGGTCGGCTCGTCTAAAATGAGCAAATTGGGCGCGTCTTTGGTAATCAGGGCCAAGAGCAGACGAGATTTTTCCCCGCCTGAAAGCTTGCCGATTAACGTATCTGATTTACTTTTATTTAGACCGAAAGCTCCCAGTTGGGCGCGAATTTGGGTTTCGCTGGCATTGGGCATCAAGGCAGAAAGCTGCTCATACGGGGTCTTTTCTACATCTAATTCTTCCGTC
The DNA here is from genome assembly GCA_017546175.1 of Elusimicrobiaceae bacterium. Lineage (GTDB taxonomy): Bacteria > Elusimicrobiota > Elusimicrobia > Elusimicrobiales > Elusimicrobiaceae > Avelusimicrobium. Next base: position 193,082 of record JAFYXM010000010.1, read on the forward strand.
TGATGCTGAGAAAAATAGGCAATCTTAATTTTCTTGGCTATCGTCATACGCCCACTCATCAGCAGTAATCGGTGCGATAAAATTTTGGCCAAGGTAGATTTACCGTTTCCGTTCGCCCCCAACAATGCAATACGGTCATCAGGCTCAATGCGCAAAGTTAAATTTTCTAAAACGGGTTTGTCATCATATCCGGCTACGCCGTCTTCTATAGTAATCAAGGCTTGTGTCAAAGGTGCCGGAGACGGAAATTGAAAATGCACTTCAGGGTCTTTGACTACGGCGGGAGGTTCGCACATTTTTTCAATCATTTTAATACGGCTTTGGGCTTGTTTAGCTTTGGTGGCTTTATAGCGAAAGCGATCTACAAAAGACTGCAAATGCGCCACCACACGCTCATGCTTGGCTGCCGCCAGACGAGCCCCTTCCTGCTCGGCCTCGCGCGTACGCTCATAACTATCGTAATTGCCGTTATACATGCGCAGCTGACCGTCGGCCTCCACGTGTACGATTTTATCGCACAGGCGGTTTAAAATATGGCGGTCATGGCTGATGAGCAGGACGGTTTTATCCGTCTTAGCCAAGTAATTTTCCAGCCAAGTGGCGGTTTCTAAATCAAGGTGGTTGGTCGGCTCGTCCAACAGCAAACAATTACTGGGTGCATACAGTGTGGCAGCCAAATTGGCGCGCACCTGCCAACCGCCTGAAAATTCTTTTAAAGGTCGCTCAAAATCACTGTTTTCAAATCCTAAACCGCTCAAAATGGCACTGGCGCGAGCTTTGGCCGAGTGTGCCCCCAAAAAGTCCAAGCGGTCATAAATTTCCGCCAGTTTTTCACCGGATAAATCTTTGGTCAATTCCCGCTCCAAACGGGTAATTTCGCTATGGGCTTGCAGTACAAATTCCAGTAGTTTTTTAGAAGGGTCTTTGATTTCCTGCGCTACGGAAGCAATTTGGGTGCCGCGGGAAATTTCTATCTTTCCGCCGTCGGGGAATAAGTCCCCCGTGATGAGTTTAAAGAGCGTAGATTTGCCACACCCGTTCAAGCCCACCACCCCTACCTTTAAACCATCGGGCAGGAGCAAGTTGGCATTTTCAAACAAAGTACGCAAACCAAAATGAAAAGATAAATCTTTAATCTCAATCATATATATATTATATGAAATTCCCCCCTTTCTCCGCCGTAGCGGTTGGGTTTTTCGGCGGGGCTTGGGCGAAAGCGAAGGCAAAGATAAATTTGATAAAATAAGTACATGGAACAGCCTTTTATCTCCCTAGATTTTGGCAGCGGACAAATTTCGGCCGTGCTGAGTGTGTATGACGAACAAACGCTTTCGTGCCGCGTTCGCCATGCTTTGCGTGAGCCGTGCCCGTCCGTCAACGGTTGCTATATCTTGGACTTTGATAAAACGGTACGCTGTTTAAATAAAATCTTTAGCCAATTACAGGAATATGTAGATTTTACCCCTACCATTTCCGTGGGGCTTAGAGGTGATTTTTTAAGTTTTCGTCGCTCGGGCGGTTTTAAACCCATTGAAAGCAAAGACCAAATCATCACTGCCAAAGATTTGCATGAGGTGTTGGATAATTCCGTCCCAATCAATCTAAGCGAAACGCTGGAAGTGGTGGACCTGTTGGCCCAATCTTACACCATAGATGGTAATACAGGTGTACAAAACCCCGTTGGCCTACAGGGCAACTGCTTAGAAGCGGAAACCTTTTTATCCTTGGGTCTTAAAACACATTTAAACAATTTAAACCGCGTGTTGGCAGCCGCCGGTTGTGAAGATTTTGAAGCCGTCCCCACCATATTGGCTCTAGCTCACCAAGTGCTTAAACCCGAAGAAAAAAAAGCCTCTTTGCTGCTCTTAGACATCGGTGCGCAAAACAGCTCTGCCTTGCTCTACCACAAAGGCGTGATAGAGGCCGCGTGGGAAATACCGCAAGGGGCCGATATTGTGGCACAAGAAGTAGCCGAAGTATTGCAAAACGACCTTAGCGAAGCTAAAGCCCTGTTGAAAGATTATACCTACGGGGATGATGAAGTAATGGACGATTTACTGGATGAGGCAGGGGCCAAACTTTTGCAAACCTTACGCAAGAGCTTAATTTTGGAGCCGCGCTACGTAAAATATGCTCCGTCTTTAGTGGTATTAACGGGTGGAGGCAGCGGCCTGCATGTGAAAAATGCCGCTCAAAAAGCCTTGGGTGTGCGCCGCGCCAAGCTGGCCGGCTTGGACCATTTAATTGCCGACGGGGAAGAAATGCTCGCTGCGCAATACACTTCTGCTTTGGCCTTGGCTCTGCACTCACAACAGCACGGCGGACGCAAACTGTCTTCGCCCAAAGAAAAAGCAAGCGGCCTGTTAGACCGCATGCTTTCTAAATTGGGACTCAATTAAAGATTAAGAATAGCCGTGAGCCCCGACGTTAAAGCCTATATCTGTGCCTAGAGGCCCCAATATCCCAATTTCTCATATCGGGTTTCGTACGCTAATCGTTTCAGCTGAAAAAGCTGCTTATTTATCCAAAGCCTCCAGCATGGCGGGAATCACTTCATACAAATCTCCCTCCACCGCATAATGTGCCATTTTCATGATAGGAGCGTCGGGGTCTTTGTTAATAGCCACCAACACATCCGCTCCGCTACAGCCGGCCATGTGTTGAATCTGCCCCGAAATACCGCAGGCAATATAGAGTTTAGGCTTTACCGTTCTGCCCGTCAGACCGATTTGGCGGCGATACTCAATCCACCCATTATCCACCGGCGCGCGAGAAGCAGCCACCGCACCGCCTAAACGGGCGGCTAATTTACCCAGCAGCTCAAAGCCTTCGGCCTTGCCCACACCGCGTCCGCCGGCTACAATAACGTCCGTTTCTGACAAATCTAACCCTTCACCTTCACTTTTAATAAACTTTAAAAACTTAGCCAAAGACGTATATTTTTGACCGTCAAAAGCAAACTCTACCACTTCGCCGTTTTTCCCCTCGGTTTTAGGCGCTCTGGGGTAGGACATAGGGCGCAAAGAGCACATCTCGGGGCGAGTACGCGCACAAGTAATAGTAGCCATCAAATTGCCGCCAAAAGTAGGGCGAGTGGCGTGTAATTGTCCGTCTTCTTTATTAATTACCACTTCCGTAGCATCAGCCGTCAAACCCGTTGCGGCAAAAATAGCGGTTTTGGCAGACAAAGAGCGGCCTAAATTGGTGGCGGGAAGTAAAAATTTATTAGGCTTATAAGCCTGTATCATACCGTTTAAAGTCTTGGCATAGATATCGTCTATATAGTTCTCCAGTTCGGGCGCGTCGCACACGTACACGACCTCAGCTCCGTGGTCAAACAAATCTTGGGCCAATTTTTTCACCTCTTTTCCCAACAGCACGGCACACAATTTTTCGCCCAAATCTTCGGCTAAACTTTTTCCTGCCGTCAAAAGCTCATAAGCGGTCGGGCTTATTTTACCTTGGGAAACTTCTGCCAAAATCCATACATTTTTCCATTCGTTCATAAATAAACCCTCTTAAATATATTTGTTTTCCTTAAGCATTTCCACCAATTTGGCGGCTTTTTCTCTGGCATTGGCACCCTCTACCACTACGGCATTGGTACTGCGCGTAGGAGAGAAAGATTTGACCACGCGGGTCGGGCAGTTTTTAATACCCAGCTTGTTTTTGTCCGCGGCGATATCCTCAGCCGTCCATTTTACCACTTCGGCGCGTTTGGCGGCCATGCGGCCTTTGATACTGCGCACGCGGGGATTGCTGATTTCTTTGACCACGCTGATTACGCACGGAAAAGGCAATTCAATTACATCAGTACCGGCCTCGGTCAAGCGTTCCACCGTCAAGCTGTTTTCACTTACCGCAAGCACTTTTTTGACAAAGGCGGCATTAGGCCAGTTCAGCCAAGCGGAAATTTGCGGCCCGATGTGGCCTGTGTCGCTGTCGTTAGTTTGCTTGCCGCAAATAATGACGTCTATTTTCTCTAACTCATCAATTTTTCCAGCCCCTTTAGCCAAGGCATAACTGGTGGACCATGTGTCCGAACCGGCAAAAGCCACGTCAGAAAGTTGATACACTTTATCGGCACCGCGGGCAATACTCTCACGCAATACGTTTTCTGCTGCGGGAGGGCCCATGGTAATCACAGACACACTGCCGCCCATTTGCTCTTTAAGCACCACCGCTTCTTCCAAGGCATACTCATCAAACGGGTTCATGGCGCTTTCGGCACCGGAACGAATTAAACAGCCCGTCACGGGATCAATTTTTACATTATCAGATTTCGGGGTTTGTTTTACGCAGGCTAAAATGTGCATATTACTCTCCTTTGGCGGCATATTCTTTGATCAAAGCCGCAATGATTTCATTTTTCTGAATGTGCACCGTACCTTCATAAATTTGGGTAATCTTGGCATCGCGCATATATTTTTCAAGCGGAAAATCGCGCATATAGGCCACACCGCCGCACAGGGTCACACATTCGTCAGCCACTTCCATGGCCGTGTTGGCGCAGAAAAGCTTGGCCATGGCACTGTATTTGGTCCAGCGTACCCCTTTTAATTTTTTCAATTCATCATGCACGGTAGTACCGTTTTCCAAAGCGGCTTTTACCGCCGGTAAAAATTCTTCGTCCATGCGGTGCGTCAAGTTGTACACCATAGCACGGCCTGCCTCGGTTTTAGCAGCCAGCTCAGCCACTTTGTGAGCCAAAGCTTGAAAGGTAATAATCGGCTGACCGAATTGTTTGCGGGTGCGCAAATAAGGCACGGTTTCGTCCAATGCCCCTTGGGCAATACCCACCGCTTGCGCCGCTACCCCCGGACGGGAATAGTCCAAGGTTTCCTGCACATACAAAAGGCCGCGGCCCTCAGAGCCCAACAGGTTTTCTTTCGGAACGCGCACATTTTCAAAAATCAGCTCATAGGTGGGATTGGTGCGAATACCCATTTTTTCTTCTTTTTTACCGAAGCTAAAACCGGGGGTTCCTTTTTCAATGACCAAAAGAGAAATACCGCGCGCTCCGCGGGAAGGGTTGGTATTGACGGCTACGGTATAAAAATCGGCTTCTTTGCCGGTAGAAATAAAATGTTTGGTACCGTTGACGATATAATAATCGCCGTCCTTAATGGCGGTAGTTTTTAAAGCACTGGCATCGGAGCCGGCCTCCGGCTCGGTCAGCGCAAAAGCCCACAATTTTTTACCGCTGGCAAGGTCATAACACCAGCGTTCTCTTTGTTCTGCCGTGGCAGCTAAAAACATCGGAATGGCCCCCAAAGCCGTTGTGCCGGGGGTCAGAGCAAGGCCTGCACACACGCGTGAAAATTCTTCAAAGGCCATGGCAAGGCAAGTAATTCCCCCGCCTAAACCGCCGTATTTTTCCGGCAGCCACACGCCAAACATACCGCTTTTGCGGAACTCTTCTAAAATCTCAGGGGAAAACTCTTCCTTGGCGTCCATTTCGGCCCGAACGGGTTTTAGTTTTTTCTGGGCAAATTCACGCGTGGCGTTTAAGGTTTCCTGCTCCATTTCATTGATGGCGTAGTCCATTATTTATGCTCCCCCTTGGGTTGGAATTTACGACGGGAATTAAATTTTTTCCGGCGGAAAAACTTTTTGTGTGTCTTTTGTTTTTTCGATGCTAAAGAGCGGTAAAGCTGCTCTTGACGGCGAATCATGACAGGCACGGTAAATTCGCCAAAATCTCTGCGATCAATATTTTGTTTAAAGCGCTCGCGCAAGCCATTGTTACGAAGCAAAGTGCGGATTTTTTCTGCCAAGGCAGAAATATCGTTCACTTTGACTAAAAAACCGGTACGATTGTCGGTTATCACTTCACTGATGCCGTCCACGTCATAACATACGGACGGTACTTTGTGCGCTTGGGCTTCCAATAAAGACATCGGCACCCCTTCACGCAAAGACGTGCTGGCGTAGACGTCGCTAATAGCCAAAAGTTCATCGGTATCACCGCGCCAACCGGGGAAAATAATTTGCTTTTCCACCCCCAAGTGTTTAGCCAAATTGGTAGCGGCAGTTTTTAATTCTCCGTCTCCGGTATAAATAAAATACACATTTTTCATTTTGCCCAACACTTTGTAAGCGGCCAGTACAAAATGAAGCGGATTTTTAAGCGGTTTGAAGTTGGCAATGGCTAAAACCACACGCGCGGTGGCGGGAATTTTTAAGGAAGTTTTTTTAGCGTTCGGATTGAAATTGGAGGGTAGTTTACGCTCAAACTCAATACCGGCGCGGATAATCTCGCTCTTGACCCCTTTGCCGATGCCCAGTTGAGCAGCTTCGGCGGCATTTTTCTTGGAAACAAATACCAAAGCATCGGTCATAGAAGAGCAAAATTTTTCCGTTTTGACAAAGAAATTAAAATGTTTTTTACCGTGTTCTTTGGCAAATCCTAAACCATGAAAAGTATGCACTACCTTGGCTTTACGGTAAAAAATGCGCGCCGCGATTCGGCCCAAAATACCGGCCTTGGGGGCATTGGTATGCACGATATGCGGGCGAAGTTTGCGCATCAAAAGGCCCATTTGAATAACGGCCAAAGCATCGTGCAAGCAATAGCGCGGGCGCACATCATGACGCAAAGCAGGAATAAAATGCAGGTTTTTAAACTCTCTTTTTACCTTTCCGTCTAAACGTCCGCCTTTTCCGGCTGCCAAATGAGCTTCAAACTCACGCTTATCCAAGCGCTTAATCGTAGTAAGCACGCTGTTTTGCGCACCGCCCTGATCAAGTGCGGTGATAAAATACAGAATTCTTGTTTTTTCCATTAGTGTACTTCTCCAGTATGGGTATCTAATATACGGGCATTCGGGAAGTAATATTTAATAATACCTTGATAATCGCTGCCTCCGCGCGCCAATCCGTCTGCACCGTTCACGCACAGACCGACACCGGTGCCGCTGTCATAGCCGCGCACCAAAACACGCACCACGTTTTTACCTTTATACATAGGTACAAAGTCAAAAAAGGTGGAACGCATGGTTGCTGCACTAAGGATATAACTGACTTCTTGTGCAGTTTGTGCTTCATAAGAGCCTTTACTGCCCGTAAAGCGCATGGCCAGCACGCGCCCATTGGGAGAAAGCTTCGTTGGCGTCATGGCACGCAACGTGCCGAATTTCCCGCGCGCATTCAAGCGCGCCTGTATATCTTTTGCGTCGTACAAATACATCCATTTCACATCCGCCCATTGGGTTTGGTCATGAGGACGAGCATATAAGTCCGCCGGAGGGCTGGAAAGAATATATTTGGACAAATTGGACGGGGAATAGGTGTAGTTGGGGCGGTTTTCCGTATTGGCAATTTGGTCATAGCTCACCGTACCGCAAGCACCGTAATAACCCAAATCTGTACCGGAAAGCTCTAACCCGCGGGAAGCTTTGGTCGCTTCCAACATGGCTAACACCGTCAGATTGATCCCCTTAAATTTAAAGTAAACATCATTATCGGTAATATGATAAATTTGCTCTTTATTTTTTTCAGCCGCTTCTTTGAGCGCAGCACGAAACACCACCGATAATGCCGCCAAAGCCTGCGGATATTGCACCGCCTGCGCCTGCGTAGCCAATAAAGCAGGAATTAAATCTTCGGCATAAACCTCATTAATCAGCAACATTCCGTTTTCTTGCGGAATAACGGTCAAAGCCCCTTTAAGCTCTTTATCACTAAAATCGGCAGCAAATAAATCTGTTGCGGCGGCATCTTTTACCACCAAAGTTTTAACGTCTTTTTCCGTAGCTATCGTGAACGGACGACGGGAAGAAAACTCCACATGTCCGTGTTTATCTTTTAAATCTACGGCTTTGGTCTCTGTATTAAACTCCAATGTGCGCGTAACATAGGAAGGAGATTTAAGCACTTCCCCCAATCGCTCACTTTTTACCGTCATAATACCGGAAGGAATAATATTGATTTTCTGCAAATGAACAGGCCGCTGCCAACGGTCGGCATACAAAGCCATTTTAATAAGCTCTGATTTTACCGACGGTAAATCTTGCACAATCGGGCGGTCCAAGCGTAAGAAAAACAAATAATCTGACAAATTACCCGTTAAATCTTCGGCAAATTTTTTCACTTGTTTTTTGGCCTCTTTATCTGCAGGATCTAAACTGTACAAAGTGGAATAAGCCTGAAAAGCGGGCAATTTATTTTGCTTGTTTTTAGCCGATAAGGCGGCTAAGAGCTGCATGGCAGGATAGTTATGCGCGTCGTGACTGAGAGACTGCTGCAAAAATACGGGTGCTTGGTAACGGGAAGATTTTTTATCCGCAGCCAAACGGCCCATCATATACGCAGCAAACGAAATCATATAAGGATCAGAGGTATAAATGTACTGCAAATCAGCCGCCGTTTTTTTGTGGTCTCCTTCAAAATAATAAGCCAAAGCCGTCCCCAGTTTGGCAGAAGAAGTGTACTCGAAATCTGCTGTCAAAAACAACATATCGGCAAAAGATTTACGCGCTTTTTTATACTTGCCTGCCGCAAACAAAGTCCATCCGCGGGTCAGCTCAATAAACGGATCCTCCGGTGCTAATCGGGCCGCCTGATCAATGTAAGACAAAGATTGCTTTACCTGGCCGCGTTGTAACGATAAAACAGACAACTCCAAATTTGCCAAAGCCGCTACAGATTTATCGGTAGATTTTTCGTAGGATTTATAATAAAAGAAACATTCGTCAGGGTCGGCCGTCAAACATTTCTGCGCCACGGCGGCCAGCTCAGCCGGTTGGGCATAATTTTGTACAGACGTGTGCAAAATTCTATCATTAAGCTGAAAATCCATACGAGTTACCAAAGAACTTTTGGTCACCGTACCGGATACAAACCCCTCTCCCTCTTTGACGGCTTGCATACTTTCGGCCACGCCTTCACTTGTGGTAAAGCTGGCATGACCAACCGCCGGCACAGACTTGACCGCCACAGAAGCGGACCCGTTTTCTGCACGCAAAAAACAAGGGGTAAGCAAAAACAAAACTGACAAAATATAGGCACATTTTCTCATATACAAATTATACCAAATTAGCACCTGCTCTTTAGAGCGAAAAGCGATCCTTTTTTTCACACCTGTATTATTTGCTTTTCATGCAAACCCAAAAAAGCTACAATATATCCATCTTTTTAAATACTTCCTCGTATGAGCAAGTAAAAAGGAGAGAACATAATGAAAAAACTGATTCTGTTAGCAAGTGCCGTGTGTTTATTGTGTGCTGCTTGTACCACTCCGGGTAAACGTACTGCTTGGGGTGCCGGCGGCGGTGCCGCTGTAGGCGCTTTGGCCGGAGCCATCATCGCCAACAATACCGGCGGACAAAGCCATCAAGGTGCCATCTACGGTGCTTTGGCCGGTGCTGCAGCCGGTGGTTTATTGGGTAATTATTATGACGCCCAAGCCAAAGAATTGGCCGCCATTGCCGATGTTACCAAAGTAAAAGATGCCAACGGAAAAACCATTCGCTTGGTTATCACCTTGAAAAATGAAATCTTGTTTGAAAGCAGCAACGCCGCTTTGTCTGCTGCTTCCGTAACGACTTTAAACGATTTGTTGCGCGTACTTAAAAAATACCCCAAAAACAATATCGTGGTAGCCGGTCATACCGATTCTACGGGTTCTGACGAACTCAACAATACGTTGTCTGTGCAACGTGCCAAATCTGTGTATGACTATTTGTTGGCTAACAACTTGCAAACCAAAAGTATTCAATACGTAGGTTACGGTGAAACCAGCCCTGTGGCAGACAACTCCACCGCTGCCGGCCGTGCCAAAAACCGCCGTGTAGAACTGTTGATCACCGCTAACGAAAAAGACTTACAATAAGTTTTAAAAAACAAAACCCCCGCCGAAGCGGGGGTTTTTTATTGGCTAAAGTCTTAGGCCATAATGCCGCCATATTTTTTGCTTTGGTATTTCCATTTTACGCAACGGCCAAAATCTCCGTACATAAATTCTCCGTATTGTTGCATTTCGCGTTGGCACTCGCCTACAATATCATGATTTCTGATAAAAGATTCCATCTCTTCCACTTGGCGCAAAGTTTTAATCACGTCCTCTCTTTCATACGGATAAAACAATCTTCCCGGGTTGCCCGCCACCGTGACTCCGCTGGCAGATTCGTACTCGCTGCCCCAAGGTAAAGATAAATTAAGCAACTCCAGCAATACCAATTCATCACAATATTTATCTTTGGAAGTTTTTAAATAATGGTTTAAGTAGCGCAAGGCATATAATAAAATCAAATGTTCCTGTCGGGCTGCTTCATTATGCCAACCTAAACGGTTTAATTCTTTAGGCTCTACTTCACTTCCGTCATAATCAAGCAAAACCGCTTCCACTTGTTCGGGACTGTTTAATTGTTCCCATGCCAAAAGCATCGCTTCCCCTTGGCTAAAAGCCAGCTTCATATCCGACAAATATCGCAAATTAGCCAAGCGCGGCATCAAGTGTTCATAAGCACTTACCAGCGGAGTCATTACCAACGTAAAAATGGTTAAATCTAATACGAAATGTTGCAACCATACACGTCCGTATCCGTTCCAAGGACCGCCCAAAAGAAAACGCGAAAGCCAGTGCCCGCCTTTGCTGCTTAAAGATGACAAACCGCCTAATCGTCCATAATTGGCACGTACATTCCACTTGGTATATCTGCCTGTCACGGACTGAGAAACCTTACCGGCCACGCTCATAAATGCTACCGTAGCCAATATATTCAATCCAAAATCTAAAGCCTGATTAAACTTTTCACCGCCGGGGCGCCACTGATTTCTCTTTAAAGTACTGACCAAGGTTTCGCTTTCGTTTTTAAGCAAGGCGCGTACTTGAATAGCAGCTAAGCTCACTTCAGGCGGTGTTCTGCGTTTAGACATTACGTCTTCATAAGCTTGATAATATCCACCCGATTCTTGGATAAAAGGCCGCACCTGTTGCAAGGTCTGCACCATTTTACCCACTTCTTCTGTCACACCGTCCGCCGCATTAGACACGGCGGCTACAGCCGGAGATAAAGAAGAAAAAATCAAACAAAAACTTAAAAATAAAGAAAAAAACTTCATAATCTATCCTTTTTAACAAACTGTCAAATTCAGTTTAGTATTTTCCCTTTTATATATGCATGAGACTTAGGGCCTAAAGAAACTGTTTTTTAGACCTAATTTTCTATAGGTCCAAGGATCCTTTACATACGTTTTAAAATAATCTGTTGTGGGAGAATGCTTGTGCATAAGAGATATAAATTTGCTATAAAATAATCATGCTAACTACTCAAAAACGTCAGATCAAAGCTTTAATTGAACTCTTGGCCAAAGAAAGCGGACAACAAGCCGTATTCTTACGTCAAGAGCTTTCTCGCATCATGAAACAAGAGGCGCAAGCTTTACATGAGGTTATTGAGCAAGATTTTCATTCTTCCGTACCGGCGGCATTGGTACATAATATGGAAGAGGTCTGTTGGGAAGATTTAACCCAAGAGATAGAGGCTTTTTCCAGTAAAATAAATCCTTCTTTAGAAGAGGCTCTTTCTATCGTGACTCGCTTTGTCAATCCCGCTGTCAAGGCCGAAGAAGTAACGCAAGATTTGGATAAATTAACCCGCGCCTTACGTCCTTTATCCATACAATCTGCCAACACTGCCGAACTGCTAAAATCTATGACCCATTTTTTCTTATCCATAGAAAACTTTATGGTTGTGCCCAGCGCGCGTGATATTAAAGAGGTTTCCTTCGGCAGATTTTTACAAAAAAAGATCGGATCTTCTTTATGTTTGGCTTGTCTGTATGTGCTATGCGCCGAACGCTTTGGTCTGGAAACCGGTGTGGTAGATTTGGCGGGGAAACTGTTGGTTTGCATGCGCTTAAATGACACCGGCGAACTTTTATTTGCTGATCCGATGGCTAACGGACGGATTTTGACGGCAGAAGACTGCCGAAATTACATTGATTCTCGCAACTTAGAATGGAACGAAGCTTTCCTCTCCCCGCTATCCTCACGCACTTTGTTGCGCCGTTTTTTGGGGAATATGATTTTTATCTTAAACAAACTCAAAGATGAGCGGCGACTAACGTATCTTCGCCGCTATATGGACATTTTAAAAATTAGTTTTTAAGGAGGTTTAAGTGGCATATTACTTTTACCTAAGCTTAGGTGTCTTATGCATTGTGGGCGAAATGTTCACGATGGATTTTTCCCTCGCTTGTTTTGGAGTCGGCCTTTTTGGGGCGGCTTTGGTCTCGTTTTTGGGGTTGGGACTCGGGTGGCAAGTGGCCGTTTTTATTGCGGTTTCTTTGGCCTTGTTTATAGGCATGCGCCCCTTGGCTTTAAAACACCTTTACCACAACAGCAAGCATGTTAAGACCAATGTGGATGCGTTAATCGGTCGTACGGCGGTTGTAACTGCCGAGCCGGACGCAGAAGGTATCGGCCGCGTACAAATAGACGGAGACTCTTGGAGAGCTTTCTTTCAGTATCCTGCAGCCCAAGCGGCCCAAGTGCGCGTGGAAAAATTAGACGGGAACACTCTTTTTGTAGTACCTATTCAACAGGAGGAAAATAAATAGTATGGACTTGTACACAACCTTTCTGGGCGTTATCGTATTTTTTGCGATTGTACTGATTGCAAAAGGTATTCGCATTGTAGATCAAGCGCAAGTGGTCATTATTGAACGCTTCGGTAAATTTCACGGGGTTTTGTATCCGGGTATCAACTGGATTATCCCCGTCATGGACAAACCGCACATTATGGAATGGCGCAACAGCCGCGAATATATAGACGGTACGGGCCGTACCCGCGTAATCCCTCATATGGAAGCGCGCACCGTAATTGATATGCGTGAAACGGTGTATGATTTTCCCCGCCAAAGCGTTATCACCAAAGATAATGCCACCATTGAAATCAGTGCTGTTTTGTATTTCCAAATCACAGACCCCGTTAAAGCTGCTTATGAAGTGGAATCTTTACCGACGGCTATTGAAAAATTAACGCAAACTACCTTGCGTAACATTTTCGGTGAATTAGATTTGGACCAAACTTACACCGCGCGCGAAAAAATCAACAGCAAACTCTTGGTTACCTTAGATAATGCCGCCAATAAATGGGGTGTGAAAGTCAACCGCGTGGAATTGCAAGACATTATCCCCCCCACTGCTATCCGTGAAGCCATGGAAAAACAAATGAAAGCCGAGCGCGACCGCCGTGCTACGGTAACGGAAGCTGAAGGGTTGAAGACCTCTCAAATTTTAAAGGCCGAAGCTATCCGCGAAGCCGAAATTAAAAAAGCCGAAGGTATGAAACAGGCCGCTATTTTGGAAGCGGAAGGTATCGCTGAAGCGAAAATTAAAGTAGCCAATGCCGAAGCCGAAGCCGTAAAAATCTTAGCCGCCGGCGTGGGAGACAAAGCTAATCCCGCCAACTATCAAGTATCTCTTAAATACATTGAGGCTTTATCTAAAATGACAGAAGGAAAAGACAACAAGGTCATTTATATGCCTTATGAGGCCAGCAATGTATTAGGAGCCGTGGCCGCTATCAAAGACTTAACCGGCGGAGCTCCGCAGAAATAAGTTTTTCAAATCAAAAGCCCCGTTTAAACGGGGCTTTTTTTTGGATAAAATCACCGAGAAAAAGAAAAAAGTGCAAAAGTCTTTTGTTTTTTGTAAAATATAAAGGTAGTGAAAACCTTTTTTCGCCAAGATAGCTCAGCTGGTAGAGCAACCGCTTCGTAAGCGGTAGGTCGGGGGTTCGATCCCCCCTCTTGGCTTTCTCTTCAGGTCCCGAAAGGGGCCTTTTTTATTGTAAATAAAATTTAAGCTCCGCTGATGGGCAGAGCTTTGTATCTTACATTATTTTTTAGACGGGAAATAATTAAACGGCGGCTGCCATAAACGCATCTGTAATTGATCCAATTTACCTGAGCGTTTATGTGTTTGCAAAAATTCCTCTTCCGTTACTCCTTCTGGTCCGCGGCGATAGGCATCTATCCATGCTTGGGCTTGGGCGGGGTTTTGCTCCATCAGCGCAATGCTTGTTAAATACACATAAGTCGCTTCATTCACAGGGTCTAAAAGCAAAGAATGCCTAAAGCTTTTCTTGGCAAGCTCCATATTTTCCACCGCTTTTTGACGGTAGTCATTACGCTCAAAATCTAATTCAGCCGTTTGAGAAAGTTGGCTAAAATACACCGCATAACTGTAATAAAATTCCCCTAATGCTTGGTGAAGCATGGCATGATTGGGCGCGTGCTTTTCTACATATTTTAAATCTTTCAATGCGCGAGCATAATCTGTTGATGCCTCTTTTTTATCTCCTTTTATGGGAGAAAAAGTTTTATTTAAATCCATGGTTTGGCGCAAAATATAAGCTCTGTATTGGCGATAGCCGGGTACAAAAGGATTGGCTCTAATGGCTTTTTGATAAAAATCTAATGCTCCGTCTGTCAGTCCTCTGGCCGAAAAGGCGGCCGCTATCCCATAATAGTGATCTGACAAGAAAAAGCCAAACACATACCGAATGGGCAATAAACTCAACAACAAAATAACAGGCACACGCACCCAACGCGCCGCAAAAGCCGATTTTATATATACCCAGCCCAAAGTGCATACCGTGCCGAGCAGCACACTCCACGCACAACCTTTTACTACCCAGTCCCCTATTCCCTTAGCAGACACATTATATGAGGTTTGCCCGAACATATAAACAATATATCCACCCACATACAAAACGCCAACCACCAGCAAGCCTCTTCCAAGCGCCAGCCAACTTTTCTGAGCGGGGGCGGGCAAATTTTCTTTCCCTTTTTCTTCGGGCATCACCAAACGCACAATCAACGCAGAAAATATAGCGAAGAAAAGGCCCGTAGAGACAAAACGGATACTGATATCAAAAAAACTATGCGTTAAAATGCCGAAAAATGCCGTTGTATATCCCAAGAGCCACCACATTTGGGGTGTAAATTCTTTTCTATTTTCACGGGCAGATTGTGCCATGGTTTTAATACCGAGCACTCCGCTATAAAGCACAAAAAACAAAAGTCCCAAAAATAGGGTCAAACCCACCGTGCCTGCCGTGGCCCACTGCTCCAAATATTCGTTTTCTGCGTGTTGAGTTTCATTATTGTGAGCTTTTTCAATATAAAAAATCTGCGGTTTTCGGTAAGCAGGATAAATGGTTTTAAAGCTGCCCACACCGGTACCCATGACGGGGCTGTCTTGCACCATGGCAAATGTAGAAGCCCATGTATAGGCGCGAAAACTGACCGATTGAAAACGCTTGGCGGCATACACACCCGTCAAAATCACCGCTCCCAACAAAAGTACCGCCGCGGCGATATTAATTTTGCGCAAGTGTTTTTTGATACCTCTTACCGCATAGCTGTAAAGCGCGGCAAAAAATGCCGCTGAGGCAGCAAAACCGATCCATGCACCTTTGCTTTCAGAAAAGAATAAATCTACCGCCGATATCGCCAAGAGAACCAACAATCGTTTTTGTTTGGTTCGTAAATACTCTGCCGTAACAATACAAGAAGAAAAAACCACAAAATCGGCAAAGAAGTTTGGGTTGGCATGGGTAGAGAAAATACGCGTGCCGAAAAACCCTCTCCACGGCATAATGTCTATCCCCACAAACCAACGGTCCAAGATTTGCACCGCCCCATACAGGCAAGAAATCCATGCCGCCAGCACAATGCATTTGCTCAGCACTTTGGCGGAATCTCGGTTAAAGCGGTCCAAAACCATTAAAGATAAAGAAAAATACAGTAAATAGCGGAAAAATTCGTCAAAACCGACTAATTTATACGGACTAAACAAATAGCCCAAAAAGTTCCACCCAAAGTATAAAAGAAAAGGCAACAACCATGGCAAATTTTGCCGTGTAACGGGCCAACGCTTCTGCACGCTCAGCAGGCTGATCCAAAGCGCACTTAAAGCCAAGCCCCCCGTCTGTAACAAAGTAATTTTGACAAAGGCTGTATCATACGTACCCGTATAAAACGAAATGGATACCAACAAGCACAAAAGCCCCAATCCCCAAGAAAGAGCCTTGTCTATTAAAGAAACAAAACCACAAGATTTTGTTTCTTTAAAAACAGCAGATTTTTTTAAGCTTTTGGCAGTAGATTTACCTGACATACATACATGGTAGCAATTTTGCGCGACATTGAAAAAATTTACTTGTTTTTTAAAACCTATTTGCTATACTATATTTAAGGTACTATCCTGGTACCTATTTTATTTGAGGAGAAATATTATGAAGAAAGGTTTTACCTTGATTGAGTTGCTGGTAGTGGTACTCATTATCGGCATTTTGTCTTCTGTGGCCTTGCCGCAATACACCACGGCCGTAGAAAAAGCCCGCTCTACCGAAGCGGTTACCTTGTCTGGCAATATTCGCCATGCCGCGGAACGTTTCCGCTTGCAATCTAATACTTGGCCGACATCTTTTGACGACCTTGATATTGAAATTCCGGACAATAATTCCTCTACTACCGGTGCCCAAACCAAAAACTTTAGCATCACGATGAGCAAAATTAACTCTAATGCAGATTTCTTGGTTACGGCTGCCCGCTCCGGCGGTACGGCTTACAGCATTTACACGGCTGTAGATGGGGAAGGCAATGCCATTCGCTGCTGCGGAACATCCGCTCCGTCCTCTGCGGCTGCTTGTAACTCTACCACGCTTACCGGTGATGTGTTGAAAATCTGTAATGCTATTACCAGCGGTCACTATAAAGACGGTAAGTGGTAAGCAAATTATTTTATAAAAAGCCGCCCTTTCGGGGCGGCTTTTTTATGCTCTTTCATGGGCGGCATATTTCCCGAAAGCTAAGCAAAGCGCGTAAATTCTGTGTGTTTAGCTTTGCAATTGCCTCGTCTTGATAATCAAAGCGCACTTGGCAGACGGGGGCATTATTTTTTATTTCCGCCGTGCAAGCGCTCAAGGCACTCATCGCGGCTAAGCCCGCTAAACTCTGCCAAAACCAAAACCGCTTTTTCATTTTCCTGCTCCCGTTTCATAAAATACTCTTTTTCTGCTGACGTCTTTCCGAACCGAAAACCAAAAAGGCCAATAGCTGCTGCCAAGCCTATCCCTATCAATATGCCGTACATCATTTGCTAAAGGACCCGTCAGGGTTACACAAAGACAAGGCTGAAAGTACTTTGATGATTTTGCTCAAAGCATTGTCATCTTTTTGTGTAGGGGTCAGCTTCACCACCGCTGTAGCCAAGGCTACCGCTGCTCCAATTACCGCTAAAAGATCTTTCCCATTGTTTTGTATCCACTCCATAATCTCCTCCTAACTATTATTTCTAAATTGCATCAAAATAGATTTGATGGTTTTCACATCATCAATTACAATATCCATCTTTACGTCTTGGCGGCTGAGCTGCTGTTCATGCTGTTCCACCCGTGCTTCCAGTTTATCCACGCGCGGTGGCAAGCCGTACACGGTAAAAAACCAAAACAGTATCGCCATGGCTACACTTACTAAATATACCCAGCCTTGCAGTTTTTCTCTCATATTCCCCCCTTACGCAATACTGCAGCCAAGGTTTCTATTTCGCGTGCCTTGACTTTGGTATATTCTGAGTACAAAGACCCTTCGGCTAAAATGCCTTCGCGTTGCCAACGGGTCATGGCGTAGTCTTGCTCAAGTTTAGCTACCTTTTCTTCCAAGGTGAGCTCTGCAGGAGCAGTATTGACCACAATGACATACCGCTCTGCTTGTTTTTCAATGTGTGCGTCATTTTTGTTACACCAAATGGCCGCCTGCGTATAGTTTTCTTTGGTTAAAATTTCTCCGATTTTAAACATCATTCAGCTCCTTGTCCGCAAACATAATAAACGGTATCTATATTCCCTGCGCCGCCATTGATATAAATTTGAGTAGTAGAGATGGCTCCGGCTCTGGGAGAACCTTCTTGTACCGTCGGGCCAGATGTGCCTCTTTGCACACACAACACCATGTACTGGGTATTTTGCATAGGAAGCAATAAAGAAACTTTGCTGGAAGTGGTATTTCTTCCGCCTTGTTCTACCCAACCGCTTTTATAAATGCGGTACCAGTTTCCGTTTTCATCTGAAAATTGATCCACCACAAAGTCCAAATTTTCCCTTGCATTCCCCAAATCACAATCGGCTTTATTGTTCAAATTTTCCTGCATAGACAGCAGTTCTTGAACGCTTGCTGCTGCAGATTCTTGACTGGCTTTGGCTGATTGGGCACTTTGGGCTGCAGAGGTTTGCGCCGTTTGCAAATCTTGTGCCGTCCTCTCAATAGTAACTTCCGCTTTTTCTACTTGCTCTGCAGCATCTAACGTTTCACGGGCGGCATTCTGTATTTCTGTATGCATTTGCAAAATGTATGTTTGCATCTGAGATACCTCTTGCCTTGCTTGCTGGGCAGCCGCACAAGCTGTTGAGGAGGTATCTGCATAGTGTTGTAAATTATTGACCGCTTGGGTGACCTGCTGGCTAGCTTGCACGGCCGTTTGAGCCGCCGAGCTGGCAACAGACATGCTTTGCTGAGCCACACTATTGGCTTGCTCTACGTCTTGTTTGGCATGCTCCAAAGCCAGCAAATAGCTGCCTGCATCTGCTTGATTTTGGTTGCTTCCCAACGGAAATTTGACTGCCAACTCCAGCTCTGCCGCCAATTCTTGCGCAATCATCATCGCTTTATCATATCCCTGTTCCAAAATATGTGGGTCAAAAGTTTGCTGTGCTAAAAGCTTGGTTTCTTGCGCCAACGGAGTTTTACGCTGAAGTAATAAACGTTGTTGAGCCGGTAATGGTAATACATCTATATCAGACTGAGGATAAATGAAAATTTTATTTTCCTCATCAATTTCAAAATTACTCAAAAGCGCTGTTTTTACATCCTTTTCATCTATTAGAAAAGCCGAAATATTTTCTTTATTTAAAAAAGGAAAAGGAATATCCCATTGAGTAGTAGAGCCGTTTCCCTGATAAATCACATAAGGTTGTGTATTTCTTACCGTCATTTTTTACTGTCCTCCAATCTCAAAATTTTCTTTGCATAAATGGCAGCATTCAGTTGATCTTGCAAATCGGGACCTACCGTATAAACCATGTATTTTAGTGCCTGTTTTTGATTTTTCCCTTGCTTTTGAGATTTGCCCAAATCTTCTACGGCTTCCAACAAAAGCTCTTCTGCGGGGTCTTGTGTGGCGACCTGTTTTTGGCAAAATTTATAAGAAAGCTGCAGATATTCTTTTGCATTTATTTTTTCATCTTTAAAAGAGTTTTCAATTTCTTGGCGTTTTATATCTCCCAGCACGATTTTTTCGTACAGCTGATTAAATACGGACGGATTAGCTCTCCCAGAAACATCATATCTTGCCAAGCAAGCTTTTTGTAGCAAATCAAAATGAGCGGGAGTCAAATCTTCTTGATAGGACCCCGTCAAAACAGCCGAGCTTTCCTGCAAGAGTAAATCTTTATATATCTGCGCCTCACGGGAAAAACGCCGACGGGCCTGACGGGCCATTTCACTGCAAAGCACTTGAGTAAAAACTTCTTTTTCCTGCGACGGAATATCTAAATTTTTTACAAACTTTTCCGCTTTTTCTTTAGAAAAACTGCCGTCTTCATTTTGCAGTTGACAGGTTATTTCCTTCGGCAATTTTTGCATTTGCTTTTCTGCTTTTTTGTGGCTGATTTGACGGCGCAAGATATGCGCCTTCTCCTCTGGCAATTCAGACAAAAAATGATGATACGTTTTCTCTGCTTCTTCTACTTCTGCAGCGGCTAGAGCCGAAGCAATATTTTTAGTTACTGCTTTTTGACGCAAATCTGCCCGATAGGCACTCCATTCTTCTCCTGAAATACCGAAATCAGCCATTTCTTTTTCAGCTGACAACAAATTGCTCTGCATATATTCTTCTAAGGCCGCCGCACCAAGAGTAGCAGAGGCCGTTTTCAGAAAAACCTGCTCGCCCTGTGATAAACGTTCCTGCCGGGCATATTTTTGTTTTTCTTGCTCCAGTTGCCCCGCACAATGGCGAAGCACCACGTAATCTTGTCGCAGCAAGGCATCTTTTTCAAATGATTCGGCATTAGCGGCTACATATTGGTCCAACTCTTCTACGACAGAAGTATCTTTGTTTTCAGAAGAAAGCAGATTTTTCTGAAAAAAATTGAGCAGTTCTGCGCGGTTCTTTGAAGAAAAATTAGCTGCTGTTTCTTGGATATTTGACAAGGCTTCCTTCCCTAAACGCTGCGCCTCTTCAAAAACTTTTACTCCCGCCTTCATATATTCCCCTGTTGCGGCCCAATCAAACCAATGCTGCTTACCGCTGGACTCTTTTAAAGGACGGGCCAACCTAACTGCTCGTGCATAGTTTACCTGATAGGGGATATTTCTTTTATAAACCGGTATCTTCATATATTCCTCTTTATTTTCCAATCAAACTGCCCATTTTGGCCCATAAGTTCCAACGAGAGCGTTTGGCTGCCGTACGGTATTGCTGAGCTTCGGTGCGGTATTGCCATGCTTCTAAAGCAGCCTGTGTGTTGGTTTGTTCTAACGAACGAGCCATATTCTGTGCCAATGTTTCCTGATCCAGTAAAGCATTTAGACGGCTATTTTTTAGAATCTTTTGTACCGTGGCAGATTGTAACCCCAGCCCGTTGGCAGCCAAAGATGTTTTTTGTGCACCTAGCAAACTGGAATAATTACGTGAAAGCTCACTATTTTGATATCCGGCATCTTCAAAAATATATTCGCTGTTTTTCTTGGCATTTTCCTCCGTCTGCTTGGCTTGATCTTCAGCTACTTTTGCCAAAGAACGGTAGTAGTCTTTTTCTTGGTCCGCACCCCCCAACAAAGAAGCGGCCGTAGATAAAACACTTCCCCCCTTAAATAAAACATTTCCTAAAGCTCCTCCCATTTTTTCCTCCTTACTATTTTTTCAGATCTTTATTTGACCCGCCGAATTGATATAACTCAAAAGAAGTTTCCTTTCCTGCTAAATTAATTTTTTGGCTTAGTTTACTCCCCCCCAAACGAACGATATAATGCCGTGCTTGCAAATATCTCTCATCACACAAAACATACAAATATGGATAAACAGATAAAAAATATCCCAGTACACTCTTGGATACTTTCCAAAACAGCTTGGGAATTTTTTTTACTTTCTTGCTGGTCCATGACCACAAACATCCGCGCCCTCCCAATAGACTCTCCGCTTCCACTCCGGCTACGGCACATACTTTGCCCTGATGCAAAAAAGCCAAAGAAACAGCCGATTTTTGGTAACATAGACTTAACACCTCTCTAACAGGCAAACGGTATGCCGCCCACATTTCCGCGCAATCTTGCGCTTGTAAAGACGGTGCAAGATCTGACAAATGTTCTTTACAAAGGGGTACCAAACTAATATCATTAGAAGAGGTAGTTTTTTGTAGAAAGGAGGGTAGTATGTCCATATTAGCTGTTTTTTTAATTCTTCTAGGATTGCTTTGCTTTGGAATCTTTTTTCTTATTTTTAAACTTATTTGGATTTTGTTTAAAAAGAAACGCAATTTCTGGCCCTTGGTCATTTCGGGCGTGTTGAGTGGTATTGTCGTCTTAGCGGCAGGTATTTTTTCCTATGCAATGTACAGACAATTCGTTAAACCGTTTGACCCCATTGTCCAAACGGTCAAAACACAGACCACTTTGATTGACGGACACCGCCTCTATACTAACCCGCTGGGCTTTGCCGTTACCTTGCATGACGGCACGACATTAAGCAATTGGCTCACGGTAGATGATTGGAGTTTTTTAATAGGGGTGGACACCAATATGTTTGTGAACAAAAAAGACCCTAATCAACCTTTCTCTTTATATTTACTGGGGCATGAAGTAGATGACGAACCGTCCAACGCACACTATTTGATGAGCGAAATCTCACAGGGTCTTGCTCAAAGCAATTCTTCCAAGGGACGTATTGAAATTGAGCAGGTAGTCCCTGTCAATGTAGGCACAGATGCTGAGGGAGAACTGATGAAATTGACCGCTTATCCCTATGATCAATCTACTCCCATCACCTTCTCTTTGGTCATTGCCACCAAGGGACATGACACTTATTTCTTGGCAGGGTTGGGCAATGCCGGCAACGATAAAATACTAGATACTGTCAGCAGTTTTGTCATTACCAAATAACAAAGATGAAGATTTCTTAAACGCCCGATGAACAATCGGGCGTTTTTTTAACAAATTTGTGTAATTACTGCCAGCAGCGTAACCGGCAAAGGATCTTTCTGCACAAATTCTACCGTCGGGAAAACAGAATGTGAGGAAGAAATCACTTTGCAAAAATCTCGTGTTTGCAGGGGTGGAGCTTTTGCGTACACCTCTGCCGCCGGTGCATATAACTCCTCCGGTTTTCCCCCTTCAGCAGCGGCAGCTCCGCCGCGGCTATCTAACATTTTAAGCGTTATTTTTACCAAACGCCGGCGGCGATCTTGCATACTTCCTTCCGAGGTTTCAAAAGACACCGGCAAGGTACACAACCCAGCTTGATAAGCCAGCCCCACATGTGCAGTACAAACAGCCTGCGGAAAAAGGACTTTTCCATCTTGAACCGATAAGTCCGTTAACGGATTTCCATCTGCCAAAGCAGATACCTTTCGCCCTTCCAAATGATCCAGACCACCCATTTCCGTAAAAGATTGGGTACTTTTTTTAGATACACTACAATCTAAAAAAATCTGATCTTCCACCTCTTTACTGGTCATGCGAGGCAACAACCGTTCAACAAAATATTTCCCATCGCGCCGTATCAAAAACCACATTTCGTCATATCCTTTGGAGGGAATACTGCAGGCACTGATAAATTGCCCTTGTGTTTCATGACGGGTCCAAGCAAACATATCTTCTTCAGACAAATAGGTCAAACACAACAAAGAGCCATCTTTTAACACGCACCAAATCAAATTATCGGGTTCTTGCTGATAGACCAATGTTTTTATTTCTTTATTAAAAAACAGATGCTTCGCCCGAAGCGTCAAATCTCTGCCAATATAGGAAGCACTGCTGTAATCATAAAAAAATTCCCGCACCACTCCGCCGCGTGCCTGTACATACAAGGTGCGACTGCCTACAACAATGGGAACGACCGAACTGGCACCGCGTTCCCCTTCTTGGGCAATTTCTATGTTATAAGGAGTCAAGGCACCGTTACAGCTTAAGCTCCATTCACTTCCGGCCGTAAAAATCAATAATTTGGGACCGACGGCTATAGAATTAATGGCATTTAACTTTTTACTGGAAAGATTGATACTAATAGCGTCGGAAGCTTCCAAATTGCGCAAATAACCAAAATTTTCATATTCCCCCGTTTTTGAAAACCAAATAGATTGCGGTTCTTTTTTAGTACCGGCAAAACCTAAACGGTCTTGATAGAAAAAAATACAACTGGGGTAGCCGGCTTCTTCGTGAAAGGCGCCCTCGGCCCAATCGTAAGTCCACTCCTGCATACTGCCCGCCTGACGCTGCAACGATACTAACATCTGACGAGGATTGACATAGCCTTCCAATTTTACAATTCCTTCCTGTACAAAGGCATCTGCCTGCAAAATATACCCCATTTCACCGGTAATCCCCAAGCAACGCAAACGTAAAAAACGCATTTTGGCCGATATTTCCAAATTGCCAAGCGTATTGATATTCTCTTCATTTTGGGCTTTGCTAAAATGTTTTACTTTATTCCACGTTTTTTGGTCGTCTGAGTATTCTAAAACTACTTCTCCATACCAGCTTCCCGTCGTACGCAAACGCCAATCGCCACTGGTTTTGATAATGCCGGACACCCCTTCATAAGACAAAGTTCCCGTTTCATAAGAGCTTTCCATACGGTGATTTAAAGCAAACAGCCCCCCCACTTGAGCAGGACGAAACAAATCAAAATCTGCTTGCAAATAAAGCTTTTCTTCCCCGACACTAACTACTTCTCCGGCATTATACCCGCCGCTAAGCGTTTGGGTAACCACCAATTTTGGCTCTGACAAGAGCGACTCCCGGTATTCTATAACCAATTGAGAGCCATTATAATCTCCTCCCGTTTCCTGTGGTGATTCAATACGCAGCACCCCGCCCTGATTGTAGGCCACACATCCGGTAGAAGAAAATCTTTTGTTAAAGGAAAGCACCACATCCGCTACATCAAACCCATAATCAAGCGGGTCATAAAAACCTTGCCCACACCAATAAACATGTACAATGCAGTTGGGATCATTAATCGGCAAAAAAGATAAAGTGGCTTTTACCCCGTCAGAAATCACAGTATCGCTTTGCAAAGATAAACGTACTTTCTTTTGCTCATCTGTGTTTGATAGCATAAAAGGACCGTCTTTGAGCTGCATGTCCTCCAGTACAAAAAATCCCTCTTCGGTACGCGTTAACTTTTGAGGATAAAAATCTGTATGTACCAAAAAAAGAGTTTGGTCGTATTGGACATAATTAATCTTATCCAAATCTTTGGAGAGGTAAGGAGAAGCAATCTCATAAATTTGCCCTTCTTTCATAAGGGTCCCGGCCGAAGCATGCACGCGAATGTATTGCTCCCCCAGTTCCAACACATAAGACTCCTCTTCCGACAACACAAAGGGAATTAAACGGCAGTTTTTATCTGCGTATTTGGCGGTATTGACATAGGCCGTTCCGGCACGGTTAGAGGCGCCGCCCTGCGGATGCACAAAAAAATTGCACGCTTTTTTAAGCCAAGAGCCATAAGTTTGCACATCTACGCGCGAGTATAAATGCGGGCTAACCTCTCCGCCTGAAAAATTGGGCTGTGTTGCATGATAGACCATATTAGCGTTCCTCCCAGAAAGCACTTGAGCCGTGATGCAGCTCAAAATTTTCCGTCATATTACAGCGGCGTGCCTCATCTAAGACTAAGGTGTATTTTTGCAAAATACGCTGTGTCAGTGCCACGTCTCCGGTTAACGTAACGGCTAAATCAGCCGCCAGTGCTAAAGAGAAAGCTTTAACAAAGGCCGGATCAAAGCCGCCCTCATCTGTTACATCACGGGTATATTCCGCACGCGCTTGGTCAATTCCACAGTAAATAACTTTAGCATGAATATCGTTTTGGTAAAGCTCTTTAAATTCACAGGCCTGATGATGATTTCCTGCCCCAAAAACACGCCTGAGAAACAAACAATCTTGCGGATAGGCATACATATAAGGCCAATCAGAAGCTTTATTTTGCTGTAATAAAGCCAAAGTGCTCACACTGGCGGCAAAGGCCCAATTATGGGTTCTTAATACTTCTCTTTTTACCGGTTCATAAAATAAATCGCACCTACGGGCTCTTTCATTATCTTGTTTTATAGAGGAAATAGGTTCTTGACCTAAATGAGCTAAAGCCATATTACATATATCTATTTTTGATATCATTTTTTACCTCAATTTTAATTTATATTAAATTTTAATGTTTTTTTAATTTAGATGTAATATTAAAAATTAATACTATTTTTAAAAATACTTATATTTTAATTGTTTTTTGTTTTATACAAATTTGCTTATCAAATATAAAATTTATATACCAAAAGTAAGCCATTTTCAGATGTTATTTTAAAAATATTTATATTTTAATGTTTTTTTAATTTTAAATTATTTTTATTATTTCAAAAAAATTTTAGAAAAAGGTTTATATATACTTTCTCCTGATATCTAAATTTTTTTAAAAAACAAATAAAAAAATAGATGTTTTGCATTATAATTACACGTTTTTTAAGCCAAAATCGCCTATTTTACCCTTATTTTCCATTTTTCACATAACCCCCACAATCTCTTATACCCCAAAAGCCAAAACAAAGAGGATTTATGATTATAATTCCAAGAAAACAAGAATGGGGGCGCGGGAGACACCCAAAAAACCGCGCCCCTCGGGCTACGATTACATATCCGTAATACCTGTGACAAACAAAGACAGTTTCCCTGCCGTTGCCGTACCCGTTACGCTATAGTAACCGCGAATATATCTTTTAGCTCCCAAAGGCAAAACCATTTTAAGCAAGGTTTTACCGCCTTTTAAATCTTCCGTTTCAAAAGAAGCTTCTGCCAAATCTTTCCAAACGCCAAAATCAGATTGATCCGAAGTTTGTAAAGAAATCTTCAAACCGTTAAGTCCGGCAAAATCTTCCACCGTTTGGGCCACCACCATGGCATGAGCGCAGCTATCGCCTGCGGCGGCTTGATCAATGATATTTTCAGAAGCACAGGAAGAAGTAAGAGCCTGCTTATCCGAAAGCACTAAAGTAGCATCAATTAACATATTTTCTCCTTAATACAAGGGCAAAGCCCATGCACCGCAAATGCAAACTGCGGTGCAAAAAAACTAGAGAACTACATTTTCCGTATCTGTGATAGCATCACAAATATGTACCGGAATTTCGTTAAACGTCATTAACGGACGGCTGGTAATCTGATCCGGTGTATATTGTACATTGTGCTTATTGCTGGTCAATTTACGCAAAGCCGCTTTGACGGTGCGGTTCATATACCAGAACGGTCTGCCCAAATTTAAACTTTGGATGCGTTCTTCAAGTTCGCACATTTTATCAATAAGATCTTCGGACACATTGGTAACGTCAATATTACAGATACGGCCCGCATAACGCCAATCTTGCACCGCTAACCCCAATTTCCATTCAAAATACTCTTTATAAGCAGGATATTCATTACCTTCGGCATCGGTATGATTGACAAGACCGTGGTCCACCCGCTCAATACCTGCCTTGGAACCATGCGGGAAGAAGGTAAAAATCTTATCGCTATCCCACACTACCAAGTAAATGGAGGAGTTTTGCCCATCGGTTTCACCGCCTGCATCAATGACGTTACGGGCACTTTCTGCCTCCGTCAAGGTATTGTAACGGGCCGCTAAACCGGTAAAACGCTCCGGAGTTTGACCGGCATTTCCATAGATCAAATTGCTGGCCATGGTGTTGGACATACCGGCAATAATAGCCTTGCTTTGTCCGGTACGCACAGCCTGCAGGTTGCCCCCTTTTTCGGCTACCAATTTATCTACTACGGAGTAGGAGGATAAAGTGCCATAGCCCTCCACCACCACTTTGGTGGTCGCTTTGGCAGGCTCAATACCTTGATAGGCTCTGCGCCAAGTCCCTTCCGGAATGCCGGTACGCACGGCATATTCATGTCCGGAATCTAAGTTACTTTCTACAACCAACGCATCACCGATGATATCATTAGATTTGCTTAATACCTCTGCAATAGCCAGCTCTTGCCCGGACTCATCAAATTGTTTGGCATAGTCTAAGAGGTTGTAATATTTATCTGCAATAATAGCCATAAATGAAATTTTCCTTTTAAGTTGGTCCTTACGGACAGAGAAAACCGTTTAATCGGCTTTCCCGTATAAAGCTTCTGCGAAAGTTTTATCGGTCGTGCTGCGCGCCGCACCGCCGATAGAACGGTCTTCGCTGATGCTTTTGCTGATTTCATAAAAAGTCTTAATGATAACGGGGTGGCTTCCCAAGCCGGTGACATCTAAAAGCTCTCGCAGCTCTTCTCCGCCAAAACGCTGTGCAGCAGACAAAGCAGAGGTCAAATGCTTTTGATAGCAAGGCCCCAGCATTTCTTTGGTCTGCGCCGTCCATTTATCCAAGATTTGACCGCGTACTTCTTCGGATATTTTCCGTCCTTCCGTCAAAGTTTGCGCTTGCCAATCTAATAGTCTTTGCACCGTTTCGGCAGGAAGTTGCAGCTGGTTTGCCAATGTCTTAAAAGATTGCCAATTTTCTTCACACTCTTTTAATTCGCTCGGTAACTCTAGCTCTTCGTATCCGTCAGACTTTTCTACAGAAGACAGCTGATCGGGGGCGGATACATTTTCCGCTTCGCTCAGCCGGCCGGTTGCTTCGTCGGCCTGAAATTCATAGGTTTGGGGTTTAGTGTTTACTGTCTCAGACATAATTTTGCTCCTCGTTTTCTTCATCAATTTCATGTTGCAAAGAATTTACTTCCGACATATACTCCGCTCTCATCTGTGCCAGTATCAAAGCAGAGACTTGCAAAATTTGGCTTTGTAAAAAAAGAGCCATGCTTTTTTGCCCACAATGAAACGCCGTTGCATACGGATCCGACGGCACAAAACCATGATTTTCCAATTGTCCCGCCTGCAATAACCGCCACAACACTCGCCGCCCTTGCGGCAATTTCAGCACGGCAGCCAAGTCAGATAAGTTTCTCTTTTCAATAGATTTTTTCTTCATCATTTCATTCCTGCTTTTGACGGGGAAGGAAATGACTGAGCATTTCCTTCCCCACTGCGTAGGGGGGCTCGTTAATTTTAGGCCTCCCCGCGCCGCAGCATTATTTTTAGATTTTATTTTTGCTCACTAAGAGATAACTGCGCCATATTGACAGCTTGTCGCCGGGCTCTGATACGTTGTGTATCTTCTTCATCGCGCAAAAGTACCGGCGGCACTCCCAAAAGGTCCAAACCTTCTTCTACGGCAGCATCAAAATCAATTTTATCCAGCACTTCCGGATTTCCTTGCGCCAAACGTGAGATAAAATTAATTCCTTGTTCAATCCCATTCATGCCGCTTGCTTTTTGGGCCTGTGCAATCATAGACACGTATTGCACTTTTATATCCTCCCCCTCCACAATCGGCGGCGGCAGCGGAATCACTCCCCGACGGAACATAATATTAAACGTACGCTCAATGAGCGGGTCTAAAAGTTCATTTTTAAGCCGTTCCAATACCGGCCCCAAAACCAACATTTTTTCTTGATGTCTTTCTGCCACTTCCGTAGCGGTCATGTGAGAAAAATTCTGCGCACTGAGCATCAGGAAAACATCAGCAAAAAATTGCCCTTTAATGGTTTGTTTCACACGCTCTATGCTGCTTTCCAAAGCAGCCAAATCAATAGACACTTGATAGGCGGGTTTAATGGCGGCATCGGTGGTACCGTTGTAGCGGGTCAACCCTCCCGGAAGCAAATTCACTTCTCCTTGCACATTGGCAGAAACCATCATGGGAGGATTGGTGTTTTTATCCAAAGCCACCAACTTGGCTTTTTGCATCTTTTGCAGCATTTTCACATCTCCCAAGGTTTTCCACCCCGGTCCACGGCCGTAAATATCAGAAGAATTTTTCACTTCCCAACGCGCAGCTATAACCGGAAACTCTTGATATCCGCCACGTTTGAGCAAATGTCCCTGAGGGGTAAAATAAGCCGAAACATACGGCATATGTGCAAAATCTATTTTGCTCTCATCGGCCTGCGGGTTGGGCATAATTACGTGCATCACTTTAAACCAATCTGTTTTCTGTGTTTCGCTACGTCCGACCACGGAAAGCGGCAAATTTTCTTTACCAAATGCCTCAACCATTTGTTCTGCCGTCATAAAAAACTCACGTCCGAATGAATTTATATTGCCGCGGCTATCGGTGCCCAACACATATTCCCCCGCGGTAAAACTGCGGCAAGAAATTACTTTATCAGCATCTTCCTCCAGCAAAAAAGCCGCTGTACCAAAGACAGAAATTTCTTGATAAAAACTATGTAATGTGTTGTAAATGTTGGAGCGGCTAAAAACTTCTTCCATTCTGCGTTTTACTTCATATAGCCAGCGGCGTACACCGTTTTGCTTCATAATCTCTTCATCAGAAAGATTCAGCTCAAACCAACTGCGGCTAGGACTGGTAAGACCCGACATCATCCCCGCTGCCAACACCTCTACAGCCAACATAGGATCAGAGTCTATCAAAGCGCGGTGATCTATTTTTCGTCCGCTATTGGCAGAGTCTCCCTCAAAAAAACCGCGCGTAGGAGCGATAAATTTGGATAATTCTTTCCATGTGCCTTGCCATGTTTGACTTTGTGCTTTCATGACGTCATACTGCTTACGGAAAAGTTCCGTTTCTTGTGTTTTGTAACTCATAAATCACCTTGACTAAAAAATATATACTGCCTGCAAGTAAAACAAAAATTTATTAGGATATAGAAAACAGCAAACAGGAGAATATTATGTGGGGTTTACTAGGTATTTTGATTTTCGTACTGCTTTTATCTTTTCCGGGGTTTTACATCATTACGCGAAAAGTGTTTGCGCGTGGAAGCAAACGTAGTGCCGTTTGGCTTTCCGCAGCCGTTACCGCCCTATTGTTGATAGGACTACTGCTTATGATGTTTGGAGCAATTTTGTAAGTAATATTTTACCCGAACGGGTGTAGATTTACTAGAGAAACCTGATAAAACAAATATAGCATATTTTGTTAGTTTTGTCAAGTTTCTTGTTAGTATTTTTATATTTCTCGTCTAAGATTTTTTGAATTCTTATTTCTTTTTTGCGTAAAAGTTAGCTTTATAACACATTATATTCCGTTTTGGCAAAAGAAGATGTGCCGTTCTTTTTCATTACGGGCATAGCAAAAGTGAGTGCTAAGGCATCGGCCAAGTCGGGGCTTTTTCCGCTGCGTGCTTTTAAGTCCTCTTTGCTTTCCAGCTTCATTCTGCCGGCCGGGTCAAAACTGTAGCGAATTCCGCATAAATCTGCCCGTAAAGCAGGGTTTGAAGGCAAGGCTCCCCCGTCGCACAGCCATTGGGCCATCTCCCCCCACATTTCCGCCCGTTTATTGACATATTGACCCGTTTTAAGAGGAGCAGAGCCAAAATTTACTTCAAAAACTTCAAAACCCAACTGACGCAATCTATCTATAACCCCACCCCCACAACCGCCATCTATAAATACGGCATCCGGGTGAAAATTTTCCATCGCCAAAGCCACATGCGCCGCCAAGGTCATTTGATCCGTTTTACAAAAGACTTCCGGCTCAAAACCTTGAAGTCCCTGTCGTTTAAAAATTACGCTGCGATCCGTTCCAAAACGCGCCGGATCTACCCCCATTATTTTAGGTGCATAGCGAACCTCGGCCGGGCTGTATTTGCGTTCTTGCGATTTTAACACATCACAAATACTGATCAACACATCCTCCGCATCGGCCGTAAAATCACACAAATATTCCTGACGAAATAAATTCTCCGGTGTATGCTCTTTAATTTCTGCCAACTCTTGCACTGAAATAACGCCCGTTTGATCTGCAGGGAACACCCCACACCACCATTGATGTGGGCGCGAAATCATGGCTTTTTGCGCCTGTTGATACAATTGATAAAACTGATTCTGCCCTTTCGGAGTACCTGTAAACAAAGTCCATCCTTGGCGAGAAAGTAACATCGGTCTTACAATTTCATCAAATACGTCGGGCTTAATTTGAGCATATTCGTCCAAAACCACCCCGTCGGCATAAGTACCGCGCAAGGCATCCGGATTATCAGCTCCCAACAGCCAAACTTTAGCTCCGTTAGGCAGAATGACACTTAACTCCGTTTCAGACAATTTAACACCGGGCAAAGGAGCTGTGTATCTACGCATATAATCCCATGCAATCAGCTTGGTTTGCTTTAAAAAAGGAGAGATATAAAAATAACGAGGGGACGGCTGCTGATTTATCAAAGCACTTTTCAGCAGATGATTGATAGCACATACCGTTTTACCCATTTGCCGATGCGTAACCAATACATTAAAACGATGTTTCTCCAGCTGCTTATGGATTTCCGTCTGAGGATAGCGCGGTTTATACGGGATAACCACCGTTTTGTTATTTTCCGTTTTTTGTTTCGTCCCCATTTATTCCTCCCAATGCACCACCAGTGTGCTTGGCTGTTTTTTCCCTTCTTCTTTTCCGTCATGCCAACCCAATAAATTTTTAGCCGTAAATACGGCAAAAGAAGAGGAATAATTTCCGCGCAAGCTGTTTTGAATCAAGATATTTCCTTGCAAATCTCGGGCTTTTTGCACCGCTTGCGCAAACTCCGGATATTGCCGCTCCCAGTCGGTCAAAACCTCTTGCGTAACTCCTAATTTTCGTGCAAAAGCCGCAAAAGTAGGCAGCTCTGCTGCGGTTTCTATCAGCGCTACGGAGCCGTCTTTTTTCATTACTTCCGTAACGGTAAAAGCAGATATATCAAAAAAAGCCAAAAGCTCCTGAACATACCGGCTTTGATAACTAAAAGAATTATTTTTAGAATTTCTTTTTTTTCTTGGAGAAGATACAGTTTGTTTGGTAAGAGAAGTCATATTAAAAGCAGAAATAACAAGCAAGAAATACCCGATGAGTGCGGGCAAAAGAGGAGATAAAATAAATTTGGGGAAAAATAAGGACAAAAAAATACAAACTTTAATCGTTTGTATATAATTATTATATCAAATTTTTTTAAATTTGTCAAATAAATATAAAAATAACACAAAAAGCCGCATAAGATACTTATCTTATACGGCTTTAAACAAACATGTTAAAAGTTGGTTTATCGTACAGTCTTAGCCCATTTCCAAAAAGCATCTTCAAAGGCGGCCGTGCTGTTGTAGCGATAGGCTTTAGCCAGTGCTTTTTCAATGGAATAAGGCTGATACACCGGTTTTCCTTTTGCGTCCTTTTTCACAAATCCGGTGGCAGGATCTCTTACTTGTTCGCCTTGTGAAAGGAGTTTGGTAAACTGCTCAAATTGCATACGGTTAGACGGAGTGGCTCCCCCGACAGGATTTAACAAAAAGCGCACCATAGCATAAGCCTGAAAATACCAATCTTGCGTCTTTCCGCGCGATTCCAACGCCGCTAAAGAACCTTCCTGCATAAATTGCCCAAACGGCATCAGCACCAAGGGTTTCCCGCGGCGAGGGGCCTGCTGAAGGGTTTTGGCACGGCTGGAACCAAACTCTTCGGTAGGGCTAGATTTGCTTCTTTGAATATTTAACGTCTTTAAATCATTGCCCCACGGACCGCCTTTCACTCCGTTATAAGCCTGATCTTCCATATAAACAGCCAACCCTTCATCAAGCCACGCAGGAGTGACCAAACGGTTGGTTTTATGTTTATCAAAATATTTTTGGGTAAAGATGTGCACCAACTCATGTGTGAAGACTTCTTTTAGCTCTTGTTGTTTACCGGGTTCGTCATACACCACGATTTCTCCGCGAGTAGGATAGGCCAAAGCCCGTGTCCATGCCTTAGCACTGGGCTCATATTTCAAATAACTTCCGTGGTCCTGATATACAAACACCCGCACTTTCTCACTCATCATCCACGGGATATTACGGCGCAAAGTGGCATAGGCTGATTCAAAAGTCATAGACATATTGGAAGAGCCGATACCGCCATCTCTTTTTTGCATATAAATTTCAAAGTGGGTACTCTTCGTTTTCACCCATTCCACACCGGGGCGAAAATCGTTAGGATTAAAAGGTTTATTTTTAACAGGCACGGAGGCGTGGGCCGTCTTAGATGCCGGCTGTGGGATAAATCGCCCCTGTGTGCTTTCTTTTTTAGTCTGCTGCAACATGCGCGCGGCATAATCAAGCTCTGCTTGAGCGGCCTCTTCCTGCGCGGTTGGAGCCTTTTTTTCTATAGTGGCGACGGTGGTTTTGGGGGTAGCGCTTCTTTCCCCCTCTGCCAAAGCATTATTACTTTCCAATTCTTTCTCTATAGCTGTTTTGGAAGGCTTATTTTTGACTTCTTTATTTTTAGAAACAGCACTCTCGGCAGGAACAGAAACTTCAGACTTTTTATTATCTGATGGCTTGACGGATGATGTTGCAGAGACGGAAGATTCCGTTTTGGCAGGTGTTTGAGCCGGTTTCTGTTTTTTAGATTGTTCTACACCTGCAGAAGATGCCGGTGCGGCAATATCAGAAGCACCCAAAGATTTTCTAAGCAAATCTATGTTTGAAGCAGGGGCCTCTACTGCATTTTCAGACAAAGTTTCCTGTAAATAAGAAAAACTTTGAGCCGAAACAAAACCAGCTAAACAAACACAACCCATCACACAAAAAATCTTTCGCATGACGAAGCCCCCTTTTTTTACAGAAAATCACTGCCCGTTATCATTTCGTACTCTATTTCACGCAAGCTATCTTCGTTGGCGGTGTTGGACGTAAATTTGGCCTTTACTTGAAAATTTTCAAAATTACAAGTAAGTTCCTTTACCTGATCTTCTTCGGGACAGCCGTCTTCCGTGCCGTTTCCTTTACAATACATAATACCCATCTCCATATCCCGACGGAAAGCCTGTGGTGTTTTGGCCGTCCACAAATCATTCACCTGTGCCATACAAGATTGAATCAGCACTTGAGCAGACACCTGGCGGCGGGTCTTACGCGCAGAAGCCGTACGAGACAAACTGGCCCGCAACAACATCGTGGTAATACCGGCCAAAATAACGGTAATGAGTAAAACTTGCATCAAGGCTGCTCCTCTTTTATTATTCTTAATCATAGCTCCCCCCCTAATACCCGATAGGTACCATAAAAGTTTCTTCCACCGTTTCATTCACAATGGGTGTGGAATTTAATTCCGTAATAATATTTACCCGCAACATACTGTTCATACCCTCACGGCTATAATTACGTCTGCCGATCAACGGCACTTTGTAACCGGAAGCTGAGGTAGAAGGAATGTATTTCACATGGGTCAAAATCACTTCTGCTTCGTCAATCACATCATCACATTCCGGAGTATCATCTACGGAATGCTCATAGCGATAAATTTTCCCACCACGAATGGCATCTTCCGGCATGATGTTGGTGGTATCGGTACCATTTTCAAAACAATACGAAACAGACACCGGAGCACCGTCTTTATCGGAAATAGCCACATTATCCTTCGTAGCATTTTTGGTTAAGCGCAACAATAATTTACTTTTCCCCGCTTCTACCGTAAAAGAAGCTGTATCGCCGGAAACATCACAAAGAGCACAGTCATCTACTCTGCTGGCCGTCATGATATCGGTGCGCAAAGTACGCATAAAACGCGACAAATTATTGCGTAGCATAATACGGCTGCGGCCCACGCCGGACTCTCTCGCCGCGGCACGAGTCAAAGACGCCAGCGATATGGCAATAAGTCCCACAATCATTACCGCCAGCAAAATTTCCGTCAACGTAAAACCTTTGTTATTTTTCATAAACTGTACCCATTACAAGAGATAGAAAAAGTCACTTTTATTTCATCAGCCGAAGAAGTATCCGCCTTATCATTGGCTCTCATATTTTGGCGAAATCCCGTATTGGTGGTTCTGGTCACCGTATAATAAAACTCAGAGTTGTTGGGGTCACACATCGGAGGAAGCAGGCAGTCAATATCGTGTCTTCCGTCATACAAAGGGACACCGAAATAAACATAACCGTGTGTTTCATCTCCACACAAACCTCCCATAATATTTCCTGCGTATATTGAACCTATATCATCTCTCATCATCTCATCGGTTGCAGATTTCGGATAAACATACACCTGCAACATCTGTTGCGCTTTTTCCACCGCAAGAGCCATTTCTTCACGGATATCCGGAGCAGAGCTTTTGCGAGAGGTACTCAACAAAACCCCAAACGTTCCCGTAGCCACGATAGCCAGTAAAAGTAAAGCAATTAAGCCTTCCAGTAAGGAAACACCTTTTTTACTTTTTAAAATTTTTCTCATATATTACTCCAAATTCTCATAAATTTGACCGTCCCAACCAACAGCCATGTAATAACGGGTGGAGCCGTCTTCTAAAACAAAGTATTTATCACCGCCTAATTTTCTTTGTCCATCTTCTATATAGGCAAACATAGCCATCGTTCTATCATCGGCATCTTTTAATTGGCAAGTTTCCTTCGCATGAGAGCCGGCCGTCCAATGATCACAAAAATAAAAAGTGTACGGAGAAGAAGAAAAATCTTTCCAGTTGGCAAAACCACAGGAAAACAATTGTTCCGGTGAAGCATGACCCAGCGCCGTAGCAGGAATTCCGCTGGTAGAAATACTGCTGCAGGCTTGAGCAGAATAACCTTTGGCGGCTGTACCGATGAAAGAAGAATCTTCCTTTATATCCAGCCCTTTGGTATTCTGATAAAAAGATTTCCGTGCATCCAATAACTTCTTCAACCCTGCTTTGGCTTGAGAGTTACGAATGTCATAGCGAACGGACCGAATGGCCGGCACGGCAAAACTCACTACCAAGGCAATGATCAGCAGTACAAATAAAATTTCTATTAACGTAAAACCTTTTTTATTCATAGGCTTGCTCCTATAAGGGGATACAGGCTTCCGTTCCGTTTTCGGTGCGGCATTCCTCCGCGGCACCCGTTTCATATACACAATACGTGTTGGTTAAAAATTGGGCAGGCAGCTTGGCATTTTCTCTTACGCGCGCACAAACCAACGGATAGGCACTATCTAATTGCTTTTTGCAAATTTCTTGACTGGGCTCGGTACCGCAGACCAAATATTCTATATATTCATTGGTCCACGCACCCACTTCCATATATCCGCAATTAACCAAATCTTCCACATTAAAAATTTCAGGGAAAGCACCCGTTCCATAATTAAACGGACAGGCCCCCATCACCTCCGGATTGCGCATTACATTCGCTTCCATCTTAATAGAAGGGTAATCCATTTTGACCCGTTGCAAACTGCTGGCCAACTGATTTGCCATGGCACGGCTTTGTGTCCAACGGCTTTCTGCTACGCTATTGCGGTATGCAGTCGTAGCAAATACGGCCAAAATACCTAAAATAGTAGCCGCTACCAACAATTCCACCAATGTAAACCCTTTGTTATTTTTCATAGTTTTTCTAGTTAATTTTCAAGATTATGCAACATACCGTCTTCACGGCTGACCCAAGCACACTGATAAGCTTGCGTCATATGATTAAGATTAACCATACAGGCAATGGCCCCTGCTTTGGTACATTTTGTGCCGCAATTGGCTGTTCCCTCCGTACTAAAGGAAAAAGAATAACCTTTATACTTTTGGCTTTGGAAATCTACTTTTCCCAAATACTGTTTACCCAACATCCAAGCAGCAGCTGTACTTGCCGTAGGGGCGGAAGAATAATCTGGCGTGTTGGAAGAAAACGCTGCAGAACTAATCTCTAAAGCCGGATATTCCTCCATCAGCATCTGCGTAGCCGTAGCCAACTCCACCAATACTCCGGAAGCAGCCATATATTGCGTACGCGCCTGTGATTTTTTAAAAGAAGGCACCGCAAACATCGTCACCGTGACAGCTATCACCACCACAATCATTACTTCCAAGAGGGTAAACCCGTCGCAAAAAGCCTTCTTTTTAGAAACCATATCTTCGCTCCTTATTGGCCGCCGATTTGAGATAATTTGAAAATCGGCAAGAAAATAGATGCCACGATAATACCAATCAAAGCACCCACACCACAAATCAAAATAGGGTCAATGACAGCAGAGAAACGAGCAATAAACTGGTCCACGTTATCGGCATAGAATTTAGACAATGTACCGATAATATTGGGCAATTTACCAGATTCTTCACCCATGAGCATCATTTCCGTCATCAAGCCGGGAAATACGCCGGAAGCACGGAATGAATCTGAAATAGATTTACCGCCCGCCACTTGAGTTTTGGCTTGACGCAATGCATTTTGCAAAATAACATTGGTGTTAAAAGAATCTTCCAATACCACAATAGCATTCAAAATAGTTACACCACTGCGCAAGAGAGTAGCCAAGGTGGTCAACATACGGGAATAGTAAATATTGCGCAGGAAATTACCAAACAAAGGCACGGACAACAAGAAAGCGTGCCAACGTTTTTTCCCTTCCGGAGTTTTAATATAAAAACGAAAACCCAAGAATAAAGCAACCGAGGCTACAATCAGCAAAATACCGTGATTGATTAAAAAGCCGGAAACGCCCAGTACGATTACTGTAATCATAGGAAGTTCAATATTAAAATCTTTGAAGATTTGAGCGAAAGTCGGCACAATACCCAAAATAAAGTACACAAGTACGCCGACAGAGGCTATCGTCAAAATGGCCGGATAGGTGATAGCCGTAATAATTTTGCTCTTCATGCCTTCCTGTGTCTTGATGTATTGGGAAATCTGCCCCAAGGTATCAGCCAAGTTACCGCCTACTTCACCGGCTTGCACCAAAGATAACCAAATGTTGTCAAAGGTTTTCGGGTGACGGGCCAAGGCGGAGTGAAAAGAGTTACCCGCGGAAATATCTTTGGCTACTTGATTAAGCACCACTCCCAACTTCGGGTTAGAAGCATATTCGCTTAAAAGCGATACGGCACGCACCAACGGCACACCGCCGGCAATCAACGTAGAAAGCTGCTCTGCAAAGAAGGCCAGTACGTGACCGGGCACTTTGCCGCCTACTTTTTTGGCACCGGCTGTTTTTCCAAACAAAGTACCGCCCGTGCCTTCCCGCACTTCCAGAATAATATACCCTTTATTCTGCAGTGCAAAAATCACTCTTTCACGGCTTTCCGCATTGATATTTCCTTTCAGCGTTTTGCCGTTTCCATCTTTAACTACATAACTGTATTTTTGCATAAAACCCCTTTATTATTCGTCTGTAGTAATACTTAAAATTTCTTCAATGGTAGTCAAGCCTTTTACCACTTTTCTCCAGCCGTTTCCGCGCAAGTTCAAAGCTCCGCTTCTGTCAATAGCGCGGCGCATTTCCACCAAGTCTTGCGTTTTATAAATAATGTTACGCACTTCTTCGTTAATGCGATACACCTCATAAATAGCACGGCGACCCATAAAACCGGTACCCACGCATTTGGGGCAGCCCACGGAACGATAGAACGTCCATGTGCTGGCTTCTTTCGGGTTAAAGTGACCTTCGGTAATAATTTTGGCAATCATACCCGGATCAGGGCGATACGGTACTTTACAATACGGGCACAAAATACGTACCAAACGCTGCGCCGCCACCAAGGCCAAAGAGCTGGAAAGCAAGAACGGCTCCATCCCCATGTCAATCAAACGAGGAATGGCACCCAAAGCTTCGTTGGTGTGCAGAGTAGATAACACCAAGTGACCTGTCAAAGCGGCTTTCAAACACGCTTCAGCCGTTTCGTTATCGCGCACCTCACCTACCAGAATAACGTCCGGATCTTGACGCAAGAACGAACGCAAGCCGGCAGCAAATGTCAAACCGATTTGCGGCTTTACCTGTACTTGGCTGATACCGGCCAATTTATATTCCACCGGATCTTCCAACGTCATAAAGTTAAGCTCCGGTGTACGAATGGTGGTAAGTACGGCGTTTAATGTCGTAGATTTACCAGAGCCGGTAGGACCGGTCAAGAAAATCAAACCGTGGGGTAAATTGGCCGCTTCCAAGAAGGCTTTCTTTTGTTCCGGCTCAAACCCTAATTTATCCACGTTCATTTCACCGGTACCGCGGTCCAAAATACGAAGTACCAACTTTTCACCATATACCGCCGGACACACAGATACACGGACCTCAATGGCACGGTTTTGATATTTAATACCAAAGCTACCGTCCTGCGGCAAACGTTTTTCGGCGATATCCAGTTTAGACAAAATTTTAATACGAGAAATAATAGCAGACAAAGAGTCTTTGTTGGGTGGTGTACGCTCATACAAAGAACCGTCAATACGGAAACGCAAGCTCACGCGTTCATCAAACATTTCCAAGTGAATATCAGACGTACGCTCTGCAATAGCTTGTTTTAAAATAGCATTTACTAATTTTACGTTTTGAGAAGAATTAGCCGACGTTTTATCCAAGTCCAAAGCACCGGATACCTGCACGTCTTCTTCAGAGGCTGTTTGACCGCCGGTTTTATCTTTTTCGGCTTCATTCACCACTTCTTCCAACAGGTTTTTATTCCCGTAAAAAACATCAATGACGGATAAAATTTGGCTCTTACTGGCAATAAAAGGCTGCACTTCACGTCCGACCATCATGCGGATATTATCCATCAAAAACAAGTTGGTCGGATCAAAAAAAGCAGCCGCCAGTTCGTCGTCCTCAATAAACAAAGGAACAACTAAATTTTCACGGGCAAATTTCTCCGGAATCAATTTTTGTAAATCTTGATCTCTTTCCGGATTTAAAATACCGTTTTCTTTAGAAGCGTAAGGGAGAGAATGATGTTTTGCGCGGGCGGCCGTTACTTGTTCTTCCGTCGCAAAACCAAACGATACCAATGCATCGCCTACACTTACGTTGTTTTGGCGCGCATACAGTTCGGCCCTTTTCAGCTGTTCATCAGTCAGCGTGCCCTGCTCTACTAAAATATCACCCAATTCTTTTGCCATTATTCTTTCCTTTACGCTCTTAAACTAAACCACTTATTTTAGCTTGCCCCCTTTTTTCATAAAGAGCAAAGGGGGCAAGACAGTTAAAAAAACTACTTTTTACTTCTTACTCCGCCAAGATGGTCGGGGTAATGAAAATCACCAAGTCCGTCGTGCTCTTAGATTTAGAGCGGCTGGTGAACAACCACCCCACTATGGGGATATCACCGAGCAAAGGTACTTTGCGGGTTTGATCCGTTTCGCGGGAAGTTAATAAACCGCCGATAACCACCGTTTGGCCGTTTTTCACACGAACAAGCGTAGAAGCAGCACGAGTGGTGGTATCTTTGCTGTTTTCAAAACCGGAGCTTACTACGTCAGAGTAAGACGGTTGAACATATAAAGTCACGTAGCCTTCGCGGTTTACCTGCGGCGTAACCTGCAAGGTCAAACCTACACGTTTTCTTTCCGCAGAGGAAGTGCTCATTTCCGTACCGCCACTGCCGGACAAGCTTTGGGTAAAACCTACCGTAGCATCCGTAGAGGTGGTGATGGTGGCTGTTTTGTTGTTCAAGGTTACCACTTTGGGTTTACCCAAGTATTTAGCTTCACCGCGGGTCAACAAACTTCTTAAAACGATTCTGAAAGCAGAGAAGTCCAACACACCGCCTTCGCTTTCGCCTTGACTGCTGCTCGTCGTCCTTGAACCATCTGCACCTTCAGTTGTGCTACTTGGACCGTTATTCAAATCCGCATTGCTAGGAAAGATCCAATCCCAACCACTGAGCTTGGTTTTACCATCAGTAGAATAACCACGCATATATTCAGAAAGAACTTCGCGTTTCGGACCGCTAAAAGATACAATGGTACCATCGCTTCCGCCGTATTCAAAGCCCAAGCTTAAACCGCTGGTTTTGCTGACTTCTACAATCTGGGCTTCAATCAAAATTTGGGGAGGTTTGATATCCAATTCAGCCAAGATGTTTTCAATCTGAGAGAAAACTTCCGCCACATCGGTAATGATGAGCTTATTGGTTCTGGGATCTACGGCAATGCGGCCCACAGGAGACAACATACTCTTTACGATACCGATAATTTCAGCCGTACCGGAATAAGCATCGCCACCGCCGTTGGAGCCGGAACCGGACATACCGTCGGAGGAGCCACCGCCGAAAGAAGAACCGGAAACGCTGGATACGTCCTGAGACATAATATTGCTCATTTCGCTGGACGGAGAGCCAATGGATTGTAAAGAAATATAGCTCAACGTATAAATTTTAGTAATCGTATCCGGCGCATCATTGGAACGTTTGGTGACTACATAACTGTCACTTTTACCAATACGCTGGTACGTTAAACCATGCACGCGAAGCAAGGTATCTAAAGCTTCACGAACTGTTACTTTAGTCAAAGAAGCGGTTACCTTTTTATTGGCAAACTCTTCGCTCATGATAAAGTTAATCTGGGCTTGAGTCGTAATGCTGTTGAGGAAGGCCGATATGGGTACGTTAGAAACGCGAATGGACACTTTGCGGTCCAACGGAGATGCAACTTCCGTTTCTTTGTACAAATCCGGCTCCCCGGCTAACTTTACGGTTTCTTCAGCCGAGATAGTGGTAGCCTCCGCCGCAGCATTTTGAGCTGCAACAGGAAGGGCACTGGTTCCGGCCGCTAAAAGCAAAGCCAGAAAAACTCCTAACCGATTTTTCATCTATCCTCCTATAATATAAACGGCGAATGTTACTTCAATTGTACTTTCTTAGTAAATCTTTGGCCTTTGTACGTAAATACCACAGACTCCGGCAATACCTGTACAATGCGCGCACCCAACACAGTGCTGCCGACAGTGTACACTTTATCACCGATAAACACTTCCTGTCCGATAATACCATTGATGCGGATTTTTCCGCGAATTTCACGAGAAGGATCGCGTAAGCGTTCCAACTCCAATTGACGTTGACGTTCAATTTCAGCCAAACGGCGGCGTTCTGCTTCAATTTTACGCTGACGCTCAGCTTCAATTGCACGCAATCTCTCTTCTTCACGGTGTTTCAACAACAAAGTATCATCAGCAGAAAGGGTTGGATCTCTATCTGTCGGCGGAGTAAATAAGACCTTAATTTCTTTTTTCTGTGGCGCTTGCTCCACGCTCTTAGGCGTTTCACGGGCCGGCTCAAATTTTTCTTCCGTTCCCGCCGGAGCAGAAGCAATTTTTACAGGCTCTGCCACTACAGCCGTAGAAGCCTTCGTTTCTGCCACGGCCACCGGAGCCACTGCCTCTGCGGGAAGAGGTTTTACTTCTTCCGTATTCACTTTAGTTTCTTTCTTTGCCGCAGCGGGAGCACTCTTTTTAGCCGTTGCTTTCTTTGCAGCAGAAACCGCCTTTTTTTGGGGGGCCGCTTTTTTCTCAACCGGAGCAGCGGCCTCTTTTTCGGCAGCTACCAACGGAGATTTTTCTTCAAATAAAGTCTCCTCCGCCGGAAGCATCAAATCTGGCACTTCGGGCGCCACATCTATCGCAGCAAAAACCTGAGGTGTAAACGCTGCTAATAAGGTTAAAAATAATAGATTCTTTTTCATTTATTTTCCCCCCTTAGCATCTTTAAACAGGGTTTTGGCAATTTTTTCTTTCGGGAAAATAGTATTAATTTTCATACTGACTTCGTTAGAACCCAAATTCTCCGTATCTTTCTTCAAAGAAAATTCGGAAACTTTCAAATATTCTTCCTTATTTTCAATATTTGCCAAAAGCTGCCCTAATTGGTTGTATGAAATTACCGCATTCATAGGAATGCTTACCACCGTATAACCGGCATTAGTCGTATTTTCACTTTGTTCGGAACCCAATTTGGGGGTAATGCCTGATTCACGGGTAACCGCTACAATCTGACGCAACAACCAATCATTCTTCGCTTCCATATCCGGAAAGCGAGGCTCTAATTTTAAAAGCTTTTCTTTATTAGCCAAATATTCTTTTTCGCTTTTTTGCTGCGTTTGCACGGCATCTATTTGACCGTGGATTTTGCTATCTTTCTCTTGCAAAGCTTGATTACAATAGCGAAATCCCATAAAGACTATGATAATCACTACCGCTTGCTTGAGGAACAGCTTAAAGTTTCCCTCTTCAGCCACGGTCTTAATATCATTTAATCCTTTTTTAATGGACTCAAGGATTTTATTGGGTTTCTTCACAGATTTGTTCATCTTGAGGTCCCTCCTTGTCCACAAGTAAACACAAAAGACGTTTCTGTTTTAGGTCTTTCCTCGTTTCTTCCGACAGACTGTCTA
Organism: Elusimicrobiaceae bacterium; assembly: GCA_017546175.1. Taxonomy (GTDB): domain Bacteria; phylum Elusimicrobiota; class Elusimicrobia; order Elusimicrobiales; family Elusimicrobiaceae; genus Avelusimicrobium. The sequence goes on from JAFYXM010000010.1 coordinate 236,496, forward strand.
TTACCGGCAGTGGTTGCGTTGCCCAAAGCCAAGTCTTTGTATTTAATATCGCCCGTTTGACCACATAAGCCTTTAATGGCGGGCTGTTCCAAAAGCTTGGTTCTAAAGACACGTCCTAAAGCCAAATCTCTGTCAGAATTTCCAGTTTTTACAGAACCTTCCAAAATTAATTGGCGGTTACTATTTCCTTTAGCCGGAAAATCTTCTTTATAAGAGAGACTGGTAATCCACACATTCTCCGGAATGGCGGCCACGATATCCACCAACAACGGCGTGGACGGAATATTTTTAAGCAATTGTTCCAAATTGCCGTTCTGCGTTTTAATACGGCTTAAATTATTTTGAATTTGAGAAGCCGTTAAACCGTCAAAATCTGCAATCAGCTTTGAATTTTTACGTTTAGCAGCATTCAACTCTTGCTGGCTTGCTTGTACGCCCCACCATGCTTTTCCCAACAATAACAGGAATACAAGCACGACCACACCGGTAATCTTCCAAGCCATCAAGCCGGCATTAAACTCATACTCGCTCAAGCGATTGCGCTTAATGAAATCTAAATCCGGCGTCTTGGAATCATAAAACTTCATACTGGCACCGATAGCGGCAATTTCTCCGGCGGACTTGGTTTCAATACCATATACTTCCCGCAAGTCCCATTTACGCACCGGTTTTTTAGATTCCGCCTCCAATAAAGGAGTCCAATTTTCAGATTCAGCGCCCATGATGACCGCTTCTTCAAACGGATCTTTCTCCAACTGTTTGGCAATAAATTCCGTACAATTGGAAATTTCCAAACGGCGGCGCTCCACCGGTAAAGAACCCGCGATTTCCACTTCTCTCATGAGTACGGGAACATTGTGATTGGTAAACACAAAGTTTGCCCAATTATTCCCAAAGAAAGAATAAATTCTACCGCAGTCACCCACGGCCTCTTTATCACTTTCACAGAAAGCACGACTTAAGGAAAGAGGAGCCGTTTCAATCGCCACCGGATCCAAGCCAACCGATTTTAACCCTTTTTCCAAATGCTCCACAATCGTTTTCGGAGTCATGGTAAAAATAACACCTAAACGTTTCTGTTTGGTAGCGGCCGTTTCAAATTCGTACACGTGATAGGCATACATCGTTTTTTCAAAAGGAAAATGAATGTATTTGCGAGCCTGCAAAGGAATCGCTTCTTTCCAATGCTTTCTCTCAATCATCGTCGGAATTACAAAATGGCGCAAAATAGAGAAAGACGGAGCCAAAGAAACAACCACCTTCCTTCCGTTCCATTTCTTTTTGGCAGCCACTTTTGTTAATGCTTCCAGCCAATTTTCAGATGCAAAGAAACCATCGTTGAGCTCTAGCGGCTTTAACTGGCTGCGATCTACAGAAGAAACGGGTACACGCAACAAAGACTCCAACACAATCCCGCCGTCTTTTCGGCTGCTTTGCGCGATGTACATTTCATCTAGACCTATGTAAAGCCCCAATGCTTCCGGATGGGCTTTCATATTTTTGCCTATCAAAGATTCTGCAATACTCATAATAAACCCTTATTATTTTTAAAACAATTAATATTGTTCAAACGGCATATCGTACGGATTATTTACCCCTTGAGCAGGAGCCGCTGCCGGCTGAGCTGCAGCTGCATACGGATCTGTTACCCCATAGTCACCGGCGGGAACTGCATTTTGCTGAGCATAAGCATCGGCCGCTTGGGTAGCGGGAGCTTGCGCGGCAAAAGGATCTACAATTTCCGGCTCGGCAACGGTCGGTTCTTCCTCTTTCGGAGCACTTTTCATCGTGCGACCGGGACGAGTCCATAAGCGGGCGGTTTTATAATCCAAATTTTCTTTCGTAGCAGAAGCGACTTCTTTTTTCGTTTCAGCTTTCTTTTGAGTGGTGCAAGCCACTTCAACCTGACGGCGAACCGTGCGTTTTCCGCCTTGTACGTCCGTAGCAGTCAACACTAACGTATAGGTACCGCAGGCCAATTCAGGCCCGATTACACCTTTGCGTCCGTTCCACAATACTTGATGATACACAGGAGCATAACCTTCCAACTGACGTACCACATAGTAGGTATCATTACCGCTGTGTTGGATAATCTGGAACAACCAATTATCAATCGGATCTACCGTTTCAATGACGGAGAAATCAATCACAAAAGCTTCTCCGGCGGCAGGATCAATTTTGTTGCTCACCGGCACTACAGCCATACTCAACATCGGCAATTTATTAACGGAAGCAGCTTCCGGTACAGAGGCCGGCAAATCGGCTTCAAAATCAAAGACAATAGACAAACCGTCCAAATTGGCAAATTTGGCAGGAGGCTCTTGGTCATACAAGCCCATATTGTAGCTTAATTTACCAGAGGACAAGCCTTTATGCACCAAGTAAGAGTTCAGCGCCATCGCCTGACGGATACCGGCTAAAGTAATGTTGTCGGTGTAAGAGCCCGGAGGAAGAATGGTGTATCCGGCACCTTGGGTCAAAGCCATCAAAGTATAGACATCTTCTAACACAGGCAAAGCTTCCGTGCGGAATTTGTATCCGTTGAATAAAACTTCGCTGTCAATGTCAATAGCATCGGGCAAACCGTTGCGGAAATAAATTCTCACACCTTGCGTTTTTTCCAAACGGGCAATCACGGCCGCTTTCATACTGTCAAGCTTCTGACTGGTATAAATTTGGCGAGCTCTCAACGCAGCCGGAGAGGTCAAATCTGTAAAAGTAGAAGAAGATGTTTGAGCCGCTTCGGCCAGTACGGCTTCTTGCTGAGCAACTGCGGCATCTTGCACTTCTTGCGCTTTTTGTTGAGCAAGCAATGCTTCTTCCTCGGCTTTAGCCTGCAAAGCAGCTTTCTGCGCGGCTAATTCTTCGTCTAACTGAGCTTGTAAAGCGCGGGCATCTGCCTCCGCTTGAGCTTTTTTAGCCGCCAAAACTTCCGCCTGTTCTTCTACATCAGAGGCCACTTCCGCAGCCACGGCTTCTACTTCATCTGCCACAGGGGCGGCTTGAGCCTCTAATTGTGCTTGCAATACGGCAGGATCCTGCCCCGGTTCTAAACGTTGAGCAACCCCTTCTTCAAAATTGACATCCACTTCCACCGGATCCTGAATACCACCCATACGGCTGTGAATTAAGTTGATATATTGATTAGCTTCGTCTGCTTGCGTACGGGAACCGTTGACTAAAACTTCAATCAGGTATTCCATGGCTTCTTCGTCCTTATTTTGGGCGTAAAGCTCTTTGCCTTTTTCTAATTGTTTGGCAGCAGAAGCAGCAAACAAAGCAGGACCGCCGGCCAAAATAAAGGCCAGCAGGGTAACTAAAATTTTCACTTTCATTGCGTTTAATATTCTCATAGACTAGTTGGTTGCCCCTTTGTTAATTAAACAACACACACTTCATTATATCAATTTACATTTCTTTGTAAAGCACAACGCACGCGAAAAACGGGCGCGCGCACCCCGTAAAGATTATTAGAGCAAATAAATATACCTTCTGGCAAGCAGATTTTGCTCTTTTTTGCGAAATAAAAAAATTATTTTCCTTCTAAACGCTCTAACCGACGGGTAGCCGTTTGATTTTGAGGATAATAAAACAATACGTTTTGCAAGTATTTTTTAGCACTTTGCGTATCTTCGGCCTGTTGCAACAAAGAGGCCAAGGCCAAATTGGCCGATAAATCGTCCGGATATTTTTCCAATACTTGTTCCAAAAGTTCTTTAGATTTAATATCATTGCCCGTCAGCATAAAATAACGTGCCAACAAAATTGAACCGTTGGTATCTTGCGGATAAACCTCTATGTATTTCTCCAACTGTTCACGCAACTTTTTAAGTTTTGTTTTAGAAGATCCTTGAATATGATTGACTTGATCATAATAATCTTGCAATTGTTTGGCTTGTGCCAATACTTCCGGTTGCTCTTCTGTTTTATCGTAGAGTTTGGATAAGCTTCTTAACAAAGATTTATCCAACGTATCAATTGTCAGGGCTTTTTTATAAATAGTTTTGGCGTATTCTTTTTCGCCGCGTTTTAGGTAAATATCCCCTACATCGTGCCAAAGGCTGGTATCGTAAGGAAACAAATCTAAACCTCTTTCCAAAATAGTCATGGTATCTTGGTCCGCATAAATCACGTCTTCTCTCACCAGTTTGCCTAACGTTTCGTAAGCACTTAAATTAAAGGGGTCCAAGCGCAAGGTTTCGCGCAAGTATCGTACGGCTTTGGCATTGTCTTTAGCTCCCAAGGCAGCCACGGAAGCATGATAATATACTTGGTCATAATAAGCTGCTGCCGCCATAGATTTTTCAAACGTTTGCAAAGCCTTCTCATAATTTTCTTGAGAAAGCAGCAAATTACCCAATCTAAACCCCGCCTCCGTATTGGCCGGATACAAACGCTGCGCACCGGACAAATCTTTTTTAGCTTCTGTCCATTGTCCTGCCGCCATATTTTTTTGACCGCGGAAAGAATAGAATTGACTGGATAGCACAATGCTTTGCCAAGCCACAATGGATATCGTTAAAGCCAAAATAGCCAAGGCTACCGTCTTGGTAACGGGGTTGGCAGACACTTCAATATTCGTTTCGGCGCGCCCCACACCGCTCACTTCCGCTCCGACGATCCACCAAAATATAAACGCAGGTACTACGGTATGCAGAGAAATATTGAGCATGTTGTCGGCCAACATCGCCAAAATACCGCAAAAAAGCGCTTGCAAAAGTTGTTTTTTGTCCCCCTCTTTTTTTCGGGCAGCAAAATCACGCACTTCCAAGAAAAGTACCATAAACATAAAAAGAAAAAGCCCCACCCCCACAATACCGCCTTGAGCCAATTGAAAGAAAATTTCATTATGAGGAGAATTAGTTACGGTTTTTAACTCGCGCAAATTAGGGTGCATCAGTAAGGTTTGCGGTTGAGTACGTGCAAACGCCGTCTGAAAATTGCCCAATCCGGCCCCCATGACAGGGCGGTTTAAAAAGATTTCTTTAGACACATCCCACATAAACAATCGCTGATGCAAAGAAGTAAAAATTTTATCGCGGGAAATATCCAAGGTAATGCTGGCCGGCGTTACTTGGCTCACTTCTGCTACGCGCTTAACCAATGCTTCGCGCGAAGTTTGCATAAAGACAGGTAAATACGTCACGGCAATGCCCAAAACTACCAACCAAAACACACGGCCTTTGCGTTGCCAAATCAAACTGCGCAACGTACCGAACATCCACATCATCACAAGCCCCACCGCTGCGGCTATCCAACAGGAGCGGCAAAGCCCGAATGATAAGTAAAACAGATATACCAATACTAAAAAGCCATATACGCAAATATCTTTGCGGCTTTCGGTGCGCATATAATACACCAAAAGCGCCGGCAAAAGCATCACCACAAAAGAAGACAAAAAGTTCGGGTTTCCAAAGGTAGAAAAGGCACGGCTGGCAAACTGGTGCATGTCAAACGGCCACAAGATATCCAGTCCAAACCCTTGAAACACCCCATACATACATGCCAGCGCACAAGCCACAAAGCTGAGTACCAGCACATTTTCCTGCGTGAGTTTGCTCAGCACTCTTGTACCCAGCCAAATGCCCACCACCCACAGCACCAGGCCGTACCAATCAAACACACGGGCAAAAAAACCGTCTCCGGCGATATTGGTTTTCAGCTGAGGTAAAAGCAACCACAAGGCTCCCCACGCAATAAACAGCAAAATATAATTGGTCTTGCTTTCAATCACTCCGCTAAATACTACGTTTTTGCTGATTACATACGCCCCTAATGCCACAATGAGCAAAAGAGAGCCGAAGTCCAACAAATTATAAAAAAGTGTTTGGCGCAAGTATTGCGGGGCTGCAGACACGGCGGAAAGCCAACTTACGGCAGCAGCCAAGATGTAAATGACAAAAGCCAAATCAAAAAAGGTACGCGTAAAATTAATGTGTCCTGCCCGCAAAAACCGCACGGCAGACACCCCATACATAGCAGCTAACAATATATATAAGAGCACACTTTGCACGGTAAAAGGGTTGGAGGTTAAATCGGTAAAGAAAAGCAGCGGCACCGCCAAAAAACAAGCAGACAGCAATGCACGCATAATTTTGATATAAGGTCCTTCGGCGACGGTTTTGGTAAGTTGGAACATAAAAAATCTCCCTTTTTTAATCAAGGTTTTTTATATTGTAGTTTTTTTGAAGAAAAAGGCAAAATTTTTTTGCCTCCCCCGCAGAAGTGCAGGGGGTTAAAAAAAGGAAGTTTTATTTAATGCGGGTGTAAGGATCATCGCAAAGAGAACGGCAAATGCCAATAAATCGCAAAATGCACCAAAGCACGATGGCGGCAAGAAGTATTTTTCCGGCCAAGGGATGAGCTTGGTAAAAACGCATAAATAAGCAGATTATTACCATTACTAAAATCACTAACACTATACCCAAAAATTTAAGCCCGGCCATGCTGGCGTTTCTGATAACAGGAACACCGCCGCGGCGCCAAGGCATCATAATAATCGGCAATAATTCTATTCGTCTCATTTTTTGGTCCTTTTTATGATTCGGCAGGTGTTTTATTTTACTCTTTATCACAAAAATAAATCAAGTCTAAACATAAAAAAGAGGGACCCGCTCACGCGGACCCCCCTGAGGTTAAACTAATTGCTCTTAAACCGTTTTCAAGCAAATAGTTTATTGCCTTTTCGGCAAATCTTTCGGTATTTTACGTCTAACTATCGGTAGAAAATCTATCCCGCACCCAAAGATGCGGGATAGAAATCATAACATTTTACAGATTATTTTACAACAGCTTGTTCTTTGAGGAAATCAAAGACTTTGCGTTCATTCAAAGTAGCCAAGATGTGCTCTTTGCGTTCTTCAAAGAAAGCACGAATTTTCTTTTCATCGGCCTTGCTTTGAGCATTGGTGGTTAAGCTCTTGTCCAGCTCGGCTTGCCAATCGGCTTCCGTGGCTTGCAAGTTTTCTTTTTTAGCGATAGCGTGAATGATGTAGCCTACGCGCAAATCTTTTTCCACCGTGGGGCGGATGCGTTCTTCAAAGCTTTTGCGTTGTTCGGCAGAGAGTTGCTCCGGCTTCATTTGGGTCACGTTGCGTACGAAGTTATTTAAAGAGCTGTCGGTATATTCTTGTACCAAAGTTTCAGGCAAAGCAAACTCGTTGGTTTTGACCAAGTGGGCTTCAATTTGGGCCACCAAGTCACGGGCGGAGTTTTCTTTAGCTTCGGCATTCATGCCTTCTTGTACGCGGGCTTTTAAAGCGTCTAAATTATCAAAGCCCATATCTTTGGCAAAAGCATCGTCCAAGGTCGGCATAATTTTGTTTTTGATGTCATCTACGATTACGTGGAAAGACAAAGTATCTTCGCCTTCTTTCACTTCATAATCTTTGGTGTCACCTTTTTTAAGACCTAAAATATTTTTGGCCAATTCCGGCATGGTTTGCGGGGCAGCCATGTCAATGAGTTCGCTGTCGGCGCTGAGTTTGTAGTCATCTTGACCGTTGCGTTTGCCTTTGTATTGTACGACGGCATACACTTTTTCGTCAATGACGGCACCTTCGGCGGCGCTTTCTAAACGGGCATTGCCTTCTAAAATGCGTTGCAATTGAGCGGTTACTTCTTCTTCGGTAGCGGTTTCCGGTTTTTTGGTTACTTCAATGCCTTTGTAGTCTTTTACGTCAAATTCCGGAGCGACATCAACAGCAAGCTCAAAAGTAAAAGCTTGTCCGTCATTAAAGGTGGCAAAGTCTGCCTTGGTCAAAGACGGCAAGGTAACGGGGTTTAATTTGGTTTGTTCCAACGCGGCGGAAATGGCACTTTTAACAGCCAAGTCCAAGGCGCGTTCTTTAATATGTCCGGCAAAATTTTGTTTCACTAAATCAAGGGGTACTTTTCCGGCGCGGAAACCTTGCATTTGGGCGCGAGATTGTACTTGTACAGCGGCGTTTTGAAAAGCTTTGGTAATAAGTTCCGGCGTAGCTTCTACGCTTAAAGTTACACGGCATCCTTCTTTAGATAATTGTTTGGCATTTACTTCGCCCGCCGCGGCGGTCTTAAAAATAGACATGATGTTCTGCTCTCCTTATATCAATAAAAGTGGACGGAGAGGGACTTGAACCCTCAAGGGTTTCCCCACACGCTCCTAAGGCGTGCGCGTATACCAATTCCGCCATCCGTCCAAGTTTTGTTTTTTAGAAAATGGGCCATGTGAGGCTCGAACTCACGACCTTACGCTTAAGAGGCGTCTGCTCTACCAGCTGAGCTAATGGCCCTAAATCGGTTCACTAGATTATAGCAAAAAAAGAGCGGCAGCGGAGCATTTAGATTATGCTCAGGTACTGCCTATAGAAGTATTTTATCATATTTTTTATAAATCTGGCAAAACCTTGTTTTCGGAAATTTTTGCATTACAGACAATCTAAAATTAGTTATAATAAACTGTATCAATATTATACATTGAGGTATTGTATGAAAAAATTGCTTTGCGCTTTACTTAGTACCTGCTTGCTTGTCGCTCCGTCGGCACAAGCTTTTGACTTGGGCGACTTTGACAACATTGACGCCATTATGGAAGACAATGCCCTCACCGATACGGCCAATCGTTACGGCTCTATCCAATTGTCTTTCTTTCCGGAGCTTGCCACTCGCTTAGGGTTTGAGTCGGCCAATAATAAACTGGACCAACGCACACCGGAACGTGATGCACAAGCTTTGCGCGCCTATAATGTGGTGGAAGAATCTTTTGCTGATGTTGACCGCAAAAGCCTTTCTGAAGCTAAAAAAACGGAATATGACATTTTGCAAGGGCGTTTGGCATACGACCATTGGAAATTAAACCGCAACCGTTCGGCACTTGATCCGCTGCTTTACGCAGAGGTATTTGATGCCATTCAAGATTTGCGCTTAAAACAACTCAATTATCAAGACTTGCAAGACCGCGATCTTACCGCCCGCGTTAATGAGTTGGTTTCCACCGCGGACCAAGCCCAAAGAAACCTCGTCAATCCCCCCTCTTTCTTGGCCCAAATCGCTATGGAAAAAGCTTACTATGCTTATTTGTCTTTTGACGAAATTGCCCAATATATGCTTTCCCGCGCTCAAGACGACGTAAGCCGCAGCCAAGTGCGCACCGATGCCCGCGCCGCCAAAAAAGCCATCAAAGATATGTTTGAGCTTTTTAAACGCTTGGCGCAGGAAAATCAGGAACAAGATTTTCGCTTGGGAGAAAGAAATTATAATTTCACGTTAAATAATCTGTACTTCATCCACGAAAAACCCCGCGCCTTGAAAAAAATGTTGGATAAAAACTTCCTGACCGCCCAGCAAAACTTGGCCAAAGCTTTAGAAGCATTTGCCTTGCCTACGGATATGGAAGAAGAAACCTTATTGGAAGATATCCACATCCCGGGGGAAGAAGTTTCTGCCGAAGAAGGAGTGACCGTCAGCAGCATTGAGGCCGAAAATCTTGAAGAAGCTACTTTGGAAGAAGAGGCCGCTGCTCCCGCTCCTGTAAAAAAGGAAAAGAAGAAAAATAAAGATAAAAATGAGCCTTTGGTCAAAGCTGCCGATTTTTATAATATCGCCGGCCGCTTGACTGAGGGAGTAAAAAATCAGAACTTCGTGTCTGCCTTAACCAAAGAATCTGCTAATCTTATCAAATTCTTTATTCAAGACGACACTTTGCCCGTATCCGGCATCAAATTTAAAATCAAACAAATGCCGACTTACTATGCCTATTTGCAGCCGTATCGCTTTATGCCTCCTTTTGGCTCTCAAGGCAATCCGGTGTATGATTTCTTCTTGCGTGTACCGTCTGGCAATGAAAGCACCAAACAAGAAATGCTCAACCGCGACTTCAACTTGCCTACGTTGAAACTTTTGATGGCAGGCCAATTGGTCCCCGGTTTGGCTTATCATGCCACTTACAGCACACCTAACTTGTCTGCTTTCCGCAAAATGTACCCCGTGCCGACCTTGCAAAACGGTTGGGAAGTATATGCCCAACACATTGCCAGCGAGCGCGGATACATTATCACGGACGAAGAACTCTTGTTCTTGGCATGGGCCGACTATGTTCGCGCGGCGCAAGCCTTGGTGGACTATTCTTTACATACGGAAGAATTTAGCTACGGACAAGCTCTTTCTTGGTTAACCGAAAAACACGGCTTTGAAAAAGCCCAAGCCGAAGCCATGCTTAAACAAATAGCCGCCGATCCTGCCAAATCCGTCAGCTACATCTATGGTTATGAAGCATTGAAGAACTTGCGTGCCAAATATCAAAAGAAACAAGGCAAAAAGTTCTCTTTGGGCGATTTTAACTCCAAAGTAATGGAAATGGGCTTTATCCCTGCAGACCGCTTGGAAACCGAGATGGAAATTGCTTTTAAAGCCGAAAAATCTAAAATTACGCAAGCTTTAAGCACTCCATTTTACATGGATTAAAAACCAAATTAAAAACCCCCGCCGAAAGCGGGGGTTTTTTGATGTAAAAATCAAAATCTGAGAATTAAAACATTCCTCTCATACTTTTACAAACTTTGGCCGCTATACCGCTGCTATCGTAAGCTGTAAGCGGATGACATTCTATCTTATCCGGATAGCTGGAATATCTATAATAAAATGTAATTTTTAGTTTCGCTTTTTGTAGACAGTTATTATATGTTCCATCGGAAGTAGGACAATAAGTTGCACTTAGATACCCAAGTGCTGCCTCTTGTTGTGAATGATTATCTATTCTCCACGCTGCGTTGCAAAAGCATGAATTTTCTTCTTTAGAGACAATCTCACATTCCCCGGGAATACCGATATCCAAATTAGCTAATTTAAAAGAATACTCCCCATTTTCCAAATAATATCTTTCTTGAGATTCTTTGATAGCCTTTAATAGAGGGGTTTGGCTGAGCAAACGTGTTTTCATTACAGCCACCTGATATTGCGGCAGAGCCACAGCTGACAAGATACCGATAATCAACACTACCACCAACAGCTCAATGAGCGTAAAACCTTTCTTCATTCTAACCTCCCTTTTATTTATGGTACAAAAAATTGTACTAAAAAAAAAAAACGAGTCAAGACCTGACTCGTTTTTTTTAAACTAATTATTTCTAAAACCAACCGAAACGCTTTTTGGCAGGGGCAGGTGATGCCGTTATATTACCGTTTAACACGCCCAACAATATACCGTCTGGATCCGTTACGGGCACTGTGGGTTGACCCTGTTCCATGATGCTCTGTGCTTGGGCGGCCTCTTGCTGAGGGTGCAGAGCTTGCACCTCACTCATCACGGATCCGGCCGTAGAAACGGGCGCATAAAAGGCCAGTTCCGCCGTACGGATAAAACCTTTGAGCTTGCCGTTTTTATCGGTTACAAAACAAGCGGCAGGCAATTTTTTACGCGGCAAAGTTTTGAGTTTTTCCACCATATCGGATAGCTTATTTTCTGTACGAAAAGCCAAAAAATCAGTACTCATTAGCGCCCCGGCACTGCCCTCTTTCCAAGCAGTAGCTTTTTGGAGCATTTGCACAAAATGAGCCGGAAGCAAAGTCTTCATTTTTTCCCGTTGCGGCACAGAAAACGCGGCAAAAATCTCGGCCGCTTTTTGCACGTCTAACCGTGCCAGCACATGTGCCCCTTGTCTGGCAGGCAAACGGCGCAAAATGGCGGCTGCTTTGCCTGCTTCCATCGGGTTTAAGCACAAAATCACAAACTCCGCCTTTAACGGTTTTAACAGCATGACCGCTTCGTGCGTAGCCAACCCTGCCAAAGCTTTGGCAGCAGCAACAGGCGCAGCGGAAATAAACTTTTCCGTTACCCAAGAATTTAAGTTTGTGTTTGTCGCGTTTATCATATTCAAATTACAACTTTAAAAAAATCCTGTTTTTATTATAATAAATATTAAAGGGGTTGCGCCGCAGACGAACGGCCCGACAAGGGGGACTTATGTTTTTTGACAAACCTGTAAACGACTTAACCTTTGACGATGTGGTGGCTTTCTGCCAAAAGCAAATTCCGGAGGGAAAACAACTTGATTACAAATATCTCCTCCCTAAAAATAAAGAAAAATTTGCCAAAGTCATCGCCTCCTTTGCCAATGCCATGGGCGGCACGGTCATCATCGGCGTTAATGATGATAAGAACGACAAGCCCCGCGCTCCTTTCACCGGTATTGCCTACCATGAAAAAATGCGAAATACCATTGAAGACATTATCCAAACATACATTGACCCTATCGTTTTTGTAGACGTAAATATTTGTGTCAATAAAGCAGGGGACCGTATGTTCGTGGTGGTCAATATTCCGCAAAGCAATTTAACCCCCCACTTGGTCGGCAAACTCAAACGCACCTATATCCGCACGGGCCAAAGCAGCCGCCCCGAAGTAATTGCCCACCCCGAAAAATTGCCATGGCTGTTAGATCATCGCAAAAAATCTGAAAATTTGCGCCATATTTTGTATGACAAGGCCGAAAGCCATTTTGAAAATTATTTAAAAACAAAAAACGTGAGCTCTCAGGGCCTTTCGGTGGCTACTCTTTCGCTCATGCCGCATTACCCTGAAGAACCGCTGACAGATTACCGACACATTCCAGATTTGATTTATGCGTGCAAAGATTGTTCCCCCGCCCAACAAACCATGACCCTGCAACCGGTGCAAGACGGCATGGCCGCTATAGACGGAGCACGCGGGGTGCACCGCGTAGTGGAGTTCAACTCTTACGGCTTACTCATGGACAAGTGGGCCGTGGCCGAAAATATCCAATTTAACGGTCATGACACTTTGGCGGTAAATTTTGAACACGTTGCCCAAAGAACAGCCGAGTTTTTTCAATGTGCGCTGATTTTCCTAAACAAACTTTCGTTTGGCGGCCCTTTGTATTTTAGATTTAAAATGAACAACACCCGCGGTTTGCGTGCCCACTTGGCAGATAAAACCGCTACCGTGCTGGAAGATTATATCCGCATGGATGAAGTGTATAATATTACCGAAATTTCTGCCCGCTTGCCTGAAATCTTACGCAATACCCTGCAAGCGGCCGCATGGTCTTTGGGACTACGTATTAGCGAAGACGAAATACAGAAACTCATCTTACGACTTATTAAAAAATGAGAAAAGCATTCACAATCATAGAAATGTTGGTAGTGGTGCTGATTATCGCCGTTTTAACGGCGGTCGCAGTGCCCTATTATCAAAATGCCGTGCAAAGCGCGCGCAACAGCGAGGCCATGATTTGGTGGGAACAGGTAAAGAGATTCGGCTCTTTTAAACGCTTAAACGAAGACCGAGCCCACCGCATGGAAAAAGAAGCCAACGAACGCTTAAAACATTTTACGCTGCAAATTGTTTGCCGCGAAAAAGAAGCCAACTCCTCTGAACCCTGCTGGGAAGCGCGGCTGAATTTGCAAGATTCAACCCAAGCCATTCAATATTATCTCACTTCTCAGAAAAATTTTACAGAGCTGTTGTGCGTCCCCTTAAACAGCCGAGGAGAAAGATTCTGCCAAGCTCAATCCGGCCAAGAAAACGGCCCCGACGCACAAGTAGAAGATTTGCCCGCATATATACTAAGAAACTGATCCTTTCGCGCACGCGTAAGGAAATCACTATAGAAAAATGGCTTAAATTTGCTATGATGTATATATGCAAAAAACAGTAAAAGTAGGATCCATTAAAATTTCCAATCAACTCCCGCTGGTATTTATGGCGGGCACGTGCGTCATTGAAGGTGAGAAACATTATATTGACACCGTTAAAACCCTACAGAAAAATATTGCCAAAACAGGCCACCCTTATATCATCAAAGCTTCGTTTGACAAAGCCAACCGCACTTCACTATCTGCATATCGCGGGCCGGGCTTAGCCAAAGGATTGGCTATTTTGGAAAAAGCCAAAAAAGCCACCGGTCTTCCTTTAGTGGTAGATGTACATGAGCCGTGGCAAGCTGAAGAAGCTGCCAAAGTGGCTGACATGTTGCAAATTCCCGCTTTCTTGTGCCGCCAAACAGATTTGGTACTCGCTTGTGCTGCCACGGGTAAAGCCGTAAATATCAAAAAAGGTCAATTTTTAGCTCCTGCCGCCATGGAGCAAGTAATTAAAAAAATAGAATCTCAGGGAAACCGCAATATTTTGCTTACTGAGCGCGGTGCCAGCTTTGGCTACGGAGATTTGATTGTGGATATGCGGTCTTTGGAAATCATGAAACAATTTGGCTATCCGGTAATTTTTGATGCCACACATTCTGTGCAAAAACCCGGTGCCTTAGGTTCTGCCACCGGCGGAAACAGCGCCTTAGCCCCCATCTTGGCTAAAGCGGCCGTAGCTTTGGGTATTGCCGGCGTATTTTTTGAAGCACACCCTAATCCCAAAGAATCCTTATCCGACGGCCCCAACTCTTTGGATATGAAACAATCAGCCCACATGGTCAAACAGCTTTGTGCTATTGACGAAGTGGTTAAAAAATTTAAATAGGAATCATATGGCTAACACTTTTTCTCCCACAATTTCTTGGTACGCAAAAGTGTTGGCCATTGTTTTGGTTTTTTGCATAGCGGCTTTTTTTACGTTGTCTTTTACCGTAAAAAAGCTTCCCCCGTCTTACCAACTTAAACAGCCCGCGCCGGAAATTACCCCGTGGCTAAACTGAAAGAGGCATGTATGAAATACAATGAAAAAGATGTTTTGAAAATTGCCAGAAACGTTTTAGACATTGAACATAAAGCATTGGAACTGAGCCGCAAGAGTTTAGACGAAAATTTTTTAAAAGCCGTCAAGGCCTGTGCCGAAACCAAAGGCCGCGTCGTGATTTTGGGCATTGGTAAAAGCGGCCTTATCGGACGCAAAATTGCCGCTACACTGGCCTCTACCGGCACTCCTTCTTTCTTTGTGCACCCCGTGGAAGCCTTACACGGAGATTTGGGCATGATTATGAGCGGAGACGTAATTTTAGCACTTTCTTTCTCCGGTCAGACCGAAGAAATTAACCGTATTCTCCCCTCTTTGGCTCGCCGCAAACTGACCATTATTTCCATGACGGGACACGAAAACTCAAAACTGGCACAAATGTCGGATATTCATGTCAAAATTTATATTGACCACGAAGCCTGCCCGTATAATTTGGCCCCCACCGCCTCCACCACTGCCACCTTAGCCGTGGGCGATGCACTGGCGGTGTGCCTTATGAAAATAAAACACTTTGAAAAAACCGATTTTGCCATGTTCCACCCCGGCGGATCTTTGGGAAAACTCTTAACGCAACACGTCAAAGATTTGATGCGCCAAGGCAAAAATAATCCCACTGTTTCTGAAAAAGCAACCGTAAAAGATGCCTTGCTCGTGATGACTAAAAGCAATGCCGCCGGTGCCACCAGCATTGTAGATAAGAAAGGCAAACTCTTGGGTTATTTTACAGACGGAGACTTGCGCCGAGAACTGCAAAAAGGTCAAGATGTGATTAACAAAAACATCACTGACGTAATGACCCGCAACCCCCATTATATTCTAGACACCGCTGCGGCCATAGAAGCGGCAAAAATGATTCACTCTACCCATGTAGATAATATCCCTGTACTCAACAAATCTGGTAAAGTGGTGGGTATCATTGATGAGAAAGACTTGATAGAATTTATCGCTCTATTGGATAAGAAAGCATGAAAAAATTAGTATTCTTACTTTCCTTGGCATTTTGTTTATCGGCTTGTTCGGCAGAGGAAGAAAAAACAGCCGGCGAGGACCTTCAACGCGCCGAAAATGTAACTTTGTTTGAATCTAAAGACAGCCAGCACAAATGGATGCTGCGCGCCGAGAAAGTAGATTTTGACGATTTAAACAGCGCCGTTCTGCACAACCCTCACCTTTTGTTGCGTGAAAACGGAAAAGACAGCGCCGAAGTCAGCGGGCAACGAGGCACCTTTGACTATGCCAAAAAATTAGTCAGCATTGAGGGAAATGCGTTAGTAAAATCTTTTACCGAGCAAGTTACTTTAGCCACAGATCGCTTTTTCTATGATGTGGATAAAGACCGTATTTGGTCCGACAAAAAAACGATTGTCACCAGAGCAACTGCTAAAATTACGGCCCGCGGCGGTATAGAGACAGACTCTAAACTGACCCAGATAGAGTTTAAAAAACAAAGCACACAACTTCCTAAAAATTTGAAAGAAGTACAAGGGGTACGTCCATGAAAAAACTGATTTCCTTGGTCTTTCTTTGTGTTTTTGCTGCCTGTTTAACGGGATGTTTTTCCATTAAAAACCAACAAGAAATCACCGTTAAAGGACCAGATTTGACTGCCGCCAAAAAGGTACTCCAACAAAAAACCCAGCAACTCAAAATGCCCAAAAGCCAACTGCCGGAAGTCTTGGGCGGAGTGGTATACAGCGACCGTTGGATTGTGTATAAAGAAAAAGAGGAAGAAGAATTTGAAGGAAATGTCAGTTACGATAACGGCATCTATATTTTCCGCGCTCAATATGCGCTTTCTCAACGCAAGAAAAACCTTTTTACGGCCAAAGATTCCGTTTATATCAGAAAAAATGAATCTGCCAAATCTTATTACGAACTATATGCAGACAAGGCCGCTTACAACTATGCCACCGGCGAAGGATATGCTCAAGCCAATAAAAAACGCAGCATCACATTGGTTTATAAAAACTCACAGGGAGATTTAATTACCGCCTTAGCCCAGCGTGCTGATTTTAACACCAAAGAAGAAACCTATGTATTAAGTGGAAACGTTCACGTTACGCACATAGACAGTTTAGGCAAAAAAAGCACATTACAAGCCGACAAAATTTCTGCCAAACAAAAAGAAAATTATGCTCTTTTGCAAGGAAACGCCATTGTACAAAGCCAAGATTATACACTTCGCTCCGAAACAATAGAATACGACGGCAATCAAAAAATGGCCTATGCCTATGGGGGCCGGCCTTTGGCTGACGGAAAAACGCAAGAGGGCACATTTGCTATAATAGCAGACAAGGTATCGGCTGAAACGGACAGCCACAAAATTAAGCTTTCCGGTCAGGTGCAGGGTTGGATTGTATCGGACCAAATCAATAACTCAAAAGCCAATGAATCTTTTGACGGTTCATTTTAGGATAGACTATGGAACTGCGCAGCAACAGCATTGTGAAAGTATATAAAGACCGTATGGTCGTAAAAGGGGTGGATATTCACGTTAAATCTGGTGAAATCGTGGGCCTTTTAGGTCCCAACGGAGCCGGCAAAACCACCACTTTCTATATGATGGTAGGTTTTATCCGCCCGACTCAAGGTCAAGTATTTATAGACAATCAAGAAGTTACCCAACTGCCCATGTACGAACGGGCCAGACACGGTTTGGGTTACTTGGCACAAGAGCCCACCATTTTTAAAGGTCTTACGGTGGAAGAAAATTTACTCGCCGTTTTGGAACGCATTTTAGATGACAAAAAAGAGCAGAAACGCCGCGTGGAAGAGCTGCTTAGCGAGTTTGGCCTAAGCAAACTGGC
Organism: Elusimicrobiaceae bacterium; assembly: GCA_017546175.1. Taxonomy (GTDB): domain Bacteria; phylum Elusimicrobiota; class Elusimicrobia; order Elusimicrobiales; family Elusimicrobiaceae; genus Avelusimicrobium. The sequence continues at coordinate 253,983 of JAFYXM010000010.1, forward strand.
CAAACAAAAAGCATGGACGCTCTCCGGCGGAGAAAAACGCCGTATGGAAATTGCCCGCTGCATGATCAGCAATCCCAAAATCATCTTGCTAGACGAACCCTTCGTAGGCATTGACCCGATTACCGTATCTGATTTACGCCAAATGATTTTTAAACTTAAAGACAAAGGCATCGGTGTATTAATCACAGATCACAATGTCCGTGAAACCTTGCCGCTGACCGAACGCGCCTATCTTATCTATGACGGTAAAATCTTGGTAGAGGGTGATCAAAATACCTTGGTCAATGACCCCAATGCCCGTAAGCTCTATTTGGGCGAAGATTTTAAAATGTAGGTTTTTAGTCCATGACTGCCGATTATAAAAACGTCATAAAAAGCCTGCAAAGCACCTTTAGTAAGGCTTTTTATGACCAAGTCCAGCACATCCCCTCTGCCGAAAATATCGTAGCTTTATTTGACGGTTTTCGCGCGCTTTTGTGCCAATATACTTTGTGTAACACGGGGCAGAATCAACAGGTACTTCTTAAAAAATATGCAGCCGAATTGGAACAGGAAATACTGCACTCTTTGTGCCTGTTCTGCCAAGAGAAAACAGACTGCTCCTCCTGCCAACAAAAGGCCGCGCGCATTACGGCAGATTTTATTGAAGCTTTGCCCGAAATTCAGAACTTATTAATTTCCGATATCCGTGCCGCTTACGAAGGGGATCCAGCCGCCGTGGACGAAATAGAAACGCTGCTTTGCTACCCCGGAGTTTTGGCCATTACTTATCAGCGCATGGCACACTTTTTGTATCAGCAAGGGGTATCGGTGGTACCGCGCATTATTACCGAGCATGCCCACAGCTTAACCGGTATTGACATACACCCCGGCGCCCAAATCGGTCCGGCATTTTTCATTGACCACGGAACGGGGGTGGTGATTGGAGAAACCTGTGTCATCGGAGCCAATGTAAAGCTCTATCAGGGTGTTACCTTGGGGGCAAAGAGTTTTCCGCTAGATGCAAACGGAAACCCCGTCAAAGGCATTAAACGACATCCTAACTTAGAAGACAATGTAATTATTTATGCCGAAACTACCGTTTTAGGTGACATCACTATTGGGGAAGGATCCGTCATCGGAGCCAATAAATGGATCACACAAGACGTCCCCCCTCACAGTAAAATCAATTAATTTCCACAAAAAACAGCGCAACCGTTTTTGGTTGCGCTGTTTTTTTGCTCTGCAAAGATCAGTTACAAGATCCAAAACTGATAGAATTCATACCATAGGTATCACAGCTACCCGAGGTACCGTCCGTGCAAAAAAACTTTTCGCCCACTTGACGGTAGGCATTACAAACGGCCGTGCTGTTACTTGTCGGGTCGGCTGCCGTTCCGCAATACTCTGCTCCGGTTTCTCCCAAATAAAGAAATGCCGTTCCTGCATTATCCCCTTTTTTGCGTATGGCACAAACGGCATTAGCAAACCCGCCCGGCTTCATACGATAGGCAAAATCAGAAGTATCATTAAAAGAGGAATCTAACTGACTTTTAGAGAAAGAACCGTCGTAATCTACCATATTCCGATCGTCCATGACGCGCAATTTAGATTCCAACATACGTTTTAGCGTAATGCTGACTTCGGCAATGCGGGACTTTTCCACCGCGCGCTCATACATCGGCACAGCCATGGTTACTAAAATAGTTAAAATCATGACCGCCACCAAAATTTCAGGCATTGTAAACCCTTTTTTCATACTTCCTCCTAGTCTAAACCGTACACATTGCAAGATTCCGGATCTCTGTCCGTACATAAAAACTCAGATCCCGTAAAAACAAAATCAGCTTTGTAATTACCTTCCAACTTTCTTATATTTACATTGCAATTACCGGAAATAGTATAAACAAAACCTTTTCCCAGTACTCCGTTTGAGGCTATATTAAAACCCAGCGGAAGCACGTCTACTCCCACCACGTCTAAATCATCTATTTGCTTTTTACTGGCAGGCAAATCAACCCAGCTTTCCACACCAAATTCAGCCACTAAGCGCTCACAGGAATCGTATAAAGACTTGGCCATTGCCTGTGCCTTGGTAAAGCGGCCCTTCTCCATAATCTTGCGATACTGCGGAATAGCCACAGAGGACAAAATTCCCACAATAATTACTACCGTCAGCATTTCCATCAAAGAAAACCCTTTTTTATTCATATTTGCTCCTTTATAATTGATTCCATGTATCTGCGCCCCAAATTTTGCAAACTTTGTGTCCTTCGGGCTTACACATAAATTCACGACCGTTAAAGCCTATTTCAGCTGTATTTTGATAGGTCCCTTTGATAGGATGGGCGACAATTAAATTACCCCCGTCATATAGATCGGGATACATTTCATACGTAAAGTTTTCTGTTTTTAAGATCCCCGTACGTATTCCCGTTTTGGAAGAAGGCATATAAGTCCCTTTTATGGTAATATCTAGCTTATCAAAGCCAAACCCCTGTCCGCTAGATAGCGCTGCTCTATAGGAAGGAAGCTGTTTTTGCCAAAGCAATCTCTCTTGCGATTCATGAATAGCACGCAGCAGTGTTTGCACTTCTGCCACACGCGCGCGCTCCACGGAGCGTTTGTAATTAGGCAAAGCAATAGAGCTTAAAATACCTATAATAAGCACCACTACCAAAAGTTCAATCAATGTAAACCCTTTTTTCATAGTTTTTCTCTCCTTAGACCATCGTCTTAACCATTATAACTAAATTTTACCCTTTCCCGCCACCTGATTTGTAAAGCGAAATTTGCTATGATACTTAATGGCCCGGGTAGGTAACCATAAATTTTCGGGCGGGGTGAGTTATGAGAATTCAAGACGATATACAATTAGATTATTGCGACGTTCTTTTACGTCCGAAACGGTCCGCCTTAGCTTCGCGCTCTCAGGTGGATATTATCCGCAAATATACTTTTAAATGGTGTCCGAAAACCATTGAAGCTACAGGTATTATTTCCGCCAACATGTTTACCACCGGTACCATGGAAATCGCGCGCGAAATGCAAAAACAAAAGCTTTTCACTGCGCTGCACAAACACTACTCTGCCGAAGAACTGTTGGCTTTTTTGAAAGAGAATGCCAAACAATTCGGCAATAATGATTTAATTTTCATCAGCTCCGGCGTGTCCGATACCGATTACGAAAAACTCCAAACCGTCATGAAAAGCGGACTGGTGGACAATATTTGTATTGACGTAGCCAACGGTTACTCTCCTTACTTGGTCAACTATGTCCAAAAAGTACGCACCGCTTGGCCGCAAGCTTTAATCATGGCCGGCAACGTGGTAACGGGCGACATGTGCGAAGATTTAATTTTAAGCGGAGCCGATATCGTAAAAGTAGGCATCGGCCCCGGCTCTGTATGCACGACGCGCAAATTAACCGGTGTAGGCAGACCGCAGTTTTCCACCGTTATTGAATGTGCTGACGCGGCCCACGGCGTAAGCGGTATGGTCTGCGCTGACGGCGGCTGTACCGTACCGGGTGACGTGTGCAAAAGCTTTTGCGCAGGGGCAGACTTCGTGATGTTGGGCGGCATGTTGGCCGGACATGAGGAAAGCGCCGGCGAACTTTGCACCAAACATTTCCAAACCGGTGAAGTAGACCTGATTGACGATAAAACCTGTGCCATGAAGCTAACTGAAAAACAATACAAAAAGTTCTATGGCATGAGCTCTGAGTATGCCCAAGAGGCCCATTACGGCGGCATGAAGAAATACCGCGCCAGCGAAGGGAAAGTGGTAGAAATTCTGTTCCGCGGTCCTATTGAACATACCTTACTGGCCATTTTAGGCGGTTTGCGCAGCTGTATGACCTACATCGGTGCTAAACGCCTCAAAGATATGCCCAAATGTGCCACGTTCTACCGCGTGAACAGACAGCTTAACAATATCTTTGGCGAAGAATAAAATTCTCACTCATCAACAAACGCCGCCTCGCAAGGGGCGGCGTTTTCTAATCTAATTTCAAGCTTGTTTTTATGCAGGCAACTTGTTAGATTAAAAAGAAAATCCCCCAAAAGACCAACGTTGGCAGCCTCCGTCCTATCGGGCGGAGGCTTTTTAGCACAAAGACGTGCGGAAATGTTACAATAAAGCATATCCCGCGGTACTGCCGCGGCAAAGGAGAAAGAAATGATTAACAATGGCGATAAAGTAAAATTTGACTATACCTTAACCGTAGATGGCAAAATTCAAGACACCTCTGCCGGCCGCGGACCCTTGGAATATACGCACGGCGCGGGACAAATCATTGTAGGGTTGGAAGAAGAACTGGCCTCTATGAACGTAGGTGACAAAAAAACCGTACAAATCAAAGCCGAAAAAGCCTATGGTCCCGTCTTGCAAGAAGCCATCCGCCGCGTACCCAAAGAAGCCGTAGGCGGTGCTGAAAACTTAAAAGTGGGCGATATGGTGGGCGCCAGCAATGCCGGACACACTTTCCGCGCCATCGTCAAAGAAATTACCGACAAAGAAATTACTTTAGATTTCAATCACCCTTTAGCCGGTAAAGACTTGACCTTTGAAGTAGAAATCAAAGAAATCAATAAATAAGTTTTATAAAAAACTGTTCCTAAAAAGCCCCGCTAAATTTAGCGGGGCTTTTTTGAAGCCGTTAAGCTTATTGGCGCATGCCGATAAGGCCGTACCCTTCCACCTCTCCTTTGATATCTTTAATCAAGAATACGTCCCAATTAGTGGGGGCAAATTTTCCATGCTCATCCACCAAGTCCATCTTTATCTGAAAGGCATTCCCGCTAGCCGTACTTTCAGAAGACACAAACAAGCGGCGGCTATCATCGGAACTGCGAATAAACTCTTTAAAAAACTCTCTGTTTTCCGTTGTACGTCTGTGACGGCCGGTAGTCATCAAAAATACATTATTGGCATACGTTACTCTGTATTTTAAGTCCAGCACCACCGCCGGAAGATCCACATATTCCAGGGTGCGGATAAAACTTTGCGACGTTTCGCCCAAGGTTTTGCTGGCTTCACGCAGTTCAATACGCAAGCTCAAAATGCGCGACATAATACCCACCAACTCTTCGGCCCCTTCTGCAAAATGAGCCCGAGGCTCAGCAGAGGCAAAACACAAAGCACCCGACACTTTTCCCCCCACATACAGCGGAGCAGCAATCAAAGATTGGAAGCCTTTTTCTTTATGGATACAGCGGGAACAGGCACTGTGTTTTAAGTCGGCAAAAACCACCACATTATCATCTTTCACGTCAAAGAGACATTCCTCCACCGGAAACACCATATAGCGCTCTATTTGGAAAGGACTGGGAGTAGTATATACCACCGTCATTTCTTTGGCATTAGAATCATTAAAACGCATGACAATGCCGATATCTGCCTTAAACACTTTCTTGCCAAAATTCAAAATACGGTCCACCTGCTCCGTAATTTCTCCTTTGTTTTCATTACTGATGGCATACAATTCACGGATATTTTTTTCGTGCTGGCGGCGATCCGTAACGTCTTTGACCCAAATGACCATCTCTTCCTGTCCGGCAATCGGAGTACACAGGGCCTCAAAGAAATGCGTTTTCTCTTTTACTTCCCATTCAAACTCAAAGGTTGTATTGATATTTACGCTAAAAGCTTCTTTAATAGACACCCCTGCTTTGTTGGCGGCATCTTCCGGCCAATATTGGGCGGGAATTTTGTTTAAAAAGATAGAGGCGGCCTCTTCTGCGCTTAAATAAGAAAGATTGGACATTGCCTCTCTGACGCGCCCGTTTTTATCCGTCTTCAGATACAACCCCGGAAGCAATTGTCTCATACTGCGAAGCTCTAAAGCTTCTTTAGAGTTTTGAGACAAGTGTGCTATCATATCAGATAAATCTGTCAGCAATACCATGACGGAATTTTTCCCTGGAATATCCATCGGAATTAATGTTACCGTCACTTCCAAAGCACTGGCATCTTTGGTAAACAAGTTAGCCACATAACGGGCTTGACCGATGCTATCCAAGCTTTGAGCCGCTTTAGCCAGTTGCTTTTTCACTTCTTCTTGATTTTTCTTATCTTTAGTCGTAAAAAGTTGCGCAAAATTCATGGCTAGCAGCTCTTCTTGCCCATAACCCATTAATTCAGAAAGAAACTTATTAGCCTGCTCAATGCGACCAAATTTTCCTTCTTCATAATATACGGAAAATACGGCACCGTCCGTCGCTTCCAGCAAAGCATTGAGCTGTGCAGAGCGCTCTTGTAAAATTTGCATTAATTGCTTTTGATAGGCCATATTACGAAAAACAAAGGCATATTTTCCGTCTTTTAAAGAAATGGCATTTACACGCACCGGCACCGTTTCCAGTCCGCTGGCTACGCGAATTAAGCAATCTCTATTTTCAAAGCCGCCTACCTTAGCTAAAGATTTCAAATCTTCCGTCAATTCTGCCACATATTCTTGTGTGAAAAGCTTGATAAGCTCTTGCCCTTTTAATTCATCTTTTCCCAATTGGCACAATTGGCAAAACAACTCATTAGATTCGGTAATTTTAAACTGAGCAGAAGTAATGACATACGGCTCTGTATTGGGCAACACCACAGATTGGGGAGGCAAAGGTTTGGCAGGACCCGCTTTGACAGAAGGGACCGGCAACACGCTTGGAGCGGGAGGCAAAGGATTGCTGCCAGCTCCGTCCGTTCTTGCCACCGTTACCAAACAGTCCGCCTCTATATTGCCGTCTTTTGTATCGCGGCAATTAAAGGGCTGCAAGGTAATGTGCAAAGGCAATTTTCCTTCCGCACGCACGCGACCGGGGAATTTTTCCGCCGCTTTATCAAAGTCCAATACATAGTCCATTTCCGCTGTTTCTCCGCGGCTCAACCGGCGTCTTACCTCCAACGTCAAGGCAGGGCGCAAATAGACATTGCGGTAAAAATTGCGATCGTTTTCCGTCAAACCGAACAAGTCACGCGCGGCTTTGTTCATTACGGAAATATATCCTTTACCGTTCATTACAAAAGCCGGCAGCAATGCTAATTCAAAAACATGTTTATAGTTTTCCTTTTCGGCACGGATTTCTCTGAGCATTTTATTGCTGGCAGTTACATCACGCAAGAAAACAATCACGATTTTCCGCCCCAAATACTTGGAAACCATGGCCGTCATTTCCAGCTCTATGCTTGTGCCTGTATTTTTGACAAAATGCATCTGAGCAGGATCTCCCGCACCTTGCAGCTGGCTTACCACGGCATCATATTTTTCCTGTGCGATGATTTGATGATCGGAGGCCACAAAATCTAAGAATTTTTTGCGAACGATTTCTTCCTGTGCTTCATACCCCAATACTTTACAGGCAGCCTTGTTGGCATAAATCACTTTGCCGTCTTCCAAAATCAAAATACCTTCCCGTGCGTTTTCAACGAGCAGAGAGTTCTTTTCCCCTGTTTCACGGATTTGTTTTTCCATTTTGGTTTTAGCGGTAATATCTTCAGAAACATTGAGCAAATAATCCGGCTCTCCCTGCGCGGTATAAAGAGGCGTCTTGACCGTATGCATGATTTTAACGCCTTCAGTGGGAGTAGAAATAAGCTCTTGAGCAATGTTTAATTCGCGGCGGCTGTTAAACACTCGCTTATCGGCATCACGCATAAATTCTGCCTGTTCTGCGCTGATGTCGGAGCGATAATTATCTTTTCCGATGACATCTTTGGCAGACACGCCAAACAAATCTTCGCTCTTTTTGTTCCACACAATATATTGGCCTTCGCTGTTTTTTACAGACAAAGCCACCGGCAAGTTATCCACCACGTTTTGCAAGAAATTTTTTGCTTTATGAATTTCTTTTTCCTGCTGTTTCTTTTGGGTAATATCTTCGGCAATTGTCAAAGCGATAAACGGTTTATTTTCTTTATCAAAAATAGGCGCTTTGATTAAATGCAAAAGCATCTTTTTTCCGGAAAACGTCTCAAATTCTTCTTCCGGCAAATCTAACACTTGGCCATTGGAAAACATAATTTTTTCTCTTTCCAAGTATTTCTGATTTTGATTAGGGTCTCTTGGCTCATTTTCAAACATTTCTACCGCTTTTTTATTTCTAAAGGAAACGGCCTGATTGATACCGCGGGCATAGATAGCCACAGGAGCATTGTCTAAAATAGCTTGTTGTAAGTTTTGTACTTCCAAGATTTTTTCCTGTTGGCGTTTGTTTTCCGTAATATCATTAACCATGGTAATTACGAATTCAGGGTTGCCTTCGGTATCGCTTACCGGTACTTTTACCATTTCCAAAATACGCTTATCGCCATTTCCGGTAACATACTCTTCTTCCGGTATAAACAACGGTTGGCCAGATTCCAAAATTTGCGATTCGCGAGACAAGTAACTATTTGCTTGTTCTTGCGTTTCGTGAGAAAGCTTGCCTTGGTCATCAATTTGACCGCGCTGCACACCATAAATTTCCTCACTCTTTTTATTGCGAAGCAGCATCTTTCCTTGTTTGGTACGGGCATACAAACCGATAGGAGCATTATCAATAATAGCTGCCAAAAAACTATTGGCTTTGGTAATTTCTCGCTCTTGTTCTCTTTTAATGGTTACGTCTTCCACCAAGGTCAAGATAACCGGCTCCAATCCGGGATATTTGATAGGCACTTTAATTACGTGCAACACTTTTTCATTTCCGTTGGAATCAATATAAATTTCATCCGGAGAATCAATAATTCTTCCTTCCTCCAAAGCCTGCTTTTCACGTATGGCATATTGCTGAACGATAGCGGGATCTTGCTTAGGGTTGGGGACATTGGAATATTTTAAATTTACTTCGGAAAAGATATCACGCGCCTGTTTATTAAAGAATGTCATTTCCCCCTGCGGAGTACGCGTGTACATTCCCAGTGGCATATTATCCACAATTGCTTGCAGCAAGTTGCGCTTTTTCAATGATTCTTCTTGTTCTTTTTTACGGGAGGAAATATCTTCAAAAACCGTCCACAAAGAAACAAGCTCCCCATCTTGGTTAAAAGAAGGCACTTTAAGCACGGATAATGTAATCTCTTCTCCTTGCTTATTCTTAAAGGACATTTGATGCCCTTGCGTGCTCTGCTGATTCTTTTTTACCTTCTGGTCCAACACTTCCAACGCAGCCGTCAATTCACGCGGCAACAATTCTTTAATATTTTTCCCGATAGCAGAATCAGAAGAAATAGCAAATAAATCTTGTGCATGTTTGTTCCAAGACACACAAATCCCTTTTTTATCTTGCACACTTACGGCAAAGGGATAATTATCCACCAATGATAAATTGGTTTGTTGTTGATAGGAATTTTCTTTATACTGAGGCACTTCGTCAAAGGTTAACAAAGCATATTGGTCCGACAGGGCCGCGGCAGATACATTCATATGCACCGAATCAATATCCTTCGTTACCATTTCTTTTAAAAGTTTTTTGGAAGATTTTTTCTGAAGTAAATTTTCCACATCGGCCAAGGTCAGACCATAGGTAGAAATATTTTTACCGGACAAAGAAGATGCTTGAAAACCCGATACCGCAGAGATATGATCATTGGCAAATAAAATATTTCCCTGCTTATCAATTAAACAAGCTGCCACAGGTAAAAGCTGTAAAAAAGATTTGATTTGATCTAAATTTTCCGACGTATTATCTGAATGAGAAAAAAATGAAAACAGTTTATTAGCCATAGCACTATCCTCGCGCGCGCGTAGTCGCGGCCCTCTTTAGGCCGTGTTTTCTATATGCTAATAAATTAGCGCCTGTCTTGCAAGATAAAATCAATAAGCTTTTTGTCGGCAAGTGATATCAGATCCGACAAAAAAGATTTGATTTCGTTTATATACGCAGGAAATCAGTGTAGATTCCGTTTCCACTTCTGTTGGTTGATAACAATCAATCCGTTTGCAATCGTATGTTTCTCGGCATTGAGGAAAAGAAGAAGATGGAAAATCTACCAAATACCATGAAAATTCCAAATTATAATTAAGCGCTTTAAGAAAAGAATCACAATGAGGTTGCATCCCTTCGGGACAACGCGGCTGAGGACTGAGAGCTTGTTTGTTTACTGTTTCTTGCAGTAATGTATATTCTTGCACATTGGCAGGACGCCCTTGCACCACATAAACATCAAAACAAGTAAAACCGTCAGCTTGTTCTTTAGAACATGTGTATTGTTTTAAAATATCGTTTCCGGGGCAAGTATCCTGCACTTTTTCTGCGTCTATACTTAAGTAGTAGGCTTCTTGGCGCTCGGTTTGCATTTTATAACGCAACTCTGCCTGCCCTCCGGTCAAAAAGGTGCATCCGCAAAGCCAACACAAAGCAAAAAATAAAATTCTTTTCATACCATATCCCCTTTAGCAAAGGATATGTGTTTTTCTTTTATTTTTCAAGAAAAAAAACAGGTTAAAATTACTGAATAAAATGACACCCGATGCTATGCTTATTTTTCAAAGCCGCATATGTAATAAGCAATGCCGTTTGTGTTCCGTTGCGTAAATCTAAGAGTTCTTGATTTAACGCGCATCCTTTGTAAAACACATCTATTTCATTGTGCAGGTGGCGCAAAATTTTTTCTGCTCGACTCAAGTGAGTTGCACTACGCACAAGCCCCACATAGTTCCACATGGTGCTTTTAAGGGTAGAAATATCTTGTTTGATTAGATTTAAATCTGGTTGCACTTGAGGCGTAACCCACTCTTTCGGTTGCGGCAAGTGAAACTCTTTTTCGGCAATTTCCTGTCCGTCTGCTTGCGCACACAAATATCCCAAGGCCACCGCCTCAAGCAAAGAAGTACTGGCTAAACGATTCGCCCCATGATATCCTGTACAGGCTGTTTCCCCCACGGCATTTAAATGCAAAATATTGGTGCGCCCATGTACAGTAGTATAAATACCGCCACAGAAGTAGTGCGCAGCCGGCACAACGGGAATCCAATCTTTGGTAATATCTACTCCTTCCTTTAGACACGTCTGATAAATAGACGGGAAACGATCCTTAATATGTGCAGCAGGCTCATGTGTAATATCCAGGTAGGCACAATCATGAGAAGTTTTTAAGCGTTCTTCTTCTATCGCTCGGGCTACGATATCACGCGGAGCCAAATCTTTTAGTGCGTGATATTTCTCCATAAAGGCTTCTCCATGCACATTTCTCAGCACGGCTCCTTCCCCGCGTAATGCCTCTGAAATCAGGAAATTTTTCCCTTTGGCAAACACGGTAGGGTGAAACTGCACAAATTCCATATTCATCACACGCGCACCGACACGGTAAGCCATGGCAATACCATGCCCATAACTGTGTGGCACATTGGTAGTGTGTCGATAAAGCTGCCCTACTCCGCCGGTAGCTAAAATCGTCTTTTTGGCAGTAATAGCATATACTTCCCCTTTTTTATTATCCAGCACATACGCCCCAAAACAAGTCAACGGAGCATACCGGTCCAAAATATTGGTAGAGCTGTGCGAAAGGGTTAGTAAATCTACGGCAGAGGTATGTTCTAAAATCGTAATATTAGGGTTTACATGCAAGGCCTTATGAATAGAAGAAAGCAAAGAATGTCCGGTGGTATCTTTCCAATAAATAATGCGGTTTTTCGTATGGGCTCCTTCTTTGGTAAAAAGAAGTTCTTCTTTTTCTCCGCGTGAAAATTCCGTCTTTAAATCCGTAAGAAATATTTTTTCCACCGCTTCGCAACCCGCCACAGAAAGCTCCCTTACCGCCTCTTCATGACAAAGACCGGCCGTAGCCAAACGCACATCCTGGAGCAATGCCTCTACATCTAGATTGGGCTCATACACAATACCCCCCTGAGCCAAATCACTATTAGCGGTGCTTAACCCGTCACAAGCAAGCAACGTCACTTTAAGCCCTTTACGGGCCGCTTCATAGGCATAAACGGAACCGGCAATTCCGCTTCCAATGATTAAACAATCTGTTCTTACGGTTTTCATACTTATATTATATGAAAAACCCCGCTTAGAAAGCGGGGTTTTAAAGACAAATTCTGCTTATTCTTTCGTGCAGCTGTTTCCGGTACAATTGGCATAGCCCATAGATTGGCAAAAAGCTTTTCCCTTTCCTTGGGAATCTTTGCCTATACAATAGTCCGGCCTTTGCCCGTAATACTCCATACTTACCGACAAGTCATACGGATAATCTTTGGAAGATAAACGCACGGAGGAAGTAGGTGCAAAAACACCCGTAAAATGTTTACTGGATATATTCTTTCCATTCACCGTAACACCCTTTAAATCTAACACTAACTTTTCCAAACTGGCAGGTTGGACATGATATTCATAATAATACTCATCAGCTGCAGCGGCAATGGTATGAGCAATCGTCAATCCTTCATTAAACACCGCTTTTTCGGTAATACTTCGGTAAGAGCCCAAAGCAATCCCCGCTATGATAGCTATAATCACCACTACTGCCATTAATTCCGACAAAGTGAACCCTTTTTTGTTTGTTCCTTCCATAATATACTCCCTAAAGTAGTCTTTTTTTAAGTATATAGGTTTTGGAAAAGAAATTCAAATTTTCTTTTTGCTTTCAAAGTGTTAGGAATATATTATAATGAAAGAAGACTCACTTATAGGAGAGAATATGCCTGACTTTCAAGTTTTATCACCAGCAGACGGAAATCTAGTATCCATTGAACAAGTGCCGGATCCAGCCTTTAGCGAGCGTATGCTCGGAGACGGAATAGCTATAGAACCTACCGCCGGTTTTACCGCCGCCCCTTTTGACGGAAAAGTAGTTAGCATTCACAAAGCTTTGCACGCCGTCGTGGTGGAAAGAGAAGGATTACAAGTGCTCATTCACGTCGGTGTAGAAACTGTCAATTTAAAAGGAGAGGGCTTTCGCGCTTTAGTAGAAGCAGGACAAACCGTAAAAGCCGGAGATAAACTGACGGAATTTGATTTAGATTTTATTAAACAAAACGCTCCCAGCAATTTAATTATTATGATTGTTACCTCTCCTGACGGGGCAGCCATTGTGCCGGCTCAGTCCGGTCCCGTACAAGCAGGTAAATCTTTTGTTTTTTCCGTACCGGGAGTATCCGGAGAAAACGCCCCCGTGCAAACTCAAACGACGCAATGGATATCTTCCAGAACGGTAACTATTTTTAACCCCAATGGTTTGCATGCACGTCCGGCCGGCAAATTAGCAGCTTTAGCCAAGCAATATTCTTTTCCTATTGAAATTGTAAAAGCAGATCATTCTGCCGACGTAAAAAGTTTGGTTTCCGTAATGGGACTTTCTATTGATAGAGGCAGCCAAATCTCCCTGCGTGCCCCCCAACAAGAAGCACAAGCTGCAGAAGCTTTAGAGAAATTAATTACCGAAATTGAAAACGGCTTAGGGGAAGATATCAACGGACAAACTGAAGAAAATGCTGCTCAAACTTCCGCCGCACAACAAGCGTTAACAGCTTGTGACGGTATTGCTTTTGGCAAAGCTTGTCAATTTGCCGATTCTCAATTTTCCTTTTCCGAAAGCGGCGCAGGAGCCTCGGAAGAACAAGCCCTTTTTAACCAAGTGTTAAATGCGGTTAAAAACGAATTAGAGCAAGAAGTAGCCCAAGCTACAGACTCTACCCAAGAAATCTTGCGCGCCCACCAAGAAATCTTACAAGACCCTTTCTTGCTCAGCCAAACAGAAAATCATATCCAGGCCGGCAAAAGTGCCCCTGCGGCTTTTAACGAAGCCGTACGCGCCAGTATTGACGTTCTTAAAAAGACCAAAAACCGCTTTTTGATGGAGCGCATTTCTGATTTTAAAGACGTCAGAAAACGCCTCTTGCAACATTTATGCGGTCCGGCCAAATCACAAGAAATCACCAATGATTGCATCTTGATTGCTTCTGATTTATTACCCTCTGATTTATCCTTATTCCAAGGAAAAGTAAAAGGGGTTATCTTGGCTGAAGGATCTCCTACGGCTCACGTATCCATTTTACTGCGCAATATGGGCATTCCTTCCGTGGTAAGTGCCGGAGAAAATGTGCTTGATATCGTGGAAGGGACGGAAATCATTCTGCATGCTTCCCAAGCTGTTTTCTACACCGATCCTTCCCAAGAGAAGAAGGAAGAACTGAAAAAGCTTTATGATTTACACCTGCTTCAACAAGAGAAAAATCAACAAGCTGCCCTACATGCCGCCGCTACGCAAGACGGGGTGAGTATTTTTGTAGAAGGAAATGCCGGTAATGAAGAAGAGGCCCGCTCTTGCGCTCAAAACGGTGCAGACGGCCTAGGCTTGGTACGCACTGAATTTTTATTCTTCCAAAGAAACACCCCCCCTACCTTGCAAGAACAACAAAATACCTATCAGACCATCATAGATTCCTTGCAAGAAAAACCGGTCACGTTGCGCACTTTGGACGTTGGTGGAGATAAGCCGGTTTCTTATATGCCGCTACCGCCTGAAGAAAACCCGATCGTCGGCCTGCGCGGCGTACGTAATTACCGTCAATATCGCGATTTATTTATCCAGCAAATTCGCGCCATGCTCTCTGTTAAACCTGCACAAAACTTGCGCATTATGCTCCCCATGGTGGCTTTTGTAGAAGAGTTTTTGGAATATAAAAACATCATTATGCAAGAGAAAAAAGCTTTGGGCATTGATGCACCGGTACAGATTGGCGTAATGATTGAAGTGCCTTCTGCAGCGTTGCAGGCCGAGCAATTGGCCGCCCATGCAGATTTCTTTTCCATCGGCACCAACGACTTAACGCAATATACCTTAGCTATTGACCGCGGTCACAAAACCCTGTGCGCCCAAGCAGATCCTTTGCATCCGGCTGTTTTGCGCTTGATTGATATTACCTGCCAAGGTGCCAAAAAATACGGAAAACCCGTAGCCGTATGCGGGGCCGTAGCGGGAGATTTGCAGGCTGTCCCTCTCTTAATCGGTTTAGGCGTAACGGAGCTGGCTGTCGGTGCTGCTTCCGTGGCCCCGATTAAAGCACGCGTGCGCAGCTTAAATCAAAAAGACTGCGCCCAAACAGCTCGCCAAGCATTAACTCTTGGCTCTGCTATCGAAGTAAGAGATTTAGTAAAAAAAACATTTGCTGTTAATTAAAAAGGAGAATATATGCAACTACTAAAAAACCTCATGGCCTCTTTTGGTCGTGGACTTGTAAAACTGGGCAAATCTCTCATGTTGCCCATCGCTGTATTACCTATTGCAGGTTTATTGCTGCGTTTAGGACAACCGGATTTGCTGGATATCGGCTTCATGGCGGCAGCCGGACAAGCAGTATTTACCCATATCGCACTTATCTTTGCTTTGGGTGTGGCTATTGGTTTTGCCGATGACAATCACGGTGCCGCTCCTTTAGCTGCTTATGTGGGTTATGTTATTTTAACTTCTTCCTTAAAAAGCTTGGACCCCAGTATTGACATGGGCGTATTTGGCGGTATCATCGTCGGTGTAACGGCCGGCCTTTTGTACAACAAATACAAAAGCATTAAACTCCCCTCTTATTTAGCTTTCTTTGGCGGTCGTCGCTTTTTGCCGATTGCCACCGGCGGAGCCTGTTTACTTATTGCCGGTATTTCTTATTTCATTTGGCCGCCGATTGCCCGCGTCATTAGTACGTTTGGAGATTGGACCATTACTTCGGGAAATATCGGTTTATTCTTCTATGGGTTGGCCAATCGCTTGCTCATTCCGGTGGGTATGCACCACATCTTAAACAATTTAGTTTGGTTCCAATTTGGAGATTTTGAGGTCATTAAAGAAGGTGTTACCACCATTGTTCACGGAGATTTAACCCGCTTCTTTGCAGGTGACCCGATGGCCGGTCCCTTCATGGCAGGCTTCTTCCCCATTATGATGTTTGGTTTGCCGGCGGCGGCTCTGGCCATGATTTCTACAGCCAAAGAAACCCGCAAAAAAGCCATCGGCGGTTTGTTGCTTTCCATGGCTTTTACTTCTTTCTTGACCGGTATTACCGAACCGATTGAATTTTCTTTCATGTTCTTGGCTTTTCCGTTGTATGTATTGCACTCAATTTTGACGGGTCTTTCCTTGGTGGTCATGAACGTATTGGACGTCAAATTGGGCTTTACATTCTCTGCCGGTCTTTTTGATTACTTGCTCAGTTACGGTCTTGGCAAAAACGGCTTGTATTTAATCCCCGTCGGTATTGTGTATGCCCTGATGTATTATTTCTTATTTAAATGGGCCATTGTAAAATTTAATTTACAAACCCCCGGCCGCGAAGAAGAAAGCAAACAAGAAGAGGTCGAAGAAGCCCCCTCTGCTCAAGAGAAATCTGAAGTCCAAGCTCCTGTTCAAGAAACTTTAGACAACAGTCGCGGCGCACAATATTTACGCGCTTTAGGCGGTAAAGAAAACGTAAAAACCATTGATGCCTGTGCCACACGCCTGCGTGTAGAAGTGGTAAATGCAGATGTTGTAGATGCGTCTGTTTTAAAAACGCTCGGTGCGCGCGGTGTAGTAAAATCTGCCGGCGGTGCCGTGCAAGTGATTATCGGCCCTGAAGCAGAACTTATCTCTGATGAAGTGAAAAAATATTTACATTAATTATGAAACTGATTATTACAAAACACAATTTAGGTTTATGGGCGGCCAATCAGGTGGCCCAACGCATTAACGAAACGAACAAAAACCCGTTCGTTTTGGGCTTGCCCACCGGAGGAACGGTGGAAGATATGTACGCGGCTTTATCTTCTCTGGTAAAGCATCAAAAAGTATCTTTCAAAAATGTCGTATCGTTTAATATGGACGAGTATGTAGGTTTGGCTCCCGAACATGACCAAAGTTATCACTACTATATGAATTATCATTTGTTTTCTCATATAGACATTGATCCGAAAAATACCCATATTTTAAACGGCCAAGCCGCAGATTTAGCTGCCGAATGCGCCGCTTATGAAGATGCTATTAAACAAACCGGCGGTATTGATTTATTTTTGGGTGGTGTAGGCCAAAACGGTCACCTCGCCTTTAATGAGCCGGGATCCGATTTTGATTCCCGTACCCGCGTGGTGGACTTGACCGAAAACACCATTGAAGCCAACTCCCGTTTCTTCGGTGGAGACTTAAAAGCCGTACCCACCCAAGCTTTAAGCGTAGGTATCGGCACTGTGTTGGCAGCCAAAGAGCTTTTATTCTTGGCTAGCGGTGCCAAAAAGGCCGAAGCAGTGGCTCAACTAACCCAAGAAGGAGTTAGCACCCGGTGGCCCGTTACAGCCTTAAAAACGCATGCCAATGCCACCCTTTTGGTAGATGAAGCAGCAGCAAGTCTGCTCACGGGAGCTGCCAAAGAAGAGTTAGATAAACAAAAACAAGCCAACCCGCAAGGCGACTGGATCTTACATTTAGGATAAACCTATGGAGCAACGCAAACTCATTCTCAATGCACGCATTATTACCGGCGGAAAAGTATTGCCAGATTACTGCTTGGAAATAACAGGCAACACCATTTCTGCCATTTTCCCTTGTAATGAGCTGAAAAGCTTGGAAAAAGACGTAGAAGTCTTTGATGCGTGCGGAGCTTATCTTGCCGCCGGTATGATTGATCTGCACATACACGGTATGGCAGGGTTTGGGCCGGAGCTGGCTACTGAGCAAGCGTTGCTCCAGATGTCCTTGGAACTGGCTAAACAGGGCGTTACGGCTTTCTGCCCTACACTTTATTGTGGAAAACCGGACGACATGTTGCGCATTGTTTCCAGTACCGTAGGCGCTTTTGGTAAAGAAAAAGGTGCTCATATCCTTGGATATCATTTGGAAGGGCCTTTTATCTCCCCCCAAAAACCCGGTGTTATGAAACCGCAGGATATCGCCCCCATTGATTTAAAAGCATTGGAAGATTTGTACCAAGCCGCCCGCGGCCATATTGCCAATATGACGGCTGCGCCGGAGCTGCCCAATATTGCTGAGTTAGCCGCCTTTTGCAAAGAAAGAAACATTCTTTTGCAAGCCGGCCACACCAATGCTACTTATGAACAATTTTTAAACGGTGCCAAACTGGGCATGAATCATGCCACGCATTTATTTAATGCCATGAGCAGCTTTAATCACCGCTCCCCCGGGGCGGCAGGCGCGGTGCTGATGCATCCTGAAATTTCTGCTGAAATCATTGCAGACGGTGTACATGTGCACCCTGATTTGGTGGCATTTCTGCGCCGCATTAAACCGATAGAAAATTTGGTCCTTGTAACTGATGCGCTGTTGCCTACCGCACAGAAAAATCCCCCCTTCTATGCAAACCGAGAAGAAGTGATTTTTGATGGCGGTGTATGGAAACGCAAAGAAGATAAAGTGATTGCGGGCTCTGCTTTAACCATGATACAAGGCATCAAGAACTTAGTTTCTTTTGGCTATACGCTGCCTGAAGCTATTGCCTGTGCCTCCGCCAACCCCGCCCGTTTATTGGGCCTTAAGCGTAAAGGCTTGGTGGCCGAAGGCATGGATGCAGACCTAATCGTTTTTGACAAAGAGTTTAACGTCATCAAAACTTTCCTCGCTTAATAAAAAGCCCCGCAAACGCGGGGTTTTTTTAAACTAAATATTTGAGTCCACATTTTACTTTTTAGTAAAATATATATAAGCCAACCGCCGCTAGTACGGGGCGGTTTTATCGTGTAAAATATGCGCAAAAAGAAAAAAACTTCTTCTAATAAAAACCCTTTTAAAGGGCGCACCATCTCCAGCCTGCTGATTAAGTTTTCCGCTCCGGCGGTGGCAGGTATGTTTGTCAGCGCTTTGTACAACATTATTTCCCGTGTGTACGTGGGCCGTGAGTTCGGCGCAGACGGTATTGCCAGTATTACTTTACTCTTTCCGATGGGATTTTTCTTTTTGGCATTTAGTGTACTGATTGGTGTAGGGGCCAATGCCTTGTTTTCTATCCGTTTGGGAGAGAAAAAAGAGGAAGAAGCACGCACCATTTTAGGAAATGCCTTTGTAGTTTTATCCATTTTAAGTTTAGGCTTAATGACAATCGTTTACTTATTTTTGGAGCCTATTTTATCATTCTTGGGAGCCAACGAATACACCGTTACCTATGCCACCCAATACATGCAGGTAGTACTGCCGGGGTATGCTTTATTTAATATCGGCGCGGGCATGAATAACTTTATCCGTTCTTCAGGCCACCCCAAAACAGCTATGGCCACGCAATTTATCGGGGCATTTTTAAACTTAACGGTTGCCCCTTTGACCATTTTTGTCCTTGGCTGGGGTATGCGCGGGGCCGCGGCGGCCACCGTAAGCGGGCAGGTAGTCAGCTTTGTGTGGATTTTGCTTTTCTTTTGTAACAAAAAAAGTCAATTTCCCTTGCGTTTTAAATACATGCGCTTAAAATGGAATATTGTATATGAAAGCGCACTTATCGGCCTTTCTCAAGCCATTTTCCAGTTGGCATCAAGTGTGCTCAATTTCCTCTTAAACCATGCCTTGCTTAAATACGGCGGCAATTTGGCTGTTTCTGCTATGGGTATTGCGGTTAGTGCCAATGCCATTTTCTTGATGCCCTTACTGGGCCTGAGCCAAGGGGCGCAGCCGCTAATTGGTTACAATTACGGTGCGCGTAAATTCGCCCTTGCCTTTCAAACCCTCAAAATGGCCTTACGGTGGGGTGTTTTGGTGGGATTTATCGGGGCTACTATCGCGCTGTGTTTTGCGCCGTATATCGTGTGGATTTTTAACAATAAAGACCAAGCACTCATTTCTATGGGGGCTTATGCCGTGCGCGCGCTGAACGTGTTTACCGCGTTTGCCGCATTGCAAATTTTAGGTACCAGCTTTTTTCAGGCAATTAATAAACCTTTCTTAGCTGCGGTGCTGAGTCTTTCGCGCCAAGTGCTGTTCTTGATTCCGCTGATTTTGATTTTGCCTCTGTTCTGGGGATTAGACGGTGTCTTTTTCGCCCCTGCCATAGCCGATATTTTAGCATGTACCTTGGCATTCTTCATGCTTAAAAAGCATTTTGCCAAATACAAACAAAACTTCTTTTTCAGTAAGAAAAAATTCTAAAAAAATACCCCGCTTTCGCGGGGTATTTTTATTTGCAAAACTTTTATTTTAATTTTAAAGCCAACTCATTAATTTCCGCAATTTCTTTAAGAGTAATACCCGTCAACTTCTGCTTTTCAGCAGAGCTAAGCGGTGCAGAAAAAGCCGTCTTAAAGCCCAAGCGTTGCGCCTCTTCCAAGCGTTTATCCATCAAAGGCACTTTGGCTACTTGGCCCAAAATACCTACTTCGGCCAAAAACAGCCAATCATGCGCAATTGCTACATCTTTGACAGAGCTGATAACGGCTGCGCAAATAGCCAAGTCCAAAGCAGGGTCCTTCATTTTTACGCCGCCTGCAATACTGACGTAAATATCTTTATTATCCAAAGATAACCCCACATGCTTTTCAAGCGCGGCAAAAAGCATCAAACAACGGTTTAAATCTACCCCTGTAGCTACACGACGCGGAAACGGATAATGCGTCGGGCTGGCTAAGGCCTGCACCTCTGTCAATAGCGGCCGAGAGCCCTCCAAAGCCAATGTATAGGCGCGGCCTTTTAAAGCGGCACGGGCAGAGGTTTGGGCAAAATATTCACTGGCATTGTCAACGCTTTCCAACCCATGTCCCGTCATCTTAAAAAGCCCGATTTCAGAAGTAGAACCAAAGCGGTTTTTGTGCGGACGTAACAAACGCAATACATTATCTTTTTCCGTGTCAAAATATAACACGCTATCTACCATGTGCTCCAAAATTTTAGGTCCGGCCAGCTCACCGTCTTTGGTTACGTGACCCAGCACAAAAGTGATAATGCCCTTAGGTTTGCACAGGCGCACCAATTCGGCGGCACATTCACGTACTTGGCCGATAGTACCCGCAGAGGAAGTAAACTCCGGATGATAAACGGTTTGAATGGAGTCTAAAATTAAGACGTCGGGCTTTTCGTTCTCTACCGCAGTAATAATATTTTGGATATTAGTTTCACAATGCAAATAAATCTGTGGATTCTTTACACCCAACCGCTGGGCGCGGCCCGAAATTTGACTAATACTCTCTTCACCGGAAATATACAATACTTTTCTATCTTGAGCCAAAGCATCGGCCACCTGAAGCATTAAGGTAGATTTACCGATACCGGGAGCCCCTGCCAATAGCGTCAGTTGTCCTTGCACAAGGCCGCCACCCAGCAGGCGGTCAAACTCTCCGATACGGGTGGGAATTCGTTTTTCCTGCACGGCTTTGCTGTCTGAAAGCTTTACAATTTCGGAAGAAAATTCTGTAAAGGACCGGTTCTTTTTTTCTCTTTTAGACTCTTGTTGCTGCACTTCTTCTGCAAGCGTGTTCCATTCTCCGCAGTCGGGGCATTTTCCGGCCCATTTCGGCGTTTGATAACCACACTTTTGACAGACAAAAACCGTCTTAAATTTCATATTTCGGCTCCTAGCGGGCCATGGTGGCCAAACCAAAGAAAGAGGAAATATCTTGGTCATTAAACGAGATATTAGCTTTCACGTTTAAGTAATTGGTTTGCAACGTATCTCTCATCCACGCACCCACGGAGAAATACTGGCTGACGCGGTAATCTACCCCATAAGATAAATTCGGCTTATCAAATAAACGCCCGTTAATGGTGCGGTCGCGCCCCCAGTCGGAAAATTCTACCCCGGCCGTAAAGCGCTGTAAAAATTCGTGATTATAAAACGGTTTCACGTGCAAGGCTACACCGCCTGCTCCGCGAATCATACCGGCAGACAAATCAGCCCAACGATTATACAACCCAAAGCGCAGGTCCAATTTATTGCGCTCTAAATAATCATGCTCGCTTAAGGTATCATCTTCATTACCGATATTAGCCATACCGGCGCGGTAATAGGTATAACCGCTGGACGGAAAAATTTCTAAAGCCAAATCTCCGCTGGCTACTTGAGATTTGGGAGCATAGAAGAAATCAAAGTCCCAATACACGCGGAAACGGCTCATTTTACCTACAAAAGATTTTACTTCCGTCATGGTGGTCTTGAGTTCGCTGACGCTTTGTTTAACTTGGTCTTTTACTTCTTCATCTTTAATTAAAGTTCCCAGTACGCCTTCTTCATTGGTAATAGCGTCCATGACCGCGTTTAATTTTTCGGTAATTTGCTCCAAATTTTCCATAGATTGCGTAACATACGGGCGCATGGTCATGACTAGCTGATTAACATTGGCCGAAAGCTGACGAATATCGCGCATAGCATCATTAAGCTCACTGCCAAATTGCCCTTGATTATTAATGCTATCTACCAGTTCGCGCACACTTTTCATAGTTTGAGCCACTTGCTCGTCCATAGGCATTTCATCCGTTCCCATTACATAGTCCCCCGA
Organism: Elusimicrobiaceae bacterium; assembly: GCA_017546175.1. Classification (GTDB taxonomy): domain Bacteria; phylum Elusimicrobiota; class Elusimicrobia; order Elusimicrobiales; family Elusimicrobiaceae; genus Avelusimicrobium. Next base: position 276,326 of record JAFYXM010000010.1, read on the forward strand.
GGCAATCAACCCCAAGGCTTCTTGTCCCTGCACCACTTTGATATATTTAGTACCGATAATGCCCGTCATCACTACGGAAAATTGAGCTCCTTTATACAGATCAACCCCTTCATTGATAGCCAGCACCGCCACCACTTTTTGCCCTTCAATTTTAATAGCTTTTACTTTCCCCACTTCCACACCAGAAAGCTTAACGGCCGCCTTTACGGGCAGACCGGATACGTCTGCAAACTGGACGTTTACTTCATAACTTCGCGTAATGGAGAACCCGCCCAAAATGTATAAAGAAAATCCGAGGACTACGAGCCCCAATAATGTAAAAATACCTACTTTTGTTTCCGGTTTCATATTTTCCACCTTAAATAAAATAACTGCAAAAATCTAGCTTAATCTTTCATTAATTTCATTTGTATCGGGCCTTGGCTGCTGCCGTCTACAAATTGGCGCACATACGGGTTATCCGTTTTGCGGAACTCTTCGGGAGTGCCGTAGAGCATTATTTTTCCTTCATATAAAAAAGCAATATAATCGGAAATTTTAAAAGCCGAATGCATATCGTGCGTAATCACGACAGAGGTAACGCCGAGTTTCTTTTTCATTTCCAAAATTAAGTCGCTGATGATATCGGACATGATGGGGTCCAACCCCGTAGTCGGCTCATCATACAAAATACATTTCGGGTTGATAGCTAACACGCGGGCCAAGCTCACGCGTTTGCGCATACCGCCCGAAAGCTCCGACGGGTTTAAATCTGCCACGTGCGCTTTTAACCCCACCATAGCCAGTTTTTCTTTGATAATGGCCGGATATTTTTCTTGCGGAGTATCGGTTAAATACTTCAGTCCAAAAGCCACGTTTTCCCCAACGGTCATGGAATCAAACAAGGCTCCCTCTTGAAACAAATACCCGAAATGCCGCCGTAAAGCAGCCAGACGCATGGGGTTTTGCTCTTTGGTAATATCTCGTCCGTTCAGTAAAATTTCTCCGCTCGTGGCATTCTGCAGGCGCATCATACACTTAATCAAGGTGCTTTTACCCGAACCGGAACCGCCCAAAATGGTGGTTACCTTCCCTTCTTCAATGTTCAGGTTCACATCTTTTAGCACATGATGAGCGCCAAAGCTCTTTTTTAAATGTTTAATCTCTATCATTTAAATTCCGAAAGCCGTCAAAATAGCGGTTAAAAAGTAATCTAATACCAAAATCATCACAATACACGTCACCACGGCACCGGTGGTAGATTTACCCACTCCTTCGGCTCCGCCGCGCGTGCTGATGCCTTTGTAACAGCTCACGGTGGCTACCAAAAAGCCAAATACAAAGGACTTTAAAAATCCGTGCATAAAGTCTTTTATCCCCATAAAGGCAGTAACGTCGGTCATATACACTTCTCCGGGGATACCCAAGGCATATTTGGCTACCAAATAACCGCCAAACACACCGAACAAATTGGAAAAAAGCGTCAGAATAGGCACGGTCAACAAAAAAGCAGACATACGCGGAATGACCAAATATTGCGTAGGGTTTGTACCCAACGTATGCAAAGCGTCCAGTTGCTCTGTTACCGCCATGGTGCCAATGTGCGCCGTCACGGCGGCTCCGGCACGGCCGGAAATCACTACTGCCGTAAGTACGGGGCCCAATTCGCGAATAAGCGAAAAAGTAACCAAGGTCCCCACATAAATGGGATCTCCGAAAATATTACCGATAGTGTTCCCCCCTTGCAAGGCAAGCACCATACCTGTAAATAAACTGGTCATGGCCGTAACGGAAAAAGAATCTACCCCGATTACCACGCATTGATTAATAAACTGTTTAAACTCAAAACGAGAGCGCGCCAACCAAAACAATACCGAGCGCACCATATTGGTCGCTTCGCCCAGTTGGGTCATCCAGTTTATCATTACTTTTCCGATAGCATTAATCATTATTTTTTATAAATCCTTGGCACACGCACCGTCAAAAGGGTGGTAATTTCATAGTCAATCGTACCGGCTTTGCGCGCCAGTTCGGCAGCGGTTATTTCTTCGGCGCCTTGCTTGCCGATAAGCACCACTTCATCGCCTACCTGCGCATCTACGTCAGAAATATCCACCATACACATATCCATGGTAATATTGCCCAGCACCAAGCAGCGCTTTCCGTGAATAAGCACTTCTGCTTGACCGGTTAAACTGCGCAAGTAGCCGTCTCCATATCCGACGGGAATGGTGGCTATTTTCATCGGGCGCGGCGCAATAAAGCTGCGGTTGTAGCTTACACTGCTGCCGGTGGAAACCTCTTTTTTAAATACAATGCGGCTCTTAAAAGATAAAATAGGCTCATAACCTGCCGTAAGTCCAAAGGAGGCATGCCCCGCACGCACCATATCACAATAGCAATCGGGTCTGGCCTCAATAGCAGGGGAAGCTGCCATATGGCACAACACCACCGGTATTTTTTGCAGGCGTACATTGGTCATAGTATCGCGGAAATAGCCCACTTGTTCTTCGGTATAAGCAGGGTCTGTATCTACACTGGACAGATGCGTAAAAAGCCCTTCCAACTCTATAAACGGGTCTTTGTCCAATTCTTCCAACACGGCCATCACACGGCTTCTGCGTGTGCCGATGCGGTTCATGCCGCTGTCTTGCTTGACGTGGCAACGGGCCTTTTTGCCTTTTTTGCGGGCAATTTCTTTGATAGATTTAGCCGCAGCTAAACTGGCTATCGTAACAGACAAATCATAATCAATGGCGTACTCAAACGCTTCAAACGGATACAAACTGCCCAATACCAAAATGGGCAAGGTAACACCGCCTTGGCGCAAGGAAATTCCTTCCTCTACAGAGGCCACTCCAAAAAAATCACATAACCCTTTTTCTTGCGCGAAAAGCCCCAGCTCCAAGGCCCCATGCCCGTAAGCATTGGCTTTTAAGAGCGCAAGAATCTTTACCTCCGTTCCTACCTTGGAGCGGATTTTCTGCAAGTTGCGCTCGTAAGCGCACAAATCAATTTCTGCCCACGTGGGGCGAAGCATAGGTAGCGTCATTTTAATCGGGCAAAACCATTATTCCTTCTTCTGCCGGTCCCATATTTTCCGGATCCGGAGCAGGGTTGGTGAACAAGGTATATTCCATCAGGAAGTTTAAAGGGATCTCCCCCACAGGGCCGTTACGCTGTTTGGCAATAATCAGCGTAGCTTTGCGCTTTAAAGACTCGTCATCACGCTTATAATAACCGTCGCGGTGAATCAGGGCCACCACGTCGGCGTCCTGCTCAATAGAGCCTGATTCGCGCAAGTCAGAAAGCTGAGGTTTATTGTCTTGGCGGCCTTTATCTTCATTTTTACGGCTGAGCTGAGAAAGGGCCAACACCGGCACGTTTAAGTTACGCGCCAGCTCTTTGAGCATACGGGAAATTTCAGACACTTCCTGTTGGCGGCTTTCGGCACGGCCGGAGGAACGAATCAGCTGCAAATAGTCAATGATAATCAGCCCCAAGGTTTTTCCTTGTTTGGACAGTTCATTGGCAAGGCGTCTGGAGCGCATGCGAAGCTCGGTAATGGTAATACCGGGGGTATCGTCAATAAACAACGGAGCTTCTGCCAAACGTGCCAATTCACGGGTTAAATCTTTCCATTTGCTGCGCGGAAAGAAACCGTTGCGCACTTGGTGTACATCAGCCATGGCAGCCGAGCAGAGCATACGTTCATAAATAGAGTGGCGGCCCATTTCCAAAGAGAAAATAGCCGTCGGCACACCGGTATTAACGCAGGCATGGTGGGCAATATTTAAGGCCAGAGCCGTTTTCCCTTGGCTGGGGCGCGCGCCCAAAATAATCAAATCTGATTTACGGAAACCGCCTGTTTTAAAATCAAACTCGGTAAAACCGGTCGGCACACCTTTGACGGGGTTTTTATCCAAGTGAGCCTTTTCAATCATTTCCATCACTTCTACGGCTAAATCTTTAGACGCAACAAAACCTTTTAAATCTTGCTTTTGGCTGAGTTTGAAAATTTGTTCTTGGGCAATATCAATCAGCTTTTCCGGTTCTTCTTCCTCTTTGTAGCATTCCTGCACCAAAGAGGTGGCTGTTTTAATCAAATCACGCACCAAGAATTTTTTATGCACGATATTGGCATAGTGTTCCACGTGAGCAGCGGTGGAAACTTTGTTAATAAGGTCTGCCAAATACAGCTCCCCGCCTACCTGCAAAAGCAAGTTTTGGGTTTTCAGTTCTTCGGTCAGGGTTACCAGATCCACCGCTTGGCCTTTATCGGCTAAGTTTTTAATGGCGGCAAAAATCTTTTTGTGGGAATCTTTATAAAAATGCTCCGGCTTTAAAATATCCAAGGCACGCTCTACTGCGTCCCCCTCCATGAGCATAGAGCCCAAGACGGCCATCTCGGCATCGAGTGCTTGCGGCGGGAGTTTTTCTTCTAATAAATTACTGGCCATAAGATTCCTCTTTTTAGCGAAAAATAGTCCGGGCTCTGTACGTGCGCGCGGATCCCTTTTACTTATTGTAGCATTTTAAAGTCTAAAAAGCCCCAAAATAAGCCTGCTTTTTTTATCTAAAAAATGTTTGTTATAATAGATGTATGAACTGTATATTTTGTGGAATCGTCAGCGGGGAAGTAAAAAGCCAAATCGTCTATGAAAATGATGATGTGCTGGCGTTTAAGGACTTGAACCCTCAAGCCCCTACGCATTTACTGATTATCCCCAAAAAACATATCAGCCGCTTGGCCGAAAGCCAAGACGGTGATGCTGAAATCTTGGGCAAAGTGCTTTTGGCTGCCAGAGATTTAGCCAAAAAGTTTGATATCAAAGATTTTCGCCTTGTTACCAACAACGGAAAAGGCGCCGGCCAAACGGTGGATCATTTGCATTTTCACCTCATGGCGGGCAGACGTTTCCTATGGCCTGCAGGCTAAAAATATCATAAAAAACCGCCCCAAAAGGGCGGTTTTTTATTAGAAATCTAAATCAGCATACGTCCAACCTTGGCTTTCCAGCTGCTTACAAATTTTTCTTCCAAAAATGAAAAACGAATGTTCCTCTATTCTGATTTTCAGATTTATGATTTATTGCCTCCACTAGCTGCCAAGGCAAGTACTGCCAGGTACAGCGCAGGCAAGGCGGGGGCAAGAAACTTAAATATGAAAAATTGTTTGCCAAACATCAGACTCACACCTGAAAAAGCCGTTAAAAACCCAATCAAGTATAACTTTCTAGGTAAGTATGCAACCCTTCCGCCTTAGCCTGCTGTACCCCTTCTTCATACAGCACTTCGGCTTCTTCTACCTGTCCCATGGCATAGAGCACTTGGGCCAAGGCCAGCTTGGTCAAGATTTGACCGCGGGTTTCGTCGGAATTGTCAAACAGTTCGCGCGCCGCCTGCAAATCAGCCAACGCTTGCGGCAGTTTGTTTCTGCGTTTTAAAATGTCGGCGCGGCCCCATTTTACAAAGCCCAAATCCACTTTATCCCCAATACCGCTATAGAGAACATCGGCCTTGTTATAGTGGCGCAAGGCTTCATCATACTTGCCCTGTTGGCGCAAACCGTTGGCCATGCCGCAGTTGGTGTAAGCTTTGCCGAATAAATCTTCGGTTTTATTAAAAATCTTTTCGGCCAATTTATAATTTTTTACACAATCATCAATTTTTCCCGCAATACGGCTGATACCGGCCAGACCGCAATATCCATAAGCCAAATTAATATCATCTCCGCTCTTTTTGGCATGTTTAATAGCCAGTTTAAACTGGGCAATACCTTCCTGCAACATACCTTTTAAGCGGTAAATACCGCCTTTGGCCCAACAAATAAAGCTCATACCGGCATAATCTTTTTCTTGCGTATAGGCGGCTAATACTGCGTCCAACAGTTCCAAAGCTTCGTCCAAGCGGCCCCATGCGCGCAAGGCCATGCCCATTTCTTGCATAGCACGCACGACGTACTCGTCATACTCTAATTCTTGCGCCATTTTTAATGCGTCTTCCGCCAGTTCATACGCAGCAGAAGAGACACCCAATGTTCTATAGCAAGCCGCCATCGCCAACAAAATATCCATGCGCTCTTCGGCTTGCATGGTCGTTTTTAAAGCTTTGGCATAAGTTTCAATCGCCGGTTGAAAAGAACCCAACAAGCGGTACGCTTCGCCCAAAACAAACAGCGCAGCAGAATCTAAATTTTTCTTTTTCTTCAAGGCATCTACTACTTTGGAGGGTTTTTCTTCCAACCAAGCTTGCAGTTCTTCTAAGTTTATTTTTACAGCCATAATATCCTCTTTTTTTCAAGCAAAAACCGCCCAAGGGCGGTATTGCTTACATTTTTAAATATTTCTTAATTTCTGCCATACTGGCAGCCAAATCATACGGTTTGGCAATGAAATAATCGGCCCCTGCTTCAGTGGCGCGCAGGCGGCTTTCTTCGTCCACCAAAGTGGACATAATCACTACGGGAACACGCCACGTGGCATTATCGGTTTTTAAGAGTTTGCACACCTCAAAACCGCTAAGCTTAGGAAGCATCAAATCTAGCAAAATCAAGTCCGGTTTTTCGCGCTTGGCAGCGGCTACCCCTTGCACCCCGTCGGATGCCCAAACAACGGCTATTCCCTCTATTTCTAAAGCGGCTTTCAAGGCACCGGCCAATGTTTTGGAATCTTCAATCAAAACTACTTTTTTCATTACATTTGCTCAATACTGTCTTTAAATTTTTTGCCCAAACGTACATATTCGCGCGCATTTTGCAGCATGGAGTTTATTTCGTCTTCGGTCAGTTCGCGCACCACTTTGGCAGGCACGCCCATAACTAAAGACCCCGCCGGAATATTCTTCCCCGCCGTTACCACAGAGCCGGCACCTATAAGGCAGTTGGGGCCGATTTCGCTCTCCAGCACCACCGCATTCATACCGATCAGGCAGTTATCGCCTATTTTGCTGCCGTGCACAATAGCACCATGTCCCACGGTTACTCCGCGGCCGATAATGGCAGGACAATTGTAATTGACATGCACGCAGGCATTGTCTTGAATATTGCTGTTTTCCCCCACCACAATTTCGGCGATATCGCCTCTTAATACTGCACAGGGCCACACGGATACATTGTCCCCCAAGGTGACAGCACAAGACACCACAGCCGTCGGGTGAATATAAGCGGTCGGTGCGGTTTTAGGCACCAATTCATCCATTCTTTCCTTCATACATGGCCCCCTTTAATTTTTTGGACTGGCGCGGCGTTTCAGACAGTTGCAGCCCCCAATAAATAAAAATACTGATAATTCCCGGAATCACATAATACACGACACGGTAAATAAGCGTAGCCATCAAAGCCGCGTCCCAATCAATCCCCATTTGGGAAAAAACGGCCGTCATTGCCAGTTCCATAGCTCCCAAACCACCGGGAAGTACGGGAATCAAAGTAGTCACCATACCCACGGCAAACCCGGTCACCAGTCCCGCCGCAGAAACATGCACCCCTACGGCACAGAATGCAAAATATAACACCAAAATGGTAAATAACCAATCGGCACACACGTATAAAATAGCACCGGTCAGTTTTTTCTTTTTTTTGTGAATTAAATCAATTCCCTCATCTAATTGATCCACAAAAGTGTCATAACGGCCTTTGGGTATCAAGGCACGGAAAACATGGAATAAAAATTTATTGAGCAAGCGGAAGATGCGACGCACCCATTTAGAGCGCCATTCATTGTTAAATAAGAAGGCCGTAATACACACACAGACAATACACATCACGATAATAATCAACAGGTTTTTGACAATTTGCATTGTCGTAGCAGATGAATTAAAAAACATCAGCACAGACCCTTGCAAAATAATCACTGCCAACACAAAATAAAGCAGCACACTAATCACAATACTGGCCGTAACACACATGCCAAACGGTACGCGGCGACGGTTAAGCAAATGTGCGCGCAAGGCAAATCCGCTTACCCCCATACTGGACACCACATAATTGACCGTCGTAGAAACTAAAGCAATTCCGATAGCGGCACCTTTATTGATGCGCCTGCCCATAATGCGCAGCACTTCATACAAGCTAAGTCCCATGGCCACATAAATCATAATGGCTGAGGTCAAGGAGAGAAAGAGATATTTGGTTTGTACCTGTTGCCAAATTTTCACAAAACTGTCTTTGGCTTGGTACACCAATAAGGCGATAATTCCTAAAGAGAGGATAATTCCTAATGTATAAATCCAAAATTTAACACTTTTTTTCATAATCAAAAATAATTCGCGAACGCGCGCGCAAGATGGCTTTTATAAATTATATAATTTATTTCCTAACAATTTAACAAAAAAGCGGCATAATCGCAAGTGAAAAAGGGTTTTATATGAAAAGCATCAAAGTAATCGGAGCTAAAGGGCATAATTTAAAAAATATTACGGTAGAAATACCCAAAGAGAAAATGGTCGTAGTGACGGGTCTTTCCGGCAGCGGAAAAAGCTCTCTTGCGTTTGACACCATTTACGCAGAAGGTCAACGCAGATACGTAGAAAGCATGTCGGCCTATGCCAGACAATTTTTAGAACTTATGGAAAAGCCCGACGTGGAGCATATTTCAGGGCTTTCCCCCGCCATTTCCATAGAACAAAGAAATCCGTCCAAAAACCCGCGCTCCACCGTAGCCACCGTTACGGAAATTTACGACTATTTGCGCTTATTGTTTGCTCGCATCGGCACACGCCATTGTCCCCAATGCGGCAGACCCGTGCAAAGTTGGTCCGTGCAAGCCATTACGGCAGATATCCTTAAAAAATTTGAAGATAAAAACGTGTATATTTTTTCTCCTATTATTCGGGGCAGAGCCGGCACGTATGAGGAACTTTTTACCAAGCTTAAAAAAGAAGGCTTTGTCAAAGCGCGCGTCAACGGGGTAATTTGCTCTTTGGATACGCCCCCCACTTTAGAACGATACAAAAAACATACCATTGAGCTATTGGCTGATGAAATTTATGTGGAAGAATTTGAACGGGAAAGAATAGTGGAGTCTTTGGAGTTGGCACTTAGATATTCCAAGGGACTGGTAACCGTAGAAGAAACCGAAGGCCAAAAACCATTCTCTTTTACCTATAGCGAAAATAATGCCTGCGCCCATTGCGGTATCGGGTTTAGCGAATTAGAGCCGCGCCTGTTTTCGTTCAACTCTCCTTACGGTGCCTGCCCCGAATGTAACGGTTTGGGCATTAAAATAGAAATCGCAGAAGATTTGGTCGTGCCCGACACTTCTCTTTCCATCAATGAGGGCGCCATCGCCGCGTGGGACAACCCTGTTACCACCCGTACGCACCGCTGGAAAACCTCTTGGAGCGGATATTACTACGATATTTTAAAGCAGGTCTGCCGCCAAGCTAAAATCAACATGAACACCCCTTGGTGCAAATTGTCTCAAGCACAGCGCGATTTGCTTTTATACGGCACCGGAGGCGCACAATATACCTCCGTCATTTCGGGCACCAGTCAAGATTTTGAAGGCGTCATTACCAATTTAAAGCGCCGCCATGACGAAAGCGAAAGCGACTTTGTAAAAGAAGAAGTGTACAACCGCTTCATGCGCGAAATTACTTGCCCCGTTTGTGAGGGAAAACGCTTAAAACCGGAAGCTTTATCGGTTTATATCGGCGGAAAAAATATTGCTCAAATTACCGCTATGCAAGTGTCTGCAGCCAAAGAATTTTTTGATACATTAACCTTGAGCGACAAAGAAAAAACCATCGCCAAAGATGTGCTCAAAGAAATCAAAGCCCGTTTGGACTTCTTAAACAGCGTGGGGCTAAGCTATTTAACCTTAGAACGCAAAAGCCAAACGCTTTCCGGAGGAGAAGCGCAGCGCATTCACTTAGCTACGCAAATCGGCTCCGGTTTGACAGGGGTATTGTATGTACTTGATGAGCCGACTATCGGTCTGCACTCGCGCGACAATGACCGCCTGATTGCCACCCTCAAAGATCTGCGCGATTTAGATAATACTTTAATCATTGTAGAGCATGATAAGGACACTATTTTAGCCTCTGACTGGGTGGTAGAGCTTGGGCCCGCTGCCGGAGAACACGGCGGAGAAGTGGTCAGCCAAGGGCCGACGGCTGAGTTTTTGAAAGATAAAAATTCGCTTACTGCCTCTTACTTAAACGGCACGCGCTGTATTTTACCGCCCGAAAAACTGCGCGCAGGAAACGGAAAATATATTGAAATTTTAGGCGCCCAACAATTCAATCTAAAAAATATTGATGTCAAAATTCCGCTTGGAAAAATGGTGTGCGTAACGGGTGTATCTGGCTCGGGCAAGAGCACATTGGTGCATCAAATTTTATACAAAGCTTTGGCACAAAAGTTTTATCATGCCAAAGAAGTAGCCGGCAAACACAAGACCATTAAGGGCTTAGAAAATATTGATAAAGTAATTATCGTAGATCAAAGCCCCATCGGCAAAACGCCGCGCTCCAACCCTGCCACCTATATCGGTCTGTTCACGCACATTCGGGAACTGTTTGCCGAAATGCCGGAGGCTAAACGCCGCGGCTACAAAGCAGGCCGGTTTTCATTCAACGTCAAAGGAGGCCGCTGCGAAAAATGCCAAGGAGACGGCATCTTAAAAATTCAAATGCAGTTCCTGCCGGATATTTACGTACGTTGCGAAGAGTGTGACGGAAAACGCTTTAATGAAGATACGTTGCAAGTTACCTTCAAAGGAAAAAATATTGCTGATGTTTTAAACATGAGTGTTTCTCAAGCCTTGGAATTTTTTGACTCCATTCCCAAAATCAAACGCTACTTGCAAACCTTGCAAGACGTAGGCCTTGGCTATATCAAACTGGGCCAGTCCGCCACCACCTTATCAGGCGGGGAAGCCCAGCGCGTAAAATTGGCTGACGAACTCTCGCGCAAAGGAACAGGCAAAACCCTGTATATTTTAGATGAGCCGACCACCGGCCTTCACTTTGCCGATATAGATAAACTTTTGCACGTCTTGCATGGCTTGGCTGACCGCGGCAATACGGTACTGATTATTGAACACAATTTAGACGTTATCAAAACGGCCGATTGGCTGATTGACTTAGGCCCTGAGGGTGGAGATAAAGGCGGCCTAATCGTAGCCGAAGGTACCCCCTACCAAGTGGCTGAAACCCCACACTCTTACACAGGCAAATACCTAAAAACGGAACTGAACGAAGCCGCCGCTTTCCGTAAGGCTCACGGCTTGCCTCCCGCCACGGGAAAAACGACTAAAGCCGACATAACTGACAGCAAACTCCAAAAACCGAAGAAAAAATCTTCCAAAAAATAATTCAAAAGGCCGCAGATGAGCGGCCTTTTCTAACCCTAAATAACAGCAGAGAAAAGTTATTTTCCCCGTTATACTGTAAATATAGACTAGTCGGATAGGGGGATATTATGCATGCAAGTATTTGGAAGCGCTTTTGGGCATTTGTAATAGACGTAATGGTTTTTGCCGTGCTTTTTTGGGCACTGGCACAGTTGATAGACAATTTTACCGTATCTCTGTTACTACTGGTGCTGATTTGGCTCTATTATGCTCTGATGGAAAGCTCACCTTGGCAGGCCAGCTTGGGCAAACGCATTATGGGTTTAAAGGTGGTGGACAAACGGGGCCGTCGCCTAACTTTCGGCAAAGCCACCAAACGCTTACTTTCGCGTTTGATTACTAATTTTACGTTTTACTTCGGTTTTTTCTCTGCTGCTTTTGACAAGCAGAATAAAACTTTACATGACCGCTTAAGTAAAAGTTTGGTAGTGGAGAAAGATGTTCCCTTTGACCCGAAACATTATTCGGAAGAAGATGAACCGGTGCTTACCATGGTAACGGTAGTATCGGTTTTGTTGGCTTTGGTTTTTGTATTACTGCTCGTGTGGTGGGTAGTGCTTCCTCAATACCAAAATTTTGACACCAAGATAAAAGCAGCTCCCAGAACGGAGATAACAAAATAAATCTTTGGTAAAAAAAATCTCGCATCTTACGATGCGAGATTTTATTGATCTAAATCTTATTCTACTACCAGTACGGAACGTCCTTCTTTCTCTTCAGCGTAAGGATCGGTAATCTGTTGTCCGTCTACTACATATAAGAATTTATACGTTCCGGGGGAGATAGAAAGAGTGGTTTCCCAGTAGCCGTCTTTTTTCCTCAAAGCACGAGGCTTAGCCATCGTAAAACCGCTGACTACGGCCACATTTTTACCCTCTCCATAATAGCGGAAAGTAACTTGGCGATATTTGCTGCCCGCCTTTTTCTTCACGATAATGCTCTCTTTCTTTTCAGCAGGCTGAGCAGGCTCTTTCACTTCTTCGGCAGTGGCTTTCGGCTCTTCCACTACGGGAGCTTTTACTTCTTGTACTACCGGCTCCGGCACTACAGGAGTAATCGCTTCCGGCACGGTAACTACTTCTTCCGGCTCGGCAGCGATAGATTCTTCCGCCAATGTTTCTTCTACTACAGCGGCAGGAGCTTGGGCAGGATTTTCCGGTGCGAGCAAACGCGCGGAAAGGTTTTTATATAAGAAAAAACCAAACACGCATAACAACACAACGTCCACAATAATCAAAAACAACCAAATGTCTTTGTTATTGGCTTGAGCAGGGAGTTTGGCCTCAAACTCTGCAATATCGGGAGTGTTAATTTTTTCGTCTGCCATAGAATCCTTTTAAAAAAAGCGGGCGAAGGGAATCGAACCCTCGTCTAGAGCTTGGGAAGCTCCCATTCTACCATTGAACCACGCCCGCATAAATTGTATCAGCGTTTATATTATAGCACTTTTACCGCAGATTAGGCGGTTTTTTTGCCATATTGGCGGCGGATAAAAGCCAGTGCCGTTTCTTTATCCGTCACTTCCCCCTCCACCTGTGCCACAGCCAAGGATTCCAATATTTCACCGATAAGCGGAGAAGAGGGCAGATTAAGCGCCTTCATCACTTCAAGGCCATCTAAAAGTTTGGAGGGTTTTATCTTTTTTGGAGAGTCAAAATACTTCTTAAATAATAAACTTAGCACCTGCATATGGCGTAACGTTTTGCCCACATTGGCCGTTTTTTTAGCTGTTTCAATACTCATCAGTTTATCACCGCTTTTAGGCAAAATGCGCTTTAGCTGAGCATCACTGATATAGCTGGTATAGTCGGCCCAGCACAAAAGCAACATCGGCAAGGCCGCATCACCTAAATCTCGGAAAAATTTATAAGCACCGCGGTCCGTAATTACGTCATTGCTGGCTAAATTACTCGGGCGAAGATGCTCGGCAATCATACCGCAAATCAAGCGGTTGTCAGCCTTACTATAATGCAATCCGTCCAAAATCTTACGCGCCATTTGAGCCCCTTTTTGCTCATGGTAAAAGAAACGCAGGCGGTCTCCCTGCACTTTGGCAGTGGCAGGCTTGGCGATGTCGTGCAAAAGTACCGCCATTTTAAATAAAGCTTTATTCTCGGCTATTTTTTGCAATTTTTTATGGTATTTGGGAAATGCTTTTTTCAGATTTTCCAGCAACCACTCTTCCCGACGGAAACAATCTAAAGTATGCTTGAGCACGCCGCCTTTTCCGTAGTAACATTCGGCACAAGTGCGTTGCTCTTGCAACAAAGGAAACAAAGCCGTTAAAAGCCCCGTCTTTTCCATTAAAATCACATTTTCATACGCACGCGGTGTATTGAACAAACGGGTCAGTTCTTCCTGCACGCGCTCACCGGCAGACTGCACAATCAGCGAGGCATCTTTTTTGATTTGGCGCAAGGCAGAAGAAGACAAAACAAATTTATGCTCCGCCGCATGACGGAATGCGCGCAACATACGAAGCGGGTCTTCTTGCAAGACGCGGCTGTGGCTGAGCTTGATTTGTCGTTCACGCAAATCTTGCGCGCCGCCTTTTAAATCAATTAAAAATTTTTGTTGAAGTTTTTTTAGACGTACTTGGGCCTTTTGGCCTTTGAGGGTTTTTAACTCTATTTCAATGGGTGCCGTAACAGGATAAGCCAGTGCATTAAACGTAAAATCTCTGCGCAGTAAATCTTCTTTCAGGTCTTTTCCTTGAAAAGCGGTAAGGTCTATTTGCAGGTTTTCTTTGCGCGTGACCAAACGCCACACGCCAAACTCAGCGTCCATTTCAAAAGCAGCCGCTTTGAGGTGTTTGGCTAAGGTTTGGGCGGCCTCTTTTACGCGCGCCTTGGGCAAGGCCAAGTCTATATCACTGGACGGTTTTTTGAGTAAAGCATCGCGCACCACGCCGCCTACATAATAGGCGTCAGGAACGTACGTTCGTAGTGCGCGGGCTAAATCCATCTTACTATTCGGCGCTTTCAGCTTCGCCGCCTTCTGCGATGCGTTGTTTCAATTTTTCAATAGCATCTTCACGCAGTTTTCGTTTGAGTACTTTGCGTAAGCTGTTGCGCGGCAATTCGTCCACAAATTCAAAATCGCGCGGACGTTTGTAGTTATCCAAGTTTTGTTTTAAGAATTTGCGGAACTGGTCATCAGTCAATTCGGAGTTTTCTGTTTTGACGGCATAACATTTAATAAATTCGCCGCCTTTCCCGTCAGGCACACCGATAATGGCAGACTCTTCAATACCGGGGCAAGTGTCAATCGTAGCTTCCACTTGCGCGGAGAATACTTTTAACCCTTTGATAATAATCATGTCCTTTTTACGGTCTTTAATAAAGATAAAGCCGTCATCGTCAATAGCCACGATGTCACCGGTTTTAAACCAACCATCTTCGGTAAAAGCATCTTTGGTGGCTTGCGGGTTGCCAAAGTATCCGCGGAACACGTTGGGGCCTTTTACACACAATTCCCCTTCACAATTGCGCGGCACTTCGTTGCCTTCATCGTCCACCACCAAGGTGCTTACAGACGGAATGGCCGGACCCACAGATTTAATTTTTTGCAATTGTTCGGTATTTACGCTGACCACGGGGCTGGTTTCGGTCAAGCCATACCCTTCCAAGATTTTCACGCCGATTTTTTCTTCAAAGCGTTCTTTGATTTCCAAGGTCAACGGAGCGGCACCGGATACGGCAAAGCGCACGTTTTTAAACGGCCAGAACTGCAAGTACAAGCGTTTAAAACCTTTGGCTTCTTTGGAGAGTACGGCCAAAATCTGCGGCACGGCTAACAGCAGGGTCACTTTTTCACTGCCCATGGCAGAAAGCCACGTTTTGGCAGGCATTACATTCGCCACAATGACTACCTTTAAATTTAAATACAGCGGCAACACCACACAAGTCGTCCACGCAAAAGAGTGAAACATCGGAAGTAAGCACAAGAAGCAGTCATCATCATTAATCTTAAAAATCTGTGCAGCGGAAATAATATTACTGGCCAAGTTGCCATGGGTCAACATGGCACCTTTGGGCTGACCGGTAGTACCGGAAGTATAAAGAATAAAGGCATCATCTTCCAGCTGAGCACAGGCACCGGCCGTTTCTTCATGACAGGTAGATTTTTCAACTTGTTCCCAGAAAAGTTGCACAAACTCTTTATCCTGCGCTATAGTCGGAATAGAATCTACGGAAAAGACATATTTCAAATCTGGCAAAGAGGGTTGCACCTTTACATAATGGCGCATAAATTCGGCCTGTGTTACCACAGCTTTGGCACCGGAGTTGTTCAAAATAAAATTCAGTTCTTCCTGTTTGGTAACCATGAAGTTCATGGGAATAGCGATGGCGCCGATTTTATACAAACCGTAGTTGGCAATTACCGTATCAATGGAGTTGCGCAACGCAATAGCCACGCGGTCACCTTTGCGAATACCGTGCTCCCAATACATATCGGCAGCGCGGTCCACTTTCATTAATAATTCCAAATAGGTCAGTTTCTTACCAGTGCCAGATTCCACCACCGCCACTTTCTGCGGATAGCGATAAGCACTGTCACTTAAAGATGTGTATAAATCTTTTCTTCTAATCATAAGAACCTCTCCTAAAAATATCCTTATACTATATTGTAGCTTAATTTAGCCTTGGCGGGGGTCTAAAATATCGCGAAAGCCGTCCCCCAACAAGTTCCAACCTAATACAAACAAGAAAATAGCTCCCCCCGGTACCACCACCGTGTACCAATAAGCAAAAGTATTTGTTCCGTCACCCAACACCCAATTGCGCGCCATGGCAATCAGTTGCCCCCAATCGGCTGTTCCCGCTTGAGCGCCAAGTCCCAAGAAAGATAAAGAAGCCGCCGTCAGCACGATATAACCTATGTCTAAACTCGCCACCACTACAGACGGATAAATAGAATTAGGCAAAATATGTTTTAAAAGCAGCCGCGGTCCGCGCGCTCCCAAAGCTTTACTGGCAATCACAAAATCTCTGTTTTTTACAGACAGCACATCCCCGCGCACTAAACGCGCATAAGAGGGCCATGCCACCGCCGTCAGTGCTATCATCATATTATTTAAATCCGGCCCCAGCATGGCTGCAATTACCATGGCCAAAACCAAAGAGGGTATCGCAAAAATTACGTCAGTAAAACGCATAATCAGCTCATCTGTTTTTCCGCCAAAATAAGCAGCGGCAGAGCCCAAGAAAAGGCCGATTAAAAAAGCAAAAAAAGTAACCGTGATTCCCACTTTAAAGGCAAGACGCGTTCCCCATATTACTCCGTAATAAAGGTCATACTGTTGCTCGGTCGTACCAAACCAATGCTGAGCAGACGGAGGCTGCGGGGTCATCTCATAACTATGCTGAGGAATTTGATAAGGGTCTCTGGGGTTATCCGCCGGTGCCAACACCGGTGCCAGCAAAGCCACCAACGCAAAACAAGCTACCAGCACAAAACCGGTCAGCGAAGCTTTATTTTTTACAATGCGTTTAAAAATACGGTTATTCACTGAGTTTAATCCTTGGATCCACAGCCGTGTATAAAATATCTGAGAGTAAATTGCCTATTACAAACAACACCGCCACCATTAGCGAAAACCCCATAATGCCGGCAATGTCTAATTGTTGGGCCGCCGTTACGCCAAAACGACCGATACCCGGATATTGAAAAATAGTTTCCACAATCACCGTTCCACCCAGCAGACGGATAAACTGAATGCTGGCCAGGGTAATCACGGGGATAATGGCATTTTTACCAGCATGCCGATATACCACTGCTCTTTCGGCAAGGCCCTTGGCACGGGCGGTGCGCACATAATCTTTGCCCAATTCTTCCAACATACTTGAGCGCATCACGCGCACCATCAATGCAAAAGACCCGATACACAAGGTAAATGCAGGCAAAAACAAATGTCTCATCACATCCCAAAATACACGCAAATTACCGTTTAACAGAGCATCTATAAGCAAAAGCCCCGTATATTGGTGGAAGTTAGGCCCGTGGATGGTCACGTCGGTCATTACCGAATACCCACCCGGTGGGAACCAACCCAGTTTCCCGTAGAAGAGCATGAGTAGCAACAGCCCTAATACAAAAATGGGTAAAGAAAACCCTCCCACCGAAATCAACCGCGCGGCAATATCTTGCCATTTATCCTTTTTAACCGCAGACACCGTGCCGAACCATATCCCGAACAAAAGCACCAGTATAATAGTGGCAAAGGCCAGTTGCACCGTGGCGGGCAGATACTCTTTGATTGCGCTGGCTACGGGCATATTGGCACTGTGACTATACCCCAAATCTCCCTGCAACGCACTGCCTAGCCAACGCCCATATTGCTTAAATACATTATCACGTAAACCATATTTTACGATTACTTCTTCCATGGCACCCATCTGACGCGGATCTTTGATGTACAAAGAAGCACGCATCTCAGGGCTGAGGCGTTGGGTCAACAAAAACAATAGAAATGTAACACCCAACACCACCAGCGGCAACAAAAGAAGTCTGCGCAAAATATAACGAGTCATAATTATCCGCGGTAACTCAGCACCGTATCTACTACTATACGGGCGGCTCTATAAAAATCGGGCAAACTTAAATATTCGTCCAAAGAGTGGCATTTTTCCACTCCTATCCCCAAATTGGGCAAGGCCAACCCATGCTGGGCCATTACATTGGCGTCACAACCGCCGCCGCAAACTATGGCTTTCAAATTTACACCGTGTTTGCGCGCTGCAGCTATAGTCAATTTTACGGAAGTGGAAGTTTTGGATATGTTTTGAGCACCGTAACTAAGCTCCGTTTCAATTTCAATTTTCGGCTGAATAGTTTTGCCGTCCACTTTTTTAACAAAAGCCTTTTCGGCCTTGGCAAAGCAGTCTTTCATGTGTTTGATTTGTTTTTCCAGTTTTTTTGCATTTAAACTGCGCACTTCCCCTTTTAGAGTAAGCTCCGATAAGACGGCATTAGTAATTCTGCCGCCGGAAATAACGCCAAAATTGCACACGGTTTCTTTATCCACACGTCCGTGTTTCATCAAACGCATGGCTTTGCTCAGCACATCCAAGGCCGATATTCCCTTTTCGGGGCAGACACCCGCATGAGCCGTTACGCCGTGAATAGCAACATTAAAATTATATTTTCCGGGACCGCGAATGATTAATTCTTCGCTGCTTTCATTGTCCAAAATCAGCCCATCCGTACCCTTAATTTTGCTATAGTCTAAATATTTTGCACCCGTAATACAAACTTCTTCACACAAGGTAAAAATAACCTGCACGGAAGGGTGGTTGCCTTTAAGTTCTTTAAGCACACGCAACGTTTCCAAAATAATGGCAATACCGGCCTTATCGTCAGCTCCTAAAATGGTGGTCCCGTCGGAAGTGACGCGGTCTTTCTTCACACATGGTTTTACGCCTACACCGGGGCAAACCGTATCCATGTGAGCAGATAAAATAAAGGGTTTGCCTTTTCCTTTACCTTTCAAGGTGGCAATAATATTACCCGCAGCATTGGTGTTAAACTTTTTACCGGATTTATCTACATATACGATGCAACCCAATTTTTTGAGTTCCTCTACCAACACTTTATGAATTTTTGCTTCATTAAAAGACTCACTGTCAATTTGTACCAGTTTTAAAAAGTTATCCAAAAGTCTTTTTTCGTTTATCATACATTCTCCTCATACCGCATAGCGGCTTTTGTCGTTTTGAAACGGCAAGCGCGTACACGCGCACTGATGCCCCTTTTCTTTTGTTTCGGTCAGCGCCGAGGGCTGCTCGCAAACTTGCACGTTGTAATAATGACAACGCGCGGCATACGGGCACAGGCTTTCTGCCAAAGACAAGTCATATTTAGTTGGCACAGGCTCTCTGTTTTTTTGCAAATTAGGATCTGGCAAGGGCACAGCCGAGAGTAAAGCCTCTGTATAAGGATGTTGCGGATTTTTAAGTAATTTTTCCGCAGGGCCGCATTCTACGATTTTGCCCTGATACATCACGGCAATACGGTCACACAAAAAGCGCGCCACCCCAAAATCATGCGAAATAAACAGCACACTCAGCCCGCGCTGACGGCTGATTTCTTTAAGTAAATTTAAAATTTGCGCCTGCACAGACACGTCCAAGGCAGACACAGGTTCATCGGCCACCAAAATTTTAGGCGCCAAGGCCAAAGCTCTGGCAATGGCAATGCGTTGGCGCTGCCCGCCCGAAAACTCATGCGGATATCGGTGCAGATGTGCCGGATCTAAACCGACGGCTTGCATTAACTCTTTTAATTTTTCTTCCCGAATGGTTTTATCTTTGTGCAAGCCGTGTATGTCCCACGGTTCGGATAAAATTTGCTTTACCGTCATACGCGGGTCCAGACTGGAGTACGGGTCTTGAAAGACCACCTGCATATCTCGGCGCAAATACTGAAACTGAGCCTTATTTAATTTATTTAATTCCTGCTTCAATACCTGCACCGAACCGCTCTGATACGGCTCCAACCCCAAAATCACTTTTGCCAAAGTGGTTTTACCGCAGCCGGACTCCCCCACCAAACCCAAAATTTCATGTTCGCGCAGACTGATCGTAACCTTGCGCAAAATGGTTTTATCCTGCGCCTTTGCAAACCAACCGCCTTTTCGGTAAGATTTGGTCAAATTTTTAATTTCTACGAGTGCGCTCATGCTTTTTCCTCCCGAAGCCAACAGCGCACCTCATGACCGTTTTTCGTAAAAAGAGGAGGTAAAGATTCGTGGCATTTGGCACACGCTTTCGGGCAGCGCGGCGCGAACGGACATCCGCTCAAGGTTTGCCCCGCTGCAGGCGGATATCCCTCAATGGCGGGTAATTTTTCTTGTTTATCGCGCACAGAAACCAAAGAGCATAAAAGACCTTGTGTGTACGGGTGAAGCGGACGGGAAAACAATTCTTCCACACTAGCTTTTTCCACGCAGTAGCCTCCGTAAAGGACCAGCACTTCATCCGCCACGTCAGCCACAATGGACAAATTGTGCGTAATAAACACCGCTGCCATTTGATTTTGAGTTTGCAAATCTTTTATCAGCTTTAAAATCTGCGCTTGTACGGTTACGTCTAAAGCGGTGGTCGGCTCGTCGGCAATTAAAATATCGGGGTGCAAACACAAAGCCATGGCTATCATAATGCGCTGGCATTGACCGCCTGAAAACTGAAAAGGATATTCTTTCATTCGCTCTTTGGCATTAGGTATGCCTACTTTTTTTAAGAGCCTGATAGCAGTGGCTTGGGCGCGCAACGCGGAGGTCTTGCGGTGTGCCAAAACAGTTTCCGTCAGCTGTGCCCCTACTGTGCGAATGGGGTTTAAACTGGTCATGGGGTCTTGGAAAATCATAGAAATTTTGGCCCCGCGCAATTTTCGCAATTCTTCAGACGAAAGAGACAAAATATCTTTATTTTTAAAATAGATATGACCGCAGGTTATTTCTCCCCCCGAAGGAAGTATTTTTAAAAGAGACAACGCATGTACGGTTTTACCGCAGCCGGATTCCCCCACCACGGCAAGCACCTTTCCTTTTTCCAGTTGATAATCTAAACCATGCAATACCTCAGCAGTGCCTAATTCGGTATGAAAAGCCACTTTTAAGTCCTGCACTTTTAGCACTGTATCCTTACGCGCGTCCATATATACATTATACTATTTTACGTCTATACTCAGGCATAAAAACCCTGACAAAAAAATACCCCGCCTTTAAGGCGGGGTGTTGTGAAACTTTGGAGTTCAACTAAAAATTAGCAGGTTCTCCGCAAGCACCGTCCACACCATTATTGCAGCATTTAGCAGAGGGAACTTCTAAGCCACAATATTCTCCACATAAGGCTTTATCTTCGTCTGCAGTTGTGCCGCTACCAGCCTCGCATTGCACTTGATTTCCTTGATAGTAACGAGTCAAGGTATAACCATAACGAGCATTACCATTACGTTTTGCGGTCACGGCACCTTTTTCTAAGTTAGCAGACACATTGGTTTGATCCAAAGCGATTTCAAAACCATTAGCATCTGATTTACAACCTTCAGTGGTAGCAGAAGATCCTTCCCCACCAGTAACTTCATTCGTACCCTTGGTGCAGAACTTAGTAACAGCAAGTCTAGTAGGAGAAACATCTAAACCAGAAAAATGGGTAGAATATTTTCCCTTTTTCATCAAGCTTCTTTGCTGAGCTTGGGCAACGTTACCCATAATTGTTTCAGCTTCCGCAATACGGGAGCGTTCTACTGCTTGGAAGTAGGCCGGTAAGGCCATAGCGGCTAAAATACCGATGATAAGTACTACCACCAATAATTCAACCAAGGTGAAGCCTTTGTTATTTTTCATCATTTTAATCTCCTCGGGTTAGTTAACCCTTTGTACGGGCCGCTTTTGGGAAACTGTAGGAGGTTTTTTAAACCCATCTGCGGCCCGTATCAAAATCGTATCAAAAAAAAAAAATAGTCAAGAC
>JAFYXM010000002.1 GCA_017546175.1 Elusimicrobiaceae bacterium
AGATTTAGACATGGAAGCCGATTTGGGTATTGATACCGTAAAGCAAGCGGAACTATTTGCCGCTATGCGCGAACATTACGGTATTGTGCAACAAGACGGGATCCAATTGAAAGATTATCCGACGATTCGTCACTGCATTAATTTTGCGTTAAGCAGTGCGGGAGCAAATCAAGCTCCTGCTACGGTAGAGACTCCCGTAGCGGAAGCGGCCCCTGTACAACCTGCTGTAGTGGAAACCCCGGTAGCAGCTCCGGCTCCGGTAGTCGCGCCTGCTCCTGCGGTGGTAGAGACGGTGGCAGTTCAACCTGCTGTGGAAGAAGAAAATGGCTTGCCTACTATCAAAGTAGCTAAAGTGGCTGATGCCGTACCGGCGGCCATGCAAGTAAATAAGCCTTCCGAAGAAATGTTAACCACCAACCCCACAGGGGAAATCAAAAAGAACACTTCTTTGGCCGAACGTCCGGAACGTGAAGGCTACAGCGGCGAACACTGCCACGAAAAGAAATTGCGCAGTGTAACCGTGGTAGCTCCTGCTCCGTTGACGGAACGTGAAAACCGCCGTTTGTCCAAAGACCGCACCGTACTTATTTTTGCAGATAATTCTCAGTTGATAAAAGCCTATCAAGAAGAATTTAAAGAATTGGGTGTCAAAACGCATGTCTTTACCACGCTTAAAACCCGCAGCAAAAACACGACCATTGTAAATTGGGAATCTTACGAAGAAACGGAAGCCGCATTGAAAGAATATGCTGCCGAAGATCCGAACATTCAAGGTATTGTGTACTTACTGGGTGCCAGCGTAAAGAAATTTGACAAAAAAGTCAGCACCCACGGCGAACTGACTAAATACGTCATGCCTTTGTTTATTGCCTTGCGCGTTTTTGAAAAAGCCATGGCCAATCGCACGGATGCCGATACGTTCTTTGCGGTCAACACCAAAATTGACGGAAACTTTGGCTATACTACCAAAGATGAGTTTAACCCGATTACCGGTGCTTTGTGCGGCGGTATGACCTGCTTCCGCAAAGACGTGTATGAACGCACGGGAGCTTTAGGCAAGCTTTTAGACTTTGAAGCTACGGCTACTGCCGATGAAATGGCTCAAAAAACCATGGACGAAGTTTTGCATGGAGATATGCGCCTGAAGATCGGTACCCGTGGTGGAGAACGCAGCACGATTTTATCCGTGCCGGTACGTTTAGACCGCAGCGTAAAACGCTTTGATTTAGCAGGCAAAACGGTCATCTTTACCGGAGCCGGCCGCGGTATCGGAGCGATGCTGAGCCAAAAATTAGCTGCCCAATACAAGAGCAAAATCATCGTCTTGGATATTATTGAAATTCAAGAAAAAACGCCGCTCTGGGCCTCTATGAATGAAGCCGAATTGGCCGCTTTGAAGAAACAAATTTGGGAAGAATTGAAAGCCGATACGACCCAAAAAGCGACGCCTGTTTTGTTAGAGCGTGCCTTCGGAAAAGTGAAAGACTCCATTACGTTGTACAACAATCTGCAAAAATTGCGTGAGTTGGGCAGTGAAGTGGAATACTATCATTGTGACGTGCTAAACAGCTCTATGGTCAAAGAAGTCTGCACCAAAATTAAGGCCAAAAATGGCCGTGTGGACGGACTGATTCACTTTGCCGGATTGGAGCGCTCCAAACTGATTTATGATAAAGATCCTGCCGAATATTATCGCATCTTTGACGTCAAAGCCAGCAGCTTTGTAACGTTCTTAGAAAATAATATTGTACGCAATGGCGGCTTCTTTGCTTTTGCCTCCTCTATTGCCGGTAAATACGGCAACTTGGGCCAAAGCGATTATGCATCTGCCAATGATTATTTGGCTAAATCTGCCCTGTCTTTAAGCAACCAAGGCTATCGTGCTATTTCCATTGCCATGAGTGCTTATAAAAACGTAGGCATGGGTGTCAGAGCCGGAGTGGAAACCTTCTTGCGCTCCAACGGTGTAGATTTTGTGGACCCCGAAGACGGTATGCAGATTTTCTTAGATGAAATCGTGTACGGCGACGTGGCTGAAATTGTGTTGACGGGTTCTTTGGGCCTGTTGGACTGGGACCATCAACTTCGCTTAGATATGGACGAAATCGTACCTCAGGGGGGGCAAACCGCCCCTGAGTCTGACGATTCGGACAAGTCAAACGGCGGCCCTTCCGCTCCTGTAAAGACGGAAGAAACGCCTGCTGCTCCTGCTGCTGTGCAACCCAATCCGAGTGAGGCCAACCACTTTTTAAGCAAGGTTGTTTCCCAAACCACGCAAGAAATTTATACGGAAAAAGAGTTTAACTTAGACTCTGATCCTTATTTGGCGGATCATGCCATTGAGGGTACTCCGTATGTACCCGGTGTAATGGGTATTGAAACTTTTGTAGAAACGGCGACCGCTTTGGGCGGGACCGTGCCCCAAGGGTTACAAGATGTGCATTTCTTCTTGCCTATTAAACTGTTGCGCAACCGTCCGCAAGCCGTGCGCGTGAACGGTAAAAATGAAAACGGTGAGATTTCTATGGAAATTGAGTCCGATTTCATCAACAGCAAAGGAATCAAAATGGGCAATACCCGCCGCCATTTTACGGCTAAAGCTTTGCAAAGCGGTTTTGTGTCTACTTGGAATGAAGTGAAAGACCAAATTCAATTAGACCCGCAAGCTTTGCCGCAAATCAGCAAAGAAGAAATTTATAAAAAATATTTCCACGGTCCCAGTTTTCAAGTGTTGGGCGGTATCTTAAAAGCCGATAAAGACAGCTCTTTGGCTATTTATAATACTACCCCTCGCCCGCAATGGAACGACGGTCAGAAAACATTGTTGGCTAACCCGATGCTCATTGAAGCCGCTTTCCAATGCTGCGGTTTTAGAGACATGGCGATTGAAAACAAAATGACCTTGCCTGACGGTATAAAGGAAATTGCCGTTTTCCATCGGGAAGTTCCTCCCGCCCGTCTATACCTTTACGGACGTTTTAAAGGTTTTACCGCGGACGGAAAAACTTTGCACGATGCCTATGTATTTGACGATAAAGGCAATGTGTGGGTGGAAATCCACGGTTATCAGGCCATTGGCCAGTAATGAATTACCAAACGCAGTTTGTTAAAATAAAAAATCTACCCCCGGCCGACTCTTTTTTATCCTGCTCGGAAAGTGCCTACTTGCAGACACTTAGAGCAGAAAAAAGAAAAGGAGATTGGCTCGGGGGTCGTTTTGCATTAAAAGTGCTTTTGGCGCGCCAAAGCGGTCTTTTGCCCGTGTGTAGCCTGCCGACGGAAGGGGAAGAAAATCAAAAGATAGAAATGTCCGCCGCGGCTTTGGCTGTTTTAAAACAAAAAGACATTGTAAAGTTGCCCAGCGGTGCACCGCAAGTATTTATAGGTTCGGTGCCGGACGCGCGCAGCATAAGCATCAGCCACTCCAACGGTTGGGCGGTAGCTGCCGTATCGGCTCCACAGACGATGTTGGGAATTGATTTAGAAAAAATTGAAAAGCGCAGCCGTGTGTGGGCGGAAGAATTTTTTTTAGATGAGGAAAAAGGCCCCGCTACTGACGAACATCTAACCAAAGTCTGGACGCAAAAAGAAGCCGTGGTAAAACTTTTGGGCAGAGGCCTTTCATTAAACACACGAGAGATTATTTTGGTAGATAATGAAGTCCGTTTGACCGGACGAGCTTTAGAAGTATGGCAATCTTTACAATCGCCGCACATTGTACTTAACTCAAACCGTTTTGACAATGATTTTATTTTTACCACAGCTTTTGCCGTTGCCCCGACAGCTGTGAAGTTTGCTAAAATATAGACTACGGAGGGCGTATGATAGAACTTTTTGATAATCCCAGAGAGGATAAAAAATCCGATCGTCCGGCTCCTAAGAGCCTTGTAAAATTCCGCCAGATTTATCAGGACGCCATGGCAGGCGCGGGCGAAGAAAAAAACAAAGCCCAAAATGCCAAAGGAAAATTTACCGCCAGAGAGCGTTTATCTTACTTATTAGATCAAGATAGCTTTTTTGAAATTAAAAGCTTGGTAGAAAGCAACTGCCATGACTTTGGTGTAGCCGACAAGCACATCAAAGGGGATGGTGTAATTACCGGTTTTGGCCGCATCAACGGTCGCCCCGTGGCTATTTTTGCCCAAGACTTTCCGCAGTTGGGCGGTTCTTTGGGGTTGGCACACGCGCGCAAAATTGCCGATATTATGGATAAAGCGTTGGAAGCCAAAATCCCTGTTATCGGTCTTTTAGACAGTGGCGGTGCACGCATTCAAGAAGGGGTGGAAAGCTTGAACGGGTATGGGGAAATTTTCTACCGAAACGTAAAAGCTTCCGGCAAAATTCCGCAGATTTCCGTCATTTTAGGTCCTTGTGCCGGTGGGGCAGCGTATTCTCCAGCCTTAACTGATTTTATTTTTATGGTAGAAGGCATCAGCCACATGTTTATTACGGGGCCGAACGCCGTGAAAGCTGCCACCGGAGAAGAAGTAGATTTTGATACGTTAGGCGGCAGCAAACCGCATAGCGAAAAAAGCGGTGTTTGCCAATTTGTGGCTAAATCGGAGCAAGATTGTTTCCGCCAAGTGCGCGAATTATTAAGTTTCTTGCCGCAAAATAATGAAGAGAAAGCCCCTTCCGAAACTACCAGCGATATTGTGGATAGACCGGTGCACGTGTTGGAACGCGTTTGTGAAATGGATCCTAAAAAGGCTTTCCGCGTTCATCATATTATTTGGCGTTTAGCGGATGATTTCGGTTTCTTTGAAATTCATCAAAACTTTGCCAAAAACGTGGTAACAGGCTTTATCCGCATGGGCGGAGAAGTGGTTGGCGTTATAGCCAATAACCCCGATTGTTTGGGGGGAGCCTTGGACAGTGATGCCAGCGATAAGGCTGCTCGTTTCATTCGCTTCTTAAACGCTTTTAATATTCCTATACTCACGTTGGTGGATACCGGCGGTTATTTGCCGGGGGTTCAACAAGAACATGGCGGTATTATCCGCCACGGGGCCAAGCTGCTGTATGCTTATGCCGAGGCGACTGTACCCAAAATTACCCTGGTGTTGCGTAAAGCGTACGGCGGTGCGTATATTGCCATGGGATCTAAGTTCTTGCGCGGAGATTTTAATTTTGCTTTTCCCAGTGCTGAAATTGCCGTTATGGGTCCGCGCGGCGCAGTGGAAATTTTGTACTCCCGTGACTTAAAGAAAGAAACGGACGAACAAAAGAAAGAGGAACTGAAACAAAAGATGACTCAGGAATATTCTGATAAGTTCGCTTCTCCTTATCAGGCTGCTTCTAACGGTTCTATTGATGAAATTATTGAACCGGCCGAAGCCCGTAGCAAAATTATTAATGCTTTGCGCATTTTAAAGAATAAGCGCGATCCGAAAAAACATACCAATACGGGCAATATCCCGTTGTAAAGATTAAATTATAAAGATAAACACCCCGCTCTTTTGAGCGGGGTGTTTGATTTAGAAATTTCTTAAACTTCTCAAAGATTGGTTTTTTGTGTAATGGATTTCTTCGGGTTCTCTTTGGAATGCTTCTTGGATTTCTTGTTGTTGTTCTTCTTCTAAGCAAGCCATTTCATGGATAATGTCCGAAATTTCAATACACAAAGTACGCGTTTCTTCATTTTGTGCCAAAGCGGCCAATTCTTCAGGTGTAGCATACACAAATAAATTAATATTATTTTGCAGACGTCTGGTGTAATCTTGCGTTTGGGCCTCAGCCTCATAAGCATTTCCCAGCAGGAAGAATAAAAGCGTTACACCGGCAATGCCTCTCATGTTTTTTAGCACTTTTTTAATAAACTGAGCGCTTCTTACGCTGAGATGTTGAGGATAAGAATGTATGTAGTCCAAGACCGTTTTTTCATAAAATTGAAAATAGCTCTTAGAGGCCGTAGGAGAGTTAAGCTGCAAACGTTGTAAAAATTTAACTTTAAACGTTTCGTCCATGCCCTCGGTTAAAAGGGCGATTTCTCTGCTGGTTAATGCTTGATTTTTAGAGAGTTTGGTGGCAATTTCTGCCATTTCCGGTTTAAAGGCAAATCTCTTATCTTCAAAAGCTTTCCAAAAAGCCAATTCTTCCTGTAGGGCAGCATTTTCCGCTTCCAAAGCATCTCTCATGATGCTATTTTGTACATTTTGGTTTTCCAAGCGGCTTACTTTGTTAAGTTGTCCCTCATACAGCTGTTTCCATTGAGTAGATTCATTGTCTATTCTGATTACTTCAGATTTTAAGCCCGTTACTCTTTGTTGAGTTTGAGCTAATTCTTTTTGAAATTTATTTTTCTGCTCTGTTAAGGTCTTGATATCAGCTTGCAGGCGTTGTGTCATGGTTTGCATGGTGCTGGCATGTTGTTTTTGTTGGGCTTTTAATTGACCTTTGAAATACAAGTGTTGCACAACCAGTAACGCCCCACCCACACCGGCGACGGATAAAAAGATTTTTCCTTCTTTGCTGATCCAAGGAGCTTTTTGTATATCTTCTTGTGCGCGCTGTTGATACTCGGCTAAAGTGTTTGGCTCTTTTGGGGTTTGCTTGGCATGGGCCCAAAGAGTATGAGGTAGCAGTAACGATAAAGAAAGAAATACGGCAAAAAATTTATGCATAAAAACCTCTAAAAATAAGATAGACTTCTCTATTATTCTAGGAAATCAAAGACATATAAAAAAGAGACTTTAGACCTAAGCAAAGTTGGGTCCAAAGTCCTAGGATAAAAAACACCGCCTGAACTTTTGGCTCAGGCGGTGTTTTAAACAGAATTTTCTAGGCTTGTTTTTTAATGGTGTTATCTTGCACAAAGAAGGTGAAGAAAGCCGCTACCAGCAAGCTCAGGCCGCCTACACCTACGGCGGCAATAGCACTGCCGCCTAATAAGTGCTTCATGATAGGGCCAAATAACAAGTTCACACAGATTTGCGGGATAACGATAAAGAAGTTAAACACACCCATGTAAAAGCCCATTTTTTCGGCAGGTAATGCATTAGATAAAAGAGCATACGGCATAGATAAAATACTGCTCCACGCAATACCGATACAAACCATCGGAATTACCAAGCCCATTTTGGTAAATTCTACGCCGAAAAGAGTTAAGCCCAAAGAGCCTAACCCCAATCCGCCGATTGCCAAACAAACAATGTGAATGTATTTGGCGGAGAATTTGGTGGTCAGCCACAATAAGGCAAAGGCAAAGCCAAAGGCTACACCGTTATAGATACCAAAGCAGGAGCTGCCCCAGTTGGCGGCTACTTCATAAGCTTGCGTACCGGGAGTGGCATGGAATACGCCGGAGGCAATACCCGGAGTAAAATAGACCCACATAATCATAAAAGCAGCCCACGTAAAGAATTGTACCACCGCCAAACGGCGCATGGTAGAGGGCATGGTGGTCATAGCTTGCCACATTTCAGATAAAGTTTGAGAAATGCTGGTGGTTTGTTTTTGCAATTTTCTAAAAGCTTCCATATCGGCAGGCGGATATTCGGGAGTACTTTTGATGGTGGCTAAAATAGCCGCAATCAATACTACCGCACCGGTGTAGAAAGAATATTTAACCGTATTGGGAATATGTCCCAGCGGAGCTTCGGTGCTGACACCGAAATTGGCCAAAATTTGCGGCAAGAAAGAAGCAATTACGGCACCGGCACCAATCATAACGCTTTGCATGGCATAACCGGTTTTGCGTTGGTTTTCAGGTAAAATGTCACCCACAAAAGCGCGGAACGGCTCCATACTTACATTGACGGAAGTATCCAAAACCCATAAAGCAATAACAGCCATCCAAATGGCAGAAGCTTGCGGCATCAAAAAAAGTGCAATGGTGGAGAAAATGGCACCACCCAAAAAATAGGGGCGTCTGCGGCCCAAGCGGCACCAAGTGCGATCACTAAAATAGCCTACCAAGGGCTGCACTAAAAGCCCCGTCACGGGTGCTGCCAACCACAATAGCGGAATCTGAGATTCACTGGCACCCAAGCGCGAATAAATGGCGCTCATATTTCCCATCTGTAAAGCCCAACCAAACTGAATACCAAAAAATCCTAGGCACATCAGCATGATTTGGGTAAACGTCTTTTGTTCGTGTCGTCCGTCCATACAACCTCCAATAAAGTGTACTTACTCTTTCATTATAACAAGATTTTACCGTTCGCGCGCGCGAAAATAAAGTATCATATTTTTGTAAAAATATTTAGAAATGATTTGATAAAATATAACTATGCAAAACGAAACTTTAGATACCGTAAACGAATATTTTAAGCACTTAGGCCAAATTACGCGGGAAATGAATCGCGAGGAAATGTCTGCTTTGTGGAAGCAGATTAAAAAAGGAAATAAAGACGCTAAAAATAAAATGATGGAAATCAATTTGCGTTTAGTTATTCCTACGGCCAAGCGTTTTCAGCGTCCCGGTATGGATTTGATGGATTTAATTGAAGAAGGAAATTTGGGATTATTGCAGGCGATTGAAAAATTTCAGCCGGAGAAAGGTTATCGTTTTTCTACGTATGCTATATATTGGATAGAGCAATATATCCGCAAATATATTGAAGAACAATCCGGCGCCATTAAAATACCGTCCCATGCGTGGGGAAATTTGAAAAAGTGGTTCAAAGCATGGAATAATTTGCGCGAGGAAAATGGCAGAGACCCTTCTTTAAGTGAAATGGCGGCTGAGTTAGATTTAAGCGCACGCCAAGTAAAAGCCATCATGGATACGTTAAGCGCGGCTACGGGAGTAGATTCGTTGACTTCCGTGGTGGGTGAAGAAGAGGAAATGACTTTGGAAGATAAGCTGAGCGATGATGGCAAAGGAAATCCGCATGATGTGTTTTTGCGCTCGGAAAATACCAACGTTTTGCAACAAAGTTTGATGCAGCTTAACGACCGTGACCGTGAAATTTTGACTTTGCGTTTTGGCTTGATTGACAATGAGCCCAAAACCTTAGGCGAAGTGGCGGAAAAAATGGGCCTTTCGCGCGAACGGGTGCGCCAAATAGAGGAGCGAGCTGTTACACATATGCGCAAAGCCGCGCGTAAGGCCGGTTTATTGGAGGTTTCTAACGAAGATCACCGCACACGTAATTTACATACGAAACTGACTTTTAAACCTAAAACCAATATTTTAGGCGAAGTAGTGGACCGCGGTCCTTTGGCGCGCCTTTTGAGAAAACAAGCTGTATTAAACGAAAAGAAAAAAAAGAAAGCCGCCGCTAAAAAAACTGCAGTAAAACCGAGTAAGAAAAAAGTGACTTGCAAAAAGAAATCTAAAAAATAGTAAAACCCGCGTGAAAACGCGGGTTTTTAACTTCAAAATGCGCCCCCGGCGGGAGTCGAACTCGCAACCTTCTCCTTAGGACGGAGCTGCTCTATCCAATTGAGCTACAGAGGCTTTACAAACTATATTCTAGCAAGTTTGAAGATATACTCCAACTTTTCTAATTAGTTTCTACCCCTTTTTAATGAAAATAAAAGACTTATCCTTTTGGTATCTAACACAAAGAAAGAGGGGGAAAAATATGTCCTTTACAGATTTAATTCAAAAACGTCGTTCCCGCTATGAGTTGGCGGCTCAAATACCCATTTCTGAGAAAGACTTGGAAAAGATATTGGAAAAGTGTGTAAAATATGCTCCATCGGCTTTTAACAGTCAAAGCTCCAGAGTTGTGCTTTTACTTTCTTCTGCGCATAAATTACTGTGGGATTTGACACTTGAAGCGTTGCGTTCATTAGTACCGTCGGATCATTTTGAGCCGACCTACGAGAAAATAAAATCTTTTGCCAAGGCATACGGGACAATACTGTATTATGAAGATCAAAACAGAGTGGAAGAATTAAAAAATCAATTCCCGTTGTATAAAGAGCGTTTTTCCGTTTGGTCCGAACATGCCAGTGCCATGTTGCAGTTTTCTGTTTGGACAGCTTTGGCAGAAGCGGGGATCGGGGCATCTTTGCAGCATTACAATCCCGTTATTGATGAAGAGGTGGCTATTGCTTTTCATATTCCGAAATCTTGGAAACTAATCGCGCAAATGCCTTTCGGAAAAAGCGTGGGAGATGACTCAGAAAAAACATTTTTACCTCTCTCTGTCCGTTTGCGAATTGAGAAATAAAAAACTCCGCTCTTTTGGAGCGGAGTTTGAAAAGTTCACCAAGATTAATAAGAAGCGCCGGATCTAAGACCTTGGTACGTATTTTGACGTACGGCATTTCCTTCTTCTTGAGCCAAACGGGCAATTTCTTGAATTTCTTCGTTAGGCAATGCCTTCATCATGTGAATAGCGTAGGCGCCTTGGACACAAACTTCAACCGCTTGAGGAATATTAGCAATTTTCTGTAAATCTTCTTCAGAAGCATCCAAGAATAAATTAAAGTTGGTATTAATGCGGTTGGTCACTAACTGATTAGCCGTTTGAGCTTGCGCCGTATGAGCACTGACACCCAAAAGAGCTAAAAACCCGATTGCAAACATATTCTTTTTGGTGGCTACGTGTTGGCTAAGCGTCAGCAAGCGTTGGAAAAGACTCGCTTCTGCCTGAGGTAAAAATCTGCGGGCGCCAAAGTTCAAAATGTGGGAAGCTCCTTGGATGCTGTTACCGTTGTGAAGTACGCCAAGGGCATCATCTAAGTATTTCAAGAAAAGTTCCTGTTGCTCTTTGGTAGCCGTTTTGAACCACGGCTCATTGGGTATAGCTGTTCTTAACAGATTGCGTTCTGCCTTCGGTATGGTTTCGTCAAATAATTTGGTATATTTTTCCATTTGCGTATAGATGTCAAAATCAACGTGGCTAAAACGGGCGGTCAAATCTTGGTAAAGCTCAATAGATGTTTTTTGCTCTGCAATGATGGCTTGCAGTTCTGCTTCTCTTTTTTCCAGTTGCAAAAGGGCAGCTTCTCTTTTGGCTTTTTGAGTAGCGGCAGATTTTTCCAAACCGTTCTTTTTGATTGTGATGATGCGTAGTTCTTCTTGCAGGGCGGCTAATTTTTTCTCTCCCTGAGCAAGAGTCTGATTAAATTCGGCTTGCAGTTTGGCTACGTCTTCTGCATGGCGGGTAGCTGCACGTTTGGCTGTTTCAAATGATTCTTCGGCAAACTTACGTTTGAGCTCTTCTGTCGCTACTTTGGATCTATATTTATGGATGGCCGTTGTAACGAGGAAAGTCAAAACGGCTGTACCGCCGATGCTTAAAAACGTTTTTTGATTGTCAGTCAAGCCTAGTTCTTGAATGTCTTTATTAGCTTGCGTTTGAATGTCTTTCAGATTCTCTGTAGAGATTGTTTGCGCAAACAAGACATTCTGCCCCAACAAAGAAAAAACAAGGGTAAGTGCTAATATTTTTTGAAGTAGTTTCATAATTCTCCTATATGCAGCGTGGTATATTCTATACTTATTCTAGGAAAAGACAAAAGCTGGGACAAGGGCCTTTGGACCTAGAGTGAAACTAGGTCTTAATAACCTATGGTATAGCGTAAAGGTTTATTTTGCTGGCTTTGGCGAGTTTTCTGGTTAACAGATTGGATATAAGCCAACTCTTCATCCGATAAAGATGAAGAAGCCATTTCTTTTAAAGAAAGTACCAATAAATTAGCATATTCTACAGACTGCGGGTGTTCGGCCAGTAAGGCCAAATCTTCCCTAGTGGCCTCTAAAAAAAGCTCAGGATTGCGTACAAGACGATATAAAGATTGGTGTTCTGAAGAAAAATCAACCAATTGGTCCACCAATAATAATAGAGCGCCGCCCAATAATAAATGTCTGGCTTGCAAAAAGAGCACTTGCGCCTTTGGATATTTGTTAGCCATGTCTGCCAGAAATTTTTGGGCGGCTTCTTTGCCAGATTTATAATTGATGGCAGCCGCTTGGTTGAGGCGTTGGAAAAGCCCCTCAATTTCTTCTTGAGAGAGTTTGCGAAAATAGTTAGTGTTTCCGAATCTTTCTTCAATGCGGCGGCTTAAATAGCTTTTCTTGGGTTGTTTGGCTACTTCTAATTCTGGAAACAAGCTGTTTTCTTGGGCTTTTTTGGTAGCGCGAAGAGCTTCCTGTGGCTCATCTAACCAGCTTAAATCTTCTTTTTTAGGGGTTGTCGGTTGAGTGGGGGCCGCTTCTTGCGGAAATAAAGAAAGTTGACTTGGGTCCGCAGCAGCTTTTTTGGCAAACATCTGATGAAATGAATGTTCCGTATGCCAAGAATGGGAAGAGACGGAAATTTGGTTTAATTCTTGAGTAAGAGCCATTTTCAGTTGAAGGGCCGGTAATTTTTCCATATAAGCCCATAATAAAGTGGCTGATATATAAAATAACAAATCACGGCTATGTTCAGATTGGCTGGCATAATGGCGGGCTTGCTTTTGAAGAGAGAACAGCTGTTCTGCAGAAGTATTTTGCCCCCATACAAAAGCGGAGGGGGAACAGGTATATGCCAGTAGTATTAATAAAGTAAAAAATTTTCTCATAAATAAATTGTAATGAAAGTGATAAGTTTTAGACAAGGGCCTTAAGGCCTAGATGTGATGTGGGTCTTTGGGGGGTGGTGTCTGTGAAAATAAAAAAGCACCCTTGCGGGTGCTTTATATGGTTTCCGGACTAGGACTCGGCCACAAGTCGCCTCGTTGACCCTCGGCGCTCGCGGCCCCGCCTCGCCATACTCGCCTTGCCTCAAAGGCAAACTCGTATAAGGCTGCGGCTTTCTCATCCTAACGCAGGCAAAGCAGTTTGCCTGCTCTGCGTAACCCAATAAAAAAGCACCCTTGCGGGTGCTTTATATGGTTTCCGGACTAGGACTCGAACCTAGAATGACTGGACCAAAACCAGTAGTGATACCATTTCACCATCCGGAATTAAATCTCTGCATATATTGTAGCAAATTTATTTCACTTCGTCTTCTTTTTTTTCATTTTCCGACGAAGAATTCTTTTTCACTTCTTCCTCATACGCTTTCAAAACATGTTCTTCCATATACTGGCGGAACTCTTGCGTAATGGGATGAACGATATCTTTGTGGGAGCCGTCTTGCATTTTGCGCGAAGGCATACATAAGAATACGCCTTTAGCCCCTGCTACTAATTTCATATTGCGCACTACAAAACAATCATCAAACGTTACACTGGCAAACGCTTTCAGTCTTTCTTCCCCCATCAAATGAATCCGAATTTCAGTTATTTTCATTTTTAGTCCCTCCGAAGTGTGCAACAAATACCTTTCGGCCCTGCTTGTTTATTTTCTCTGCCAAATTTTTTGCCTGTTCCAAAGTGGGGGTTAATGCAAAAACCGTGGAACCGGAACCGGACATTAAGGGCCGAACACCTAAGGCCTTAAAGTCCTCCTTTACTTCTCTTACAGAATCTACATAGGGCAATACCGCCTCTTCCAAGCGGTTAAATAAAAGGGAATTGTATTGCTCTAACGAAGATCCGCTTGTCAAAGCTACCAGTAATCTATCTAAATTGGATATATTTGTCAAGATTTCGGCAGGGCTAGATAAACAAAGTCTGCCAAAGACGCCTTTGGTCGGCACGGCAGTATCAGGATAGACCAGTACAACCCAAGGCAAAGGCCCTGTAGCGGCTATGGGAGAGAGTTTTTCACCGATTCCTTCTCCTTTTAAAAATGTATCCGGATACAGAAATAGCGCTACATCAGCTCCTAATTTGGCGGCACGTGGTAAAAGAAGCAAGGGGTCTTTGTCAAAAAGTTGACACAAAGCCAGCAAAGTAGTGCCCGCATCAGAAGAGCCTCCGCCTAGTCCGGCTCCCATAGGAATATGTTTTTCTAAAATGATATTGGCTTTTAAGGTTATCTGAAATTCTTCCTCAAAAGCACGTACGGCCCGAAGGACCAAATTGCTATCGTCGGCTTGCAGACCCGCACCTAAAGGCCCTGTGATTTGTAAAGCCAAGCTTTCTTGCTCTGCTACTTCAGCAGAAAGAGTGAGCCTATCTGCTAAAGAAATTTTGGCAAAAAGAGTGGATAAATCATGATAGCCATCGGGTCGTTTGCCCGTTACTTCTAAAAAAAGATTGACTTTGGCCGGTGCCACTAAAGAAATCGTTTGCATATCAACTTTCCTTCCGTTCCGTAGTTTGTAGCAAAGACCCCCAATGGTATTCTTCATCAGTGATCAGTTGTCCGTCTTCAGAATAAATTTTGTGCGGACCGTCTAATAAACCGTCTGTATAAAATTCGCAATCGTGCTTTTGACCGTTGGGAAAGAAACTGAAACGTTCTCCGTGTAAGCGGCCATTTTTATAGTTTTCTTGAAACCAAATTTTTCCTTCCGGAAAGTACAAAGTACGTGTACCATGCAGCTTGCCGTTTTCAAAAAACTCTTCACAATCTGTTTGTCCATTATAGTACAAAACAGTCCGTTTTCCGTGAAGTTTGCCATTTTGATAATGAGAGAACACACAGGTTTCTCCATTCGGGAAAAAAGAGCGCCAAGGGCCGTGAAGTTGAGAATTTTGATAGTGGGCAATTATTTTCATAAATCCCTGTGCACAGTAAGAATAATATTCCGCCTCTCCTTCCCGCAAGCCGTTTTTATAATTTTCTTGACTTAATAGACGCCCCTGCTCATCAAAGCGGCGGAATTCTCCTTCCAACTTATTATCTTTATAAGTAGCCTCACTACGCAATTGACCATTATCGTCAAATTCTCTTACCAAACCGTCGGGAATATCGCCTAATAATTCTAAGGTAGAGCCGTTTGCGGCGATGGTTTGTTCTGCCACCTCTTTGCCGTCACGATAGAAAGAAAGAGTCGCTTTATTCACTTTGACGATGGTTCCGTCGTAATTTGGCTGTGGCTGAGGGATGGCTAAAATGGGAGTACCGTGAATGGTGTGATCCTCCAAATCTGTTAAAATACCGTCTTTATATTTTTCAAAAAAAGTTACTTCACCATTGTTTAAATCTATGATTTCCAAAGTGCCATGCAGTTTGCCGTTTTTGTAGTGTTTTACCGTTTTGGTGGTAGTTTCAAATTCTTCCACCTCTCCTTCCGGCAGGATACCTGTGGTATTAATCAGATTTTTATCTTTGTCTAAAAATTCTTTTGCCAAAGGCGTAGCGCGAAAGTAGCTGCGGCTATCCGGCGTGACAATGCAAATGACTCTTTCTTTCATACAAGAC
Organism: Elusimicrobiaceae bacterium; assembly: GCA_017546175.1. GTDB lineage: Bacteria > Elusimicrobiota > Elusimicrobia > Elusimicrobiales > Elusimicrobiaceae > Avelusimicrobium. The sequence goes on from JAFYXM010000002.1 coordinate 15,140, forward strand.
CTCTCTTAGTCCTTATTGTACTATACTTTTTGCTAACTAGTGGAAAAGGATAGTATATGATAGGTCTTGACAGGTACTTTTTTCTCTGCTAACCTTTATATAAGAAGACATATATGATATGGGGGAAAACAATGAGCGAAGTGATTTTGACTGATGAAAATTTTGAGCAAGAAATTACCCAGTATAAAGGGGTAGCTTTGGTAGATTTTTGGGCCACTTGGTGCGGTCCGTGCCGTATGTTGGGCCCGGTGGTAGAGGAACTGGCGGCGGAATATGCCGGTAAAGCCAAGATTTGTAAATTAGACGTAGATAAAGGCTCTAATGTCAGTGCTAAATATAATATTACCTCTGTGCCGACCATTATTTTCTTCAAAGACGGCTCTGCCGTGGCGCAAGTAACGGGGCTGCAATCTAAGTCGGCTTTACAGGAAAAAATAAATTCCTTGCTGTAAGGAGAATATTATGAAAAAAATATTGATTTTTTTGTGTTGTTTGTTAGCGCCTGCATTAATGGCGCAAACGACGGGGTATGTTTCCCGCGCCGTTCCGGCTGATGTGTATGAGGCTTTGTTGGTAGTGAACGAACAGCATCCCAATTCTAATATGACCTCCACTCAAGCCAAAGAAATCTTGAAAGGGACTATAGTGCTGGAAGCGGGATTTTCTGCTTGTGGGGCCTGTGAAAATATGATTAAAGCCATAGAAGAAGCTGGTCTTCTTTCTTTGTGGCAACGGCAGGGTACCCGTTTTTATCAACTCCAATCAATCAAAGATGGAACGAAAAATACCCCTCGTTTGATAGACTGGATGACAGGAGTGGCCGAAACGACTTCCGTACCTTTGTTATTTGTAATTAAAGACGGCAAAGTGGTGGCAGCTCGTAAAGGTTATAACTCTAAAGATAAAGATTCTTTTATTAGCAAATTGAAATCAGTTACTTTGCAATAATCTTTGTTAAAAAAGCCCGCGTATAAAACGCGGGCTTAACAAGTAGTAGGCTTACCATGTCAAACCCACCTGCTGAAAAAATCCTTTTTTTAATTGATGCGCACGGTTTTTTACACCGCAATTATCATGCTTTGCCCAAGCTGACCACTTCTACGGGTTTAGAAGTGGGGGCTTTGTATGGTTTTGTGCGGTGGTTGATGAAACTGATCAATGAAAAAAATCCGGCCTATGTGGCGGTTTGTTTTGATTCTGCCGGAGGTTGTGCCCGCAGAAAGCGTTTATTGCCTACGTATAAAGCCAATCGAAAAAAACCCGATGATGCATTGGTCAGTCAGTTGAACTTAGCCCGAGAAATGGTGAGAGATTTGGGGCTTACCGTAGTGGCTCAGGAGGGGATAGAAGCTGATGACTTGATGGCATTTTTGGCCCTGCAAGCTCAAAAAGAGAATGTAAACAGCGTGTTAGTCAGCTCCGACAAAGACATTTACCAATTTTTAAATGAGCATATTTCGGTTTGGCCTTCCGGCGGTAAGGACGGGATAAAGGGGCCTGAAATAGCGGAAGAAAAGTTTGGAGTTAAGAAAGACTTTTTGCCGGATTACTTTTCCATAGTGGGGGACAGCTCTGACAATGTGCCCGGAGTGGCGGGAGTGGGACCCAAAACAACGGTAGAACTGATTAAAACCTTTGGACATTTGGAAGATATTTTACGTGCGGCTCATAATGATGATCCCCGTATGAAACCTACTTTAGCCAAGAAATTACGGGAACAAGAAGGAAATGCCTTATTATCTAAACAATTGGTTATCTTGGACCCGGAGTTAAATATTCCTTTTTGCTTGCAAGATTATGCAGTGCGTACAGTGGAGCCGGCCCAATTATCTGAGATGTTTGCTAGATATGAATTTAAAAATCTGTTAGAGAATTTTCGTCCCAAAGCATTTACTCCTGCCGCTCTTTTTCAGCAGCCGCAACAAACCGCTCTTTCTTTAAAAGAAATTTTAAATTTGGCTAACACAGCCAAAGAAGTGTTTTTATATGTAGAAGAGGAAACTCTTTTGCTCTCCGCTTCTTGTGAGCAATATGCGCTGTTACCCATTTCACAGTTACAGCCGTGGGACTTGGAAGAAATCAAAAAGATTATTTTTAATGACGATATTTTGAAGGTAGGGCATGATTTGAAGTTTGCCTTGCGGGAACTGAATATTTCTTTGCAGGGAAAAAAGATACATTGTTTTGATACCCGTCTGGCTCGCTATGTTTTGGATCCGTCTTCTGACTTAAGTCCTGCCGGGGTTATTGCTCATTATTTTTCCGCTTTAGTTAATCAAGAGGAAATAAAGGAAAAATTATCCCTCTATAACAGCTACATTTTTAAATTGCGTGAAAAGCTGGAGTCAGATTTAAAAGAAAAAGAGATGTGGTCTTTATACGAGCAATTGGAAATTCCGCTCATGTTTGTTTTGTTGGAAATGGAGCAAAACGGCATGAAGGTAGATTGTGCGTGGCTGGAAAGCTTTAAGATTTTACTTGAAAAAGAAATGCAAGACAAACAATCTTTCATTGATAAAACAGCGGGAAGTGCTATTAACATTAATTCTACTCGCCAGTTGGGGCAGCTTTTATTTGAGCAATTGCATATTCCTCCTGTTAAAAAGACGAAAACGGGATATTCCACCGACGAAGAAGTCCTTTTGCAAATTGCCCCTTTGCATCCGGTGGTGCAACAAATTTTAGATTACCGCTCCAATGCAAAGCTCAAAAGCACTTATGTGGATAATTTGCTTTTAATGGCTGATGAAGAAGAAAGAGTACATTCTTATTTGGACCAAACCGGCACCGTGACGGGGCGTCTTTCCAGTTCGGCTCCTAACTTGCAAAATATACCTGTCCGCACGGAAAAGGGGCGTCAGTTGCGGCGAGCCTTTGTAGCTGAAGAAGGAAAGCTCCTGCTTAGTGTGGACTATTCTCAAATTGATTTGCGTGTGCTGGCTCATGAAAGTAATGACCCTGCTTTGGTGCAGGCTTTTTGGGAAGGGGGGGATATTCACCTTCAGACGGCAGCGCAGATTTTTAATGTGATGCCTTTGATGGTAACCGAGCAAATGCGCTCTAGCGCCAAAGCCATTAATTTTGGTATCATTTATGGACAAGGTCCCCTTGGTCTCTCTCAGGCGCTTAACATTCCAATGCGCGAAGCTAAAGAATATATTGATCAATATTTCCGTAATTTTCAGGGTGTTCGTTGTTGGATTGATGAGAATATTGCCAAAGCACGTGCCAACGGTTTTGTGAAAACGATGTTTGGGCATGTTCGTTATTTGCCTGAGTTTAATATGGGGGTAGGTAGTATGGCCTCTTTTGCCCAGCGTGCTGCCATTAACACCATTGTACAGGGCGGATCGGCTGATATTATCAAAAAAGCGATGGTGGACATTGCCCAAAGCTTACATGGTACGGAAGTAAAAATGATCATGCAAGTACATGATGAGCTTATTTTTGAAGTGCCGGAGAAAGAGCTGGCCTATTATAGCGAATCTATTAAAACAAAAATGCAAAATGCCGTGAAGTTACGGGTACCTTTATTGGTAAGCGCCAAGGCGGGGCCCAACTGGTATGAGCTAAAAAAATTATCCTAATCTCTCATGAAATTCATATTTCCAAAACAAATGGTGATTGGTTTAACCGGCGGAATGCTTAGCGGCAAAAGCACGGTATTAAAACTTTTTGAAAAAAAGGGAGCCTTTACGCTTTCTTGTGATGATTTGGTGCGGGAAATTTCGCTCCGTGCCGATGTAAAGAAAAAAATAGAGAAACTTTTTGGCGGTTCGGAAAAGCAATTTCTCGCCCAAAAGATCTTTAACAATCCCACCGCCCGTATTCAGCTTGAGCGTCTACTTCATCCGTTGCTTTTACAGGAAATATCTCAGCGTTTAAAGGCCGATAAAACGCTTTTGCGCGTAGTGGAAGTGCCTCTTTTATTTGAAGCGGAATTGGAAGACTATTTTGATTTGACTTTAGCTGTGGCGGCTCCTCAAAAAATGTTGCTTAAACGTTTGGCTTACCGCAAAGTGAAAAAAGAAGATTTTGAAAAAAGAAGCATTGTGCAATTTAGCCAAGAGAAGAAAATGGCATTGGCTGATTTAAGCTTACTGAATGACGGGTCCTTGGGACAGTTGGAAGAAAAAGTGGACCATATTTATCAAGCGATACTAAAAATTTACCAAGTAAAATAAGGAGACATCATGTCAGAAAAAACCTTGCAGGAAAAACCTGCTAAAGCTGCTGCCGGTAAAACTGCTGCCGCAAAAGCAAGCAAACCGGAAATACAAAAAGCAGATGCCGTCAAACCGGCGGCGGAAGCCAAAACAGTTGCGCCGCAACGCCGTATCATGCAAAAAACGGGTAATGCTTCGGCCCCTTATGCTCCGCAGCCTATGCAACGCCAACCCAATGGAGCCAAAATGATGGATGCGCGTGAGCTTAATAAACTGAGCATTGCAGAGCTTACCAAGTTAGCCGTCAATTATAATATTGAAGATATTTCCGGTTTACGTAAGTCTGCTTTAATTGGAAAAATCGTGGCGATTCAGGCTAAGCAAAATGGCTCTGTTTACGGCGGCGGGGTATTGGAAATTTTACCGGACGGTTTTGGTTTTTTACGTTCCGTGGAGAATAATTATTTGGCCGGTCCGGAAGATATTTATGTTTCTCCTTCTCAGATTAAACGTTTTGGTTTGCGCAAAGGAGACACGATTGAAGGTTTGATTCGCCCGCCTAAAGAAGGGGAACGCTTTTTTGCCATGTTGCAAGTGCAAAAGGTGAATGGAGTGGAATCGGTAAACGTGTACAACCGTCCTTTATTTGAAAATTTAACTCCGCTTCATCCTAATGAACGATTTAATTTGGAAATTGATAAAAATTCGCTCACACAGCGCGTAATAGATTTAATGTCTCCTATTGGTAAAGGTCAACGCGCTTTGATTGTGGCAGCACCTAAGACGGGTAAAACCATGGTCATGCAGGCCATTGCCCACTCCTTAGAAGCCAATCATAAAGATGTGGTGCTGATGGTGTTACTGATTGACGAACGTCCGGAAGAAGTGACGGACATGGCCCGCAGCGTAAAAGGAGAAGTAGTAGCCTCTACGTTTGACGAGCCTGCCGAACGCCATGTACAAGTGGCCGAAATGGTGATTGAAAAAGCCAAACGTATGGCCGAAATGGGTAAAGATGTGGTCATTTTGCTGGACTCCATTACCCGTTTGGCTCGTGCGTATAATACGGTGGCTCCGTCTTCGGGCCGCGTGTTGACCGGCGGTTTGGAAGCCACTTCCTTGCACAAGCCCAAACGTTTCTTAGGGGCTGCGCGCAAACTGGAAGAAGGCGGCTCTTTAACCATTATTGCCAGTGCTTTGGTGGAAACGGGAAGCCGTATGGACGAAGTGATTTTTGAAGAATTCAAAGGTACCGGAAACAGTGAATTGTGCTTGGACCGCAAACTTTCCGAACGCCGCATTTTCCCTGCGGTGGACATTAACCGCAGCTCCACCCGCAAAGAAAACTTGCTCTTAACGGAAGATGAACTGAACAAAATGTGGGTGATTCGCAAGGTGCTCGCTCCGCTAAGCAGTGTAGATGCAATGACGCTGCTATTGGATAAATTATCTTCCACCAAGTCTAATAAAGACTTTTTGAAACAAATGGAAGTAAATGCTTTTTAGGCGAAAAAAAGGAGAAATGAAAGATTTATGCTTTCCTTTCTCCTGTGTTTTATGGTAAAATAAACAAGAAGGCGTTTTTGCCCCGTACTATTTTAGAGGAAAATCAAATGAAAGAGAAAATACATCCGAAATATGATTTTGTTGAAGCTACCTGTGCTTGCGGCAACAAATTTACCACCCGCTCCACCGCTAAAACCTTGAAATTGGATATCTGCGCTGCTTGCCATCCGTTCTTTACCGGCAAACAAAAATTGTTAGATACCGAAGGTATGGTGGAAAAATTCAATAAACGTTTTGCTTCTACGGCCGGTAAGACCGTAACCCGCAAACCGAAAACCGAAGTAAAAGCTAAAGCCAAATTGGCCAACAAAGCTGTTTTGAAAAAAGCCGCTTCCGCCAAGAAAGCTCCGAAAGCTGAAGCTCCGGCCAAAAAAGAAAAAGCCGCTAAATAGCAACGTTCTTTAAATAAACAGACTCTCGCGATCGGGGGTCTGTTTTTTGTTATAAAAGCACTATTTTTTGTAAGAAAGGAATTTAAGTTATGAATACTTCCAAATACGCTGAGGAATATAAAACTTTAGAACAGGAGCTCATGAGCGGTAATTTGTCTGCCCAAGAGCTGATGGAAAAGTCTAAACGCCATGCCTTTTTAAAGCCTATTATAGAAAAAGAAAATGAAATTGCCGCTACCTTAAAAGCCATTGAAGATGACCGCGCTATGATTAAAGACGGATCAGATAAAGAAATGGCTGCTTTGGCGGCGGAAGAACTGGCCGAATTGGAAGAGAAATTGCCTGTTTTACAACAAGAACTGCGTGTGCTGGTTATTCCGCCGGACCCGAACGATTCTAAAAGCATTTATTTAGAAATTCGCCCCGGTGCAGGGGGGGAAGAATCTGCCTTATTTGCCGCGGAGCTTTTACGCGTTTATCAGCATTTTGCGGATGCTAAGGGCTGGAAAACCGAGCTTTTGGAGTTTACGCCTACCGGTTTGAAAGGATGTAAATATGTAAGTATGTTTATTAAAGGGGAGGGAGCCTATTCTTGGTTGCGTGACGAAGCCGGCACCCACCGCGTACAACGCGTGCCCGATACGGAAACGTCCGGCCGTGTGCATACTTCCACCGTAACGGTAGCCATTATGCCGGAAGCGGAAGATATTGATATTGAAATTAAGCCCGAAGATTTGGAGCTGGAAACCTGCCGTAGCGGTGGAGCGGGCGGCCAAAACGTCAACAAAGTGGAAACGGCCGTGCGTATTATTCACAAGCCTACCGGCGTAGTGGTGTCCTGCCGTGAGGAACGCAGTCAAGGTAAAAACCGCGAAAAAGCGATGGCCATGCTCAAAGCCAAGCTTTATCAAATAGAAGAAGAAAAACGCAATAAAGAAATTTATGATGCGCGTAAAAACCAAGTGGGCACTGGAGATCGCAGTGAAAAAATTCGTACGTATAACTTTCCGCAAAGCCGCGTTACCGATCACCGCGTAAACCAAAACTACCATAATATTACTGAAATTATGCAGGGCAGTATTGAGAATATTTTGGAAGATTTGCGCAAACTGCGCGTGGAAGAAAAACTTAAAAATTTGGAACTGTAGTTATTGTACAATGTGTGTATGAAAACATTGCCTCATATACAAGACTTGCGTCGAATTTTAGTTCTTAGGGGAGATGGGTTTTTGGCAGATGCCATTATTTCTTCTTGCTGTTATCGTGAACTAAAAAAGGCCAACCCTAATCTTAAAATTACCGTGGCTTGTTTCGGTCCTGCTTATGAATTGTTTAAAAATAATTCTTATGTGGATCGTGTGGTCAAACTGCCTGCCAAAGCATTGAAAGAAGAAAAAGTAACTTTTCAACTCTTACGCAAGGCCTTGAAACTACGTTTAAAAAAGTTTGACTTAGTATTAGATTCTTCCAATAAAGATTTTTTTGCTTGGCGATTGTTTAAAAAAATAGTCGGCGGAGACAGGCTTTTAGACGCTTCTACCAGCCCTGTGCAGCCTTTTGGTGCTCCTGACCAACATGGGAGTGTACATGAGCAGACTATTTTAAGGCAACTGGGGGTGGAAAATCCGGATAAATCTTATGATTTGCCTGTTGCTGCCGGTAGTCGCCAACGTGTGGAGAAGTGGCTGGAAAAGATTTCTTTGCAAAAATATATTTTGTTTAACCCTTTTGGTTCGGAGCCTATGCGCCGCCTTCGGGCAGAAACAATGAAAGAGATTTGTGTTTCTTTCCGTCGGTTGGGGCTTGCTTTTGTGGTTCCGGCAAAGCCGCAAGATTTTGCCCAACTTACGCGAATTTTTGAACAAGACAAAGATGTTTTTGTAGGCGAAATTGTAGAGCCGTCTGAACTATTTGAGCTGGTGCGATTAAGTGCCTTGGTGGTATCTACCGACAGCTCCGTAGTACATATCGCCTCCGGTTTTGAAAAACCCGGCCTATTTTTCTATCATCAACCGACAACTTTTACCGCTCCGGATAATCCTAAAGCCGTAGTTTTACAAACCAAACCGGAAGATATCAATCTTTTTGATTGGTGGAAGTTGAATTACTCGGTAGATTCTTTCCAAGAAAAAATATGAGTTTAAAAACACGCGCACAGTGGTTGAGCTGGGCTGAAGCGGAGCTGAAAAGCGCCGCCACACAGCAGCCCCGTGCCGAAGCGGAGTTTTTATTGGCGGCTGCCTTGCAAAGCAGCCGTACGCGCGTATTGGCTTTTTCATCTGAAACGGTAGGGCAAAAAGAGGCGGATGCTTTTGTGCATTTTATAGAGCAAAAAAAGGCGGGAAAACCCGTATCCTACATTACCGGAGAGACTGATTTTTGCTCTTTGACATTGCGCAGTGACGAACGGGCCTTGGCTCCCAGACCGGAAACGGAAGAATTAGTGGAATTTTGCTGTAAATTATTTGAAAAAGGGGCGGACCCTGCCATTTTAGATTTATGCACCGGCAGCGGCTGTATAGCACTGGCTTTGGCAGCCAAATTTCCGCGTGCACAGGTGACGGCGGTGGATATTTCTGCGCAGGCTCTTTCTTTGGCGGCGGAAAATGCCCGTATCACCAAGTTGCAAGAAAAGGTAAAATTTTTACAGAGTAATTTGTTTGAGCAGGTAAGCGGACGTTTTGATTTAATTGTGTCTAATCCGCCCTATATTCCAACGGCCCAGTTGACGGGTTTATCGGCAGAAGTGCAGCAAGAGCCGCGCCTGGCTTTAGACGGCGGAGAAGACGGTTTGGTCGTGATTAGACAAATTGTACAGTTGGCGGGCGATTATCTAAATCCGCGCGGTGTCTTGGCTATGGAAATCGGTATTGCAGAGGCTGAAGCGGTGTGTGCTTTGTTTGATGCTAATCAGTGGGAAGGCGGAGTGAAAAAAGATTTTGCCGGTGTGGAGCGTTTTGTTTTTGCCCGCCGGAAATTTTAAAGGAGATTTGTATGGATAGATTTTTAGTGGAAGGTGGAAAACAATTAAACGGAACCGTGAAAATCAGCGGATCCAAAAATGCTTGTTTACCGATATTGGTGGCTTCTTTGCTGACGGATGAGCCTTTTATTTTGCATCGGGTTCCCAATTTGCGTGATGTGCGTACTACGTTGAAAATTTTGACTGCCTTGGGTAAAAAAACTCAGTATGAAAACGGCACTGTTACCATTACCGCAGACGGTGAATTGAAAAACAGCCTGCCTTATGAGCTGGTGAAACAAATGAGGGCCAGCTTTTGGGTGGCAGGGCCCTTGTTGGCGCGTTTTAAATCAGCCGAGATTCCTTTGCCGGGGGGATGTGCGTTGGGTGCAAGACCCGTGGATATTCATCTGAAAGGTTTTGAAAAATTGGGGGCTACCTGTGCTACTGAGCGCGGCAATGTGATTTTATCTGCTCAAGAGCTCAAACCAGCCAAAATTACGCTGCGTTTTCCCAGTGTGGGTGCTACTCAAAATTTGATGATGTGTGCCTCTTTGATTGAAGGGGAAACGGTGTTGGAAAATATAGCCAAAGAACCTGAAATTGAAGACGTGGCAGAAGTATTGCGCAAAATGGGGGCGGAGCTTTTTACTGATGAGAAAGGCCGTCTAGTCATTCGTGGTCGCAATAAATTAAACGGTGTGGAACATGCAGTAGTGGCCGACCGTATTGAAACAGGCAGCTATATTTTGGCGGCCGCCGCTACGCGCGGTGATGTGAGGGTAGAAGATTGTGTGCCGGAGCATAACTCTATTTTGCTGGAATATATGCAAGAAGCGGGCGTTCCGATGGAAATCGGAGAAAACTACGTACATGTAAAGCCCTATCAAGCACCTTTAAAACCTGTGCGCATTAAGACTGCTCCCTACCCCGGCTTTGCCACAGATTTGCAAGCTCCGTGGATGGCTTTGATGATTTTGGCGCAAGGTGCCAGCGAGGTGGACGAAGTGATTTTTGAAAACCGTTTTATGCACGCACCGGAGCTGGTCCGTATGGGAGCCGATATCGTGACGGAGAAGAGTGTGGCGCGCATTAACGGAGTCAAAGAGCTTTCGGGGGCGCATGTAATGGCCTCAGATTTGCGTGGCGGTTTTGCGCTGTTGATGGCGGGGCTTTGTGCCAAAGGAATTACCGAAATAGAACGTGTGTATCACATAGACCGCGGTTATGAAGACCCTGAGGGAAAACTCAATGCTTTGGGCGCCAAAGTAACCCGTTATAATCCTGATAAAGATGACTTTTAATCAACTTTACCGACAGCTTTTGCAACGCAACGGACCTACGTTCGGTGTGGGGCGCAAAGGCTTTAAATCTCTGCTTTGTCGTTTGGGTAATCCTCATTTGGATTACCCAATTATTCATGTGGCGGGAACCAACGGGAAAGGGAGCGTTTGTCATTTAACAGCATCGGTATTACAGCAAGCCCATCATAAAACGGGGTTGTTTATTTCTCCGCATCTTTTTTCACCGTGCGAAAGAATTTCTATTGATGGAAAATTGATATCCAAAAAAGAGTTTGTGAGCATTTGCCAAGAAGTATTGGCCTGCGAAAAAGAAAAATTAAATTTTTTTGAGATTTTAACCGCGGCTGCTTTTTTATATTTTTCCCGCCAAAAAGTTAATTTTGCTGTTTTTGAAACGGGCTTGGGAGGAAAAAAGGATCCTACCAACGTTTCTCGTCCTATAGCCAGCGTGATTACTTCTATCGGGTTGGACCATTGTGATGTGTTGGGAAATACACTGACTCAAATTGCCCGTGAAAAGGCGGGAATTATTAAGCCGGCTACCCCTGTTTTTATAGCAGAACTGCCGGAGAAAGCTCGCAAAGTAATAATAAAAATAGCTTTTGATTTAAAATCTCCGCTCACGCAAGTAAGAGCAAATTATTTTAAGACAGAAAAGATAGATTGGCCTCGTAATCGCTTTATTTTGAAAAAAGGGGAAAATAGATATACGGTAGGAGTTTTGGGAGAAAAACAACCGCAAAATGCGGCATTGGTGTATCGTTTGTGCCGTTATTTAGGCATAGAAGATGCTGCTATTAAAAAAGGCTTTTCTAAAGTAAAAATAAAAGGACGCTTTGAGGTGTTAAAATACGGAAAAAATACGATTGTTTTTGATGGAGCGCATAACCCGCAAGCGGCGGAGAGTTTGATTCGTTTTTACCAAAAAACTCCTTGGTGCGCACAGGCGGCTATGGTGTGCGGCTTTATGAAGGATAAAGAATATCTGCAAATGTTAAAGCTTTTTTCAAAATATTTTAAAAATTTGTATATTACCTCTGTGCGCTCTCCGCGTGCTGCCACCTTACAGGAAATTAAAAAGGCAGATTTTTTTAAGCAAAATACAGCTTTTTTTCCGATAGCTTCTCAAGCCCTCCAAGAGGCCTGCCATCATAACCGTATTGTATTTGTAAGCGGTTCTTTTTACTTGGTGGCATCCCTTCGCACGCGTGTGGGCGCGCGTAAAGATTGACATAGCTCTTCTATTGTGGTTAAATTTATAATATATTGCTTTTTTGGGGCGAAGAACTATGGATAACGAAAATTTACAATTAGACGGACAGACGGAAATTACACGTTTTTTGGAGAAGTTTAATCAAACGGCCCCTGTGGCTGAGTTTTCTTTTTCCCGCCCGACTTCTGTAAAGCAGGAAGTTGCCACCGCCGCTAAACAAGAGCAATATAATCAATCTTTTGAAAAATTGGAAGAAAAAATCCGCGAGTTGGAAGAAAAATTCCAAGCTTCTACCGCCCAAAACGAAGCGATTATGAAGGAGCTTTCCCGTACGCGAGAGGCTGTGGAAAAACAGCAAAACAAAGAAGCCTTCTTTGCTAATATTACTACTACCATTGCCAATTTGAAAGAAAGTGTGGAAAATCTTTCCCGTGCCCAGAAATCTGCGCGGATGTATGATCCCACTACCGCGCCGAGTCGTAGTTTTGACAGTGTTTCTTCAGGTGAATATGCGGCTATGTCTTCTTACTTGCCTCAGAGTTATCGTTCTGCTCAGCAAGCCAAACTGCAAAGCGAGAGGGCCGAGAAAGAGAAAGCCTTGGCTGATTTATCTGCCGAGCGTTTAGCCAAAGACAAAGCGTTGAGCGATTTGCAAACTGAAAAGGCTTGCAAAGAAAATTTATTAGCTGAGCTGGCTACGGAGCGTGAAGCAAAAAACCGCGCCTTGACAGATTTACAGGCAGAAAAGACCCGCAGCGAAATGGCGGTCACGGAGCTTAAGAGCGGCTATGAGGAAAAGGAACGTTTTATTACCAGCTTGCGCCAAAAGGCCTCTCAGCTTAAAGCCGTCAATGTAGCCTTAGACCGTGAAATCAGAAAAGTGCAAGAAGAAAAAATAGAAGCCTTGCGCAAATCTGCCGAGCAAGCTAAAGAAATTCTTTCCTTGCGTGATGCTTTGACGGCGGCCGAAGAACGCTTTAAATCTTTTGACTTTGAAGGACGTATTATTTCCATTAAACGTCAGTACGAACACAAGGTCAACACCTTGGAGACGCAACTGCATGAAATTTCTAATACTTGTATGAAACAAGTAGAAGAAATTGAATCTTTGAAAGCGGAAAACTTGAAATTGCATAAAATTGCCGAAGAGAGAGAACAATTGGCCGCTTTGTATGAAGCCAAAACTCGCGAATTGGAAACATTGCAAGCGTCTGTGGCGCAGCTTCGCTCTTCAGAAGATAATACCAATCAAGCCCGCTTGGCGGCCTTTACCCGCCGTATGCAGAAACTGCAGCAAGAGCATGAAGCCTTGTCCGTGCGCCTGACTCAAGCGCAGGAAGCTTTGCAGACTGTCAGTGCGGAAAAGAAAACCTTGGAAGAAAATTTCAAAACTTTGCTTTCCAAAATTGAGAAAAATGACGAAGTTATTGAAACATTGAAGCAAAAAATTACGGTTTTGACGGAAGAAAACCGCGAGCTTAAAACTCGCTCCGCTTCCAAAACTGTACGGGAGCCTCAGCCGGTCAAAGAACCCGTTACCGTGCGTCAGCCTTTGGCTTCTGTTAAGCCGACTAACACCGTACGCGCTGCTATCAAGACCGCGCGGGAGCCTTTGCCGGAGCCTGAATCTGCTCCTGTAGGTATGCAAAATACCATGCGTCCTAAAGTGCAGACGGAAGCAGACTTGCCGGAAATCCGTGTAGCCGATCCTGTTCCGCAAGAGCAGCTCTATAACGGAGAAGACTTCTTGGAAAAAACGGATAGTTTTATCGGACGAATGAAATGGTCTATCTTTCGGGAAGACAAATAACTTTTAATTACTCTAAAAGCCTGAGTTACATCAGGCTTTTTATAAGTGCAAATATATGACAAATAAAATACAAGTAGCCGTTTTATATGGCGGAAAATCTACCGAACATGAAGTGTCTGTGCATAGCGCGCAAACCGTCTGTGCCGTATTGGCAAATAATGAAAAATATGACGTTTTACCTATTTTAATTGATCAAGCAGGTCATTGGTTTTTACAAAACTCCTGCAGCGAGAAAACGCCTCAAGACATACCGGTTACACCGGTTGTCTGCGCACAAGGTAAAATTTTTATTCCTTCCCAAAACAAATACTTAAACCCTGATGTCTTTTTCCCCGTGTTGCACGGCACCAACGGAGAAGATGGCACTTTGCAAGGGCTTTTGGAATGTTTGGACGTTGCGTATGTGGGGTGTGGCATTTTGGCTTCTGCGATGGGCATGGATAAAGAAATTTCTAAACTGTTGGCTTTGCAAATGAACGTGCCCACTTTGCCTTATCAAAAGCTGTCTCGTGAGCAAGCTTATGATAAAGATGCCTTGGAAAAATGGGCTAAACAAACAGGATACCCTGTGTTTGTAAAACCCGTGCGTCTAGGATCTTCTATCGGTGTAACGAAGGTAAAAAAAGTTGAAGAATTGCATGAGGCTATCTCTTTTGCTTTTCGTTTTGACAGTGATGTACTGGTGGAAAAGGGGCTGGAAAAACCGCGGGAAGTATTTTGTGCGTTGCTGGGAGAGGGGGAAAATATTCGTACTTCCGAATGTGGAGAGCTGAAAACTTTAGACGGCGAATTTTTTGACTATCAGGCCAAATATATTACGGTAGGCGGTTGTGAAACGCGTGTACCTGCCGAATTGCCCGAAGAAACACGCGCGGCTATTCGCCACGGAAGTGAGTTGGTTTTCCGTGCGTTGCGCGGAAGCGGACTGGCGCGGGTGGACTTTTTGATTGATGGTCAGGGAAAGGCTTGGTTTTCTGAAATTAATACTTTACCCGGAATGTCTGAAACTAGCCTTTATCCGCAGTTATTTGAAGCGGCAGGAATAGCATATCCCCAAGTGCTTGATGAACTGATTTCTATTGCCTTGTCCGTATATCAACGCAAAAATATGCTGTCTACGGAGCGTGAATAATGATTTCTTTGGTCCGCCGATTTTTTGTTTTGCCCTTTTTGCTGAAAGTTATTTGGACTTTTTGCTTATTGGGGGCCTTGCTGAATATGGTGTTTATCGGTAGAGATTTGCAAGGAAACGGGATCTTGCTGCGGCTGCATGTCGGATTTTTTATCTTATATGCAGGGCAAGTGGCGTTTATTTTGCTGCAAGAACGTATGGTTTGGATCCTTTCTTTACTGCAGGCCTTTTTAGCTTTTCTGAGCAATTTAGATTTTACGTTTGTGCCGGTGGGGCGTGTGGTAGGCTATCTTGTGTATGGTTTTTACGGTAGCTTTAGCCTAGAAGCCATGGAAGCCTATAAATATGTATTTGTATCTTTTTGCTTAACGTTGGAACTGCTAAAGACATGGCTTTTATTTGCCCTGTTGCCGGCTCCTAAAAAGAAAAAAGATTCCGTAGAAATTCAATCATGACGATTTTAACAAATAAAAAACCCGCTCTTTTGAGCGGGTTTTTTTACTCATATTTCTTAATAAATTCTTCTTTGAATTTTAAGAAGGTTCCGTTTTCTATGGACTCGCGTACCCGTTCCATGGTGCGAGTTAAGAAACGGATGTTGTGCATGGAAAGCAGGCGGTGGCTAGTAAGTTCGCCGCTTCTAAATAGATGGCTTAAGTACGCGCGGGAATAATTGCGGCAGGCAAAACAGTCGCAATTTTCGTCCAAGGGCCGCTCGTCCAAGCGGTAGCAGGCATTTTTGATGTTCATACGGCCTTCATCAGTCATCACCATACCATTGCGCGCTACGCGTGTGGGCCACACACAGTCAAACATATCTACACCGCGTTCTACGGAGTTCAAAATTTCCACCGGTGTACCCAACCCCATAAAATAGCGGGGTTTGTTTTCGGGCAGGTTTTCCGTTACAGCCAACACGGCATCGTTCATCTGCTCTTGCGTTTCTCCTAAAGAAAGGCCGCCCAAGCAATAGCCGTGCGTCGGCAGTTCGGCCATGTGCAGGGCCGCTTCTTTGCGCAAATCAGGGAAGATAGAGCCTTGAATGATACCGAATAACAAAGAATTATTGACGGTAAAAGAGCCGTCTTCGTTTTGTGTGATGTCTTGCTGAGGGACCACTTTTTGATAGTGTGCCGCGGCGCGTACGGCCCAGCGTTTGGTTTGTTCTAAGGCTTCGCGCGCATCACGTTTGGACGGGTCTTTGGCATGGATACAAACGTCTAGCATCGTCCAAATATCAGAGCCGATTTCATTTTCAAATTCAATTACGTTTTCAGGAGTGAAAAGATGTTTGCTCCCGTCATGGTGAGAGCGGAACAAGACTCCTTCTTCGCTGATTTTGCGAAATTGAGACAAACTATACACCTGAAAGCCGCCCGAATCGGTCAAAATACTGCCGTCCCACTTCATAAATTTATGCAGGCCGCCTAGTTGTTTGAGTACTTTGGTGGTAGGGCGCAAATACAAATGGTAGGTGTTGGAAAGCAGACACTCGGCATGAATATCTTTTAAATCAGCCGAGGTCAAGGCTTTTACGCTGGCTTGGGTAGCCACCGGCATAAACACGGGGGTTTTTACCGGTCCGTGTTTGGTGTATAAAATACCCGTTCGGGCTTTGCTTTGCGGGTCTTTGGTTAATATTTTAAAAGGGGAAATCATACTTATATTTTATCAAATCTGGAGAATAAGAAAAAACCCCGCAAAAGCGGGGTTTTCTTATAAAATCATCATGCTGTCGCCAAAAGAATAGAAGCGATACTTATTCTCTACCGCTTGGCTGTAAGCCTGATAAATAAAGTCTTCCGTGGCAAAGGCCGTTACCATGCACAGAGGGGTGGAATCGGGGAAGTGAAAATTGGTAATCAGGCAGTCAATAGCCTTAAACTGATAGCCGGGGTAAATGAATAAATCGGTCCATTTTTTTCCGGCGGAAGTAATGCCGTTTTCGGTAAAACTTTCCAAAGTGCGTGTACTGGTGGTGCCGACGGAGAAAACACGTTTACCGTTTTGGCGGGCGGCATTGACCGCGGCAGCCGTCTCGGGCGAGATTTCCCCCAGTTCGGCCAGCATGGTGTGCTCTTGCGGTTCTCCGCGCAATGGTTTAAACGTACCCCACCCCACATGCAAGGTAATATAGACAATATTAACCCCTTTATCTTTTAACTTTTGCAAGAGTTCGTCCGTGAAGTGAAAGCCGGCCGTCGGTGCGGCAATAGAGCCTTCATGCTTGGCATAGACGGTTTGGTATCTTTCTTTATCGGTGGACAGGCTGGGCGTTAACCCTTCGTGTTTGCGGGCTTTTTCAATATACACCGGCAAGGGCATAAGGCCGTGTCCGTGGCAAAAAGGCAAAATATCGTCTTGATTAAATTCTATTAAAACTTCATTGTTGGGGGTTTTGCCCAACATTTTGCCGGTTAAGCCGTCGCCAAAGTCCAGCTCGGCATTTTCTTTGTAATCACGGGTCAGCACTGTCCAAACGCGCGGGTTTTCCTGCGGACGCACGAGCAAAACTTCCACTTTTCCGCCGGTAGATTTGTGGGCAAAGAGTTTGGCAGGGAAAACTTTGGTATTATTAAGCACCAGCACATCACCTGCATTGAAATAGTCGGCAATATCGCGAAATACACGGTGCGTAATGGTTTGCTCTTTGCGGTTAAGCACCATCAAGCGAGAGCTATCGCGCGGAGTGGCCGGTTGCTTGGCGATTAAGGGGTCTATATTAAATTTTTTAAAGCGTTCAAATGCCATATATCCTCACAGTTCCGTCAATTTGGCTGACGGGAAATAATTAGATAAAATTTGTTGATAGTTTTTTCCGGCCAAAGCCATGCCTTTAGCCCCGTCTTGGCACATACCGATACCGTGCCCGTAACCGTGCCCGTTAAAGGCAAAACCGCGGTTGTTTTTTTTGATATCACTCAGCTTACAGCTTTTGAGCAAAGAAGCCCCCACCGCCAAGCGAAATTTAGCACAGGAAAGTTCTTTTTTCCCTTTAGCCGTAGTAAATTCTAAGGTAATGGCACGCTTACTGGCACTGCGGCTGGCTACTTTGATTTTGCTTACACTGCCTTGTAAGCCGTTTTTATTGACAAAACTGTTGATAGATTTCTGCGGTACAGTATTAGCCCAAGTGTAGCTTTTGCTGTGGGTATCATAGCTGCAGGACGCCCCTTGCAAAGGTTTAACGGTGGGGCCTTTGGCACCCGTCCAGATTTTGGCATCATCGGTGCCGCCGCCGCAGTTGGCATGATAGTAAGTGTGAAAAGGCTCCCCTTTGTAAGTGAGCACCAACCCTTTAGTAGCGCCGACGGCTTCTTTCACGCTGTCATACACTTTTCCCGATCCTTTATACATCTGATCGCGCGTATCATTGTAAAGGTCAAAATCGGTGCGTTTTTTGTTTTTCAGTTGCATCAGTGTATAGGTGCGTGCCGAAACGGCTTGAGCCTTTAAGGCTTCCACGGGCCAAGAGTAGCTCATTTCATAAGGCAGTACGCCCAAAAGATAATCTTCTATATCGGTGTGCTCTACAATGCGGAAAGTTTTTCCTTTGGGTATCACATAAAATTTACCCGTATAAAGATTTTTTTGGAAAGTAAGTTTTGTGCCTTGGGCAGGCTCAATAATTAAAGTTTTATCCGTTTTAAGTGTGCCTAAAGAAAGTTTGCCGCCTGCCAAGGAAATATCTAGTGTTTCGGGGTTGCTTACTTTGTATTTTTTGCCGTCCGGCTCATAAATATACACAAGGCCCGAGTTTTGCACTTGGGCTTTTTTAAGTCCGTCAGCCAGCAATACGCGCAACTCTTTGGCGTGCAGACTGAGCGTGCAAAAACAAACAAGTAAAGTAAGCAGGAGTTTTTTCATTAGAAAAGTAACCCTTCGTGCTGTTTTTTGCCCAAATGGTCATAGGCTTTTTTGGTGGCTACGCGGCCGCGCGGAGTACGTGCGATAAATCCGGCTTTGATGAGGAACGGCTCTATAGCGTCGGTCAATGTGTCCACCGCTTCGGATACAGCAATGGCTAAATTGTCCACACCCACGGGGCCTCCGCCAAAGCGATCTATTAAAGCCTCTAAAATACGTTTGTCCACACTGTCTAAGCCCTCGCTGTCAATGTCTAAGGCAGTCATGGCAGTAATGGCAATTTCTTCGGTAATAACCCCTTGGCCTTTGACTTGAGCAAAGTCTCTGGCGCGGCGCAACAGGCGGTTGGCAATACGCGGTGTACCGCGAGAGCGTTTGGCAAGCTCGGTCAGTCCTGCGCGGTCGGCGGCGATGTTTAACAAGCGCGCCGAACGGGCCAAAATATCGGTAATTTCTTTAACTTCGTAAAAACCTAAGTTAAACACAATGCCAAAACGATCACGCAAAGGCCCCGTCAAAAGGCCTGAGCGCGTGGTGGCACCGACTAAGGTAAATTTAGGAACAGCCAACTTTAAGGTGGTTGATCCTGCCCCTTTGCCCGTATTGATAAAGAAAGTGAAGTCTTCCATAGCAGGGTATAAGGCCTCTTCCACGGCGGGGTTTAAGCGGTGGATTTCGTCCACGAACAAAATATCTCCGTCGGAAAGCTCGGTAGTCAGCATGGCTGCTAAATCTCCCGGACGCGCCAAAACGGGACCGGAAGTAACTTTGATATTCACGCCCATTTCGCGCGATAAAATATTGGCCAGTGTGGTTTTGCCCAAGCCGGGGGGGGAATAAAATAAACAATGGTCCAAAGATTCCCCGCGAGATTTAGCTGCTTCAATAAAAATGCGTAAATTGTCTTTGAGTTTGTCTTGTCCGACAAATTCATCTAAGCTTCCGGGGCGCAAGGCCGCTTCCAAGCCGTTGGATTCGTCTGCTAATTGATTTACGTTTAACACTTCGTTATGGTTCATTTTTTCAGTACCCGTAAAGCTTCTTTAATAATATGTTCAATCGGATCATTAGGGTTAATGCCCTCTTGATAGAGCTGTTCTATGGCGCGGCGGCTCTCGGGCGCGGAATAGCCCAGCGCCGTCAACGCTTCCAGCACTCCGCTCATATAAGGAGCCTCATCTAACACCTTGATTTTGCTAGACCCCTGTACGGTAACGGCGTCCATTTTATCTTTTAAGGAATTGATAAGTTTTTCTGCCGTTTTGGAGGTAAAACCAAAGATGCCGGTTAAAATTTTAGGGTCGCGCTTGATGATTGCATTGTGAAAGTCCGCCACGGAGCGCAAAGCTTTATTTAAATATTCTAAGGCCTTTTTGGCGCCTGTGTTGGGAATGGCACTTTTGAACAAGGCCCAAAGCTCTTTGTCTTCTTTAGACAAGAAACCATACAGCACCGTACCGTCGTACGGAGAAATGGACTCGGCGATATAAAGCGCGGTTTCTCGTCCGCTTTCCAACTCTTGGGCAGAGCCTTTGGCAAGGTTCACTTCATAACCTACACCTGCGCAGACGATGATGACGCTTTCTTCCTTGACTTCTAAAATTTGACCTTTGAGGTATGCAATCATAGGGTTATTTTAGCATATTTATCATATTGAACGGCTTTTTCAGGAGTTTCGTTTGTTGTGGGCAAACCATTTTCCATATTTAAGTTTCTTGACTCCGCCTTGCCTGCGCCGTAGCTAGCACTACTTGCCTTGGCAACTAGCGGAGCCAATAAATCATAAATCTGAAAAATCATGCTATGAACATTTGTTTTTTCGTCGGAGAGAGAATAAAAGTTTGACAAATCGTTTTTTTTTTTTTGCTACTATTTTTTCAGATGTAAAAACTAAATTTAAAAAGGAGAATAAAAATGAAAAGAGGTTTTACTTTAATAGAACTTTTAGTAGTCGTGTTGATCATTGGTATATTGTCTTCGGTGGCACTGCCGCAATACCAAAAATCAGTGGACCGCGCCAAAGGAGTGGAAGCTTTGACGGCGGCCAAAGCTGTTGCTGATGCGGAGAATGTTTATTTTATGGCGAATGGAGTGTACGCACCAAGTATGGGCTATTCTTCGGCGCTTGATATAGAGGTTCCCGTGCTTAAAAATTGGGATATAAGCTCATCGGTCTCTCTTTGTTCTTGTGGTACTGTTGACGGCTGTCATACATCAGGGTGTTCTTTTTCTCTTGGTGCAGAAAGAAAGGATGTGGGGACTTCTGGTGTTGAGTATGGAACAAAGCTAGGCTATTTCTTAGAAAACGGACAAACCGTCTGCCGTTGTTGTATCGGTGAAAAATGCCAAAACTATTTTGGCGTGAAGAGTGGAGAGGAGTTTTAATCTATTTCCCGAACTTTTTTAACTGGGCGGCTTTGGCCGCCTTTATTTTTGCCAAAAAAGCGGCTTGCACATTTATTTGCTGATTTAAAGGGGCCGTTTTTTGATGACAAATGGCAATGGCCACCGCGTCGGCTACGTCATCGGGGGAGGGGGCTTTGTCTAAGTTTAAGGTCAGCTGTACCATGCGTTGCACTTGTTTTTTATCAGCCGCGCCCGATCCGCACAACTGCATTTTGACCCGTTTGGGGGGATAAAAAGAAATGTTTTTTCCTGCCTGTTCACAAGCCAATATAATTACCCCGCGCGTCATAACGGTATTAGCCATGGTAATAGCTCGCTTTAAAAAGAAGTTTTGCTCCATAGCCACTTGATCGGGTTTGTATTGGGCCAAGATTTTTTGCAATTCGCCATAGATATAATTTAAACGCACGGGTAAATCTTGCCCTGGCTCTGTATGAATCAGTCCGCACGCTACCAAACTCAGCTTGTTGCGCGGGTCGCGGCTGAGTACGGCCCAACCGGTGCGGTCCAAACCGGGGTCTATACCCAAAACGATAGAAGTTTTCTGATTCATAAAATTGCGCTCTTATCGGCTCTTAAACAAACCGCCCGTTTCCTTGCGGTCGCGGGCGGTGCTAAGTTGTTTAGTAAAACTTATTTGTCCAATTTAGCCATAATATCGTCGGGGATATTATAGTTGGAATAGACGTTTTTGGTATCATCGTGATCGTCGAGTTCGTCCATCATCTTCATCAAAGATTCGGCCGTATGCTCGTCACTGATGTTCACTTCGGTATCGGGGAGCTTGGTCAGCTCAGCAGATTCCGGCGTGATGCCTTTGGCTTCAATGGCTTTTTTCACTTCGTCAAAAGAGGCATCGGGAGCGGTGAGCACTTCGTACACGTCACCTTCGGTGCGCACGTCTTCGGCGCCGGCTTCCAAGGCCAAGTCCATCAGTTCTTCTTCGCCGATGGCTTCTTTGTTAATGACGATTACGCCTTTGCTTTTGAACATATAAGACACACAACCGGACGTTCCGATAGAACCGCCGCGGCTGGTGAAAATTTTGCGAATTTCGGCGAAGGTGCGGTTTTTATTATCGGTGGTACATTCCACGATAACGGCCGTAGAGCCCGGACCATAACCTTCGTAGGTGATTTCTTCGTAAGATACACCCGGCAACTGACCGGTACCTTTCATGATAGCACGTTTGACGTTGTCAGACGGCATATTGGCCGCGCGAGCATCGTCCATCGCTTTTCTCAAGCGGGGGTTTTGGTCGGGGTTGCCGCCGCTCATTTTGGCGGCGATGGTGATTTCTCTTAAAATTTTGGTAAATACTTTGCCTTTTTTGGCATCAACGAGGGCCTTTTTGTGTTTAATACCGGCCCAGTGCGAATGTCCACCCATGGGTACGCTCCTTACTGCAAGATTAGATACTTTATTCTAGCAAATTTTCCGCTTTCAGAATAGGGGCGGGGAAAATGTTACAATCTTTTTATGAAAATAGCCGACGTTATTTTGCAGAAACTTCATGATTTGTCCGACCCGAAAACGGCCGCCGTACAGCTGCGTTTTTTTAAAACGGGTAAAGGGCAGTACGGTGAGGGGGACCGATTTTTAGGTGTTACTTTGCCACAGACAAGGCGCGTGGTGAAAGAGTTTTTTGCCTGCGCAGATTGGAAAGATTTGGAGAATTTATTTGCCTCTAAGTGGCACGAGGCGCGTGCGTGCGCGGTATTGATATCGGTGGAGAAGTTTGAAAAAGCGCAGACAGAACGGGAGCGCAAAGAGATTTTTGATTTTTATGTGGCGCATTTACCGCGGGCGAATAATTGGGATCTGATAGATATTTCCGCTTACAAAATAATAGGGGCATTTTTGGCGGATAAAAAGGATAGAAGTATTTTGTTTGTGTTGGCCCAAAGTGAAAACTTGTGGGAGCAGCGGGCCTCTATCGTCAGTACGATGTTTTTGGTCAAGCGCGGGGAATTCGGGCCGACGCTAAAACTGGCGGAGCAATTTTTCGCGCACGAGCATGATTTGATGCACAAGGCCACAGGGTGGCTTTTGCGCGAAGTGGGTAAAAAAGACGAGCGTATTTTACGTAAGTTTTTGGGTAAGCATGCCGCGCGTATGCCACGCACAATGCTACGCTACAGCATTGAAAAACTGACTCCCGAGCAGAAAAAATTTTATATGGGGAAATAAAAAAATGCCCCGTGCGGGATTCGAACCCGAACCACCGGTTCCGAAGACCGGTACTCTATCCAGTTGAGCTAACGGGGCGATAAAAGCAAAAAAATCACAAAAGAGCAAAAACAACCGCATTTATTTTAGCATTTTTTGCGCGCCCGTCACCGAGGCATTTTTAATTAGCAAGGACCTAGGAAAAAATAGGTCCAAATTTTTTTGAAAAAAATATTTTCTTACATTTCCATTTTTTGTATAAATTATGTATGAGGTCGATTAAGTTAAACCAAACCCTGACTTGCCCCAACTGCGCTGAGCCTTTTGACGCGGAGCAGTGGACGTTCGTCAACGTTACCCCAAACCCCGAACTCAAAGACGCCGCCTTGGGAGGAGAACTTAACTTGTTCTGCTGCCCCCATTGCAGCACTTTCTTCCACGGCGAAAATGATTTTGTTTATTTAGACGAACAGGCAAGCTTGTTGATTTTCGTTTTCTCGGACAAAAATCAGCAAGATAAAAAGGAACTGCTTGCCAAAATGCAGCATGACTATGAACAGCTGCGTGACACCGTTTTTAAGCAGTTAAATCTGGACTTTGGACCAATGTGCGTGTTTGGTCTGGAGGAGCTTAAGGAGGTGGTAGAGAAAGAACAACAACGTACCGATGAGTCAGAAGCCATTGCAGCTGCCGCTGCCGCGCTGGGACTGAAAGTCGCGCGGCTTAAGCCCGAATGGGCGCGGGAACGGGGGTTCCCTTTGTACACGGCGGCTGGGACAGATGAAACGGCGGCTAGTTATGCCGGTTCTGCCCGCAAGGTGCTTAAGTCGGGACTGAAGAGCCCGTTGCTTAAACACTTTGCAGAAAAAATGGAAGGGGATGGCGCGAAAGCGCCCGAAGTATTATGATACCGAGAAAACATAAGGAATTGTTGCAAACCATCGGCCAATATGCCGATAAATTAGGACTGAAGGCTTGGGTAGTGGGAGGAGCTGTCCGAGACTTCTATTTAAAGAAGGACACGAAAGACATTGACCTCACGTTTGAAGGATCGCCGGAATCCGTTGCCGGATTTTGTGTGAGAATGTGGGGCGGGGAAAAGCATAAATTTTCCCAGTTCAATACCTACCGTGTAACTTTGGCAAACGGCTTGAAGCTGGACTTAGTACAAGCCCGTAAAGAACATTACGCCCGCCCGGGTGCTTTGCCACAGGTTACATTTTCCAACATTAAGGACGACTTATTCAGAAGGGATTTTACGGCCAATGCGTGGGCGCTGAGTATTTTGCCTAAAAATTTTGGCGCGTCTTATGATCCGTTCGGAGCGAAAAAGGCCATTGATAGCGGCGTCGTGAAAATTTTGCACGACAAGAGCTTTTCCGATGACCCGACACGTTTGTACCGTGCCGCTCGTTTTGCGGGCCGCTTTGGATGGACGATTGACCGGAAAACCTCCCAACTGATGAGCGATGCCTCCAGAGAGGAATATCCGTTTATTCTCTCTCGTGAACGTGTGAGACAAGAGTTCATCAAAATCTTGGAAGAAAAAAAACTGCCGGAAGTGTTTGCCATCTTGGAGCAATATGAATTGATGCCTTTTATTTATCCGGGCCTGAAATGGAACGATGCTATTTTAAAAGGCAAAAGCATAGAGGCCAAGCTGGGCATTTGTGCGTGCTTATTGGGAGCCAGCGGGCCGGAATTTTTGATCAGCTTGCACCTGCCCAAAGAGCTGACGCACGAACTGATCGGCGCGTGGAGCGTGGTGGACAGCCAAAAGTCTCCCATGGCGGCGCTGTCGCCTTTGCAAGAAAGCATTATCCGTGCCGTTTGCCCCGGCCTTAAACGTACGGCCTTACAACCGTGCTTTGTAAAAGGGCGCGAACTGCGCGATATGGGCCTGAGCGGACGGAAAATTTCGTCTGCGATGGAACGCTTTTGCAAATTGCAATGGGCCGGCCGCATCGTCAATCACGATCAAGCTTTAAGTTTCTTGAAGTAGATTGAACTTGTATAAAAAACCCGCACTGATAAAGTGCGGGTTTTTTGTATGAAAATCAACAAAACTAGTTGTTTTCTTGATAATAAATATCCTCTTTGGTTGCTTTGACCGTTTCTTCACCGCAGAGCGCGCGCAAAATGGCAAAGGAAAAATCAAATGTGGCAGCCGCGCTTTTGGCGGTGATGATTTGGCCGTCTGTGACGGCGTAATCTTCATGGAAAGTACCGCCGAAATCTTCATTCATGGCCGTATAGCAAGTGTAATTTTTCCCTTGCAAAAGACCCGCACGGCCCAAAATGGTGGGGCTGGCGCAAATGGCGGCAATAAGTCTGTCCGAAGAAGAAAATTCTTTCAGCAAGTCCTGCACCCCTTGGCTGGCTTCTAACTCTTGCCATTGAGGACCACCGGGGAGAATGAGGGCGGCATAATTATCATCTTTAAAATCATCAAACGGTTTAAGCTCCGTACACATCAGGCCAAAGCGCCCCGTAGCTTCCGCTCCGCGCAGACTATATATATCTACTTCCAGTCCGCCCCTGCGCAAAAGAGCAAAAGTGCCCACCGCTTCCATCTCTTCAAATCCGTTCGTTACAATCATACATACTTTCATATCAGTTCCCCTTAGTTGTCTTTCTTCCGCGTATAATCAGCCACATTAGCAGCGGATATGCACACAGCAAACCTACTTTAAATTCTAAGAGTTGCAGAGAATTTAAAACGGTGCCGGCATTGTGTACGGCATAGGCGATAGCGGCGGCTAAAAGGCCTATAATCACCAGTTTCTTGTACTCATAAGGCAAAGGATATACCTTTTGCGTAAAACTAAATAAAGATATCGCCATAACCAAATAACTCAGTGCCACGGCCCAACCGGCCCCCACGATGCCCACATGCGGTACCAACAGTAAGTTGACGGTAATGCTGGTAGCTGCGCCCAAAAGGGTAATCCACATCAGCACTCGTGTTCGTTTGGTAATTACGGGGCCTACCATAAAATTGATATAAAGACCGTAGAAGAAATACCCCAGCAGTACCGGTGCAATAACGTTAAGTCCTCCCCAATACTGCGGTGCGATTAAATGGAAATTGCCAAAGATGTTGCTTTGGATAATGGTGGGCATTAAGAACACAAGCCCCAATAATACCCATGAGGCAAAAGCGGTAAAGAAAGTGAGTACTTTTGCAAAGAGGTCTTTAGCTTCTTTGTCTTTGGCATGGCTTAAGAAAAAGGGGCGCCATGCTTGGTCAAACATAGATACAATCAGCATCATAAATACACCGATTTTGAAGTTGGCCTGATAAATGCCTACGTCGGAAAGGCCTACCAGTTTTACCAAAATAGGTTTGTCTATTACGCTGACCAAAAGGCTCGCCAGCCCTGCCGGCACAAAGGGCCATGCAAATAAAAGCATTTGCTTTTGCAGGGAGAAATTAAAAGATACGGGGCCCGATTTCAGCTCATCCCACACCACAGGGGAAAGCAAAAGTAAAGAGGCTAAAGAGGCAAAAATATTGGCCCAAAAAATAGATTCCACTCCCATTTTATAAACGGCAATAAACAAGACATTACAAAGCACATTCACGATGATAGAGGCCGTGCGTACCCCTGCAAAATACCACGCGCGTCGCTGAAGGCGAAGCTTGGTAAAAGGAATCATGTTTAACATATCCAAAAATAAAATAAACACGGCCAAACGGATCAAATTAACGTGCGCGGCTCCAATGCCGACCACAACGGCCAAAGGTTTGGAAAAAAGAAACATCATTCCGCCTAACACCGCTCCGTAAAGGAGCAATCCGTAAAAACAGTGTTGAAAGACTTCTTTTTTATTTTCGGCTTCGCTGGCAAAACGCAGATAACTTTGGTCCATGCCGAATAAAAACACCACATTCAGCAACGCAATAATGGCAAAAACCGTGGCGGCCACGCCGTATTCTGCGGTAGCTAAGTAGTAAGTATAAAAAGGAACTAAACAAAAGTTCAGCAGCCTTGCCACAACGGTGGAGGTGCCATATACTAAGGTTTCTTTTCCTAAACGAAGTATTGCTTTAGACATACGCAAAATACCCCGCCGCTTAATACGGCGGGGTTATTCAGACTAGATTTTGGGAAGAACAGTTTCCAATAAATCTTTAAATTTACCTTCAATTTTTTTGCTTTCGCTGATGGTTTGTTCATGAGAAAGCGGAGTCTTGGCAATGCCACAACCCATGTTGGTTACCCATGCAAGGCCGAGTACACGAATGCCACATTGGCGAGCGACCAATACTTCCGGCACTACACTCATGCCCACCACGGTGGCGCCCAATTTTTTGAAAGCTTTGATTTCGGACGGTGTTTCAAAATTCGGCCCTGTTACGGCAAAATAGCAACCTTCTTTAGCGCTGATTTTGAGCTTTTTGGCAGCGTCCATAGTGGCTTTGCGCAATTTTTTGTCATACGCTTCGGAGAGGTCAAAGAACATCGGGCCAAATTCTTTTTCGTGGTTGCCGATTAAGGGATTGTTAGCCATGAAGTTAATATGGTCATTTAACACACAGACAGAGCCGGGTTTGAGCTTCATATCCAAAGAGCCTACCGCCGCAGACACTACCAGTTTTTCCACACCGAGCATAAACATTGTGCGGATAGAAATAGCCAAATCTTTCATCGGGTGTCCTTCGTAATAGTGGAAACGGCCCTGCATGACCATAATTTTTTTGCCTTTAAACGTACCGAAAATCAAATTACCCGTGTGCCCGGGAACAGTACTGCGCAAGAAACCGGGAATATCGGCATAAGAAATGGTAATTTTCTTTTCCAGCGGCGGAATAGATCCTGCCAAACCGGAACCGGTGATGATCGCAATTTCCGGCTTAAAATTTTTAGTTTTCTTGTTGATATAAGCAACGGCTTTTTTGACTTGCTGAAGTTGGGTCATACGGCCTCCGTTTATAAATTGTACCGCTGAGGGATAAAAGCATCAGGTATATGCGTTATTTCTTCACCCAGCAGACATATAGCATCAAATCTTATACTATCAAATTTGGGAGCATTTTCCTTAATATATAGGTGCGCGGTTTGTACTATTTTGTTTTGTTTGCTTTTGGTAATGGCCGCCACAGGCCCGCCAAAGGCGCTGCTATTGCGCTGTTTAACCTCGCAAAAAACCAAAGTTTTTTTGTCTAAGGAAATAATGTCTATTTCTCCACAGTTTTTGCGATAATTGCGCGCCAAAATTCGGTGCCCTTTATTTTTTAAAAAGGCAACGGCTTTATCTTCTGCCTCATAACCGGATTGAGTGGTGTTCATGGGAATAAAGTAGGGGCAAAAAAGTCCCGTATCGGAGCAAATGTTTTGCGGTGTTCTTTGCATGGGCCCAGCTCACGTACGGCGGCAATGTGTTTCGGTGTGCCATATCCTTTGTGCGCGGAAAACCCGTAGCCGGGGTAAAGCTTCTCTAAAGTATCCATATAACGGTCTCTGATAACTTTGGCGATAATGCTGGCTGCGGCAATGTTTAAAGATTTGGCATCTCCGTCTATAACGGCCTGTTGTGGGAGGGGGAAATCTTTAATCAGATGATTTCCGTCCACCAAAGCGACTGCCTTGTAAAGATTGTGAAATTTTTGCGCGGCTCTGCGCATGGCCAAAAAAGTGGCTTGCAAAATATTATAGCGGTCTATTTCTTCTGCCGAAGCAAAACCTACTCCGTACAAAATACCTAATTGATTAATTTTTTCAAAAATCTTTTCTCTTTTTTGTGCGGTCAATTTTTTGCTATCGTTGACATCTTCAAAATAGCTGTACATATTGGAAGGAATAAAGCAGGCGCAAGCAACTACCGGACCGGCCAAAGGACCTCGCCCCGCTTCATCTATGCCAAAGAGTGTAGGGGTTTGTAAATCAAGGGCCATCTTTTTATCAAAATCTTGCAGAGAGGTTTTCACGGAAGTCTCCTTTTGATTTATTGTAGCAATTCTGCTAGAGAAAGCAAAGAAAAACGCCCGCGATTTTAACCGCGGGCGTTTGGAAACAAAATTTAAACTATTTTTCTACTTTAATGCCTTTAAACGCGCGGTACAAAACAGCCAATAAACCAAACAATACATAAGCAGTCATGACAATAAAGATCACATCTTGCGGGAAACGGATTAAAAGCACTACAAGTACCACCAATAAAAGCATGTTCCATACACTCATTTTTTTATTTTCCCGTTTAGATTTAAAAGCCGCATAAGGAACGGTGGAAACCATCAAAATAGCCATAACCAACATACCCAAAGCTACTAAATTGTAAACGTGCGGCAAGAAGACGGGCATCATGCGCAAGTTATGTCCGCCGGCCTGCATAATGCTGTAAGAAATGGCAAAAGAAGCCAAAATAGAAGCAGGAGCTGGCACCGGAAGACCGGAAAAATATTTTTTAGAACCTTCACCGGCATGAGCCATAGTGTTAAATTTAGCTAAGCGCAAAATACCGAAACAAGCATATACACAAGCAATCGGCGCGCCCCACAAAGGATATTGATGCAACACCATAAAATACATCAAAATAGCCGGAGCCGTACAGAAGGAAACCCCGTCTGCCAAAGAGTCCATTTCTACACCAAATTCACTTTCCGTACCGAGCATACGGGCCACACGACCGTCAAATAAATCAAATACGGCAGCAATCAAAATAAGCCAACCGGCTTTGGAAAAGTTTCCTTGAGCAGCAGCTAAAATAGAAAAGAAACCACAAGCCAAATTCCCCAATGTAAATAAAGATGGAGCAGCTGCAGCACCGGTTTGTTTGATTTTTTGTACGGCCTTAGGGGTGTTTTTTTCTTGAGCCATAATTATTTCCACAAGGCCAAGACGGTGTTTCCACCTTCTACTTTTTGGCCTTCTTTGACGATGATGCGTACGGCATCTTTGGGCAGGTACACCGCCACTTGGCTGCCGAAGCGGATCAAGCCGATCAAGTCACCCACCTTTACTTCTTGTCCGGGTTTGACCCAACATTCAATGCGGCGGGCGATAGCACCGGTTAATTGCTCTACGTGGGCAAAGCGGTCGCTATTGGGGCGGTAAATTTGAATTAAATTGCGTTCGTTTTTAGAAGCGGCATCAGGATTGTTGGCAAATAAGAACAACCCTTTGTGATAGAAAATTTCTCCGATTTTTCCGCTCACCGTAGCACGCTGT
The DNA here is from genome assembly GCA_017546175.1 of Elusimicrobiaceae bacterium. GTDB lineage: Bacteria > Elusimicrobiota > Elusimicrobia > Elusimicrobiales > Elusimicrobiaceae > Avelusimicrobium. The sequence goes on from JAFYXM010000002.1 coordinate 45,299, forward strand.
ACGTGCACATCAAAAACGGACAAGAAAATACGAATGACTACGGAGTTCGGGTCATCTTCGGTTTTGATGCTCAACACGGTGCCGTTGGCAGGACTGGCAATTTCGTCATCGGCAAATTGTGCATTGACTTTTGGAATACGGAAAAAGAAAGCACAAAAGCAAGCTACCAATAAAAACAGGCCGCCGATAACACGGAAGCCCATTAACAAGAAAAGCACCGCAATAACCATTGCGATAGAAAAAAAACGAAGTCCGGTAGAGTGGACCGTAAATACCCAGCCAAAGGCCTTGGCCAATGTTCTTTGCAAATCTTCTAACATATTACCCTCTGCCGGGTCGGCCCGGTCTTTAAATAAAGAGTGGGCAGGGGGGGACTCGAACCCCCACGATCTTGCGATCAACAGATTTTAAGTCTGTCGCGTCTACCAATTCCGCCACCAGCCCTACTGATATTATTTTAACAAAAAAAAAGCGAGATTACAATTTTTTTAGCGGCAAGAGATTTTTAAACTGTTATAAAACTTCTGACAAAAGAGTGCTTTTACGCCGATATCTTTTAAGCGGGCCTGTAAATCTCTGTCCGAAGTTACCGCAATGACACGTCGGCCTTGTTGGGCTAAAAAATAGGCCTCTTGATAAATATAATCGTCAGCTGTATCCTGCTCGGAAAATACAATATGTACTCCAGCGCGGTACAAAGGACCTACGGGGCGGTATGCCCCGTCAAACACCACGCGGTACTCATGCATACAGTATTTTTCGTCTTGAGAAACAGCTTCTAAAAAATCTAAAAATTCTTCGGTTACGTCTTCTTCCGTGCGAGCAAACTGCCACAAAAAGCTGCGCACTAAGTTCAGTCCGTCAATTAAATAAAGGGTCGGTTTAGTAGTTACGTACATAGTTTTTAATAATGTATTGTGCCAACGGTCCAAAATTGCTATAAGAAAATGATACAATATAATACCGTTTATGGGGGCGGCTCGTCAAAGCCGCGTTCTTTGAAAATTTCCGTATTTACGGGGGTGTAATAGATTCGACGGGTATCTGTTACGGCCTAGGAGCAGGTATTGGTTGGCCAGGCCAATTCAAATAGGGCTACAAAAATAACTAACGACAATCAAGTCGCTTGGGCTAACGCTTAGTCCACTGCCTCCCGAGTGCTTTTCACACGCTTGGGAAAGGCAGTCATTATGTGAAATGCAGTATATCAGGCGCGCTTCGTCTTGATATACCCAAGACACACGGAGCAAATCATAAAGGTGCCGCTGCACGCTTACTTTATGATTAATTAAGTGCAGCTAAACCTGTAGGGTCTGGGTTGTTAGGATGTTCGGACGGGGGTGCGAATCCCCCCACCTCCACTTTTTAGATAAATATGGGAATGAAAAATTTTTATTTTTTTACGGAGGGCTGATATGGCCGCTGAAATTAAGTTTGGTACTGACGGTTGGAGAGGTGTAATTGCGTGGGATTTTACGTATGAAAATGTGCGCCGTTTGGCACAAGCTTTAGCCGATTATATTAACGAAAATGCTCCGTCTGAAGATGAGGGAAAAAGCGCCAAAGTATTTGTGGGTTATGACCGTCGTTTTATGTCAGATTTATTTGCGGCAGACATTGCCAGTATTTTGCGCTCCAACAAGATAGACGTTGTTTTGTCCGAATGTCCGGTCACGACTCCTATGGTCAGTATGCTTACTCTTAAGAAATTTTGGTTAGGGATCATGGTGACGGCTAGCCATAATCCTGCCCAGTACAACGGGGTTAAAGTGAAATTGGGCGGTTGTTCCGCTCCGCTTCGCGAAACCAAAGAAATTGAGCAAAATATTGATGAAAATCCGGTCCTTTTCCTCTACGGTCAAAAGGCTGATCAAAAGAATTTAACAGATCTTTACCAAAAACATTTATCTTCCGTTGCTAATGTTAAAAAAGTTGCTACGTTAAAGGGCAATATTGCTGTAGATTATATGCACGGTACAACGGCAGGTTGGTTGGAGAAAATATTACCTTCCAACAAAATCATAGCTTTGCATGAGAAACATGATCCGACCTTTAACGGCTTACAGCCGGATCCGTCTTTAAAAAATATGGCAGAACTCAAAAAAGTGCTGCTGGATAAAAAGGCCATTGTCGGTTTTGCCTTTGACGGTGACGGAGACCGCTTTGGACTTTTAGATGAAAAAGGAAATTACGTCACGCCCAGCGTGGTGGCCGGGGTACTTTTGCACCATTTGTCTAAGGATAAAAAGTTTAAAGGAAAAATCGTGCAAACGGTTTCCATGGGATATTTGCCCAAACGGATTGCGCGTGCCAAGGGGTTCAGCTTTGAAGAAGTACCGGTCGGCTTTAAGCATGTGGCGGAAATTATGAATTTGGAAGATGTTGCTTTCGGCGCAGAAGAAGCGGGCGGCTATTCTTGGAAGGGGGGAGCCTCTGACAGGGACGGACTGGTAGTTGCATTGGCGTGGCTCGATATTTTGGCCAACACCAAAAAGAAAGTGTCTGAGCTTTGTGATGAAGTGGCCAAAGAATATGGTGCTTCGGTGTATTTGCGCAGAGATTTGCCTGCCGCCAAAGCCATTGATAAAGAAGCTTTTGCAGAAAAATTGCGCAAAAAATTGCCGAAGAAAATTGCCTCTTTCAAAGTGGCCGAAGTATCTACTTTAGACGGCGTGAAAATCTATTTTGAAAACGATGAATGGTTGCTGGTTCGCCCGTCCGGTACGGAGCCTTTGGTGCGTGTGTATGCTGAAGCCGCTACGAAAAAGGACACCCAAGCCTTGTTAGATTTTGGGGAAAAATTGGTTGCACAATATATTAAATAGGGGAAAATATGCAAAGAATAGGGTTAGTAGATGATTCTGTGATGTTGCGCTCGGCCATTAAAAATGTGCTGGAATCTTCCGGTTTTGAAGTAGTATTAGAGGCCGGTGGCTCACAAGAATTATTTGAAAAGTTGGAAAAGACGGTGCCGTCTTTAATTTTGTTGGACGTTTTCTTTCCGACGGAAAACGGTTTGGATATTTTAGCTCGCTTGAAAAAACAATATCCGCCGATAAAAGTGCTGATGGTGACGGGCCTGAAACAGGAAACTATTTCCGAAGAGGCCAAAAGACTCGGTGCCAGCGGGGTATTGTATAAGCCGTTTGATACCGACGATCTTTTAAACGCCATTAAACAAGCATAGTAGGAGACTTTTTAGTTTGTTCGCCGCGTGAAACGTAAAGTTTTACGCGGTTTTTTTGTATGTCTTTTTCATTTGCGTGTCTAATTCAGTGCAAACCATTTTCCCTATTTGGTTATTTTTCGTTTCCTTGCCTGCGCCGTACCTGACAGTATGTGCCTTGGCAACTAGCCACGCAAACTAAACTCAAATCTGAAAAATCATGCTATGAATATTTATTTTTCAGTTATTACGAATGGCAGTTTTTTTGCTAGCTTTTTTGGTTCTTTTTTAGAAATGTAAAAAGAACACTATCTTCGTCGGAGAAAAAGAATAGTCTTGACAAATCGTTTTTTTTTTTTGCTACTATTTTTTCAGACGGAAAAATTGAAGCAAAAACTAAAAAAGGAGTAAAAAAATGAAAAGAGGTTTTACTTTGATAGAACTGTTAGTAGTTGTTTTAATTATCGGTATTTTGTCAGCCGTGGCCTTACCGCAATATACTAAAGCCGTAGAGAAAAGCCGTGCTACAGAAGCAATGATTTTACTTAAAAGTATGCAAGATGCGGCTCTTGTTCATTGTTTAGAGGTTGGCGATTGTGATAGTACTTCATATTATGTAGAACATCTTGCCGTATCTTTCCCAAGTTTAGAGTGTGAAGCAGAAGTGTGCTATGGAAAAAATTATGAATATGAATGTGATGAAGGTGGATGTCACTCTCCGTATGCTATGAGGACAAACTCGGAATATGAATATTCTATTCAATTAACAAGCTCTTATTATGACGATGCAAATCTGCGAAATAAACGTTTTTGTTATGGGAGTAATGCCAAAGGAATAGAATTGTGTAAAAGTTTAGGTGGACGAGCTATTGCTGGATATGAAAATTATTATGAATTAAGATAATAAAAACCCCGCTCAAAAGAGCGGGGTTTTTTATAAAGAAACCCTTTTTATTTAATACCGTAGAAGTCGGCAATAATGGCCCAAGCTTCTTCGGCGGTATCTACAATGTGGCACATTTTGGCATCGGCTTTGTTAATTACGCCGTAGGAAGCCAAGGCATCAAAATTAACCACTTTGCTCCAGAACTCTTTACCTACTAAAATGACGGGAATTTCTTCTTTCTTGTAGGTTTGAATAAGTGTCAGAATTTCAAAAAGTTCGTCAAACGTACCAAACCCGCCCGGAAAGCCTAAAATGGCTTTAGAGCGCATGACCAAGTGTAGTTTGCGAATGGCAAAATAATGGAATAAAAATGCCAAATTCTTGGTGATATACGGGTTAGGGCGTTGCTCGTGCGGCAAGGTAATATTAAAGCCGATACTGGTGCCGCCGTTTTCAAAAGCACCGCGGTTGGCCGCTTCCATGAGTCCCGGTCCGCCGCCTGTAACTACGGCAAAGCGATTTTTACCTTTTTTGACGACTAACTTGGCAAATTCGCGACCGACTTCGTAATATTTAGACAAAGACAAAAGTCCTTCTGCCTCGGCCAATTTGGTTTGCAAAGTTTTGCTTTTCGGCTTTTTAGCCAGTTCTTTTTTAGCAGCGGCTACGATAGCTTTGGCCTCTTTTTCAGGGCGAACACGCGCACTGCCAAAACAGACAATAGTCTGTGTAATATTAAGCGCTTTGAGGTACAATTCCGGCTTTAATACTTCCAGCTGAATGCGCACGGGGCGCAAGGTACCCTTGTTGAGTAGTTCAATATCCTCATAAGCGCGGATATAGGAAGAATCATGATCTGCTGCGGCTACATTTCTCACTTTGGTGTTTTTTTTCATATTATTTACCCCATTTGAGTATTTGTTCCGTCATTTTTTGCGGCGTAAGGCCTAATTGCTCAAACAATTGACCCACTTTACCGTGTTCTACAAATTCGTCCGGTAGCCCTAAACGCAAAAGCTTAAAGGGCTTTTCTTGCGAGGTTAAATATTCCGCCACGGCAGAGCCAAAGCCGCCGCAGACACTGTTGTCCTCCACCGTTACGATACGGGGGGAGCCTTTTAATGCTTGCTCTAAAATATCTGTGTCTAAAGGTTTAATAAAGCGGGCATTGATGACCCCTGCATCTACGCCTTTTTTCCGTAAAAGTTCGGCAGTTTCCAAGGCGGGGTGTACGCGGTTTCCCACCGCTACGATAGTAAGGTCATTTCCTTTTTTAAGCCATACGCCTTTTCCGATAGGCAGCTCTTTCGGCTCTTCGTCCATTTTTACCCCAAAGCCCGAGCCGCGCGGATAACGTAAAACATAAGGCTTGCCGCAAGTTATGCCCGTTTTGAGCATGTGCTGTAGTTCATTTTCATCAGCCGGCGCGGCGATGATTAAATTGGGCGTGCTTCGCAAGAAACTTAAATCATAAGCTCCATGATGGGTCGGTCCGTCTTCGCCCACGAGGCCTGCTCGGTCCAACGCAAACACGACGGGTAAGTTTTGCAAAGCAATATCGTGCACGATTTGGTCGTAGCAACGTTGGGCAAAAGAAGAATAAACCGCCACCACCGGTTTCATACCTTCGGCAGCTAAGCCTGCAGCAAACGTGGCTGCATGCTCCTCGGCAATGCCTACGTCAAAGAAGCGCTCCGGATAGGTATGGCGGAACTCATCAAGCCCTGTCCCTTCAGGCATGGCCGCGGTAATGGCATTGATAGTTTGGTCTTCTTTAGCCAGTTTGGTCATGGTGTCGGAAAAAGCCTTGGTAAAGGTAATACAGTTGGTTTTACCAATGGTGTCACCCGTATCTGCATCAAAGATACCGATACCGTGAAACTTGGTCGGTTTTTCTTCGGCAGGAGTGTAGCCTTTTCCTTTTTTGGTAACTACATGCAAAAGCACGGGGCCTTTGACTTCTTTTACGCTTTCCAAAACCTCAATCATGGCTTCAATATCATTTCCATTGACGGGGCCATAATAGCGAAAGCCCATTTCTTCAAAAATAGTCCCCGGAAACAAAATAGCGCGGGCCCGTTTGGCCAGTTTGGCAGCATTGTTTCCCAGTTCGTCAAATTGTTTTAAAAAGCCGGTAGCTTTTTCTTCGGCCAACTGTACATACTTTTTGGTTAAGAGTTTAGTAAGCACTTTTCCTAAAGCACCGACACGTTTGGAAATAAACATTTGGTTATCATTTAAGATGACCAACATGTCTGATCCCAAGAGGCCTGCGTTTTGCATAGCTTCATAAGACATACCGCCTGTTAAAGCACCGTCGGCCACCAAGGCTACGACACGCGCATCGGACTTTTTTTGGTCACGTGCAATAGCCATGCCCAACGCGGCCGATAACGCCGTACTGGCATGACCTACGCCAAAGTCGTCATATTGGCTTTCACTGCGTTTGGGAAAACCGCTCAAACCGCCTTTGGTACGAATAGAGTGAAATTTGTCCTGTCGTCCCGTTAAGAGTTTGTGAGCATAGGCTTGGTGCCCCGTGTCAAAAACCAGTTTGTCTTTGGGCGTATCAAACACATAATGAAGTGCCGTAATAATTTCCACCGCCCCTAAACTAGAGCCTAAATGCCCCCCGTTTTTGCTGGTGGTTTGGATGATTTCCTGCCGAATTTCTTCGCACAAGGTGGGCAAAAGTTCACGCTTGATATTGCGCAAGTCGGCGGGAGTTTTGACGGTGGGTAATACTTTCATGAGCACTCCTTAATAAGTACGGGTTTTGAAAAATTCAGCCATGCAATACAGCGGAGCCAAGTTTTTGCGCTTGACGTTTTTCAGACTGTCTAAAGCTTTTTGCGCTTTGGCGATTAAAAGCTGGGCATGTTTGCGGCTTCCCTCCAAACCGAACAAGCTGACAAAGGTCAGTTTGCCGTTTTGCGCGTCACTGTTGGACTTGCCCAACTGTTTGGCAGAGGCAGTAACGTCTAAAATATCATCTACGATTTGGAATACCAAACCGATGCAGTCTGCATATTTTTGGATATGTTTAAGATCTGCTCCTTTGGCTCCGGCCAAGAGTGCCCCCGTTTCCACGCTGGCGCGAATGAGAGCGCCGGTTTTGTTTTCATGAATGTAGAGCAGTACATTTTCAGGGGTGGTTTCTTTGACCGATTGCGGCAAAAGGAAATAATGCAAGCTTTTATCAGCTAATTTTTTAGATGTCTTTTTGAGCTTTTCAGCACGGAAGCTGGAAGCTTCTTGTGTACCCATGCCCTCAGCATACACATCAGCCGTCTGACCGCCGACCATGCCGGATGCTCCTGCGCGGTGGGCAAAATTTTGCAAAGCATGCAAGGTATTTTCATAGCCGATAGATTTTACTTTTCCGTTTTGAGCAAACACTTCAAATACATAAGTCAGCAGAGCATCACCGGCGAGCAAAGATAAATCTTCGCCAAATACTTTGTGATTGGTAGGTTTGCCGCGGCGCAGGTCATCATTATCCATGCAGGGTAAATCATCGTGAATCAAAGAATAGGTGTGCAGCATTTCCAGCGCACAGGCCGCAGGCATCACGTCAGCGGCTTTTTTGCCGAATGCTTCGGCGGTAGCCATGGCTAAAATGGGGCGCACACGCTTGCCGCCTGCTTGCAAAGAATAATCCATGGCGTCGGTTAAAATTTTGGGAGAATTGGGAATTTTATTAATAAATTTGGAAAGATTTTTTTCTACCAATTTGGCGCGTTCTTTTAAATACGTATCAAAGGCTTTCATTTGTTTTGTGTTATCTGCATAGGTTGCACTGCAATTTTTTGTCATAACCACCTCTAAAAGGGTATATCTTTTATTATACATTAAAGCAAAGCCAACGGAAATAAAAGTGGCGTATTTTTCTTGCTTTTTAAAATATATAATAAAAGTATGGTAAAACTGAACAGACCTCATATCGGCATTTTTGGCAGAATGAACGTGGGTAAAAGCTCGCTCATCAATGCGTTAACCGGCCAAGATACGGCTGTGGTGGCAGATGTGGCCGGCACGACGACGGACCCCGTCAAAAAAAATATGGAAATTTTGGATATCGGCCCCGTTACGCTGATTGATACGGCAGGGGTGGACGATACTTCTGCATTAGGGCCGCAACGTGTGGAAAAAACCAAAGAGGCTTTAGAACACGTCAATTTGGCCATTTTGGTATTTGCCGAAGAATTTGGTCTGTGTGAAAAAGAGTGGACGTCTTTGTTTCGCCAAAAAAATATTCCCTGCTTTTTAGTGCATAACAAAGCCGATTTGTTTCCGCCTGTTGCGGCAGAGATAGACGGGGCGGAAGTGGTGGAATTTTCGGACAAGTGGGGGGATAGTGCTGATTTAATTTCCGCTATTATCCGCCATATGCCTGCTACTGCGTACAGCCATGATGATATTTTTGGCGGGTTTGTAGGGGAAGCAGATGAAGTGGTATTTGTGATGCCGATTGATGATTCTGCCCCTGAAGGGAGGCTTATTTTGCCGCAAGTGCAAAGCTTGCGTGGTCTTTTAGACAGCTATGGCATTGGAATTTGTCTGCAGCCGCAGCAATTGCAAGGGTGGCTGAAAAATCATACGCCTAAATTGGTAGTAACTGATTCTCAAGTTTTCGCTCAAGTCAGCGCGTTGGTGCCACAGAATATTGCTCTGACCAGTTTTAGTATTTTGTTTTCTCGCCTGAAAGGAGATTTTGATTTGTTTTTGGCAGGCACGGAAAAAATAGCAGATCTGCAAGAGGGGGACAAAGTACTGGTGTTGGAGTCTTGCACACACAGCGTCAACGTGTGTGATGATATCGGACGGGTGAAACTGCCTGCATTATTGCAGAAGAAAACGGGCAAAAAGCTTTCTTTTGAATTTGTGAGCAATTTAGATCCTCTTCCCAAAGATTTATCTGTTTATAAATTGGCTTTGCAGTGCGGTGGATGTATGGTGACTCGTCAACAGATTTTAAACCGTTTGGCCCATTTGGCTCACGCGGGGGTGCCGGTCAGTAATTACGGACTGGCGATAGCATGGTGTACGGGAATTTTTGACCGAGTGACGGAAATTTTCCGCCGATAGCTGCCTTGAAAAAATACATGGCTTTGCTATACTATAAAAAAGGAGATATTATGAAACATTTATTTTTGATAAGCTTGTTTTTTGTAAGTGCAGCGGCTGTATCGGCGCATCCCAGAACTACGGTGGTGGTTACTCACCCACAGACCGATACAACTTCTGTGGTCAGGCCGCGTACCAATGTGGTTGTAAACCGCCCTGTTACAGCCGTTACTGTAGAGAAACCTTTGACGGCGGGCGGTGCAACGGAGAATTTTGTCAGAGGAAACGGAGAAGAAAAACCCGCGGCAACACCTAAAGCAGCCACCGCGGCCCCGTCTGCCAAAACGGCAGCTGCCAACAGCTATGAGCCGAGTTACAAAAAATCAAAAAATTTGACTCCCAAAAAAGCGGATCAAAGCAGTGGTGCAGCCGACGGATTGGGACTAAAAGATCCTGTGGCGGCACAGAAAGAAGCAGAGGCTCGCTCCTCTGCCGTGCAAAAGGCTTTGGACGAAGGAAGTTTTAACAAAATTGTTCCTCCCGAAATCATGGGTAAGCTCAAACAGCGTAACCATGAGGCAGCCAAAGCAGCAGGAAAAAAATAAATCTAATAAAAAACCCTCCGAATAAAGTAGGAGGGTTTTTTATTAGGTTTTTTCTTCTTACTTTTTCTCATTACCGAAAAAGGTAAGCCTAGCGCTAGCCGATAGAAAAAATATAAAAAGACCTGTTTTTAGGCTGTTTTGTGAACTCGTGCATAATCGCACTCAAACGCACAAAACAGACAACTCCTAAAAACAGGTTTTTTATCAGCATTTCTAAAATCAGCGGAAAACGGTAAAAACTAATTTTGGGTTTTGATTTTGCGGGCTACACTGTCGGCAGGGGACGCCGTGCCTAAGGCTAAATTTACCTTCCATACTCCGCAGCTGAAGGTGCGGTTTTGCAGGTCTTCAGGTTGGGTGCCCGTTTGTACCTTGGCTTTGCAATAAACGGTGTAAATATTTTCATCACTCAGGCGGGCGGTGTAAATGCGTTGACTCAAAAGAAAGATATATTTTTTGCTTCTATACTCTTTGTTTAAGTTATAAAAGTAGCGGTCTATCTTGGCTCCTTCCAATCGTTGTAACAAATCTTGAGCACGCTGTTGGGCGGCGGCATCTTCTGCGGTTTGAGTGTTTTGCTCTTGCAGGATAGCCTGATCTGCCAAGTAGGCATTTCTGCGTGCTTGTAAGAAACGGGCTTGGTTTTCTATTTGTGCCAAACGTACAGGGTCTTCCACCGTTTCTCTTTTTAATTTCACCAAACCGTTTTTATTAATGATTCCTTTTTCGGATACTTTGACCGAAGTGGTATTGACTAAATTGGAATGGCTGACGGAGAGCGTAATTTTAGACGGTGTGTATTTATCGGCGCGTCCATAATATTTTAAATTTTTTTCAAAGTTTTTATTAAAGTCCAATACCACTTCTGACTGTTCGCTTCTCCAACAACAGCTGTCAATGCAAGTTTTTTGTCCGTCTAAAGCAGTTTTGGCTTCTGCGGGGGAAAAGCTAAGGCGGAACTGATAGCAGGAGTCAAACTGTTTTCCGTCAAAATCGGTCTTTTTGGCAGGGATATCCAACCACGCTTTGGTGGTGGCTACGCCGGAGTTGTTTAATGGCGCATAACACGCCACAAAGAAAACGGAGAATATTGCCAATGAGAAAACTTTTTTCATACACTTAATTATAATAACTTTTTTTATAAAAAGTACGAAGGAGGGGTTATGCTGACAACTTGGTTTGGAAATTTATTTGCTTCTTGGTCTTTTGTGTCGGATAAAGTAAGCACTTTATCAGCGGAATTTTTGGGAATATTGGTTTTGTTTTTGACGGTTTATTTGATAGCCAAAATTTTTAAAGGACTGTTCTATCTTGTTTTTGACCGTTCCTTTTTTGTTTCCAAATTTCCGCATTTTTTTGAAGCGGTTAAACACTCTCGTATTTTAGTTGCCGCCGGTTACAGCATATCTGCCGTGGCGGTGGTGCAATTGTACCCGTTGTTTCTTCCTGTGGAGGGGGCTTTTTTGGCTCCTGTTTTACAAAAAATAGTAGGTATTTACGTAGTAGCCTGCTTCATGCGCTTGTTTGTGTGTGCCGTGAATATTTTAGATCACATGTACGGCAGAAACCCCAATGTGCCTTTGCGCGGGGTATTTCAAGCGGCCAAAATTGTGATTTATTTGTTGGGAGCTTTGGTGATTATTTCCATTTTAATCAGCAAAAAGCCGATGTTTGTCATTACCGGTTTGTCAGCGGCTGCTGCGGTGTTTATGTTGATTTTCAAAGACCCTATTTTGGGCTTTGCCGCAGGCATACAGCTGGCTAGCAACCATTTGCTTAAAATCGGAGATTGGATCACCATGGAATCTCACGGTGCCGACGGTACGGTAACCGATATTACCCTCACCACCGTGCGTGTACAAAACTTTGACAATACACTGGTAAATATCCCTGCGTATGATTTGGTATCCCGTCCGTTTCAAAACTGGAGCGGTATGTTTGAAAGCGGGGCAAGACGTATCAAACGTTCTATTAATGTAGATGTAGAAACTATTAAATTTTTGGACCAAGATTTATTAAATCGTCTGAAAAAAATAAAGCTGATTTCCGGTTATTTAAAAGATAAAGAAGCTGAAATCCGTGCTTTTAATGAAGAGCACGGAAATAAGGAAAGTTTTTTAAACGGAAGACATTTAACCAATGTGGGTACATTTCGCCAATACGCGGTGGCTTATTTAAATAGTTTATCCACCATCAATCATGAGCAAACCTGTATGGTGCGTCAGTTGGCTCCCACTACGGCAGGATTACCGTTAGAGATTTATTGTTTTACCGCTACGACCGAATGGTTAAAATACGAAGGGATACAGTCTGATGTATTTGACCACTTATATTCGGTGATGCCGGAGTTTGATTTGCTGCCGTATCAGCAACCGGCAGGGCGCAATATCAGCCAAGCCGCAAAAGTAATGTTTGCTGATAAAAACCAAGGTTTAAACCAAATTGAAAAGTAAATTAAAAGCCCCGCTTTTCAGCGGGGCTTTTAATTTATACTACTTTGTGTAAATTTATCTGGGTTTCTTTTTGCAGTTTATGCCGCAGTCTCCACAACATATAAATATTTGGCAGTGTCATCAGCGTCATCATCAGTACGGTCAGTCCCCAAGCAAAACGGGTGCTTAACCCCACTTCAAAAGCATCGGCAGAAATCTTCCACCCTAAAGAGAAAGTGGTTCCCAAGCCTCCGCCAATGACCGATACTACGATGTAGAAAACGCGCCATGTTTTGGTCCATTTTCCACAGCCCAAAAACTGGAAGGCTTTTTCCCCGTAATAAGACCAACCGATTAAGGTAGTAAAAGAGAAAATAATGAGCGAGAAGATTAAAATAGGGGTTCCGATATAAGGCACCGTTTTAAAAGCGCTGTTACAAAGGTTGGCGGCAAAGACGTCGGGGTTTTGCCAGTCTCCTGCCAGCACCACTACCAAGCCGGAAAGTACACAAATAAATACGGTCCAAAAGACAGAAGTAGCAGAAATGATACCCATTTTGGCGGCACTTTTGGTTTGCGCGGCAGAAGCGGCAATAGAGGCACTGCCCAAGCCGGCTTCCGTACTCATTACACTTCTGGAAACTCCCATTCCAATAGCATTTAACGCGCCTTTAAAAGCAGCCATGACTCCTACGCCAACCGCACCGCCCAAAGCGGCCTTGCCGGTGAAAGCCATGCTGACAATTTGCCAAAGCGCTAGGGGAACATCAGTCCAGTTCATGATGAGAATGATTAAAGCAATAAACAAATAAGCTCCGCCCATGAGTGGCACCAGCCATTCTGAATAAGCGGCTATTCTTTTTACACCGCCAATGGTTACGATTCCTGCAAAAACAGCCACAATAAATCCGATAATCCACGGATTTAAGCTATAGCCTTCCCGTAAGACATCAGCAATAGAATTGGTTTGCAGGGCTGCTCCTGCAGTCAAAGCCATAAAAATAGTGCCGAAGGCAAAAACAACAGCCAACCATTTCATTTTTAATACGCGTGTCATGACATACATCGGTCCGCCTACATACTCGCCGTCTCTGCGTACGCGGTATTTTACCGCAGCGGTACATTCGCAGTATTTAATGACAAAGTTAAAAAGCCCCGCCAGCACAATCCAAAATACCGCTCCGGGGCCGCCTTCGGCCACGGCGGTCGTGACACCCAAAATGCTTCCGGTGCCTACGGTGGCACCAATCATCATGGCTAGAGAAGCAAAACTGCTGACCGTGCCTGCTCCCTCATCTTTGCTCAAGGAAAGAGAAATCGCTTTAAAAGTATATTTTTGAATAAATCCCAGCTTGAAGGTAAAATAAATGCCTAATCCAAAAATCAGGATAATCATGGGGGGTCCCCAAATAAATCCGTTAATGACATTGACATAATGCAGCAGTGTTTCCATACGATAAGCTCCAACTTGTAATCGAAATAAAAATGAATATGAAACTTATTGTAGCAAATATCACTTGGGACACACCTGAAAAAATATTGGCATATCTTGGAGAATAATTTATACAATGTATCTAGTATGGCGATGCTGTTTAATAAGGAGATATTTTTTATGAAAAAAATTTTTCTGTTTGCCGTGTTGGCGGTGTTAAGTGTGGGTTGTGCTTCTGCTGATAAAAGTGCCTCTTCCCAAGATGAAGGTTTAACCGATCAATACGCCAAATATCAAATCGTGGATCAAGAGTTTGATAATTTGATTGTTCCCAATGATAATTATGACCGCGTTTCTTCTTATGAAGATCAAGTAAGCGGTGCTTCTTATATCCAAAGCTCCACCCGCCAATCCGGCCAAAGACCGGCCCGCACCATGGCTGTTAAAAAAACCGTGGTGGACGGTGAAGGCAATCAAATGCCGGCTGATGTTTCTGCACCGGTCACCGACCAAGAAGCTTTGCCTGACGAAGAGGCCGCCTACTAAGATGTCTTTCGGTTTGGCTGGTAACAAAGAACTTTTAGAACAAGAAGCCCATAGACTCTATGGGCTTTTGGGTTCTGTGTCTTACCGGCAAGACCTAAAATGGACGTATGCCGATTGTTTGCAAGCGGCCCCTTATACGCTTACCATTAATCAACTCAAAAAAGAACAAAATGCTGTTATTTTAGCCCATTCTTATACCGTACCGGAACTGGTATTGGGCGTGGCCGACTTTAGCGGAGATTCCTATGCTTTGAGTTTAAAAGCACGGGAAGTCTCTGAAGAAAAAATCGTTTTTGCCGGTGTATGGTTCATGGCGGAAACGGCCAAGATTTTAAATCCTTCCAAACAAGTTATTATTCCGGCCGGTAAGGCTGGTTGCAGTTTAGCTGATGCCATCACGGCCCAAGAAGTACGCGCTTTGAAACAAAAATATCCCAACGTCCCCGTGCTTTGCTACGTCAACAGCACTGCAGAGGTAAAGGCTGAATGTGACGTATGCGTTACTTCGGGTAATGTGTTTGATATTGCAGAAAACTTACCGCAGAAAGAATTGATTTTTGTGCCTGATTTATTGATGGCCAAAAATATAGAGCAAGAATTAATTCGTCGTGGAAATCCCAAAAAAATTATTGCCGCCGGCGGCAGCTGCTGTGTACACGATAAATACACGGTGCAAGACGTGCAAAAACTGCGTGCTGACTACAAGGATATTGTGATGATTTGCCACCCCGAATGTCAGCCTGAAGTTTGCGCCGCATGTGACTATGTGGCAAGCACCAAGGGTATGCAAGACTTTGTGGAAAAAAGTGAGGCCAAAATATTCGGTATGTTGACCGAGCAAGGACTGGTGAACCGCTTAGAGGCCGCTTTTCAAGATAAAAAATTTGTTTGGCCGTTTGGTACGTGCCAATATATGAAACAAAATACGTTAGAAAATACTTTTCAGGCTCTCTTGGAGCCTCAGCCGGACCAAATTGTCACCTTGCCCGAAGACGTGCTGGTCCTTGCACAAAAATCTTTACAAAAAATGTTTGAGTTAAGCAAATGATTATTGAAAAAATTATACAGTTAGCTATTGAAGAAGATTTAGGACTGGGGGATATTACCTCCGACAATATTTTTACCCCGCAGGACCGTGCCCGTGCCGTGATTGTAGCCAAGGAAGATTTGGTTTTGTGCGGTATGGATATTGCGCGACAAACTTTTTGGTATGTAGATGAAACGGTCACTTTTACTCCTTTGAAAAAAGACGGAGAATTTGTGAAAAAAGGGGAAAAAGTATTAGCGCTTGAAGGCGCTACATTAAGCATCTTAAAAGCGGAACGCACCGCTTTGAACTTTATGCAACGTATGAGCGGTATTGCCACCGCCAGCCGCGAATATGCAGAGATTACCAAGCCTTATGGTGTAATGATGGTAGATACGCGCAAAAGCCAACCGGGCATGCGTAAACTGGATAAGTATGCCGTGCGTTGCGGCGGAGCGCGTAATCACCGTATGTCTTTGGCAGACAGCGTGATGATTAAGGATAACCATATCGCCGCGGCAGGATCTATTACTGCAGCCGTCAAACGTATTAAAGACGTGATTGGTCATACCCCTAAGGTGGAAGTGGAAGTGACGAACACAGCTGAAATTAACGAAGCTTTGGCTGCCGGAGCTGATATTATTATGTTAGATAATATGACCCCTGCACAAGCTGCTGATGCCGTAAATCTTATTAACGGCCGTGCGTTGGTGGAAATTTCCGGCGGCATTAACAAAGAAAACTTAGCCGCTTATTGTGAGGCCAAACCTGATGTAATTTCCAGCGGTGCTCTGACCCATTCCGTGCCGAGCAAAGATTTAAGTCTTAAAATTACCGAGTATATCCGATAATTTCAGAGGAGTAAAAAAATGGATTATAAAAAACTATATTCTGATACGGCCAACAGCATTAAAGCCTCAGCCATTCGTGAACTTTTAAAAGTCATTTCCAGACCTGAAGTGATTTCTTTGGCCGGCGGTTTGCCGGACCCTACATTATTTCCTATAGAAGCCGTAGCTAAAAGTATGCAGGAGGCATTGGCTACCTCTGCCAGAGAAGCCTTGCAATACGGTACCACGGAGGGGCAAGCAGGGCTAAAAAGAGAGCTGATCAAACTTTTAAAAGAAACCGAAGATATTGATGCCACAGCCGAGCAACTATTGGTAGTATCAGCCTCTCAGCAGGGGTTGGATATGACTTCGCGCATTTTTTTAAACCGCGGTGATGCCATTGTTACGTCTTCTCCCACTTATTTAGGGGCTTTGCAAGCTTTTGAAGCTTCGGGTGCTGATGTGTACGGGGCCGACAGTGATGAGCAAGGGGTTGTTCCTGCCGCTATTGAAAAAAGACTCCAAGAGTTACAGGTAGCAGGCAGACCGTGTAAATTTATTTATTTGGTGCCTGATTTTCAAAACCCCAACGGTCTTACTATCCCCGAAAGCCGCCGCGTGGAAATTTTAAAATTAGCCGAAAAATACAATACGCTCATTGTAGAAGATTCCCCGTATCGTCAGGTACGTTTTGAAGGTACGGCACCTAAAACCTTTTACCATTTGGACGAAGGCCGCGGCAATGTAATTACGTTGTTTACGTTCTCCAAGGTTTTTGTGCCGGGGTTCCGCTTGGGCTATGTCTTGGCTCCTGCCGAAGTGATAAGAAAGTATGTAATCTTAAAACAAGCAATGGACTTATGCACCAGCCCCATTGTGCAGGTGGCAGCAGAAGCTTATTTAAAGAGCGGCCATTTGCAGGGCCATATCCAAGAAGTGGTAAAAGTATATCACAAAAAACGCGACTTGATGCTGAAAGTCTTAGCCGAGGAAATGCCCCAAGGCGTCAGTTGGACCAAACCCGAAGGGGGACTTTTCTTATGGGTTACTTTGCCCGAGTATATTGACGCGCAGGAAATGCTTAAAATCTCCCTACAAGAATGTGTAGCCTATGTGGCAGGGGTGGACTTTTATCCGCCGCGTGATGCCAAAAAGAATGATTTGCGCTTGAACTTCTCTTACTCTACTGAAGAACAAATTGTAGAGGGAGTGAAAAGGCTGGCAAGAACTATTAAAAAAGCTATGGCTAAATAGAACTTGAGAAGAATTAAAACCCCGCGTTATGCGGGGTTTTTTTAGGCTTCTTTTACTACGGAAATTTCATGCTCTATTTTTACATGCCGTGCTACCAAGCAGCGTTTGGCAACTTCAATCAGGGCATTTTCATATTTGGGCGGAAAGTCTGCCGGTACATGAATGACCACTTTGATTTTTTCAATCACGTAATCATTGATATTCCACACGGGATCTAAGGTTAAATAGACCGTTTCCGGCAGAGCATGTTGTTTTAAGAAATTTAAAACATACACTCCGCTGCAGCTGCCCAATGACGATAAAAACAAGTCAATCGGGGTAGGAGCGGAAGCATCTCCGCCTTGTTCTTTGGGTTGATCTGTCCAAACGTCAAAGTCTTTCACGCGTACGCGCACCTTTTTGTTCCCTTCAAAGGTAATTTTCATTTACGGCTCCTTATGAGTTAAATAACGACGGAAAAAGATACAACTCTCTACTAGTATATCTATTTTTTTTTAAATTTCAACAGAAAATTTTGGCTCTCTGCCTGCTTTTGATACAATAGATATATGAAAAAATTATCTTTTCTCTTTTTCCTTTGCGTTACGTCTTTACTTTTTTTAAGCGGTTGCTCCTCTACACAAAACCGAAAACATCAGGTGTTTTCCTCCATAGAGGAGCATGCTCTTTCCCCTGAAAAAGTGTCTTTGTGGAAAGACAAACTTTATTTGCTTTATTCTTATGAGGGAAAACAGTTTTATTTTGTAGCTTCGGCCACGGCTGACATTCAAAAAGGCAGTCCGTACTCTTTATTGGAGCCGAAAGGTTTTTTTGATATGGGCGAAGGGGAAAAAGCCCAAACCGTACTGGTGGTGGGACGGGAATGGACCGAAGTGCTCAAAGAAGTTTTGCTTTCCGTTGCTCCGCCAAAACCGCAAGAAGGAAAAGTGATTTTTATAGAAAATTTTGAAACCCTTTTATACAGAGATGCAAGCGGAAAGTTGGACTTGGTAGATTTAGCCCAATCTCCTGCAGATGTGGATATCGTCGGAAAACTGGAAAGCAAAGAGTTTGATGCGTTGGTTTTTAAGAAGTTAAAAGAATTGGTCAATGAAAAGGGTGCTCCTTATACGCGCTTTTTGTTGCAGCTTAAAAATGTACCGCTGACGCCGTTTTTATACGTAGACGTAGAGAAAGATATTATTACTCCCTTGCAGTTGCCCCCTTATTATGATTTAGAAAAAGAGATGACGCAGTTGGGCTTTTCCACCACGTTTTTATGGTCCTTTTTTGTGAAAAGTCATTTCATAGGTATTATCAAAGCACCTTTTACTTCAGCCACGCGCCTTGGCTCTTTAACCCTATCCAGTATATATACGGCTTTGCCGCCCAGATATAAAGACTTAGAGGAAGTGCCTGCTTTGTCTGACTCCGGAGAAGAAATGGACCTGCCAGACTTTGAGAAATGGCTTAATAAAAATATCAGCAAGCAAAAGTACAAAGCTTCCGTGACGCTTTTAATTGACGGAGAGGAATTTTTCCCGCATTTTATTTTGGCCGCGCAACGGGCGCAACACTCTATTTTTACACGGGTGTATATTTTTGGTACGGACCCCTACGGCATTAAAATAGCAGACCTCTTTAAACAGCGCGCGGAAGGCGGCATAGATGTGCGCGTATTAACCGATGAATTAAACACGATTGTCAATTCCACCCGTCAGCCTGAACTTGCCTATGAAGAAGATTTTGTCATGCCCAAAAGCATCAAGAGCTACTTGCGCAAAGGCTCCACAGCCAAAGCCCGTACCCATTTAAATACGTGGGGGACCTTTGACCATACCAAAGTGTATTTGATTGACAGAGAGTTGGCCTACACAGGAGGTATGAACATTGGTGAGGAATACCGCTACACTTGGCATGATATGATGGTGGCCCTGCGCGGGCCGGTGGTGGGAAAACTGGTCAAAAATTTTTATGAGGCATGGTCTTTTAACGGCTGGGGCGGAGATTTTGCCGCTGCATACCGTAAGCTCTTTAGCAAAAAATACCGCGCCGTCAATAAAGAAGAACCCGACATGATAGACGTGCGTCTGCTGTATACCAAGCCTACGCAGGCGGAAATTTTCCAAGCGCAGTTGGAAGCTATTAAACGCGCCAAAAAACGCATTTATATCCAAAATGCTTATTTTTCCGATGACCGCATTGTGGGAGAACTGATCAAAGCCCGCGGTCGCGGGGTGGACGTACGTGTCATTTTGCCCAGCGAAAATGATGTAACCATTATGCACAGCAACAATCAAATCATGGCTAATAAACTCTGGCGCAACGGCATACGGGTGTATTTTTACAAGGGCATGAGCCACGTCAAAGCAGCCATTTATGACGGTTGGGCGGTGGTAGGCTCGGCCAATTTTGATAAAATGAGCCTGTTTATTAATCAGGAAATGAGCTTGGGTATTTCCGACCCTGCTTTTGTGCAAGAATTGACGGAGCGTTTGTTTGAAAAAGATTTTGCCGATTCTGATGAAATGACAGCAGAACGGGAAGTAGGGTGGAACTCTTTTATTGTAGGGGCGCTGACCAATCAACTTTAAACTAAAACCTCGGGTTGTTCCCGAGGTTTTAATTTATTTTACAGGTTCTAAAGTGCGTTTGTAGCCTTCGGCTTTCACGACACGTGCTTTAAAGATGCTTCCCGTTTTGACGGGTTTGGTGAAAGAGACTTGACCGTCAATGTCGGGTGCATCTTTATAGGTACGGCCAAAGGTCGGCCCGTCGGCAATCGCTTCCAGTACGGTTCCTTTGAGTTTTTTGTTCACGCGGTCAATGACGCGGCTTTGCGTTTCTTCCAACTGTACACGGCGTTCGTGTTTGATTTTTTGCGATACCTGATGGTCTAAATCATGTGCGGCGGTGCCTTGCTCTCGGAAATATTCAAACACGCCCATGTTGTCAAACTCATAGTCATGCACAAACTGTTGTAATTCTTTGAAATCTGCTTCTGTTTCCCCCGGAAAACCGACGATGAAATTGGTCCGCAGGGAAATATCCGGCACCCGTTTCTTAAGCATATCCAAGGTCCGCCTGATTTGAGCGCCGTCACAATGGCGGTTCATGCGTTTTAACACAGGGTCTGCAATGTGCTGCAGCGGAATATCTATGTAATGAAAAATACGCGCTGTAGAAGCTATTAAATCGGCCAATTCTTCGCTCACACGGTGCGGATAGCCGTACATAATGCGCAAACGCTTAATTTGACGATTTTTCAAAAGTTTTTGAAGTAGCTCCACCAGTTGGGGTTTGCCATATAAATCTTGCCCGTAAGAGGTGGTATCCTGCGCAATTAAAGAAATTTCTTTGACGCCGTTTTCGGCCATGAGGTCTGCCTCTCGGACAATATCTTCTATGGGTTTGGAGCGGTACGGCCCGCGCAGAAAAGGAATGGTGCAATACGCGCAGCGGTTATTGCAGCCGTCGGCTACTTTCAGGTAAGCCGTGTGCGGAGCAGTCAGACTCATTTTATATTCGGGCAAGTATAGATTTTTAGGTAAAGCTCCTTCCACAAAACCTGTTTTATTTAAAATTTTTTCAATTTGTTCTTGTTTGCCAATGGAGAACAGCAAATCTACTTGCGGAAAATCTGCTAAGATTTTATCTTTATATCTTTCCACCATACAGCCGGTAACGGCCACTTTTTTTACGTGTCCTGCTTGTTTAAGCTCAAGGGCATAGGCGATAGTATCTTCGGCCTCTTGAACGGCGGAGGCAATAAAGCCGCACGTATTAATAATCAGCACGTCTGCCCCTTGCGGGTCTAATAAAAGCTCATGGCCTTTGCCGATCAGGCGGGCGGAAAATTCTTCGGTATTGGTTAAGTTTTTGGGGCACCCCAAGCTGATGACGGAAAATTTCATAACTTTCAAGGCGGTCAGACCGCCAAGTCCTCTCTTTTTAAATGTTCTTCTTCTTCCTCTAATTCATCTTCGTCCCGTTTCAGAAGAGCCATACCAAAGGTAATAACACCCACGCGGCCGATAATCATGGTGGCAATAATAATCAGTTTGCCCAAAAAACCCAATTTCTCGGTAGTGCCCAAGCTAATGCCAGCGGTGCTTAAGGCGGCCACGGCTTCAAAGAAAAGCTCTATAAATGGCAAATCTTCTGCCCAAGTAAGCAAGAACAAAGTAACAAAAAGCATGAAGATATAGAAAATAAAAGTAGAATTGGCGATATACAGGCGGTGCAACGGAATCTGACGTCCTAAAAACGTGATATGTTTCCTGCCAAATAAATGACTGGACACAGTAGCCACCAAGCACGTGACGGTAGTAGTTTTTAAGCCGCCGCCGGTACCTGAGGGGGACCCGCCGATAGACATCAGCGCCATGATGACTAAATAAGAAGACACGGCCAAAGAGGCCATGGGAATTGTGTTAAAACCCGAAGTGGTCATAGCGGCAATCGCTTGAAATAAAACCGCACTGGGCGCTAAGCCGGGGTTGGTAATCAAGATAAAGAAAGAGCATAAAAGCAAGGCCATTAACGTAGAAAAAACAATAATTTTGGTGGTATAGGATATTTCCCGCGTGCGCCCGACAATACGGTTAAAAATATCGGTCACCACAATAAAACCCATAGCGCCTGCCAAGGATAATAAGGAAATAACGGTATTAATGGTTTTGCTATCGGCAAAGGACATTAAACTGTCCGGAAAGAGGCTAAATCCAGCCGTACAAAAAGCCGATACACTATGGAAAACGGCATACCATGTGGCATCAAACGGGCTAAAATCGTGGCGGATAAAATAGTTGTACAGAAAACCCGCTCCAATCAATTCTGCCAGTAAAGTAAAGATAATAACTGCTCTTAAAAAATCTTGCAAGCGTACCGTGCGCGGAAGGGCAAATTCGGTATTTAACACTTCCGTGTGGCGGTGGCGCAACCGGTGCGAAAAAGAAAGGTAAAGGAAGGAAGACATGGTCATATACCCGATACCGGCCGTTTGGATAATAATCAGCACTACTAGTTTGCCTAAAAAAGTATAAGATTGCGCAAAATTAACAGTGGTGAGCCCTGCGGTAGAAGCCGCCGCCGCTGCCGTGAATAAATTATCTATCAGGCTCACTTCTCCGTTATCCATAAAAGGCAAAGACAATATTATCCAACCTGCTATCATATACATCAAAATACCTTGCAACATATTTTGATGCGGAGAAAGGTGCAGCACAAACAAGGTATATTTTTTAAGTGCTTTGCGGATAAATTGAACTGTGGCTTCAAAAGCCTGTTTTACGGATAAGTCTTCTCTCATATACATTATTGTATCAATTTTAGAAGAGGGCGCAATAAGCCCCGCTTTATGGGCGGGGCTGAGAATTACCGGGCGGTTAAAGAAAAGCGTATATTTTGATTTAGGCTTTTATGCACGGGGCAAGCTTCTGCCGCTGCCAAACATTTTTGTCGGGTTTGCTCCGTAAGTCCTTTTGGAAAAATAATATGCAGTGCCACTTCCTGCAGTCCGCTTAGGTTTTTGCCGAAAACGGGCGTAAGTTCTATCTTGGTGCCGTTCAAGGTTTCTCCGGCTTTTTCGGCCACTACGCTCATCATCGTCAGTGTGCACGCGCCTAAGGCCGCTATCAGCATATCTCCCGGTGTAACAAACTCTTTTTCTCCGTCATGAGCGGTATGTAAAATATCTTTTACGTTGTCTGTTTTTATTTCTACACGGGTGTTTCCCGTGTATATACAATGTATTTTTTCTGTCATAATGCCCCCTTTTAACGTCTGTTTTACTTAGTTTATGTTTTTCTTCTCTGTCGGAAAAGCGATAAAAAAGATTAGATTTGCAATAAAATGCCATGGGCTTGGGTTATATAGATATACCAACAGGAGGTGTACTTATGATTAAAGGAGCACTTGCATTAGCTTTGATGAGCACGGTAGGAATGGGGGGAATGGTGAGCGTGTCTTCCAACGGAGATATTACAACGTCTTATTATGTGCCGCCCTTGGTGGTCATGAATCACGGGCATAATCCGCCCCCTCCGCCGCGTGTGGCCCCTAAACCGATTGTTCAACATGTGCTGCATCACCAACCGCATAAACCGATGGTGAAAAAAGATCACAAACCGGCTCCGCCCAAGGCGCAGAAGCCCAATAAGCCTAATCAAAAACCGGCGGCCAAGCCTAATAACAAAGGCCCTGCCAAAAAAGCAAATTCTAAAGGGGGGAAAAGATAGAAAATAAAAACCTCGGCTTAAACCGAGGTTTTTATTGTTTATTAGTTTGCCTTCTCTCGGGCATAAAAAAACCAGACTTTCGTCTGGTTTTTTAAATGGCTCCCCGAGTAGTCTCTCCTTCCGGTTCTTTTCCTGACGGAAAAGCCCTGCAGTCCGGCCTCGCGGTTTTTGCCTTTCGCCGAAAGGAACTGTCATCGGCTCAAACAAAAACATCGCTGCGGCTTTCTCGTCCTAACGCAGGCAAAGCAGTTTGCCTGCTCTCGGGGAGAAAAGAAACTGAAAATATAGACATAAAAAAACCAGACTTTCATCTGGTTTTTTAAATGGCTCCCCGAGTAGGACTCGAACCTACAACCTACCGGTTAACAGCCGGTCGCTCCACCATTGAGCTATCGGGGAATAAATCTGTTTTCTGACTACCTATTTATTGTACATAAAAAAAAATAGTTTGTAAATAAATTATTTTTTCCGACGAGAAAATTATTTGTGTGTCCAAATATGTTCCGTGCGGCGCGGCGGCATACCGGGTTTGTATTCCAGCAGAAGTACTTTTTTCTTTTTTACTTTTTGCCATGGCGGAAGCGGCGTTTTTCCTGAGGTTTCCGCCCAAAAATCATTTTTCTTTCTGCCAATGACACTTATCAAAATAAGTCCGCTGAACATATAAGCCATAAATGCCAAAGTTTTTTGCAAACCTAAAAAGTGCATAAAAACGGCAATACCCAACACGCATAAACTTTCCACCGTGTAAGAAGCGGTGGCGAAAATGCCCAATATTTTTCCGCGCAGATTTTCGG
This sequence comes from Elusimicrobiaceae bacterium, assembly GCA_017546175.1. Classification (GTDB taxonomy): domain Bacteria; phylum Elusimicrobiota; class Elusimicrobia; order Elusimicrobiales; family Elusimicrobiaceae; genus Avelusimicrobium. The sequence goes on from JAFYXM010000002.1 coordinate 69,559, forward strand.
GCGCGCGTAGTAAAATAAGCGTAGAAATCATAGCCGAAAATGCGCCGAACGGAATGCCGCATAGCCAAGTGGCTCCCAATACCACCGTCTTGGGGAAGTTGTAATACAGCACCAGTACGGACAACGTATAAGCGGCATAATTGGCGGTAAGTAAAGTAAAAAACTTAAACTTTTTAGCTGCTCGCGCAAAATAGAGCGCACCCATAAAAGCCCCCAGTCCAAAAGCAGCCCCCAAAAGGCCCAAATAAACGGGGTCATAATGATACTGATAAATATACCCCGGCAAAAGAAGCAGCTCCCACGATTGACCTAAAATGAAAAAAGGCATGGTAAATAATATACTATCTCGGAGTACATGGTCAGCTTTGAGCAGCTGCCACGCATGAGAAAAAGTGGTAGGGTTGGACAGCAGACGGCGGTTTCTGCGGCTGTAAATGGTTAAACTGATCAGTACAGTAAAAGCACACATCACCACCACCGCCACCCAAGAGGCATATAACCCCAAAAACGCAATAAAGATACCGCCCAAAATAGGCCCAAACACAGACATAATACCGTCTAAGGCTTCCACTACGCCTGTAGCGCGCGGCAGGGAAACCTCGGCATAGCGGGAGAACGTGGGGGCCAAAGCGGTACGGGCCAATTGACCGGGGGCATCAAAAAAGGAGCTTAAAAAAATCAGCACGCCGATCAGCCACGGATAGGCCACGTGGCAGGCAATTAAAATGGGAATGGCCCCCAGCAAAACAAATTGAATAACCTCACAACTGAGCATCATCTTAGAGCGGCCCAGTTTATCAATCATTTTTCCGCCGTACAGGGAAGAAAAAATATTAGGCAGCAGAGAGCAAAACCCGATAAACCCCGTCCACAGCAGGCTGCCCGTGGTGCTTAGCACGTACCACGGAAGTAAAAGCTGCATAAACTGATTGACTAAGGAAGACGTACCTTCGGCCGTCCAGAGCAGCTTGAGCGGAGTTTTGTGGCTGGCCCATCTAATCCATAATAGCATGTTCCCTCCTTGGGAAAATTATATAAAATGAAATTGTAAAAAGGGGGAATTATGAGTAATTATAAAGATTATTACAAGATTTTAGGTGTAAGCAAAAATGCCACCGATGCCGAGATTAAAAAGGCATTTAAATCAGCCGCGCGTAAGTATCATCCGGATTTGCACCCCGAAGGTAAAAAAGCTGAAATGACCGAAAAGTTTAAAGACGTCAATGAAGCTTATGCCGTTCTTTCCGACAAGCAAAAACGCACCATTTATGATCAAGTAGGCCAAGAGGGATATCAAAATTATGCTCGTGGCGGCGGCGGGCAAGGGGCTTATGGCCAAGGAGGAAACCCCTTCGGCGGAGCCTATCAACAGTATAGCGGCGGCAATGGAAATACCTATTATAATTTCAGCTCTAACGGTGGTGGAGATTTCGGCGGGGCGGACTTTAGTGATTTTTTCCAAAGCATTTTTGGCGGTATGGGCGGTTTTGGGGGCATGGGCGCAGGCCGTGGCGGCTTTAGCGGTTTTGGCGGTGCGCGCGCAGGCGGCTCAGGCCAAAAAAACGGTGATGTGGAAGCTGAGCTTGCTTTGAATTTAGAGGATGCCCACCGTGGCGGCCCCATGCAACTTACTTTGCCTACAGGGCGCAACGTGACGGTTAAAATTCCTGCCGGCGTGGGTGAGGGTAAGCGCATTAAACTCAAAGGCTACGGCAACCCTACTCCACGCGGAAACGGAGATTTGTATTTAGTCATTAAAATTCGCCCGCATTTGACGTATCGTTTGGAGGGGGACGATTTGTACGTACCCGTGACGCTCATGCCGTGGACGGCTGCCTTGGGCGGTACGATTTTTGTGCCTACGTTAGACGGCCCCGTAAAAGTGAAAGTGCCTGCCGGTACGCACAATGGCAAAAAATTAAAACTCAGCGGAAAAGGTTTGAGCGCGAAAGGCAATTTATATGCCACGCTGACGATAGACGTGCCGAGGACGTTGAGCAAAGAGCAGAAAGAGCTGTTTACCAAGCTTTCGCAAATCAGCTAGTAAATCTTGTTTAAAACACCTCTGATTATACAGAGGTGTTTTTCTTTAGTACAATAATGACATGAAAAGAATTTTGAATTTTATAGACCCTTACCGCCAGGGCTTTTTGTATTTTAAGTGGGGGTTTTGGAGTATTTTATTTTGTGTGGGTGCGCTGCTATGGCTGTGCGCTCATGCGCAGGGTGGCTTGGTAAAAGGGGCTTTGGATAATATTTTTGTGTATTTGCCTAACTATTTAACGCATGAATTTTCCCATCGGTTTTGGTGTACCTTGCGTTGGCAGTGGTGGTGCTATGCCAGCGGTAACGGTATGGAAACTTTAATTCCTTTGGCCTTGTGTTTGGGTGCTTTGCGTTTGCGCGGAGGGCGGTATCTCTTGCCGATACTGACCTATTGGCTGGGCACTACTTTATACGGAGCGGGAATTTACGCCAGTGACGCACGCGCCTGCCAACTGCCGCTTACCTCATCTGACATGATGACCAACTTTGCCCCCGGCGAAGTAAAAGGGGACTGGCACTATATTTTAGAGCCTTTGGGTCTTTTGGAGTATGATTTGATTATCGGTAAAATTTTAATCTTCGGCGGTATTTTTTGCCTTGTGCTGGCGGTGTATAGCCTGTGGTATTATTGGACCCATACCGAAGATTACTTATACCAAGGTTACCGAGCTTAGTTCTTGCAATTTTTTTGATACGCTTCTTTGATTAAGGAGCGTATTTTTTTGTCTTTAGTGAGGGTAAAAATCTCTTTTCCATCATAAAGGCGGCAAACATCTGCCTTGTACTCAAGCAAAAGTTTTACAGCATCTATATTTTTCAGCTCCGTGACGGCATAAAAAAGAGCATCAGTATTAAGGTTTGTTTGTAGGTTTGGGTTAGCGCCTTTTTTGAGCATATATTCAATGAGGGATAAGCGCTGTTTTTCTTCAGGAAATTCTGTCAAAAACGCCAGTATCAGCGCGGTTGCCCCCGTGTCTGTTTGCGTGTTGATATCAGCTCCGTTTTCAATCAGTTGGGCGGCAAATTCGCCGTGTCCATCCCGCACAGCTACCAAAAGAGGAGTCCAGTTCCTCTCGCCGACCGAGTGAATATTTACTTTGTTTTTTACAAGATGCTGCAAAATTTTTTCATTTCCGCCGCTGGCTGCTGCGAGGGAGAGATCAAAAAGGGTATTTTGATAGTGACGGTCCTCATCGGTAATATACAAGGTTTGATCCGTCGGGGCGCCTTCCTCCATGGCATTTTTGACGGCTATCAAATCTCCGTTATAAGCGGCCCAAATCAGCTCTTGGGCCTGAGATTTTTTGACGGCTTGGTAGTGCGCCACAAAACACGAAAATACGATAAAAGAAAGTAAGAGAATGATCGTTCGTTTCATGTACTTATTATATAAAATAAACCCCCTCTGCCTAGTAATAAGACAGAGGGGGGTTTGTGAAAAAGAAATACTATTTGATCACTTTTTCATTCGGCTCAATGGCAGCGAGTTGTTTGTACAAGTCGCGTCTCCAAGCGTATTCAGATTCGGCACGTTTGATAAGTTCTTGTGCGAGTTCCGGATTATCACGCATTAAGCCTTTGAAGCGGTTTTCACCACTCATGTAGTCAGCCAAAGGCAAGGTCGGAGCGCCTAACGGGCTATCTACTTTGAGCGGGTTTTTGCCTTCGTAGCGCATTTCCGGATTGTAGCGGTAGAGGATCCAGCGGCCGGCTTGTACGGCACGTTTGGCTTCGCCCATACCTTTGGACATATCAATACCGTGAGCGATACAGTGAGAGTAGGCAATGACCAATGCCGGACCGTCGTAAGCATCAGCTTCGGCCAAGGCTTGGATAGCTTGGTTCATGTTAGCACCCATGGCTACTTGAGCAACGTAGATGTTGCCGTAGGTCATGGCAATCATACCCAAGTCTTTCTTCGGCATGGTTTTACCGCCGGCAGCGAACAAGGCTTTGGCTCCGAGCGGAGTGGCTTTGGACATTTGACCGCCGGTGTTGGAGTACACTTCGGTATCCAAGACCAAGATTTTTACGTTTTTGCCGGAGGCTAATACGTGGTCCAAACCGCCGTAACCGATATCATAGGCCCAGCCGTCACCGCCCAAGATCCACACAGATTTGCGGATCAAGTAATCGGCAAAGCTCAAGAGGCGTTGGCATTTTTCGCATTCGGGTCTGCCAGCCAAGATTTCTTTTAAGGCAGCCACGTTTTTGCGTTGTTCTTCCACTTCGGCATCGGTCTTTTGAGGGTTATTCAAAAGGGCGTCAATCAAAGCAGCGTGATCTTTTTGGCAATTTTCTTTGGCTTGTTTGAGCAAGGCCACGGCATCACTGTAGAGCTGATCATAAGCTACGCGGATACCCAAACCGAATTCAGCATTGTCTTCAAACAAGGAGTTGGACCAAGCGGGTCCTTTGCCGTCGTCGCGTTTGCAGTACGGGGTGGTGGGCAAGTTGCCGCCGTAGATGGAGGAACAACCCGTCGCGTTGGCTACGGCCAAGCGGTCACCGAATAACTGCGTTAAGAGTTTTACGTACGGCGTTTCACCACAGCCGGCACAGGCACCGGAGAACTCAAACAACGGTTGTTTAAATTGAGAGCCTTTAACAGATTCTTTCTTGGTGGTTACGTCAGCTTGTTTCAAGCCCAAGAAGAAAGCAAAGTTGTCAATTTCATCTTCGCGCACGTCCAATTGGTGGACCATGTTGATGGCTTTCTTTTCCGGATTTTCTTTGTTTTTGGCCGGGCAGTTGTAGATACAAGCGCCACAACCGGTACAATCTTCCACAGCCACTTGAACGGTGAATTTCTTACCGGCGATGTCGCCTTTGCCGTCGGCAGATTTAAAGGTTTTCGGAGCGTCTTTCAAGGCAGCTTCGTCGTAAGCTTTGATGCGGATAGCGGCATGCGGACATACCAAAGAGCAGAAACCGCATTGGATACAAACGCTGGGATCCCATTGAGGTACCATCACGGCAATGTTGCGTTTTTCGTATTGGGTGGTACCGGTGGGGAATACACCGCCTTCGGGCATGGCAGAAGTCGGCAAGGTGTCACCACGGCCGGCAATCATTTCGCCCAAGACGTCTTTTACAAACGCAGGAGCATCGGCCGGTACGGCGGCTTTGGTGTGGAGTTTGGAAGTGACTTCAGCCGGATATTTTACTTCGTGCAAGCCGGCCAAGGCAGCGTCCACGGCCACATAGTTTTTGTTGACGATTTCTTCGCCTTTTTTAGAATAGGTTTTCTTAATAGCTTCTTTAATATCGGCAATGGCTTTTTCAGACGGGATAACACCGGCAATACCGAAGAAAGCGGTTTGCATGATGGTGTTGGTGCGGCTGCCCATACCGGTTTTCAAAGCAATTTCAGAAGCGTCAATGGTGTAAACTTTGAGCTGTTTATCAATGATTTGTTTTTGTACTTCGGCGGTCAAGTGGTTCCACACTTCATCGGCAGAATACGGAGCATTGATAAGTACGGTGGCACCTTTTTTGGCTTTGCCGAGTACGTCGTACTGGGCCAAGAAGTCAAACATATGCACGCCGACAAAATCAGCTTCTTGAATAAGATACGGAGCGCGGATATAGTTTTTGCCGAAGCGGATATGAGAGGTGGTCATAGAGCCGGATTTTTTGGAATCGTACACGAAGTAACCTTGGGCAAAGAAACCGTTGGCGCTGATGATTTTCATGGTGTTTTTGTTGGCACCGACCGTACCGTCAGAACCCAAACCGTAGAACATAGCTTCAAACACATCGCTGGAAGAAGCTGTCATTTTGGCAGCGGGCAAGGAGGTGAAGGTCAAATCATCATTGATGCCGACGGTGAAATTCTTTTTGGGTTCGGGCAAAGCCAAGTTTTCAAACACGGCTTTAACGTCGGCAGGGGTAAAGTCTTTAGAGCCGATACCATAGCGGCCACCGATGATGAGCGGGGTAGCGGCAAATTTGGCTTTGGCTTGATCGGTCAAGAAAGCGGCGCAGACATCTTGGAACAACGGTTCGCCCAAGGAACCCGGTTCTTTGGTGCGGTCCAAAACAGCCACTTTTTTAACGGTGTTGGGGATGACGCGGATGAAATCTTCAATGGAGAAGGGGCGGAATAATTTGATTTTGAGTACGCCCACTTTTTCATCTTTCATAGATTCAACGGCCAGTTGAGCTACGTCAGCGCCGGAACCCATGATGACGATCAATTTTTCGGCATCGGCAGCACCGAAGTATTGGAATAAATCGTATTTGCGGCCGGTCATTTTTTCAAATTTGGCCATTTCTTCTTTTACGATAGCGGGAACGGCATTGTAGAATTTGTTGACGGCTTCGCGAGATTGGAAGTATACGTCCGGGTTGGCAGCGGTACCGCGCACGGTCGGGTGTTCGGGGTTCAAGCCGCGGCCTTTATGATCGGAGATAGCTTTTTCGTCAATCATGCTGGCCATTTGTTCTTTGGTCAAAGGTTCTACCATGTTCAGCTCGTGGCTGGTGCGGAAACCGTCAAAGAAATGCAAGAACGGTACACGGGCTTTTAAGGTAGCGGCTTGGGCTACCAAGGCCAAGTCCATGGCTTCTTGCGGATTGTCGGAGCACAACATGGCCCAACCGGTATGGCGTACAGACATAACGTCGGAATGGTCGCCGAAAATAGACAAAGCGGTGGTGGCCAAAGCGCGGGCAGAAACGTGGAAAACCGTCGGGGTTAATTCACCGGCGATTTTGTACATATTCGGGATCATCAAGAGTAGACCTTGAGAAGCGGTAAAAGTGGTGGTCAAAGCACCGGCGGTCAAAGCACCGTGTACGGCACCGGAGGCACCGCCTTCGGATTGCATTTCCGTTACTACGGGTACATTGCCCCAGATGTTGGTTTCGCCTTTGGCGCTTTTGGCATCGCAGATTTCACCCATCGTAGAAGACGGAGTGATGGGGTAAATGGCGATGACTTCGTTGGTGGCATGCGCGACGTGAGATACGGCCGCGTTGCCGTCCATAGCGACTAATTTTGCCATGTGTAAATCTCCTTGTTGTAATGTAAAAAAGTTTCCGCGCGCGCATACTTTATTATATACGCGTTAACGGTTGCAAACTACTCTAACATTGTATAATTTTCCGTGCTTGGGCGCAAACGAGATTTGGAACCCTATTTTTATCTGTGATGGAACGGCAATATTTGATAAACTTTCTTATATGAATAATTATAAATTTAGTCAATACTTGTGTATGAATCGTCAGTTATGTGTTTTCTATGAAACACTGCGTTGGTTGTGGCATAAGATTTTCTTTTTTGTTCGCGAGCATACTCCCGTATGGTATCAGTTTGATAAAAAGCATGTTCGTGGTCAAGCTGTAGTGGAAACTTTGCCTATTCATAAAGAATGGTACCACATCAAGCGTCCTCTTTATCGCCATGAACACGTGTATTATGACTTTGACAAGGCCTTGGCTGTTAATCCGTCTGTACAAGGGCTTGCACTTATTTTTTTTATGGGGATTGGAGATTATCTGTATACTACCCCCATGATAGAAGCTTTAAAGAAAAAATATCCTCAGCTTTCCTTGCATGCACACGTAGGAGCTCAGTTTGACCGCAATAACTCCCCGTTGGTGGGAAAACTGTTGGAAAATAACCCTCATATAGATAAAGTATTCTATTTTGAAGGGGTACGTCATCCGCTGATTTGGAAAAATTATAATTATCAAAATGCTTTGAAAAATATTCCGGAAAATTTTTTAGTTGTGCCCGTGTATTATGATTATTCTGTAAAAGTCTCTCACAGAGTGCACAGCTTGTTTGAAACGTTTGGGTTGGAAGTGCCTGCCGAAGTGCCTGTTCCTAAGATGTATTTTCCCAAACAGCCTGCCGCGGCGGTAGGGGAATATTTGATAGATATTTCACAAAAAGCGGAAGGGAAAAAAGGCATTGTTTTTCTTCAGTTAGATTCGCGCAGCTCTAACTATACTTATCCACATGTACGCGCTTTGGCACAGGGTCTTATTGATGAGGGATATTTTGTATTAAGTGTGACTAGGGGCGGTCCGTATGAAAATTCAAATTATATAGAGCTGGATATTAAACGTTTATCCATCAATGATACTTGGCAGCTGCTATATATGCTGAAACAGAAATTTTCGGTTTCCATAATTTCGGTTATCTCTGTTTTTTGGGCTGCCAGTGCGGGGCTGGGACTGCGCAATTTGGGTATGCATCATTGGATAGACCCCAAAATGCACAATGTGTGGTATCCCAATATTGAGGTGGTGACCCATCATGTGTATCCTAAGTTGCCGTTAGAAAAACAAATCTTGGCTCCAGCGGAAAGTTACACTGCGCATAACCGTAAAATGGTAGATTTCCAAGCGCAGTGGATAATTAAATGGTTTAAAGAAAAATTTGAAAAATAGATAAAAAGACCATTTACAAATAAGAAACCTATTTTTAGACAAGAATCTAGAAATGGGTTTTTTATTTTTTAAAAAAGTGCCCCAGGTCTTGACTGATTTTTTTTTTTTGCTACAATTTTTCTGAAAGGAAAATTGAAGCAAAAAGGAGTTGAGATTATGAAACACATTTATAGACGTAATATCAGCGGTTTTACGCTGATTGAACTGTTGGTAGTGGTGCTGATTATCGGTATTTTATCGGCGGTAGCTTTGCCTCAGTATACAAAGGCAGTGGAAAAAGCGCGGGTGGCTGAAGCTAAAACATTATTAAAATCATTGAATGATGCTGAAGAAATTTATGCTTTATCTAATGGTGCTCATACTTACGATTTGTCCTTATTAGATATTACTTTACCGGGGAATTATGAGAGTTTTGGCGGAAACGATAATGCCAAAGTGAAAACAAAAAATTTTGAAATATACCTAGATGAGTGTACTTGTGGTGAGGGGAACTCTTTGTTTTGCTGTGATATGTGTGCTACAAGGATTGGAAAGGATTATGAAGTTCGATTTGTAGCTAATAACTATGATGGTGGTGGAAAAGCGGGAGTTTTTTATTGTTATAACATAAATGAAAATGATGAAGCTTGTCTTTCTGCAGGTGCAGTTAGGAATAGTGACGGAGAATATATCTTTCAGTAAAAAATAAAAAAGCCGCCTTTTGGGGCGGCTTTTTAAGTTATTTATATTCATTATAACTCACGCTTTGCGCAAATTCTTTTCTGGGGCGCGGGGCGGGGGCTTCGGCCGGATAGCCTACGGAAATCAAGTGCTCTATTTTTTTGCCTTTGGGGAGTTTGAAAAATTTTTCGGCCTTGTTTGAGTTAAGCCACCCAATCCAACAAGTACCTAACCCCAAATCATGTGCGCGTAACACAAAATGCTCGCCAGAAATACCCTGATCTACCAAATAAAATTCTGTTCGGCGGAAAAAATTACCGATACGGCTGGTAAAGTTGCCGCGGTCGGATACTACGGCCACCAAAACGGGGGCTTTTTCGGCCCATTTGCTCATGGCGTACGCACCGGTAAAAACTTCTTTACAAAAGGCTTCTTTTATTTTGGGGTCATCTATTACGATGTAGTGCCACGGCTGAGAGTTACAGGCAGACGGGGCTAAAAGGGCCGCCTGCAAACAAGCGTCTATTTTTTCCCGTTCTACGGGTCGGTCTTCATATTTACGTATACTGCGGCGCTCTAAGATCACTTTTTCCAGTTCCATATCTTTCTCCTATCTTTTCATAGTATCAAAAATTAAACAAGTGAAAAAAATATATTTTTTTCTATATAATTAATATATAATGTTTTTAAATTATAAAATTAATGTTAAATAATTATTATCTTATTTTTAGGAATATAAAGATGAGAGAGAAAAAAAACAAGCAAACGGCAATCTGTAATCAAGAAGATGCCGCCACTCTGGCCGCCGGAAGCGTAGCTGAATATTTCAAAGAAAAAAATTGGAAAATTATTTCTTTTTTCCCAAATTCCCAATGCGCTCAAAAAGCCTACCCGCGCCAAAAAGTTTTGTCCCGTAGTAAAAGCAAGAAAAAAACATTAAAAAATACCACTAAATAACAGCCACACGCAAGCGTAACGGCAGGCCTTGGACAGACTAACTAACGGCAGAAAAACCCACAGGCTTACGCGACTCATGCCGGCTGCCACAGTAATGGGATCGCCGATAAAAGGAATGCCCGAAAACAGCAGCGTTCTGGCCCCGTGCTGTTCAAAGAGCGATTGAGCTCTTTGTAAATATTTTTCTTTGACGGGAAACCATTTTTTGTCTTCAAACTTCCGAATATATTTGCCCAAATAATAATTACCCACACATCCCGTTACGTTGCCTGCCGTGGTAACCAAGACCAAGAGCCACGCACGGTAATCACCCGTAGCCAAAATGGCAAAGAGTACCACTTCAGCCTGAGAAGGCAAAAATCCCGCCGACGTAAACCCTACCACAAATAAAATAATCAGTACATGTATCTCTGCCATAATTTCCTCTCTTTTTTAGCTTGGCAAAAAATATGAATTTTTTTAGAGGAAAAAAAGGGTTAAAAAGTATAGGTCTTTTTTAGCGTAAAAAATAGGACCTTTGGCCCTTTTTTTATATGTATAAAAACGGCACAATATAAAGTGTAGAGTTATGAAAAAAATATTGGCCCTTTCCTTATCGTTTTGTTTGTTATTTTCCTCGCTTATGCCTGCGTGGGCGGTCGGGGCAGATTCGGCTTTTGCCGAAGATGCTTTTTCTGCTGCTTTAGAGCGGGCTATTGCAGAGCAAATCCCCGATGAAGAATGGGCCACGCAACCCCGTCAAATAGAAATTTTTATTCTTTACCAAAATGCCGATCTTTTTGCACAGATGCACGGCTACCCTGAGCATAGCAAATACTTGATGAATGATTTGTTGGAATCTTGCTATAAAAGTGCTATGTCAGCCAAGGTAAACGGCGATGTATGGAAAGGCACCGTCAAAACATACCAATGGCTTGCTAATGCCGGACAATATATGCAAGTTTGTTTGGATATGGCTTTGCAAGATGGCTGGAACGGAACATACGTAACGCCTGATGCTTTGGCCTCTCATTATCCCATGGCTCAAAACCGCTTAGTGGTGCGTCACGTAAAGCAAGTCGGCGTAAGTGAGGCAGGGGTAGAGAGGGCATACCGGTATTTAACGGGTCTTTTAACCCTCAGTGACGTATGTGACGAACAAGATACCGACCCTAACCGGCGTCCTCATGAATCTCAATGCGAAGTTGCGTCCGATGCTATGGAAGCCTTGGCCATCGTGGGTATGCAGCATCCTTCCTACAAAGAAAAAATCGCCAATGCCATTTATAATTTTATGGTGGATAAAAACCGCTCTAAAATGGGCCAGGCTGCCGTATATCAAGGGGCTTTGCTGCTGATAGCTTTAGGCAAACATAATAAATTGAAAACTTTCTTGCAAGATCACGCGCATCAGACGGGCGGTGGTTGGTTCTTGCATGAATTGGGGTACTTTTCGTTGGAGGGTATTGCTGCCCTTATTCATGAGAATAAAGACTATACGCGGGGGGAATATTTAAATTCCTATACCAGACGCTATTCTTTTTTGGATACCAAACTGGGGGATGCTTGGCTTGGTAAAGGTATTTGCGCTGCCTACGAAACGGCCGTTACTTCCGTGCGCAATCAATATCAGTGCCCGTATGGAAATTTATATGAAGAACTGGGTATGGCCATTGCTCAAGATAGTAACCATTCTCAGACGGCTTCTTTGGCGCAGTGGATTTGGCAAAATAGGGGCAGTTTGCCGGCTCCGCTCATCATGGGGTTGTTGACTGGCGGTAAAGGAAAGTGGACGTTTGGAGCAGGTGGAGAAGAAGCTAAAAAAGAGCTGTATGCTCTTTTGTCGGTAGATTATACAGATATGAACGAAGGCTCTCAACGTCGTCTTAAAATAGCGGTGGCGGAAGCTTTGCAAGCACACGGTGTTGATAATGTAAAAGTTTCCGATTACGCGACCCGAGACTATGATAAATTTACCCGCTATGCCACGCAACAATGGCACCGAACGGTATTGGGAATGTTTGATTTGACTCTAGCGGTTATATTGTTGCCTCGTTTGTTACTTTCTTTGGGAACTTTGGGAGCCAGAGGGCTGGCGGCCTTGGGCAAGATTACTCATATTCGCCGCGTGCAAACTTGGGGAACCAAAACGGCAACTGTGTTGCGCCAAATTAATGCTCCTGCCTCCACCGTAAAAAAAGCCGCCAGTACTTCCAAGGCTGTATCTTCCGCTACTCCTCCAGTGGCTACTGCCACTCCTGCCGTAGTGGAAGTAGCTCCTATTGCCGCTACCGAACAAATTGCTGCTACCGGTGAAGCTTCTATGAAGGTGGCGCTCTCTGAGCAAAAAGCCGCTGCCAGTATTGCTCGTATGCAAAGCCAAGTAAAACAATTTAGCCTTGCTGATAAACAACTCTTTTTAAATAATTACCGCTTTAATTTAGCACAACAATATCAAATTGCCCGTCAAACGGGGACGAAACTTTCTTTGGTGCAAAGAGAAGATGCTTTTTACAGAGCATTTCAGCCTGTTTTCCAAGCTCAAAAAGAAGCCGTTTATTCTGCCGAATTGGATGCTTTAGCCCGCGCTTATACGGCCACTGCGTTTACGCAAGGCCGCGTAATTACCCATATCCCGTGGAGAGTGCGCTTTGAAGTGGGAATGTCTTCTCTGTGGGGCGATGTAAAAGCGGGTCTAAAAGGTACATTAACCGATCCGCGCGGTTTTGGCTCTATGCTTGGGGTAATCGGGGTGGGGGACCCTGCCTTTACCATGGCCACTACACAAGCAGGCGCTTCTATGAGGGGTTTATCTGCTCCTATTGTTATGGTGGCTGACTATGCCGGCGGTATGGGCAGCAAGCTGACCACGCTGCGATCCACCGTGGCCCCCGGTTTAAATGCTCCCAGAAATTTGGGTATGTCGGTTTGGTCTGCACCGCTTTCTAAGAGTGTGGTTTCTCCGTTTAGCAGTGGTATTTATTCTTTTGCCGAACAAGTGGGCCCGAGGGTTTTGTTCCCCTTGGGAGTAGGCTCTTTTACCGGACAATTTAACAATGCCGTTGTGCGCAGTGCCTATCAGCAATCGCCCGTGGAGGCTGATGGTTTATTTGCTTTGCAAGGACAGGAATATTTGCTGGCAGGAGTACAACAAACCGCGCAAAAGAAATTTGATGCTCAGCAATTTCAGCAACAACTTTTACCATATCTTAATACAGGCTTAATTTTGGGCATGAACGGCTTTTTAGCCAAGTGGACCAATCAAATCAATAATTTGAGCTTGAGCCAAAAAATTACCTCCGTGGTGGAAGATGCCTACAATCAAGCGGTGGCCTATTTGCCAAACGGAGACGAAAAGCAAATTGAAAGTAAATTTCGCGAAATTTTAACCGCTCAACTCACGGGAGATTTGGCCTCTTATCAAGAAGCGGTATTTGCTGCGCTGGGTTGGCAAAGCCCGTCTGCATTGGCTCAACAGGAAGAGGAAGAACTCTTGCGCCAGCAAATAGAGCACAATGTAGCCCAAAGACAAAAAATGGTAGATCAGTGGCGTGGGGTTTTGGAAAATGGCTTTGAAAATTTTGCCAGTCAAGAGAAAAATTTGGCTTTGGCGGCGCAAGCTATTGTCAATTATCAACGTTTGGAGCAGGGAATTTCCGAAACAAAGAAGCAATACCTTAGCAAATACGGTTCTACAGCCGAAGCTTTGCCTGTGGTAAATATGTATAAGGAACCCTCCATTTTTAGTGCTTCTTTCCGTGGTCGGGTAATATCTGCCTATCACTATTGGTTAAAGAAACAAATAGAGGCCGAAACTGATCCGGAAACAATCGTCTTCTTGGAAGAAAAGAGAATGCAAGCAATTGACTGGCACGATGAAGTGATGCACTCTTGGCAGATATATCCTGAAAATCACGCACTAAGCGGGGCCGCTGCCTTAAGGAAGTACTTAAAAACTTTAGCAGCACAAAAAGAATCTTTCACGGCTTTTCAAGCGGCAGAGTATGATATATTGGAGTATGCCCTTTATAGTAAAATCCAATTCTTTCCGGAAGAATCTATTCCTTTGCAAAATAGATTGGTCATGTTATCTCAATCACAAGAAACGGCTCATAGTGTTTTCTTAATAGGAGATGATTTTACTCCAGCTGATATTTGGGGAAGAAAAACTGCTTTAGGTTTTCATAATCCGACATTTCTAAGAGAGAGATCTGTAGAAGAAGCTGTGAAACATTTTGTATCTAATCAAGAAAATGTGCTTTTGGTTCATGCTCATGGTGGTATTGATAAAAAAGGTGCTTGGAAAGCAGCTTTAGTATGGTCAGAAGAAAGCTTACATCCGGAATATAGCATTAGTGCATCTGAGTTGATGAAGCAGCTTTCAAGCTCCAGTTCTGCTCATACTTCAGTGTATATGAACGCGTGCTTTTCTGGCCAATTCTTAGATGAAATCCAATCCTCAGAAATACAAAATCAATATGAAGGTGTTTTAAAACATACAGATTTTTATGTTACAGCATCTAAAAATCAGCGTACCATGCCGGAAAATTTACCTGCTGAGTGGAAACAGGGTACAACTCGCCAAAAACTTTTGGGGAAGGTTTTGCAACGTATGCGTTTCAACGGGGATGGCTTGGCTGCCCGTGTATTAATAGATGGAGAAGAAATTTATCCTTTGCAAGAAAGTGTAAAGCGTTTGGAAGAAGACAGTAAGGGGTTTTTTGTCAGCCGAGAAAAGAAGGAGATGTTAGAGGCTTTGAAACTTTTGTTAAGGTTAGCTAATGCCGCTTCTCAAGAGGAAGTGATGTCTACTGTCAAGAAATTTGAAAAAGAATTCATAGGTCATGTTGTGTATTTAGGTGATAGCGATATAGAAGAATTTGCAGCCTTTGGTTGGGGTATCGATGAACTGGAATATTATGATTTTGACTTTAATTTTCCATTTATTGTTCTGGAAAAACAATGGGTAGATTATGTGTATTCTGTGGCGGTGGAACTGTTTAGCAAAGTGGGCAATATCTCTTTACCTCAGCCGCCGGCTGAGCCTGTTGCTCAAACTCCGGCTCCCAAAATCTATACCGCGGCAGATTTTACGGCTGAGTTTTATTCGGAAACGACAAAGTATATCTTTAAAATGATGGATATTTCCCAACCGCTTTATGCCGTGCCGAGCTATTATTCCACCACACCGATTATTTGGCCCGACGAAGAGCAAATAAAAGCCTTAAAAATGGATGCGGCAGATTACAACAAATATATTATTTTCAAACAATCGGTGGAAGATTTCCGCAAAGAGCTTTCTTCGGCTTTGTATTACGTGAAAAAGAATGTAAATCAATTAGACATGACTGCCCGCCGCGAATTGCAGGACCGCTTGGCAGATTTGCGCTCTGAATTAAATGTTCTTCGTCGTCGGGGAATGGAGCTTAACTCCGTAGAAGACTGGTTGAATTTCTCGTTAGAAACGGTGGCTCCTAAATTAAAAGGCCAATATATGGACTTACCCGTTTTTTCTCGTCCGGACAGAGAATACGATTCTTATAAATTTTTCTTATACAATACCCTTTCTGAGGGGGCTTTAAGAAGAACGACGCTAGACGCGCAAGCCAAGCTTTTCCCGAAAGGAATTAAAGTGGCTGTCATTAATGATACGCCCGAAATTTTGGTCCGTTATAAAAACTTATTTACTTCTACTGCTTTCTTGGAAAAAGAAAACTGGTCTTTTTACTCGGGATTGACTGATTTTTCCAAAGCTATTCTGCGCGGTGAAAAGTTTGACTTGGTAATCACGGACTTAAACTTCACAGATGGCGGCGCCAGCTATATTGTGGCTTATTTGCGAAATGAAGGATACTTTGACACCACCATTATCGCTGCCAGCAGTATGCCCGAAAACGGTTTGGAAGAATACGGAGCTAATCTGTTTGAAAGAGGTTTTGACGGCTACTTATCCAGCATTCATATGCAGCGCGAAGATGGAGGACAGTATCTTATCCAAGCTTTGAACAATTATTTTAAATTTAAAGAAGAAGGAAAGTGGGCTCGCTAGTCTTTAGAAAAAACCATTAATTATCTATAATGAGGTTTGGGAGGAGTTTTATGGAGAAATCAAAAGTATATTTTACCAGCATGCGTACTAAATTGGGCGAAGGTCTGCCCAAGAAGTTAAAACGCTTAATTAAAGAGGCCGGAATCGGTCAAATTGATTTTAAAAATAAATTTGTAGCCATTAAAATTCACTTCGGAGAGCCGGGGAACTTGGCTTTTTTGCGCCCCAATTATGCCACCGCCGTAGCCGAAGTGGTGCGTGAACTGGGCGGAAGACCTTTTTTGACCGATTGTAATACTTTGTATGTGGGCGGGCGGAAAAATGCTTTAGACCATTTGGAATCTGCCGCTTATAACGGCTACACCCCACAAACAACGGGCTGCCAAATTATTATCGGCGACGGGCTAAAAGGTACGGACGAAACATTGGTCCCCGTGCCGCAGGGCCGCTACGTCAAAGAAGCCAAAATCGGCCATGCAGTCATGGATGCTGATATCGTGATTTCTTTAAACCACTTTAAGGGCCATGAGTGTACCGGTACGGGCGGTGCCCTGAAAAATTTGGGCATGGGTTGCGGCTCTCGCGCCGGAAAAATGGAAATGCACAGCGCGGGCAAACCTTATGTGCATACCGAAAAATGCGTAGGATGCGGTGCTTGCGTGCGCATTTGCGCTCATGACGCACCGAAAGTAACAAACGGCAAGGCTGCTATTGACCACGCAAAATGCGTAGGTTGCGGCCGCTGTATCGGGGTTTGCCCGACCGATGCGGTGACGGCTCCTAATGATGAATCTAATGATATTTTAAACAAAAAAATTGTGGAATATTCTTGGGCTGTGTTGGCAGGAAGACCGCATTTTCACATCAGCTTAGCCATTGATATTTCGCCTTATTGTGATTGCCACAGTGAAAACGATGCCCCCATTGTGCCGGATATCGGTATGTTTGCCTCTTTTGATCCGGTGGCCTTAGATACTGCTTGCGGAGATGCGGCCAACCGCCAGCCCGTCATGCCGGATAGTTTATTGGCTGAGCGTAAACATTGCCACGGGGATCACTTTACAGATTTGACTCCCGTTACCAACTGGCGCGTATGTGTGGAGTATGCCCAAGAAATGGGCCTTGGCTCTACCGAATACGAACTGGTAGAAATCAAATAATGTTTCACGAAGATATTTTAGAAACCGTTACGGCGCGGACCCAACAAGGGTTTGCGCCGTTTTTGGTGGCGATAGACGGCAAATGTTGCAGCGGCAAGAGTACCTTAGCTGCTTATTTGGGGGAGAAACTGGGCGCACCTGTATTGCATATAGATGATTTTTATTTGCCCTTTGCCTACCGCACGGCTCAACGTATGGAGCAGACAGGCGGACATATAGACGCAGAGCGTTTTTGCCAAGAAGTGTTGGATCCTGTTTCCCAAGGAAAAGAAATTTTATACCGTCCCTATCGCCCACATAATGACTTTTGGGAAGCTGAGCAAAAAATACCGATTAGCCCCATTTATATTGTGGAAGGCTCTTACAGTCTGCTGCCACTGTTGGCAGATTTCTATCATTACAAAATTTTTCTGACGGTTAGTCCGTCTGTGCAACTTTCACGTCTTCTAAAAAGAGAGGGGCAAGAAAAAACGGAACAATTTTTAACCCGTTGGATTCCTGCCGAAGAAAAGTATTTTGATGCTTGTGAAGTGCGCTCCTATGCCGACGGGGCCTTTGACACTTCGCAAGAGTGGTAATTAACATCAGGATTATAGGCCCATTGTAAGAGGGTTTGTCTTTGGCGCGGTCTGCACGCTGTGTGGGCAGGGGGGCAGTTTTTGAGAATTTGCGCTTTATGATAGTAAAAAGCGCGCCTTTTATAAACTTTTGCTTCATGCTTTTTTGTAGCAAAAGTACCAAGGTGCGCCAAGTTATTTTTTAGATTATTTTTCGGAATTTTTAAGCAGATTTTCCAATATTTCCGCCGCACTGCCCACCATATCGGCGCAGGGGCGTTTTTGGTAGTACTGTTGGGTGCGCGGCTGCGGGGTGGGGTCTTGCGGACCGTTCAGGCCCAAAAGCTCGCGGCAGATGATAGAGCCGTTTTGCTTTTTAAATTCTTCCGCCAGTTTTTGTACCAAAGCGTAATGTTCAGCCTTGGCCTTTTGGTCTTTCGGGTCGGCCGAAGCGTATTTAAGCCCTGCCGCCATCAAAAGACCGCTAAACGCACCGCACACTTCGCGCATGCGGCCCATGCCACCGCCGAACGGAGTGGCTATTTTGACAGCGGTAACAGGGTCTAAGCCCAAGTCTTCGGCAAAGGCCAAAAGTACCGCTTGGGAGCAGTTATGCCCTTCTTTAAACAAAGCAGTTGCTTTTTCTTTTTTCGTCATATTTTTATTATATAATTTATGAAACTATCGGAGATATTACAGCTATTATGAAAGCAACCATTATTACTATCGGTGATGAAATTTTGTTAGGTCAAATTTTAGATACTAATTCCCGTTATATTGCGGAGCGTTTGGCAAGCCTAGGGATAGAAACCGTACGTATGTACTCTATTTCAGATGCCGCTTGCGAGATTAAACGCGCTGTGGAGACTGCTTTGCAAGAAAGTGATGTGTGTATCGTTACGGGCGGCCTTGGGCCGACGAAGGACGATATTACCAAAAAGACTTTAGCCGAATTTTTCGGCACGGAGCTTGTCTTTCACGAAGAAGCTTATAAATGGGTAAGCGAATTTGTATCTCACTATCCCAAAGCTACTATGAACGAATGCAATCAAAGCCAAGCCTGGTTGCCGAAAGATTGCACCGTACTTCGCAACCTAAAAGGTACCGCCAGCGGTATGTGGTTTGAGAAAGGGGGGAAAATATTGGTCTGCCTACCGGGGGTACCGTTTGAAGCTGAGTATTTGACGGACGCGGAAGTTTTGCCCCGTTTGGAAAAACGCTTGGCAGGGGACCTTTTGAAATACAAAATGCTGACGGTCTTTGACGTGCCGGAAGCCTCTTTGGCACTAGATTTGAAAGGGTATGAAGAAAGTCTGCCGGAGGGAATGTCTTTAGCATATTTGCCCTCGCCTGATTTTATTCGTTTGCGTCTGACTGCCAAAGGGGTGGTAACGGCAGAACTGGAAAAATATTGGTCTGCTTTGCAACAAGCTTTAAACGGTAAAAATTTCAATACGTCTGCCCAGTCAGCCCCGAAGGACACTTTTGCCGAGGAGCTTAGAAAACGAAATGTTACCGTGGCTACGGCTGAAAGTTGCACAGGGGGAAACGTGGCTCATTTGATTACGGAGGTGGCAGGGTCTTCGGCTTATTTTTTAGGCGGTATTGTGTCTTATGCCAATGAAGTAAAAATCAATGTGTTGGGCGTTTCTGCCGACGATTTGAATAAACACGGCGCGGTGAGCGAGCCTGTGGCGGTGCAAATGGCACTGGGCGCGCGGCGCGTAACGGGGGCAGATTATGCCGTATCTACCACCGGTGTGGCAGGGCCGACGGGTGGCACAGCGCAAAAGCCCGTAGGCACGGTGTGGATCGGTGTGGCAGGGCCGCATGGTGTGCACGCACGGGAATTTCATTTTTCCGCCACGCGGGAGAGAAATATCGCCAAAGCATCAGCTAAGGCTTTAGATTTACTGCTAAAAGAAATTCAAAAAGATGTAGGATAAAAATATTTTTTTACCGAAAAAAACCCGCACTTTTAGTGTGGGTTTTTTTTGTGATTGTTGGGTCGGCAGAAACCCAAAATATGAAAAATTGTTTATTTGTCAATAATTTGTCAAGGGTTGTTTGCCGACGGGAAAATAAAAAAGTCTTGACTATTTTTTTTTTTTGATACGATTTTGATACGGGCCGCAGATGGGTTTAAAAAACCTCCTACAGTTTCCCAAAAGCGGCCCGTACAAAGGGTTAACTAACCCGAGGAGATTAAAA
>JAFYXM010000003.1 GCA_017546175.1 Elusimicrobiaceae bacterium
AGAGAGAGAGAGAGAGAGACGCATCATACAGCCGTATTTCCGCATTCTCATCAGAAGAATACAGACACCCCGCAGCTAACGGAGAAAGGGCCTATCTTAACGGAGAACGTAAATATGCCAGAATTCTTATCCGCCACCGCAATTCCGGGATTAATAAAAAATGGTGAAGGAAAAATAAACGGAAGAATTACCTATGCCCGAATAACCATAAGAAAGAAAAAAACTGAGGTAAATAAATGAAAATTACATTAAAAGAAATTTCCGTGAGAGATTTAGTTCAAGATTACCAAGACCAAGCCGAAAACGGCGTAACGGGTTACGGCGGGAAATTAGATATTCGCCCACCTTACCAGAGGGAATTTATCTACAAAGACAAACAACGCGAGGCCGTTATAGATACCGTAACCAAAAATTTTCCGCTCAATGTAATGTATTGGGCGGTACGCCAAGACGGTGGGTTTGAGGTTATAGACGGCCAACAGCGCACCATTTCCATTTGCCAATATGTAAAAGGGGAGTTTGCCTTTGATATGCTCTACTTTCATAACTTACCTGCAGACAAACAAGAGCAAATTTTAAATTATAAGTTAATGGTTTATTTTTGCGAAGGGACCGACAGCGAAAAACTGGAGTGGTTTAAGACCATTAACATAGCAGGCGAAGAACTGACCGAACAAGAACTGCGCAATGCCGTCTATCACGGAAGTTGGGTATACGATGCCAAGCGGTACTTTTCCAAAACGGGTTGTCCGGCTTATGGCTTGGCAAGCGATTATTTGGCAGGCTCGGCGATTCGGCAAGATTATTTGGAAACGGCTATAGACTGGCTTTCCAAGGGGAACATAGATGTCTACATGGCAAACCACCAACACGATCCCAACGCAGGTGAACTGTGGCTTTATTTCCAAAATGTAATTAACTGGGTGAGGGTGGTTTTCCCTGTGTATCGCAAAGAAATGAAAGGCCTTGCGTGGGGGGAGCTGTTTAATGAATTTAAAGATACTCCGCTGGACTCAAAAACCTTGGAAGAAGAAATTGCCGTTCTCATGCAAGACGACGATGTAACCAATAAAAAAGGCATCTATCGGTTTGTGTTGGACAGGAAAGAAAAGCACCTAAATATCCGCGCGTTTAGTCCGTCCATGAAACGCACTGTGTACCAAAAACAACAAGGCAAATGCCCGCTGTGTAAAGAGCATTTTGAATTGGAAGAAATGGAAGCGGACCATATTACCCCATGGCACGAAGGGGGAAAGACCGAACTTGCCAACTGCCAAATGCTTTGTAAAGAGTGCAACCGCAGAAAATCAGGGAAATAAATCAAACCCCCGCTCAAAAGAACGGGGGTTTGATTATAAAAGATACCTAAGCACCGTTGCACTTATTAGCGCCAAAGTCAGCGTAAGAGCCACAATGCGCAGGCTGTCTTTTAGGCCGTTTTCACGAAGCATGACAAAGAACGTCGCTACACACGGCAGATACATAGACATAAACACACAGGCGACAGCCAGTTGGTCGGGAGGGAGGTGGAAAGGCTCCAACAAAGCAATGGAAACATCTTTGCGTAAAAACCCCAGTAAAAGCAGCGGCGTGGCTTCGGCCGGCAAATTTAGCATATACTCCACCGGATAGCGGAAAATGCGCGCCACCCAATCGGTAATGCCGATAAACTGCATCAAATCAACAAACAACACACCGGCTAAAATCAGCGGCAAGGCATCGCCCAAATACTCTTTCATACGCAGCCATATTTTGCGCGCCAAAGGGCGGATTTGCGGTACGCTCCAAGACGGGATTTCCATAAAAATTTCCGGTGTATCGCCTTTTAAGAGTTTATTTAAAATTGTTCCTGCCAAAATACCGTTTAAAGCCAAAACGCCAAACACAATCAAGAGGTATTTCAGCCCGTACGGAGATAACATAGAAAGAATCATTGCCGTCTGAGAAATACAAGGAGCCAACACCAAGATCAGCGCTAAAGCAATCACTCTTTCGCGGCGGGTTTCCAGTACGCGCACGCCCATCACGGCAGGTACTTTACAGCCAAAACCTAACATAATGGGAATGGCACCGTATCCGTGCAAACCGATTTTGTGCAAAATGCGGTCCAGCAAAATAGCCAAGCGTGGCAAATAGCCCAAATCGCCCAAAAAACCCAACATAGAGTAAAACACCAACACAAAGGGCATTACATCAATTAATGCAATTTTAAGTCCGTCAGAGAGCAGGCCAAAATATTTCTCTCCGCCGTCGCCCAACAAAAATAAATAGAGCGGATTGCCCTCTAAGAAAGCAAACATCTTTTGCAAGAGCGGGAAATAATAATGGTCATACAAAGGTTCCATTAGTCCAATCATGCCCTCGCCCAGCCGCATAATTACCCATAAAGAAAGCAATAACACACCCACTGCAATCGGCAGCCCCGTCACGGGTGTGGTGGCCCAAGCTTGCAATTTCTCCGTCAAGGAAGCGTGTTTGTGACGGATCTTTTGTACGCGGCGAATAATACGTCCGATTAAGTGCCATTTTTCTTCCGGTTTTTCGGGAATGGAAAGGGAGGGGAGAAGGTCTTGATAATCACTTTCAGCCAGTTTTCCGGCTGTCACTTCCAACCGTTTTAAACCCTCGCCCGTCGTTGCCACAACGCCGATTACGGGAATGCCTAATTCTTTAGACAAAGTCCGCACATCAATTTCAATTCCTTTGCGCTCGGCCTCGTCAAATTTATTAAGCAGCAAAATGACGGGTTTACCCAAGCTCATTACTTCCAATGTAAAATAAAGGTTTCTCTCTAAGTGAGAAGCATCTGCCACACAAACCACAAAATCGTACTCTAACTCTTTAAACAAATCTCTTTTTTTGCCTTCAATGACCCATTTTTCTTCCAAGTGATACAGCCCCGGAATATCAATAATTTGATGTGTTTCTCCGTTAAAAACAGTAGTACCGTAGTTCAGGCCCACAGTGGTACCGGGGAAGTTGGAAGATAAAATACCGATCCCTGTCAGACGGGAAAAAAGCAGACTTTTGCCCACATTCGGGTTCCCTGCGAGCAAAAAGGTGTGTTGTTTGGAAGAAATCAAAATTTGCTTGGCAGCCTTAGGCCCCAAAGCTACTTCACTTCCACAGACGTACACTACCAACGGATTTCTGCCTGCTTTACGGGTGACGGTTTGACCTTTAACTAGTCCCATAGCGGCCAGTTTATCGGCTTGCGCGCCTTCAGCCGTGATAGCCGTGATTTGAGCGCTGGCACCCGGTTTTAAATCATAAAGAGTACGAAATGTTTTGTTTTGCATAAAAGTTAGGTTTTCCTTACTTTTATATTTTACCACAGAAGACACTTCCAAGGCAAGAGGGATGCTCGACGTAAAAAAAGCCAATCTCCGACAAAATAGTCTTTTTTGCTATAATAAATATGTATTTAAACTTATACTTTTAGGAGAGAAAATTTATGGCTTACAACGTAAACCCTGAACTCTGCATCAACTGTGGTGCTTGTGAATCTGCCTGCCCCGTGGGCGCTATTGCTGAACAAGACGGCAAACGCGTCATTGACGCCGCCAAATGCATTGAGTGCGGCGCTTGCGCCGGCACCTGCCCGGTAAGCGCTATTTCCTTGTAAGAAATAGACTAAGCTAGATTTAGGCCCTGCTCCTGTGAGCGGGGTCTTTTTTTAGGGCAGAATGCAAAGCTTAACCGAAGCTGCCCGGTAAGCGCTATTTCCTTGTAAGAAATAGACTAAGCTAGATTTAGGCCCTGCTCCTGTGAGCGGGGTCTTTTTTTCGGAAAAAAATGCTTTTTACTAATTGAACAAAAAAAGAGCAGGGGGATGTTGCCCTGCTCTTTATCAGAACCATTCGGGGGGTATGTCGAAAGGTTCTGGGGGAGAAATCTATACCTCTATCATACAACCCTTCAGCTAAAAAAGCAAGTATTTTTAAAAGAAAAACAAAATTTTTTTATCTATTTTCTTCTAATTAGTTAAAACTATTATTTTTTATTATCAAAAAAATTTTTCAAAAAATAAATTTTTTGCTTTCAAAACTCTTTTCTATTGCTATAATATAAGCATTGGAGGAAAACATGAATAAACTACACTTAACGACAGTTTTAGCTTTATTACTCACTTCGGCCACTTATGCAGAGCAACCGGACATTATTTATGTAGATGGAAAACCCGTCTATATCAAAGGGTTGGAACCGGCTGAAGATGTAAAAAATAAAGAAAATATTGCTTTGAAAGAAGCAGAACGCAGCAGTATCCCCGGAGATATTTACAGAGGAACAGTTTTGGGGGTGGAATCGCCCAACCAGCGCGCTGCATACGGGACCAGCAAAGAAAAATACAGAGGGACTGTGCTGGGAGCTTCTTCTGATGATATTTACCGCGGAAAAGTGTTTGGCAAAGAACAACAAAAATACGAAAGCGATACTTTGGGAAAAAGAGAACTTGCCAAAACTAAATATGTGTATGATACCTCTTTGGTACGTGCTATTAAAACCGGCGATGCCGACCGCGTACGCACTTTAATCTATGCCAACGTAGATATTAACGAACGCAACTACGCCGGCATTACCCCTTTAACCATTGCCGCTGAAAAAGGTCATTTAGCCATTGTCAAATTACTTTTAGAAGAAGGCGGAGCCTCCGTTAACTTAAACTCCAGCTACGGCGTAACCCCGCTTATTGCCGCTGCTGCCGCCGGACACAGAGAAGTGGCAGACGTCCTTTTGAAAAACGGAGCCGATCCCACAGCCAAAGATGACTTGGGCAAAACGGCTTTGCTGCATGCCATGTCTTCCGACGATGCCAAGCTGACGGAAACCTTGGTCAAGCTTAACAGCCGCGCCATCAATTTACCTGATAATGATGGAAATACTCCGCTCATTTATGCAGCGCAAAAAGGCCATGTAAATAATATTAAGGTATTGCTTAAATATAAAGCAAACCCTGACTATCAAAATCCGACCAACGGCTTTTCTGCCTTGAGCGCCGCCGCTGCCGCCGGAAGAGAAGAGGCAGCCCAAACCTTAGTGCGCAACGGAGCCGATATTAATTTGAAAGACAATACCGGCAGAACTGCTTTGTTCTATGCGGCTGAAAACGGACAAACCGCTTTAATTCGCCAACTTTTGCGCCTGAATGCAGATATCAATGTCATTGATGCAAAAGGCAAAAATATTTTCATTGCCGCCGCCGAAGGGAAAAGCGTACCGGCTATGGAACATTTGGCCACCGATCATTTTTCCATTAACACCACCGATACCAACGGCAAAACTGCCGTTATGTACACTACCTCCAAAGGTAACACAGAGGCGTTGGAATGGTTAATTGAAAAAGGAGCCGACCTGAATGTGCAAGATAAAGATGGAAATACCGCTTTGATGCACGCTATTAAAAATTTAAACAGTAAAGCTGCCTTACTGCTGATTCAACAAAACGTAGATTTAACCGCTACCAACAAAGACGGTAAAACCGCTTTTACGTTGGCGGAAGAATTAATGCCTAATTCTGCAGTGATGACTGTTTTAAACGTAAAAAAGAAAACTTTACTCCAAGAACAGTTAAGAGCTCGCGCCGCCGCTCAAGCTTTAGCCGAGCAAGAACAACAAAGACTGCGTGAAGCAGCCGAGCAGGAGCAGGCGCGTCTGCGCGCCGAAGCCGAAGCCTTGGCCGAAGAAAAACTGGCCGAAGTACAAGCTTTGGAAGAACAATTAAAACAACAAGAAGAAGAGGTAAAGGCTTTAAAAGAAGAAGAATTGGCCAAAAAACGCGATGAAATCCGCGAACAGGTGGAGCAAGAAATCACCGAAACAGACGAAGAATTGGCTGCTCTTCAAAAACAGTTGGAAGAAGCCAAAGCCAAACGTGCGGCCCAAATTCAAGAGCAAGTAGACGCCAAGCTCAAAGCATGGGACGAGGCCACCTCTTTACCGACGGAAGGCCCCGCCTTAGAACCTGCAGAGTTATCTGCCGAGTAAAAAATATTTTTCCTCCAAACAAAAACCCCGCCTAATCGGCGGGGTTTTTTATTAACAACAAACACAAGAACCTTCTGGAATATTGAGTAATTTTGAATAATCAAAACTGGGCTCTTTATCCACACAACCATATTCTCCCTGAGATAAGCTTAAAGAAGTAGAATCTGGACCTTCGTAGCAAATGCAAACATCTTCTTTTTTGTATTGAGCTGCTGGCCAAGCATTTGCTCTATTTTCTGCTTCATATATAAAATCTTTAGTTTCAGAGCGAGTTCCATTTTCGATTAAGGTTCCTATTTCAATATCTAATTTATCCATACTACAACCCTCTCGATTCAAAGAAGAATCGGCCAAAAAGCAAAGCCTTGTAGCAGATTCAATAGCTTTCAAGTTTGTCATTGCCTCTGCGAAGCGAGCTTTAGTAACTGCTTTAGTATATTGCGGCAAAGCCACAGCCGACAAAACACCGATAATCAACACCACTACTAATAATTCAATCAAGGTGAAACCTTTCTTCATACACATCTCCTTTTGCTTCAATTTTCTGTCCGAAAAAATTGTAGCAAAAAAAAAATCAGTCAAGCTTTTTCTTTTTCACTGATGAAGATAATGTTCTTTTTTGCATTGCTAAAAAAGAATCAAAAAATCTAGCCGCATAATACAAACCAAAAATAAAAAATGTTTACCCAAATTATAGATAAACAACCAAAGATGCCGTTTTGCAAAATATTTGCCCATCAATCAACAAGACACAAGAGATAACCTCTTGTGTCTTGTGCATAAAATCTTAGCAAATAAAGATGGCGTTATTTCTTTGTTTTGCACCAGTTTAAAAATTGATGCCACTTTATATATTTTTCCTCTGCCACTTCCGGTTCCAACTCCGGATCTACGGCAGGTAACATATGCATTGTTTCCCATTGAGAGGTATCTACCCCACAC
The DNA here is from genome assembly GCA_017546175.1 of Elusimicrobiaceae bacterium. Lineage (GTDB taxonomy): Bacteria > Elusimicrobiota > Elusimicrobia > Elusimicrobiales > Elusimicrobiaceae > Avelusimicrobium. The sequence goes on from JAFYXM010000003.1 coordinate 6,928, forward strand.
ATTCCGCCTGCCAGCATGGCCGCACCCACGGCGGTGCTTTCCACTTCCACACACGGCAACAAACGCATTTGCAAAATATCGGCTTGTGCACGCAATAAGGCACGGTTTTTAGACAGGCCGCCCGCTACTTTGATTTCTGTAGTTTTAATACCATAACGTTCCGTATAAAACACAATATCAGCCAGTAATGCCGCTATCCCGTCCACCGCACCGGCGATTACATCAGCCTTTTGAGTGTGGGGGGATAAACCTGAAAAAACGGGAGAAAGTGTAAAATCCCAATACGGAGCTCCCAAACCACCCAACGCGGGCAAAAATTGCACAGGTTGAGTAGCTTTTTCATATAAAGCATCTATTTCTTCTACAGAGCAAGAAAAACCAATCGCATTTAACCATGCAAACACCGTCGCACAGGCATTAACGGGCCCTTCCAACAAATATTCATTGGCCGTGCCACTTTGGGCGCCCACGGACGTCAAAAGCCCTTGCAGGAAATGGCATTGATGCCCCGTATTTCTCATAAAAAATGCCCCTGTGCCATAATTGATACAAGCACCGCCGCTTACCACCCGCAAAGCTTGCAAGGCGGCTTGTTGATCCCCTACGCAAACACAAATGGGGATTTGCTTGCCTTGCATTTCATACATGCCATAATTATCGGCAGTACGTTTGATTTGCGGCAGCCATTCTCTTTTAACTCCAAATGCATCTAAAAGCGAGCGCTCCCAATTAAAAGTAGAAATATTAAAAAGCAATGTGCGTTGTGCCAAAGTCGGGTCACAGGCAAACACCTTTCCACCTGTTAAATGCCAAATGATATACGAAGCTACCGGCCCAATGCACAATCGTTCTTCATCAGCTGCTTGGCGTACTTGAGGAATATTTTTTAAGGTCCATGCTATTTTGGCAGCAGAGTAAAAAGGAGTTTTATATAAACCCGTTATCTGATGAACCGCCTCTTGCGGCAAATCTGCCAATTCAATCTCTTGTTGAGCGCGTCCGTCCTGCCAGCTTAAGGCAGGGGCCAAAGGCTTACCGGTCAGCCGGTCCCAAAACACCACGGTAGAGCGTTGGGAAGCTACTGCAATAGCGGCCACATTTTCAGCAGATATTTGGGCAAAAACTTCCTGCAAAGTGTCCATTTGCCCTTGCAGCAAATACCCTGCATCAAATTCTGCCAAACCCGCCGCAGGACGAACGGTATCCACCGCACGAGAGGCACGCGCCGTCACGTTGCCGTGAATATCAAAAGCCAACGTTCTGGAAGAAGAGCTGCCTTGGTCTAAGGCTATTATTTGCTTATTGTTCATCTTTGTACCATTTATTATTTTTCAGTAAGGTATATGCTGCTTTATCTAAAGCAAGCAGTGTTTCCTGCGCTTGTTTTTCATCAAAATCTTCCGATAATTTTTCCACTTCCAGCAGTTCTTTTCTGGTATGGCGAATGGCTCCCTTGGCGGTAATCAGGCCGATATTTACCCCTTCGGATATCAGGGCTACGCGGTCCTGGGCGTTGGTATCGTCCAACATATCTCTGCCCAAAGAAGTGTATGGTGCATTCAGCCCCAGCAAGTTATACAAGGTGGGAATAATGTCTAACTGAGAAACAACATACTCTACTTTACGCGGTTTTAAAATCTTAGGGGCATAGATAACCATAGGAATCCGAAATTTATTGTAAAGAGAATCAGACCCCGGCCCGCCGGAAGTATGGTCCGAAACAAACACAAAAATTGTATCGTCAAACCAACCGTCTTCTTTGGCTTTTTTCAAAAACTCGCCGATAGACCAATCGGAAAAATACAAGGTATTTTTAAACCCGTCGTCCCATGTTTTTCCTTTATATTTGTCAAATTGAGCAAGTGTACGCGCAAAAGGAGCATGGGTAATACCCATAAAAGCCATTCCCATAAAGTTGGGCTCTTTGCGTTGTTTAATTTGCTGAGCGCTAAACATCAACCCATCATAATCATACCCGAACGCCGATTTATCCAAATAAGGCAACAGCTCCTCCATATCCTCATTACCAAAGCTCCCTTGCGCACCTAAATAAGAGGCCAAAGAACACAACCGATACGAAGTGCGGCTGGAAGTTTGCGCAAAAAAGCTATAGTAACCGTCTTTGCTCAACACTCCCGGGAAACGGAAAAAGCTGGTCAATTCCAAGCCATACCCAAACATCGGAAGCCCCGGCACTAACGGCGCACCCGCAAAAACGGCGGAAAAACCAAAAATACTTCGTTGTCCCACTGAGTAAGCATTGGTAAAAGTAACCCCGTTTTTCACAATTTCGTCAAAGACAGGAGTTACACCAAATTGATTGCCGGATAAAGCATCTACATAGTAAGGGTGCCACCCTTCCAATAAGACAATCATTACATTGTGTTTTTGGGGAGTGCGCGCTTTGGCAGGCATACGCATCAAAGAATATTGCGAATCCACCAACGTTTCTTTATCCGAAATCAACAAATCTTGGGTATGTTTAATAGCTTTTTCTAGCGGATAATCGTTACGGATATCCACCGTGCCTTTCCGCCCCACCTGGTAGGCGGTAAACACTCCGTTTAACGTAAGGGCAGCCGCCGCCGGAGAAGAAGCATAACGATAAACATCGGCAATACCTAAAGCCTTTTCCGTACCTAAATGGCCGCGAATACCCATAACAATAAAAACAATGCAAACCCCGATTTTGATCAGTTCGCCCTTGGCATAGTATGGATTAAACTCGTAACGATATTTGAAAATTTTATGTACAAATATCCCTGCCACTGCCAACAAAACAAAAAGCAGCAATAAAGGAAGCAGAGCCGATGTAAACATGTATTTTATGATAAAACCCCAATCGGCAGAAATCTGCAAAATTTCTTCGGCAATATGGCGTTTAACATACGGAAAATAAATCAAATCTGCCACCAAAAACCCAGCCATTACCATGAGTTCCAGTGCAATAAACATTACACAGCATTTCATATAGCGCACAGAATTTACGGGCAGATTAAAAAGTAAAATAACAGGCCCTAAAAATAAGGCAATTACGGACAAGTCAAAACGAATCCCATTAAAAAAAGCAGATAAGATTTGCCCAAAGCTCAGTGCCTCAAAAGTAGCATGATGCAATACAAATAATGCTAACCTGAAAGCAGAAAACAAAATCAGCGCAAATAAGATAATCACAACAGAAAATTTGGCACGAAAATCACTTCTTTTTGGTTTTTTGATCCACATATTGTTATTCCTCTTATTGCGCCTCTGTAATTTGAATTTCGTCTATATTTTCTTCTTTTATCAAAGCCAAAATTTGAGTTTTGGCTTGTTGCGATACCGCTGGATCCGTAAGTAAAGCTTCCACCGTACTTTGCGTAGGGACCAAAGTCTTATTTAATAAATTCAGCTCTCTGAGCAAAGATACCGTTTTTTCTTTGTCGGTAAAAGTGCGTTTTTTACGCTGGGTCAGCTCAGCCTGAAATTTAGCGGCAAACTGGCGTTTATAACCCAATTTTTTCATCAGTTCCGTGATTTCGGAGCGGAGCTTTTTTTCCTCTTGTCCGATTTCGCCCAAGCGGTCTATTTTTTCGCTTAAAATTTCATCTTCCGTTTTGGCCGCAACGGCTACGGGTTTGGCTTCAGCAGGCACGGGGGAAACCGACGACGGAATTTTGGCGCCCCAACCACTTGGACCGTCGTACTCTTTACCCGTAAAAACCGGACAAATATTTCTATAATCGCACCAACGGCATTTATTTTCTTCGGGAGCGGGGGCAAATTTACCGGCGCGGATATCATCTGCCACGCCTAATACTTTTTGCCAAAACTCATACATTTCTTTATCGGAAGAACGCTCAAAGGAAAGCTCTTGCAAAGAGGGCAAATGATAAAAAGCCATTTTCTCCACTTTGATTTCTTTCACCTTTGGATCCGTAGCTTGCACAAGTTTTAAAATAGCAGGGCTGCTTTCGGCTACTTTTTGATACATCATCAGCTGGTCCGGTTCACGCTGAACGGTCTTACCCGTTTTGTAATCTAAGATTTTTACGCGTCCGTCTCCCAAATAATCAATACGGTCCAAAATGCTGATTAAGCTCAGCCCGTCCATTTCCAGTGTGCTTTTCATTTCCACCGAAAGGGGATGAGCCAAAGAATCGCCGTGTTTACCGTAATAAGCGCGGATAATGCGGCAACCTTCTTCGTACCCCAAAAGTTCCTTTTCCATACTGGCGTAGCCTTTTTGGTCAAAGGAAGTGCTATCCCAGTGGGTTTTAAAAAAAGACAAAGCCTGCTCCAAGGTAGGGAAGGCAGAGTTGCTCGGGTTATACACATATTCCATTACTTCGTGCAAAGCAGAGCCAAACGCAAAATAATATTTGGGTTGTTCCGGCAACATGTGGACATAGCGAAATTTATATTTTTGAGGGCATTCTTTATACATGCCCATTTTTGAATAAGAAAAAGAAAGTTTTTTAGTCATAATTGTCCCATAAAATGCAGTTGGTTTTATTGTAGCATTTTCCGTACGCACGCGCGCAAGTGAAAAAGCCATTTGTAGAGAAAAGATTAAAAAAGTTATAATACTTACGTCTGATTCTAAGAGGGAAATTTCATGATTATAAAACCTAAAAATTGGGTAGTAACGGGGGGAGCCGGCTTTGTCGGTTCTTGTGTAGTGCACCAATTACTCAAGCAAAAACAACATGTAACGGTTTTGGATAATTTTTCCTCTTCTTCCGCAAATTCTTTAAAGGATATCCGCTCTCAAATACGTTTGATACAAGGCTCTGTTTTAGATGAAAAGAAGTTACGTCTTGCATGTAAAGGGTCAGACTATGTGTTACACTTGGCGGCAGAAGCCTCGGTGGCGCAGTCTTTTCAAAACCCTGCCCAAACCATGCAAAATAATGTGGAAGGAACCGCACACGTATTGCAACAGGCATATTTGGCAGGGGTAAAAAAAGTACTGTTTATTTCTTCCAGTTCTGTTTATGGTCTGGGGGGGAAAACACCCCGTTCGGAAACTTCCCGCCTAGATCCGCTTTCTCCTTATGCCATGAGTAAACTTCTAGGTGAAGAGCTGTGCCAATTTTATACCAAAACTTACGGTTTGAATGTGGTAATAGCGCGCTGTTTTAACATCTATGGTCCTACCCAGCCGTCTGATTCTGCCTATGCAGCAGTGCTGACTAAATGGGCCAAACTGGCACAAAAAGGACTTCCTTTACAAATCAACGGAGACGGCCTGCAAACGCGGGACTTTTTGCACGTGCAAGATACGGTACGCGCTTTGCTGATGATATTGAAAAAAGGAAAAAAAGGCCAAGTGTATAATGTAGGCTCGGGCCAAAGTGTGACTCTTTTAAAAACGGTAAAGCTCTTGGAAAAAGCAGCCAAAAAACCTTTAAAGCTTTCCTTTCAGCCTGCCCGCGAAGGAGACGTACGTTTTTCGCGCGCCGATATAGCCAAACTAAAGTCCTTGGGTTTTGCCCCTAAAATCTCGCTGGAAAAGGGCCTCAAAGAATTTTTCTCTTAATCAAAAACGGACTTTCTTTTGGAAAGTCCGTTTTTTGATTTATCTTTAACATTTACCGGCAAATTTATCCATGGCACTACAACCGGTACCACTACCACTGCCCGTGCCGCTTCCGGGGCGGTTAATACCGCCGGAACTACCGCCGGAGCTGCCACCGGAACTGCCGCCGGAGCTACCGCCAGAACTGCCGCCGGAGCTACCACCAGAACTGCCACCGGAGCTGCCGGAAGAAACTTTATGGTATCCGGTACAAGAACTAGAACATTTAGCATAAGAAGCACAATGGTACTCCGTCGTTACGGAAGTACTGGAAGAAACACTGCCACCGGTACATACCTTTTCCGTTGATCCGGAGCAACAATAACTGCCGGCCGAATTGGCATCGCAACCATATCCCGTACACAAAATATGAGTACTGCTAGAACAGCTCTTACCGGTCGTTCCCCATTGATATGTAGTAGAGGAAGATCCGAGCCAAGAGGTTACGGTAGAGGAACAAGATTTATAACAGCGCTTATTATCATAATCTGCATTTGAGCAGCAGTTCTCCCATGCCGTTTTATTGGCGGGAACGGAAGAACAAATGCTGCAGGCGGAAGTATCCCAAGAAGTCCATCTGCAATTGGTTTTATCCCAAGAACGGGTTTTATAATAGATACTACCGTCATCACAAGAAAGCTTGGTTTTGGTACCGTAGCTGTCTGCCACGGGATCATCACAGGCGGGGCAGTCCTCTACTGTACAAGTAGTCCAATCATTATTCCATTCTCCCGTTGTCGTATTACAGGTACGGGTTTGGGTACCGGCTCCTTCGCAACCGCAGCTGCGTGTGGCAGATCCTGAACAAGCGCATTCATTGGAAATGCTGCAAGCGCCCCACGCACCTGTTTTCCATTCACCGTTGACACATTGAACGGCGCGCGTTTGTGTACCGCCGTTTTTGCAGCCGCAGGACTGCGTTTCGGAGGGTCTGGTCGTCTCGTCACAAACTTTCGGCTCTTCGGCGGCGCATTCGTCCACTACCGCTGCAATATCGGCACAGGAAGGATAATCTTTGTTTAATGTAGAGCATGCGTCTCCTTCGCAGCATAAAACGCCGGAGCGATAAGAAAGCATTTTAATTGCATAATCGGCCGTTTTGCTTTTGGCCGTCATTCCGGCAGTGTCCAAAGCATAGTCATAATTTTTGCTTTGCGAAGCTTGAGCCAAGACCGGCAAATGGTTAACAGGCAGGGAAGCCCCTTCGGCAGAAACAACATAATTCTTCCCTAAAGAACAGCGCATCTCCTGCTCAGTGCGTACGGCGGAAAGCATTTCTTCCGCCTCGGTTGTTTTGCGGGTTTCCAGCACTTGTTTCATTTTGGGAGTAGCTACAGCCGCCAAAATGCCCAGCACCAACACCACCATCAAAAGTTCTGTTAATGTAAAGGCTTTTTTCATATATTTTCCTTGAGGTAAAAATGACGACAGATAATACACACCCTCATGAGTCAGGTATGCCATACCTTTTAAAATTCTATTCAAAAAAACCTCTACCGTCAAGAGAAAAATAGAGATAATAAAAGTACTTTGAAAGTTTGGTTATTTTTTTGTAAAATAAAGTAAGTAGATTTTGGCCCCCATAGCTCAATGGATAGAGCATCTGCCTTCTAAGCAGGGGATATAGGTTCGATTCCTATTGGGGGTAAATTTAAAACCCGCCCTTTGTGGCGGGTTTTTAATTTGGTCCAAAAGTGTCACAAACTGCTTTGTGACGCGTTAGGAAGAGCTTTGATCAAAAAAGCCCCGCACAGGGCGGGGCTTTTTAACTTTCAGAAACTTACTTATGCTTTCTTTTGGATGCCGCTTTCTATCCAGTTTCGCGTCAAAATTAACCCTACCGGCGTCACACAAGCGATAATGGCATAAATCAGCCACATGGTAGCAGGGTCTTGCGCACCCTCTTTCGGCACAAAATGCGAGAGCATAAAGCCCGAATATAAACCCGTGGTAAATTTGGCTAAAAACCACGGCAGGCCCGCCAGCCCCATATATGCGCCCACTTGGCCGACAGGGGCCAAATCCCCCACGTATTCGTAAAAGCGAGAGGACCACGCCGCCTCCCCTAAGGAGAAGATAATCACATAGCTGATTAACACCGTCAAAGAGGGCTGTTGGCTGATGAGCAAGAACGTCGTAGCAGCAGAAACGCTGGTGCCGATAATAAGCATCTTAAACACGCTTACATTTCGCGTAAACATGGCAATCAGCGGCACAAAAATCACGATAATAAACGGATTAATTCCGTTAATCCACTCAAATTTGGCCGCCACTTCGGCAGGGAAGACACGGAAAATATAGTCCGGCATTGTAAGGAACTGATGCGCAAACAAAGTCTGCACCGGCAAAAGAATAAAAATAAACCACATAAAACGCACGTCTTTAAAAGGCATTTCCGCCAGACGTTGTTTCCATGTTTTATTTTGGTTTTCTTCTTCGTTGACCACAGCTACGCGGCATTCTTTTTCCACTTTTTTGCTAAACAAAGAAATATGCAACAGCAACACCACACCTGTAATGGCCGTACAGGTCAAGAACACACCCATAATACCCCAACCAAGGCCGTGAATATCGGCAATAAAAGGCTCGTCGGTGCGGATAAACGGAGAGGCAAAATTGCCAAACACGATACCCAAGTTCATAAACGCATAAATAAAGCTAAAAGCAATAGCGGAAACTTTGGGGTTGGTATATTCTTTGGCCCCTGCGTACAAAGCAGGCTGCAAAATGCCCGAGCCTAAGGCCATTAGCAAAATAGCCCCCCAAGACATCACATATCCTACCCACGCAAGCCCGATTCCGGCAGGCAAAGCCGCCAAACTCAGTATTACGCGCCCGCTAAACAAAAGGGTCAGGGCAATCGTTAATGCTTTGCGCACACCGTATTTGTCCGATACGAAACCGCCGCCGAACATAAACAGTGTCACCAGCCCCGTAAAGGTGGACACGCTGATACCGGTCATCGCGTCACTCATGCCCACATTGCCGCCTAAAAAGAGCGTCATCAAGGTCAAAATGCCGAAGTAAGCAATCCCGTCGGCAAAGTTCACCATATTAATCAGCCAAAACGCACGGGAAGAGGAGAAAATGATTTTCAACTCTTGCCCCAAAGAAGTTTTGGTTTTTTGTTCTTGTTGTTGATTTTCCATAAGATATATTTTATATTTTTGCGTAAGACTCTGTATATATTTTTTACTCAGGGTTTTCTTCAAACCGCAAGCTCCTTTTTAACTTGTTATAATGAATATATGAAGATAAAAAATATTTTTGCTTTTTGCGTACTGGAAATGCTCCTGTGGAGCGTGCTTTCTTTGGCTTACTTTTTTGTAAGCGGATTTTATCCGTCTACTGTGGGGGGAATATTTACTGCTTTGTTCATTTTGGGCAACAGCTTTATGTTTGCCGTCGGGCTTTTTGCGCTGCTTTCTTTGGCGCGGCTCATTGGGAGCAAAACGGCCTTTTGGACTTCGGTTGTTTTGGGTAGCTTGTTTAATTTGATTTTGTGTGTGGATATCGTAGTCTACTCCCAGTATCGCTTTCACATCAGTTTAGCCATGCTTCAGCTGTTTTTCGGCCCTGCAGGGCGCGAAATTTTCGTCTTTCCGCCCAGTACCTATTTTGTTTTGGCAGGCGCCATCGCGACTCTGTTAGCCATTACGTTGGGCCTTGCCAAATGGGCCTGTAAGATTAACTTTAGCGGCAAAAAAATAGCTGTATTAAGCGCAATTTTGTTGTTTCTTTTTGCAGGATACAACGGTATGTATGCGTGGGGTAAATTTATGCTTGTTCCGTCGGTGCTTTCCCAAGTACCGTATCTGCCGTGGGCGCAACCTTTGAGCATGAATAGCCGTCTGCGCAAAATGGGATTTGAGCCTAAAACCCAACCTTATGAAACACCCAAAAAAGGTACTTTAAATTATCCGTTGGCTCCGCTTTCCTGCCAAATACCGCAAGAAAAGCCGAATATTTTATTTATTCTTATTGATGCATGGCGCGCAGATTCTTTTACTCCCGAAGTAATGCCGAACACATTTGCCCGTTATCAAAATGCAAAAAATGCCTTTTATTTCACCAATCACTTATCGGGCGGAAATGCCACGGAAGCGGGTGTTTTTTCGCTTTTTTACTCCATGCCGCAACCGTACTGGGATAGTGTAACCGCCAACAAAATCCGCCCTGTTTTTATGGAGCGGTTGGCGCAGGAAGGCTATGAGTTCGGCATCTTTGCCAGTGCAAAACTCAACAGCCCCGAATTTAACCAAAACGTATTTTCCCATATAGACAACTTACGCGTTTCTTCCGATGGTAAAACAAAATGGCAACGCGATGAAAACGCACAAAAAGAATTTCTATCCTTCTTGGACAAACATGACAAAACCAAACCGTTCTTCGGCTTTTTATTTTATGATTCTGCCCACGGCTTTGATTTTAACCCCGACTCTGAAAAACCGTTTACGCCCTACGCGCAAGAAATAAATTATTTGACTCTAAATAAGAACACCGACCCTTTGCCTTACCAAAACCGCTACAAAAACTCCGTGCATTATATGGACTCTTTGTTGGCAGATGTTTATAAAAAACTTCAAGCACAAGGCCTGGATAAAAACACCGTAATTGTACTGACGGGCGACCATGGACAAGAACTTAATGACACAGGCCATAATTTCTGGGGGCATAACAGCAATTTTGCCAAATATCAAACGCATGTGCCGCTTGTGATTTGGTGGCCTGAAAAAGAGGGGAAAAACATTGATTATCGTACCTCTCATTATGACGTAATGCCTACTTTGTTGCGCCATATTTTTGGCTGCACAAACCCGATTTCTGACTACAGCTCAGGTCAGGACTTGTTTAATACTACCCCGCGTCCGTGGACATTGATCCTCAGCTATACCAACAAAGCTATTCGCGAAGGGGATAAAATATCGGTACTCAACAACTATGGTGGTATGGAAAACTATGACGAAAATTATGTTCCTTCTCAAACTCCCGTCAGCGCCAAGGCACTATCGGAAAGTTTGAAAGAGTTTAGTCATTTCTATAAATAACCTAAAAAAATTTTTGAAAAATGAAAGTAAAATGTTATATTATCAATAGTAGTTTTATAAAAAGGAGAAATTATGAACGTTGTGCAAACTTATTTTATTGATGTTATCAAAAAACACTATGTAGATTTTGCCGGTTGCGCCACCCGCAAACAATACTGGCTCTACGTACTTTTTAACTTTGCATTGAGCATTGTCTTGTCTTTGCTTTCCGGTATGGACAATATCCTCGGCACCTTGTTTAACATTGTGTACATCGTCGTCAGCTTGGGTGTATTTTTGCCCAGCTTGGCTATTGCCGTACGCCGTTTGCACGACACCGGCCGTAGCGGTTGGTGGATGTTGTTGACTTTGTTACCGATCATCGGACCTATCGTATTGTTGGTGTTCTTTGTATTGCCCAGCAAACGCTAAAATTTACCAAGCACCTGTCCAATCACGGCAGGTGCTTTTTTTTGCCCAATTTTTGTTTTTAGGAGATTTTTTGTGCCCGTTACTACCGTTTCCCGCGCTCAAGCTTTAGATTTACTCAAAAAATATAATCAAGAGCCTTTCCACTTATTGCATTCTTTTACCGTAGAAGCCGCGATGGGTTGGTTTGCCGTTCATTTAGGTTATGAAAATGAAAAAGATTTTTGGACTATGGCAGGCCTCTTACACGATATAGACTTCGAAAAATTCCCCAATGAGCATTGTCAAAAAGCACCCGAACTGTTAGCCGAAATCAATGCCGAACCCGAACTGGTACACGCCGTATGCGCCCATGCCTACGGCATGGCCAGCGACGTAAAACCCGAGCATGAAATGGAAAAAGTGCTGTTTGCCTGTGATGAGCTGACGGGACTCATCGGGGCTGCTGCGCGTATGCGCCCCTCTAAAAGTACCCAAGATATGGAGCTTAGCAGTTTGAAGAAAAAATTTAAGGATAAAAAATTTGCCGCCGGCTGTTCACGTGACGTCATCAAACAAGGTGCGGAAATGCTGGGGTGGGAACTGGATAAACTCTTAGACCTCACACTTCAGGCCTGCGCCGCTACCGAAGATGCCGTAAAAGAAGAAATGGAAAAGATTTAAAATTAAACCCCGCTAAATGCGGGGTTTAATTTTATAAATGTTTTTCAAGTTCGGCAAAAAATTCGGTCGCCTTTTGCTCAAAGTAAAAATCACTCACTCCTTCCGTGTAGGCAGATGGTTGTAAATTCACTTCTATAATACGCGTACCGTATTGTTTAGCCAAGAGCGGCAAACTGCACGCAGGCATTACCTGCCCAGCCGTTCCCACAATAATCATCACATCAGCAGAAATAGCCATGGTTTCGCTTTGGCTGTACACCAACGGATTAATTCCTTCCCCGTAAAATACAAAATCCGGCTTAAGTACACCGCCGCATTTACACGTGGGGGGAGTTTGGTTTAAATCTACTTTGGCAGTGTCATATCGGCGGCCACAGGAAATACAATGCATCTTGTGAATAGTACCGTGAAACTCCTGCACGTTTTTACTGCCTGCCGCTTGATGTAAGCCGTCTATATTTTGAGTAATAACCCCTTGGAAACGTTTGCTTTTTTCCAGTTTGGCAATTACCTCATGGGCTTTGTTGGGCTGAGCCTGCCCCATACAGGTAAAAAAGATTTTTTTCATTTCTTCCCAACTTCGCTTGGGGTCGGAGTAAAAAAAGTCCAGTTCTATAAATTTCGGGTCGTATTTATTCCACAAACCACCCGCGCCCGTAAACGGGGGGATACCACTCTCTACGGAAACCCCTGCTCCGGTAAATACCACGCCGCTTTGGGCATTTTTAATCACTTTTATCGCTTCTTGCATACCTGCTATAATATAACATATCTGCGCTTATGAACAACCTCAAGATTAAAGAAATCGTGACTAAGGGATATATTACTCCGTCTAAACTTTCCGGATACGACTATGTGATTAATCCTTATGTCGGCTGTCCTCATCGCTGTATGTATTGCTATGCCGAATTTATGAAAAGGTTTAGTAATCATGATGAGCCGTGGGGCACGTTTACGGATGTCAAAATCCGTTCCAACTCCACCCGCCCTATTAATCTGCAAGGTAAAAATGTATTTTTAAGTTCGGTGACCGATTGTTACAACCCGCTGGAAGAAAAATACCGCCTTACGCGCCGCTTGCTGGAGCAACTGCGCTTTTCGGGAGCTAAAGTGACGGTGCTGACCAAGTCCGAGCTTGTCCTGCGCGATATAGACCTTTTTCAGCGCATGCCCGATATAACGGTAGGTTTTTCTTTAAACAGCACAGATGATGTTTTCCGTCAAGAAACAGAACCTTGCGCTTCGTCTGTATTATCACGTCTGCACGCACTAAAGACGCTGCATGAAAATAATATTAAAACATGGGTGCATATCGCTCCTATTTTTCCGGAACTTTCAGACTGGAAATCTGTTATAAAGGCCGCCGCGCCCTATACGGACCGATTTACTTTTGAAAACTTAAAGTTACGTGCCGCGGCCCTGCACCGCGTGTTGCTCTACATTACTCAAATGCACCCCGACTACAAAGAGCTTTATCAGCAAATCTACGTTGAAAAAGACGATTCATACTGGCAACAAACGCGCCAAGACATTTTGGCTTTTTGCCAAGAACGACAAATTGCCGCGACGGTGCATTTCTCTAACGAAGAAATCAAAGACGAATAACCCTTTTTCCTCTCTTGTTTGTGTAAGACCCTTTTGTTGAACTAAAAGAAAGGGGGACTTATGCACAAACTTAAAAACTATGTATATCATACTTTGCAGTTTAACCGCCGCACCAAAACGGCGTACTTGTTAAACGGGTTTATTATTTTGCTTATTCTAGTCAGTGTGCCGATAGACGTCATAGAAAGTTTAGATGATGTAAAACCGAAGCTGATGCGTTGGGTCTTGCATTTAGACTTATGGATCAGTATCGTTTTTTTGATTGAATACTTACTGCGTTTATGGAGCTGCACCGAAGAAGCCGAATATGCCCGCCCTATCAAAGGACGCCTTAAATATATGCTTACACCGCTGATGATGATTGATTTACTGGCCATTTCTCCGTTCTTTATCTTGGGGGTGGGCTTTTTAAGAATGTTGCGCGTATTTCGCATTTTAATGCTCATGAGATACACCAATGCCATTCAGCTGATGAATACCGTCATTTCCAAAAAGAAATCGGAATTACTCATTTGTGGAGCATTTATTTTGATGTTATGGGTATGGAGTTCCTTTATGATTTTCCGTGTGGAGCACGCGGCGCAACCTTTGGTATTTCACAATATTACTGATGCGCTGTGGTGGTCTGTGGTCACATTTACGACCATTGGCTACGGTAATATTTACCCTGTTACTTATGTGGGCAAAGGCATTGCCGCCGTTACGGTGGCACTGGGACTAATACTCTTTGCCATTACTACGGCCGTACTGACGGCGGGCATTGTGCAAGAAATGAAAAAATACGAAGAAGAAGACCAAACCCCGCCCGAAGTGTAATTTCTCTCCTGCAAAAAGCCCCGCCGAAGCGGGGCTTTTTAAATCTCGGCTACCTTACAGCGTTACCAATCCCCTGGCAAACACATAAATAGCCACCGCGGCACACAATGCCAAAAGCAGCATAAACATCATTTCAGCTTTGCCGCTGAATACGGGTTTATTATCTTGTTGTTGTTTGCGCGCCCAGATAAACACCGGTATGCCCAAGGCCAAGAAAATCACCGCCAAGAACAGATATTTTATCCCTGCCGCATACACCAGCCACAAGCCGTACAAAGTACCCACCGTAGAGGTGAACAAAGCCGCCGCGCGGCCTTTTTGGGCCAGTTTGGCAAATTCTCCGTCTTCGGTCAGCTTCCACAAATAGGCCGTGCTGAAAATATAAGCAGGCAGTACCATGACCCCCGTAATAGAAAGCATGGTGTTCCACGCATTGTTGGAAAAATATACCATCAAAATAGCAAGCTGCATCAAAATACTGGTTACCCACAAAGACACAGACGGCGCACCGTTTTTATTTTCCCGCGCAAACTGTTTGGGAAATGTGCCGTTTTGAGCAGCCGCTTGCGGAATTTCAGCAGTGATCATGGTCCAAGCCAACCACGAAGAAAGCACCGCTATCAAAAGCCCGATATTCATCAGCCACGCACCCCACGGACCGACCACTTTGGCCAGTACACCTGCGGTGGAGGGATTGGGCACGGCGGCCAACTCGGCCTGCGTCATAAACCCAAACGGCAAGACGGAAAGACCGATATAAATGACCAAACAGCCTAAGAATCCGAGTAAAGTGGCACGGCTGACGTCTTTTTGGCTTCTGGCCCGACTAGACAGCACTACCGCCCCTTCAATACCGATAAACGCCCACAGCGTAACCAACATGGTGCTTTTGAGTTGTGTACCCAAGCCGCCCAAGCTTTTGCCGTTTTCGGCAAGGTTGCCCCAAAAGTTGGTATCAAACTTGTCAAAATTAAAGGCCAAAAGTAAGGCCAAAATAAACCACAAAAGCGGCACCAATTTTCCAATCGTGCCGATAATATTAAGTACCGCCGCTTGGCGTACGCCGCGCAGTACCACAAAGTTAAACGTCCAAATCAGCACCGAGCCGCCCACAATGGACCACAAATTATTCCCGCCCTGAAAATAAGGGGGGAAAAAGTAATTCAGCGCGTCCATGGTAATGACGGCATATCCTACGTTTCCGAAGATTTGGCACAGCCAATAACCCCACCCGATGGTAAAGCCTGCATACGGGCCAAAACCCTCGCGCGCATACATATAAATACCGGCCGTCAAATCCGGCTTGACGCGCGAAAGAATGCTAAAGGTATTGGCGATAAAATAAATCCCGATGCCGGTAATTACCCACGCCAGCAGCACTGCTGCGGCACTGGCTCCGGCAGCCATGTTTTGGGGGAGGGAGAACACCCCGCCCCCAACCATGGAACTGATCACGATACAGGCAAGACCTATCACGCCCATTTTCTTCACCGCACTTGTGGTGGCGGCGTTGTGATTATTTTCTCCCATAATTCCCCCAAAAAACCATTCAGTTTTAGTCTAACGGTTTGACGCCTTTGGCGGTAGCTAAGGGTGCGAACTTAAAGTTCAAAAACCCTAAAGCTGTCAAACAATACGCAAACGGTTGCGTGATATTGATGTAGTTGTGCCACATTTGAAATTCGCTGTGTTTCTCCACACCGCGCAATTCCAATTCATGGTTTAATGATTTATTGAGCCACATATGGCAATGACCGCTGGCAATTTCATCATCAATGGGCGTATCAAAATATTCCACATATTCAGCCGCCCAACCGCCGATTAGATTGCCTTTTTTGTCTTTGCCCCAGCAGATACCTACACCGGTGGCGATAGCTTTGTGCTCGCTCATATTGGCACCGTTACCGGCGATAATTACTTCCAGCACGGCCCCGTGTTTGAACTGGTCTGCCACGGCATCTACCGGTACGATATTGTTATAGAGTTCCTTTGGCAATACCGACGTATAAGGCACAATGTTGAAATTTTCTATTTTGGCTTGCGTTAAAGCAGAGTCATAACAGAACGTTTCAAACGGCTGTGGCGGAATACCGTCTGCCGCTTGGCCGGCCCCTCCGGTAATAAACGCTAATGTAGGATATCTGGTCCCTAATTGAAGTTCTTGCATAATTTCCTCCTTTACCCCTCTTTATTTTTATGTTTTTACAGCATAATTGTTGTACGTAAACCGACCACGGTGGTGAAAGAATTACCGTTCCCCGCCGCAGATTTGGGATAGAACTGAATGTCCGGCGTAATGGTCACCATTTTGCCGAGACCCCATACCCATTGCAGTTCTACCGCCATTTCATTATTCTTAAACTCGCTCGGATAGCCCAAAGCTTGGCGGTCCGTGCGGTTGTAGGCCACGCCTAAAGTGATGGCGTCATTGGCATTGCGCTCTAAAGGGTTAAGCAAAGAGGCCGCCAAGACAAAAGATTTGTTAATCGGTGCAATATGCCCGTCAGAGCCGTTAGCACGGCCGGAAAGCACCCATTTTTCGCCTAAATTTTGGCTGATGTTGACAGACCAACCGCGGGAAATTTCGTCTTGTTCTTCCACGGCAGGTTGATAGTAGTACATAAAGCTATACTGCCCTTGGCCCAAGCCGTCAATGGTCGGCGCGTACGAAGCAGAGCCGAACCAAGTATATCTGCCGTTAAAAGCATCATTAAGCTTGATGTTTTGCCCGCTGATATTTTGCGCGTCTTGCCAACCGGCGGCAAAAGTCCAGTCCCCCGGGGCCGCCTGCACATATCCGCCAAAGCTGGCTGTAGGATAAGTGGAAGAGGCATTTTGCGACATGGCAAAATTTAAAAGAGCCGTTTGTTGGTTGTCTAAATAATTGGTACCGTCAAAGTTGTACAACGGATACTGCCCCACCGTGAAAGACAGCCAATTCATCGCCCCCGGCAACGTATGCGTATAGGAAAGCTGAGAAAAGATTTCCTGATTTTCCGTGTAGTCATTAGGAGCAGCCACCAAACCTAAGCGGTTTTGCAAGGTATTGCCGCTAATGCCCCAATAACGAATCAAATTATAGTTGGCATTGATTTGGCCCGAGCCGAAAGCTTTATCTTTAAATACGTCCCACGTGATGTATTTATAGTAGTAGCTCTGAATGGCGGTTTGTTTGCCGCTGGGCGCACCGCGTTGCATCAGGTAGCTGATGTCTAAGCCGTATTGAAGCCCCGTTTTGTCGGCTAAGTCTTGCTTAAACTGCAAATACTCCTGCCCAAAAGAAGGCGGATGATAGGCGTGCAGTTCTTTTTGCTGAGCCAAACGACGTTGGTGTTTGGCGGTGTGTTGAGTGGAATCTTGCGCGTGCAAAGTAGCAGACCCCAAAAACAAGCAGACGGCTCCAAAGAGCCATGCTATATTTTTCATACTTATTTTACCCCCGTAAAATAGAACTTTTACTGCTAATTTAAAATTAATATTAACGGGGGAATACAACAACGCCAAAAAGTAATTAGATGAAAGGAAATAAAAAAGCTACCGACGGAAGAAAAACAAAAAATAACCTCTTTTGAAAGGGGGGAGAAGAAAACCCCCGCCCAAAAGGCGGGGGGGTGCAATATCGGCTTAAAATGCAAACAGCGCTGAAAAAGCCTTTATTCTTCCAATGCGGGGGCAGAATTTTCTTCTTTTTCTGCCGTTTTCAGGCGCTTTTTGCTGCCGTTATAATCATAATTCATGCGCTTGAGTAGCCGCGCATTTTCTTTGGTCAGCGGTGCTTCGTACACATCTATAATGCGTTGCGCCACAGGCAGGAAAGAGCCTTTGTTGCTGTCTATATGTCCGCGCGCCACTTTTACGGCGTCAAAGGCATTGGAAATAGCATTTTCGGCTTTGGCAAAATTAACCAAAAAATCGTTAAATTTTTCCATCAGTTTTTGGATATCTTCTTTCAGCTCGTCCATGTACTCGTGTTGTTTATCAATATCCCACAGTTTAGACACCATTTTCAGCGTGCTCAAAAGCGACGTGGCAGACACCAAAGCGATATTGTTTTTCCACGCTTCGTTTAAAACATCGGAATCTTCGGAAACGGCGGCCAAGAGGGCACTTTCGGGATAGACAAACATCAGGGTATAATCGGGCTGTACTTTTTCGCCCGTTTCTTGGAATTTCTTGTAGTATTTTTTGGAAGACAAATCACGAATGGTCTTTTTGACGTCTTTAACGTGCGCGGCCAAATGTTCCTCTTTCTTTTTGGGGTCCTGCTCATTGTAGTACTGCACATAATGATTGAAAATCGTCTTAGAATCTACCACAATCCAACGGTCCGAGGGCAAAGCAATTTGCACGTCCACGCGCTTGCCTTCTTCGGACACCTGTTCAAAATAGTCCACGCCCTCTTTCATGCCGGCGCTGTCTAAAATACGTTTTAAGGCTTCCTCGCCCCAGCTGCCGCGCACAATGGCCTCGCCTTTAATGGCATTGGTGAGGCTGATGGCACTTTGGTCAATTTTTTCCGTAGATTTTAAAACGTCGCTCAAGCCCTTTTCCAGCTGGGCTTGTTTTTCCGTAGTGACGCGCTCCATGTCATGCACTTTTTTAACAAAAGACTCTAATTGCAAAGTAAGCGGACGTAAAACTTCGGTATTTTTGCTCTCCAAGCCTTTGCTTTTTTCTTCTAAAATTTTGGTGGCTAAATCGGCAAACTGCGCACGGTAGGTGGCGGCCACTTCGGCAAAGTTTTTCTCCACCAGCACGCGCTCTTTTGCCAAGGCTTCGTTTTGCGCCTGCAGGCGGGCATTGTCCGCGCTTAAGACGGTGTTTTGCTCTCTGAAAGAGGTCAGCTCCTGTATTTCTGCGTTCATTTTGGTATTTTCGCGCACAAGTACGTCTTTTTGCACTCTTTGATAAAAATACATTCCTGCTCCGCCCAAGGCGATACCTAACAATAAATAGATTAAAATGCTCATACTTTCTCCTTATCTCTTTTATAAATGATAACAATTTAATTGCCAAAGGGGGGGAAAGTTTTTATAAAATGTAAGTATCTTAGTTTAAAAGAGGAACTTTATGAAAAAAATCTTGTGTTTGACTGCTCTTTGTGCCGTAGCTTTTACAGGTTGTGCCACCACGGGTGCCAATACCGAAGCTTCCACCGCCAATAAAACTTTAACCTTGGAAGAAGCCTTGCAGAAATCTGCCGAAACCCGCCAAAAATTGTTAGAAGCTAAAGAAGCTTACGAAAATGCCAAAGCTGCCGTGACGGCCAGCCAAACCAACGGCACCGATATCGCCACCGAGCTTGCCAAACAAGCTATTCAAAATAAAATAGAAAATGTAAAAGACCAAATTGAAGCCGAAAAAGATGCTTGGAAAGAAGTATTTGCCGATTAGGTTTATTTTCTTGCTATAGATAAAAATACACCCCACCGAAAGCGGGGTGTTTTTTAAATATTCTAATAATAACAATGCGCAGTATTGCCGGACCCGACTCCCAAGCAGGGGAGCATATTCACACATTGTTTTTGATCTCCGCCACACATGGCTTCTACCGCCCCAGGGCCGTACAATTTAAACCATATTACAAAATCTTCCATTGAATTTTTTCCCGTAAAATATATTATTGTATTCGCACCATTTGAGTCGTTCCAAGCACTTGTACTAATATCCCAATTTTTGATCTCAGGAATTTGTATATCTAAATCTTCCAAATTTTCTGTATATACCCCATTAGTCATATAGTAAACTTTTTGTGCATCCATAAAAGCTTTACCGATAGGCCACGTTTCTGCAGCTTTAGCCCTATTTACTACTTTAGTATATTGCGGAAGCGCGACCGCTGATAAGATACCGATGATAAGCACTACGACTAATAGTTCTATCAAAGTAAAACCTCTTTTCATTTTTCTCTCCTTTTAGACGTATTTAAGACTCAACAAAAAACTCTTAAAACTTGGGTCTGGGTGCAACGCTGAAATTGTAGCAAAAAAAAAAAAAATGAGTCAAGCTTTTTATTTTTTCCCGTCGGACAATAAACAAAAACACAGGAGAAAACTTTAGTTTTCTCCTGTGCAAAAACTACTGATAATTTTCTTTATTTCACTTCGGCCATAGGCTTCGGCTCTACAGGCAATTCCACGCGGGGACCTTTTTGACCTCTGGGACCTTTGAAGTGCGGAGCTTTCGGGCCTTTGGGGCCTTTAAAGATGCGGCCTTCTCTTGCTAAAGCATCTTCCAAATCACCGTCTTCGGCAATGACCAAGTCCGTCATTCTGTTGATCCAAGCTTCTTTGGCACCGGCTTCGTTTTCTTTGGCTAAGCCTTCTTTCATAGCAGCTAAGCGTTTTTCAAAGTCGGCCAATTTTTCAGCGCGCATTTTGAGTTGGTCTTCGCGCACGCTTTCTAATTCCTGTCCGATTTCGGCACGAAGTTCGGCTTGTTTTTTACTGCCGGCTTTGGCTTTTTTATACTTTTCTACCAAACGCTCCAAGCGGTCTTCCTTTTGCTCAAAAGCAATTTTGCGGGCCTTGCGCTCGGCTCTGTCTGCCTCAAATTTGGCTTTTGCTTCCGGATTCATTTGAAAGGCCATTTCATGTTTTGGGCTATGTTTGCGGCAATCTCTATCGTCGCAATCATCATCGGCAAAAGCCGGAACCGTAAAGGCCAACAAGGCAGCCATCATTAACATTTTTTTCATAGTACATACCCTCCGTTTCTTTTTAGAACTCGTTTTCAAAGGTCTCAAATTCCTGCAAAAAGCTATTGTACTCCTCATCAGCCTCTACAGAAACATACGCCAGCCAATTGGCACTTTCCGTAACGGACTGTTGGGCTTTATTGGGGCTTAATACCAGTAGGCATACTCCTGCTGCCATGGCAGTAGCCAGTCCCAAAGCCGGTTTGTAAAATTTGCGCCAAAAGCTGACGGGTTTAGCTTGCGCCAGCACCGCTTCTACCAAAGCCGGCGGGGCGGCGGGGGGAACTAAAGCTTCCTGCGTTTTAGCTAAGAAAGCAAGCTCTTTTTGACAAAGCGGGCAGTGCGGCAAGTGAGCCTGAAAGAGGGCCTTTTCTTGCGCCTCTAATTCCCCGTAAAAATATAAAGTTACGTTTTCACATTCTTTTTTCATACGGCTGCCTCTTTTTGTAAAAGTTGCTTCATTTTTTGTATTCCCCGATGGTGGTCTGCCAAGACCGTGCCCAAAGGGCGGTTGAGCATTTCCGCAGCTTCGCGGAACGTCATGTATTGCTTTAAATAAATCACTTCCCGTTGCGTTTGCGGAAGGGCAAGAGCGGCTTTTTTTATCTTTTCCGCCAATTCCACCTGCTCTAAGTGCTCCAGTGGTTGGGGGTCGTCTCCGGCCAGTTCTTCCTGCAAGTACGCCTTTCCTTCCTCATCCGTATCGTCTAAAGATACATTTTGTTTTTGGTCTCGGAAGAAATTTAAAATTCGGTTATGGGCCGAGGTGAACAAATAACTTTTTAGTTTCCCTTCGGGGCGATATTCACTCAAACGGCGGTAGAAATTTAAAAATACCTCTTGGAAAATATCTCCCGCGGCGCCTTCATCTCGCACCATGGCCACGATGTACTGATACAAAGTATTTTTGTAACGATACACTAACTCGTTAAAGCCTTCCGAATCTCCGTTTTGGAAAGCGACTATCAATTCATCGTCTGTTTTCATTTTCATAGGCTCTCCACACTTATAGAACACAAGCGGTGGGGATTTTATTGCAAAAATATTTTACTTTAATATGTACCGTCGGGAAAAGGGGGAATTTTTATTAAAAAACCCCGCCGAAGCGGGGTTTAATTATTCATATCTTAAAGCATCTATCGGAGTTAACTTAGAAGCTTTATGCGCCGGATAGTACCCAAAGAAGATCCCCGTCGCAGCGGAGAATGCAAATGAAATTATGATAGAGCTAAGGCTCATTTGCGCAGGAATACTGGTGCTGTTAGCCGCCACAATCATTGTCACACCCACTCCAAGTATGATCCCGATAATACCGCCGATGCAGGAAAGGGTCATCGCTTCCACTAAAAACTGCAGACGAATGTCGGCACTGGTGGCACCAATAGCCATGCGAATACCGATTTCGCGTGTGCGCTCCGTCACGGACACAAGCATAATGTTCATTACCCCAATACCACCTACCAGTAAAGATACGGCTCCAATCACTCCCAACAAAATACTCATGGTCTTACTGGCGGCTTTTGCTTCTTCCACAAAAGAAGCAAAATCGTCTAATTGGAAATCATCCTTCCCCAACGGATGGATTTTATGAGTGTTTCTGACGGAATTAGTAATAGCTACCTTAATTTCATCTATCTTATTAAAATCACCCACGCGGATGATGACTTGGTCTAATGAACGAGGGTCTGAATTGCCCCAACCTGTATTCATTTTTATTTTGCCCGTCGTATAAGGAATCAAGGTCCCTTCATCCATATCAAACCCGAAGCCACCTTGCCCGTTCTTTTTCATAACCCCGATTACCGTAAAAGGGACTTCATCAAAAATAACAGTTTTTCCTACGGCATCTACGTCATTAAAGATCGTCTTGGCAATACTGTCTCCCAAAATGGCCACTTGGGCATAACTGGAAATTTCTTGCTCCGTAAACTGACGTCCGGAAGCCAACTGCCAATCATAAGCTTTAAAAATATCTGTATCGGTGGCGAGCACATCAATCGTGGTTTTCGTAATACCGTATTTTACCTCAAAACCGGAACTGATATAAGGCGCTGCCGCCGTTACCCCACGCACACGGCGTACGGCACGTACGTCGTCCATCGTGATATCTTTGGGCGAAGTAATGCTTTCGTCTAAATCCCACGGTTGACGTAAATACAAAATATTGGTCCCAAAGCGAGAAAAGCGCTCTTCCATGCTTTTTTGCGTTCCGCTGCCCACGGCAAGCATGGTAATTACGGCCGCCACCCCAATCACAATACCCAAACTGGTCAAAGCCGCGCGCATTTTATTGGCAAAAATTGCTTTTACGGAAATACGGAAAACTGAGAGAAAAGTATCTATCATTTTTTCACCTCGTCGCTTACTTTTTGCCCGTCTCGAAATGTAATCAAACGCCCCGCATATTCGGCAATATCAGGCTCATGGGTAATCAAAATAATGGTTTTGCCCAAGTCTTTATTCAAACGGGTAAACAAATCCATGACTTCAATACTCATTTTGGTATCTAAGTTGCCGGTCGGCTCGTCAGCAAAGATGATGGGAGCATCACACACTAGGCTGCGCGCAATGGCCACACGCTGCTGTTGACCGCCAGAAAGCTGATTAGGCATGTGATGTGCGCGCGCCTCTAACCCAACGGCTTTTAAGGCCTCCATGGCCTTTTCGCGCCGTTTGTGTGCCGGAGTATGATTGTAAATCATCGGCAGCTCCACATTCTCCAAAGCACTGGTGCGACTAATCAAGTTAAAGCCCTGAAATACAAAACCTATTTTACGGTTGCGCACACCGGCAAGCTCAGATAAATTGGTCGCAGTTACATCTATTCCGTCCAAGACATATTTACCTTGAGTCGGCTTATCTAAGCAACCCAAAATATTCATGAACGTAGATTTGCCGCTGCCTGAGGGGCCCATTACGGCGACAAATTCTCCGCGTTCAATATTGATGCTCACTCCCTGCAGGGCATGTACTTGCACGTCCCCTACGGTGTAGGTTTTATACAGGTTGATCGTTTCAATCAGGCTCATTATCTTCTCCGTCTGCGGAATTCGGGTACATTTCCTGTGGTTACACCCACTTCGGAAACCACTACTTCATCGCCTTCTTTGATATCACCGGAAACAATTTCCGTATTGCGCTCGTCAATAATACCAATCGTTACGTCCACGCGTTTGGGCTCCTGTTGACCTTTTTCCAAGATCCACACACCCGTTTTATCAAATTTCTCTTTGTTAAAAGAGGGGGAGAAACGAAGAGCTTCGTTCTTGACCACCAAAGCATCTTTTTTGTCTTGTGTACGGATATTAATGGTGGCAATCATGCCCGGCATAAATTTATTTTCGTTGTTGTCCACATCAATCACCACTACATAACTGTAAGAGGAAGAAGAGGAAAAGGAACTTTCGGAATTACCGGAATAATTGGTACGTACTTGGCGCACAATTCCTTCAAACTTTTCATTGGGATAACCGCCCAACGTAAACTCGGCCGTTTGGCCTGCTTTGATTTTCACGACATCGGTTTCAGATACTTTGGCCTCAATTTGCATTTTAGTCATATCTTGGGCCAGAATAAACATTTCAGGAGTAGAAAAACCGGATGTCAAAGATTGTCCCTCACTAACTTGTTTGGTCAGCACAATGCCGTCAATAGGAGCAACAATGCGGGTATTGTCTAAATCCTTTTTGGCACGGTCTAAGCTGGCTTGGGCTTGTACAATGCGAGATTGGGCAGAGTTTAAGCTGCTTTTAGCATTGACGTAAGCCAATTCATACTGCTCAAAATCTGTCTTGGCTACATAGTCTTTTTCATACAAGGATTTGTAGCGGTTATAGTTAGATTTAGCTAAATCATAACTCATTTTAGAGGAAGCTAAATCCTCTTTGGCTGTAGATAAACTAGCTAAAGCTTGGTCATATTCGGTTTGGATTTGAGTCGGGTCAATAATGGCCATCAAATCGCCTTTTTTTACTTGGCTGTTATAGTCCACATAAATTTTTAAAATTTCTCCGGAAACTAAGGCCCCTACTTTTGTGGTGCTTACCGGAGCTAAAGAACCAGACGATGCCACTACCTCTTGCATATCTGCTTTTTTAACAGGGAGAGTGGTATATTTTTGGGTAGAAGAGGATCCTTTTTTACCAGAGCTTTTCCACATAAAGAAGCCACCCACAGTCACCGCCACTACAATCAGCAACAAAAGGCCTTTTTTCCAAAAAGATAAGTTTTTAAGCCATGTCCACAAACGGACAAAGATATTTTGTTTTTTAGTCATATTATTTCGTTCCCATTGCTTGTTTAAGTTCCGCCAACACCACAGCATAATCAAAGCGAGCGGTTAATAAATTCAGTTCAGCATCCGTATAAGAAATTTCGGCATCTTTAAACGTTAGCATATCTCCGATTCCCTCATTGTAGCGGCCGCGGGCCAACTCTCTATTTTCACGAGCCTTTTCCACAGTAGCCTCAGCCAAAGGAATACTTTCAGCTGCTTCATTTAAATTAATAAAAGCACGTTGTACTTCCAAATAAACTTCATTAACCAAACTACGGTTACTATTTTTGGCAGACTCCAAACCGATTTGCGCTTGTTTAACGCCATTATGTACCTTTAAAGCACTGAAAATGGGGATTTCCACTCCGGCAAAAAGTCTGGCTTCGTCATTGTCAAAGCGAAATTCATCTCCACCTTTACTAAAAGAAGCGCCTAAGCTAAATGTAGGCCAGTAGCCGGCTTTGGCCTGAGTAAGGTTAATTTCGCTAATTTGCAGACTCAATTTGGCAGATTTCACGTCAGGACGATTTTCATAAGCGCGAGTTAAAGCTTCGTCGAACGAAATATCTTCTTTTTCCACCATAATTTCATCATCTAAGATAAACGGTGTGTCACGAGGAACCCCCATGACATTGGCCAGTTGGGCATTTTGCGTTTTGACCAAGTTTTTGGCGCGGATTAAATTTAAATTTTCATTGTTCAAATTTACTTCTGCCGTCGTAACATCTACTTTCGGACGCAAACCTTCATCATAAAAAGCTTTGGTTCTTTCATATTGTTCTTGGTATAAATCACGCGATTTTGTGCGGATTTCCACGGCACGTTGCGCTGCAATCAATGCATAGTAAGCACTTTTTACACTGGTAACTAAGCTATTCTCTACATCGCACAAATTCATGCGACTTTGCTCTAATTGCAAACGTTGAGTGCGAATATTACGGCCAATATCGGTAATACCGGAAATGCTTAAAGAAGCTCCAATAGAAGAAGAGGCCGAGCTGTCATTATCGCGCTCTTGCCCATTGGTATGGCTGCTGGAAAAGCCTGTATCTACCCCGGCAGAAACCGTGGGTAAAAAGGCATTTTTTGCATTACTTAAAGAAATCGCAGCAGATTCCACCGATAATCGTGCACTTACCGCACGTGGGCTGTTAGACATGGCGATAGCAATGCAGTCATCCAATGTCAATTTGCCATCTAAATCTGGCAAAGGTTTGTCCTCACCCGTCAGCTCCGCCAAAGCTTGTGCAGCCTCAGCTTGCGCCTCTTGCATGAGGGGGGAATCGGCCTCTTGTGCCGCAACATTCGGCAGGACCAAAACACTAAAAAAGAATAAATAAATTAATTTTTTCATCATATTTATTATATAAAGAAAGTAAGATTCACGGCAGAAAAGCTTGCCCGTTGCTTTATATAACACAAGAGTCCGGCTTTTTATTGCACCCTTTATTTATATATAATGTGTATATGTGGAAACCGATCACCCTTTTAGTTTTATCTAATTTATTTATGACCTTTGCTTGGTATGGCCACCTCAAGCACAAAAGTACCGCTTTATGGGCGGTGATTTTTGTCAGTTGGGGGATCGCTTTTTTTGAGTATTGCTTGCAAGTGCCAGCCAACAGAATGGGCAGTGCTTATTTTACGGTTACACAACTCAAAGTTACACAGGAAATTATTACTCTTGCCGTATTTACTCTTTTTTCTATTTTTTATTTTCACGAAAATTTCCGTTGGAATCATTTAGCCGCTTTTTGTTTAATTGTGGGGGCGGTATTTTTAACCTTTAAGGAATGGTAATATGAAAAACAAACACAGACTCTTTACCAAAATGGCAGAACTCGTATCCGAACAATCTACTTGCTGCCGTATGCAAGTGGGTGCGGTGCTTGTAAAAGATAACCGCGTCATCAGCATTGGTTTTAACGGTACGGCCTCGGGGCAAGAGCACTGTGAAGACCACTTTGCCAAACTTTACGAAGCCGAATTTACCCAAGAGTTTCCTACGTATGAGGACTACCGTGCCAGCCGTACTTTTTATGATGCCCACGGCAAATTCTCTAATGAAAACGAACTGCATGCCGAACAAAACGCCATTTTATTTGCCGCTAAAAACGGCATTTCTACCGTCGGAGCCACCTTATACGTAACGGTCTCTCCGTGTGTGCATTGTGCCAAGGTAATTGTGGCTGCCGGCATTAACCGCGTGTTTTATAAAACTTTGTACGACCGCAGCCAAGACGGCCTGATTTTCTTAGATAAAAACGGTATTGAATGCCGCCAGCTTACCGACGATGAACTGGCTTAAACTTGAAAAAATATTTTTCAAAGCACCCATTTTTTTAATATAATATAGATATGAAAAAAGAAATCAATAACACCAACAACACCGATTTTTTGACGTCTTACCTTTCTAAGCTGATTGATTCTTGCAAAGCCCATAAAAAGGGTTTATCCATTTCTTTAATTGCAGTAATCGTTGTATATGCAGCCGTAAGCTTATATACCACCCATCGGGAAAAAGTATTGCAAAATTCTTGGGCCTCTTATTACAATGCCCAAATTGCACTGCTCACCCAAGGGCAAGAAGCTGCCGCCGCTGCGATCAACGAATTAAACACGACGTACCCTGACTCTGATGCCGCCTATTATGCGCGTCTGATGCAGGCTGACTTGCTTTTCACGCAAGAAAACTTCGCCCAAGCGGCCGATATATATAAGGAACTCTTGAACGCTAACAATAAACACGTGGCCACGATTGCCGCCGTGTCTTTAGGTCAAGCACAGCAAGCAGTTAAAGCGTACGAAGATTCTATCAAAACGTTACAAACGTTTATCTCCAAGAATCCTTCCAGCTTTGTGCTGCCGCAAGCTTATTTTACCTTAGCTGTTAGCCAGGAGCTTTCCGGAGATAAAGCGGCTGCATTGGAAACCTACAAAAAAGTCTTACAAGACTATACCAAGACGTACTTTGGTGTATTCGCTAAGGATAAAATTGCTCAATTGAATAAATAAAGTTTTGAGCCTTTTACTGCCCATTCGTGGGGGAGTAGGGCTTGAGTGCAGTACAAAGCTGTAAATCAATGGAGTAATTGAACCCTATGAAAAAAACATTAACAACACTAGTAGTAGTATTGTTGCCGTTTGTCATGTCTGTGTCCTCTTACGGGGCCGGATTCGCGTTGTATGAATACAGCGCCAAAGGTACCGCCATGGGCGGAGCCACGGTAGCCAACGGGGCCGAAGCGGCTTCCTTGGCCAGCAACCCTGCCTTAATCACCGAATTGGAAGGAACCCAAATCCAATTTGGCGCAACGGTAGTAGTAGCGGATGCCACCACCACGGTTAATGGTGACTCCCGCTCTTTAGACAGAAATATCATTCCTGTTCCGAATTTCTACATCACTCACAAATGGAGCGATGATATTAGTTTAGGTTTGGGCGGTTTTACCCGCTACGGTTTAGGTGGAGAATACCAAGATTATGCGTCTTGGGCTGGTAGCAAATACGCTTACAAAATGAACTTGGAAACCTTCTCCTTGACTCCGACCATCGCCATCAAAGCTAACGAAGAATTTTCTATGGCCATGGGATTGGAAGCTATGATTATCGGCTTTAGCCAAGAAGCCATGCTGATTCCGATGGATTCCACTTCTAGATTTAAACTTAGTGGCTCCGGTGTGAACTGGGGGGGAAACTTCTCCTTGTTATACAAACCCCAATGGGCTGAAAAATGGGCATTTGGTGCCATGTACCGCACCAAAGTCAAAACGGATTTAACTGGTCGTATCCGTACTGGAGGAAATCCTATTTTGGGAATGACTACTCCTCCGTATGATTTCAACCTTATCAATGCCGATGTAATCGGATCTATTGTATTACCTGATAGCATTACTGCCGGTTTATCTTTTAAACCGACGGATAAATGGACCTTTGAAACCGGTATTGTGGGCACTTTCTGGAGCTCTTATGACCAAATCTTGATCCAATACACGGGTGAAGATAAAACCAATCCGTTTATCCGCAACCTGAAAAATTACAAAGACACTTTCCGCGTTAACTTCGGTAGCGAGTACAAAATTAACGATACATGGGCCGTGCGCGCCGGATATGTCTTTGACAAATCCCCGATCAACGAAAAAGCCATGGATACCATGGTCCCCATTGATGACCGCCACATTGCCAGCATCGGTGCCGGATATGCCACCGACGCTTGGACCATTGATGCTTACTATGGCCGCATCTTCGGAGAAAACCTCAGCGGTACTTCTATCAAGGGCGAATCCGTCAAATACAGCCACGGTCATAGCGACTTGTACGGTATCACCGTCGGTTATAAATTCTAAACTTATCAGTACAGTCAAACCCCCGCTTTTGGCGGGGGTTTTTTATGGTCTGAAAATCAGAGGCTTAATCGTTCTGACGGGAGAAAGACTAAATCTAATTACTTTTTTAGCTTGCCAGTGCCCAAAAACAACTCTTATAATAGGATAATAAAAACTGGACCCAAAAATTTCCTTAGGCAAACAAAAAACCGATTTTCGTTCCTGAAAAGGAACTGCCAAGAAAGGGGAAAATGGGGGAAACAGGGGAAATAGGAGTTTTCTGGTGAGGAGAAACTTGTATTTTCCCTGTTTTTTTGTCTATTTTTGATTAGCTAAAAACTTTTGCACCAGACGTGGAAAGGCGTATTTTTTCACGTCTTTGACAGGCACTTTGATAAACGCTCTAGGCAGATTCTTCTCCGCCGCCAGTTCCACCTCATAAAACCACGCATAAATGACCCGATGCGAAAGCACATGTTTCACAGGCCCTTGCACAAGGCGGGGGGTTTTTCTGCCGAAATACTTTTTCCAAAAATCTGTTTTTTTAAGCTCTTCTGCGCCAGTCGCCTTGGCCGTTTCCAACATCGGCAGTTCATACAACCCCTGCCAAATGTCTCCAGCTGGGCGGCGGCGCAACCAAGTGTCGGAGCCGCTTTTTACATATATATAGGTAAAGTAGCGGTTAGCCGTCTGCACTTTGGCGGTGCGAACGGGCAAAAGCTCCACCTCGCCAGCGGCATAAGCTTTACAGCGTTTTACAAAAGGGCAAACTTTACAATCAGGCGATTGAGGCACACACTGGGTAGCCCCAAAGTCCATGATAGCCTGATTATGGTCATCGGGATATTTTTTATCCAAAAGGTCCTGCGCCAAAGCGGCGATTTGTTTTTTCCCTTCGGTACTGTCGGTAGGGGTGTGAATACCGAACAGGCGCGAAAGCACGCGGTACACATTTCCGTCCACCACCGCATACGGCATACGGTAAGCAAAAGAGCATATCGCCGCGGCAGTATATTCGCCCACTCCTTTCAGGGCCAGTACCCCTTCATAAGTGGAGGGGAAAACCCCATTCATACTTTTGGCCGCCGCATGCAAATTACGCGCGCGGCTGTAATAGCCCAGTCCTTCCCAGTATTTCAGCACCTCATCTTCAGGAGCCGAGGCCAAAGAGTCAATATCTGGAAACCGCTGCATGAAACGCAAAAAATAATCATACCCCTGTGCCACCCGCGTTTGCTGCAGAATAATCTCCGATATCCAGATCCGATAGGGGTCTTGGGTATCACGCCAAGGCAGGGGACGTTTATGAATTTTATACCATTTAAGTAAAATTTTTGAAAAATCTTTCATAAAACTATTCTAGCAATTTATGCAAAATCGAGCTTAATTTTACATTTTTTGTTTTTTGGGCATTTTTTGAGAGTTCGCAATTTTGGGGGTATTTTTTTGTCGGGCATTTTTAGGCTTATTTTTGTATTTTTTATCTTTTTATTCCTTTTTTGCAAAATGCAAAAACAGAAGAAAAACACCTCTCAGAAAAAACAGAAAAATCTAAGTCTTAGTGTTATATGAGATTTTTGCAGGGGAATTTTTACATTTTTCACTCCCTTTTTGCATACATTTTTACATAAAATTTACAGTTTTCTCGTCGTAGAATGGCACTTTTTCACAGGTTTTGACATAAAATGACATATAATTGACATATATTGACATATGTCAAAATATTATTTATTATATGTCAAAAGGCTGTTTAAAACCCATGTGGATAACTATTTTACGGGCAGGAATAAACTATGGCAGAAAATGAACAAAACAAAGTAAAAATACGGTTAAAATTGCGTTCCGGAGAGGAATTTGAAGCAGAAGGCAGCCCTGATTTTATAGAAAAACAACGTGCCGAGTTTCTGCAACTGATCGGAAAACCGGCCAAAAATCAAGAAACCGAATGGGCCGACCTTTCCGTACCCAAACCGGTGCGCCGTTCTGCCCCGCGCTTACCCAGCGTTCGCACTTTTGCACAGAACAC
Source organism: Elusimicrobiaceae bacterium (assembly GCA_017546175.1). Lineage (GTDB taxonomy): Bacteria > Elusimicrobiota > Elusimicrobia > Elusimicrobiales > Elusimicrobiaceae > Avelusimicrobium. The sequence goes on from JAFYXM010000003.1 coordinate 38,352, forward strand.
CCCTACAGATTTGCCTGCCGCCCCCGTTTATCCTGCTCCCAATATTACCCAATCCGGCTTTGCCGCTGCCGAACAGGCCTCTTTGCGGGGGGAAAACACTTTATCCAGCCCCACGCAAAGCCCGAAAAGCACCCATACGGCCCTTTGGGAGCAAGTGGTCAAGGTAGATGACGGCTTAGTGATTTTACGGCGAAAAAGCCGCCTTTTAAGCCCCGAAACAGCCGCTATTGTGCTGATTGCCGCTGCCAAAGAGCTATTGCGCGAGAAAGACGGCTATAGCGCGCTTGCCCTGTCCAAATCTTTAACCAAATCCGGCTATGGCGGGGGGAGACTGGACCGCGTGCTCACATCAGAGATGCGCCAAGGCACCGTAAAGGCGGTGGGGAGCAAACGCTCCAGAGCCTATGTCCTGTCCGACGAAGGCTTTGCCAGAGGCTTTGTACTGGCTGAAAAACTGGCCGGAGAGTGGCACTAAAGGACTGATTTCCCTATACAAAAACCTTTTCTCTTTGCTCCAAAACCCTAAAATGGGGGAGAAACAGACTTTTTATGAGTAATTCTGTCCCAATTCTCTTCTATAGGATTTTCCTGTACTTCCCAGCAAACACAAGTGGCATTTTTACCCTTTTCAAGTCCATATTTTAAGCTTGAAAAAAGGGGGATAAACAGTCCAAGCAGACAGCCAAAAAGCCCTTTTTCTTTCCTTAATTTATCAAAAAAACTATTAAAACCTTTTTTACTTTTTGCAGTTTTTCCCCATTTTTTACAAAATTTTTCATTTTTTGATTTTTTAAAAATCTGAGTCCGCAAATTAGATTTTTGTCTTTTTTACAAAAAATTATTTTTTTGCAAAAGAAAAACTTTTCAAAAATATTTTTTAAAAATCCACAAAGTTTTTAACAATATTGGGGTCAGGGGGGCTTATTTGTCAGGTATAAATAACTAACGATAATTTTTATTATGTTAACTAATCTTATAAAAAAACAACTTTTTAATAGCTGATAATATACTTTATATTTATCTTATTTTATTTTATTTTTTAAGTATTTTTTTATCAATTCTACTACTTTACTTTAGATTTTTTATATTTAAGATTTTATAATTTTTTTCCGTAAAAAAATTCAAGAGAAATTTTGCAAATGTTTTTTTGATGCCATAATTTGTGAAGCTATCATTTTTCATTTTTTCCCCTTTTTTTGCCACTTTGCAAAATTTACCCTATTTTTAAAACGCCCCAGAACGATTTGGGGGTACCTGTGGTATGGGGCATTTTGTTTTAGGCGATTTTGAAAAATGCAAAATTAAGCCTTATTTTGCGTTTGGGGATATACTACCATACCCCCCTTTGCATTTTAGGGCATTTTCTGGAAATTTGAAATATCGGGTCCGCAGAAGTTCTCTCTTTTGGGAATTTTGGGTAGCGAATGCGGACCGCATGGATAGACCGGTGGCAAAGGGGATATGGGCTTAACCCCTGCCCGAAGACTGAACTGCAGGCCTGAGGAACAGAACTTGGATATATTATAGAGAGGTATATTGTGAAATTCGGAAAAAAACTAACAAGCAGGCAGAACAACTGTTTTAACTCTGAATAGCAAAAAAGAGCGAAGACGATAAAGGAAACTATTTTTGGAAGTTACAATACAAAACAAGGAGGAGCTGCTGACGGTCTCGGGTAATATCCCGAGTGTGAGCAACTCCTCTATGGATAGTTTAATAAATAAAGATGATATTTTCAAAATATTCAAAAGAAGATCAAGGGGGAAAAAAGATTGTTCCATAAAAAGGGGGAAAAGATTAGTTTCCTCCCCCCTTTTTTTTAACTCTCTCCATTTATAACAAAATAGTTTTACTCAAAATAATAAGACTCTTATTACCCAAAAACACCCCGCCTTAAGCGGGGTGTTAAGCTAAGAAAAACCTTATAACTTAGAAACGCATACCCAATTTTAAGAATGCATTATGGAACTGCAAATAATGCCCTTTGCCGTAGTAGCGGTTCAAGTCATCAGAGGTTACAAATGCCACCACATAGCGGTATTCTAATCCTAAGAAAGTCGTTTCGCTGAGGTTGTATTGCATACCTAAACCGGCAAACATATCCAAGCCCCATTTATCGCGGCTTTCGGAAGTATAGCTGCCGCCTCTGTCGCCATAGCCTTTCAAGCGCACTTGCGCCATACCGATACCCATTGGAACGTAGAAATTTAATCTATCCAACGGATTCAAGGTAAACTTACCGGCGAATGCCACACCGTTTAAGCGAAGCTTCTCATACGAATACTCAGCTCCTTTATTATCATGCGGCATTAAAAGCATATAATCTAAGCCCAAAGATAAACGCTCCGTGGTGCGGAACAAAATCTGTGCGTTGCCGCCCATGCCCAACTCGCCAAAGCGGGTGCCGTGTTTGTCTTTGCTATAAGATTGGCTCATACCAAAACCCAAAGAGATTTCCCCCTTCTTAGCATTGGCAACGGCCATTTTGCTGGGAGTGAAATCACTATACTCCATTTGGCTTACTAGACGCGTACCGCCTTTGGGTGTGGTTTGCGTTTGTTCCACTACGCCATATTCGGTAGTGCCTCTTTTATTGGTAGTTGACACATCATAGACCGTGGTAGTATTGGTCTTGATTACGCGGCCTTGGGCCGGATTAGGCGTGTTTTGCGCCATACAAACGCCGGCCAACAATACCAGCGCCGTTACTACTGTAATACCCCTCTTCATGTTTTCCCCCTTTTGTTGCTAGGTAATATTATTTTAACTACACCTCTATATTAGTGCATCATTTTCCCCCTTGCAACTTAAAAAACTGATTAGATTTGACAGCATAGCCTATATAATGTTAAGATAAGTTATCAGCAAAAGCGACTTGGTAACAAGTCGCTTTTTACTTAATTAGGCAGGTGCGAACGATGAAAGACATCAAAACCATAGAACAAACCGTAGCCACTGCGTTGGAAGGACAAAACGTAGAACTGGTAGATTTGGTGATTCAAAACCAAGGCCGCAAAAAACTCTTACAGTTTTTTGTAGATAAACAGGGCGGTATTACGCTGGAAGACTGCTCCCTACTTACCAACAAAATAGACAGCATTTTGGAAATGGAAAACCTCATTGACGGTGCTTATATTTTAGAGGTATCCTCTCCGGGCGTAAAACGCGCACTGAAAAAACCGGCTCACTTTAAGCAGTTTATCAATGAGCGCGTGCGCATTGTACTCAAAAACCCGTTGGAAGGGCGCGGCTTTTTCACAGGGACCATTGCTTCTGCCGACGAAGAAGGCTTTATTTTAGACGACGGCACCAACCAATTTAATTTTAAGTACGACAATATTAAAAAAGCGAACTTAGACCCCGTACTTGAATTTTAACAACCCCGCCCGCACGGGCATAACTATATATATAAGGAGAAAAAACAAAATGGAAGGAAATGCAAAAGATTTAATTTTAGCTTTGGAAGGCTTGGAAAGAGAAAAAAATATTAAAAGAGAAGATATTTTAAAAACCATTGAAGATGCTTTGGTGTCTGCCTTGCGCAAAAACTTGGGTAAAACTGCCCAAATCAGTGCCAAAATTGATATTTTGACCGGTAGCATTCAAGCTTTTCAAACCTTAAACGTCGTGGAAATCGTAACCAATCCGGAAAGCGAAATTGACGTAGAAGCCGCCAAAGCTCATTTGAAAAATCCCAAAGTGGGCGACGTTGTCACCTTGACCCAAGACGTGGAAGACTTCTCCCGTATTGCCGCTCAAATTGCCAAACAAGTGCTCATTCAAAAAGTGCGTGGTATTGAACGCGAAAACTTTTACAAAGAATTTAAACCTCGCGAAGGGGAAGTAATCACCGGTTCCGTGCGCCGTTTCTCCGATAGAGATTTAATCGTAGATTTGGGCAAAGTAGAAGCCATTTTGCCGTACTGCGAACAAATCAAAAAAGAACGCTATACCAACGGTTCCCGCGTTAAAGCCGTTATCGCCAAAGTGCTCAACCAAACCGACTTGGCCAATATCGGCGACGATCCTGTGCTTTCCCGTTACAAATCTGCCGCTTTTAAAATGGATAAAGGACAACGCGGACCCTATGTCATCTTGTCCCGCGCCAACGGCAAATTCATGGAAGAACTTTTTAAAGTGGAAGTGCCCGAAATCAGCGAAGGCATTGTAGAAATCAAAGGCATTGAACGTGACCCCGGTTTCCGCGCCAAAGTAATGGTGTCCAGCATTGACCACAAAATTGACCCGATCGGTACCTGCGTAGGTATGCGCGGTATCCGCATTCGTGCCGTCATGAACGAGCTCTCCGGTGAACGCATTGATTTAATCAACTATTCTGACGAAATCTCCACCGTCATTGCCAATGCCATCGCTCCGGCCAAAGCCAATTTTGTCAAAATCGTGAGCATGAGCGAAAAGAAAGCCTTGGTTATCGTGCCCGACGATCAATTGGCCATTGCTATCGGTAAAGACTGGCAGAATATTAAATTGGCCTCCCGCTTGACCGGTTGGAACTTGGAAGTAAAGAGCGAAAGCCAAAAAGCCAAAGAAGCCGAAGAAGCTGCCGCTGCTACGCAAGATGTTATCGCCGGTATTGAAGGCATCGGCCCCAAAACCGCTGAAATCTTGCAAAAAGCCGGTTACACTTCCGTAGAAGCCATTGCCGCGGTAGAACCCGAACATTTGGCCGCTTTACAAGGCATCGGCGAAAAAACGGCTGCTAAAATCATTGAAAGCGCCAAAAAATATTTAGAGCAGGAGGTAGCCGATGACAACCAAGAAAACAACTAATTCCGACGCCTCCGAAGAAAAGAAAAAGCCGGCCGCCAAAAAAGCTCCGGCTAAGAAAACGACGGCTAAAAAAGCCGACGCTGCGGATAAAAAACCGGCTGCTAAAAAAGCTCCGGCCAAAAAGCCGGTTGTTAAAAAAGCTCCGGCCAAGAAAGTAGAAACGGTAGAAGAAAAACCGGCGGTAGCCGAATCCCCCAAGCCGCAGGTGCAGCCTGCACCCGTGCAAGAGGCTCCGAAACCGCAGGTGCAACCTGCCCCTCAGCCCAAACCGGCCCCTGCGCCGGCACCGGCTGCCAAACCGCAGCCCCAACCGCAAAAACACCAACCGGCACCGAAGGTGCAAGAAGCCCCCAAACCGCAGGGCAAAACCGTGCGCTTAATCGGTACGGAAACGGTGAAAGATTTAGCGGAAAAGATGAATTTCAAAATCAATGATTTCATCAAAAAACTCATGACGTTAGGCGTGTTCGCCACCATCAATCAACGCTTGGAAAAAGACATGGTGGAGCTGATTTGCAGCGAATGCGGCTACACCATTGAGGAAGCCGCCGCTGAACTAGACGAAGACACCGTTAATATCATGCAAGCCCAAGACGACCCTGCCAGCCTAAAGCCGCGCAGTGCCGTCATCACTATTATGGGCCACGTGGACCACGGTAAAACCTCTTTGTTAGATGCTATCAGAAGCTCTAACGTAGTAGCAGGTGAAGCCGGCGCCATTACCCAGCACATTGGCGCCTACCGTGTGCGCACTCCGAACGGAGAGCTGACTTTCTTGGATACTCCGGGTCACGAAGCGTTTACCGCTATGCGTGCGCGCGGTGCCCAAGCTACCGACATTGTAGTCTTGGTCGTCTCCGCTACAGACGGCATTATGCCCCAAACCATTGAAGCTATGGAGCACGCCAAAGCCGCCGGAGCGCCCATTATCGTGGCTGTCAATAAAATTGACTTGCCCGGTGCCAACGTGGACCGCGTAAAACAAGATTTGGCCGCCCGCGGACTCGTGCCGGAAGAATGGCAAGGCTCTACTATTTTTGTGGAAATCTCCGCCAAGAAAAGAATTAACATTGATAAACTCTTGGAAATGATTTCTTTGCAAGCGGAAATGATGGAACTCAAAGCCAACCCTGACCGTTTGGGCGTGGGTGTAATCTTGGAGTCCAAACGCGACAATAAACGCGGTGTAGTAGCCACGGTGCTCGTGCAAAAGGGTACCATGAAAGTAGGTGACCCTTTTATCGTAGGCACCAGCTATGGCCGTATCCGCGCGTTGATTGACGAAAACAGCCAACGCTACCAAAAAATCGGCCCTAGCGTACCGGCAGAAATTTTAGGTATCAGCGGTGAGCCTCCGCAAGTGGGCGATACGCTTTACATCATGGAAAGCGAAAAAGATGCCCGTTACGCCGCCGAAAAACGCAAACTGGCTCAGAAAGAAGACGTCAATGCCCGCCGCACCAAACAAGTGTCTTTGATGAACTTGGCTAAAGACGAAAACGGCGAAAGCACCGTCAAACGCTTGCCGATTGTACTCAAAGCAGACGTGCAAGGCTCCATTGAAGCCATCAAAGATGCCCTCTTGCGCATTCCGTCTGACGAAGTGGAACTGGATATTATCCTCTCTGCCCCCGGCAATGTCAACGAGTCAGACATTTTGCTGGCCAAAGCCAGTAATGCCGTGGTCATTTGTTTCCACGTAGATGTGGAAAACAAAGCCCAAGTGGAAGCCGAACGCGAAGGCATTGAAATCCGCAAATACACCATTATCTTTGAACTGTTGGAAGATATCAAAGCCGCTATGGAAGGCTTGTTAGAGCCTGATGTGGTGGAAGTATCTTTGGGCAGTGCCACGATTAAAATGGTCATGCGCTTAAGCTCGGGCATTATTTCCGGCTCTTTGGTAGATGCCGGTAAAATGGTGCGCGGTGCGGAAGTGAAAGTATTGCGCGGCGGAGAAGTAGTTGGTAAAGGAAAAATTGGCGGTCTTAAACGCTTCAAAGACGACGTAAAAGAAGTAGAAAAAGGCTTTGAATGCGGTATTTTGGTGGAAGGCTTCAAAGGTGTCAAAGAAGGCGACATCATTGAATGTATTAAACACGAAAATATTACCCGCCGTATCAAAATGTAGGTTTTGATCTAACACTAAAAACCCCCGCTTTTGGCGGGGGTTTTTTCTATTCCTAAAATGCTATAATAGAGCTATGATTGACAGAATCAAACGCTTAGAAACTCTTTTCTTACAGGAAATCAACACCATCATCACCAAAATGACGGCGGCGGGTAGCTTTGGCGGGTTCGTGACCATTACGGCCGTACACGTTTCCAAAGATTTAACCTCTGCCAAGGTGTATTTTTCCGTATTCGGCAGCCCCGAAGACAAGAAAAGAACCGAAGAACAACTTGCGCTGTTGCGCAAAGAACTCGGCGCTTTGTTGCGCCATCGCCTGCATTTAAAACGTATCCCGTCTTTCAGCTTTGAATATGACAATACGCCCGAGCAGGCCAGCCGTGTGGAAAGCATTTTCAAAGTCATTGAAAAAGAAAAAGAACAAGACCATGAATAAATACGATTCCTTTCAGCAGGTTTGGCAGGCCATTGAAAAAGGCCAAAGCTTCTTCGTAGCGGGGCATTTAAACCCCGACGGAGATTCCTTAGGTTGCACCTTGGCGGTGTGTTCCTTACTGGAGCGCTTGGGTAAAGAAGCCTATGCGTATGCCTCTCCTGCGATTGGAAAAGATTTATTCTTTTTACCCGGTCTTCCCAAAATTCACGTCAATGAACTTCCGCCGAAACCGCAGTTTGACACCGTTATTTTACTGGAATGTTCGGACCGTCAACGCGGCGGAGATTTGGAAAGTGTACTGCAAAATGCCAAGACACTTATTAACATAGACCATCATTTGGTCAGTGATGCCTATGGAGACGTAAACCATATTGACTCTACGGCCTCCTCTACAGCAGAAATCATTTTCCAACTCTTTGAAGCCAGCGAAAACGGCCTCTTGCCCACGCCCGACGAAGCCACCTGTCTCTACACGGGCGTAGTCACCGATACGGGCCGCTTTTTGCACACCAATACCAGCGCCGAAGCTTTGCGCGTGGCATCTGCCTTGGTAGCCTTGGGCGCGGACGTGAACAAAATCAACCAAGTCATTTACTTTACCAAATCTTACACGGAACTGAAGCTTTTGGGCCGCGCCTTGGAAAAGATGCAACTTCTTTTCCAAAACAAATACAGCCAAATTATTTTGGCTCAAAGCGATTTTGAACTTTTCAATGCCGTTCCGTCTCAAACACAAGGTATCGTCAGCCAACCCACCATGATTCCGGGGGTGGAAGTGTCGGCTCTGCTTAAGCAAGAGCCCGATAAAGTATCGGTCAATTTACGCTCCCGCAATCACATAGACGTCAGTGCCATTGCCCAGCATTTCGGCGGCGGCGGACACGCGCGTGCGGCGGGTTTTAAGGTAAGCGGAAAACCGGTACAACTGGTGGCTGAAGAGCTGGCGGCCGTTGTCAAAGAAGCCCTGTCCAATGCTCACTAATCCCAGCGGACTTTTACTGATAGACAAAGCACAAGATTTCACCTCTAACGACGTGGTGGCGATTGCGCGCCGCGTGTTGCACACCAAATGTATCGGCCATAGCGGTACCTTAGACCCCATGGCTACGGGGCTTTTGATTTTATTGGTAGAACGTTCCGCCACACGTTTGCAAGAGAAATTTTTGAAACTTCCCAAAGTGTACCGAGCCGAGCTGACCCTCGGAGCCGAAACCGACAGTTGGGACGTGCAAGGCACGGTGTTGCACACGGAGCAGGTACCCCCACTTACTTTAGAGCAAATCCAAGCTGCCGCACAAACTTTGACGGGGACGGTGCGCCAACAAATCCCCCCTGTCAGCGCCAAAAAAATCAACGGACGCAAAATGTATGATTTGGCACGCGAAGGCACTCCCGTGCAAGACCGCTTTAACAGCATTGAAATTTTTGAATGGAAAGATATTTCTTTTAACGGCACGGATAAAATTACTTTTACGCTGCATTGTTCTTGCGGAACATACGTGCGCTCTTTGGGGCTGATGTTGGCGCGTGCTTTGGGTACTACGGGGCATCTGACGGCTTTAAGACGCTTGAGCATCGGCGGTTTTTCCGTAGAGAATGCCTTTGACGGTAATAAACTAAAAACCACACCGCGCGAAGAAATAGTAAAATTTCTGCAGGAGCCCGTTTTATGACGCGCAAAAAACTCATTACTATCGGTACCTTTGACGGAGTGCACTTGGGGCACAAGGCCCTGTTTGCCAAGTTGGAGCAACTATCGGTAAAACTGCAGATGAAAGCGCAGGTGTTGTATTTTCCGTATCCGCCCAAAAGCTTGCTGGCTGAGCAGCCTGCCATGACAGTCCTTTCCACTCCGCCCGAGAAAAAGGCTCTGCTGAAAAAGTGCTTGTCTTGCCGAGCTGAAGAATTGAATTTTCAAATGTACCGTGAATATACGGCGGAAAAATTTTTCAAAAAAGTATTGCTGGAAAAATATAACTGCGGCGCCATTTTGGCAGGACCCGATTTTGCTTTCGGCAAAAACCGCCAAGGCAACAGTGAATTCTTAAAAAATAAATGCGCTCAGCTGGGTATCCCCTGCGAAATTTTTCCTTTTTACGACGGAGAAGACGGAAGCAAAATTTCTTCTTCTTTAATTCGCAAAACCTTGGCCGAGGGCGATATCAAAACCGCCAATGCCTTATTGGGCAGGCCTTACAGCCTTGAAGGGCGCGTAATAGAAGGTAAAAAATTGGGGCGCAAAATCGGCTTCCCGACGATTAATTTGGATATCAATTTTTACAAACTTTTGCCGCTTGGCGTGTTTGCCGTCAAGGTGCGCGTGGGGCGCAAATTCTACCGCGGTATTTGCAATATCGGTTTCCGCCCGACCGTGAACCCCATTGACTCCATTATCCCGTTGGTGGAAGTGCATTTATTAGATTTTAGGCGCTCCATTTACGGTCACAGGGTGGAAGTGTTCTTTTACGATAAAATCCGCTCTGAGAGCAAATTTGACGGCTTAGACGCGCTGAAAGCGCAACTATCGCAAGATAAAGAATCCGCCTGCCGTTTGATTGATTAACAATTTAAAACCGCAAAATAAAACCCCGCGTTATGCGGGGTTTTATTTTTACATCACAAAAAACATGCGATCTAATTACTTTTTCCCCTTGTCTTGCGGGGCCGTCTTTTTTAAAATAAAATCAGTGAAATAGATCCAAATCCTGTTTTGCTAGTAGCGCAAAATATCAGGAAGCGGAACAGGGGAAATGAGAGTTTAGTGATGAGGATAAACTGTTATTTTTTCCCTGTTTTTTTGTGTCTAAAAAGTGCAAAGTTCCCCCCGCCCTAGCGCGTTTGCTATAATATAAATATGGGTTTTGAAGAAATTGAACAAAAAGATTATTTTAGCATTGGCGACGTAAAACGTATTACCGGCGTGCCGGAATATTCCGTGCGCTACTGGGAGGCGGAGTTCGGCCTGATTAAACCCATTCGCTTGGAAAGCGGCCACCGCCGTTATACCAAGAATGATCTCTACACGATTTTGAAAATAAAAGACCTGATTTATAAACAAAAATTAACGCTGGAAGGTGCAAAAAAACAACTGATAAAATATGCACCCGGTGGAAAAATCGTTGAAAAAAAAGCAGGGACGGATGTGAAATTTCTCTCGGAAATTAAAGAAACCCTTTCACAAATCCTCAAAGAATGCTAAAATATATGTACGGCACAATTTTGTAGCCGAAAACATTTTGAAAATTTATCGGGGAATGGCTCAGTGGTAGAGTGCTCGCTTGGGGTGCGAGAGACCGCGGGTTCGATTCCCGCTTCCCCGACCATTTATTTGTTGTAACCGTATTACGGGGCGTAGCGCAGTTGGTCGCGCGCACGGTTCGGGACCGTGAGGTCGTGGGTTCGAATCCCGCCGCCCCGACCATTTAAAAAGGCACTTCAACCGAAGTGCTTTTTTTGTTGCCTATTTTTCCCCTTGATTTTCTATAGCAAATCAGAACCCTTAATCTTCAAATCTCATATACTTGCTTGAGCTTATTTCAAAAGCGACCGTATGTTGTCGCTTTTGTTTTATAACATACTAATAAAGACATCTTATAAAAATAAAAATATGCAAAAGAAAGATTTTTTTAATAAATTGGGTCTAATTGATGATCGCAAACTCCCCCAAATCAGTAGTATGGATTTGCTATTACTTTTGTTGGGAGTTCCTTTTTCTTATATTCTGCCTTTTATAGCTTTTTTATTTTCAGGTTTTTTTTGTTTTTATTGCATGATAATGATTATGCGCCTTTTTACAAACTCATACCTGTTTGTAATCATGCTATTTACATCTATACTGTGCGGAGCTGGTTTATTAGCCGCCTTCTTTATCTTTATAAAAAATTTTTTCTTGGCTCTTTTAAGCGATAAATGCTATGAGTACGGAAAAGTATTAGACTTAACAAAAGACGAAACTCTTTTTCAAGATATTCAAGAAGTATGCCATTCTTTACATATTAAACCTCCAGATAATATCGTTCTTTCGTTTACGGCAGATTTTTATGTTACTCAAAGAAAAATGAATATCTCTCAACAAGTTTTAAAAGGGAGAACGTTGGTTTTTGGGATAGTATTTTTAAAATACTTAAATAGAAATGAAATAAAAAGTATATTGGCCCATGAAATGGCCCATTTCACAGGCAAAGACACCCTCTTTAGCATATACATAGGCTATTTATACAAAAATATTCATGGAATTTTGCGAAATTTTGAACAGTTATATCAAGAAGATGAGTTGTGGTTTGTATGTCTATCCCTCTATCCGATTTCTTTTATCCTTAGAAAATATCTTTATTTGTACACAAAATTAGAGAAAAAAGTATCTCGTGATAGAGAAAAACGAGCTGATTATATATCAAGTATCTTATATGGAAAAGAAACATTTAAAAATGCCTTAACAAAATTATCCAATATCCAAGATTACTTTGGAGTAAGGTTTGAAGATGATTTCGTCAAGGCATATGAGGAAAATCTATTATTTAAAAATTATTTCATCTTTTTTGATGAATGTATCAAGGAAATCAACTATGATTTATCAGATACAAATAGATTAAAACACCCCACCAAAGAATTAGATGAACACTATTGTTTTTCGGAACGTATTAATTATTTACCCAATATTCCATCGCCCACGGGCGAAAGCGGTTATGAGATTTATGACCCTCTTTGGGAGGAAGAAATAACTGAGGCTATGGTGAATTATTTCGTGCAAATAATGAAATTTCTAGAATATCCGACGGAAAGAGAGGAAAGTGATTTTACTACATGAATTTGATTTTCTAACAGCTGCAAAACCTTTAAATATTCATAATACAAACTATGTATATTTATTTGACAGAAAGATTAATCTTTATTATCATAAGAAATAGTTCTTTGACAATTATTTGAGCCTATAATAAAACTAAGATTTTGATAAAAAATATGAAAGATAAACGCATAGAAATCAAACGGGAACAGCGTGAAGGGCGCGAATACCTTATAATTAAATGGAGAAAACGACGGTTTTAGTTTATTTCCAAAATATCTATTAGGCACCGAAGAATAAGGTAAGATTTGGATGCGTGCTAATAGCCAATTTATCCAAATGTTCCTATTAGGCACCGAAGAATAAGGTAAGATTTGTATCGTCGGCACAAATAGACGGCTCCAAAAGTTCCTATTAGGCACCGAAGAATAAGGTAAGATTTGATAGATTAAATGCTAATCTATAAATAAAATGTTCCTATTAGGCACCGAAGAATAAGGTAAGATTTGGGCATTAGTTAACATAATAGATATTATCGTGTTCCTATTAGGCACCGAAGAATAAGGTAAGATTTGCGGGTCCGGATACACGTTGGAAGACGTCAAGTTCCTATTAGGCACCGAAGAATAAGGTAAGATTTGACAAGACAATCCCCCCTAAATCCCCCGTAAGTTCCTATTAGGCACCGAAGAATAAGGTAAGATTTGTTTCGTCCTCCTCAAAACGGTGTCACTTAGGTTCCTATTAGGCACCGAAGAATAAGGTAAGATTTGGGCTTTATTGATTTATAGCTTTTTTTCTATGTTCCTATTAGGCACCGAAGAATAAGGTAAGATTTGCAGTCCTTTAAGGTAATTTTTCGTTTCTCTGTTCCTATTAGGCACCGAAGAATAAGGTAAGATTTGGAACTCTTTGCCGGAGTTTATGACGTATGTGTTCCTATTAGGCACCGAAGAATAAGGTAAGATTTGTTATCTTTTAAAGCTTTTATTTCAGTTTCTGTTCCTATTAGGCACCGAAGAATAAGGTAAGATTTGCGCACGTTCCACGGTTACGCTGATGGTGTAGTTCCTATTAGGCACCGAAGAATAAGGTAAGATTTGTTTTTCATTATGATTCTGATAGCTGGGTGGGTTCCTATTAGGCACCGAAGAATAAGGTAAGATTTGTTACCGGTTCATAATCTCCGGCTACAAGTTGTTCCTATTAGGCACCGAAGAATAAGGTAAGATTTGTTTTTTAAATTTTTGTGAGAAAGATTTTGAGTTCCTATTAGGCACCGAAGAATAAGGTAAGATTTGAACCATTTTCCCGTCGTTATTAAATTTTGGGTTCCTATTAGGCACCGAAGAATAAGGTAAGATTTGGGATCAGAGAAGCGGGAGCAATCCAAATCAGTTCCTATTAGGCACCGAAGAATAAGGTAAGATTTGCAAAAGCACCTGCGGTTTTGGTAGAATGTGTTCCTATTAGGCACCGAAGAATAAGGTAAGATTTGAATAAATATATTATTAGAAAGAGAAAAAAGGTTCCTATTAGGCACCGAAGAATAAGGTAAGATTTGGATACGTCAAAAAGAGGCGTTGTGGCTGTTGTTCCTATTAGGCACCGAAGAATAAGGTAAGATTTGCTATTTTTTTTATTATACTATTAGTATAGAGTTCCTATTAGGCACCGAAGAATAAGGTAAGATTTGTTTTTACGGTTAATGTTCGGGTTTATTTAGTTCCTATTAGGCACCGAAGAATAAGGTAAGATTTGCATAAAACTTGCCCACTAAAGGAGTGTGAAGTTCCTATTAGGCACCGAAGAATAAGGTAAGATTTGTTTGAGATTTTGACAGGAAAGCATAAAGGTGTTCCTATTAGGCACCGAAGAATAAGGTAAGATTTGTTAATAAGTGAAACAATGAACAAACAGAAAGTTCCTATTAGGCACCGAAGAATAAGGTAAGATTTGGATATTAAACAACGTATGGCAGCTACCGTAGTTCCTATTAGGCACCGAAGAATAAGGTAAGATTTGGCTTTAGGTTCGGGCGTTTTACGCGGTGAAGTTCCTATTAGGCACCGAAGAATAAGGTAAGATTTGCTAAACGCTTTTTGTTTAATTCTGTGCCGAGTTCCTATTAGGCACCGAAGAATAAGGTAAGATTTGGCTTTCTCCGAAAGTCTATTTCTTAGTTAAGTTCCTATTAGGCACCGAAGAATAAGGTAAGATTTGGCTTTCTCCGAAAGTCTATTTCTTAGTTAAGTTCCTATTAGGCACCGAAGAATAAGGTAAGATTTGGGAAGACTTCGAAGACTATATGAGCCTGCAGTTCCTATTAGGCACCGAAGAATAAGGTAAGATTTGACTACCAAAAAATAGAAGTCTATGCAAAGCGTTCCTATTAGGCACCGAAGAATAAGGTAAGATTTGCTAACAAAAGCACTTTGTCTTTTGCACCTAGTTCCTATTAGGCACCGAAGAATAAGGTAAGATTTGAAGAAATACGACCACACAGCTGTGCAGACGGTTCCTATTAGGCACCGAAGAATAAGGTAAGATTTGTAATTTTAAAATGATATGAAGATTTTCTTGGTTCCTATTAGGCACCGAAGAATAAGGTAAGATTTGCATTTTTTGCAAGTTACGCGCACTGCGGCCGTTCCTATTAGGCACCGAAGAATAAGGTAAGATTTGTTTAAAAAAATATCAAGTATTATTTTTGATGTTCCTATTAGGCACCGAAGAATAAGGTAAGATTTGACCGGAGAAGAAACTGACAATGAAGTTTTTGTTCCTATTAGGCACCGAAGAATAAGGTAAGATTTGCAACGAGCGTCTCCAAAGCTTCTTTTTGATGTTCCTATTAGGCACCGAAGAATAAGGTAAGATTTGTCGTCTTTATATAGTGTTGCCGGGGCGATTGTTCCTATTAGGCACCGAAGAATAAGGTAAGATTTGGACTACACCGTCTAAAGCATATGCGGTACGGTTCCTATTAGGCACCGAAGAATAAGGTAAGATTTGTATAACTAAAAAATATTGCGAAAATTTATACATTTTTACTATAATATTTACAGAAACCTTATTCTTATTTGTGCCTCAACTTAGGTAACAAGGGCATTAAAGCCCGCAAAGGGGTTAGTCCCCACTTAAATTCGTTTTAAAAATCCTCAAAGAGTATGAGTTGATCATACTTTTTGGGGATTTTTTCTTGTCGTAAGGCAGGACCATAGAAGTTTTTTGTAAGACCATATTGTTTATCGGTCATCATCATAAATGCACTTTTTCCTTGAGGAGGAGTTTGCGGACCTAACTGCTTGATGAGGGCTTGTGCTTGATGCATGGTAGGTAAATTGCGCACATACACGGAATATTGAAGCATAGTAAACCCATGATGAAGCAATAATTTTCTAAATCCTGCGTACCGCTTTCGCTGGACTTTGGTGTGCGTTGGTAAGTCAAAAACAGCTACTACCCACATAATACGCCAACTATTGGGTTTCATCTATAAATTGTCGTGTTTGCCACGATGTAACCGTAGAAGATTTTCCCGGACGAGAAGGAATATTAGGAAGTAGAAGTTTGCGACGGGGATCTTCCAAGCTGATACAATAACTGTTAATTGCCCAATCAATGCCATGAAATAAGCGGTATTCTTTTCCGGCAATTGAAACTGTACTAGACAAAAGAGAAGATAATATTTTCTTTTTTATATCTCTATCAAACGCGGAAATATTTTTTTGATAGAAGATATTCCAAACAATTTTATCTACTAAAAATCTAAAAGGCTCTATAAAATCATCAGCTAAATTAAAAGGATTGTCCTTACGGTGATGTCCGACCCCAAAATTTAAGCAAAGGCCCGCCCCCACCAAACCGCGTGCTATAATAGCCCGAAGAACAGCATATCCGTAATTTAAAGATACATTAACGGGGTCCGTGGCGCCCTGTTTATCTCTAAAATCTACATTGGCATTTAAACTCTTAAAAAATGCTGGCCAATATATATGCGCGGCCTGTGCTTCTCTGCCGCTTTTATCGCCTAATTCAACATGACCAGCAATGATTTTTAAACGAGAGGACAAATCGTCATCAAAAAAAGCCGCTGAGCAAGATTGACCATAAATTTTGGACTCTATTAGCTGTGACCACCATTTTTCAAATGTTTCTGTACTCAAGTACTTAGACTGTAAAAAAGGTCGTTTAGCGCCGTCTATATTGGCTGCAACGGGCAAAGAAATGGCACAAGGCATATATTTCTCCCCCGCTGATACAATAACAGCACCGTTTTTGGATAACTCCTGATAAACAGCCAGTGACATAGTGATGCATGGATGAGATAAAATCAGCACAGCGATATCACAAGCGGCAATTAAATGCGTTTCCCCTGCTTGGGTAAATGTTATTTTAAGCCGCCCCGTATCAATAGAAATTTTAGCTTCTCTGTCTATACTGATTAAATGCTGTATGCTCATCCGTTTTTAAGTTTTGCAATATCTTCACGAGAAGAAACCAAAGAGTAATTTTTGAGATTTGAAATATATGCCACGTTTCCAGTCGTTTCAGTAACCAGTCTTATTCCAACACCGAATAAGGCAGCAAATTTCTGTACTTTATAGAACTGCTTATTTTCTTTATCAAACAAAATATCTCCTGCAAAGATTCTTACTATCCCTTCCGGAATTTGTTTTTGTTGTTGATATTTCCATAAGGGAATTAAGGCTACGCGTTTACCCGTTTTGGCATCAAAATCCATACAGGCATATCCATAATTCTGATAGCCTTTGCAATGTTGATTTCCTGATTTATCTTTGGAAATAACTTTTTTATCAGAATTTTCATCAAATTCACGTACACCGCGCCCCACCAAATACATATATTTCACTTTTTTTACTTTGTTTCCACGATAATAAATACCATCTAACGGATCATCTTTCTTTCCGCATAAAGCCTCTTCCTGCGTCATTCCTTTGGCTATACGCTCTTTAAATTGACGTAGAATTTCTTCTTTAATCGTATCTGTGAAAAGAAGTTTTTCTAAATTTTCAATTGTTTTCTTCTCATTGGCTTTCAAAAAACTACTCAGTTCTGCTCTTTTTACAAAACGTTCCACCCCCGTTTTATCTTTCACGACATTATAAGCCGTTTCATCAAAGAAAGCTCCGCTGGGATAGTGATCCGGTTTGTGCCATACCACATAATTTGTCAGGCGTTTTTGTACTTCTTGGCAAATTTTGGCATACTGAGGGATATTATCCAACATAAAGCCGGCAATATCCTTTTCGTGAATATGATTTCCGTTATCGTCTATGTATTCTATTTTGTGCAAAGTACCAAAATCCCGATGATGTTTTTCGGCACGTTGTAATAAAGACAAGTTGCACAACCCAATGACCGCCGCATCTACGGCATGATGCCTATGATCACATCTCTTATTAAACTTTAATAACGTTTTTTGCTCAGCGCAGAATTTAGCAAAAGCTTTTTTCTTATCCTTTTCCGTTACAGGTTCTTCCTCTAAAGAAGATGAAAATACCTCAAAATCTTCTTTCAGTTCTTTCAAGTTGTGATAAGACAAACTTTCATTAGAAAAAAGTTCCTTCCATTTTTTAGAATCAATTGATTTATTATCTTTATCTAAAAGTTCTTTTCCCTCCTCCAAACGGATATTGGGCAAAACTTTGTCAAACTGCAAATGACTGCGCAAATAGGCGGTCAGTTCTCCAAAGGTCGGCGTCACTTTCGGACAAACATCTTTACTCCAAGCTAAAACTATATCGCTGATCCATGCCGTCTGTTGTTTTTGACGATTGTTAAAATCATCTTTTAATTCGGAAGGAATCATTAATAAATTCTTAATCTTACGCAAAATACGCGCCCCTTTTTGGGAAGGTTTCCATTTTCGTTCTCTTTGGCAAAAATAACCTTTTTTCTCTTTAGAGTATAAAAGCCATAAATGTTGGACAAAGTTAATCAGCGGACTGTGTTTTCCAAAGGAAAAATCTTGAGTTTCCCCCTTTTTCTTTTTTTCTTTTATTTCCTTGCTAAATTCTCTATAATCATCTATATCTTCTTTAAATATCCACTCGTAAGGAAGGCGATTAGATTTATCTTTATTTTTATCCGTAAAAGCCAAAACTTTGTTTTCAAACACATTCGGACCGGAAATATCTCCACGTTGCGGGATAATGTGGTCCACTTGGGTCTGATGTTCGTCAAATGCCTGCTCAAAACTTATTGGATTACCGCTATAAGGGCAAGTTTTCTCCTGTTCCAACCACAACAAATATTTTTCAATATTACGCGGTGTTACCAGTTTTTTATTCTCTTTTAATTCTTTAATAGCTTTTTGGCGTTCTTCGGCTTGTATTTTATTTTGACTTTCTAAAAACCGACGGCGGCTGAGTGAATTTTTCATTTCACGGGTCAGTTCCACCACCATTTCACTCGGCTGTCCGTATCTGTTAATAAGATAAGTCAAACTCTTGCGAAATTCTGTCAAAGCACGCAACATAACAGGGTCATTGATAGCCTCTTGGGCCTTAATAGCTTCTACACTGCGTAATTTACCCGAAGGACGTGGGTTGTGGTCAGCAAATTCTTGGATGATATCCGCCTCTTCTTCCCCTTGCAAAATTCTTTCCGTAAGCATTGTTAAAGCTTTCACACCATAGGCAGCACGGCCAGAAGTAAATTCTAAATTTTCTAAGCAATCTTTTTCCTTTAAGCATAAAACAAAATCTGTTCCTTGCTTTCTTTCTTCTGGACTGGAAAAAATATTTTTAGTTAAGGCATTAAATCTCTCTGTGATATAACTATTTGTATTATCAGAAATATCAGTTAAAGTAGTGATGTTGGCAAAAAACTCTATTACTAACTCTTGTACCTTGTCCGTTAAATTGGACCATTCATTTAAAAAACCGATCTTTTCAAAAGCATAAGTGGTAGTATTTCCTTTTATTCCTTCTTTAGCCCCGTTTCGGCGATCTGCTGTAAATCTAGCCGTCTGCGGTAAATTTAGCAAAGAATAAATCTTTTTAAAAGGAAAGCATAAAGTTTCGCTGGAATAATCGCTAGTAGCAGTGCGGATATGTTCAAAAAGATTGGCTTTTTGTGCCAAAGTCAAAGGGTGGGTTTCGCTCTCTCCTTTTTCTGCCCAACGCAAGTTGGCAATTTCTTTTACCATGCGGTAAAGTTGATAGGCATTTTGGGCACAAGAAGCACGTTTTTCTTGAGGGAAGATAGAACAATTACCCACCGTTTCCAACTCCCATTTAATGGGACGTTGATAAAACATAGCCGAATAAAAAGCATCATGCAAAGCAATTTCTTTTTGATTAGGGAAATCGGGAAACATATTCTCACCCCAAACCTTATATGAAGTATTTAATTGAGGATGATGCTTGCTCTGCTGCGCCCAAATTTTTTCAAATTCTTTTTCAATGGCTGTTCGGTATACAAAAGTACCGTCTTCTTCAATTTTACGCCAAGGCTGCCCTTTATCTGCCTTTTGTTTTTGCTCCCACAAAAGCTGCCCCAATGTCTTATCTTCACCTAAAAGAGTGTTGGTTTGCTTAATTTTTTTACCAATTTTCCCCTGCTCCTCTTTTGATAAAAAACCTTTGTATCCTCTATTTTTAACAATATGAGAAAATACTTTCATCAGTTGCGGCAAGGAAATCTTTTCCTGCACCGCTTTTGCCCGAAGAAAAATAACATCTTCTTTATCCTGCTCTAAATCTTGCTTGGTAATGCCTAGTTGTTCAGCCATGTAGGTTAACTTTCGTAAACGAGCGGCTTTACGTTCAATTTGTCTACGAATTAACCGAGCAGAACGGCGAGAGGTATTTAAGGTTTCCATCTTTTTGGGCTCCACCGGTTCCCCAAAAATATAACTGTCCAAATGTTCTAAAGAAAGTATATTTCCCTTCTCATCTGTCTTATATACGGCAACACCTAAAGAGGAGGTCCCTAAATCAAACCCAAAACGATAAAAATTATCATAAGAAGTTAAAATTTCCTGTTTCATAATCCGCTCCTTAAAGAAAAAATCTATTAACTGTATTATACTTTTTTATCAAAAAAATAATATAAATTATTTATCTTCCTGCCAAAATTTAAAAAAAGACTTTATCAAAAAATATTTAGAGATGGATTTTATTTTTTCAATCCATCTCTAAAACAAACAAATTTTTTATATCTTTTTTTTCTTAGCTTGATAACTGGCCAATATTGTTTCTATTTGCTTGGATAGTTCCGTCGGTTCTTGCACCATAATATGCGGCAGCCACGCCAAAATGGTGGGCAAAATCTCTTCGTACTTACCTGTAAAACACTCCAAAACAAGACCGTCTTTGGCTGATTTTTTGACTACTTTTTGTTTTGGGAAGTACTCCTTCTTTTCAAAATAAGGGGCAACTTCGGGGTCTACAAGCAGTTCCACTCGTTTATCGCGCTTATCCTCAAACCATACGGAGGCACTTTCTTCCAAAATCTTTTCTATCTTTTTGGGCCGTTTGAAGGAAACACCCGTGGGCTTGAGTTCTTTAATTTTATCCAAGCGGAGTTTTAAAATCACATCATCTTTACCAAGGGCAAGCAAATACCAAAAACCGTCAAACCAAGCGATTTTAAGCGGAGAAATATCTCTGCCCGACAATTTGGACTTATCATACACAATCGTCAATTTTTCCTGCTTTTTAATAGCTTTTTCTATCAGTTTACTGTGGGTATCGTCTAAAAAAGCCTGTCCTTTAGGGAGTTTAATGTAAAAGGGGTTTTCTTTATCGTTCTGCAAAATGCGGTCCCTCAGGCTGACATAGGTTTCTTGGAAACTTCCCCCCAAAGTACCTGCAATACTGGACAAAAGGGCCAACATGGCGGCTTCTTTGGCGCTGAGTTGCAGTTTCTGCAAGGAATACCCTTCCACAAAAGCGTACTCCCCTTTACTGGGGTTAGCGATAGGGAAACCCGCACTTTCCAAAATCTTTATATCGCGCTGAATGGTGCGCACATTTACCATGAGTTCATCGGCAATATCTGCCAAATACACTTCGCCTTTATCAAACTCGCCTAAAATATACATCAGACGACTGATTTTATTTAATGTATCCCCTAGCATAAAGCCCCCTTGATATGTTTTGTATATTAAAGCATTATTTCTCTTTCTTTGCTTTCTTTTGCCAAGGTTTGGGCTCGTTGGAGGCTTTTACAACACCTAACGGAGTCAGTTTGACCAAGATTTTCACCAAGTCTTTTTGGTTTTCCATTACCTCGTCAATATTCTTATACGCGCTGGGGGCTTCGTCTAACAGGCCTTGCTCGTTCATGCGGTGCACAATGCCTTGGCTGTTTAAGATTTCCTGCTCGTGGGCCAAATCTAAATCTTTCATGGCTCTGCTGCGCGACATGCACCGCCCTGCCCCATGGGAACAAGATTGCAAAGAACTCTCGTTTCCTAAGCCCTGCACAATGTAGGAGCTCGTTCCCTGAGAACCGGGGATAATGCCCGTCGTATTTTCGCGTGCCAAAGTGGCCCCTTTGCGGTGCACCCATACTTTGCGGTTGTAATGCTCTTCCGCCGCGGCGTAGTTGTGGTGGATATTAATTTCCTGTACAAACTCCGCTTGCGGAAATTCTTCCAAAAACACCTTTTTGATAGACGTGGCAATCATTTTGCGGTTTTCAAAGGCAAAATCCAAGCAGAGTTTCATTTCATTAATATAATCGCCTGCTTCTCGTGTACCGATAGGAAGAAAAGCCAAATCTTGCTTGGCGATTTCTTCTTGCTTAAACATAGTGCAGAGTTTAACGGCTTTGTCGTTGTAATACTCGGCTACCTGTTTGCCCAAGTTGCGGCTGCCGCTGTGAATCATAAACCAAATGTGCCCGTCACTGCCGCGCTGAATTTCTATAAAGTGGTTTCCCCCACCCAACGTGCCGATTTGCTTTTGGGCGGAGAAAAATTCCCTTTTACATACTTCCGTCTTATTCCAACGGGTCAAATCCTGAAAAAGCGGGTTTTCCTGCGCTTCTTTATGGTGAGTAAACCCTACCGGCACGCGGTCGTAGATTTTATCTACAATGGCCTGCACTTTATCGCGCGTAATATCCGTAAGGCTCGTCTGTACGGCCAACATACCGCACCCGATATCCACCCCTACCATGTTGGGAGAAATGGCATTATCTAAGGCCACTACCCCGCCAATAGGCATACCATAACCGCAATGGGCATCGGGCATCAAGCACACATTTCCCACCAAACAAGGGTGCTTAGATAAGTTTTGCACCTGTTGCATAGCCGCAGGCTCTAAATTTTTACACCAAGATAAAATGTTTTCTGCTAATTGTTCCATAATTCATTCCTTATACACCTAGTATTTCTATTTGGTCTCCATCTTTCATGACAAATTCTGTCCAAGCAAATATATCATCAAGCATACTATCTATTTCTTTATGATCGCTCCATACAGCATCAGGGTAATTGGTTAAACTATATGTATAATCATAATCGATTTCTTGCTTTACCTGTTGGACATAATCATACATATCCTTAAACGAATTAAAACGAACGAGTTTTCGCGCCTCATTGAGTAGTTTTAGCCAATCTTGTTTTTTTAATGCATAGCATTCATATATATCTAATCCGCTAAGATCTATTACTATTCCATAAGCAACTGCCAAAAATAAGAAATCATCTAGATTGATATAAAGTTGATTTAATCTTCTATCATCCGAAGGGTAACAGTACAATACAATATAGTCGGTAGTATTTCTTTCTTGATTCAGCTTTTTACTTTTTGGTTTAAAAACTAGATTATTGTTCGTCATAAGACTTTTTCTTCCTAATCTATAGTAAAAACCAAGGGAAAGACTCCCTTTCCACCCTAGCACGCACTTAAGCGCTTCCTAGGCAGTGGAAAGGTGCATACTTAGAATCCTCTCCTAGGCAGGACTTCCACAATAGTCTTTCCATTGGCACATCAAAAAGGATAGCCGATCTCTAGGAATCGGACCTTTTTGTATCGGAGCAGAGACCAGGTGTATGCAACCCTGTGCTAACCCCGACACTTATATCGTAGCATACGTACGCGACAGCGTATGGTCGTATTAAAAAATATTTTTAAAAAATTTATCACGACCTACTGTTGTCGCGTACTAATGTTATGATAGATATATGAGTAGCAAAGCGTGGAGATAAAACCTACAGACCGAAGCGCTTGCTACCCAAAAAGATAGGTTTTATAGTAACTCTGTGCAAGTAGAGATGGAGATCTTCTATATTCCCTATTTAAAAGGCAAAAGGCGGGCTAGACTTGCCAACAGACACGGCTTGCGTAAGCGTGTGAGGCATTTTTAGTTCACCTTTAACCTAAGGGGTGTTAGGTATTGGCAGTTCTGCTTAACAGTATTTCGGGCACCCGCCCGATCCAGAGCCATGGGGAACAGCACTCCTATAAGCGCTCGGGTTTTACTTAGAGCAGTCTGAGATACTGCCTAGCACCCTTTTTATTTTAGAGCTTTATCGCACAAAAACTTATCATACAATTATGAAAGAGAAGATCATTAAAAAATTAGAAGAACTGGAAAAAGAGCACCATATCAAAATCTTTCACGCGGTGGAATCGGGAAGCCGTGCGTGGGGGTTCGCATCGCAAGACAGCGATTATGATGTCCGCTTTTTGTATTATCACCGCCCCGAGTGGTATTTTTCGGTTTCAAAGCAAGCAGATAACCTTGTGCAAATGCAAGAAAACAATTTACTGGATTTTGCCGGCTGGGAACTGAAAAAAACTTTGCTTTTGCTTATCAAGGGGAATATGTCCTTATATGAGTGGATACATAGCCCTATTGTCTATAAACAAAGCAAAGAATTTGATGCTTTCCAAGCACTTGCCCAAGAGTTCTACAATCCCAAAGCATTAATGTTTTCATATGTAGGGCTAGCAGAAAACAACTGCAAAGCCTATGCCGACAGAGAAAAGCCAAAACTTAAAAAGTATTTGTACATTTTGCGCACTTTAGCGGCTTGCCACTGGATAGAACAACGGAAAACTCCTCCCCCCATAGAAATGGATAAACTGAAGGAAGTTTTCCGCCACGAACCGCTTATATGGGACTTCTTAAACAACTTGATTGAGGAGAAAAAGAAAGGGACAGAGCTGGGCGTTATAGATTCCCCTGTGCTTATTAACCGGTGGATAGAAGAACAACTATCCTATTATAAGAAGTTAGCCGACAGGTTGCCCGACTCGGTAAAAGATACGACTCTTTTATCAAACTTCTTTTATAAGACAGTCATGGAGAGATAAAATGAAAACGATTTTATTTGATATAGACGGTACATTGGCAGACTGAAACGGACGGGAAAAGTTCTTAAAACAAGAAAAACCTGATTGGAAGAACTTTAACGCTAAAGAGGTAAAACAAGATATACTAAACTCCCTCAGAACCCAAGGAAAGGATATTCTTTTTACCATAGATGACCGCCAAAGTGTAGTGGATATGTGGCGTGCTAATGGTATTACTTGTTTACAATGTAAAAAAGGAATTATTAGCTTTTATTTTTCGGTAAAATATACAATAAGCATAATAAAAACATCTATGAGGGTATAGTAATGTCTTTATTCTTTCTTTTGGCTTTAATCGGAGGATGGTGTCTTATTTTTTGGATAGCCACCCTAATGGGCAGAAAAGATTTTGCAGTCAATCTTTTTCCGATATTTTTTTTCGTGGTAATAGCCTATTTGTGGGTAAATGCCAACAAGGATACTTATTGGTTCCGAGGTATTTTCGCAAAACCTGCCGGTAAGCCAAAAGATTTTGTACTACCCCCCAAAAAAACTATCTCTGACGAAACTACCTCCTATTACAGAAAAATAAAAGAGGCATTAAAATCAAAAAGCGATATTTGCTTTGAATACACCAATATGCAAGGCCAAACTGCCACAAGGCATGTAAGGCCCACGGAAATTTATTTTGCCGGATACGGAAAAGTTTACATAAAGGGATTTGATTTAGATAAACAAGAGGAGCGTAATTTTAAGGTGGAAAAAATGAAAAATTTACAAATCCTTTCAAGTAGCCAAACAAAGAGTACGGATAAAAACTCCGAGTTTCTTTTAACATTAAAAACTTACTCAAAAACCATTTTTATCTTAATCGGCATACAGGCAAGCGGCAAGAGTTCTTTTGCCAATAGATTTCTGGGAAATTGCACCCACATCAGCCTAGACCAGTTAAACACAAGACGAAACGAAGAAACGGCCTTAAAAGTGGCTCTTCTGATAATGAAAGAAAACTGTGTAATAGATAACACCAACCCCACTCGCCAAGAACGCCAAAAATACATTGATTTGGGGAAAAAAGCCGGTTATAAAATAGTGGGGCTCTATTTTAGCTCCGCAATTAACGAATGTATTAAACGCAACGACAAACGCTTCGGCAAGGCAAAAATACCGCTCAAAGGCCTGCTTGCCACCGCCAAACGCTTGCAACAACCGTCTTTGCAGGAAGGGTTTGATGAACTATACTATGTAAAAATAGAAAACAAAGAATTTGTTATTTCCAAATGGGACGAAACACTATGAAATTTGATGAATTTGATAAAAAAATGAGAAAGTTTGAGGAATCGTTGGATCAGGTTATCCCTTCCACTTCCTTTATGGTGGCCCGCCTTGACGGTAAGGGTTTTACCAAATTAACCAAGAAAGATATGGTTTTGGAAAAACCCTTTGATATCCGATTCAGGGACGCCGTCATCAATACGATTAAATATCTCATGAACGGATATTTCCAAATTGCATATGCATACAATGAAAGTGATGAAATTTCTCTTTTATTCAAATCCAATGCAGATAAATTCGGCCGAAAAGTACGCAAATATAATTCTATTCTGGCAGCCGAAACCAGTGTGCATTTTTCCCAACAAATCGCACAAAACGCCATTTTTGATTGCCGCATGATTGCCTTGCCCGATATAGAAGCCGTACAAGATTATTTTGCGTGGCGGCAGACTGATTCCAACCGAAATTCCGTTCTGGCGCATTGTTATTATAAACTGGTAGCCGATGGAAAAACCCCGCAGGAGGCCGCCGCTTACTTACGCAATTTGCCTTTTCGCGATAAAGTACAGCTTTTGGCTCATTTTGGCATGGAATTAAACGATATTCCCAAGTGGCAACTATACGGAAGTGCCGTCTATTGGCAAGAAAATATCAAACAAGGGCTTAACCCTGCCACCCACACTTCCCAACAGACACTGCGCCATACGCTGACGGTAAATTATGACTTACCCGTCGGGGAAGAGTATCGCCGTTTTATTACCCGACAAATTACTTAACAGGATAATTATGACAAAAAAGAATGTAGAAAAAGAATCTTCCTTTGAAGGAAAAAAAGATGAGGCTTTAGGAGATCTTTGGGATTGGTTAAATATCAGACGAGAGGATTTGCCTCATTATATCAACTATATTGCAGAAAATGCTTTTTCTCTGACTTCTGCCAAAAAACCTTTGTTTCAAAATCCCTATAAGCTTTCACAAGTATATCCCCGTTGGCCGGTAGATATGCGCTTTTTATTAACCACTACTCATGATCCTAAAAAAGAAACGCGCAATTTGAACTCTTTTTGTATTTTAATGAGAGGTTATCCTAATATTTTAAAAATTACTGAAGTTTTCCCATGGAAAAGCGGGGTAGAGGGATATGTTAGCGGATCGTTAAATGATGGGCCGTCGGTTGATTTTCTCGCCCCGTTATTTTATCGGGAAGAAGACAAATATCATATAAATATTTGGGTTACGGTCTATCTGAGTGCCATAGCCCTAAAAATGCAGCCAGCTTCGGAAGAAATATTCAATTTTTCCGATGGAGAGCTATATGAAATAATGCTAAAAGATTTTTTGAAAGAAAATCCAAGCAAAACAAAAAAAGATTTTCCTCATATTAGGGTATCTACCAAAAATATGACTGCTTTTCTGCCTACTGAAACAACCTCTCTCTACCAATACAGAGCAAAAATCTTGAGAGTATTACAGATGGATCCTTTTGAGGATATAGAAATGCACAGCCTATTAGTATTGCTGACAGGAAAGTCTCCTAAAAACTCATTAACAATCAATTTGTATGTTAAGAAAAGTGACCTTAATGGATATACCCCCCAAAAAGGTGATTTTATAGAGGGAATTTTATGGATGTTTGGCACAACCCACTTTATGACGGGTGCAGTTCCAACAAGCAATGATGTTGTAGAGTAAACATATCAAGGTCACAAGTTTATATTATCCGTACAACCATTTAAAAAGGCACTTCATCTGAAGTGCTTTTTTGTTGACTAATACCCCCGCACCGACGATATAAATTTGCCCACCTACTCTTAAAAGAGATAAAATATATATATCCTTATTTGAAGACTTACTTAAATTCCGGTAAAAAAATGAAATTAAAACCTAAATTGTTAAGCCTTCTCCAACACAGGAAGAAGGAGTTTCCGCGTGAGAGAATTATCGCGGACCTAACGGCCGGACTGGTGGTAGCATGTATTGCTTTGCCGCTTTCCATCGCTTTGGCCATCGCTTCGGGCGTAACGCCCGATAAAGGCCTTATCACGGCCGTTGTGGCGGGATTTACCATATCTCTGCTTGGCGGAAGCCGCGTGCAAATTGCCGGCCCGACGGGGGCGTTTGTCGTCATTGTGTACGGCATTATCCAGCAGTACGGCATGCAGGGGCTGTTGGTTTCTACCTTATTGGCAGGCATTATTCTAATCATCATGGGGTGTTTGAAATTCGGGGCATTTTTAAAGTTTATCCCCTACCCCGTCACTACAGGCTTTACCAGCGGTATTGCAGTGGTCCTTTTCTCTACGCAAATTAATGACTTTTTGGGATTGGGACTGAGCGAAATTCCATCTGCCTTTTTTGCCAAATGGCAGTTTTATTTTAACAATCTTTCCCATACGTCCATGCCTACATTACTTATGGGACTACTGGCATTGGTGCTGATTGTTTTTTGGCCGAAAAGATTTAAACTTTTCCCCGGTTCTTTAGCTGCCTTAGTCATTACGACGGTCATTGTAAAAGTTTGGGATCTTCCCGTAGCTACGATAGGAAGTACTTTCGGAACTATCAAAACGGGTCTCATTACGCCGCATTTCCCTGATATTAACTTTGACATTATCCTCAAGTTATTAAGACCCGCTTTTACCATAGCCTTTTTGGCCGGTATAGAAAGCTTGCTTTCTGCCGTAGTGGCTGACGGTATGATCGGCAAAAAACACCGCTCCAATATGGAACTGGTGGCCACCGGCTGCGGAAATATCGTTTCCGCGCTTTTTGGAGGTTTGCCCGCTACGGGAGCTATCGCTCGTACGGCAGCCAACATTGATAACGGCGGCAGAACCCCTCTTGCAGGCATAGCACACAGCGTATTTTTGCTCATCATGATGCTGTGCCTGATGAACTATATCAGTCTGATTCCAATGACGGCACTGGCTGCCATTTTGTTTAACGTTTCTTACAGAATGAGCGATTGGAGAAGCTTTGTTTCTTTATTCAAAGCCCCTGCCAGCGATATCTTGGTACTGCTGGTTACTTTTGCGCTTACGGTAGTGATAGACTTGGTGGCTGCGATAGAGTTTGGCCTTGTTTTGGCGGCCATACTTTTTATGAAACGTATGGCTGATGTGTACAATGTAACCAATACTGATGATGATATTATGGACGAAGTACACCACAAAGACGATATAGATGCCAAACAAATAGCCAAGCACGTCACCGTGTATGAAATTAACGGACCGTTCTTCTTTGGGGCGGCCAATCTTTTTATAGATACGTTAAGCAATATGAAAGATTGCAAAGTATTGGTTTTGAGAATGCGCAGCGTGCCCGCCATGGACGCCACCGGCTACCACGCCTTGTATAAAATATACAAGCGTTGTCATGCAAGCGGAGTAAAAGTGATCCTTTCTCACTTACAACGCCAACCGCATAAAATGCTGAACAAATACGGCTTTTTGGATATTATCGGCAAAGCCAATATCTGCAAAAACATAGACGAATCGCTGATGAGAGCGGAAAAAATTATCTCTGATGCTGATTGATTTTAAAGCCCTCTCAAAAGGAGGGCTTTTTTATGCCCATACCCAAAAGGCCCACCTCGTAAATAGGTCTAGAAACAGGATTGAAAATACCGTTAATTTTAGTATACTACTGTAGAGCCCTAAGCTATTCAAGCGGGCCTATTACATTTCAAGGAGCTTTGCATGAAAAAATTCTTTGCGTTCGTAGCGGCATTGTGTGCAGTGTTGCCTTTATCGGGTTGCTTTATTGAAGATGTGCTGGAAGAAGCTATCCCCGGTTTTTCACCTGAGAACTCTCCTATTACCGATGAGATGAAAGAATTTTATTTTGAATCTCTTTCCGGTGAAGATCCTTTTGTGGTTATCAGAGAACCCAACAGCTTGGGCATTAAGACACCGGGCTACAATAATAAATATATCGCTGTAGCCGTATATGAAAGAGATTGTGAAGTATGTCAGGCACAGGCTCCTTATCTTGATAAAATCGCAAAAGAATTTACTCAGCAAGGAATAGATGTGATTATTATCTTTTCCGACATCATGAATGATTCAGAAAATAAGGAAGTAGAGTGGATTAAAGATTTATCTTACGTCAAAGCTTATACCAACTTAACTTCTGCTTGTTCTGAAAACGGCGCCTGCCAAGAAGTATTTTTTCCGTTTGGTGAAGGCATGGTAGGTAATGTTTATTACATCAACAAAGTAAATGTTTTAAACAAACTGAAATTCTTTGCTTGGAATACCGCTGGAGATCCGGAAAAGGAATATCAGAATATGCGTCAGTCTATCGCGAACCATTTAGGTCTTAAGGAGATTCAATTTGATCCTCCTACCGTTGGCGGTTGGAATGACCAAAATATAGAAAAATAAAAAATGTAATAAAGTTGGCAGAATATCTCAAATCAAAAAAAGGCGGTTTCAATATCATAGTAGACGATAGTTGGAACGTAATAGAAGACGAGATTGTGTTTTAATTAACCTATATTTCAAAACTCCCTATGAGCTACACATAGGGAGTTTTTCATTTAAAAACTTATAAACTGCGGATACTCCAGTTCTTGGGGTAGAGATTATTGGCACGGCTACCTACATTTTTCATAAAACCGAGCGGGACTTGGCGGTAGGTAACCAGTACAAACCCATGCGGAATATCTGGTGGCAAAGCAAAAGACTCACGGTGTAAATAGCGGCGTGCCTGCTCTAAAGAAAGCTCCACCGCGGGAAATTGACTTTTAGTAGTGGCTAAAGAAAGAGCTTGCGCAACAGACGGGATAGATTCTTTACCTTTCACTTCCGGTTGCGCAATACCGTCTGAAAGAAGATGAATAAAAGGATATTTTTTGGTTTGTACTCGCAAAGAAGACGGCAATGTAGCGAAATCTTTTTCTCCTTCTTTTTTACGCAAAACCGCCATAAAAAGACCCTCACTCTGCGTAGTTCCGGGGATAAAACGATATACGGGCTGCTGCCAACCGGAAAGCAAACTACCTGTAATATGCCAATCTTCTTGAATGGGAACTGATAAAATTTCCGCACCCAACTCTTCGGCTATCCAGCGCACGTTTTCTTCATTTTCAAGCAGGTTAAACGTACAGGTACTGTAAATCAACAGCCCACCCTCTCTCAGGCAAGGCCAAATATCACGTAAAATTTCGCGTTGACGTTCTTGACAAAAGGCCACATTTTGCAGGCTCCACTCTTCGGTAGCGGCCGCATCGCGTCTAAAAAGGCCTTCCCCCGAGCAAGGTACATCTGCCAAAATCACATCAAAAACTAAATTTGTTTTGGCAAAATCTTTGGGAGGATTATGCGTTACTAATATATCGGGGTGCCCTTGTTTCAGGATATTTTCCAATAAAATATTGGCGCGGCGACGGTCTATTTCGTTACTAATCAACACCGATCCTTGAGGTAAGGCCGCCCGCATTAAAGTAGATTTTCCGCCGGGGGCGGCACATAAATCTAAGGCACTTACCGGCTCTTTGACCCAATGACGAAGCACATGATCTAAAAACATAGACCCTGCCTCCTGCACGTAATAAACCCCTGCATGAAATAAAGGGTCCAACGTAAAATTAGGCCTCTCTTTAAGCCAAAAACCATCTTTACACCACGGTACGGATACCGCGCCGTCAAAAAGGTTTTCTCCTGTATATTTCCACGGATTAAAACGTACGCTCACGGGTACTTCTTGCTCAAAAGAACGCAAAAAAGCCTGCCAACGCTGTGGCCCCAGCAAAGCGGAAGTATATCGGGTAAATTCTTGCGGTAAATTCATTCTCGTCCCTTTGCACGTCAAAATTACGTTATTATTATACAAAAAGCCCCGACTATCGTGTCGGGGCTGGCCGAGAAAACCTCTTTCATTTTAAATAATACCCTTTATTTTTTCTTCAATGACTTTTATCGGCTCTTCTCCCACTAATTGGGAGCTATGTTTTGCATCTTTAAAAAACAGCATGGTCGGCACCCCCCGCACCGCATATTTGGCCGCGGCTTTGGGTGCATGGGAAACATTGACCACGCATACTTTTACTTTGCCTTCGTAGCGCTTGGCCACTTCTTCCACCACAGGCACCATACGGTGACAATGCGGGCACCATTCGGCGTAAAAAACCACCATTTTCGGTTTTTGAAAATTGGATACTTCCTGCTCAAAATTTTTATCATCTACATAAACAATTGCCATAACTCCCCCCATTTTTAAAACTTCCCTGCTAGTCAAAATATAATTGTTTTTCCCTCCTTTTTCTCTCTTTTTTATAGATTAGAAAAGCCCGGCCTTTTTTGTAGGTCGGGCTTTAAAAGAGCAAGATGAGAACTAACGTCCGCTTTTTTCTATCATATCACGCAAGCGCGTATTAAAAGCGTCGTTCTTTATCAGGTCTTCCACCGTTACATGCATGCGGTAGCGCCAATAGTGGCGCGGATTGGCTGGCACATTGATTCTTTCTCCCTCAAAGTCTGGATTGCGTAAATCTTCGTCCATAGATGTCCAATCTTGAAAACCGAGCAGACATAACAAAGAGGGACTTTCTAAATGTTGGCGAACCACTTGTTCACAAACATCCGCCGGTGCTTCTTTGGGCGCCTCACCGCCGCGTCCTAATACATCATTGTAAAATTGCTGTGTCAAAGCGCGGTCTTCCGTCCACCACAAACGTAGCGGGCTCATGTCGTGCGTAGCAATACAGCAAACGCTCATCCACGGATATTGGCGCGGAGAAGCAAACGTAACGCCTACTTGCTTCGGCATGCGCTGAATTTCCAAGGTCAGCATTTTTAAATTATCCAACACTGCAGGCACACAGGCAGGAATCATACCCAAATCTTCGGCACAAGGCAACATACGGGTAGACTGCGTAACGGCAGGTAATTTAGCCGCTGCTTGTTCGGCCCAAAAATCATTGTGGCGTTCATAGAAATAGTGGTTGTACAAACGGGAGAACGCCGCCTGATCTTCCCGAGATAAAGCATTAAACACCCAGTCGCCCAACACGGCAATACGCGGGTGAAATTTGCCTTCTTGATTATGGTCCGGCACAAACAAGACTTGATTAATTAAGGTATATAAACCTTCACAAATTTTGTGGGTTTTTTCGTCTTTTTTATTACCGAGATAGGCCTCTACTTTGCGTTGCGTATCATACTCGGGTAACAGCGCATATCCGTTTTCTTGTGCGGTTAAATAAGCTTCTTTTACTTCAGCAGCATATTCTCCGAACACAGCCTGCAGCATTTCTTCGCTGATGTAAGGAGTTAAATAAGCATCTTTCCATTCCAATCCGAAGAAACGTTTTATTTCTTCTTTCGTAAATCCTAGAGCCGGGGCAAATTGCCCCAAAAGCCCTTGCACGCTGTGTAAAGGAATTTCCCAAATGCGGAAGAAACCCAAAATGTGATCCACGCGGTAGGCATCAAAATATTCAGCCATTTTTTCAAAACGGCGCAACCACCAACTATAGCCGTCTTTGGCCATTTCAGACCAGTTATACGTCGGGAACCCCCAGTTTTGCCCCGTAGCAGAGAAAGGATCCGGCGGAGCACCGGCCTGCGCATTTAAATTGTAGAGTTTTGGCTCAGCCCAAGCATCAGCACTTTGGCGAGATACACCTATAGGGATATCCCCTTTGAGCAAAATACCTTTAGAGCGGGCATAATCGGCTGCGGCCAATAACTGCTTGTGCAAGGTATATTGCACATAATAATGAAAAGAAATTTCCTTAAAAGCGGCACTGGTTGGAGCGCACAAAGCAAAAATTTGATCTCTATTGTACACACTAAAACGCGGCCATTTGGAAAAATCAGGCGTGCCGAATTGATCGCGCAAATAACTAAATGCCGCATACGGCACCAACCAGCGGCGGTTTTTATCAAAAAATTCTTGGTAACCGCGCGTGGTAAAGGTTTTCCCCTCGTCTTCTTTAAAAGCCGCCTGCAAATAGGCTCTTTTGAGTTTATTTACTTCTTCATAATCTACTTGCGGCAAAGCATTGAGTTTTTTACGTTCTTGTTCAAATTGTTCCGCTTGTTTTTTATCTTTCAAGGCAGGCAACTGGTTTAAATCTACATACATCGGGTGCAAGGCATACACCGATACGGCATTGTACGGGTAAGAATCTGTCCACGTACCTGTCAGGGTGGTATCATTGATAGGCAAAAGCTGAATTACTTTTTGCCCCGATATTGCCGCCCAATCAGCCAACGTTTTTAAATCACCGAAATCACCCACGCCAAAGCTTTTTTCCGTACGAATAGAAAACACCGGCAGCACTACGCCGGCCGCTCTCCACGGGGCACGGCCGAAAAGCGGACATTGATCGGAAAGAACAATGGCCTCTTCATCTTTAATCACGAGAAAAGGAAGTACCCTGTCGGCCCCCTGTTCCCACTCCACAGAGCCGTCTGTTTTGCGGACTACAAATTTATACAAAGAGCCGCTCTTTATTTTTTCGGCATCTAAAGAAACACTCCACTCATGCAAAGAAGTCTTTTGCATAGTAACGGCATTTAAAGTATTCCACGCACCCAAGGCTTCTTCCTCACCGCACAAACACAACACTTCTCCTTCTTTGAGTTGAGGAGCAAAAGCACGTAAAATAATGGTCTTGTTAAAAACAACATCCGCTCCTTTATAATATAAGTGTTCATCTTGCGTGTTGGTATAGGCGGTACTGTAAAGCGCAGACAAGGCAGGAGCGTCACGCCAAGCATCTCTAAGTTCATAACGTTTGGCAGGATGTTTGCCGGTCACTACCTTGCGCGGTACGGCGCGCCATTCGCGGCGTTTGACGGACCCGTTTTCATACACGGCATAGTAGTAAATCAGTTCGGCTCCTTCCGGAAGGGTAATTTCAATAGTAGCTTTCCACGTCTCTCCGTCAGTGGTATGCAATGGCAATACGCGCTCTCTTCCCGGCATTCCAAAGCCCGATAAACGAAGTACGGCTTTGATTTGTTCTCCCCAACGGGTACGGTACGGCAGCGTAAAATGCAAATGCATATAACTTCCTCCAAGAATTAATAAAGTTAAAAGGCGGGACCTGCTTCTTTCATTATAACATTAAGAATAGAAATTGGCACAACGGATTTTTCTCTTCGCTTACTTTTCTGCTGATTTGATAAAATATAGATATGACTAAATTAAAAACAATTTTCTTCGGAACACCCGAAATTTCCGTCCCTTATTTGGAACTATTGCATGAACTGACCGACGTGCAAATGGTGGTTACACAGGCAGACAAGCCCCGCGGCCGCGGTATGGTGATTACCCCCTGCCCCGTCAAAGCCCGCGCATTGGAACTGGGCCTGACGGTGCGTTCCCCCGAAAAAATGAAAGACATTTTTGAAGAAGTGCAAAATACTCCTTTTGAGTTGGGCGTAGCGGTGGCCTTTGGCAAAATTTTCCGCCCCGACTTTTTGGCACTTCCCAAATTGGGCATTATTAACGTGCATTTTTCCTTACTTCCGCTTTTGCGTGGCGCGGCACCGGTGCAACACAGTTTGTTTCAAGATTTTAAAACCACGGGTATCAGTGTATTTTGGATTGCCCCCGGCATGGACGACGGGCCGATTCTCCTGCAAAAAGAAATTCCTGTAGATCCGTCAGACAATGCCGAAACACTTTTTGGCAAACTGATCCCCTTGGGGCTGGCCGGTTTACGGGAAGCCGTAACGCAAATTGAAAACGGTCAAATTACCAAAACCGAACAAACAGGCGAGCCTACCTTTGCCCCCATGATCAGCAAAGAAGAAGCTTTTTTAAATTTTCAAACCATGACAGCAGCGCAAATTCATCACAAAGTACGCGGCTTGGCCTGTGGCCCTAAACCCCGCACTACAATTTGCTTAAACGGTAAGCAAGAACTCCTGCAAATTTTGCGTACAGAATTAGACACGCAAAATCTTTCCGCTCAAAGCGGGGCAGGTGCGCTTTTATCCGTTGAAAGCAGCAAGGGATTTTTAGTAAAATGTAAAGAAGGAAATATTTGGATTACCGAGGTGCACCCTGCCGGTAAAAAACCCATGTCCGCAGCGGCCTTTGCCAACGGACGGGGACTTAAGCCTGCAGAAAGGGTGTTCGTGAGTAATGACTAATAACACTGAACCTAATTTTGAAGAGTTTATCGGAAAGACGAGAAAAACGTCCCGCATCAGATGGTTTGCGGCGGCGGTAATTTTCGTCTTTTTTGCTTTACTGATTTTTGTTTCTATTGATTGGGTATTGGGTGCTTTGGTGCATACGCGCCAAGAAGTGCAAGTGCCGGACATTACCAAAAAACCCGTCACGACAGCCTTAGACTCTTTGGCTACCGTTAATTTGGCTTTAAAACAAGCAGGCGTGGAATTTGCCGAAGGCGTCCCCCCCGGCTCTGTTTTGCGCCAAATTCCTTCTGCCGGCAGCACCGTGCGTGAAGGACGTGTGATACGCGTATGGATCAGCCAAGGCGACGAAATGGTATTTGTACCGTCTGTGGAAGGGCTTGATTTGCGCGCGGCACAACTGGCCATTCGTCAAGCGGGTTTGCAAGTAGAAAAAGTGGAAAATGCCTTTTCTTTAACCGTAGAAAAAGGGCTTATCATTTCCCAAAAACCCAAAGCCGACAGTATGCTTACCCGTGGGGATAAAGTGGTGCTTACTTTATCTAACGGTCAGCCTCCTGCCAGCGTTATTTTGGTACCTGATTTCCGCAATAAAAAACTGGCCGAAGCTACCCTGTGGGCCAGCACGCAAAATATGAATTTAACCGTGAAAGAAGACCCGAAATCTCCTTTCCCTTATGGCACGATTGCTACGCAATACCCGTCTGCCGACAGCCAAGTGGCCCCGGGCTCTGCCTTGGAAATCACCGTCAGCCGCCGTGAAGCTTCTGATGATGAAAAGACCTATCACTTACACTATGAGTTACCGCAAGGTAAAAAACAAATGCGCATCCGTATCGTCATGACCGACGATAACGGCGAAAGAGAAGTGATTAATGAGTCCAAATTACCCGGTAGCAAAATAGATTTAGAAATTCCTTATAGCGGTAAAGCGACGTTCCGTATTTTGTCTGATGGTATCTTGGTCAGAGAGAGAGAAATACAATGATTACCCAAAACGGCTCAAGAAATGGTAAAATAATAATAGCGCCTTCCATTTTGTCGGCCGATTTGTGGAACTTGGGACAAGATGTAGAAGCTGTAAGAGTAGCCGGCGCAGATTGGTTGCACGTGGACGTAATGGACGGACATTTTGTGCCGAATTTAAGCTTTGGTCCGGCAACGGTAAAAAGTTTAAACGGGCGCGCGCAACTGCCCTTGGACGTGCATTTAATGGTGCAACGTCCGTTGAAATTTGTAGAGTCTTTTGCCAAAGCCGGAGCTGATTTTTTAACCGTGCACATTGAAGCAGAGGACGACGTAAAAGAAGCTCTTTTAACCATTAAAAAGGTAGGCGTAAAAGCAGGTCTTTCCATTAAGCCCGATACAGACCCTGCACGCATTCAACCGTTTTTAGATATTTTAGATTTGGTCTTAGTGATGACCGTACAGCCGGGGTTCGGCGGGCAAAGTTTCTTACCTTCCAGCCCTGCACAAATTAAAGCCGTACGTGAGCTGATTGACCAAAGCGGCCGTTCCATTTTCTTAGAGGTGGACGGCGGCATTAATGCCCAAACCGCGCGTGAGGCGGCCCTAGCAGGAGCAAATGCTTTTGTAGCGGGTAATGCCATTTTTGCCGCGCAGGACAAAGCACAGGCCTTGCATGAAATTCGCAAGTCCGCCACGATTTAATTACACCGCCTTGCAAAAGGCGAATAATAAGGAGAAGTTAACACATGGCAGTCGTCATTAGATTACAAAGAGTGGGTAAAAAATCCCATCCGCAATACAGAGTCGTAGCGATTGAAAAGAAAACCGCCGTCGGTTCTGAAGCTAAAGAAGTATTGGGTATCTATCACCCGTGCAACAAAGAAACCGCTGAACAGGTCAAATTGGACATGGCTCGCGTAAACCATTGGATTAAAAATGGTGCCAAACCGTCTGAAACGGTAGCCAGCTTGATCAAAAAAGCCGAAGCCGCCGCTAAATAAGTTTTATGAAAGAGTTAGCCACTATCCTTCTCAAATCGCTCTCCGCTAATCCGGACAATGTGGTGGTAGAAGAAAAAGTTGAGAATACGAAAGTTTACCTGACTACCAAAGTATCTGCAGAAGATAAAGGGAAAGTCATTGGTAAAGACGGCTGTATCATTAAAGCTGTACGCACGGTGCTCAGCGCTGCGGCAGCAAAAAAGAACGTGAAAGTCACGCTCAAATTGGAAGACTAATGCTAAAGGTAGATGTCGTTACCGCTTTTGCCGATATGATAGACGGCCCTTTGGGCCAGAGCATTGTAGGCAGAGCACGCAAGGCCGGTATTATAGAGCTTGGGTTCACCAACCCGCGCGATTTTACTGACGATAAACACAAAACCTTGGACGACAGACCCTACGGGGGCGGCCCCGGAATGCTGATGAAAGCAGAGCCGCTCTACCAAGCTATTAAGAAACTTCGCAAAAAAAACTCGGTGGTTATTTTGACAAGTCCGCGCGGACAAAAGTTCACGCAGACCTTGGCTAAAGAACTGGCCAAAAAGAAACACCTGATTTTCGTTTGCGGACATTATGAGGGGATAGACGAGCGCGTGTATCCCGAAATGGACATGGAAGTATCGCTGGGAGATTTTATTCTCACCGGCGGCGAACTGGCAGCGGCTGTGATGATAGATGCAATCACGCGGCTCGTGCCGGGGACTTTCAAAAAACAAGATGTAACTGTTTCCGAATCGTTTGAAGAAGGGCTTTTGGAAGCCCCGCAATACACCCGGCCCGAGGTGTGGCGCGGTAAAAAAGTGCCCGAGATCCTTTTAAGCGGTCACCACGCAGAAATGGAAAAGTGGAAAAGGGAACAAGCGCTGGAATTAACCAAAAAATATAGACCCGATTTGCTAACAACCTCTCAGGCAAAAAAGGCCACAACGAAAAAGGGTGTCAAAAAGACCCCCAAGAAAAAAACAACGAAATGAATTTTCGGAGGAAGTAAAAAGTTATGAACATCAACGAAATTAAACACAATCTTAAAACCGATATTCCGTCCTTCAAATCCGGTGATACGGTGCGCGTAAAAGTAAAAGTAGTAGAAGGCGACAATGAAAGAGTGCAAGCTTTTGACGGCGTAGTTATCGCCCGCAAAGGCAGCGGCATCAGCGAAACTTTCACCGTACGCAAAACCTCTTTCGGTATCGGTGTGGAAAGAATTTTCCCCTTGCATTCCCCCCGCGTGGAAAGCATTGAAGTATTAAAACACGGCAAAGTAAGAAGAGCCAAACTCAACTTCTTGAAGAAGCTCTCCGGTAAAGCCGCCCGCTTGCAGGAAATCAAAAAGCCGGTAGCCAAAGCTACGGAAGAAGCTGCCGCTCCTGCCGAAGAGGCCAAATAACTAGCCTTCGGGCCAATTATTTCCTCCAATTTAAAACCCCGCTCTTAGGAGCGGGGTTTATTATTTTTAACTAGACTTCTTCCCAACCTTGAGCCCACAAACTACGACAAATTTTTTCAGCATATGGGAACTCTTCATAAGCTCCACAAAAACGATCCCATTTCCCACTTGATACATTTTGATTAAATTGGAGTTCATACACTAATGAAGAATTTTCTTTTCTTTCTATAAATATTATAAAGCCATCTTCACTCCATCCAATGGTATATTTAAAATAATTACTGCTACATTTATTATTTTCTTCACAATCGATAATGTGACTGAAATCCATTGATAGCAAATTGGGATCAAAATTATTAGTATTTACCCCTCCATTTTCCATTACATAAATATCCAGTGCATGTTGTAGAGCAGAGGCGTTTTGTAGAGCCTCACTTAATCTAGCTTTTTCCACCGCGGTGGTATATTGTGGCAGAGCTACTGCCGATAAGATACCGATAATCAGTACCACTACTAAGAGTTCTATTAATGTAAAACCTCTTTTCATTTCTTTTCTCCTTTTTTAGTCCAATTTTTCCTACGAAAAAATTGTACAAAAAAAAAAAACCGAGTCAAGCCCCGCTACACTTTCCCGTCGGATAACAACCAAAAAGCCCTTGTTTTCAACAAGGGCTTTTTATCAAAAAAGAGCACCTTAAAAGGTGCTCTTAAAGTTTTTTATATAAAATATCTTATGCAATTACGGCATGATATATCCGCCGTTCACTCCATCATGCACACCGCCAAGTTCTTTACAATAATCTTTGGACAAATCGCTATTTAAACAGCGGATAGAATCCAAATTCTGAGGTAGGACCAAGTAATATATCTCTTTTCCTCCCTTGAAACGATTCGCAAAGATACTTCCAGAATTTTGAAATAGATATTCCCAATTTTTCGTTTTTACACAATAACCATTTGAAGAACAGCCCGTTTTTGTAATTTCACCGGGCAAGTCGATATCCAAAGCCGTTTCATCAGTAATAACACAGTCATACCATGCATTCCCGGCTAATTCACACAGCTCTCTATTTTTATGTAAAGCATTTAAAATAATACGAGCCTCTACAAGGTGGGATTTTTCTACCGCTTTCTCATAACGAGGCAAAGCAATAGCTGACAAAATGCCGATAATAAGTACAACAACCAACAATTCTATCAAGGTAAAACCTCTTTTCATTTTTTTCTCCTTTTTTAGTTTTTGCTATAATTTTATTTCAAAAAAATTATAGCAAAAAAACGGCAAAGATTTTTCTTTTTCCCCGAAGAAAAAACCTCAAACAAAAAGTCCCTGTCAGAAACAGGGACTTTTAAATAAAAAACTTTTTATTTATTATTTTTCCGTTTCCTTTTTCTTACTACTCTTAAACAAACTGCCGATACCGCTAAAAATTTTCTTTACCGAGCGGCTGACAAAATTGTTCCCCACCCCTTGCGTAACTGTGGAGAACATGGAAGAAGATAAATTCATTTTTCCCTGCGGCGCGGTCATTGTACCGCCGATGTCCAACGTCAGTGGCATGATTCCCCCTTCGTAGTGGCGGCCGGGAGCGGCATAAACGGTCATATCCAAGGCCTGCGTTTGAAAATTCATTTCCCCCTGCAAATTAAACGAAAGCATATCCGATACAAAAGAGCCTTTTTCCACATCCGCAACACCGTCATTAAACGTAATATCCGTGGCAAACTGCTCAAAGGCCCAACGCCCGTCTATTTTTTCGCTGTCATGGGGTACCATGATTTGAATTTCTTTGCCGTTTTCGTCCAGTACTGTTTGCACAATCATATCCCCATCACGGTTATTTTTATCCGCACCGCCGCCAAGGCTGCTGAGTACCCCAAATACATTTAAGCTGTTAATCACATCGCTCACCACTTTTAAAGAGCTAAACATTACTTTCGTCACGGCATTGGCATTGGTAAGGCGGTTTAAGTCCTTTATTTCCCCCTGCCCCGTACTCAAAGCCAAAGTCCCATGCGCTTTGGAAAGGGCCGCCGTGATATGGCGCATATCGGCGGCAAAGTGAATGTCTTTTCCGTAGATAAACGGTGCATCTAAAGAAGCGATATCCACATTCACTTTGGCATGAATGGGCGGAAAAGGCCATGCATTTTCTTTCGTTTCTGCTTTCTGAGCAGGAGTTTGCTGCTGTTGTTTGGGCGTAGGTAAAGCAAGACGGTCTGCTTTAAAATCAGCATTCAACGTGATATCCTGCTCGGTGCGAGCCAAAGCCAAGCTCCCACGGAAAGGTCCGTCGTTTAAAATTCCTTCCAATTTCTCTATTTTAAGCTGATTCAAGCTTTCCAGCAGGACCTGTGTGTTAAATTCTTTCAGAGTTCCCACAATGGGCATATACGCGGCAACAGATTGCAAAATAATATCAGCCTGCAGCTGTTGCTCGCTGGCTTGCGCCGTCGCTTTCACGATACCGCCTAATTGATACGGCTGCAACATAGGTACCGCCTGAGAAATACCGGTCAAATTTAGCTGCGCATCTCCGTTTACGCTAAAGGAAAGAGGCTCGGCCCAAGATAAATTACCTCGTAGAGAAACCGCAGAATCCATAGCGGAAAAGTTAAATTTAGAAATATCCAAGCGCTGTTTTTGCAAATCAGCCAAGGCGGATAAATCCAAAGTAAATTTTTTAATAAAAAACTCAGGGATATCAGAAACCAAAAAATCGGCCAGTTTTTGATTGATATTTTTCCCCTTCACGGAAAGGCTTATATCGGGAGTTTGAAAATTTTTAACCTTTCCCTCGGCCACAAACACACCCCCCTCATGCTTGATAACCCCATGTTTAAGCAACACTTCGGCCAAGGTCAAATCCATTTTTTGCAAGTTAATAAAAGTGGCAATCCCCATTTCTATTTTTTGAGCGGGCCAAACGGAGTTTTGATATAAAAGATCGGCATTGATGTTAAGCGGAAAGCTTTTATCAAAAGAAAAATTTTGCACGGAAAGATAAACGTCGTTCAGTTCTATACTTTCGGCTTTTTGTTCGTCTGAGAAAGAAAAACGGCTGTTGCGCAAAGTAAAATTTTTTAAAGATAAATCAGGAAAAGAAACTTCTTTTTTTTCTTGAGCAGTTGTATCTTTTACGCCAGAGGACAGACCAAACAAACCGTCAAAATTAAAACGGCCTCCCTCGTGACGGACAATTTGGGCCGATAATTGCTCCAATAAAACAGCATCTATTTTAATATGCCCTTTCAATAAATACCACGGATTCCAGCGAAAGAAAATTTCTTTAGCGGAAAACAATTCTTGCGCCTCTTGCGGCGTAGCGGAAAAAGCAATTTTCACGTTTTTTATGGCAAAACCCGAAAAGCGCAAAACCACCTGCTGCATTTCCACAGGGCGGCCCGCAAAATCTGTTACTTTTTGCTGCAGGAAATTTTGCACAGGGCGCAAAGGGACAATCCCTTTGAAAATAATTTCCATATTTAGCCACATTCCCCCGATAATGGCTAAAATGATGTAAAGCCCGTTAAGACACTTTTTCATTTCTCCCCCTCCGGCT
Organism: Elusimicrobiaceae bacterium; assembly: GCA_017546175.1. Classification (GTDB taxonomy): domain Bacteria; phylum Elusimicrobiota; class Elusimicrobia; order Elusimicrobiales; family Elusimicrobiaceae; genus Avelusimicrobium. The sequence goes on from JAFYXM010000003.1 coordinate 81,086, forward strand.
ATATATACAACCGCAATACGTTTGATTGTATAACTGCATTTCTTTGTTTAATGCGCGGCGCAACTCCTCCAGTCCCCCTTTGCGCCAGTTCGTTTCATCATAGGGTATTCCCACTTTTTCTGCCGCTTTGCGTCCTTGTTCGTTTACTTGCGCCAAATCTTTGTGGCGGGATATGCCTAAAACGGACGAAAATGCCGCAAAACCATTTTCTTTAGCATATTGGGCCGTACGCAGCAAGCGCAAATAAAAACACGCGCTGCACCGCTTTCCGCGCTCCGGTTCGCATTCTAAACCTTTGACCGCTTCTTGCCAAACCTCCGGCTCATAGGGAAGTTCTACAAAAGGTACCCCCAATTTTTCACACACCCTTTTATTTTCCAATAAACGCTTTTGGTATTCTTGCGCTTGGTCAATGTTCGGGTTATAAAATAATACGCTAAATGAGCGCTCTTGCAAGGCCAATTTTTTAATTACACCGCAAGAACAGGGCGCGCAACAAGATAATAAGAGGAGTTTTTCTTCGGACATAACTTAATTATAGCAGTTTACTCAGCACGCAAAAAAGCCGCCCCGAAAGGCGGCTTTTCAATTACACGTCTAAACTTAGTTTTCTTCGGTCTCGGTTTCTTCGGTTTTGAAAGAATCTTCCAAGAGTTGACCCAAAGTCGGGCGCGGGGCTTGTTTTAAGTATTGAGCCACCACTTTGCGGTTTTGGGCTTGGTCGTATTTCTTAACGGAGAGGTTGACCGTGAAGGTTTCCGGATTGACACCGACTACCAAAGCGGTAATCACATCACCCACATTGGCCGTAAATTCGCGGCCCATTTCAAAGGGGCTGATGAAAGCTTTGGTATTGTTTTTACCGATGGTGCATTCCACGCCTTCTTCTTCAGAAATCTTTTCAATTTTGGCTTTGACGGAGCTCTTGTACGGATAGCGGCGTTTCAAAGCGTCGGCCGGATTTAAGAAAAGTTGTTTCAAACCAAATTCGAGTCTCGGGGTTTCTTTGTCCAATTTTAATAATTTGGCTTTCAAGCGTTGACCGCGGCGGAAATTGGCAATAGCGGTTTCGGGTTCTTTCCAAGCAATATTTTCCAAGGTTACAATGCCTTCAATACCGTGGAAGCGCAAGAACAAGCGTTCTTTATCTACTTTGGCTACCACTACGCGCAAAATTTCGCCTTCTTTAATTTGGCCTAATACTTCGGTGCGGCGCACGGCTTCATCTTCTTCCAACACTTGTTTGCGCGAAACAATGAGTTTTTGTTTTTCTTTAGAAAATTCTACGATAACGGCTTTAATTTTAGCACCGACGGGCAAATAATGTTTGTAAGCAGTGTGAAGCTCAGACAAAGAAAGAGGCATAAAGCCGCTAACGCCCAATACTTCCACAATATAACCGCCTTTTACCGTTTGCAAAATTACGCCTTTGACGCGTTCTTTGCTGTCATAAGCAGCTTTACACAAGTCCCAACCTTTCATTTCCAAGGCTTTTTTATGAGACAAGATAGAGTGTCTTTCGTCGCTACCGCGTTTAACGAGCACAGCAGAAACTTTTTCCCCCACGGCGGGCAAGGTTTTGCCGTCAAATTCGGAAACCAAGATGGCTCCTTCTTTTTTGGCGCCGGTATCAACCAAAATATAATCTCCGGAAATTTGTACAACCGTTACTTCCACAATCTCACGTTTATTCAACTGTTCAGATAAAGACTCTTGTTGAGCGATCAACTGGTCCATAGTCATTTCAGCTTCGTTGATCTCTTCCGTGGTTTTGATTTCTTCGTTCATTGTCATAAGTCCTTATTTACGCCACGCTCTTACGAGTTAGGCGCGTTCCTCCGTTTAGATAGTAATTGAATTTATTTTGTCCATTATTTCATTGGCAAATTGTTTATATTGCGCCTTAGGTTCTAAGGCGGGGTCCTTCTGCAAGGTAATCGGTGTGCCGAATTTTAGGCGGATTTTACGCACCCACGGCCAACCAAACGTACCTTCTATTTTTACGGGTAACACGGGCGCACCCGTTTTATATACTAAAAATCCGATTCCGCTTTTGGGCTTTTGCGGTTTTCCCGTTTTGGAGCGAGTCCCCTCTGGAAACATCACCACACTTTCGCCTTTATTCAAAGCATGAATGGCCCCTTCCAAAGCACCGAAATCGCCAATTGTGCGTTTGCGATCTACGGAAATATAACCGCAACGGCGGAAAAACCAACCAAGCACAGGGATTTCAAACAGTTCCTTTTTGGCCATGAAGCGAGAATCGCGCACTAAACCCGCAAAACCGCCGATGGCCGGAGGATCGGCATTGGATAAATGATTGCCGGCAATAATCAGCGCACCGGTTTTGGGAATATTTTCCAAACCTTCTACGCGGAAATCATAAAAAACTTTAAAGAACACCCTTGCACTAAATTTTACCAAATTAAGAAGCATACTTGTTAATTTCCTTTAAAACAGCCTCAATAACCTCAGACATATTCAGGTTTGAAGTGTCAATTTTCACGGCATCTTCGGCCGGTTTTAACGGAGAAGCCGCACGGGTACTGTCGCGCAAGTCCCGCTCTTTAATGGAGGCTAAAATTTGCTCGTAATCGGCAGGATTTCCTTTAGAAACCAATTGTTTTACACGACGGTTGGCCCTTTCCTCGGCGGTAGCGTCCAAATAAATTTTCACTTCCGCATCGGGAAAAACCACCGTGCCGATATCGCGCCCCTCCATGATAATTCCGCCGTCACGGCCTGCCTGACGCATTTTTTCGGTCAGTACCGCACGTGCCGCCGCATGGGTGGACACTTTACTTGCCGTTTGGGCAACTTCATCCAAGTGAAGCTTACCTCCCAAATATTCTCCGTCCACAAACATTTTCAAAGTTGCGTCCGGTTGTCGCTCAAAAGTAAATTGCATTTTTTGGGCCGTTTCCAATACAGCTTTTTCATCGGCCGGGTCCACTTGTTTGGCAAATACCTGATACGCCAAAGCCCGATACAGCCCGCCGGTACTCAAAAAGCCATAACCCAATTTTTCAGCCACGGCACGCCCGACGGAGGACTTCCCCGTTCCCGCCGTACCGTCTATGGCAATCACCAAACCTTTTGCTCTAGCCATTAAGCGGCCTCCAAGCTGCTGGTTACCCCGCGGATAGCCATCATCAAAGCATCGGGGCTGCTGGCGGCTGCCAAGACCTGTTCCATGTCCACTCTATTGGTTTTATAAAGAGCGGCTAAAGATTGGTCGAAAGTATTCATTCCGTAGAATTCGCCATTTTGCATGGCTTTTGTCAAATCGCCCACGCGGTTTTCCAAAATCAACTTACGCGTTTGCGGAGTGGAAACCATGATCTCCAAAGCGGGCGTCATGCCCGGTTTGATCGTCGGCAAAAGACGCTGACAAATAATACCGCGAATTAATTCGGAAAGTTGCAAACGCACTTGTGCTTGTTGTTCCACAGGGAAAGCATCCGTCAAGCGAGAAAGGGTTTGCGGCACGTTAACCGTATGCATGGTAGATACTACCAGCTGGCCTGTTTCGGCTGCGCTGATAGCGGCGCGCATCACTTCCGTATCGCGCAATTCGCCGATCATAATCACATCCGGATCCTGACGCATGGCTGCGCGCAAAGCACCCGTGTAAGAAGGAGTATCTACCCCCAGCTCCATTTGGCTGACGATACATTTATTTTCCGTATGCACAAACTCAATAGGATCTTCAATGGTCAAAATATGTCCGTTGCGGGTACGATTGATATAATCAATCATTGCCGCCAAAGTAGAGGTTTTACCGGAACCGGTCATACCCGTTACGATAATGAGTCCACGGCGGTTATCGGCAATTTTTTTAATCACATCTTCCGGTAAACTTAATTCTTTGAATGTAGGAATTTTCAAGGGAATATGACGAATAGCCATAGCTACCTTGGTAGATTGACGAAATACGTTAAAACGGAAACGGCCGTAAGATTTGGCATCTAAAGAAAAGTCCACCGTGCTGTATTGCTCAAAAATTCTGCGTTCACGTTCCCCCATACAGGCATAGGCCATTTTTTTAGCTTCTTCGTTAGAAACAAAAGAATCATCAATGGGTTTAATCTGACCGTGTAAACGCACATATGCGTTAGAGTTACCGCGAATATGCAAACCGCTGGCTTTATTATCAACCACTGTTCTAAGTAAACTTTGTAATCCTACGGGCATGGGTTTCTCCTCTAATAAGTTTTGGTATTCTTTTTCCGACGTAAAAAGGCAGGAATCAACATACTATCTTCTGATTCGGGCTGCACTTTTGGCTCATCAAACGTGGCAAAAACATTCTTTTTTAAATCGTAGTCCGTTCTTTCCGGAGCAATCGGACGACGGGAAATAAACACATTTGCTTTTTCTTCGCTAAATCCGGTAGCGATAACCGTTACTTTAAAAACTCCTTTTAAAGCAGAGTCATAGGAATGGCCGAACATGACGATAGAATCATTGCTGGCATATTGGCGAATTAAATTCATCACCTCGCCTTGCTCCATCAGAGTCAAGTCTTCATCGGCTAAAAAGTGAACGATAAATCCTTTCGCTCCGCGAATATCGGCATTTTCCAACAACGGAGAAGAAATAGCCTGCTTCACAGCCGCCAAATGGCGCCCGGGGCCGCTGGCCTCCCCGATACCGATTAAAGATTTATGAGAATGGCACATGACCTTGCGTATATCGTTAAAGTCAATATTCACTTCCCCCGGTTTGGTAATTACTTCCGCAATACCCTTAACCGCTTGCAAAAGCACTTCATCTACCATGTGGAAAGCATCGCGGGAAGAAGTTTCGGGGTCAATATTGGCGAATAATTTTTCATTCGGCACGATAATCATAGAATCTACGTGCTTTTGCATTTCTTTAATACCCTCATCAGCTTGTTTTTCACGCACGTATCCTTCAAAATTAAAAGGTCGAGTCACTACCCCGATAACTAATAAATCATCGCCATAAATTTCTTTAGCCAGTTTGGCTAAATACGGGGCCACACCCGTTCCGGTACCACCGCCCATACCGGCCGTGATAAACAATAAATCTGTTTGCCCGATAATAAGTTTTAGCTTTTCTTTAGATTCTTCCGCCGCACGGCGCCCTTTTTCAGGGTCTCCGCCGACTCCTAAACCCTTCGTAATTTTTTCCCCTACCTGTACCAAATAAGGGGCTTGGTTACGGCGTAAATCTTGCGCGTCCGTATTGACGGCAATAAAATCAATATCGCGCAAACCGGCATTCACCATGTGATTAATGGCATTTCCGCCGCCGCCGCCTACACCTATTACTTTAATTTTGGCTTTCTTCGTTTCAAACGAATCTGCCGCCATAAATAAATCGTTCATAATCCTCTCCCGTGGTTTATCAACCACCGAACAAGTCTAACCCTTTAAAGAAACGGCCTATTTTCCCAAAAGCAGAACCGCCTTTGTCATAGCGCTCCCGAGTATAATCGTCATAAGAGGAATTATCGGAAGCAGAAATAGCCAAGGCCAAAGCCGTGCTATATACGGGATCAAGAAATTCTTCGTCACAGGTGACCAAATCGCGCTGTACTGCGCCGCGGCGCACTTCTTTGAGGCCCAAAATATTGACCGCTTGATCGGTCATACCGGGCATCAAGCTACCGCCTCCGGTCAGTACCCCTACGATAGCCAAGTTTTTATAACCCGACGTAGCAATACAATGCTGAATTTGCTCAAACAGCTCTTCCACGCGGGGTTGAATGATATCTAAAATATAGCTCTTTTTAATATTGTGAGTGCTGCGTCCGTCCAAAGAAGGAACGGGGATTTCCCCTTCTTCGTCTAAGAAAGTAGGGAAAGCCACGCCATATTTTTCTTTAATTTCTTTGGCATTAAAACGAGAAGTATGAAGCAGGCGGGATAAGTCGCTCGTAATCAAATCACAACCATAGGGAATATCTCTGGAAAATTTCAAAATACCTTCAATATAAAGACCTACAGACATCGTTTCACCGCCGAGGTCAATAATCATAGCACCGATTTCTTTTTCTTCTTGCGTAAGTACGCAATCGCCCAAGGGAACCAGTCCGTAAAAAGTGCCGTCTATTTTATAACCGGGGCGCTGAATGGCTTTGGCTAAATTGTTAATATGCGTGGAAGAACCGGTGGTAATATGTACGTCCACTTCCAGTAAAGAGCCTTCCATACCTTCGGGGTTGGAAATACCGCGCAATTTATCAATGGCAAACCCTTGCGGAATGACATTGATAATCTCATTGTCATTTTTAATGGGCATAGCTTTGGCATTTTCAATAGCCAACTCCATATCTGCTTGGGTAATTTCTTTATCAATACGGGAAATATTGTATGTACCGTGATTGGAAAAAGATTCCAAATGAGCACCGCGCACGCCGACAAACAAATTGCTGATGTCTTTATTGAGTTCGTGTTCTATACCGCCCAACAGCTGCGTAACGGCAGTAGAAGTTTGGCGAATGTCAGATACCACCCCTCCACGAACTCCTTTACAAGGAATGCTTCGTCCGGTTAAAACTTGCAAAGTATTGGTTTGAGCATCATGCGCAGCGGCGATAGCCGTTAGTTTTCCGCTGCCGATATCAAGTCCTGCAATAATATTTGGTTTAGCCATAAAATTCACCTGCTTAAAAAATCTCTTACTGTATATTATAAAAATTAATGGGCCGTCTGTCTTAAAAAAACTTTCCCGTCGTCAAAATACGTAAAATCTAACTCATGCGGATGAGGATAACCCTCTTTAGCAATTTTTTCTATTTGGGCGGCACGGCGGGCTTTTTGACGTAATTTTTTAGCTTGCCCGAAATTAATCACACACCCGTCCGGCATGTGCATGCGTACCGTATCGGCAGACGGATCAAAATGCAAAAAAGCAAAATCCAGCTGGTCTTTGAGCTTTAAGGAGCTTTCCACCAAGTCCACAAATTCTTTGCCCAGTTTTTCCGGTATTTTCCCCTCCAATTCTACGTAAGGAACCGTGGAAAGCGGGTCCGGATTGGAATCGGCATAGATAGTACTGTCTTGGTCAATAAAACGTACGCTTTGATCCGGCAAAATAAATTTGGCAATCGGTTGGCGGCGTTGAATCGCAATTTTTAATTTACCGCTCATAAGACCTCTTTTTACCGATACGTGGCGAAGTTGGGGATATTTTTTGATAAGGCGAGTTTGTAAAGAAACGGCATTTTTAACGGAAAAATCTTTATTTACCAAAGATTCGGTTTCTTTTTGGATTTGTTTGGCCAATACCCCATCCACCCCTGTAATAAACAGTGCGGTCGGTTTCCAGTTGCCCAAACGAGAGGCAGAAAAGGCCCGATAGGCTTTGGTAATGCCTAAATACGAGGCAAAGCAAAGAGCGATAAACACCAAAAAGAAAACAATAGATTTAAAAAAAGAAAGAGAAGGTTGCTTACGGACTTTTTTCTTTCTGCCTAGAGAAGTAGCAGCCGGACGATAATAGTCATATTTTTTCATGCGTCAAATCCGTAAAAAAAGAAATGGGCGGAAAGGGAGTTGAACCCTTAAGGACTTTCGTCCACACGGTCCTGAGCCGTGCGCGTCTGCCATTCCGCCACCCGCCCATCACATACTATATTTTAGAATATTGCGTCCCCTTTTGCAAGGGAACTTGATTTTACCGACGGGATAGTTTCCCGTCGGTAAAACAAATCTGTTTTATTTCACTTCGTGTTGACCGCCTATGTTATGCACAATGCAGTCATCACCGTCTTTTTCTTTTAAGTGTACGTGGATAATATCGTCCGCTTCCGTATGCACATGACGGCCCGTAAATTCGGAATAAATGGGCAATTTGTGATGTCCGCGGTCCACCATGACCAAAAGCTCCACCTTACCGGCACGGCCAAACTGAGCCAAGGCCTCCAAGGCACACAAAACCGTACGACCGGAATAGAGTACATCATCGGCTAAAATGACGGTTTTTCCTTCAATTTCCGTACCCAAAGAGGTACTTTTCATTTGAGGGTCTTGAGCTACTAATGTCAAATCATCACGGTAAAAGGTAATATCCAACTCTCCTAAAGCAGGAGCGGTACCCGTTATTTTTTCAATCCGTTCTTGCAAACGCTTGGCTAAATAAGCACCACGGGTTTTGATACCCACTAAACAATAGTCGTTAAGATTGGGATATCTTTCCACTATTTCACAGGCTAACCGGTCTAACATCGCTTTTACGTCATTTTCACTGGCAATTATTTTTTTCATCACTTCCTCCCGTAAAATTAAAAGTGGAATTGGGAAAGAATTAAAAGCGTATGGAATTTTTAAATCCCTTTTCCATTTCGCGGTTTAAGTCTTTCTTCTTTAAACTTTCCCGTTTATCGTAATTGTGCTTACCTTTGGCAAGGGCCAATTTTACCTTCGCCCAACCGTTCTTAAAATAAATCTCCAAAGGCACTAACGTTTGACCTTTGATTTCTGCTCCGGCATAAAGTTTGCGGATTTCTTTTTTGTTTAACAACAATTGGCGCGTACGCACCGGATCAGGCTCTGATAAAGAATTAAACTTGTACGGCTTAACATACATATTTAAAAGGGTGGCTTGGCCGTTTTCTACCCGCACAAAAGCTCCGTCCAGACTTACTTCCTTCTGACGGATAGACTTTACTTCTGCTCCTAACAAAGACAAACCCGCCTCAAACGTTTCCAAGATAAAATAATCGTGAAACGCTTTGCGGTTGGTGCAGACCACTAAAATGCCAGATTTTTTATTCATCGCTATATGATAGCAAATTTCCAATTTCACTAAAAATCGGATATTTAAAAAATACTTACTTTTTTCCTCTCCCCAAAAATTTTCTTTTTAGCTATAATAGGGAATAGGAAGTTTTTACGATGGTCAGGAGGGGTTTATGGATATCACAACGCTTAACAAGCAAGTACAAACCGAAAGCTTGTTTTTACAAGATTTGAAAAGAGAAGTAAGCAAAGTAATCGTCGGACAAGAAGAACTGGTGGAAAAAATGCTGGTGGCCTTGCTGGCAGACGGACATATTTTGATTGAAGGTGTGCCGGGACTGGCTAAAACCTTGGCCGTTAAAACGTTGGCCAGCGCTATCCATGCCCAATTCCAACGCATTCAGTTTACGCCGGACTTATTGCCTGCCGATATCACGGGTACGCTGATTTTCAACCCCAAAGACGGCCTTTTTTATCCTAAAAGAGGACCTATTTTTTCCAATTTTGTATTGGCTGATGAAATCAACCGCTCTCCTGCCAAAGTGCAAAGTGCCCTTTTAGAATCAATGCAAGAACGCCAAGTAACCATCGGGGAACAAACCTATAAACTCCCCTCTCCCTTTATGGTGTTGGCCACCCAAAACCCGGTAGAGCAAGAAGGAACGTATCCCCTGCCGGAAGCACAAGTGGACCGTTTTATGCTCAAAGTGTTAATCAGCTATCCCACTAAAGAAGAAGAAAAGCTGATATTGGAAAGAATGTCTTCTCATCAAAAAATCACACTAAACAGCTCCGTCACGCCGGAAATGATTTTAAAAGCACGTAGCGTAGTAGATGGTATCTATGTAGATGAAAAAATCAAAAACTACATTGTGGATCTTGTTTTTGCCACTCGTGACCCCAAAGCTTATAAGTTGGAAGATTTAGCTTCCTTTATCAATTATGGGGCCAGCCCGCGTGCCACCATTTTCTTAACACAAGCAGCCAAAGCCTATGCTTTCTTAAACGGACGCGGATACGTCACACCGGAAGACATCAAGGCCATCGGGGCCGACGTTTTGCGTCATCGTGTACTGCTTACGTATGAGGCAGAAGCCGAAAACGTAACTTCGGATCAAATCGTTAAACGTATTTTTGAAGCGGTAGACGTACCTTAATTCAAACCTTGGGGGGAAGTAAATGCGCATGGATACTGCCGACATTTTGAAAAAAGTACGGCAAATTGAAATACAAACCGGAAAGTTGGTGGAAGAGACTTTTGCCGGCGAGTATTTGAGTGCGTTTAAAGGGCAAGGTATAGAATTTGCCGAAGTGCGCGAATATACCCCCGGAGATGATATTCGCTCCATTGATTGGAATGTTACGGCCCGCAGCGGCACGCCTTACGTCAAAAAATTTAATGAAGAACGTGAGCTGACCCTCATGATTGCTTGTGATGTGTCTGCCTCTCTTCGTTTTGGCTCTTTTGACAAATTTAAACAAGATGCCGCCGCGGAATTGGCGGCCTTGTTTGCTTTTTCCGCTCTTAAAAACAGCGACAAAGTGGGCCTTTTGCTTTTCTCGGACAAAATAGAGCTTTTTGTCCCCCCCAAAAAAGGGAAAAAACACATTCTGCGCTTAATTCGGGAATTGGTAGCCTTTGAACCTACCGGCACGGGTACGGACCTTGCTTTAGCCTTAACCACTTTGAGTAAAGTAATCAAACGGCAGGGTATTTTGATTTTGATTTCAGACTTTTTAGCCGAAGCTTCCTCCTTTGAAAAACAACTTCGTTTAGCTTCCAAAAAGTTTGATCTGATCCCTGTTATTTTACAGGACCGCTTGGAGCAAACTTTGCCGCGGCTTCCTATTTGCTTGGACATACAAGACCCCGAGACGGGTCAAGAGAAATTTTTGTCATTAGGAAGTCCTCATTTAAACGCGATGTTACAACTGTATAAAGATACTTGGCAAAGTGAACTTTCTGCCTTATTTAACCCTTTAAAGATAGAGGCCATTACCGTATCTACGGATCAGCCTACGGCAGACCCCGTGATTCGGTTTTTTAAGCAACGCGCCAAGAAGGTAAGAGTATGAGAAAATATTTAATTTTGGCTCTTTTGTTTTCTTGTTTTTCTACGATTGCTTGGGCGCAGGAAATCAATATTCTGTCCGAACAAATACCGCAGCAAACCCCTTTTGCCAAGCCTTTTGATGTACGCTTTGAGGTGGGGCATACCACCGGATATGTAGTAGAAGTGGATAAAGAATCTTTACCTGCAAATTTTGAATTAATCCAAGAGAAGACGAATACTCTTTCCCCCGCTACCCAAGCATACAACTTTACCTTTATACCTTTCACCTTAGGCGTTTCCACCTTTACGGCGGTGACTTTTCAATTAAAAGAATCGACCGGCGGAAAAGTGCTGGCCGAGGCTCAAACAGAAGTAAAAAATATTACCGTTCAACCGGTAAAATTTTACGATGAAAAAACGTTGCGTGATATCCGTCCGCCATATATTCCGGCCAGTCTGTTTATTTGGCTCTTATGTGCTCTGGCGGCTGTTATATTGTTCTTGACGATTAAACACTTTTACAGAACGGTAAAGCAAGATCACATGGCCTTAAAAGCCCAGCAGGATAACCGCCCTGCTGATGTAATTGCTTTGTCTAAAATACAACTGCTCTTGCAAAGCGGTTTGTGGGAGAAAAAACAATACAAACTTTTTTATATAGAACTGGGCGAAATTTTGAAAGAATATTTCTGGCGCAGATTTTCTTTAGATGTTTCGTCGGACACATCAACCGAGCTTTTGCGCCGCGCAAAAACCGTACCGGAGCTGACACGCATGTTAATGCCTTTGCGGGAATATTTAAGTTCTTCCGATTTGGTTAAATTTGCCCAAGTGGCCCCCTCTGCCGATGCCATGCAAAAAGACGTACAGGCCGTGCAAGATTTAGTGCGGGAAACAACCCCTAAACCCATCATCACCAAGGAGGAGACCCATGTTTAGTATTTTCTTTTTCTGCTCTTTGGCAGGGCTGTTTGTCAGCTTGTTATTGTCCGTTTTTTTGCGGAAATTTCCCCGTATTTCCAGTGCGGCTATACTAATTTTTACCTGCACCACCTTACTGCTGCTTGCTGCAATGATTGTGGAAAGAATGAGTGCAGGGCATTTTAGTTTCTTGCAACCGGCCTTTCTTTTTCTTTTGCTTTTACCTATTTGCGCGTTGGCTTTGCGTTTATTTTTTGGCAGGCTTTTCACAAGACCTATTGCCTATCCTTTGGCAGGTGTTTTACCTAGCACTGTTTCTCTTTCCGCCTTGGCTAACCGATATTTACCTTTATTACTAAAATTATCGGCCCTGTCTTTATTTATCATTGCATTGGCTCGCCCCGTGGCAGTCAACACTACCAAGCTTCCCCCCACGCAAGGTATTGATATTATGATGATTATAGACGGCTCTGCCAGTATGGCCAATCAAGACTTTTTTCCCAATCGTTTTGTAGCGGCCCAAAAAACCGCCAATAATTTTATCAGCAAACGTTTTAATGACCGAATCGGTTTAGTTGTGTTTGCGCGCGACGTCACCTTATCGGCTCCTTTGACTTTAGATCATGATGCCGTGCAAGAATTGGTAGCCTCTTTGTTTATAGGCATTGTTAATCCGCAACTGACAGCTATCGGTGATGCCTTGGGGGTAGCTGCCAAACATCTTAAAGACAGTTCCGCCAAGAGCAAAATTATTTTACTGTTGACAGACGGTTCCAACAATGCCGGCACCATAGACCCCGTTTTAGCGGCCAAATCTGCCGCCGCTTATGGCATTAAGGTGTACACCATTGCCACGGCCAGCCCCCCCGGCACAAGTGTATTTTCCAGCACGGAAGATGAAATAGACGAAGGGCTACTGATCAACATTGCCAAAGAAACCGGCGGTGAGTTTTACCGCGCCAAAAATGAACTGGAATTGCAAAACATTTATGACAAAATTAATGAATTGGAAAAGACCGATTTTACCCAAACCGATATCGTCAGCCGCACCGATATTTACCGTCCGTTTCTGCTCATAGGTCTGGCTTTATTGCTTTTGGCATTTGCACTGCGCAAACTAATACTTATTAAGGTGCCTTAATATGGAATTATTTGAACAACCCATCTATTTCTTGTATTTTATCGGCGCCTTGGCTGCCGTAGGGATTATTTTTTGGTCGGGACGTAAGCTCAAAGCGCGTGTTTTGTCCGCGTTGTTTGGTCCGTTAGCTTACAGACGTTTATTAGGTGGAGAAGATGCGTTTAAAAAGTTAAAAACCGTTTTATTTCTTCTCGGATTGTTTTTTCTCTTTACCGCTTTGGCAAAACCTCAATGGGGGTTGGAAATTGTAAAGGCGGAAGGAAACTTTGTGCAAGCGGTAATCGCTATAGACGTATCCGCCTCCATGCGCGCCAGAGATGTGCAGCCGGACCGGTTAACCAGTGCCAAAAACATGCTGCGTATGCTTATTTCCCATTTAAAAAACGAACGTATCGGATTAATCGCTTTTACTTCTGAAGCTTTTGTGCAATGTCCTATTACCACGGATGAAGAAGCATTAAAATATTTTATTTCTTCTCTCAATACGGACATGATTCCCTCGGCCGGTACCTCTTTGGCAGCCCCGGTCAAATTGGCCGCGCACATGCTATCTAAATACCCCGGTAAAAAGGCCTTAATTTTACTTACTGACGGTGAAGACCACGAGCCGCAAGAATTAAAAGAAGCTCAAACCATAGCCCAAAAAGAAGGCATTAAAATTATTGCCATAGGTATCGGCACGACGCAAGGGGAATTAATTCCGCAAAGAACAGATGTATCGGGCAGAATTTTAGAGTATAAAAAAGACCGCGAAGGAAAAACGGTTGTTACCAAATTAGATGAAAAAAGTTTAGCCGCTTTAGCCGCCGCTACCGAAGGAGTATATATAAAATATACCACCCCTGCACAAGTAGCGGAAAAAGTGGAACAAGCCATGCGCAATTTGGACCGCAGTCGTTCCGCCGCCTCTGCCAGAGCCGGATATAAAAACCGTTATCAAATACCGCTTTTCTTGGCTATCTTGTGTTTGGCAGGGTGGATATTATTGCCTTACAGACCGAAGGCGGTTCAAAAAAAGTAAAATAGAGGCTATATATGAAAAAATTATTTTTTCTTTTCCTTTTTCTTTTTTTCACACAGGCCCTTTTTGCAGGTGTGCGGGGGCAATTGCGCCAAGGCGGTAAGTTTTACAATGATCAAAAATACGGTTCTGCGTTAAATCATTACAACGAAGTATTAAAGAAAAATCCCAATAATCAACAAGCCCTTTTTAATGCAGGCAATGCTTATTACCGCTTAAACGAATATACCCAAGCGGAAGAAGCTTTCAAAAAAGCGGCCGAACTCTCCGGAGATTACGGGCAACATGCTTTATTTAATTTAGGAAATACCTATTATAAAGCCGGCAAAAAAGAAGAAGCCAAAAAAGCTTTCCAAGAGGCTATCCTGAAAGACGGCTCCGATAAAGAGGCCATGCACAATTTGCAGTTGATTTTGCAAGAAGAACAACAACAAAAGCAAAACAATCAAAATAATAATCAAAATCAAAACAATAACTCTGATAATCAAGATCAGCAAGATGATAACAATCAGGCTCAAGCGCCCGACCAACAAAATGACAATCAAAAGCAACAAGGCCAACTTAGCAAAAGTGATGCAGACCGTATTATGTCTATGGCGCGGGAAAATGAGCAAAAATCTCCTTCCGGCAGCCGTGGGAGGCCTGAAAAAATAGTAGATAAGGATTGGTAAATATGTGGAAACTCTTTTTATTATCTTTTTGTTTTTGGATTTTTCCGTTTCCGGCTCAAGCGGCATTAGATTTAAACGGAGTGTCCATTACGGCTTCTGTCAACAAAACTTCCATTACGTTGGAAGATGAACTTTCCTTAACGGTCACCATAGAAGGTGCAGCCGGAGAAATTGTACCTCAGTTGCCCAGTATGCCAGCGTTTAATGTATATCAGCGCTCTTTTGTACAACAAACCAATAATTTTCATATTACCACCACTTACCAATATGTTTTATTGCCTCGTTTTCCGGGAAAAACGACGATTGGCCCTATTACGCTAGATTACGGAAATAAAACTTATAAAACAGATCCTATCTCCGTAACGGTATATCGTTCCCCCCGTCAACCGGCCCAAACAAAAACACGAAATACAACATCAACGGCCACACAGAAAAAAGCCAAACAGTATGCCCAAGCTCCGGCCGATATGCCTGCTCTGGAAAAAGACCTTTATAATAGAGCGGCACGTTTAGGCAATAAAGACTATTTTATGGTGGCAGCCGTTAGTGACAAAACCCCTTATGCCAATCAAACCATTACATTGGCCGTTAGATTTTATTATGCCCGCCCTTTTATGGGTACTGCCCCCTATACTGCCCCCGCCATTAATAATTTATTTATGGAAGAAATCGGACGCTCCGAAGGACGTCAAATTATTGACGGAAAAACATATATTTATACAGAAATTCGCTACTCTTTATCCGGGGTTACCGCTACGGAAGCCAGCATCGGGCCGGCTTCCATTAAGTACGTACCGGAAACGCGCTTAAATTTGTCCATGTTTGACAAAATGTTTGCCACTATGGGGCAAGAGCCGCAAACCGTACAATCTAATTCCATTTCTTTGCAAATTCGCCCTGTACCTACTTTTGCCCAACCCAAAAGCTTTTACGGAGCAGTAGGAAGCGGATATACTGTTTCCGCCACCGTTGACCGCGAAGAAGTGGAAGCCGGAGATGCCATTAATCTAACCGTAAAAGTAAATGGTCCCGGCAACCTAAAGCCTACGTCAGACTTAAAATTGCCTACGATTGCCGGATTCAAGACCTATGATGTGGTGTCCACTTCCGGTATGGTACCAACCAACGGAGAACTCAGAAGTTACAAAATTTTCAAAACGGTTTTGGTGCCGGCCGCTTCAGGCACCTACAGCATACCGTCTTTGCCGTGGTCTTTCTTTGACCCCGATACCCATGATTACCGCACTATTTATACCGAGCCTATCTCCGTAAAAGTAACCCCCAGCACCCAAGCCGATGCCGGATTTGATTTTTCAAATCAGCAAGACTTGGGGAACGGGTTTAGGCAATTAGGGCGCGATATTTTGTATTTAAAATCAAACTTAAATACCGATACAGACAGCTTTTTGTCCAAAATCGGGAAAATGAATTGGCTCATATATATAGCCTTAATTGCTTTAGGCTTATGCGGCCTCTTTGCTTTTGCAGATAAAAAGACATTGGCCCAAAAACATGCTTTAGCCAAAGCCAAAGCACAACTTAAGAACGCTTATCACGAAGAGGTCATATCCGATACATTAAGCACTTACTTGCAGGTGCGTTATCAGGTAAATACGGGCAGTCTGCCGCTGAGAGAGATTTCAGCCGCGTTAAAGCAGAAATCTTGCCCCTCTGCCTTGATAGAGAGATTTGAAGTTTTATGGCAAAAGTTAGATGCAGCGCGTTTTGCTCCGGTAGATATGCAAGGCGAAGGAACGCACGAACTGGCCGCGCAGGCATTAGAGCTGATTAAAGACATGGATAAGGAGAGTAAAAAATGAAAAGATATCTTTTAGCTTTCTTATTGGCTTGCTGTTGTGCTTTTTCTCTCCATGCCGGTGATTTGCAAGAAGCTGAGCAATATTATCGGGAGGGACGCTTTGCCGCGGCTTTGGGAGCTTATGAAAATTTGCTCAAAAACTACCCAAACGACCCTCATCTTTACTACAATATAGGAAACTGCTATTTCAAAATGGGTAGCCGAGGGTTAGCCATAGCCAATTATTACCGCGCTTTCCGTTTGGCCCCCAGAGATACAGATATTCGGCATAATCTGACCCTGTCTTTAGAAGCGGCAGGAGAGCGGTTTGTGCCGGCGGGAATGCCCGTTATTTTACACAAAGCATTCTTTAGTTTGACAATTTTGGAATTAAAGGGCCTAACGATCCTTTCTTTATTGTTGTTTTGTGTTTTAGCAGGGTTTTGGCTCTGTAAACGCAAAGCAGGGTGGTTGGTTTGTATTTCTTTGGCCGTTCTGTTGTTGATGAGCGGTTGGTATTTTTGCAGAGATCATGCCGACGCAGTTTCTTTAGCGGTAGTGGCTGCTCCCACAGCCGAGCTTAGAAGCGGCCCGGGAAACAACTTCCCCGCCAGTGCCAACGTGGCCCAAGGCCATTTGTTGGTCGTGCTGGACTCTAAAGACCATTGGGACGAAGTGATTATCAAATCCCAAGCAATCAAAGGCTGGATAGCCGCCAATGATTTAGAAAAAATATAGAGGAATTTATATATGTTTTTACACAAAGAAGCCGATGAACTAATTGCAGCCGTTACGTACGTCAAAGAGAATTTGGCAGAAAAAGTGGAAGAGTTAGCCAATCAAATCATTGTTGCTTTTAACAATGGTAAAAAAGTGATTTTAATGGGAAACGGCGGCAGCGCCGGTGATGCACAACATATTGCGGCAGAGTTTGTGGGACGTTTTAAAAAAGAGCGCAAATCTTTCCCTGCTATTGCTTTAAATACCAACACCTCTACTTTGACGGCCGTTGGCAATGATTACGGGTATGATGTTGTTTTTTCCCGTCAAATAGACGGCTTTGCTCAGCAAGGGGATGTGGTTATCGGTATCTCTACTTCCGGAAACAGTAAAAATGTAGAACTGGCCTTAGAACTGGCCAAAAAACGTGGTTGTTATACGGCCGCTCTTTTGGGTAAAGACGGCGGAACAATCAAAGACAAGGTAGATTTGCCTATTATCGTAAAATGGCCCAATACGCCCCGCGTACAAGAGTGTCATATTTTTATCGGTCACAGTGTGTGTGACTTGGTGGATCAAGCTTTTTAGGAGAATCTATGAAAGTAGCCGTTGCCTGTGATCATGCCGGATTTCCTTTGAAAGAAACCGTCGTCAATAAAATCAAATCTTTAGGCCATGAGGTCATTAACTGCGGTACAGATGATACCCAACGGGTAGATTTTCCCGATCATGCTGCCAAAGCGGGCCACCTGCTGCAAGCCCAAGAAGCGGACCGTGCCGTACTCATTTGCGGAAGCGGTATCGGTATGTGTATTGCGGCCAATAAAATGCACGGTGTATATGCCTGTGTGTGTCACGACAGTTACTCTGCCCGCCAAGGTGTGGAGCATGATGCCATGAACGCTCTTTGCTTAGGTGCTATGGTCATCGGGCAAAACTTGGCTGAAGTATTGGTAGAAGAATTTTTAAAAGCCGAATATTTTAATACCGGCAATTACAAAAAACGCGTAAATAAAATTTTAGCGTTAGAAGAAAAATTTTAAAACTTGAAATAAGGATGTATGACCCCTATGAAAATGAACGCAAACCCCATGGCGGAAGGGATTATCCGCGAAGGTATTATTAAATTGGAAAACTTGGACTTTAACGGTAAATTTTGGTCTAAAGATCCTACTTTGTGGAAAAAAGATCCCGAACACCAAGAGCTTATTAAAAACTTTTTGGGCTGGCAAAAAGTCTATGACTGGACATTAGAACACATTGAAGATGTACTCAATTTTGCCCAAGAAGCCAAAAAAGATTATAAATATTGCGTGGTTATGGGAATGGGCGGCAGCAGCTTAGCGCCCGAAGTATTTCGCACTTTGTTCGGCAAGCAATCCGGCTATCCGGAACTTTTTGTATTAGACAGCACCAACCCCGATTGGGTGGCTGATGTCCGCAGCAAAATTAATCCGGCCGAAACCCTTTTTATCTTTGCCAGCAAATCTGGCGGTACGGTGGAGCCGTCTTCTCAGTTTGCTTATTTCTTTGAGGAAGTCAAAAAAGCCGGCGTCAAAAATGCGGGTCATCATTTTATCGCCATTACTGATGCCAACACCGGCTTACAGGAATTGGCTAAGAAAAATAAATTCCGCAAAATTTTTACCAACCCTTCCGATATTGGCGGTCGTTTTTCCGCTTTGTCTTTCTTTGGTATCGTGCCTGCCGCCATCATGGGCGTGGACGTAGTAAAAATTTTAACCAAAGCCAAAGAAGCAGCCCTGACATATGCCGCCGATGCTCCGGTAAAAGACAATTTAGCCGTCAAATTGGGTGCTTATATGGGGGCTTGCTACTCCAATCACAGCAAAGACAAAATGACGGTTTTAGCCCCGCAAGAAATAGCCACCTTCGGTTTGTGGGCTGAGCAATTGGTTGCAGAATCTACCGGTAAAGAAGGCAAAGGGATTGTACCTGTGGTGGGTGAAGCTTTGCACCGCAACTTTGACTACCGCGAAGACCGCTTTTTTGTATATTTAGCCGCAGACACGGACGATAACAAACGCGTGGCCGAAATTGCCAAAGATTTGGCCGAAAGAGGCTTCCCTATCGTCACGATTTGCATGGAAGACAATTATCAATTAGGCGCCATGTATCTCTTGTGGGAAATTGCCACCGCCGCTGCCGGTGCTATTTTAGCCATTGATCCTTTTGATCAACCCAATGTGCAAGAAGCTAAAACCTTGACCAAAAACGTCCTGTCCAAACTTTCTGCCGGAGATATCCCTGCCGAAGTAACGGCTCCGTTAATTGTCTCTAAAGATTTGGCTGATGAAGTAAAGCTAAATACCTTAGCTCAAGATTTCTATTCCATATTAGAAAGCAATGATTATGTGGCTATTCTGCCCTATTTATGGCCTTCTAAAGAAATTGACGAAGCCTTGAACCAGTTGCGCGATAAAATCTTGTGCCGCACCAAACGCTCCGTCGTATTTGGTTACGGTCCGCGCTACCTGCACTCCAGCGGTCAGCTGCACAAAGGCGACGGCAACAACGGTGTCTTCCTCTTGATCTCTGCTGATCCGCAAGAAGACGTCAAGATCCCGGGTCAAAGCTATACGTTCGGTCAGCTTTGTAACGCGCAAGCCTTGGGTGATTTCCAAGCCTTGGAAAACAAAGGCCGCCGCGTAGTGAAGTTGCACTTGCAACAACCCGTAGCTCAAGCTATCAAAAAACTGAGCGACTTATTCTAGTTTTACCTCAAGGCGGCGCCTGTAACGCCGCCTTTTTTATGTATTTATGAAAAAACTTTTTATCCAAACTTACGGCTGTCAAATGAATATTGCCGACTCTGAGGAAATGGCCGCTCACCTCTTAGCGCGCGGTTATATGCCGACGGAAAACTTAGATGAGGCAGATTTAGCTCTTATCAATACCTGCACCGTGCGCGACCATGCCGAGCACCGCGCCCTTTCCTTTTTGGGTCGCTTGCGCAAGTGGAAACGGGAAAACCCCAAACGCATCATCATTTTTGCAGGGTGCGCCGCGCAACGTCTGGGTGAAAAGCTTAAAAAAACGTTTCCTTATTTAGATTTAGTTTCAGGGGCCAAAGAAATAGACCGTTTTGCCGAGCTATTAGACAATAGTGCCCTTTTTATCCCTTCCGGCACTCAAGAAAACAAACCTCAAAGCTCTATTACAGGATATGTCACCATTATGCGCGGGTGCGATTTTGAATGCAGCTACTGCATTGTGCCGTCCGTACGCGGCCCGGTGCAATGTTTACCCTCCGCTGAAATTTTGAAAAATGCCGCTCAAAAGGCCGCCCAAGGATATAAAGAAATCGTACTTTTAGGCCAAACGGTCAATGCATGGAAAGAAGAAGGCAAAACTTTTGCAGATTTACTCAACGAAGTTTCTTCCATTGAAGGAGTGGAGCGAGTGCGTTTTGTCAGTCCGCACCCTATTTTCATCACAAACGATTTTTTAAAAGCAGTGGAAAACAACCCCAAAATTGCCCGTCACATTCATTTGCCGGTACAAAGCGGATCCACTAAAGTTTTACAAGAAATGAAGCGCGGCTACAGCCGTGAAATTCTATTGGAAAAATTGGACGCTTTAAAAAAGCGCGGCTTTGCCATCAGCACTGATATTATTGTGGGTTTCCCGACAGAGACGGAAGCAGATTTCCAAGAAACGCTCTCTTTGGTGGAGCGGGTGCATTTCTCGGCGGCGTATTGCTTTAAATACTCCCCCCGCCAAGGCACCCCTGCTGCGGAAATGACACTATTTCCTGAAAAAATACTGGAAGAAAGACTGGATATTTTGTTAAATAAAGTGAAGGGTTTGGCAGAAAGCGCCTACCGCGCCCAACTGGGCAAACCCGTACAGATTTTAATGGAAACGCCGAATAAGGGCCGCACGTCGGACAATTTTTGGGCACAAACTCAAAAAGAATATCCCATAGGCTCTGTGGTAAACACGGAAGTTGTGTCCGTGGAAGATACTTTACTTTTGACGAGGGACTAATTATGACTAAACAAACTTTTTCCGAAAAACGTAAACACCGCCGCATGCCGGTAATCAGCAATTTAATTGAGCCGGTCAATTTGTATTACAAAACCCAAGACGGAAAAGAAACTTCTCTCGTGGCTATTTTGGCTGATCTCTCTGCCTCCGGTATGCGCATGATCAGCTTTTTGGGAGCCCCGCTGGCCGATCACTTTTCTATCAGCTTGCAGTTACCTGCCATGGAAAAAATGGAAATCAAAGCCCGCACAGCATGGCTGAAACAAAAAGAAAATGTTTTTACCGTGGGTATTGAGTTTACGGACATGAAGCCCGAAAATGCCGCCATTATCAGTGCCATGGCTGATGATTTTAATGATTGTGATACGCGCATTCTCTTGCGCTTGCCCGAAGTGTGTGTAGGCACCTGTAAAGCCTGCCGCATCTGCAACAAAATTCAAAAAGACGAAACTTTATTTGAAGATTAAAAATCATACTACTGCTAAAAAACCGCTCCAAAAGGGGCGGTTTTTTATTGCAAGCTAATTTACTAAAATATAGGTATGAAACACATTGTGATAGCAGGCCCCACCGCCAGCGGAAAAACGGAACTGGCCTTAGCCTTGGCGCGCAAGCTCAATACGGAAATTATCTCTGCCGACTCTCGGCAGGTTTTCCGCGCGCTTACCGTCGGCACCGCTAAGCCGCAAGGCCATTGGCAAGACGGTAAATATCGGGTGGAAGGAGTACCCTATCACTTGGTGGACTTTTTAGACCCGACGGAAAGCTTTGACGTTTCTTCTTTCTGCGCTTGCTCCCAAAAGCTGACGGACGGCGCCCCCGACAAACCCTTTATTTTTGCAGGCGGTACGGGTATGTATATCCATGCACATTTTGTGGGGTTGGACCCTCTTCCCCCCTCAGACCCTGCCTTGCGTGCAGAACTAACAGCTTTTGCCGAAAAAAACGGCAAAGAAGCCTTGCATGAGCGCCTTGCGCAATTGGACCCTGTTTCTGCCAATCAAATCCCTGTGGGCAATATTCAGCGCGTCATGCGCGCGGTGGAAATCAGCCTGCTCTCGGGCCAAGCGGCCTCTAGCTTAAAATCGGGCAATTTCTTTGGGCAGTTCCCTGCAGAAAAGGCTTTACTGGTATATTTAAATTGGGATAAAGAATTGTTAAATAAGCGCATTGAACAGCGCACCCAAGCCATGCTCACCCCCATGGCAGAAGAAACGCGCGCTTTGCTTAGTAGCGGAGCAAGTGAAAATTGCAACGGCCTGAAAAGTCTGGGCTACCCACAAATTTTAGAATGGCTAAAAGGCGAAAAAAGTAAAGAAGAAACCTTGGAAAAAATCATAACGCTCACCCGCCAATACGCCAAGCGCCAACGCACCTGGTTTAACCGATATAAAAATGCCCTGCGGTTGGACTTTTCTGCACCGCAGGACTTTGACGTAGAAAAAATTACGGATAGAATTTTAGAAGAGTATAATTAATCGTTCAATTCTCTAAGATCGGTTAATTCATATCCTTGGCTTTCTAAAGATTTACAAATTTTATAGCCCAGATCCGTATGAGCCTCACAGAATTGTTTGCCGTCTTCAGATAAATACTTTACATATTCTACCCAGCTACTATCTTGATAACCGATATCATAATTATCTTTTCTCTCGGTTATTGATATCCCTTGATCAAAAGAATATATATAATGTTTTGTAAGATAATCTCCGTCCCATTCGCCGCCACTTAGCTCCAAATAATCTTGTACACTTCCTATACAAACATTGTCATTTCCACATTCCAACGCACGCAATTTCACCTGCTCTTGTATGTATTTTAAATTACTCAAAGCTTCCGTCAAGCGTGCCTTTTCTACCGCCACGGTATATTGCGGTAAGGCCACCGCAGATAATATACCTATAATGAGTACCACTACTAACAGTTCTATCAATGTAAAACCTTTCTTCATTTCATTTCTCCTTTTTTAGTTTTTGCTTCAATTTTTCTTTCAAAAAAATTGTAGCAAAAAAAAAAAACCAGTCAAGCTTTTTCTTTTTTCTACCGAAACAACAACCAATAATTTATACAATAAAACTATATGGAAAAAGTGATTCTTATCGGGGCAAGCTTAAAAACAGATTTTACCCACTCTCACGCACTGGAAGAGCTGGCCCGTCTGGCTGAAACCGCCGGCGGAAAAGTGTGCGCCGCCTACCATGTGCGCGTGCAAAGCTTCAATGCCGCCACCTTAATCGGCACGGGCAAACTGCAGGAAATTGCCGCCGAATGCGAAAGCCAACAAATAGACTCCGTCATTTTTGATGAAGAAATCACCCCTGCCCAACAGAAAAATTTAGAAGATATTTTACCTGCCAAAGTAATAGACCGCACGCGCCTGATTTTAGACATCTTTGCCCAGCGCGCTCGCACCCAAGAGGGAAAACTGCAAGTGGAGCTGGCGCAACTAAACTATTTGCTTCCGCGCCTGAGCGGTAAAGGAACGGCCATGATGCAGCAAAAAGGCGGTATCGGCATGCGCGGACCGGGAGAACGCAAACTGGAGTATGACCGCCGCCGCTTGCGCGCGCGCATCAGCCGCTTGGAACAAGAAATAGAACAAGTAAAAAAAGAACGTTCCCTGCGCCGCGAAAAGCGCCAACGTGTACCCCTACCGCAGATTGCCCTGATCGGATATACCAATGCCGGCAAAAGCACGTTGCTCAACAGCCTTACCCAAGAGCAGGCCGTCTATGCCGACGATAAACTCTTTGCCACCTTAGACCCTACCACCCGCCGCGTACCCATGAAAGGTGGCGGACAAATGCTCTTTACCGATACGGTGGGTTTTATTCAAAAGCTCCCCCACTCCTTGGTATCGGCTTTCCGTGCCACCTTGGAAGAAACGGCTTTTGCCGATGTGCTTTTGCACGTGCATGACAGTGCCAGCGAGGAGCGCGAAACACAAAGCCAAACGGTACATCAAATTTTGACCGATTTGCAGGCTTCTCGTCTACCGATTATTGACGTGTTTAATAAAACCGATTTACTTTCTGCGCCGCGTTTGCAAGCACTTAAAAAAGCTTATCCGCAAGCTATCTTTATCAGCGCACAAAACGCAAAAGGGCTAGACAGCCTGCTCAAAGCCGTAGAAAAAGCGCTCAAAACCAAATGGAAAGTCCGCCCCTTGCAACTCAGTACAAAGCAGGCGGACATGATCGGACAAATCTACACGCGCTCTTTGGTGCTTTCTTCCACCGCCACCGCTGACGGCGGACTAAAGCTTAAAATTATGGCTACAGACGGCAACTACTCTGAACTTTTGAAAAAAACTACCTTGCCATAGACACATCAGCAATATCGTCAGCCGACATATTGCCGAATACTTCTTCGGGCTTGGCTTGCGTCAGCTCCGCTCTTTGCCCCGAAATGCCCACAAAGCGCGGGCTGGAGCCGGACTCATGGAAAGAAGCAATCGTTGCGCGAATAAAATTGACATTACTGCGGTTAAACGGCGTGAAAAGAAAATAATCAGACGAATAGGGAATAGAGCCGATCGGTTTATCATTATTATCATACAAGGTCAGCTGGGTTTCCCCGCCGATTTTGCCCGACACAATACCCACAATATCTCCCCCCGGCACCACCACACCGCCGCCGCTCATACCGTGCACAACGCCAAAGTTGCTGCCCATAAAATGGCGCAGCTCCGTGAAATAATAAAAATCATCAGTAAAACTTTCCTGATAATAAATCCCGTCGGGTTGTATGGTAGGAACGGCCAAAGGGTCCAACATATGACGGGCCGCATTAATGCTCAGCAGTTTGGGACGCGCCGAAGAAAGCACATTCCATTGGTAGCGCTGTTCGGAATTTTCAGAAAGCTTTAACTTTTGCAAAAATTGTTCCTCATCAATATATTCTTTTTCTTTGGCATCATAAAAAGAATATTGCACCTCTTTAGGATCAAAGCGAATCAGCGCCACATCATGCCGAACGCTTTTGCTCTTTCTGGGTATATATTCGCGCGGCACAAACACTCTGGCATCAGAAGCCGTATGTTGCACACGCGCCGAAGCCTGCAAGTTGCCTTGGAGCAAGTCTAAAGTTAAGGTGCAT
The DNA here is from genome assembly GCA_017546175.1 of Elusimicrobiaceae bacterium. Taxonomy (GTDB): domain Bacteria; phylum Elusimicrobiota; class Elusimicrobia; order Elusimicrobiales; family Elusimicrobiaceae; genus Avelusimicrobium. The sequence goes on from JAFYXM010000003.1 coordinate 106,232, forward strand.
TCTTTGTTGCAGACGGGGCTTACGCAGTGCGCGGCGGTCAAATACCACTTGGGCAAAATACGCACAGCATGGCACTTGCCGCTTTCTCTGGAGTTTTGTACCCAAAGTAAGCTTTGGGTGGCAAAGTCTTCAGCCTCAAAGGCGCTTTGTCTTTCTTCGGCAAAAGCCGGGAAAGAAGAAAGTAAAAGCGCGATAAATAAAAATTTTTTTAGCATATTTCGCCACACTCCTAAAATGCCTGTATCTTTTTTAGTCTATATAATAAAAGCCTTTTTGCCAAGATGCTTTAGATTTTTCTCTTGCCCGCGGCTCCAAACTTTATATAATAAATATATGATGATAAAAGTACTCTTACTGGCGTTGTTTAGTTATTTACTCGGTGCCGTACCTACCGGCTACCTGATTGCCCGCAGAGTGATGGGCATTGATATCCGTCAGCACGGCTCCGGCAACCCCGGCGCAGCCAATGTCTACCGCACGGTAGGCAAATGGGCCGGCATCACTACTTTCTTAATTGACGGTTTGAAAGGCTTTATCCCCGTCTGCATTGCTTTACATGTTTTCCCCGGAGAATATTGGCAAGCCATTTTGTGTGGTACTATTGCCATTCTGGGCCACATGTGGACCATTTACCTCAAATTCCGTGGCGGAAAAGGCGTAGCCACCTCTGCCGGTGTATTTGCCGCTTTACTTCCGATTCCGACCGCCTTGGCCTTTACGGCTTTTGTGATTTGTGTAGCCTTGTGGGGGCGCATCTCTATCGGATCTATTACGGCTTGTTTGGTACTGCCTATCAGCGGTTACTTTATCGGTCATCATTCCATTACCGTAGATATTATGTCCACCGCTATCGGTTTGTTGGTCATTTACAAGCACGTACCCAATATTAAACGTCTTTTGGCTAAAAAAGAATTGGCCTTTGAAGACGGCTCTAAAAAAAGAAAAAATGAACATAAATAAAATTACAGTTTTCGGTGCCGGCATTTGGGGCAGTGTGATTGCCCAACACTTAGCTAAAAACGGCTATAAAGTGAGCTTGTGGGAGTACAACCAGCAGCTCTTGGGTGTACTTAAAACCATCGGCCGCCACCCGAATATTCCTAATTTTAAAATTCATGACAATATCGCTCTTACGGGTGATGTGGCGGAAGCTGTGCAAGACACGGATATGATTGTCTTTGTCATTTCTTCCAAAGCCATTCGTGCTTTCTGCCGCGAACAATTAAAACCTTTGCTCAACGGCAAAGTATTGCCCGTAGTCAGTGCTTCTAAAGGCATTGAGGACAAGAGCTTTAAAACCATTTGTGAAATCATTGAGGAAGAACTCCCTCAGCTCAAAGATAAAGTGTTGGCTTTTACCGGCCCGAGCTTTGCCTTGGAAGTGGCGCAAAACGTACCCACCAAGATTATGCTCGCCGGCAAAGATGCCGTACTGGTGGACGAAATCCGCCAAGTGTTTGATTCAGACCCTATTATTATCGTACCCAGCTCCGACCGCCGCGGTGCCGAATATGGCGGCGCTATTAAAAACGTGCTCGCTATCGGTTGCGGTGTGATTGACGGTATCAGAGACGGGGCCAATTCCAAAGCGGCCTTGATTACGCAGGCTTTGGAAGAAATGAACGATATCATTGTCAGCCAAGGCGGTCAAAACAGTACGGTGTACAGTTTGGCCGGTTTTGGTGATGCGATTTTGACGGGTATGTCCGCCATTTCCCGCAACCGCCGCTTGGGCGAAAAACTGGGTGCGGGGCTTTCTTTAGAGGAAGCGCAAAAAGAAGTAGGCACCATTGCAGAAGGGGTCAACTCCGTACAAAGTGTGTATGATATCTCTTGCAAAAATAATTTAAATACGCCGATTATTCATGCCATTTGGCAAATCGTCTGCCAAGGTGCCCGCCCGCATGCATTGTTGCAAGCGATGGGCTTTGTCAACCGCGGAGATAAATAAGGATTGATTTTATGAATAAAGATGATGTGGTGCGCCATTTAACCCGCCACGTGTTGGATAAAAAACAGGCCAAAGTGTCCGTAGATAAAGTGTTTGAAATTATCAAACACGGTCTTAAGCGTGACGGGAAAGTGGTAATCAGCAATTTCGGGACCTTTCATTTAAAGACGGCCCGCCCCGTTCAGCGCCACAACCCCAAAACAGGCGAAAAAGTGCAAGTACCCGCCAAACAAAAGGTACGTTTTAAGCCGTCGGCTAATTTACTCAACAAATAAAGAACCCCGAGTTAAACTCGGGGTTTTTTACTGAAAAATCTTTATTACAACACCTGCTTTAGCTCTATCGGCAGTTCCGTCTTCTCCACCGCCAACACCGTATGGGTATTGGTCTTCTTATCCAAGCCAAACACATTTACTCGGTAGGCAACCACCAACTGTCCGTCTTTTACTTCGGCAGATACGATTTCAAAAATATTATCAGGCAAGTTGCTGTCCGACTCCAAAACTACCAGCATTTTTTTGCCAAAGTCCACTTCGGGGTATCCCCCTCTGGCACGGGTTTTGAAAAGTTTATATTCGTCCGTATTTTTAATCAAAAACGTTTTGACAGGAGCAGCAATTAAGCTGATTTTGCTTTCTTCATCTTCCTTGGCTTCTACGTTTTGTTGAGGTCCGATAGATACCACTTCTTCACCGGTTAAATTAAGCGCAAGCGGTTCCTCTTTTTGCGCAGAACGAACCGTATTATTTTTACCCACATAGTCTTCGGCGGCATAGGTGGCTTTTTGAGGGTCTTTCGGCAAAATTTCCGCAATTTCAGAAAAGTCCACCGTTGCCACTTGGTTGGCACTTTCTTGCGGTTGTGTTTCTTCTTCCACTTCTTCCAAAGGTGGCACGTCCATGCCCAAAGCTTCCGCCGCCACTGCCTCGGCCGCAGCCATATCTTCGGCAGGGATATTATCAAAGATGCCAAAAGCTTCCCCGTCAGCTTGATAAAGCTCCTCCACTTCTCCTTTGGGTGCATTTAAATTGGGAAGTTGTCTAAAAAACCACCCCCCTGCCAAAAATGCCGCCACCAAGAGCAAAACCCAAGCAATCGGTTTTAACTTATTTGCCATATCCTTCCTTTTCATCGTAAGAAGCCGTGATGATAGAGCGCAAACCGCCGCGCGGCGTAAATTCGCCTTTAATAGTAGCGCGTTTGGGCTTGCAGGCTTTGACCACGTCATCTAAAATTTTATTGGCAATATTCTCCATAAAAATACCCATATCGCGGTATTCCAAGAGATAAAACTTTAAACTTTTCAGTTCCAAACACAAATCATTGGGTACATAATCAATGGTGATAATGCCAAAGTCCGGCAAACCCGTTTTGGGGCAGACGGAAGTAAATTCCGGTAGTTCAATTCGGATATTGTAATCGCGTTTATACTGGTTGGGCCAGCATTGAATCTCCGGCAAGACCGCATCCGCATTTTTGCGGGCGTGGTCAGAAGTGTATCCAAAATCAATATCTTTCGTCGTCATTTTATGTTTAATAACCTCGCTGAATTTATAAAAATTACGGCTACTGCCAGCACCATGCCCACCGGTACCACACACCACATATACGTCTGAGGCACCGGAACAAACAAAAGCACTGCTATTAGCGCTAAATTACACAATACAGACAATACTACATTGCCGCGTATGCGGCTAGCCAAAGAATTATTCATGCGGAACAAATCTGTAATGGCGGCTAAATCTGTACGTTTTAAAATAATATCTACCCAATTATTATATACATTTTTACCCGATGAAAATACTACCCCCGCATCGGCCCTTAACAACGCAGTAATATCATTAAATCCGTCCCCCACCATTACTGCTTTTTTACCCAGCGCACTAAAATTACCCAAAATTTCTGCCTTGGTTTGCGGTAGTACGCCAAAATTGTAATTAGTAATGCCAATTTCTTGGGCAATACCGGCAACAGATGCTTCATTATCACCGGACATCAAAATTACTTCTTTTCCCATATCTTTAAGTGTTTGCACCATTTTGGCAGCTTCGGGGCGAAGCTTATCATCTAAAGACACATATCCTAAATATTTCCCGTTCTTGGCACCGCAAATCACTGCTTGACCACCGCTTGGGCGCTGCGGAATATGTACTCCTTTCTCTTTTAACCACTCAGGACGCCCCGCCAAGAAGATATTTTTACCCGAGGTAGCATTAACCCCCAACCCCGGTAAAACATCAAAGCAAAGCAGTTTATGCGCCTCTACACCTTGTTCTTTAGCATAGATGTTGACCGCATTGGCAAAGGGACCATCCACCATTTGCTCGGCCGTAGCCAAACACACCAATAAATCTCTTTTCGTTTTTTCATCTGCGGCATATACTTCATGCACGCGCAGCTCGCCATACGTCAAAGTCCCCGTCTTGTCAAAAAACACCGCATCAGCCTTTTTTAATACGTCCAAAGCTCCCAACGCTTGCAAAATAATTTTCTTTCGTCTGGCACCCAATTTCACAAACCAAGAGGGAAAGGCCGAACAAAAGAAAAAAGAGATAGGACACGCAAGCCCCATCACTAGCAGCAAAAGCCCTAGCGTATGCAACGGACGACGGTAATCTCCCGCCCAGTAGAAATAAGTATATGCAGCAAAGGCCGCTATTACGGCAATTATCAATAAATAGGGGGCATAACCGTCCAAGTCATCTTTACGCACGCAACGGCGACGTTCGCTATTTTTAATGGCAGAAATAATGCCGGAAATCACACTTTGATTTAACCCCTTCGTTACGCGGACCATGATGTCGGCCCCTTTATTTAAAGTACCCGCATACACGCGGCTTCCGACCGCTTTGGCCGTAGGAAGCATATTACCGGTAATCAAGCTCTCATCAATAGCCGTTTCCCCTTTGGCAATTTCTCCCTCACAAGGGATGCGTTCCCCTGCTTTTACGCGGATAATATCTCCTTCTTTAAGTTCGCGCGCAAAAACCATCAGCTCCCGCTGCTGCCCATTCACTATTCTGCCCGACTTAGGTAAAAAATCATCTAATTTTTTGATAAAGACTTTGGTTCTTTCTTTGCGGCGGGAAATACGGGAGCAGGTCCACAAATAAACCATCACCGTGCAGGACAGGCAAACATATAAATCTGGCGCACTGCCGGCCAAAGGACTGACAAAAAAAGTTTTGGATAAGCCGTAACAAAAACAAGACAATACCGCCAACGCCGCAAGGGTAGACAAAGAAAAACGGAAAGATTCTAAATCTCGCCATGCACTTTTAAAAAGCACATCGCCACAGCAAAGCAAGTTAAGCAAAACCAGTACAAAAATACCCGTAGCCGAAGCCCCAATCATTAGTGAATAAATCACCAAGACCAAAAAACACACAGATAAAAAGAATCTGTAGGAATATTTTTTAGCGGGGACAGACAAAGCGGCACTTTCCGATGCCGTATGCTTACGGGAGGACTTCATAAAAACCCTATTTTCCGACGTTTAAGAAACGGTTGGCTACGACATGTTTGCGGCCGTTTTCCGTAGTCATCATGCGGATTTTGCCTTGATAACGGCGGGCATTGGCAGGGTCTAAACGACGAGCTGCCAAATAATGCTGCGTAGCCTCTACCGGAGATTCCAAAGCCAACATATCGCCTAACATATCATAGATAGGGGCATAATTAGGAGCATACATTTTGGCACGTTCTGCATAGGCTACGCCCTGTTCGGTATCGCCTTTGCTGAACAAGAGCTCTGCCGCGTAATAATACGGCATGGCATAATCTTCACGCAAAGCGATGGCTTTTTGGAAATCGTCCATTGCATTTTGGAAATGGCCCATTTTTACAAAAGCACGGCCCCTTTCCAAGTAAGCACGCGGATTGTTCGGCTCCAACTCCATTAAGATAGAATAATCTTCCGCCGCACTGGCATAATATCCTGCAGCAAAGAAAGCCAACCCGCGATTTAAATACAACAAGGCAAATTTATCATCTAAAGATTGTACTTCGGAAAAATCAACCAGTGCTTTGCTTAAGCGGCCTTGTTGGCTGTAAGCTACTGCACGATTTAACAAAGCCATCAAGTAATTAGGACGCAACAAAAGGGCTTGGTTCAGCTGCAAGACAGCTTCGGAATAGCGGCCTTGATCAATATATAAAGCGGCTAAATTGTTGAAAAGTTCCGGACGGCGATACTCCAAGGAAATAGCCTTTTCATAGTCTTTTTCAGCCAGTTTTTTATTTTTCTTGGCCTGTTCGGCATCTTTGACTTTTAGTTGTTCGTACAAAAGCCCGCGACTGACGTAAGAGGCATAATGTTGCGGATTTTTTTTGATAATGGTGGAATAAGTTTGAATGGCTTTTTCCAACTGACCTTTATCGGTTAAAATTTGCGCTTTGCGAAACAGCTTATCTTCACTGGAACTGCAAGCGGCAAAAAATACAACAGACAAACAAAGCATTAAAAGTTTTTTCATTTTTCCTCCTGAATCGGCGCTTTTTTACTAAACAAAAGCGCAAAGGCGAGCATCACTCCGCCCACGGTAATAAAACTATCGGCCGCATTAAACACCGGCCATACACGTAAATCAATAAAATCTACAACAAACCCTAAGGTTATTCTATCATAAAGATTGCCCAATGCACCGCCCAAAATGAGGACCAGCCCCCACTTTACCAACGACCCCATGGAGCAAAACTCTTTCCAACTTTTGAGCAAATAAGCAATGATGAGCAGAGAAACGATAATCAAAATCAGGTTTCCCCCCTGCATCATACCGAATGCCGCCCCCGTATTTTGCACATAACGCAAATGCAAAAACGGCGCTAATAGTATATCCTTATTTTCCAAAAATACAAGCGTCAACCGTTTGGTTATACGGTCCACTCCCAACAAAACAACAAGGGTAATGAGCACAGCTTTATGACGCCGTGCCCAATCCCAAATTATGCCAAGTCCCTTACGCAACGGTCTGCTCCTCAGGTACGCTGAGCCCCTCACGCTGCAATACTTCTACGCAGCGGTCGCACAAATCACCATGAGCGCGGCCTGCGGCTCCGACTTCCTTTTTCCACTGCCAGCAACGGGCACACTTTTGACCTTCGGCATGTTCTACCACAATTTCCAAAGGCAAAGTACCGGCTGATACTTCCACGCAAGAGACGATAAAAATTTCAGACCACAAAGCAGAATTCTCTTCCAAGAATTTCTTTGTTTTTTCATCATTGGTCTTGAAAATCACTTTTGCTTCCAAGGAAGATCCGATAACACCTTTTTGGCGGGTTTCTTCCAAAGCTTTCTGCACATCTTCGCGAATTTGGCGAATTTTGTTCCATTTTTCTTCCAAGGCCGCATCAGCAGTTAAAGAGGCATGCTCCGGCATATCGGAAAGGAAGATGCTCTTGGGCAAATCTTTGCCGGCAGGAATTTTTAACAGTTCTTGCCAAGCTTCTTCACAGGTAAAGCACAATACAGGGGCCGTAAGCTGCAAGAGTGTGCGCACAATTTCGGCCAAAGCGGTTTGTGCACTTCTGCGCGCAGCAGAAGAGGCTCCCAAGGTGTAAAGTCTGTCTTTAGACGCATCCAACAAGAAAGAAGACAAATCTAAAATACAGAAGTCCGTAATAGCGCGCATGGCACGGCGGAAGTTAAAATCTTCGTAAGCAGAGCGCACTTCGGCAATCAATTTATCCAAGCGGCCCAACATATAGCGGTCCATTTCGGCTAATTTTTCAGCAGGCACACCATGCACAGCAGGGTCAAAGTCGGACAAGTTCCCCAACGCATAGCGAATGGTATTGCGCAATTTACGATAGGTATCAATCGGGCCGCCCAAAATTTCCTCGGAGATGCGCACATCGCCTTGATAATCAGAGAACGCCACCCACAAACGCAAAATATCGGCCCCGTATTTATTGATTACATCTTCGGGGTCTACGCTGTTGCCCAAAGATTTGTGCATTTGGCGGCCGTCTTGTGCCAACACCATACCGTGGGTCAAAATAGTCTTAAAAGGAGCTACCCCTTCTAATGTAAAAGAAGGAATATAAGAGCTTTGGAACCAACCGCGGTGCTGGTCAGATCCTTCGGAATAGACATCGGCAGGGAAACTGAGTCCGCGGTCTTTGACCACCGCTGCCCAAGATACACCGCTATCCAACCAAACGTCTAAAATATCGGTTTCTTTGCGGAATTCTTGGCAACCGCATTCACAGGTGTAACCCTGCGGCATCAGTTTTTCCACCGGATCAATAAACCAAAAATCAGACCCTTCGTTCATGGCTCTTTCTTTAATGAAGCTAAAAAGCTCATGATTGATTTGGGCTTTGCCACATTTTTTACAATATAAAATCGTAACGGGGGATCCCCAGAAGCGCTGACGAGACAAACACCAGTCGGGGCGTAACCCAATCATAGAGCGCATGCGTTCGTCGCCGCCGGCAGGATAGAATTTTACATTGTCCAAATTCTTCATCAGTTTTTCACGCAGACCGTCTTTGTCAATGCTCATGAACCATTGTTCGGTAGCGCGGAAAATAATCGGGTTATGGCAGCGCCAACAATGCGGATAGCTGTGCACGATTTCTTGCTCTTTAATCAAGCTGCCCAATTCGCCTAATTTCTTGACCATGAGCGGATTGGCCTCAAATACGTGCATACCTTCAAACACACCGGCATCTTTGGTATAGCAGCCTTTTTCATTGACGGGACAGAAAACTTCTAAACCCCATTGTTTGCCGGCACGGAAGTCGTCTTCACCATGACCCGGAGCGATATGCACAATACCTACCCCCGCGTCCATGGTTACAAAGTCCGTCCAGATAATCGGGTTTTGCTTTTGCGTAAGCGGATGATAGTATTTCAAACCGACCAAGCTCTCGCCGCGCACGGCGCTGACTTTTTTGGCGTCCAGTTCGGTATTTTTCAAAAATTCTTCGGCCAGTTTATCGGCTACCACATAGTATTCGCCGGTTTTATTGTCTTGAAGAACGGCATAGTCTTCGTCTTTATTCACGGCAGCTGCCATGTTGGAAGGAATGGTCCACGGGGTGGTGGTCCATACACCTAAAGAGACGGGTTTAGAAAAATCTAAATCTCCAAACACTTCAGAGGTGGCATTAACCAGTTTAAACCGCAGGTAAATGGAAGAAGAGCTGACATCATGATATTCCGTCTCCGCATCAGCTAAAGCCGTTTCACAATGAGAACACCAAGTAATGGTCTTTTGCCCTTTATACACATAGCCTTTTTCAATCAAATCCAAGAAAACGCCAATCGTAATACCTTCATAGCGTTTATCCATGGTTAAATACGGGTTATCCCATTCGGCTTGTACGCCCAAACGTTTAAAACCTTGACGTTGTAAATCAATAAAACGGGCGGCAAACTCACGGGCTTTTTTGCGGAAAGCAGGCACATCGGTGATGTGCTTTTTGTCCATTTTCAGTTCTTTCATCAATGCCTGTTCAATAGGCAGGCCATGGCAGTCCCACCCCGGAATATATGGCGTATAGTGGCCGGTCATCGCGCGGCTTTTGAGAATAATATCCTTAATGGTTTTATCTAAAGCATGACCGATATGAATTTTACCGTTGGCATACGGCGGTCCGTCATGCAATACAAAATGTTTGCCTGCTTCATTCTTTTTCAAAATAGCATTGTATAGGTCCATTTCTTGCCAAAACTCTAACATTTTGGGTTCTTTTTGCGTAAGACCCGCACGCATCGGAAAATCTGTTTTAGGAAGTAAAACAGTAGCAGAATATTTATTTTTTGCCATGATACACTCTCACTTATAAGGATATATACTTTCATTATACGAAATATGAGGTAAAAAGAGAAAGAAAGCCAAACAAATTTAACATGACCTTTCTTTGAGAAATTTTCTTTTTTATAACAACACTTTCTTTTTCCACTTTAATATGCTATGCTGAAAGTCCACCCTACCTGAGGTGGAGGAGGACGTACTCTATGAGAATGTTGGACGTCATTATTAAAAAACGAAACGGACAAACACTAAATGCAGAAGAATTTAATTTTGTAGCGCAAGCCGCAGCCAAAGGGACCGTGCCCGATTATCAGCTGTCGGCTTTTTTGATGGCCTGTTTCTTAAATCCGCTCAATGATAAAGAAACCGCTATGCTCACCAAAGCCATGGCCCATTCGGGCGATCGCTTAGATTTCAAAAAAATCAAATTACCTAAAGTGGACAAACATTCCACCGGCGGCGTGGGCGATGGTATTTCTTTGGCTTTGGCCCCTCTTGTGGCTTGTGCAGGAGTAGCCGTACCCATGATGTCCGGCCGCGGATTAGGTCATACCGGTGGCACACTAGATAAATTGGAAGCCATGAAAGGCTTTCAAGTGCGTGTCCCCAATCATTTAATTTATAAACAAATACAAAAACTGGGCATGTGCATGTTCGGCCAAACTAAAGATTTGGCTCCGGCAGACCGCAAGCTTTATTCTTTGCGTGATGCTACCGGCACGGTGGAAAGCCGCCCCTTAATTGTGGCCAGCATTCTTTCTAAAAAATATGCCGAAGGCGTAGATAGCTTGCTTATGGACGTAAAATACGGCTCCGGTGCTTTCATGCAAAAAAAAGAAGACAGTAAAAAACTGGCAAAAGCCTTGGTAGCTACAGCTAAGCTCTTAGGCCTTAATTGCCGCGCACTAATTACCTATATGGATCAACCTTTAGGCCGCGCCATCGGCAATGCTAACGAAATTTATCAAACCATTGAAATTTTAAAAGGCAATCAACATTTAGCCCCTGACTTTTACGAGCTCTTAATTGAAGAAGGCGCGCATATGTTGGTTATCAGCGGACGGGAAAAGAACTTAGACAAAGCCCGTGCTTTGTTGGAAGGATATATTGCTGACGGCTCTGCTTTGGAAAAATTCCGCCAAATGCTCAAATGGCAAGGCTCTGACCCTGATATCGCTGACCACCCCGAAAAACACTTACACAAGGCTAAACTTAAACTGGAGTTTAAAGCAGAGAAAAAAGGATATGTGTCCTTTATTGATGCCAAAACAGCCGGTGTAGCAGGTGTTCTCTTGGGTGCCGGACGTAACACCATGGAAGATGAAATAGACTATGGTGCCGGTATTTGGCTGAGCAAAAAGGCGGGCGAAGCCGTGCAAAAAGGAGATGTGATTGCCACTTTGTATGCCTCTGACAAAAAACGTCTGCAGGCAGGAGCAGAATTGTTTGCCAAGGCGGTCAAAATATCGGCAGCAAAACCCAAACCTTACAAACTCATAGAAGAAATCATTAAATAAAAATCAGTCCGACAAAAACCCCGCCTTTTTGAGGCGGGGTTTTTTTGCCAGATTTTTTAGAAAGCAGTATTTCTATAAACAACAACTTGGGTAATATTACTAGCACCACCGCCACAGTCATTGCTCATATACCAACCAGCCACAGCACCCATATCATCTACTAACCAATGGCGATTGGAGGTGCAGTCTCCACCGGGGCCCATGTCGACGTAGAGGTCGCCGCCGCCACCACCGCCGCCGCCTCCGCCGCCGCCTCCGCC